>NZ_JAKIVH010000004.1:0-416191 GCF_023613995.1 Citrobacter sp. MNAZ 1397
GGCCGAAGCCGCGTATGAAAAATACGGCTTTAACGACTTCAAACTCAAAGGCGGCGTGCTGGCCGGTGAAGAGGAAGCGGAATCCATTGTCGCCCTGGCGAAGCGCTTCCCGCAGGCCCGTGTCACCCTCGACCCGAACGGCGCATGGTCCCTGAACGAAGCCATCAGCATCGGTAAGTACCTGAAAGGTTCGCTGGCCTACGCGGAAGACCCGTGCGGCGCTGAGCAGGGCTTCTCCGGGCGTGAAGTGATGGCGGAGTTCCGTCGCGCCACCGGCCTGCCGACGGCGACCAATATGATTGCCACCGACTGGCGTCAGATGGGGCACACGCTGTCCCTGCAGTCGGTGGATATCCCGCTGGCGGACCCGCACTTCTGGACCATGCAGGGTTCCGTGCGTGTGGCGCAGATGTGCCACGAGTTCGGCCTGACCTGGGGTTCCCACTCCAACAACCACTTCGACATCTCGCTGGCGATGTTCACCCATGTGGCGGCCGCGGCGCCGGGCAAAATCACCGCTATCGACACCCACTGGATCTGGCAGGAAGGCAACCAGCGCCTGACCAGAGAGCCGTTTGAAATCAAAGGCGGGATGGTGCAGGTGCCGACGACGCCGGGGCTGGGTGTGGAGCTGGATATGGAGCAGGTGATGAAGGCGCACGAGCTGTATCAGAAACACGGTCTGGGCGCGCGCGACGATGCCATGGGGATGCAGTACCTTATCCCCGGCTGGACGTTCGACAACAAACGTCCGTGCATGGTGCGTTAACCCATAATACGTTCTACACAGCCCGCAGGCGCAAACCTGCGGGCTTTTTTTTACAGCATGTTGATGACAAAGAAACCCAGAGCAGTCATCAGCAATGAGCCAAACACATGCACCATCACCGACGTGATGGCCCAGAGATAATTGCCCACCTGTAGCTGCGAAAAAATTTCCAGCGAAAACGTCGAGAAGGTGGTCATTCCTCCGCAAAGCCCGGTGGTAATCAGTAATCGCCAGCAAGGATCCAGATGCGGCTGTCGTGTGAAGAACGCCAGCGCCCCGCCAATAATAAACCCGCCTATCAGGTTCACCAGCAACGTGCCAGGCGGCAGATGAGGGAAGAGTACATTCAGGCGCACAGAGAGCAGCCAGCGAATTACGCATCCTGCGGAACCACCGACAATCACGGCAAGGAGAGATTTCAGCATGTTTTCCTCAACAAAATTAATAATGTCAGAGGCATGCAGAAG
The DNA here is from genome assembly GCF_023613995.1 of Citrobacter sp. MNAZ 1397. Classification (NCBI taxonomy): domain Bacteria; kingdom Pseudomonadati; phylum Pseudomonadota; class Gammaproteobacteria; order Enterobacterales; family Enterobacteriaceae; genus Citrobacter; species Citrobacter sp. MNAZ 1397. The sequence goes on from NZ_JAKIVH010000004.1 coordinate 1,237, forward strand.
GGAAAAGACAAGCGCCCGACATGCCTCCATTGAAAGAGTCATACCAGGCGTCATCAGCTTCACAGGGAAGCGGTTGGGTAAGGTGGAACGCCATCACCTTGCTAACCATTTTTCAACTTTTTTTGGCGGGAGGCAAGAATAAGACATTCATAACATGGATGTATCAACATTAACGTAGCGACCCGACATCCTTGCCTTATGCGATCTTACCCCAACGCAACGTTTTCTTTTTGCAACGATAAAACCAAACATAGCCAGTGCAATAAAACATAGCCAATATTATATATAATTGATTTATAAGATATTTTTTTGATTTTCACGCATTTCCATGGCAGCATGATCATTATTGAGATTTGACACATTTGACCCGCTCACACTAGCGGGTATTTAAAGGTACGCACATGAGCTTCTACGCACTCCTCATTCTGGCATTTGGGATGTCTATGGATTCCTTCGCTGCATCGATCGGTAAGGGGGCGGCACTTTATCGCCCGCCGCTGAAAGAAGCGCTACGCACTGGCATCATCTTTGGCGTGGTTGAAGCTATCACCCCTGTGATTGGCTGGGGGATTGGCCTGGCCGCCAGCCAGTACGTTATGCGCTGGGATCACTGGATTGCCTTTACCCTGCTGATGCTGCTCGGCACACGAATGATGTTTGAGGGAATGAAAAAAGATGGGCTGGAACCGCTCAATGCGCCCAGACGGCACGGTTTCTGGCTGCTGATCACCACCGCAATCGCCACCAGCCTGGATGCAATGGCCGTTGGCGTGGGCCTCGCGTTCCTGGATGTAAATATTGTCACCACCGCCCTGCTAATCGGCCTTGCGACCACCATTATGGCCACGACGGGGATGCTACTCGGCCGCTTCCTGGGTGCCGCGATTGGCAAGTGGGCCGAAGTGATGGGCGGCGTCGTGCTGATCGGTATTGGCTGTTCTATTTTACTGGAGCACCTGGCATTATTTGCCTGATTTTTCTTTTGCTGACCAGGGGTGGCTGTTAGTCAGCCTGAGGCAGACCGGATCTCAATGGGCATGCTGGTCTTAAGCGCACAGTCGATTATCGTCCATCACAACCGGACACTCAGTGGCTCATTAGTTACGTTGATTTCGACAGATAAATGCCAGTATTGGCCGTACGTTTAAAAACCCCGCCTTACCTGGCGGGGCCGGATTGCAGTCGTTAGCGGAATACGGAAATGGCTTCTGCCAGACGCGTCACCTGACTATTCAACCGATCTGACGCTTCTGCGCCTTCCTGAACACGGTCGGCATTTTGGTGAGTGAGTTTATCGAGCTCTTCTACCGCCAGACTCATTTGACTTATTGCCGATGCCTGCTCAGCCGTCGCCTGACTGATATGCTCAATCAACTGGGTTACATGTTTCACCTTACCGACAATCTCCTGCATCGCTTTCCCGGCATCATCGGCTAACTGACTGCCGGAGCGGACCTGCGTCACGCTGGACTCTATCAGCGCTTTAATTTCGCTGGCTGCGCTGGCGCTACGCTGGGCAAGGGTACGAACTTCACCGGCTACCACGGCAAAACCTTTCCCCTGTTCGCCCGCTCGTGCGGCTTCTACCGCGGCATTCAGTGCGAGAATATTGGTCTGAAAGGCAATGCTGTCAATGATGCTGGTAATACTGGCGATTTGATCGGAGCTGGAACCAATATTGCCCATCATCTGTATCATGCCGCTCATCACTTTGCCGCCCTGCTCAGCCGCTTCACGCGCGCCCTGAGATAAGGCACTGGCTTCGGCGGCAGTAAGGGTATTACTTTTTACGGTGGCCGCCAGCTCATTCATTGTCGCGGCTGTTTGCTGCACATTCGCCGCCGCCTGATCCGTCTGACGGCTCAGGCTATCGTTTCCTTTACATAACGCATCAGCGGCGTTAAGTACGTTCACAGCCTGACTACTGACATCATTGATTAGCCATCGGAACATCAACCCGAGCTGGCCGATTGCCCGCAGGGTGACGCCGACTTCGTCAATGCGTGTCGGTTGTTCCACCTGCTGCGTTTCCCCGGTTGCCACCTGCAGGGCTTGATGACACAGGCGCTCAACGGGACGCACAATTTGCATTTCCAGCCATGTCATCAACGCTAAAAACAGGACTGCCATCCCCCCCGTCAACATGCCCATCTGCCCGGACGTCAGTTGACATAGCGCCCCGACGAGAATGCTCAACAAAAAGGTTGTTATTAACGCTGATCGTAATCGCCAGCGTAATGGCATCGTGACAAACCACGTACGCCAGCGCATAAACCCTTTACGTATGATCAACCCTTTGAAAAGGCGTTTGCCGTTTGCACTCCCCTCACGAAATTGCTGATACAGCGCTTCTGCCTTTACGACCTCATCGTTATCAGGTTTAGTGCGTACCGACATATACCCCTTCACATCACCTTTGCGGATGATCGGGATTGCGTTGGCGCGAACCCAATAATGATCGCCATTTTTGCAACGGTTTTTTACCAGGCCGCTCCACGGCTCCCCCTGTTTAAGGGTAAACCACATATCTGAGAATGCGTGCGGTGGCATATCCGGATGACGAACCAGATTATGCGGTTGCCCCTCAAGTTCACTGAGCGAAAAACCAGACACCTCGATAAAAGCATCATTAGCGTAATTAATATAACTCTCAGGATCTGTGGTAGACATTAACGTCGCATCATTATCAAAAATGCGTTCTTGCTGTGTTACAGGGTGATTCTCACGCATAGAATGTATTCCCCATAAAGCTTAAGAGAGTTTAATTTATATTAAAGGCCTGTCGTTATGTTGGAAGAAACAAGATAAACGCAATGAAATTATGCTATTGAAATAAAAAAACCGTTTACCTCAGCATAGTTCATAAACGGATTTTATCATCATCAAACGCCACTTCTATAATCTACGACAATTATTTCTGCTTAAAAAAACTAAGCTTGCTTATCATTCTCTTCGACAGTGAACGCTATGGATAAGACATAAATAAAATAAAAATAAACCTTAAAGCAAATTAATAACGGTATTTTAAATGGATATTTCAGGAGCGCTGAATTGTATTTTAAATACACTTCAATTAATGGTGAGTTATTTGGGTTAAGTAAGCGGGGCTACTGCCCCTTACTTATAAGACAGGCAGCAAGATAAGCTATTTGTTTCCGGCATACTCTTCCTCAGAGGATTCTCTATTTGCTTGATTTATAATAGCTTTGGCCATCCATTGTACGTTATCAATGACTTCCTGATTGTCCATACCCCAGATATCCTTCATCACCAGAAAGACTTCTGAACCGTACAATAACGAAAAGGCAGCAATGACCTTGCGATACATCTCAGGCGAATATTTTTCCTTCACCGGTTCCATCACCCGAGCAAGCGTCGCTTTACGATTACCACGGACCAGCTTTTTTTCCATTTTATCCGGAGAGTGCCGCTCAAGCGCCCATTGCTGCAACGAGACAAGCAGTGCTGCACGCAGGGCACCCTCATGACGAAACATTTCCGGGAACGCGAAATCAAACAACTCGGCGATACGTTCGCCGACTTTATCATCGCTTTTCGGTTTCCATTCCCGAATAGTTTCCAGACTCGCGCCAACGGCAGCGGCAATTAAATCGCTTTGAGTCGGGAAGTAACGGTAAGCCGTCGCCCGTGAAACACCCGCTTCTGTGGCTAACCGTGAAATGGAGGGGATCTCCCCTTGCTCAAACAAAACTAACGCCTTATTCATTAGCAAATCATACGTTTTCTTGCGCGTTACAGATGGCTCCAAAGCTTCCTCTCCATACGTCCAGACTTTCCCAATTTCACTCGTTGTAACACAAACATAGCAAATCAACATTCGCCTATCCAGGTGACGCAAAATAACAAATCACGCTCGACAAGAAAATTAATTACCTTATAAAACATACTGTTAATTTTAACATCAAAAAATATTTGAGACAATCGTCTCATTTATGCTAGCTTTTTTGAGACGCCAGTCTCAATCGCTGCTACATTTTTTGAGACGGCAGTCTCAATCGTTGTCGCAACAAATGCATTTCACTCTTCCGACTTTGAAATACTCGTTACAAAAGTGAGTTTAGTTAAGGAGAACACGTGAGCAAAGACAATGGCTACATATACGTCGTAACAACTCTTGACACGAAAAGCACGGAAGCTTTTTACGTTAAGTCGTTAATAAAAAAAACGGGTGCCGATGCGCTCATCGTTGACCTGACGACAGTCGCTGATCATTCCGCAAGGGGTGCGGATATTACAGCAGCAACCGTAGCCCGCTTTCATCCTGAGGGAGAAAGTGCTGTCTTTTGTGGTGACAGGGGAAAAGCTATCACCGCAATGTCTCTCGCCTTTGAATTATTCTTAACAAACCGTGAAGATGTGCTGGGCATTATCGGCTTAGGGGGATCGGGCAATACCGCATTAATTACGCCAGCCATGCAAGCCCTGCCGATTGGTATTCCGAAATTGATGGTTTCAACAATGGCCTCCGGAGACGTCTCCGGCTATATTGGCGCCAGCGATATCGCCATCATGAACTCCGTCACTGATATTTCAGGCTTAAACCGAATTTCCCGCAAAGTATTAAAAAGTGCAGCAAATCAGATTGCCGGCGCTGTGGTGTTCTCTCAGGACGACAGCGAAGCCGTTACGGATAAACCCGCGATTGGCCTCACTATGTTCGGCGTCACTACGCCCTGCGTACAGCAATTAACACAAAAATTAGAAAACGATTATGACTGTCTGGTTTTCCATGCCACCGGTAGCGGGGGTAAGGCCATGGAAAAACTGGCAGATAACCATTTATTACACAGCGTACTCGATATCAGTACCACCGAAGTATGCGACTACTTATTTGGCGGCGTTCTGGCCTGTAGTGATGACCGCTTCGGCGCGATCGCCCGCTCTAAAATCCCGTATATAGGTTCTTGCGGGGCACTTGATATGGTTAATTTTGGGTCCCGACCTTCGGTACCCGAGCACTATCGGGGTCGTCGGCTTTATCAGCACAACCCACAAGTAACATTGATGCGCACAACACCAGAGGAAAACGGCAAGATGGGGACATGGATTGCCGAGCGTTTAAATCGATGTGAGGGAGAAGTCAGGTTTGCTATCCCCATGGGCGGTTTTTCTGCCCTGGACAATATTGGTGGGGATTTCTGGGATCCAGAAGCAGACCAGGCTTTTCTCGATGCGTTTAAGGCAACATTTATCGAAACGCCGCACCGTAAACTGATCGTCAGCCCACATCACATCAATTCTGCCGAATTTAATCAGCTACTTATAAATTTACACAAAGAATTAATTCACTAAATACGGAATTAAAGCCATGAAACATACGCGTGAAGGATTATTGCAAAAATTTCATCAGATGATTGCCCGGGGGGAACCCATCATCGGCGGCGGAGCGGGCACAGGTTTGTCGGCAAAATGCGAAGAAGCTGGCGGTATCGATCTGATTGTTATCTATAACTCAGGTCGCTATCGCATGGCGGGTCGTGGTTCATTAGCTGGTCTGCTGGCTTACGGCAACGCTAATGAAATCGTTATGGATATGGCAAAAGAAGTGCTGCCAGTCACCAAAAAAACACCGGTTCTCGCGGGCGTCAACGGGACTGACCCTTTCTGTCAGTTTGATAAGTTTCTGGATGATATTAAAGCGATTGGCTTTGCTGGCGTTCAGAACTTCCCAACCGTGGGGCTGATCGACGGGAATTTTCGGGCCAACCTCGAAGAGACCGGGATGGGCTATGCGTTAGAAGTGGATATGATTCGACTGGCACATGAAAAAGGCCTCTTTACGACGCCTTATGTCTTTAGCCGCGAAGATGCCATTGCGATGACCAAAGCCGGAGCAGACATTATTGTTCCGCATATGGGATTAACCACCGGCGGGAATATCGGCGCGGAAACTGCTCTCACCCTGAAAGACTGCGTGCCATTAATTAATGACTGGGCGAAAGCGGCAAAAGAAGTGCGCCCGGATGTGATCGTCCTGTGCCATGGTGGCCCTATTGCAACACCGGAAGATGCGAAATTCATTTTAGAGAACTGTCCTGAATGTAACGGCTTCTACGGCGCGAGCTCCATGGAGCGTCTGCCGACTGAAATAGCATTAACTGAGACCACAAGGCAATTTAAAGCAATAAGAAACTGATCGGGAGTACGTGTAGCCTGAAAATCGATCCACCTTTTACCGGGGTTTGTATATGCACCCCGGTTTTTTATTGTCGGTTATTTTGCACAGCCGGGTATCTCACGACATTAAACTGGCCGTGTGTTTATGCGCCGGCGGCAATAGGCTTATAGGGGCCTTCAGGTCGCAAAGCCTGGCTACAACAGTCCCCGCAATCGCTCGTTGCTGTGTATTGCAGCGAGCCACGGCAATGACACATCAGCCCTTATGTGGAACATTTAATTAAATAGCACGCTTATTATTTGAAAATTTCCATTTCCCAATCAAATTATTGTTAATCCTTCAATATTTCCATATCCAATCGGCTCCTGTATACTTCACCATGAAGTAAAACAAGTGTGCTCGTTATAATTTGATTATTTTTATTGGCTACCAGGTAAAATAATGAATAACACAGCTCTTTTCCTTAAAAACATTCATTTCCTTGCACAAAAACTCAGTTGGATTGAAAGTGATTCTGTCATTGATGAGTTGAAAGATTTATTTATTACAAATAGTAGTCTTTTACATGATGATGAGAATACTGCATCTTTTATCAATGAGCTTATTTATTGTGCTGAAAAAAACGTCACGCCAGAGGATGTTGAAAAACTAATATCACATTTAAATTCTTTTTTTATATATTATCTTTCAACACAGTCGTTTCACATTGTTTTTGTAGGTGAAAACTGGAGTTCATATCAACGTAACGCACTTTATCTTCCATTCAATATGGAAAGAATCACTTCATTTGATGTGAATCTGGAAACAGATCCAGAATGCATACGCCTGGATCTGGATGATGATACATTAGTGCCAATACTTATCACCGATTACATTGGATTTAACTTCCTCAAAAAAAATAACATACAGTTCCCTGACATCCTGACATCCATTCAATTTCCGGAAAAAAATACAAGCCGATTTAATACAGACATCGGATACATACCGCTTCTCAACTCCCGTTATGAAAAACTCATCAATGAGCCAGATATAAAGAGTGTGATATTAGGTTCATCATATGCATATCAGGGATTCCCGCAGGAACTATTAGAAAAATCAGTAAACCTGTCCTTATTTTCTGGTGATTTTACTTTATCATACAGTCTAATTAAAAAAATAACAGAAATAACAAACACAAGAAACTTCATTATATGCATTGGCCTTTATGATGTTTTTTTCGAGTTTTCAATGGGAGAAGCGACAACATTTCCAGTATCTCGTTATTTCTGCAAAAGCCATAATATTGAATATAATTTCCGAAGCAAAGTTGAAAAACCGAAAAACGAAACAAGCAATCATACCATCCTGGGACCTCTTGATTTACTCGTTCAGCAGATCTGTAAAAAAAACCACCCTCATTATTTTAATGATGAAGAGCTATCAAGGTTAAACAGTTTACTGCTTGATGAAGCGATCGTGCAGGAATCTGTCGATTTTATTAATTCAAGAAATAATTCTACGGACTTTTCATATTCATCAGTTGACATCCTCAAACGCGTAAAAGCGCTGGCAAAGAATTGCCAAAGAAAACATAGCTTTGAAAACAATAAAAACATCCTCTCAACTTTGCTATCATTAATTAATGAAACAGATTCAAACCTTCATTTTATAGTGATGCCGTTTACTCAATTTTACGTTGATAACTTCGATAAAACCCTGAAAGATGAAACGTTGTCATATATAAAAAGTCTCACCAATGGTCATAATGTTTTCATGACTGATCTGTCCACGCAGAAAGCATTTACTCCAGAAGATTTTTACGACTCGGACCATTTAAATTTTAATGGTGCGAAAAAACTCTGTAACCTTGTTAAAGAATTAGGATTCGATATTTAACATACGAAAATTACATACTAAAAAGAGTGCTTTTCTTTATGATTTAACGCCAGGAAAGCAGTTCTGCGGCCTCTGCCCAGGCGATCTTCCGTCGGGGCGGAGGTCAGGATTTACCAGCATCTCTTATTCAGCAGCGCTCTGCGAAAAGAGTGACAGTTCCCACGACAACGAATACTGCCCACCAGGCCGTGTGATTTCAGAAACGACTGCCACGCACAGACTGCCCGGATTCGAGTGAACCAGCACCTGTTTTTGGGGATTACGCCGCCATACAGCCATCAGCAGTGCGTTCAGGAAATTATCTTTTGTCATCCGGGGTTGCATCGCCCAGCCGATAACTTTTCGCGAGAGCAGGTCAATAACCACGGCCAGAGATCTCGCTACATTGAACTAACTTTGTTGAACGCATCAGCGGTAGCAAACTTGCCAGAATAAACCACGGGTAATATTACCCTCAGGAAGCGGGTGGCGTCAGAGGCTGAATCTCCTTACTGTTAACCCAGCCGCGAATCATTTTCCCTGTTCCACTAACAAACTCAATTTGCGTCCAGCCTGCCTGGGTCTGTAAAACACCCACAACATCGCCCTTGACGATCCATGCCTTACGTCGGGTACCGACATCGGCAGTTGAACTCAGATAAACACGTTCAGCATTCGCCTGCGCCAGAGCTTGCCAGTGTGTCTCTTGTGTTGTTTCCAGTTCAAGGCCCGTATTAATTTCAGGCATTAACACATTAATGCACCCGGCGTGCGTTTGACCGCCAGGAATCGTCAGTTTTACACCGTCCGTGCTGGCGCTAATTTGACCTGGCAATACCGATGAGGACCATGAGGTAATCGCATTTGTTTCCTGTGCTGAAACCTGCCCTGATAAAGAAAATGAACAGGTGCGTTTCACGCCATCCGTAGCCGATTCGGCATAATAGCCGGTAAGATGACCCGCAGGAGATATAGCTAACATTAAACCTTCATACACTCCCGAATGGAGGCTGCTGGCATAAGAAGAAAAAGCTGACATCAATATCGAAAAGGCTAAGGTCGTTCGGATTACTCGATTATTTATCACTGTTCCTTCTCCAGGCTTTCATATGTTCTGCGGATTTTAACATCGTAATCGCCGAAATCGCTTCCATTATAGTTGAATGCCATATTATAAAAACCTTTATTCACCATTGCCGATAACAAGGCACTATTCTTATTAAACACATGGAGAAAGGCGCTTAACTGTTTACCTGCATTTGATTTCATATCTTTCAAAAAGGAATCAAAATATTTGTAGCTACATAACTCATAATTAAAGCCCATAACCTGAAACATTCCCCTGGAACATGCTTTTATGGCAGCCTCTGCATCTAGCGAATACGCTTTTGCAAGCGTATCCCATGCAGGAGCCTGGTCCTTGCTGTTTTTTTGTCATTCTGCGCCTGCTTTTTTATGTCTTTATACGACAAAAAAGGATGTGCTTAATCGTACTCTTCTGGTTCAATAACTTCATCAGGATGTTGAAACCGTAAATGTATAGACTGGAACTGGCTTATCGTTCTGATTAATGCACGAGAGATGATACCGTCCTACGGTATTTCATACTGAATAACGGGCTTGATTATATTAATAAGGTACTGAACGATCATTACGTCACGCTGAAAATTCCCAGCCTTCCCAGGTATTCCAACTGCACTTTTCATTAATGGTTGCAAACGGCTACGCGCATTACCCATGTCTGAACAGTCCAGAAGTAGGAAATTATTGCCACCAGGAACTACCGAGGCGCTAGATATCCAAAACTTACCAGCAGACGGCAAAACACATCATACTGCAGAGACATTCAAGGCGTAATGGAAATGGAGTAAAGCTGAAAATGCAAGATTATGGAGCGGGTGAAGGGAATCGAACCCTCGTATAGAGCTTGGGAAGCTCTCGTTCTACCATTGAACTACACCCGCCTTGTGGTGTGACAGGCATTATAAACCTTAAACACCGACTGGCAAGACGCTAAACGACTAACTGACCATAAATTAATCGCTTAGCGCGAATCTTAACATTTCGGTGGGCTGCCCTGCGGCGGCAGATAGCGCAGTGGGTCGATGGCCGTCGCCTTATAGCGTATCTGGAAGTGCAGTTGCACCCCATCGGCATCACTGCTGCCCATCGTGGCAATTTTTTGCCCAATCTTCACGCTCTGCCCGTTATTAACGAGAATAGTGTCGTTGTGCGCATAGGCCGTGATGTACTCATCACTGTGCTTAATCATGATCAGATTGCCATAACCGCGCAGCTGATTGCCGGCATAGACCACCTTCCCTGCTCCGGCCGCGTAAACCGCCTGGCCGCGAGCCCCTGCGATATCGATCCCTTTGTTCCCGCCTTCGGAGGTGGAATACGGTCTGATCACCTTGCCCGTGGTTGGCCAGCGCCAGCAGCGTTGCCCGACGGGCGGCCAGGAAGAGAGCGGTACAGCCGATGAAGGGATGACTTTCGCCGTTTGAGTACCGCCTTTTGCAGAGGACGATTTCGACGAGCTGTTCAGCTTCAGACGCTGGCCAATCTCAATGGTGTACGGCGGAGAAATCCCATTGAGCCGTGCAAGGTCGTTCACGCTGGTGCCGGTCTGGCGTGAAATTTTGGACAGCGTATCCCCACGTTTTACCGTGTAAACATTGCCGCTATCGGACGATTTACTGCCAGCACACCCCGCCAGCAGTAACGCCACTGTCAGGCAAATGACAATGTGGAATGGGTTTCTTGTCAGGCTTCCTGCACGCAAAACAGATCCTCTGTAAAAATGAATGGCCCCTTATTCTAGGCAGCCAACGCCGGGATGCCAACCACTTACCGCTTACTGTCGATAAAGGGATAACCGTGAGCAATAATTTCCATGATTTCAGGCAGCCAGTTCATGGCCGGGATTTTTACCAGCGCCGGATAAAAGACCTGCGGCGAGGGAAAAACATCCACCACGTGGCAGTTTGTTAACTTCGATGCATCCACTTCCGAGGAGGGTAATAACGTTGCCGCCGCCAGCCCGGACTCCAGCCATTCCAGAATGACTCCCGGCTGGGTGATATGCATGATGACCTTCGGGTTGCCCCCGGCTTTGCGGAACAAATCAATCAGCATTTCATAGGTGCCGGAATCTTTCGCCCGGTGCAAAAGCACCAACGGGAATGCCTCCAGCGCCTGATAATCAAAGGGACTTTGCGGTACCTGCGGCAGACATTTTTTACTGATCACCGCCACCAGCCTGACCGGGTCGAAGGAGACAAAATCGAACCCTTCACTGCGGTACGGGCGCTGAATCAACGCCAGATCGATAGTTCCCTCATTTAGCATCGTCTCTAAATGGCTGGAATCCGTAACAGAGATATTTATTTCAGCCTGCGGATGACGCTTATATAACTCGAGAAGCAGAGGTTTAAAATAGGACTGAAAAAGATGAGTTAAACCGATTCTCAATTGAAATTTTTCTTTATTAGCAATCGCCACAGTTTCACGGGCGGTATCTTCGACCTGACGTAATATTTCACAGGCTTTACGATAAAGAAAATAACCCGCATCAGTGGGTTCAATGCGATTTCCCTGGCGTGTAAACAATGGCACATTAAGTTCTTCTTCAAGTTCCTGTATGCGTTTGCTGAGCGGGGGTTGTGCCATATTCAGCACTTTTGCAGCCTGGCTTATGGAGCCTTGTTCCACCACACGACAAAAATAACGTAATCTTTTCAAATCCATACGCTTATACCCCGTAGCATTGAGGCGTTCAGTATCACACTTACCCAACCAAAGGAAAAGCACGTTAATTATTTCACTTTTGCTTTAAATATTTAACATCTGTGCAAAGAGTACTTTTTTGATATGGGGAGAATCAGGAAAACGGTATTTGTTTAAAAAGCACCTGGAAAATAAGGTAGGCGCAGACCTTAATTATCTTTCTTGAGATGGAACAGGCTATGTCAAATTCAGAAAATAAACCTACCAGCGATGTTTACGATTTACGTTCAGCGCTCGAATTATTAAAAACCTTGCCCGGCGAATATGTGGAAACCGATACCGAAGTGGATCCACATGCCGAACTGTCCGGCGTCTATCGCTACGTTGGCGCAGGCGGTACCTGCCAGCGTCCAACACGCAAAAATGGCCCGGTCATGGTCTTCAACAAAGTGAAAGGCTTTCACGATATCAGTGTCGCAATTGGCCTCAATGGTTCACGCAAACGCGTTAGCCACTTTCTCAACTGCCCACAGGAAAAACTTGGCCACCTGTTGAAAGACTCCGTACAAAACCCGATTCCGCCGGTACTGAGCAAAGACGACACTGTTTGCCAGCAGGTTGTACACCTGGCAAGCGCCCCCGATTTCGATCTGCGCAAATTACTGCCTGCACCGACCAACACCGAAGAGGATGCAGGTCCGTACATCACGATGGGGCTGTGCTATGCCTCCGATCCGGAAACCCGCGAATCCGACATCACCATTCACCGCCTGTGCGTACAGAGCCGTGATGAGCTGTCCATGTGGTTGACCCCGGGCCGTCATATCGATGCGTTCCGCATGAAAGCAGAAGCCGCAGGCCAACCGCTGCCCATCTCCATTAGCATCGGCGTGGATCCAGCTATCGAAATCGCTGCCTGCTTCGAGCCGCCGACCACCCCGTTAGGTTATGACGAGCTGAGCGTTGCCGGCGCGCTGCGCGGCCGTGCGGTAGAGATGGTGCAGTGTAAAACCATTAACGAAAAAGCCATCGCTCATGCAGAAATCGTCATTGAAGGCGAACTGCTGCCAAACGTGCGTCTTCGTGAAGACCAGAACACCAATACCGGCAAAGCGATGCCGGAATTCCCGGGCTATACCGGCGAAGCCAAAAACGCGCTGCCGGTAATCAAAGTGAAAGCCGTTACTCATCGCTACAACCCTATCTGGCGCACCACCGTCGGGCCTGGCGAAGAACACGTCAACATGGCGGGCATTCCGACCGAAGCCAGCATCCTGGATATGGTAGGCCGCGCAATGCCGGGCAAATTACTCAACGTGTTTGCGCACTCCGCGGGCGGCGGCAAGCTGCTGGCCGTGATGCAGTTTAAGAAAGCGGCAGCGGTGGATGAAGGCCGTCAGCGCCAGGCTGCACTGCTCGCGTTCGCTGCGTTCCCTGAGCTGAAACACGTCATTCTGGTGGATGAAGACGTGGACATTTTCGACAGTGACGACGTGTTGTGGGCGATGCAAACCCGCTACCAGGGTGATGTGGATACCATCACTATTCCTGGCGTTCGCTGCCACCCGCTCGATCCGTCGCAGATCCCGGAATACAGCCCGAGCATTCTGCAGCAGGGGACATCCTGCAAAACGATCTTCGACTGCACGGTACCGTTCCATCTGAAAAGCCACTTTGAGCGCTCGAAGTTCAAAGAGGTGGATGTAAAACGTTTCCTGCCAGACTTCGAATAAGGGGATAAGTGTGACCACATCACGACGCATCATTGTCGGCATCAGCGGTGCTTCCGGTTTTCAGTATGGCGTGAAGGCGCTGGAGCTTTTACGTGGGCAGGCTCTCGAAGTCCATCTGGTCGTAACAAAAGGGGCGGAAAAAACCTGCGAGCTGGAAACGGATTATCGGCTCGATGAGGTAATGGCGCTGGCGGATGTGGTACATCCGATCGGAAATCTTGGGGCTTCTATTTCCAGCGGGTCGTTTAAGACGCTGGGGATGTTAGTCGCCCCGTGTTCAATGCGATCTCTGGGCTCCATCGCACACTGTCTTACCGATAACCTGCTGACCCGGGCGGCTGATGTGGTGCTTAAAGAGCGCCGCCGCCTGGTACTGCTGGCACGCGAAACGCCGCTGAACCTGGGGCACATTCGCAATATGCAGGCCGTTACGGAGATGGGCGGGATTATTTTCCCGCCGGTTCCGGCGCTCTATCAGCGCCCGCAAAAGGCCGACGAAATCATTACGCATAGTGTCAGCCGCGCGCTGGATCTGTTCGATATTGATGTTAAAAACATCCCGCGCTGGGGCGAAGGGAACTTGCTTCATCGCGTTTAATTTCTCAGGAATTTCTATGTTAATTGGACCTTATGTTAATGGTGCTGCGGTCGTTATCGGCGGCCTGCTTGGCTCCGTTGTTGGCAGCCGTATTCCGGATCGCGTCAAAACCGCACTGCCGCTGACCTTTGGTTTGTGCTCGATTGGCCTGGGCATCAATCTGGTTATCAAAGTGAAGTTTATGCCCGCTGTCGTACTGGCCATGGTACTGGGTACGGTCATCGGGGAAGCCTTCTTCCTGGAAAAACAGATTGGCAAAGCCGCCGGTACCACACGCGGTTTGATCAACCATGTTTTCCCGCCGGTACAGGGGCTGACGCATGACGAATTTACGGAAAAATTCGTCGCCATTATGGTGCTGTTTTGCGCCAGCGGCACCGGGATCTTCGGGGCAATGCATGAAGGGATGACCGGCGATCCGTCGATTCTGTATATCAAAACAGTACTGGATCTGTTCACCGCCGCGATTTTTGCCACCATGCTCGGTTTCTCGGTCATGACCATCGGTATTCCGCTGATCATTGTGCAGGTCGCGCTGGCAACGATTGCCGTTTATATCCTGCACATGATCACACCCGATATGATGGCGGATTTCTCCTGCGCGGGCGGGCTGGTTATGGTGGCAACGGGGTTGCGTATCTGCAACATAAAACCGTTTCCGGTCGCTAATATGCTGCCCGGCCTTTTGCTGGTAATGCCCTTTTCCGCCCTCTGGGCCAAACTGTTTGCCTGAGAACGGGTATAATGTTTAACCGTTGGCGCGACGCCACCGATCCGGCTATGGAGTTGCGCCGTAGCCACACTGGCGTCGCGTCATACGGTTTTATATCGCTCCGGAGAAATCATAAGCATGCAAGAACATGTCATTTTGCTGGATGAGCACGGCTCACCCATCGGCATGGAAGAAAAGTATACCGCTCATCACCATAACACCCCGCTCCATCTCGCCTTCTCTTCCTGGCTTTTCAATTCACATGGTGAATGTCTGGTCACACGCCGGGCGATGGGCAAAAAGGCCTGGCCGGGTGTCTGGACTAACTCCGTTTGCGGACATCCGCAAGAGGGGGAAACGCTTGAACAGGCGATGGTTCGCCGCTGCCGCTATGAAGTTGGGGTCGATATTATCGACATTACGCCTATTGCGCCGGGTTTCCGCTATCGCGAAACCGACCCGTCCGGGATTGTCGAAAACGAAATTTGCCCCGTCTTTGCTGCACAAATCGTTACGCCACTGGATATCAATACCGAGGAAGTCATGGAGTATCAGTGGGTTAAAATTGATGCCCTCTTCCGCTCTCTGGTTGCAACCCCCTGGGCATTTAGTCCGTGGATGGTGCTGGAAGCAGAGAACGCCAACGAACAACTCAGACAATTTGCCGCCAGCGTCAGGCAATAAAAAAGCCCTGTGTTTGCACACCAGGGCTTTTTCACGTCTTAACGACTTATTTTACCGGACGCATCGCCGGGAACAGAATCACGTCACGGATGGTATGGCTGTTGGTAAACAGCATAACCATACGGTCGATACCAATGCCCAGACCCGCAGTCGGCGGCAGACCATGTTCCAGCGCGGTCACATAATCTTCGTCATAGAACATCGCTTCGTCATCGCCCGCATCTTTCGCATTAACCTGATCCTGGAAGCGTTGCGCCTGATCTTCGGCATCGTTCAGTTCGCTAAAGCCGTTACCGATTTCACGACCACCAATAAAGAACTCAAAGCGGTCGGTGATGTCCGGATTCACGTCATTACGACGCGCCAGCGGAGAAACCTCTGCCGGGTACTCGGTGATGAAAGTCGGCTGAATCAGGTGTGCTTCGGCCACTTCTTCGAAGATCTCAGTCACGATACGGCCCAGACCCCAGCTCTTCTCAACTTTGATGCCGATGCTTTCTGCAATGGCTTTTGCTGAGTCGAAGTTATCCAGATCTGCCATGTTGGTTTCCGGACGGTATTTCTGAATCGCTTCGCGCATGGTCAGTTTTTCGAACGGCTTACCGAAGTCGAACACTTCGTCACCGTAAGGGACTTCGGTTTTACCCAGAATGTCCTGCGCCAGGGTACGGAACAGAGATTCGGTCAGCTCGATCAGATCTTTGTAATCCGCATACGCCATATAGAGTTCCATCATGGTGAACTCTGGGTTATGACGAACGGAGATCCCTTCGTTACGGAAATTACGGTTAATTTCGAACACGCGATCGAAACCGCCAACCACCAGACGTTTCAGGTACAGTTCCGGCGCAATACGCAGGTACATGTCGAGGTCCAGGGCGTTGTGATGGGTGATGAACGGACGCGCAGACGCGCCGCCAGGGATCACCTGCATCATCGGGGTTTCCACTTCCATAAAGTCGCGGCTCACCATGAACTGGCGAATGCCGGCCATGATTTTGGAACGCACTTTGAACGTGTTGCGGGAATCTTCGTTAGAGATCAGATCCAGATAACGCTGACGATAGCGGGCTTCCTGATCCTGCAGGCCGTGGAATTTATCCGGCAGCGGGCGCAGGGCTTTGGTCAGCAGGCGCAGCTCAGTACAGTGAATGGACAGCTCGCCGGTTTTGGTTTTGAACAGCTTGCCTTTTGCGCCCAGGATATCGCCCAGGTCCCATTTTTTAAACTGCTCGTTGTAAACACCTTCCGGCAGATCGTCACGGGCAACGTATAGCTGAATACGGCCACCCACATCCTGCAGGGTGACAAAAGACGCTTTACCCATGATGCGACGGGTCATCATACGACCGGCAACGGCCACTTCAATGTTCAGCGCTTCCAGCTCTTCGTTTTCTTTTGCATCGAAGTCAGCGTGCAGAAGGTCTGAGGTGTGGTCGCGACGAAAATCGTTCGGGAACGGCACGCCTTGTTCACGCAGCAATGCCAGCTTTTCGCGGCGAGTTTTCAGTTCATTATTAAGATCGACTGCCGCGTCAGCGCCCTGTGCTTGTTGTTCAGACATGTTGGTTCCTCATAACCCTGCTTTCAAACTTGCTTCGATAAATTGATCCAGGCTGCCATCCAGCACTGCCTGCGTGTTACGGGTTTCAACCCCGGTGCGCAGGTCTTTAATGCGAGAATCATCAAGGACATACGAACGGATCTGGCTACCCCAGCCGATGTCGGACTTATTGTCTTCCATCGCCTGCTTCTCAGCGTTCTTCTTCTGCATTTCCAGTTCATAAAGCTTCGCTTTCATCTGCTTCATGGCCTGGTCTTTGTTCTTATGCTGTGAACGGTCGTTCTGGCACTGCGTTACCGTGTTGGTCGGAATGTGGGTAATACGTACCGCAGATTCCGTACGGTTAACGTGCTGACCACCCGCGCCCGATGCGCGATAAACGTCGATGCGCAGATCCGCCGGGTTGATTTCGATATCAATATCGTCATCTACTTCCGGGTAAACGAACGCCGAGCTGAATGACGTGTGGCGACGGCCGCCGGAATCGAACGGGCTTTTACGTACCAGGCGATGAACACCGGTTTCGGTACGCAGCCAGCCATAGGCGTAATCGCCGGAAATCTTGATGGTAACGGATTTGATACCCGCCACTTCGCCTTCGGATTCTTCGATGATTTCCGTCTTAAAGCCGCGCGCTTCTGCCCAACGCAGATACATGCGCTCCAGCATACTCGCCCAGTCCTGCGCCTCGGTGCCGCCGGAACCGGCCTGAATATCCAGGTAGCAGTCGGCGTTGTCATATTCACCAGAGAACATACGGCGGAATTCAAGCTGTGCCAGCTTCTCTTCCAGTGCATCGAGTTCAGCGACAGCTTCGTTGAAGGTTTCTTCGTCATCGGCTTCGACAGCCAGCTCCAGCAGACCGGAAACATCTTCCAGCCCCTGACTCATTTGGTCGAGCGTTTCAACAATGGCTTCGAGGGAGGAACGTTCTTTACCCAGCGCCTGTGCGCGTTCAGGTTCGTTCCAGACATCCGGCTGTTCCAGCTCGGCGTTTACTTCTTCCAGACGCTCTTTCTTGGCGTCATAGTCAAAGATACCCCCTAAGAACGTCGGAGCGCTCCGTGAGGTCCTGAATGCGATTTTTTACCGGGTTAATTTCAAACATGGTCTGATTTCTTTAGATGGACTTGTCAAAATGCGGTCATAAGGGCGGAATTTTACCGGATTTCAGCCCTTATTAGTAGAGAATACTGGCGTTAAATTGGCCACAGGTGATCAATGATTAATTGCACGCTGCGATTGCCGCGATACTCATTCACATCCAGTTTATAAGCGATATTGACGACGCGCACACCGTTATCGGGCCAGCAGGAGGTGTCGACATTAAAGGCGATACCATCAAGCAGCGGGCCGCCGCCGACCGGTTCGACCATCACTTTGAGATGGCGTTCCCCCACCAGCCGTTGTTGCAAAAGGCGAAACTCGCCATCAAACAACGGTTCCGGGAACATCTGCCCCCAGGGCCCGGCATCGCGCAACATTTCGGCTGTATCAAGGGTCATTTCATCCGCTTTTAACAGGCCGTCAGAAACGATTTCACCCTGCAACAGTGCCGGATCCAGCCACTCGGTGACCAGTTCGCCAAAGTAGCGCTGGAATTCCTCGAAACGCGCCTCCTCCAGCGACAGCCCCGCCGCCATCGCATGTCCACCGAACTTGATCATTAACCCAGGGTAGAGTGTATCCAGACGCTCCAGCGCATCGCGCATGTGAAGGCCCTGGATTGAACGCCCTGAGCCTTTTAGCGTGCCATCCCCGGCTGGCGCAAAAGCAATAACCGGACGGTGGAAGCGCTCTTTAATACGCGACGCCAGAATACCGACCACCCCCTGATGCCATTCAGGATGGTACATAGCGAGGCCGCCCGGCAGCGTATCCCGGCTGCGTTCCAGTTTTTCGCACAGCGTCAACGCTTCTGCCTGCATGCCCTGTTCAATCTCTTTGCGCGTCTGGTTTAGCGCATCAAGTTCGCTGGCCAGCACACGTGCTTCGCCGAGATTGTCACTAAGCAACAGCGCCACGCCAACTGACATATCATCAAGACGGCCGGCGGCGTTCAGACGTGGGCCAAGTGCGAAGCCCAGGTCACTGGCCGCCAGTTTTTGTGCGTCGCGGTTAGCGACTTCGAGTAGCGCTTTGATGCCAGGACGGCATTTCCCGGCACGAATGCGACTTAAGCCCTGCCAGGTGAGAATGCGATTGTTGGCATCCAGCGGCACGACATCCGCAACGGTGCCTAAGGCCACTAAATCGAGCAGTTCCGCCAGGTTAGGGATCGCCAGCCCACGCTCATCAAACCAGCCTTTGTCGCGTAAAAAAGTTCGCAGCGCCAGCATCAGATAAAAAGCCACACCTACACCCGCCAGCGACTTCGACGGAAAATCGCACTCGCGCAGGTTCGGGTTAATGATGGCTTCGGCATTGGGCAACGTTTCGCCGGGAAGATGGTGGTCGGTTACCACCACCGGAATACCCAGCGCATGGGCCCGTTCAACCCCGGCATGTGACGAGATACCGTTATCAACGGTCAGGATCAGTTGCGCGCCGCGTGCGTGCGCCTGATCGACGACCTCAGGGCTTAGCCCGTAGCCGTCTTCAAAACGGTTCGGCACCAGATAGGCGATGTTATTACCGCCCAGTGCGCGTAAGGCCAGTACGCTCAGCGCAGTACTGGTTGCGCCATCGGCGTCAAAATCACCGACAACCACAATACGCAACCCCTCGCGCAAGGCGTTATAGAGAATCTCTACCGCTTTATCAATGCCATGCAGCCGCTGCCAGGGCAGCATGCCTTTCACCCCGCGTTCCAGATCCGCAGCGCTACAAACACCGCGGCTGGCATAGAGGCGACGCAGAAGTGGGGGAAGCTCGGCAGGTAAATCCGCCGCGTCGTTTGCCTCGCGGCGGCGAAGTCGAATTTCGGCTTTCACGTGAATTACTTACCGCCAGTCTGTTTTTGATGTTGGTCGAGGAAAGCTTTCATCTCTTTCGGCCCCTGATAGCCCGGTACAACATAACCATCGTTTAACACAATGGCTGGCGTCCCGTTCACGCCAAACTGCACGCCAAGCGCATAGTGATCGGCGATATCAAGATCGCAACTGGCCGGCTTAACACCCTTTCCGCCCATCGCGTCGTCAAAAGCTTTGTTACGGTCTTTTGCGCACCAGATGGCTTTCATATCCTGCTCGGCCTGACTCTGCAGCCCCTGGCGGGGGAAAGCCAGGTAACGCACGGTGATCCCCAACGCGTTGTAGTCAGCCATCTCTTCATGCAGTTTGTGGCAGTAGCCGCAGGTGATGTCCGTGAACACGGTAATCACATGCTTTTCCTGTGGTGCTTTATAGACGATCATCTCTTTTTCCAGGGCGTTGAGATGCGCCATCAGTAACTGGTTGGTGACGTTCACCGGCTGGGCGCCGCTCACATCGTACATGGGTCCCTGAATGATGTGTTTGCCGTCATCGGTGACATACAGCACGCCACTATTGGTCAGCACAGTTTTCATTCCGGCAACTGGCGCAGGCTGAATATCGGAACTCTGTACACCCAGTTTCGCCAGCGATTGCTTGATAGCGGCATCATCCGCACGCGCGGTGCCGGTCAGCGCCGCCGCCAGAAGGGTGAAAATGATCAAACCTTTTTTCATAACATATCCTTTAAAAAGCAACGATCACGCCCGCGGGTGATGTTGCTGGTGAAGCTGTCGCAGCCGCTCCGTCGCGACATGCGTATAAATCTGGGTCGTGGAGAGATCGCTGTGGCCAAGCAACATCTGAACCACACGTAAGTCTGCACCGTGATTCAGTAAATGGGTAGCAAACGCATGACGCAAAACGTGCGGCGAGAGTTTTTCACTGTCGATACCGGCCAGTTGCGCGTAATGCTTGATACGATGCCAGAACGTTTGCCGTGTCATCTGCTGAGCGCGCTGGCTCGGAAAAAGCACATCAATCGATACGCCATTCAACAGCCAGGGGCGCCCATGTTCCAGATAGTTTTCTACCCAGTACACCGCCTCTTCCCCCAGCGGAACCAGACGCTCTTTATTTCCTTTACCGATGACGCGCACAACCCCCTGACGCAAGCTAATGTCACTCATCGTCAGCCCTACCAGTTCAGAGACGCGAAGGCCGGTAGCGTAAAGTACTTCCAGCATCGCTTTATCGCGTAACTCCAGCGGCTGGTCAATGCCCGGCGATGCTAATAGCCGTTCAACCTGCGCTTCACTGAGATCTTTCGGAAGACGCTGTGGTAATTTTGGCGAAGCGAGTAATGCGCTGGGATCGTCCTGACGAAATTTCTCCCGATAGAGATGCTGAAAGAAACGACGCATGGCGCTAAGCAATCGCGCTGAACTCGTTGCCTTGTAGCCACCGTCCATTCTTTGCGCCAGAAGGTTTTGCAAATCATCCGCCTGCGCGCTTTCCAGCGACAGTCCTTGATGATGTAGCCATTCCACAAGGCCCTGCAAATCACGGCGGTACGCGCTAAGGGTGTTTTCCGCCAGGTTTCGCTCAAGCCAGAGGGCATCAAGAAATTGTTCGATACGTGCGAAATCTTGTTCCACCTGTGCTCCCCCTTGCTTCGAATCCTTGCATTATGCCTGATTGCGGTGTGATTCTGGTACACTGCACGCAAAGACACATCCGGAATTGAGACGTTTACGTTATGAACATCGGCCTGTTTTATGGTTCCAGTACCTGCTACACCGAAATGGCGGCAGAAAAAATCCGCGATATCATCGGCCCGGAACTGGTGACGTTACACAACCTGAAAGACGACGCCCCCGCTTTAATGGAGCAGTACGACGCTCTGATTCTTGGCATTCCCACCTGGGACTTTGGCGAATTGCAGGAAGACTGGGAAGCCATCTGGGATCAGCTCGACACACTCAATCTCGACGGAAAAATCGTCGCGCTGTACGGTATGGGTGACCAGCTCGGCTACGGCGAATGGTTCCTCGACGCGCTCGGTATGTTGCACGATAAGCTGGCACCGCGTGGCGTAAAATTCATTGGTTACTGGCCAACAGAAGGCTACGAATTCACTACCACCAAACCGCTCATTGCCGATGGACAGCTGTTTGTGGGCCTCGCGCTGGATGAAACCAACCAATATGACCTGAGCGATGAACGTATCCAGAACTGGTGCGAACAGATTCTGGTAGAAATGGCCGGGCAGTTCGCCTGAGCTTAATGCTGGCGTTGCGCCGATTGTTGCGAAATCAGTCGGCGTAAATCTCGCCACTCTTGCGCGTCCATGCTATCTGCGGCCAGCCACAAATGCTGGCGGCGGCCATCTTTTTCCCGACGTAAACGCAGGATCATGCCAATATTCAGCATCCACGGCGTTCCGACGATTTCCCATTCCACGCCTTGCCAGCGCAAACGCGCATCCATCAGCAGTTTGATCTCACCCTGACAGGCATTAATGCGGCGCTGGCTTCGGACGCTGTCGAACACCACCAGTGACAAAAGCAGTAGCCAAAGCGGCGTATAGCTCAACGGCCAGGGCAGCAGCAACACGAAAGCCGCCATCAAGCCATGGAGTAATAGTGAGAGCCATTGTGAGCGCCATGAGACGCGTATATCAGATTGCCACAGGACCACGTTCCCGATTCCGTGTCTGAATTAACTGGATCATTCGCTGCAACGCCTCATCCTGAGGCTTGCCATGATTCATCAGCCAGTTAAATAAATCCGGATCATCGCTCTGCAGTAGACGCACAAACACGCGTTTGTCATCATCACTCAGCGAATCATATTCATGTTCAAAGAAAGGCATGATGGAAATATCCAGCTCACGCATTCCACGTCGACATGCCCAATGAATACGGGCTTTGTTGTTAATATCCATGTTCTGAAACCTGCATAGCCACGATGGGTTGCCATTGTAACGTGTTTTTAATCATCCATCGGCGGAATATTTATCTTTACGAGGAGACTTCCAGAATAAATCCCATGTATTGCAACCATTACGGCCATTTTGCGCGACTTTTCCCATACTCTTTATAAGGCACAAATCGCCTGTTTTTATCGCTTGCATTGGGCAACGGCTCTTTTACCATTAGGTGATAATACGCATCAGGCTAATCAGGACAATACTATGGCTTTTACTCCGTTTCCTCCGCGCCAGCCGACCGCATCAGCGCGCCTGCCGCTGACGCTTATGACTCTCGATGACTGGTCGCTGGCAACTATCAAAGGCGCAGACAGTGAGAAATACCTGCAAGGCCAGGTGACTGCCGATGTGGCGAAACTGACTGACGACCAGCATCTGCTGGCTGCGCACTGCGATGCGAAAGGCAAAATGTGGAGCAACCTGCGTCTGTTCCGTACCACTGAGGGTTTTAGCTGGATTTTGCGTCGTAGCGTTGCAGACTCGCAGCTTAAAGAATTGAAAAAATACGCGGTGTTCTCCAAAGTCACTATCGAAGCAGACAATGAACATGTTTTGTTGGGTATTGCCGGGTTCCAGGCTCGTGCCGCGCTTGCCAATTTGTTTTCGGCCCTGCCGGATGCAGACAAACAGCGCGTGCAGGATGGTGAAACCACACTTCTCTGGTTTGCCCATCCGGCGGAACGTTTTTTACTGGTGACCGATGTCGCCACCGCAGAAAAAGTGACAGAAGCCCTGCGTGGCGAAGCACAACTGAACAACAGCCAGCAATGGCTGGCGCTCAATATCGAAGCGGGCCTCCCTGTCATTGACACCATCAACAGCGCGCAATTTATTCCCCAGGCTACAAATATTCAGGCTTTGGGCGGTATCAGCTTCAAGAAAGGATGCTACACCGGCCAGGAGATGGTCGCCCGTGCGAAATTCCGTGGTGCGAACAAACGGGCATTGTGGTATCTGGCGGGGAAAGCCAGCCGGGTGCCGGAAGCGGGTGAAGATCTGGAACTGAAGATGGGTGAAAACTGGCGTCGTACTGGTACGGTGTTGGCTGCCGTACAGCTGGATGATGGACGCCTTTTGGTACAAGCCATCATGAACAACGATATGGAAGCCGACAGCGTGTTCCGCGTGCGTGACGATGTAAACACGCTCAGCATTGAGCCGTTGCCGTATTCCCTGGAAGATTGATGCCGTGTCGCCCGGTGGCGCTGCGCTTACCGGGCCTACCGATCGTGTAGGTCGGGTAAGGCGAAGCTACCACCCGACAACAAACTACACCTGCCCCACATACAAATAAATCGCCAGAAAGTGGCACATACTGCCGCCCAGCACAAAGCCGTGCCAGATAGCGTGGTTATAGGGAATACGCTTGCAGACGTAAAATATCACGCCCAGCGAGTAAACCACGCCACCTGCGGCCAGTAACGTCACGCCGCCAACCGACAGTTTGATCGCCAATTGATAAACCACAATCAGCGACAGCCAGCCCATGGTCAGATAGGTCACCAGCGATAGCACTTTGAAACGGTGGGCAATGGTCAACTTGAAAAGGATGCCCAGCAGGGCGAGACCCCAGATAACAATCATCAATCCCCGGGCCAGCGGCGAATCCAGTCCCACTAGCAGAAAAGGCGTATAGGTTCCGGCAATCAGCAGATAGATCGCGCAATGGTCGAATTTCTTAAGCCACACTTTTGCTCGCTGATGCGGTATAGCGTGATAAAGCGTGGAGGCGAGAAACAGCAGAATCATGCTGCCGCCATAAAGACTGTAGCTGGTGATCGCCAGCGTGCTGGCATTCGTGTCAACGGCCTGCACCAGCAGAAGCACCAGTCCTACAATACCAAACACCAGCCCGATGCCATGACTGATGCTGTTGGCTATTTCCTCAGCCAGCGTGTATCCCTGTGCGATTAATGGTTTATCCACCATAGTTAACTCCGGGAGAACTCAAAATAAAACGTCGCGCCTATAGAGTAACTGAGAATGATTCCAGTGCACACCTGTTCGCTAAAATAAATCATGATATTTATATGAATAGATAAATATCAGTTAGTTACATAAAAATTTAAACTAACAGGCGTTACTGTTTTTCTAAAGAACCTTGAAATCAATTACATAAAACTGGTTCTGTCCGGGATAGATATCGGCAATGACATTCCGGAGCTCAGCCAGGGACATGTTTTCCTGCTGCGCATGTTCTTCTGTCAGGCTGTCAAGGGTGGTCGTGGACGTACCAACAACCTTGATGGTGCAAAAATAGCCGTCATCCTCGTAACGCCCCACGCGCAAGATATCCCCGGTGCGAAAGTGCGATTCACTTTCATCGCGGAGAGTAATCGTTTTGCGGCCCGCCAGAATGTCGTCCTGAAAGCGCTGAAAAAAAGTGATGTCGTTCGGCTGCATGTTATTATTCCCTGATGATAAATCTGATAAGTGAGTCGTTGATACTGTGAGTATGTTCTCCCACGCCGCTATCGCCAGTCTCAACAATCTTGAGATGATGGTCTACAACTATGTCGTCAAAAATCGTGACAAAGTGATGTACATGACCATCCGCGAACTGGCCGACGGAGCTGGGGTGTCAACCACCACGGTGCTGCGTTTCTGCCGCAAGCTGCAATGTGAGGGGTATTCAGAATTTCGCGTCCGCTTTAAATTATATTTAGAACAAAATGAGCCCCAGCAGGCTAATTTTGGTGCCAGCGAAATTATCAGTTTTTTTAAAAGCGTAAATAACGATGAGTTTGACACGTTATTAGATAAAGCGGTCGATATTATATTATCATCGGAACGTATTATTTTTGTTGGTGCGGGAACATCCGGCGCTCTGGCAAAATACGGTGCACGATTTTTTTCCAATGTCGGGAAATTCAGTAATCATATCGACGACCCTTATTTTCCGGTTACAAATGACATGGCGAGAAATGCCCTGGCTATCGTGTTGTCTGTCTCCGGGGAGACCGAGGAGATTCTGCGTTTCGCCAGCCAGTTCAGCCTCCATCACTGTAAAGTGTTGACCATCACCAGCCATGAGCATTCGCGACTGGCAAAACTGGCCGATTTCAATCTTTCCTGGCATGTACCGCAAACGCGTATTGCCGGGGTTTATGATATAACGACGCAAATTCCGGTGATTTATATTCTGGAATCACTGGGTCGGAAACTGGCGAAGAAAATAGCATAAAAAAACATATTGTTTTATTGATGTAACAAATCACCATAAGGGTAATTTGTTATATCGTGACATTTTTATTCCCTTTGCTAGACTCGAGCGCAGATTTTATTACCAGGGCGAGAATAGCAACAATGAAAAAATTGACCTTACCAAAAGACTTTTTATGGGGCGGTGCCGTTGCCGCACATCAGGTTGAAGGCGGCTGGAATCAGGGCGGAAAAGGCCCGAGTATTTGTGATGTGCTCACCGGTGGCGCGCACGGTGTTCCACGTGAAATCACCCGGCAGGTCATCGAAGGGAAATACTACCCGAACCATGAAGCGGTCGATTTTTACGGCCACTACAAAGAAGACATCAAACTCTTCGCCGAAATGGGCTTCAAATGCTTCCGCACCTCTATCGCCTGGACACGCATCTTCCCGAAAGGCGACGAATTGCAGCCTAACGAAGAAGGTCTGAAATTCTATGATGATATGTTTGACGAACTGCTCAAATATAACATCGAACCTGTCATCACCCTGTCTCACTTCGAAATGCCGCTGCACCTGGTGCAAGAGTACGGCGGCTGGACGAACCGTAAAGTCGTTGATTTCTTTGTTCGCTTCGCCGAAGTGGTGTTTGAGCGCTACAAAGCGAAGGTGAAATACTGGATGACCTTCAACGAAATCAACAACCAGCGTAACTGGCGTGCGCCGCTGTTTGGCTACTGCTGTTCCGGTGTGGTCTATACCGACCATGAAAACCCTGAAGAGACCATGTACCAGGTGCTGCACCACCAGTTCGTTGCCAGCGCAATGGCGGTCAACATTGGTCATCGCATCAATCCGGAAATGAAAATCGGCTGCATGCTGGCCATGGTGCCGCTGTATCCGTTCTCCTGTAAGCCAGAAGATGTGATGTTTGCGCAGGAATCTATGCGTGAGCGCTATGTCTTTACTGATGTCCAGTTGCGTGGTTACTACCCGTCTTACGTATTGAACGAATGGGAGCGCCGCGGCTTCAACATCAAAATGGAAGCGGGCGACGAGCAGGCTCTGCGTGAAGGAACCTGTGATTATCTCGGCTTTAGCTACTACATGACGAATGCTGTGAAGGCAGAAGGCGGCAGCGGTGATGCGATCTCTGGCTTCCAGGGCAGTGTACCGAATCCACACGTGAAAGCCTCCGACTGGGGCTGGCAGATTGACCCGGTAGGCCTGCGTTATGCCTTGTGCGAACTGTATGAGCGCTATCAGAAGCCGCTGTTTATTGTTGAAAACGGCTTTGGCGCATACGACAAAGTGGAAGAAGATGGCAGCATTATCGACGATTATCGCATCGATTACCTGCGTGCTCACGTGAAGGAGATGGTTGAAGCGGTGACCTACGACGGCGTTGACCTGATGGGTTACACACCGTGGGGCTGCATCGACTGCGTCTCTTTCACCACCGGTCAGTACAGCAAACGCTACGGCTTTATCTATGTGAACAAGCATGATGACGGCACCGGCGACATGTCCCGTTCCCGTAAGAAGAGTTTCAACTGGTATAAAGAAGTGATCGCCAGCAACGGCGAGAATATCTAAGTTGAGTTCCCCTCACCCCACCGGGGTGAGGGGACAAACCGGCACTACTTTCCCCCCGCCAGCTCGATAAAACTCCCGGTTACATAAGACGCCTTCTCGCTCAGCAGCCAGGCAATCGCCTGCGCCACCTCTTCCGGCTGACCGCCACGTTGCATCGGCAGCATCGATTTCACCCGATCGACTCGCCCAGGTTCACCGCCAGATGCATGCATGTCCGTATAGATAAACCCTGGTCGAACGCTGTTCACGCGAATCCCCTGCGCCGCGACTTCCACCGACAAGCCCGTGGTAAGCGTATCCATCGCCCCCTTCGACGCCGCGTAATCAACATACTCGCCGGGCGAACCGAGCCGCGCCCCGGCCGAAGAGACATTCACTATAGCCCCGCCTTTTCCGCCATGGGGCAGTGCCATGCGTTTAACCGCCTCCCGGCAGCAGAGAAAAGTACCCGTTACGTTAGTACGCAGTACCTGATTAATCCGTTCCGCCGTCATCGCTTCCACACGACTCTGGGTAAACAGAATTCCGGCGTTGTTGACCAGCGCGGTCAGCGGTTCACCCACCTCATCAATGCGCGCAAACATCGCCACAACCTGCGATTCTTCGCCGATATCGGCCTGTATTGCGAACGCCTTCCCGCCTGCCGCAATAATGGTTTCCACCACCGACTGCGCGGCCTGCGCATTGTGCTGATAATTGACCGCGACCGTATATCCTTCCGCGCCCAGCAGCAACGCCGTCGCCTTTCCTATTCCCCGGCTACCGCCAGTGACCAGTGCAATTGCCAATCTGTATTCCCTCCAATAAAAAAGGCCGGGCAACGCGAACGTTCACCCGGCCTGTAGAAGCGTAGCGCTAATTACTGGTATTCGCTCATCGGCACGCAGGAGCAGAACAGGTTACGGTCACCGTAAACGTCATCAAGACGTTTCACCGTCGGCCAGTACTTGTTCGCCACGCCTGCCGGGAAGACAGCCTGCTCACGGGTATAACCGTGATGCCACTCGGTTACCAGCTCGTTCTGAGTATGCGGCGCATTCACCAGCGGGTTATCAGTCAGCGTCCACTCGCCCGCTTTCACGCGGTTGATTTCGCCACGAATGGCCAGCATCGCGTCAATAAAGCGATCCAGTTCGGCTTTACTTTCTGACTCCGTCGGCTCAACCATCAGCGTGCCCGCGACCGGGAAGGACATGGTCGGCGCATGGAAACCGTAGTCAATCAGGCGCTTCGCAATATCCAGTTCGCTAATGCCGGTCTCTTCTTTCAGCGGACGAATGTCGAGAATACATTCATGCGCCACCCGGCCATCGCGACCCGTATAAAGAACCGGGAATGCCTCTTTCAGACGGCTGGCGATGTAGTTGGCATTCAGAATCGCCACCTGACTTGCCTGTTTGAGCCCTTCGGCACCCATCATGCGGATGTACATCCAGCTGATTGGCAAGATCGACGCGCTACCAAACGGGGCGGCGGATACCGCGCCCTGGCGGGTCAGCATGCCTTCAATCTGCACCACGCTGTGGCCCGGCACGAACGGTGCCAGGTGTGCTTTCACGCCAATCGGCCCCATACCAGGACCGCCACCGCCGTGCGGAATGCAGAAGGTTTTATGCAGGTTGAGATGCGACACATCTGCGCCGATAAAGCCCGGCGAAGTGATGCCCACCTGGGCGTTCATGTTCGCACCGTCGAGATAAACCTGGCCGCCGAACTGGTGAACGATTTCGCACACTTCACGGATAGTCTCTTCGTAGACGCCGTGGGTGGACGGGTAGGTCACCATGATGCAGGAGAGGTTTGCCGCGTGTTGCTCCGCTTTGGTACGCAGATCCGCCAGATCGATGTTGCCGTTTTTATCACAGGCTACAACCACCACCTGCATACCTGCCATCTGTGCGGATGCCGGGTTGGTACCGTGTGCAGAGCTTGGGATCAGGCAGATATCACGATGGCCTTCGTTGCGGCTCTCATGATAGTGACGGATCGCCAGCAGGCCCGCATATTCCCCCTGTGCGCCAGAGTTCGGCTGCATACAAAGGGCATCGTAACCCGTCAGTTTCACCAGCCAGTCGGAAAGCTGAGCGATCATGTGATGGTAGCCTTCGGCTTGCTCCGCCGGGCAGAACGGATGCAGTTCGGCGAATTCAGGCCAGGTGATCGGGATCATTTCCGCAGCGGCGTTGAGCTTCATGGTGCAGGAACCCAGCGGGATCATCGCCTGGTTAAGCGCCAGATCTTTGCGCTCCAGAGAGTGCATATAGCGCATCATCTCGGTTTCGCTGTGATAGCGATTAAAGACCGGGTGGCTCAGGATCGCATCATCACGCAACATCGCGGCAGGTACGGAACGGCTGTCGAGCGCCACATCTTTATCCAGTGCGTCGATATCCAGTCCGTTCGAGTCGCCCAATACCACGGCAAAGAGTTTCTGCACATCTTCGCGGGTAGTGGTTTCATCCAGCGTGATACCCACGGCATTCAGAATATCGCTGCGCAGGTTGATTTCAGCCGCTTGCGCGCGCGCCAGTACGGCGGCTTTATCAGCGACTTCAACGCACAGTGTGTCGAAGTAGTGCGCGTGACGCAGCTTAAGCCCTTTTTGCTGCAGGCCAGCCGCCAGAATATCGGCCAGACGGTGGATACGGCTGGCAATACGTTTCAGACCAACCGGACCGTGATACACCGCGTACAGGCTGGCGATGTTGGCCAGCAGTACCTGCGAAGTACAGATGTTGGAGTTCGCTTTTTCGCGACGGATATGCTGCTCGCGGGTCTGCATCGCCATACGCAGCGCGGTATTGCCCGTCGCGTCTCTGGAGACACCGATAATGCGTCCCGGCATTGAGCGTTTGAATTCATCTTTTGCAGCAAAGAATGCCGCATGCGGACCGCCGTAGCCCATCGGCACACCGAAGCGCTGCGCGGAACCGAAGACAATATCTGCCCCCTGTTTGCCCGGCGCGGTTAACAACACCAACGCCATAAAATCAGCGGCCACGCTGACCACAATTTTACGGGCTTTCAGCTCGGTAATCAGCGCGCTGTAGTCGTGTACTTCGCCGGTGGTGCCCACCTGCTGCAACAGCACGCCGAAGACATCCTGATGATCCAGCACTTTACTGGCATCATCCACGATAACGTCAAAACCAAAGGTTTCGGCACGGGTGCGCACCACATCCAGCGTTTGCGGATGAATGTCGGCAGCAACAAAGAAACGGTTGGCATTTTTCAGTTTGCTGACGCGTTTTGCCATCGCCATCGCTTCGGCAGCGGCGGTAGCTTCATCCAGCAGAGAAGCTGAGGCCATGTCGAGGCCGGTTAGATCCAGCGTCACCTGCTGAAAATTCAACAAGGCTTCAAGACGACCTTGTGAGACTTCCGGCTGATACGGCGTATAGGCAGTGTACCAACCAGGATTTTCCAGCATATTGCGCAGGATAACCGGCGGTAATTGCACGGCGGTATAACCCATGCCAATGTAAGACTTAAAGCGCTTGTTACGACCGGCAATCGCTTTTAGCTCCGCCAGCGCGGCATATTCAGTCGTGGCTTCACCCACCTGCGGCGGCGTGGCGAGCTGGATATCTTTCGGCACGATCTGCGCAATCAGTGCATTTAATGAATCCGCGCCAACCGTTTTCAGCATCTCCTGCTGTTGCTGAGCATCCGGCCCAATGTGACGTTCAATGAAAGCGCCACGGTTTTCAAGCTGGCTTAAAGTCTGTGTCATGAGCGATGGTTCCTGAAACGTGCGGTGAATATAAGTTCCCTCTCCCTCCGGGAGAGGGTTAGGGTGAGGGGAAGCTTGGCACCCTCACCCCTGCCCTCTCCCAAAGGGAGAGGGGGATTAACAATTACTCGTCTTCTAACAGTGCTTCGTATTCTGTCGCACTCAGCAGCGCATCAACTTCTGCTTCATCACTGGCTTTGATTTTGAAAATCCAGCCTTCGCCATAAGGCTCGCTGTTAACCTGCTCCGGCGCATCGCCCAGAGTCTCGTTGACAGCAACGATTTCACCGCTGATCGGGGCATAAATATCGGAAGCCGCTTTTACTGATTCGGCGACGGCGCAATCATCGCCAGCAGCAACGGTTGCGCCCACTTCTGGCAGGTCAACAAACACCATGTCACCCAACAATTCCTGCGCATGTTCAGTGATACCGACGGTGTAGGTGCCATCCGCTTCTTTACGCAGCCACTCGTGTTCTTTGCTGTATTTCAATTCTGCAGGTACGTTGCTCATCACTAACTCTCCAAATAAGAATGAATCACGCGACGGCTTTGCCAGCGCGTACAAAAATAGGTTTCGTCACTTTTACCGGCATTTCACGGTTACGGATCTGAACGATTGCCGTATCGCCAATGCCCGCAGGCACACGCGCCAGTGCAATACTGTAGCCCAGCGTCGGGGAGAAAGTGCCGCTGGTGATCACGCCTTCTTGCGCGTTACCGTGGACATCGGTGAACCGCACCGGCAATTCGTTACGCAGCACACCTTTCTCTGTCATGATCAGACCGACCAGGTGTTCGGTACCTTTCTCACGTTGTAACTCGAGCGCTTCGCGGCCAATAAAATTACGCTCCGCTGGTTCCCAGGCAATGGTCCAGCCCATATTGGCTGCGAGCGGCGAAACGCCCTCATCCATCTCCTGACCGTACAAGTTCATGCCCGCTTCAAGACGCAGCGTATCGCGCGCGCCGAGGCCACAAGGCCTGACGCCTGCTTTCACCAGTTTTTGCCAGAAATCCGCAGCCTGTTCGTTCGGCAGCGCGATTTCATAACCCGCTTCGCCGGTATAGCCTGTGGTCGCGATAAACAGATCACCAGATTCAACGCCAAAGAACGGCTTCATGCCTTCTACTGCCTGACGCTGTTCGTCCGTGAAAAGGGTAGCGGCTTTGGCCTGCGCGTTTGGCCCCTGAACCGCAATCAACGACAGATCGTCACGAACGGTGATGTCAATGGCAAAAGGTTCAGCGTGTTGGGTAATCCAGGAGAGGTCTTTTTCGCGGGTGGCGGAGTTTACAACGAGGCGGAAGAAATCGTCGGTGAAGTAGTAGACGATGAGGTCATCAATGACGCCGCCCGACGCATTCAGCATTCCGGAGTATAGCGCCTTGCCGGGTTTGGTGAGCTTCGCTACGTCATTTGCCAGCAGATAGCGCAAGAATTCCCGGGTACGGCTGCCGCGTAAATCGACAATTGTCATGTGCGACACATCAAACATGCCCGCATCAGTACGTACCGCGTGGTGTTCATCAATTTGCGAGCCGTAATGCAACGGCATCATCCAGCCATGGAAATCCACCATGCGTGCGCCGCACAGCGTGTGTTGTTCATATAAAGGAGTCTGCTGGGCCATCTTTTCCTCGTCGAGTAAGCGGGGCTTTCACGTTTTCAGCGGCGAAAAATTCACCGCATGACAAGACGCCGACTCCGATCCCGGTCGCCGACGCAAACGTTCACTTTCGCCTGAACTTATCACCGAAAGGGGCACTTAACCATAAGAGAAAATGGGTCATCACATTAGCTTATGACCATTTTTAGCAAAACCCCCTACAGAATATTAAACCAGTGCTGAGCGCAAAATGGCGCATAAAGAATCACTCCGGTCGGGAAACTATCGCATTAAGCGATATTTACCACTACAAAAGAGATAATTTTCCCGACAGAGAAAAAACAAGAGATGAGAAAAACTAATCTGAAAAATGAGGTGAAATTAGAATTTTTCAAATGAGGAAGGGTCTCCCTTCCCGCCGGGGGGAAGGGAAAGTGTGACGCAGTTAACGCAACCACTGTGGGAGGTCATTCAGCCCCATCGCCTGGCGAAGCAACTGAGGTTTAACCCCTGGCAATGTATCCGCCAGTTTCAGTCCAATGTCACGGAACAGCTTTTTCGCCGGGTGGGTACCGGAAAACAATTCGCGGAAACCCTGCATTCCGGCCAGCATCAGTGCGGCACTGTGTTTACGGCTGCGTTCGTAACGACGCAGATACATATGCTGACCAATATCTTTGCCCTGACCGTGCAGCCGCTTGAGTTCACTCACCAGTTCGGCCGCATCCATAAAGCCCAGGTTAACGCCCTGCCCGGCAAGGGGATGAATGGTGTGCGCCGCGTCGCCCATCAATGCCAGGCGATGCCCGGCAAAATGACGCGCGTAGCGTCCGGTCAGCGGATAAACCTGCCGCTCGCTTTCCACACGGCACAACCCAAGGCGGTTATCAAACGCAACGCACAGCGCCTGATTGAATGCCTCTGCGTCTGCCTGCTGCATTTGCTCTGCCCGTTCAGGCGGCAGCGACCAGACAATGGAACACAAGTGCGGGTCGGCCAACGGCAGAAACGCAAGGATGCTTTCATCGTGGAAAACCTGCCGCGCGATAGCCTGATGTGGCTCATCGGTACGGATAGTCGCCACCAGCGCATGATGGTTGTAGTCCCAGAAGGTCAGCGGGATATCGGCTTTGTTGCGTAACCATGAGTTGGCGCCATCAGCACCGACGACCAGTCGGGCGGTAAGCATGCCGCCATCCTTGAGGGTAAGAAACGCTTCGTTTTCACCCCAGGCCACCTGCTGCAGCTCCGCTGGGGCAAGGATTGACACATCCGAACACTGATGGGCTTTGTTCCACAACGCCTGATGGATAACGCTGTTTTCAATAATATGACCGAGATGGCTATAACCCATGCTCTGATCGTCAAAAGCAATCCGGCCAAAGCTGTCTTTATCCCACACTTCCATGCCGTGATAACAGCTGGCGCGATGGGCAACAATCGACGACCAGACGCCAAGGCGCGTCAGCAGTTTTTCGCTTGCGGCATTGATCGCCGAGACACGCAGTTGCGCAGGGGCATCCTCTTCCAGGGGGGCGGGCGCATGCTGCTCCAGCACCGCCACGCGCAGGCCACTGCCCTGTAATCCACAGGCCAGCGCCAGTCCTACCATGCCGCCGCCTACAATCGCCACATCAACACTTTGCACAAATAACTCCTGGACCTTAACGCGCCACCCAGCCAAGGGTACGCTGCGCCAGCGCATCACGCGCCGGGGTAAATAATTCCATTGTCATCAAACCGACGTTACGCCCGACCACCAGTGGCGCCCAGCGATTAGCAAAAAGATGCACTAACCCGTCTGTCACGCCAATCGTAGCGCACTTATCATCATGGCGGCGATCGCGATAACGCGTCAGCACGCGATAACCGCCCACATCCTGCTGCTGCGACCAGGCATCAGCCAGCGTTTCGGCCAGGCTCATCACATCACGCATCCCCAGGTTAAAGCCCTGCCCGGCAATCGGGTGGAGCGTCTGCGCAGCATTACCCACCAGCACAGTGCGATGCGAAATAGGTGAAGAGGCGGTGGAAAGCGAAAGCGGATAAGCGTTACGTGCTCCTGCTTGCACAATTCGGCCCAGTCGCCAGCCAAAGGCTTTTTGCAACTCATGGCAGAACGTCTCGTCGCTCCAGCTCAGAATTTGCTCCTGTTTTTCGAGCGGGTGACACCACACCAGCGAGCAACGTCCCTGGGACATCGGCAGCATTGCCAACGGACCGTGAGCGGTAAAACGCTCAAACGCGCGCCCCTGATGCGCCTGCGAGGTCGTTACGTTAGCAATCACCGCGACCTGCTGATAGGGAGCCTGTTGCCAGCTGATGCCACATTGCGCGCCCAGCGCAGAGCGGGAGCCATCAGCGGCGACTAACAAGGTTCCGTTAATCGTCTCACCGCTTTCCAGCGCGACCGCCACACGGTCCTCATCCCTGGAGAAGAAGCTCACCCGTGCCGGACAGTGGAGCGTCACGCCAGGCGCTTTTTTTAGAAGGCTGAAAAGACGGGTACCGACATCATGCAGTTCCACTACCTGGCCGAGAGCCTCAACGCGATAATCATCCGCATCAAGCGTCACAAAACCGGCATGCCCGCGATCGCTGACATGCACAGTGGTGATCGGCGTGGCTTTCTCGGCGATATGCGACCAGATCCCCACTCGCGCGAGTTGCTGGCATGTGCCCGCCGCAAGTGCGATAGCGCGCGCATCAAAGCCAGGATGGTCCTGAGAACTCGGTTCGGTCGCTTCAATCAAATGAACAGGAAGACGGCCACCGGTTAAATGCGAAATCGACAGTGCGAGCGTCGCGCCCGCCATACCGCCACCAACAATAAGTACACTCATGAGCGACGTGCCGCTGCCATCAGCGCCTCAATATCGTCGGCTTTTTTGACGACGCTGGCGGTGAGGTTTTCATTACCGTTTTCGGTGATCACAATATCATCTTCCACACGGATGCCGATGCCGCGATACGCCTGAGGGACATCCGCATCAGGGGCAATATAGAGACCGGGCTCGACGGTCAACACCATTCCCGGTTCAAGGATACGTGAACGATCCTGACCGTAAACGCCGACATCATGGACATCCAGCCCCAGCCAGTGGCTCAGACCATGCATAAAGAAGGGGCGATGCGCATTCTCGGCAACCAACATCTCAACTTCGCCCTTAAGAATGCCCAGTTTCACCAGCCCGGTCACCATGATGCGTACCACTTCACCGTTCACTTCCTGAATCGAGGTACCGGGTCGGAACAGGCGCAGAGCCGTTTCCAGGGATTCCAGGACAATGTCATACACTTCACGCTGCGCCGGGCTGAATGTGCCGTTTACCGGGAAAGTGCGGGTAATATCACCGGCATAACCCATGTATTCGCAACCAGCGTCAATCAACACCAGATCACCATCCCGCATCACGCTTTCGTTTTCGGTGTAATGCAAAATACAGCCGTTCTCCCCGGCACCGACGATAGTGTTATAGGACGGGAAACGGGCGCCGTGACGGTTGAACTCGTGGTGGATTTCGCCTTCAAGCTGGTATTCAAACATCCCGGGTTTACAGGTTTGCATGGCACGGGTATGTGCCAGCGCAGAAATCTCACCGGCGCGACGCATCACGTCGATTTCTTCGGCAGACTTGAACAGACGCATTTCATGCACGATAGGTCGCCAGTCGGTCACGGTGGCCGGAGCAGTGAGATTCTGTCGAGAGCCTTTACGCAGTTTATCCAGGGCGGCAAAGACAATCTCATCGGCATAGGCGTATTCGCCCTGGGCGTGATAGACCGCGTCCAGGCCGTTGAGCAATTGATAAAGATGCTTGCCTATTTCCGGAAATGCCAGCGCTTTGTCCACACCCAGTTTTTCTGGCGCTGCCTCTTGCCCAAGTCGGCGGCCAAACCAGATTTCCGCCGTTTTATCACGTATCCGGTTAAACAGGACGCTGTGATTATGGGTATCATCACTTTTAATCAGCACCAGTACCGCTTCCGGTTCATTAAAACCGGTGAAATACCAAAAGTCGCTGTTCTGACGATACGGGTATTCACTGTCGGCACTGCGGGTCACCTCCGGCGCCGCGAAAATTAGCGCCGCGCTGGCTGGGGCCATTTGCGCCAGCAACGCCTGACGGCGTCGGAGAAACTCAAGCTGTGTCATGACACCTCCTCTGAGCGGAATAGATTAATGCAGGGTTGGCTTACGCACTTCTGGCGCGGTTGGCTGCGGGCGGGTAAATGTGTCATGGCATAACAGAGCCGCAACGCGCACATATTCGATGATCTCTTCGAGCGACATCTCCAGCTCTTCCTGATCTTCATCTTCGTCATAACCGAGCAAGGCGATATTACGCAGATCGTCAATCGCTTCACCGGTTTCGCCGGTTACTTTGTCGAGTTTAGGCTGCGTGACACCAAGCCCCAGCAGAAAATGGTTAACCCAGCCTGCCAGCGCGTCGGCACGATCAAACACGCTCACGTCATCGCCAGTCGGCAGATAAAGCTGGAACAGGAAACCGTCATCTTCCAGTGAGTCGCTGGTGGCGGCATGCATGCTGCGCAACGCCTGTGCGAGCTCATGGCCAAATGCCAGCCCTTCGTTGGTCAAATCATGCAACAGCGGCTGCCAGGAGCTGTCGTTGTTCCCGCCACAAAGCATCCCCGCGATAAGCCCGTGCATTTCCGCAGGAATCAGTCCAACACCTTGCTGATTGAGCAACTGGCCTACATCGTTGTAACCAGGTATTTCGTTCTGTATAGACATGCGCATTCATCGTCGTTGGGGAGAATATTCATGGTATGCTACCACTTTGGACCCTGGTGATATACCCGTCATGCTTCACGTTACATGCCTTTGCATGCACTATGAGTGAATTAAGGTATAGCAAAGAGCTTGAATCCTCTCACCAGGGTGGCTATAGTGACGCCCCTTCGCAGCCAGGACTCGGGTGTGAAGGCAGAGCGCAGTCAAACAGCAGGAAGGTGGCATGTCTGCACAACCCGTCGATATCCAAATTTTTGGCCGTTCACTGCGAGTGAATTGCCCGCCTGAACAGAGAGATGCTCTGAATCAGGCCGCGGAGGATCTGAATCAGCGGTTGCAAGATCTGAAAGTTCGCACTAGAGTCACAAATACTGAGCAGTTAGTCTTTATCGCAGCGCTGAATATCAGCTATGAACTGACTCAGGAAAAGGCAAAAACCCGTGACTACGCATCCAGTATGGAACAGCGTATTCGGATGTTACAACAGACCATTGAACAGGCATTGCTTGATCAGGGTCGCATATCCGAAAGACCGGGGCCGAAGTTTGAATAACACTTCAAGGTTAACTATGGTAGAGTGACCGTGAAGAAAAAATTTCTCTGAGATGTTCGCAAGCGGGCCAGTCCCCTGAGCCGATATTTCATACCACAAGAATGTGGCGCTCCATGGTTGGTGAGCATGCTCGGTCCGTCCGAGAAGCCTTAAAACTATGACGACACATTCACCTTGAACCAAGGGTTCAAGGGTTACAGCCTGCGGCGGCATCTCGGAGATTCCCTTCTTTCTACCTGGTACCATGACACAACTTTCTGCGCTTCCCCCATCACGTCAGGAAATCCGTAAAATCATACGGCAGCGTCGTCGCGCCCTTACCGCTGAGCAACAGGAACAGTTTTCGGTTGCAGCGGCAGCGCGCATGATGGCTTATCCGCCGGTCGTGATGGCACATACCGTCGCCCTTTTTCTCTCCTTCGATGGCGAACTGGATACCCAACCACTTATCGAACAGCTCTGGCGCAGCGGTAAACGCGTTTATCTCCCGGTACTGCATCCGTTCAGCCCTGGCAACCTGCTTTTTTTGCAATACCATCCGCATAGCGAGCTGGTCATCAATCGTCTGAAAATTCAGGAACCGAAACTCGACGTGCGTGATGTGTTACCGCTGGCTCAGTTAGATGTCCTGATAACCCCACTGGTTGCCTTTGACAGCCAGGGACAACGGCTGGGGATGGGCGGCGGCTTTTACGACAGAACATTGCAAAACTGGCAGCGATATTCTCTGCAGCCCGTTGGTTATGCACATGATTGTCAGCATGTTGATGTGCTTCCTGCGCAAGAGTGGGATATTCCACTACCTGCGGTGGTGACGCCATCGACATTGTGGAATTGGTGAATGAAAGAGGCCTACGCCCTGTGGGCGAAGGAGAACACAGAAAAAACGGCAACCCTGAGGTTGCCGTTTTGCATTTATCGCGCCATCAGGCATTACACCGAATCAGTACAGCAGACGTGCGCGGATCGTACCCGGAATCGCTTTCATGCTCTGCAGCGCTTTTTGCGCCACATCTTCTTCGGCTTCGATATCGATAACCACGTAGCCCATATACGGCGTCGTTTGCAGATACTGAGCAGCAATGTTGATGCCGTCGCCAGCGAAGATCTGGTTGATGGCGGTCAGTACGCCTGGACGGTTTTCGTGGATATGCAGCAGACGACGACCGCCGTGCAGCGGCAGCGACACTTCCGGGAAGTTAACGGCAGAGAGCGTAGAGCCGTTATCAGAGTACTTAATCAGTTTACCCGCGACTTCCAGACCAATGTTTTCCTGCGCTTCCTGCGTTGAACCGCCAATATGCGGCGTCAAAATCACGTTATCAAATTCACAAAGCGGTGAATTAAACGGATCGCTGTTCGTTGCAGGCTCTGTCGGGAACACGTCAATTGCCGCACCCGCCAGATGTTTACGCTTAAGCGCATCGCACAACGCTGGAATATCAACAACCGTACCACGTGCGGCGTTGATCAGCAGCGCGCCTGGCTTCATTAGCGCCAGCTCTTCCGCGCCCATCATATTTTTGGTCGAAGCATTTTCCGGCACGTGCAGGCTGACAACATCGCTCATGTTGAGCAGGTCGGACAGGTGCTGAACCTGGGTCGCGTTACCCAGCGGCAATTTGCTTTCAATATCGTAGAAATAAACGTGCATGCCGAGTGACTCGGCCAGAATGCCAAGCTGGGTACCGATGTGGCCATAACCAATAATGCCCAGTTTTTTACCGCGCGCTTCGTAAGAGCCCACGGCGAGTTTGTTCCAGATACCGCGGTGCGCTTTGGCGTTCGCTTCCGGAATACCGCGCATCAGCAGTAACAGCTCGCCAATCACCAGTTCCGCCACGGAACGCGTGTTAGAGAACGGAGCGTTAAAGACCGGGATACCGCGTTGTGCTGCCGCATCCAGATTGACCTGGTTGGTACCGATACAGAAGCAACCAATCGCTACCAGTTTCTCAGCTGCGGCAATAACATCTTCGGTCAGGTTAGTACGGGATCGAATGCCAATGAAGTGGGCATCACGGATAGACTCTTTGAGCTGCTCACTGTCGAGCGCGCCTTTGTGATACTCGATGTTGGTGTAACCTGCCGCACGAAGGCTATCGAGTGCTTTCTGATGCACCCCTTCGACGAGCAGAAATTTAATCTTGTCTTTCTCCAGTGATACCTTTGCCATTTACCCGACCCTGTTTTTTGTCATAACTGATGTTGTGTGGATATTCATCCCCTGTAGTCAACATATCAAAAAAAACTATTGCAGCAATATGAACGTTTGCGTCGCCACTGTGAAGGAATGTCATACAGCGAGAAATGGCAGATGAATATGCTGAAAATAGCTATAGGGGCGGGAGGATT
Organism: Citrobacter sp. MNAZ 1397; assembly: GCF_023613995.1. Classification (NCBI taxonomy): domain Bacteria; kingdom Pseudomonadati; phylum Pseudomonadota; class Gammaproteobacteria; order Enterobacterales; family Enterobacteriaceae; genus Citrobacter; species Citrobacter sp. MNAZ 1397. The sequence goes on from NZ_JAKIVH010000004.1 coordinate 41,907, forward strand.
ATCAGGGTGAACTCAGAAGCGTGACAGATGTCACCAAATTTGCTCTTTGAGATTTTTTTAATGGGGGAACGCATCCCCCATACAGATCATTTTGTGATGGTTTTGACGCCATCGGCGCTGCCAATCAACGTCACATCCGCACCGCGGTTGGCGAACAAGCCCACGGTCACCACGCCCGGAATGCCGTTAATGGTGTTTTCCAGCGCAACAGGGTCAATAATTTCCAGGCCAAAGACGTCGAGGATAACGTTGCCGTTGTCGGTGACCACGTTCTGGCGATATTCCGGACGACCGCCCAGTTTCACCAGTTCACGTGCCACGGCGCTGCGTGCCATTGGGATCACTTCTACCGGCAACGGAAATTTACCCAGGATCTCGACCTGTTTGGATGCATCTGCGATACAGATGAATTTATCGGCTACCGAAGCAATGATTTTTTCGCGGGTTAACGCTGCGCCACCGCCTTTGATCATCTGCATCTGACCGTTGATTTCATCCGCGCCATCTACATAAATTCCCAGACGGTCGACTTCGTTCAGATCGAATACGGTGATACCCAGGCCTTTCAGTTTTTCTGTCGAGGCGTCGGAACTGGAAACCGCCCCTTCAATCTGACCTTTCATGGTACCAAGCGCGTCAATAAAGTGCGCAGCGGTGGAACCAGTACCAACACCTACGATAGTACCCGGTTCAACATATTTGAGCGCTGCCCAACCCACTGCTTTTTTTAATTCGTCCTGCGTCATCGTCGTTCGCCTGTGGTGAGAATGGTGTGGAATTCGAAGCGCATTATAGAACATGGAAGGGGGAAATGTCCCTGTGAGCTGTGTCACATTACCAGCAGGTACATTTTCGTCTGTAAGACACAAAAAATTATGTCATAGTGCTGAGTAATTATTTTGCAGGAGTATGTCAGTCAGATGAAACGTCCGGACTACAGAACGTTACAGGCGCTCGATGCGGTCATTCGGGAACGTGGGTTTGAGCGCGCCGCGCAAAAGCTGTGTATCACTCAGTCCGCCGTATCGCAGCGTATTAAACAGCTCGAAAACATGTTTGGCCAACCCCTTCTGGTACGTACCGTCCCACCGCGTCCAACGGAACAAGGGCAAAAATTGCTGGCGTTGCTGCGCCAGGTAGAACTGCTGGAAGAAGAGTGGCTGGGTGATGAGCAAACCGGCTCCACCCCGCTTTTGCTGTCACTTGCGGTGAACGCCGACAGTCTGGCAACCTGGCTGCTGCCTGCGCTTGCGCCAGTGCTGGCCGATTCGCCAATCCGCCTGAATTTACAGGTTGAAGATGAAACCCGCACCCAGGAGCGACTGCGTCGCGGTGAAGTGGTCGGTGCGGTAAGTATTCAGCCGCAGGCTCTGCCAAGCTGCCTCGTTGACCAGCTTGGCGCGCTTGATTACCTGTTTGTCGGTTCAAAAGCTTTTGCTGAACGTTACTTCCCGAATGGCGTAACACGTTCAGCATTACTGAAAGCGCCTGCTGTGGCGTTTGATCATCTCGACGATATGCACCAGGCCTTCTTGCAGCAAAACTTCGATCTGCCGCCAGGTAGCGTACCCTGTCATATCGTTAACTCGTCGGAAGCGTTTGTGCAACTGGCAAGGCAGGGAACGACCTGCTGTATGATCCCGCACCTGCAAATAGAAAGAGAGTTGAACGCCGGAGAACTGATCGACCTCACGCCGGGTCTGTTCCAGCGCCGGATGCTGTACTGGCATCGCTTTGCGCCAGAAAGCCGCATGATGCGCAACGTCACCGACGCACTGCTGGCTTATGGGCATAAGGTATTGCGACAGGATTAATACAGAAAGGCCGGGATAACCCGGCCTTTCTTTTCTCTGCTTTACAGCGCGCAAAAAGTTTACTGTGATTTCGTCGTCTGCTGAGCCTGAGCAGGCTCAAGCTGGAATACAACATCCACCTGATCGGCAAACTGAATGGTCGGCTGTTCGTATGTTTCCTGTGCAGATACGGGTGCCGCATCCGCTTTCATCATGCGAACCATCGGGCTCGGCTGATAATTGGAAACGTGGTAACGCACACTATATACCGGGCCAAGCTTAGCATTGAAACCTGCTGCCAGCTGTTCCGCCTGATGAACGGCATCATCAATGGCCGCTTTACGCGCCTTATCCTTGTACGAATCCGGTTGCGCAACACCCAGCGAAACGGAGCGGATTTCATTCAGGCCAGCTTTTAGCGCACCATCGAGCAGGGAATTGAGCTTCTCCAGATCGCGCAGCGTCACTTCAACCGTACGTACGGCACGCCAGCCTTTCAGCACGCTTTTACCGTTTTGGTAATCGTAATCCGGCTGGGTGCGCAAGTTGGCGGAGTTGATGTCTTTCTTCCCGACGCCATTCTTGTCGAGGAATGAGAGATATTCGGCGACGCGATCGTCTGCCTGTTTCTTCGCCGTTGCGGCATCTTTCGCCTGGATATTCACTTCAATCGCCAGGGTAGCAATATCAGGCACTGCGTCCACGCTCGACGTACCCGAGGTAACAATGTGCGGGCCATCAGGCAGTTCACTTGCCTGTACCGACATGACACTCAGTCCCACTAATGCCGCCAGGGCCATCACTTTGAATTTCACGTTTGCTCCTCCATGTTGCTTATTACGTCCGTAAGAAAACGGCACGCCAGGCAGAAGCTTAGCGGATGATTCGGCTTTGTCCATCGGACTAGCCTTAGTTGAACAAGGCCTGCATATGGGCAACACCATCTTTTGCCAGTTGCGCCGCGATAATCCACATCACCGCCCCGACAAGGAAATTGATAATGCGCTGTGCTTTCACGGTACGCAGACGCGGCGCAAACCAGGCGGCCAGAAGCGCCAGGCCAAAAAACCAGATGATGGAAGCACTCACCGTCCCCATCGCAAACCAGCGCTTCGGCTCCGCATCCAGTTGCCCGCCCAGACTGCCGAGCACCACGAAAGTGTCCAGATAAACATGAGGATTAAGCCAGGTTACCGCCAGCATGGTCGCGATAATCTTCCAGCGCCCCTGTTTCATTGCCTCTGCGGTGGTAAGTTCAATATTGTTGCTTAATGCCGTTTTAAACGCCCCAAAGCCATACCACAACAGGAAGGCGACGCCGCCCCAGGTTACCAGCCCCAGCAGCCAGGGAGATTGCATCAACAAGGCGCTGCCGCCAAACACCCCGGCACAAATCAACAGTAAGTCACTTAGCGTACACAGAAAAGCCGTCATGATGTGGTACTGGCGACGAATCCCCTGGTTCATCACGAAGGCATTCTGCGGACCAAGGGGTAAAATCAATGCCGCACCCAATATAAGACCTTGAAAATAATAGGTTATCACAATAGATTCTCAATCAACTTTATCTGGACGCAGACTATAACGCGCGAGAATCATTAGCGGAAATTGAATATTCTAATGAATAATAAGAATTGCTAATACCAAAAGACAAGAAAAAGGCCGGCAACGCCGACCTGATGATTTACGCTTTGACAGGCTCTTTCACCTGTTTGAAATTCACATCCATTTGCGGGTAAGGGAAACTGATACCGTGCTCATCAAAGCTGCGTTTCACTTTTTCCAGAACATCCCAGTAGACGTTTTGCAGGTCGCTACTGTTACTCCAGACGCGCACCACAAAGTTGATGGATGACGCCCCGAGTTCATTCAGACGCACCGTCATCTCCCGGTCTTTCAGAATACGGTCATCAGCCTGAATGATATCAGTCAGCAGTTTGGTGACCAGATCGATATCAGAATCGTAGGCAACGCCAATGATAAATTCGTTACGGCGGACCGGCTCGCGGGAAAAGTTAATAATGTTCCCGGCAATGATTTTTCCGTTGGGCACCACAATGATACGACCATCGGCGCTACGCAGTGTGGTGGAGAAAATCTGCACCTGCAGCACAGTACCGGCCACGCCGCCCAGGTCGACGTATTCCCCGGAACGGAACGGGCGGAAGGTCACCAGTAAAACACCGGCAGCCAGATTCGAGAGTGACCCTTGTAGCGCCAGACCGATTGCCAGACCTGCGGCACCGAGTACCGCAATGACCGATGCGGTTTGCACGCCCACGCGCCCCAGTGCGGCTATCAGGGTAAAGGCAATGATCCCATAACGGACAAGCGCGGAGAGAAAATCGGCAACGGTGGCATCAATGTGCCGCGCCCGCATCAGTTTGTTCACAGTGTTTGAAATCATGCGGGCAATGATCATACCCACGATGATGATGGCAATGGCGGCAACGATGTTAACAGCGTAACTCAGCAGCAACGCCTGGTTAGTCACCAGCCAGGAGCCTGCGTTATTGATGCTGTCGACGACGTGAAGATCTTCCATTCTTTGTTCCTTATGTTGATCCGTGCGGGAAAATGCCTTCCCGACGGTGACGGACAGACACCTAAAGGGTAAACAATAAGGGGCAATTTTGCCAAATCGATCACATTTAATAGTCTATGCAGGCTATTGAATCGGCAATAAAAAAGGCCCGCATAAGCGGGCCTGATTCAAGAAACAAGGCAAAAATTACAGAACGTCAACCGCGTTCAGTTCTTTGAAAGCCTGTTCCAGACGCGTGATCATAGAAGACTGAGCTGCACGCAGCCATACGCGCGGATCGTAGTATTTCTTGTTCGGCTGGTCTTCGCCTTTCGGGTTGCCCAGCTGACCTTGCAGATACGCTTCGTTAGTTTTGTAGTAGTTCAGGATACCTTCCCAGGTCGCCCATTGGGTGTCGGTATCGATGTTCATTTTGATAACGCCGTAGCTTACGGAGTCTTTGATTTCCTGAGCAGTAGAACCGGAACCGCCGTGGAAAACGAAGTTCAGGGCGTTGTGCGGCAGGTTATGTTTCTTAGAAACATATTCCTGAGAGTCGCGCAGGATAGTCGGGGTCAGTTTCACGTTACCCGGTTTGTACACGCCATGCACGTTACCGAAGGAAGCAGCGATAGTGAAACGTGGGCTGATTGCGTTCAGTTTAGTGTAAGCGTAATCAACGTCTTCCGGCTGAGTGTACAGTGCAGAAGCGTCCATATGGCTGTTGTCCACGCCATCTTCTTCACCGCCGGTGCAACCCAGTTCGATTTCCAGTGTCATGCCGATTTTGGACATGCGCGCCAGATATTTGGAGCAGATCTCGATGTTTTCTTCGAGGGACTCTTCAGACAGGTCGATCATGTGAGAAGAGAACAGCGGTTTGCCGGTAGCAGCAAAGTGTTTTTCACCCGCGTCCAGCAGGCCGTCGATCCACGGCAGCAGTTTTTTAGCGCAGTGGTCAGTGTGCAGAATAACCGGAACACCGTAGTGTTCTGCCATCTGATGTACGTGATGTGCACCAGAGATAGCACCCAGGATAGCAGCACCCTGAGGAATATCAGTTTTCACGCCTTTACCCGCGATGAATGCAGCACCACCGTTGGAGAACTGAACGATAACCGGCGCTTTCACTTTCGCAGCGGTTTCCAGAACGGCGTTAATGGAATCGGTGCCCACGCAGTTAACTGCTGGCAGCGCAAAGTTGTTTTCTTTTGCTACCTGGAACACTTTCTGAACGTCATCACCGGTAATGACGCCCGGTTTTACGAAATCAAAAATTTTAGACATGTTTTCGAGTCCTGTATCTGTATCTTCGACCGTTGGAAAAAAGTTCGCGAGCATTACGCGCGCTGAAAATTGGGCAGGTTTCCCTGCCCTTTGAATACTTACTTCTTAGCGCGCTCTTCGAGCATTGCGACTGCCGGCAGCACTTTACCTTCCACGAATTCGAGGAACGCACCGCCACCCGTGGAGATGTAGGAGATTTTGTCAGCGATACCGAACAGGTCGATAGCCGCCAGAGTGTCGCCGCCGCCTGCGATGGAGAACGCGTCGCTGTCTGCGATAGCATTAGCAACGATTTCGGTGCCTTTGCGGAAGTTCGGGAATTCGAACACGCCAACCGGGCCATTCCACAGAATGGTTTTCGCGTTTTTCAGGATTTCAGCCAGTTTCTGTGCAGAAGCATCGCCCAGGTCCAGAATCTGCTCTTCATCTTTGATATCAGAAACAGATTTCAGGGTTGCGGTAGCGGTTTCGGAGAACTCAGTAGCAACACGAACATCTGTCGGGACCGGAATATCGCAGGTACCCAGCAGGCGTTTTGCTTCGTCAACCAGGTCAGCTTCGTACAGGGATTTACCCACGTTGTGGCCTTGAGCAGCCACGAAGGTGTTGGCGATACCGCCGCCAACGATCAGCTGGTCAGCGATTTTAGACAGAGAGTCCAGAACGGTCAGTTTAGTGGAAACCTTAGAACCACCAACGATAGCCACCATCGGGCGAGCAGGTTCTTTCAGCGCTTTACCCAGCGCTTCGAGTTCGTCAGCCAGCAGCGGGCCTGCGCACGCAACGTCAGCGAATTTGCCGATACCGTGGGTTGAAGCCTGTGCACGGTGAGCCGTACCGAAAGCGTCCATTACAAATACATCGCACAGAGCAGCATATTTTTTGGACAGTGCTTCGTCGTCTTTCTTCTCGCCTTTGTTAAAGCGAACGTTTTCCAGCACAACCAGTTCACCTGCAGCAACTTCAACGCCATCCAGGTAGTCTTTTACCAGACGTACCGGGTTGGACAGTTTGTCTTTCAGGTAATTAACAACCGGCAGCAGAGAGAACTCTTCGTTGTACTCGCCTTCGGTCGGACGACCCAGATGGGAGGTAACCATCACTTTCGCGCCTTGTTTCAGCGCCAGCTCGATGGTCGGCAGAGACGCACGGATACGCGCATCGCTGGTCACTTTGCCATCTTTAACCGGTACGTTCAGATCCGCACGGATGAAAACGCGTTTACCTGCCAAATCCAGATCGGTCATCTTAATTACAGACATGGTGAATCCTCTCAATGATTCATAAAGTTTTGCGAACGCAATGTGCGCCCTACCTGAAACCTTTCGCGGCCATCTCTAACGTCGTGTCGAGCATTCGGTTAGCAAAGCCCCATTCGTTATCGCACCATACCAGGGTTTTAATAAGGTGCGCGCCACTGACCCGTGTTTGCGTACCATCAACAATGGCACTGTGCGGATCGTGGTTAAAATCTGTCGAGACCAACGGTAATTCCGTATAGTCAACTATACCATGAAATGTTCCCAGTGCTGCTTTTTGCAGCAACTCATTGACTTCACACGCTTTAACCGGATTTTTCACCGTCACACTCAGGTCAATGGCCGTCACATTTATGGTCGGTACGCGTACCGCAATCGCCTCAAACCGGTCATGAAATTGCGGGAAAATACGGGTGATACCCGCCGCCAGTTTGGTGTCCACAGGAATAATAGACTGGCTGGCTGCACGCGTACGGCGTAAATCAGGATGATAGGCGTCAATCACCTGCTGATCGTGCATCGCGGAGTGGATCGTGGTGACTGTACCCGATTCAATCCCCCACGCGTCATCAAGCAGCTTAATAATCGGAATAATGCAGTTCGTGGTGCAGGAAGCGTTAGAGACAATACGATCGTCAGGCTTTAAGGCATCCTGATTGACGCCAAAAACGACCGTCGCGTCAAGATCGTTACTACCGGGATGCGAGAACAGCACTTTCTTCGCCCCCGCCGCCAGATGTGCTTCGCCATCGGCGCGGCTGCCAAAAACACCAGTACAATCGAGCACCACATCAACGCCCAGTTCGCGCCATGGCAGGGCTGCGATATCGCGTTGATGAAGAATGCGAATTGCATCATCGCCAACAAACAGTTGCTCGCGTTCCTGATGTACGTCCCACGCGAAACGCCCGTGGCTGGTGTCATATTTCAATAAATGGGCCATGCCTGCCGCATCTGCCAGTTCATTGATTGCCACCACGGTGACTTCCGCCCGACGCCCGGATTCATACAAAGCACGAACCACGTTGCGCCCGATACGACCAAAGCCATTAATCGCTATGCGTACGCTCATAGATCTCCTGCAAGGTTACCCAATTTGAGGTGGCTCACAGAGTAATGCAGCAACCTTTACAGAGGAACCTCGCCTGTCACAAACTGCGTTTGATTGATTAATTGTCGAACATTTAAGCGACTGAAACGCTTCAGCTAGAATAAGCGAAACGCAGAATAAAAGGAATCCATGTCCAGCCCTGGCGACCATTTATCTGACTTGCGTCACATTTTTGCAGGAATAATTCGAGGTAAAAGCAAAACGGTAACCAGGCGGTTACCGTTTTAGTCTTTGCCCCTCTCCCGGCGGGAAAGGAAGGCGTTGAGGGCACCGGTTCGTGCCCGACAACAATTAGAGCAGTGCTTTCGCTTTTGCGACCACATTGTCGACAGTAAAGCCGAACTCTTCAAACAGCAGCTCTGCCGGTGCAGACTCACCGAAGGTGGTCATACCGACGATAGCGCCGTTCAGGCCCACATATTTGAACCAGTAGTCGGCGATACCCGCTTCGATGGCAACACGCGCAGAAACGGCTTTCGGCAGTACGGATTCACGGTAAGCCGCATCCTGCTTGTCAAACGCATCGGTAGACGGCATGGACACCACGCGCGCCTTCACACCTTCGGCAGTCAGTTTTTCCCATGCGGCAACCGCCAGCTCAACTTCTGAACCGGTCGCGATGAAAATCAGCTCAGGCTGGCCGTTGCTGTCTTTCAGCACGTAACCGCCACGGGCCACATTTGCCAGTTGCTCAGCGGTACGCTCCTGCTGTGCCAGGTTCTGACGGGACAGAATCAGCGCAGTCGGGCCGTCGGCGCGCTCAACGCCGTATTTCCACGCTACCGCCGATTCCACCTGGTCACACGGACGCCAGGTGCTCATGTTCGGGGTCACACGCAGAGAAGCCACCTGCTCTACCGGCTGGTGCGTCGGACCATCTTCACCCAGACCGATGGAATCGTGGGTGTAGACCATCACCTGGCGCTGTTTCATCAGGGCCGCCATACGCACCGCGTTACGGGCATATTCCACAAACATCAGGAAGGTGGAGGTGTACGGCAGGAAACCACCGTGCAGGGAGATACCGTTGGCAATTGCGGTCATACCGAACTCGCGCACGCCATAGTGAATGTAGTTACCGGCAGTATCTTCGTTAATCGCTTTCGAACCAGACCAGATAGTCAGGTTAGACGGTGCCAGGTCAGCGGAGCCGCCGAGGAACTCAGGCAGTAACGGACCGAACGCTTCAATCGCATTCTGGGACGCTTTACGGCTGGCGATTTTGGACGGGTTAGCCTGCAGTTTCGCGATGAATTCATTCGCTTTCGCGTCGAAATCAGACGGCAGCTCACCGCTCATACGGCGGGTGAATTCAGCCGCTTCCTGCGGGAAGGCTTTGGCATAAGCCGCGAATTTCTCGTTCCAGGCTGACTCTTTCGCCTGGCCGGCTTCTTTCGCATCCCACCGGGCATAAATTTCAGACGGGATTTCAAACGCCGGGTGTTTCCAGCCCAGCGCTTCGCGGGTCAGCGCGATTTCCGCATCGCCCAGCGGGGCGCCATGGGAATCATGTGTACCCGCTTTGTTCGGCGAACCGAAACCGATGATGGTTTTGCACATCAGCAGGGACGGTTTGTCGGTGACCGCACGCGCTTCTTCTACTGCACGTTTGATGGAGTCCGCATTGTGACCATCAACGCCACGCACCACGTGCCAGCCGTAGGCTTCGAAGCGTGCCGCGGTGTCATCGGTGAACCAGCCTTCAACGTGGCCGTCGATGGAGATGCCGTTGTCGTCGTAGAAGGCGACCAGTTTGCCCAGTTTCAGGGTACCGGCCAGGGAGCATACCTCGTGAGAGATACCTTCCATCATGCAACCGTCACCCATGAAGGCGTAAGTGAAGTGATCAACAATGTCATGGCCCGGACGGTTGAACTGCGCCGCCAGCGTTTTCTCCGCAATCGCCATACCGACCGCATTCGCAATACCCTGCCCTAACGGGCCGGTCGTGGTTTCCACGCCTGCGGTGTAGCCCACTTCCGGGTGACCTGGCGTTTTTGAGTGCAGTTGACGGAAGTTTTTCAGCTCGTCAATCGGCAGATCGTAACCGGTGAGGTGCAGCAGGCTGTAAATCAGCATTGAACCGTGACCATTGGACAGCACGAAACGGTCGCGGTCAGCCCATGCCGGGTTCTGCGGGTTATGGTTCAGGAAATCACGCCACAGGACTTCGGCGATGTCAGCCATACCCATCGGGGCACCCGGGTGACCGGATTTGGCTTTCTGTACCGCGTCCATGCTCAGCGCACGAATGGCATTGGCAAGCTCTTTACGTGAGGACATTTTGACTCCAGATCGGACTGTTAAAGGCCATGCCCGGAACGACTTGACTACAGCGCGTTATGGGCTACGCCGGAAAAAAGTGCCAACAATGTAACCCAAGCGGGAAGTCATGTACATGGAGCATCCTTTTGAGGATTAAGAAATCTCTGGAAGCTGCTTGCACGTTGCGCAATGGACTCGCCCGGTAATCGTTCTATTCTTTATACTTGTGCAACTGCACCGGCTCGTTTGTGCGCGGCGCATTATCAGAATTATGAATTAACCAGCGTGGAAGATAAGAGATGAAAATTCGCCCGGCTTTGCTTGCTCTGACGACAGCGACCCTGTTGGCAGGCTGCCAGAATATGGATTCCAATGGTTTTTTGACCTCCGGTGCAGAAGCTTTTCAGGCCTACACGCTCAGCGATGCTCAGGTTAAAAGCCTGAGCGACGAAGCCTGTAAGCAGATGGACAGTAAAGCAACGATAGCCCCGGCGGGCAGCCAGTATAATCAGCGACTTAGTAAAATTGCCGCCGCCCTGGGCGACAACATCAACGGCCAGCCGGTGAACTACAAGGTTTACGTAGCAAAAGATGTCAACGCTTTCGCCATGGCTAACGGCTGCATCCGCGTTTACAGCGGTTTGATGGACATGATGAATGACAACGAGGTTGAGGCGGTGATTGGCCATGAAATGGGCCACGTTGCGCTCGGCCACGTGAAGAAAGGCATGCAGGTGGCGCTTGGCACCAATGCCGTACGCGCCGCTGCCGCATCGGCGGGGGGCGTAGTGGGCAATCTGTCGCAATCTCAGTTGGGCGCGCTGGGCGAAAAACTGGTTAATTCACAGTTCTCGCAGCGTCAGGAGTCCGAAGCGGACGATTATTCCTATGATCTGTTGCGCAAACGTGGAATTAGCCCGATAGGGCTGGCCACCAGCTTCGAAAAATTAGCCAAACTCGAAGAAGGTCGCCAGAGTTCCATGTTTGACGATCACCCGGCCTCGGCGGAACGTGCGCAACATGTCCGTGACCGCCTGGCTGCGGATGGTATCAAGTAATTTTACACATAATGTCCCCGGTGGCGCTTCGCTTACCGGGGCTACATAGACTACATCACCGCTCTTTTTTCGCCGCCTGGATATAGAGCATCTCCAGCGCTAGCGTTGCCGCTGCCAGTGCGGTGATCTCGGCCCGATCATAGGCCGGAGCGACTTCGACCAGGTCCATCCCGACGATATTCAGATCCTTGAGTCCCCGCACCAGTTTAATCGCGCGATCGGATGTCAGCCCGCCGATCACCGGCGTCCCGGTGCCTGGGGCAAATGCGGGATCGAGACAATCGATATCAAATGTCAGATAGACCGGCAGATCGCCAACCGTTTTTTTCACTTCTGCGAGGATGTCTTCAACGCTGCGATCGTTTACCTGACAAGCATCCAGCACGGTAAAACCGTCTCGATGGTTAAATTCAGTACGGATGCCAATCTGCACGGAATGCGCCGGGTCAATAAGCCCCTCCTTCGGCGCCGTGTAGAACATGGTGCCGTGGTCAAATTCACAGCCATTGGCATAGGTGTCGGTATGGGCATCAAAGTGTACCAGTGCCATTTTGCCAAAATGTTTGGCATAGGCGCGCAGCAGCGGCAGCGTCACGTAATGGTCACCGCCAAACGACAGAAGTCTTTTGCCCGCTGACAGCAATCTTTCGCCATGGGCCTGTAACCTCTCACTCATTTCGCGGGCATCGCCAAAGGCATACACCAGATCGCCACAGTCCACGACGCGCAGGCGCTCGCGCATATCGAACTGCCACGGAAAGCGCTGGTGCTCCCAGGCCAGATGCGTGGAAATCTGTCGGATAGCGCCCGGCCCCTGACGGCTGCCGGGACGTCCCGACGTTGCCATATCAAAAGGAATGCCGGTAATCACCCACTCTGCATCGCTATCCCAGGGCTGAAAATGTAAAGGCAGGCGTAAGAAACCGAAGGCGTTGGAGATGAGAGAATTATCATACTGATGTCCCAGAGTGCTCATAAAGCGACCTCCTGATATCGTCGTGATAATGTTCCCGGTATAAATTGCTTATTGCCTTGCAGGAACATTCGATAAGAAAAAATTATCGGCAAAAATCGGAGGTCTTTCCAGGAAGGTGATTATTTGTGGCAAGGCGCAGGGGCAAATTCATTACCGTCGCCCGGAAATACATTCGCTGCACAGGGTGGAAGTTTGCCGCTCTTTCCAGGACTCTATAAATGAAAAACTGACCGATTTAAACGAATAAACCGGTCAGTCAAAGAAATAACCCTACTTATTCATCTTCCAGGTAGGTATACCCGTACAGCCCGGCTTCGAACTCTTCGAGGAACTGCTGTTGCAGCGCATCGTCCAGATCGGTCTGTTTTACCTGATCGCGGAACTGAATCAGCAAGGTTTTCGGATCGAGCTGTACGTATTGCAGCATATCCGCCACGGTATCGCCTTCATCCGACAGTTCAACTTCCACACTGCCGTCAGGGAAGACAAATACGTCTACCGCTTCGGTATCGCCAAACAGGTTATGCATGTTGCCGAGAATTTCCTGGTACGCCCCTACCATAAAGAAGCCCAGCATTGGCGGGTTCTCCGGGTCGTATTCCGGCATCGGCATCGTCGTTGCGATACCGTCACCGTCCACGTAGTGATCGATAGCGCCGTCGGAATCGCAGGTAATATCCAGCAACACCGCACGACGTTCAGGCGCGTGGTTCAGACCTTCCAGCGGCAGAACCGGGAAGAGCTGATCGATACCCCAGGCATCCGGCATTGACTGGAACAGGGAGAAGTTGACGTAAATCTTGTCCGCCATCCGCTCCTGCAGTTCGTCAATAATCGGACGATGCGCACGGTTGCTTGGATCGAGCTGTTTCTGCACTTCATGGCACATGTTCAGATACAGTTGCTCTGCCCAGGCGCGCTCCTGAAGATTGAAGGTACCGGAAGAGTAACCGATATGAATATCGTGCAAATCCATCTGGCTGTCATGGAGCCATTCGCGCAGAGAGCGACGCGTGCCCGGCTCGTGCATTTCCTGCCAGGTTTCCCACATGCTTTGCAGGGAACGAGGCGCATCATCCTGTGGCGGCGTAGCTTCGGAAATTTCACTACGCTCAACGCCGATGATGTTGGAGACCAGCACCGTATGGTGCGCGGTAACCGCGCGACCAGATTCGGTAATCACCGTCGGGTGCGGCAGGCCGTTCTCTTCACAGGCATCGCCAATCGCCCAGATGATGTTGTTGGCATATTCGTTCAGGCCGTAGTTCACCGAGCAGTCTGACTGGGAACGCGTACCTTCATAGTCCACGCCCAAACCGCCGCCCACGTCGAAGCACTGAATGTTGACACCCAGCTTATGCAGTTCAACATAAAAACGTGCGGATTCACGCACGCCGGTGGCGATATCGCGAATGTTGGCCATCTGCGAACCGAGGTGGAAGTGCAGCAGTTGAATGCTGTCCAGACGACCGCGCTCGCGCAGAATTTCCACCAGCTGCAGTACCTGGTTGGCCGCGAGGCCGAACTTGGATTTTTCGCCGCCGGAGGATTGCCATTTACCAGAACCCTGCGACGCCAGACGCGCACGCACACCCAGGCGCGGCACGACATTCAGGCGCTCAGCTTCTTCAAGCACAATGGCGATTTCCGACATCTTCTCGATAACCAGATAGACCTTGTGGCCCATTTTCTCGCCAATAAGCGCCAGACGGATGTATTCACGATCTTTATAACCGTTACACACGATCACCGAACGGGTCATTCCCGCGTGCGCCAGAACCGCCATCAACTCCGCTTTCGAACCCGCCTCAAGACCCAGCGGTTCGCCGGAATGGATCAGCGACTCAATAACGCGACGGTGCTGGTTTACTTTAATGGGGTAAACCAGGAAGTAGTCGCCGTTATAGCCATAGGATTCACGCGCGCGTTTGAAGGCGGCGTTAATGGAGCGCAGACGATGTTGCAGGATCTGCGGGAAGCAGAACAGCGCAGGTAAGCGTTGGCCTTGTGCCTCACGCGCCTTTACCAATTGAGCCAGGTCAACACGGGCTTCCGGGACGTCAGGGTCCGGGCATACGCTGATATGACCCAGTTCATTGACGTCATAATAATTATTACCCCACCAGGCAATATTGTAAGTACGAAGCATCTTGCTGGCTTCCTGGGAGCTCATCGCAACCTCCTGCATGGAACGTAGTACACCGTGTTCGCCTGCTGACGAAGGCGAAAATGAAGACATGTCGTCAGACATAGCGAACCTCAACTCTTTGTATTAAGTGTAAAACAGTTAACTACTATCACAACGTTACGTTGCGATAACAACCCATAAACAGTCCGGCTATGCAGCATAAGATGCTGAAATACCGACTGTGCGACCGGTTTCTTGTTCATAACATTGTAAAACACGTGACCGAACGAAATATGACGGTTCGGCGAAACCACGAGAAAACTCCTGAATCAGCAGGAGAGCCCTTGTTCAGTCATCACAGCGCCATACCGGCCCGGGAGTCCTGAGAAGCGCCGAAATGGGTATAACATCGGCAGGTTTGCAGATTTGAAATGCAGGTTGCGGGGAATAAACGCGCGTCAGAACGACGCAACGGATTCTGCTGAAAGCAACGGTTCATTATCTCGTATCACCTCCACACACGTCTTGCGACCTGCGACAAGCCAAAGCCATAAATTGCTTAACCCGGCTGGAAGTGGCAACACGAGAAATCCCGTGCGCTTTTAATATGAGCCGCGCGCGGCGTTTTATACCGATAACGGGGTGAAAATGCAAAATAAAAAATTCCGTTCGCGTCATCCATAGGGAAAATTTCTGTAACCAATTCAGACAGAACGTGCGTGACCTCAAAAAACGCTGGCAATGGGGTTAAGAAGTAACCTAGAATAGCCATCCAGATGTTAATCCATCTATACTGATTAACACTTAGACAGTCCGTGTCGCTACCTGCACGTCCTCGCGGAACAACCGTGAAGGCATCCTGACACACTGTTTAAGCCAACCGTTTTATTCCAGGGTGAAAACACAATATGGCAAAACACCTTTTTACGTCCGAGTCCGTCTCAGAAGGGCATCCTGACAAAATTGCTGACCAAATCTCCGACGCCGTGCTTGATGCGATCCTCGAACAGGATCCGAAAGCGCGTGTTGCCTGTGAAACCTATGTTAAAACCGGCATGGTGCTGGTCGGTGGTGAAATCACCACCAGCGCATGGGTCGATATCGAAGAGATCACCCGTAACACCGTTCGTGAAATTGGTTATATCCATTCTGATATGGGCTTTGATGCCAACTCTTGCGCCGTACTGAGCGCGATTGGTAAACAGTCTCCTGATATTAACCAGGGCGTTGACCGTGCAGATCCACTGGAGCAGGGTGCAGGCGACCAGGGTCTGATGTTTGGTTATGCAACCAATGAAACCGACGTGCTGATGCCAGCGCCTGTCACCTACGCACACCGTCTGGTTGAGCGTCAGGCAGAAGTACGTAAAAACGGCACTCTGCCGTGGCTGCGCCCGGATGCGAAAAGCCAGGTCACTTTCCAGTATGACGACGGCAAAATCGCGGGTATCGACGCGGTAGTGCTCTCCACTCAGCACGCAGAAGACATCGACCAGAAATCGCTGCAGGAAGCGGTAATGGAAGAGATCATCAAGCCGGTCCTGCCGACCGAGTGGCTGAACGAATCCACCAAATTCTTTATCAACCCAACTGGGCGTTTCGTTATCGGCGGCCCGATGGGCGACTGCGGTCTGACCGGTCGTAAAATTATCGTTGATACCTACGGCGGCATGGCACGTCACGGTGGCGGCGCGTTCTCTGGTAAGGATCCGTCTAAAGTTGACCGTTCCGCAGCCTACGCAGCCCGTTATGTGGCGAAAAACATCGTGGCGGCTGGCCTGGCCGACCGCTGTGAAATCCAGGTATCCTACGCTATCGGCGTGGCGGAACCGACCTCCATCATGGTGGAAACGTTCGGTACTGAGAAAGTGCCTGCTGAACAGCTGATCCTGTTAGTACGCGAGTTCTTCGACCTGCGTCCGTACGGTCTGATTCAGATGCTGGACTTGCTGCATCCGATCTATAAGCAAACGGCTGCTTACGGTCACTTTGGTCGCGAAACTTTCCCCTGGGAAAAAACCGACAAAGCCGCTCAGCTGCGTGAAGCTGCCGGTCTGAAATAATCGACTGAGTAAGCCGCTATGAAGGCCAGCCTTGTGCTGGCCTTTTGCTTTTCCGCTGGCCTAAGATCCCGTCTCTTTCTGTACATAAGCTATACTTGTCATGCGAATTCAGTAGCTTATTGAAAGCGATTACATAATCTATCTCTACTGCCTGCATCACTATTTGTAGCGCCTTCCCCCATAACAAACAGGGTTGTTACACCCCATTTCGGTTTAGTCTGAAACTGTCTTCCTCCCCCTCTCTGATGCTGTTCTTATATCTATAATATTTATCAGTTTTATTTGCCGGTGCGTTTGAATGGAAATGTAACCGATTACACTTGCGTGACATTCATCACAAAAAACAGCCTGGCATTAGCCTACGTTTACCATCGCAAAAACTGATATAACGAATGGAGGGCATCATGCCTGACAATAAAAAACAGGGACATTCAAACAAGGCGATGACCTTTTTTGTCTGCTTCCTCGCTGCACTGGCAGGACTTCTTTTTGGCCTGGATATTGGTGTTATCGCCGGGGCGCTGCCCTTTATCACCAATGACTTTAAAATTGACTCCCATGTACAAGAGTGGGTGGTCAGTTCAATGATGTTTGGCGCTGCAGTCGGCGCCGTAGGTAGCGGATGGATGTCGTGGAAACTCGGGCGTAAAAAAAGCCTGATGATCGGCGCAATCCTCTTTGTTATTGGTTCGCTGTGTTCTGCCGTCGCCCCTAACGTCGAAGTACTGATTATTTCCCGTATTATTCTCGGTCTTGCTGTGGGGATAGCCTCTTATACCGCCCCGCTCTATCTGTCCGAAATTGCACCGGAAAAAATCCGTGGCAGTATGATTTCGATGTACCAGTTGATGATCACCATCGGTATTCTCGGGGCTTATCTGTCGGATACGGCATTCAGCTACAGCGGCGCATGGCGCTGGATGCTCGGCGTGATTGTTATCCCGGCGATCCTGCTGCTTATCGGCGTCTTCTTCCTGCCGGACAGCCCCCGCTGGTATGCCGCCAAACGCCGTTTCCACGATGCTGAACGCGTGCTGTTACGCTTGCGTGATACCAGCGCCGAAGCTAAAAACGAACTGGATGAAATTCGTGAGAGCCTGCAGGTAAAACAGACCGGCTGGGCGCTGTTTAAAGAGAATAGTAATTTCCGTCGCGCTGTCTTCCTTGGCGTGCTGTTGCAGGTCATGCAGCAGTTCACCGGGATGAACGTCATCATGTATTACGCGCCAAAAATCTTCGAACTGGCAGGCTACAGCAATACCACGCAGCAAATGTGGGGAACGGTAATCGTCGGTCTGACCAACGTACTGGCCACCTTTATCGCAATTGGCGTCGTAGACCGCTGGGGCCGTAAACCCACGCTGGTGCTTGGCTTCCTGGTGATGGCCGTTGGGATGGGGGTGCTGGGCACCATGCTGCATCTGGGCATTCACTCACCGGGCGCACAATACTTTGCCGTCGCCATGCTGCTGATATTTATCGTCGGGTTTGCGATGAGTGCCGGTCCGGTTATCTGGGTACTGTGCTCGGAAATCCAGCCGCTGAAAGGGCGTGATTTTGGCATCACCTGTTCTACAGCAACCAACTGGATAGCGAACATGATTGTCGGTGCCACGTTCCTCACCATGCTGGACTCTCTCGGCAACGCCAACACCTTCTGGGTCTATGGTGGCCTGAACGTGCTGTTTATTGTCCTGACGCTGTGGCTGGTTCCGGAAACCAAACATATTTCGCTGGAGCATATCGAGCGTAACCTGATGAAAGGTCGCCCGCTGCGCGAAATCGGTTCGCATAATTAAGTTGCTGGCGTGCCTCCGGAACACAGGCACGCCGTCCCACCTACGCTACCGCGGGCCAGCCCTCTTCTGAGCGCTGGTTCGCGCATCTCCTGACAGAAAAATCTGAATTTTCGCTTCCGCCGCTGTTATAGACAGAGGGGGAAAACGATTGACGCTTCTGCGATTCCTGCTTCCTGCCGCCAATATGCTGTTTTTCATCCGCTAAAACGCACAAAGAATGACATATCGGGGATTCCGCCATTCATTTTTATTATTTTCATTTGAAACATGATAATGATAATTATTGTGTTAACATTTAGTTATCTTTTAGTAAAAATCATGTATGTCACTGTAATGTAAGAAACATAACGGGTGTCTCTTTTCGTCAGTTTCTTCCTTGCACAGACATATTCCTTAATAACCAGGAACACGCATGGATCACATTGTTTACGTTGTGGACGATGATAATTCCGTCAGGCAGGCGCTGGTGAGTCTGCTGCGCGCGGAGGATTATCGGGTGGCCGACTTCTCCTCAGCGCAAGCGTTTCTCTCCCACCCTTTTACCTCACAACCCGGCTGCCTGATTCTGGATATGAACATGCCCGGCGCCAGCGGTTTCGACGTCACTGACGCGCTTTCCCGGCTTGGGCACGTCATTCCGGTTATCTTCCTGACCGGCTTCGGCACCATCCCGCTGTCGGTCAAAGCGATGAAAGCAGGGGCATATGAATTTATGACCAAACCCGCCGTCCCCGGTTTGCTGCTGCAGGCGGTTGCCGATGCCCTGAAACTGGCAGAGAAAACCCTCGACGAAACACAAGAGATGCAGGCATTGACCACGCGTTATGACTCACTGACGCCGCGCGAAAAAGAGGTGTTTCAACTGGCCATTGGCGGCCTGCTGAATAAACAGATCGCCACCGAAATGGGCGTTAGCGAGATCACCGCCAAAGTCCATAAAAAGCGGGTGATGGAGAAAATGCAGGTCCGCTCCCTGACCGATCTGGTCAGGGCCGCAGACCGTCTGAATATTCAAAAGACCCTTGGGCGATAACAACCGGGTTTATGCTTCGGCGGTGTGAGTCGGCAACGTAAAAGTAAAGACGCTGCCGCAGGGTTGGCGAGGTTCCGCCGTCAATTTACCGCCGTGCTTTTCAATGATGCCGTAGCTGATACTCAGCCCCATCCCCATACCGTGCTCTTTGGTGGTATAGAAGGAGTCGAACAGACGTTTCTGTACCTCGGGCGTAAAACCCACGCCGGTATCGGCAATAGCCAGACGAATGTTACCCGATTGTGGATTGTCTGAACTCACCGTAAGCATCAGCGGGCGATCATCTATCCCCGCCATTGCATCAATCGCATTGACGATCAGGTTTAATAGCACCTGCTGTATTTGTACGCTGTCGCCAAAAATCGCGGCATCCTGCGCTTCCAGATGGTAATGCAGCGCGATCTCCTGGCGTTCCAGCTCGCTGCGCGAGAGCGCCACAATATGGTAGACAAGGTGATGCAGGTTAATCCGCGTGCAACCTGAGGTCTGGTTTCTCGTCAGCGCCTGCAGACCGCGGATAATGTTACCCGCACGCTCCCCTTCGCTAATGATCTCTTCCAGGCTGGCGCGTGCATTACCCAGCATCGCAGGCTCGCGGCTCAGCCAGCGCAGGCTGGCGCCCGCATTGGCGACAATCGACATCAGCGGCTGGTTAATCTCATGGGCGATAGAGGCCGTCAACTGACCAACGGTGGTCGCACGGGAAACACGGGCGAGATCGGCCTGCGCCACGCGAACCGCATCCTCAGACTGGCGACGCGCCGTGATATCGGTAATCACGCCGAAATATTCCGCGACGTTAGCCTCATATTCCACCGGGTTGCCCACGCCCAGAATATAACGGCATTCGCCATCCGGGCGGAAAATACGAAACTCCGCGCGCATTGAGACGCCATTACGCACGCTATCGGTAACCAGCGTGTTGATACGCGGGAAATCCTCCGGATGCACCAGCGTCATAAAGTCGGCCATTGATAACGTACGCTGATGCTCAGGCAGGCCCAGGATGCGCGCATACTCGTCGGAAACAAACATCACATCCTGTTCCAGCTCCCAGCGCCAGGTGCCGGTATTGCTGATTTTCTCCCCGAGCATCAGCGAGGTCTGGCTGGCGCGCAGCTCTTTTTCCGCCCGGCGACGCTGCACGTTCTCTTCGACCCGCTCGGCATAAAGGCGCGCCGTCTCCAGCGAAACCGCCGCCTGCGCCGCCAGCATTCTGACGATACGCGAATGCCCGGCGGTGAAAATCTCCGGCATTACCCGATTTTCCAGGTACAACACCCCCACCAGTTTGCCCTGCTTATGCATCGGTACGCACATGATGCCTGCACCAGACGTCACCAGATAGGGATCCTGGCTGAACGGACCGAACAACTCAGACTTGCTGATACGAATTTCCTGTCCGGTACGCATCACTGCCGTCAGTACCGACAACGGCATATCGGTAGCCGAGGGGCGCTCCCGGACAATCTGGACCTTCACCCCTTCCGAGGATGTCTCTGCCCATGCCTGAGTTTCAGGAATGGTGTTATCAAGGATACGAATCAAGAGCCCACGCTGCGCCCCCGCCCGCTCCAGCAACATCGTCATCAAGGTATGCACAAGGCGGTCGAGGTCAATCTCTTCGGTCATCGCGCGGACCGCCCGCAGTACACTCTCCAGATCGTGCATCATTTCGTTTTGCGCGAAGGTGATGGTGTCATAAGGCGAGCGTTGCCCTGCGGAGGCCAGATGGGGGTACTGCCTTTCAAGCTGACGCAGCTTTGCCATCGCCCCCCAGCGCCGCCATGCAGTGAAGGCATTTCGGAAATAGCCGTCTGCTGCCACATGCCAGCCCATGGTTTTAGCAAAGCCCCCGGCCAGTTCACACGCCAGGCCATTCACCGGATGACATTCAACCTCAGCGGAAAGGGCGATGGCGTTTTCGTACGAGGCGATGGCGAGATCGTTCGCCTGCTCCAGCCTCGCCAGCTCCGCGCGCACCAGCGCCACCTTATCGGCAAAGGTCGCCGGGTTGTGATCCGCCCAGCGAGCGATAACTTCATAATGTGCGCCAAGGATTTCCCGCTGTTCGGAGGTCACGGTTGCCGGCGTCAACCTCTGTGCCAGCGAAAGGGCGCTGTAGAAGTGATAATCCAGCAGATGCAGATAGCCCGGTACCATATCGGCTACCGGCGCCGCCCTTTCCAGGCAGCGGGAAGCATCGTCATACTCGCCAGCCATAAAATGGGCCATTCCCTGATAGAGCCAGAACCAAAAAATGGTCAGCGGTATCGGCTGCCTCTCGGGTTTATTGGTTGAGTCCAGGAGCGCTGCGGAAAAGAGATTATGACCACTTAACGTGCCCGAACCGGCATTACGCAAATGGTTAACGTACAGACGCTGGATAAGCAGCATGACCTCAACATCCGGGAAACGTAACTTGCGGATAAAACTCAGCCCGCCTTCAATGGTCGTCAGCACCCCATCGAGATGATCGCCACGGATCAGGAAGTTCATCGTCTGATGGCGAATAATAAGGCAGGCCGCGGTTAAATCACCGTGCTCGACCGCCGCACTAAAGCATGCTTTAGCGTGATCCACCGCTACGCTCAGCGGTTTGACCCAGGCACTGCACAAATCTACCGCCAGAAAGGTACGCCCCATAAAGGGATTTAGCGGATGTTCCTCAACCAAATCGCGCCCCAGCAGCGTGTACATATACCCCTTTTCGTACGTATGGTAGCGACAGCCAGTCAGGACGCCGTACCAGGCAATCGCTGTAGTGAACGCACCGCTGAAGCCATGCTCCAGGGTCATCAGTATGATTCGGCAGAGTAAAAGAAAATGCAGGCGTGGGGCGGTAAACGCGGAAAACATACTGGCGCTGAGCATCAGGTTGATGACGGCTTCGGCCTCGGGGTTGTCAATTCGCGCAAGCTGGCGAAAAAGCTTCGCCGGGTCATCCCCAATGCGCGCCTCTATCCGTTGCCAGGCATCATCGCACTCCGCATCTGTCGGCGCACGGCTCAGGTGAATGCCGAACACCGCAAGCCAGGCCAGGGCGGTCTCCAGCGCAAGACCCATATCCGACTGTCGCATTTGCACTTCCGCCATCATGCCTGCGGTAACCGCCTTTTGTTGCAGGCTGCCCGGCGCGCGCAGGAGCTGATGACACAGCGTCAGCGCAGAAGGCAGATTACCCTGCAAAAACTCACACTCCGCCTCTTCAAAAGCGAGCGCGAAATCCTCATCCGGCGCGGTAATCAGGGCATCTTCTTTCAATAACCGCGCGGTACGCAGATAACGCACCGCCGAGGCATAATCCCCCGTCAACCTGGCGCGCTGCGCAGCAAGACGGCAGATAGCGCGATAATTGTCTCGCTGGGGCGAAACGCGAACACAGTCAATGGAGGAAGTAATGTGGTGGACCGCCAGAAACAGATTTTCATTGCAGTCGTTTTGTGACACCGCGTCGGTAAAGAACCGCGCGGCAGCAAAATGGAGATGACAGATATCATCCGCTTCGAGCAGCGCCTGCGCCGCCTTCTGCACCCGATCGTGGGTAAAGGCGTACTGGTCACCGCTGCGGCTGATCAGTCGGGCGGCAACAGCAGGCAGCAGATGTTCATGTAGCAGCGCCGGCGCTATCTTCTGCATCGCACTGAGCAGTGCGGGGTTACCGTTTCCCCCCACACAGGCCAGACAGCCCAGCAGCCTGCGCGTCAGGGAGGGCATCTCCGCCAGTTGTTGCAGCACCAGGCTAGCGACATTCTCCGTGTAGTTACGCGAACGGATCGCATGTGAATCGTAGTGCAATTTGCCATGCTGTTTGTGATGAGTAATCAGCCCGTCTTTGACGATGCGCTGAATAAATTCATGCGTAAAGAGCGGATTACCGCCGGTTTTTTCGTGGATCAGCGCCGCCAGTTCACCGAGGCAGGAGGCCCGCGTCTGCAACAGTTCCGCCAGCCATCGCGACACCGCTTTTACACTCAACGGCTCAGGCCGCAGTTCAACGGTATAGCGGGCGCCGACGCGCAGAGTCGATAACAGAGCCTCTTCACTGCCATCCGCAAATACGCCGGTGTCAGCGTACGAAACCACCAGCAGCAGCGGTAGCGACTCGCTGCAACTGACAAGGTGCTCCAGCAGATGCAGGCTGGCCTGATCTATCCAGTGAATATCATCAATCAGCAGTACCAGTGGTCGGTCCGGTGTGGCAAACGCCTCAACAAGCCGGTGCGCCATCAGATTGAAACGCATTCTGCTATCCGCCGACTGGGTATTCACAACGGTCGACGGTGGGTTTTCAAGCAGTAGACCTAACTCCGGCACCAGATTGACCGCCAGCGCTGCATGCACGCCAAGCGCTCGCGTTAAACGCATTTTCCAGCGAGCCACCTCTTCCGCGCCCTGGCCTAGCAGCCAGAGCGTCAGCGCGCGAAACGCAGAGGCGATAACCGTATAAGGCAAAACCGGCGAATACTGGTCGGCCTTACTCACCGCGAGTAACGCCTGGCGCTGTTGCAACTTTCTCAGCGCCGAGGCAATGAGCGAAGATTTACCGCAGCCCGGCGGTCCACCGATCGTGACCAGGGCGTGCGCACCACTTTCCGCCACCCGGTCAAATACCGCCAGCAGTTGATGGTGTTGCGGGTGGTCGAGAAAAAGTGGGTCCGGCTGCAGACGCGCCGCAACCCGGTCCTGCAAGCCGGGAATAAACGGCGTAATTTCACCGTTTTTAGCCAGCGAAGCCTCGCAGCGACGCAGGTCGGCAATCAATCCGTCGACGGTCTGGTAACGGTTGTCCGGCGATTTCTCCAGCAGTCGCAAAATGATGTCCGACAGCGTTGAGGGAACCGATGGGCGTACCTGCCGGGGCGGTCTGGGGGCGGAAGCGATATGGTGATGAGCCCATTCAGCCTGCCCGCCATCGCTGAGATCGAAGGGCAGCTCGCCGGTCAGCAGTTCATAGAGCACAATGCCAAGACTATAGAGATCGCTGCGGCTGTCGACCCTGTCCGGCGTACGGGAGGTGTGCTCCGGCGACATATACGCCAGCGTACCGCCAGGCTCCGTCAGGCGAGACGGGTCGAAGGCGTTCGTCCCTTCGCTGGCGAGGCCAAATCCCCCCAGTCGATAAGCACCGCCGGGGTCGATAAAAAAGTGGCCTGGTTTGATATCGCTGTGCATCAGCCCCTGCGCATGCATCTGGCGTAGCGGGGCACAGAGGCCAATGGCAACCGAAAGAAAATCGGTAATGCTTCGTGTGCGCAGCCGGGGCAGTTGGGCAAGGGTGCGGAAAGGAAATGGCGTATAAACCAGTGCGTAATGACCATGATAGCTGGTACTGCTGAACGGTTTTATCGCCCATGCGTCTGAGAGTCGCCTGCGAAGCGCAAATTCATTTTTTAAGCGTTGGGTCGTATGAAACGCGGCTTCATCGCCAGATACGGCCGCGCTGGCAAGGATAAAACTGCTGCCGGAATGGAGCGGCTGGCAGAGTGTCCAGGCAATCCCTCCTTCCTGCGTCAGCGGCGTGAAAATGATGTCATCGGTTAAGGTGACAACCTCACCATCCATCATTTTACCGGCAGCAGAAAGTTTCTCGCTCATTAGCGCTCCTCACACAGAGAGTTCGCGGCGGATCTGTTCCAGCAGCGTTTCGATTTTAATGGGCTTACGCAGCAGCGTAACGCCCCCGAACTCGGGAGCATAACGCGACAGGTTTTCATCTTCATGTCCGGAAATAAAAATCACCGGCGGCGGCGCGCAAAGCTGAGCCACCCGGCGATACAAATCCAGGCCGCTCATACCTTTTAGCTTGATATCAATAATAAGCAGAGATGCGTCAGACAGCGCGGATTCATTATGAAGAAATGCCTCCGCAGAGTCGAAGGCGTCAGAGTCGTACCCCTCCGACTGGAGCAGGTTGCTTAATCCACTACGGACGGAACGTTCATCATCGATAATGACAATGCGCGGTGACAGCCTCATGCCGTACTCCTCTGTCTGCCCTCTGGCTAAGGGGCGCTTTTGTCGTCAGGAGGTGGCGTGCCGCTGATTTTGGGCACACATTCATGACGAAACCAGGCCATTGTCACCGGCTCGCGGCGCAGAAGTCGCCGGGCGAGCGGAATCAGTTGTTCGCCGACCAGCATACCAAAAAGGCCCAGCAGGGCGACGATCGGTGGCGCGGGTGAGTGTACCTGCATTGCGCCATAGATAACGCCCGCTAACAGGCCCGCCGCCAGAGAAATGACATACGATTTCAACATGGTTAGCCTGCCCCTGTCTGATGGCGTTGAGAAAGGATCGCGTTGTCTGCCGTTTGCGCTGCAGCCTGTGGCTGACTTATGGCGGCCTGGGGTTCATGGTGCGGGCGCAACGCAGAGATAGCCTGTTCACCTGCCAGCATGCCGAGCAGCCCTACCAGGGCTACCGCTGGCGGTGCCGGCGAACGGACCTTTAACAAGGCATAAACCAGCCCAATAAACACACCTGCGCCGAGGGAAATGAGCGCTGTACTCATGGTCATTCTCCCCTTATCGGGTTCAGAGCCGGGCGACGCTGACGCGCCGCCCCTGCACATTATTTATTGGCCGGAACCGGCGCCAGCGTGCGGTGAGCGCCTTTAGCGCGAGCCGGCGCTTTGTGCACCATGGTATAGGCATAATCAACGCCCATCCCATAGGCGCCAGAGTGTTCCTTCACGATATCCATCACCGCGTTGTAGGTCTCTTTGTGCGCCCAGTCACGCTGCCACTCCAGCAACACCTGCTGCCAGGTCACCGGGATCACCCCCGCCTGAATCATGCGCTGCATCGCGTAATCATGTGCTTCTTTCGAAGTACCGCCGGAAGCATCCGCCACCATATAGATTTCATATCCCCCTTCCAGCATGGCGCACAGGGCGAACGTGTTATTGCACACTTCTGTCCACAGGCCTGATACCACCACTTTTTTCTGACCATTTTTCGCCAGCGCATCACGCACTTTCTGGTCATCCCAGGAGTTCATGGACGTGCGCTCAAGAAGGTCATGCTCGGGGAATACGTCCAGCAGTTCAGGGAAGGTATTTCCGGAGAAGCTTTCCGTCTCAACGGTGGTGATGGTGGTTGGAATGTTGAAAACTTTTGCCGCTTTCGCCAGACCAACGACATTGTTTTTCAGCACCTGGCGGTCAATCGACTGCACGCCAAACGCCATCTGCGGTTGCTGATCGATAAAAATAATCTGGCAGTTCTGGGGAGTCAGTACTTCAAGCTTAGCGTTGTTCATAAGAATACCCGTTGTCGTTAAGGAGCAGTTTCCCGTGAAAGGGGAGCGGACGTTTTGCTGACAGTGACCGGGGTATTCTCGCGCGGCTTAAGCAGGCGAAATGACGTTCGTCCCGGACGCTGCTGTCGGGACGGATAGTAAGAGTTGTCAGAAATGAGAACTATTATCTCTGTGTATAACTATACGTTCGTATAGGTATACCTTCGTATAACTAGACGCCGTTTTCACCAGCTCACCATAATCCCTCCCACTTCCACGCTCTGTTCTCACGGAGCATCGCATCTTATCGTCCGGCAGCATCAGGCCTGCTTCGGATGGCTCAGACAGGAGGATTTATGGTCTCACTCGGTAAAGCCGAACTGATATTCATCAACGGCAAATTTCATACGGTAGACAGGGAAAACCCGGTCGCAGAAGCGGTCGCCATCCGTGACGGCAAATTCCTGGCGGTGGGCACTCAGGCCGACGTCATGGAATATCACAGCGACGGCAGCAAAGTGGTGGATCTCAACGGCAGCACCGCCATTCCGGGCCTCAATGACTCGCACCTGCACCTGATCCGTGGTGGTCTGAACTATAACCTCGAACTGCGCTGGGAAGGGGTGCCGTCGCTGGCGGACGCCCTGCGGATGCTGAAAGAACAGGCGCTGCGTACCCCCTCACCGCAATGGGTACGCGTGGTAGGCGGCTGGAGCGAATTTCAATTTGCCGAGCGCCGCATGCCGACGCTTGACGAGATTAACGAGGCCGCGCCGGATACCCCGGTCTTTATTCTTCATCTCTATGACCGCGCCCTGCTCAACCGCGCTGCTCTGCGCGTTGTCGGCTACACCAAAGATACGCCGAACCCGCCGGGGGGAGAGATCCAGCGCGACAGCAACGGCAATCCTACCGGCATGCTGATTGCGCGGCCAAACGCCATGATCCTCTATGCCACACTGGCCAAAGGGCCAAAGCTGCCGCTGGAACAGCAGGTTAACTCCACCCGCCAGTTTATGCGCGAGCTAAACCGTCTGGGCCTGACCAGCGCTATCGATGCGGGCGGCGGTTTTCAGAACTACCCGGAAGATTACGAAGTGATCAGCGAACTGCACGCCAAAGAGCAGATGACTATCCGCATCGCCTATAACCTCTTCACCCAGCGCCCCGGACATGAGCTGGAAGATTTCGAGAAATGGACCGACATGCTGACGCCGGGCCAGGGCACCGATTTCTTCCGCCACAACGGCGCGGGTGAAATGCTGGTGTTCTCTGCTGCGGATTTTGAAGATTTTCTTGAACCGCGCCCGGATCTCGCACCCGGCATGGAAGATGAGCTGGAGCGCGTGGTACGCCACCTGGTTGAGCACCGCTGGCCGTTCCGCCTGCACGCCACCTATAACGAATCGATCAGCCGCATGCTCGACGTGTTCGAGCGCGTGAACCGTGATATTCCGTTCAATGGTCTGCACTGGTTTTTCGACCACGCAGAAACCGTGACCCAGCAAAACATTGACCGCATCAAAGCACTCGGCGGCGGTATCGCCGTTCAGCACCGTATGGCGTTTCAGGGGGAATACTTCGCGGAACGTTATGGCATGGACGCAGTCCGCCATACCCCGCCGGTGACGAAAATGCTCGAAACCGGCGTGCCGGTCGGGCTGGGAACCGACGCAACCCGCGTGGCCAGCTACAACCCGTGGACCGCATTGTACTGGCTGGTCTCCGGACGCACCGTCGGCGGTATGCAGATGTACGACGTCAATGCCAGACTCGACCGTGACACGGCGCTGATGCTCTGGACACAGGGCAGCGCCTGGTTCTCCAGCGAACAGGGCAAAAAAGGCCAGATTAAAGTGGGCCAACTGGCTGACCTCGCCGTCCTGAGCAAAGACTATTTCCGCGTGCCGGAAGACGAGATCAAAGGCATTGAGTCGGTTCTGACCGTGGTTAATGGCAACATCGTCTATGCCGCAGGCGGTTTCAGCGCCGAGGCTCCGCCTGCGATCCCGGTACTGCCGGAGTGGTCGCCGGTGGTCAACGTGCCGGGTCACTACCGCAGCGCGCCGCCACAGCAAACACGCGTCGGCATGATGCCCGCCGCACATCACTGTAGCGGCCCCTGTGGCGTGCATAACCACCAGCACAATGTAGCGCGCGGATCGTCCATTCCGGTTTCAGACGATAACGCCTTCTGGGGCGCGCTCGGCTGCAGTTGCTTCGCGTTCTGATGCCTATGAAAAACACAACGCTGATGTCGCCCCGTATTGATGCGGGGCTGTTATTCCTGCGCCTGACCGGCAGCCTGTTGCTTCTCTATGTGCATGGTCTGCCGAAGGTGCTGAACTTTCATCAAGAACTGAGCCGAATTGAGGATCCGTTTGGGTTTGGCCCCTGGTTCAGCCTGCTGCCCGCCATTTTTGCTGAGGTGGTGTGCCCGATATTCATCATTCTCGGTCCTGGTGCGCGGCTGGCCTGTCTGCCGATTATTGGCGTGCTGCTGGTTGCCATGCTGGTTGTGCACCCGCAATGGAGTATCGCGGAAGGACAATTTGGCTGGCTGCTGCTCATCATCTTCACCACGCTGGCGTTAACCGGCCCGGGTAAATGGCGGGTAAATATGCCGGACAAACAGGAGTTCAGGCATGGCGCAAGTCAATGATGTTCATGCGGCGACGGCACAAACACCGCCCGCCGCATCCGCTGGCGCGTCCTCCTGGCAGCCACTGCGCCAGCCGGTATTTCGGATGCTGTGGATTGCCACGGTGGTCTCCAACATCGGTTCATGGATGAACGATGTGGGGGTGAACTGGACCATGCTGACGTTAAGCGCCGACCCGCTTTCCGTGGCGCTGGTTCAGGCGGCGAGCAGTCTGCCGATGTTTCTTTTCGCCCTCCCCTCCGGCGTGATGGCAGACATTGTCGACCGGCGCAAATATCTGCTGTTTTCCCAGCTATGGGTGTTTATTGCCGCCGCCGGGCTAACCCTGCTTTCTCTCTTCGGGCTGGTCACGCCGCTGGTGCTGCTGATTGCCGCGTTCTTGCTAAGCACCGGTGCAGCGATGAGTTCACCACCGTTTCAGGCCATTGTGCCGGACCTGGTGGAAAAACACGAACTGGCCCCGGCCATCGCGTTGAATTCACTCGGTATCAACATCAGCCGCGCCATTGGCCCGGCGCTGGGTGGGCTGATCCTCTCTTTTGCCGGACCATGGGTGGTCTTCGCCCTCAATGCGACATCGGTGCTGGGCGTCGCCTGGGTCCTGTGGCGCTGGAAAGCCGAACCGTTGATTCAGCGCCTGCCGCCGGAACACTTCTTTTCCGCCGTACGCGCCGGGCTGCGCTACGTGCATGCCGCCCCGGTACTGCGTAACGTGCTGGTGCGTACCGTGGCGTTCTTCACCTTCGCCAGCGCCGGCTGGGCGCTGCTGCCGCTGGTAGCGCGCCGTGAGTTGGGCCTTGGACCTGGCGGTTACGGCATCATGCTGGCCTGTATCGGTCTGGGAGCGATTTGCGGCGCGATAGTGCTGCCGCGTTTACGTAAGCGCCTCAACCCGGACAGGCTGATGGTACTTAACAGCGTCATTTTCGCTATCAGCATGCTGGCGCTGGCATTTATCCGTCATTTCTGGCTGCTCAACGCTTTTGAATTTTTGACCGGTTTCGCCTGGATTGCGGTGCTCTCCACCCTCAATGTCGGGGCGCAGCGTAGTGCCGCTAAATGGGTGAAAGCCCGGGCGCTGGCCGTCTATCTGACCGTCTTTTTTGGTTCGATGACGCTCGGTAGCGCCATCTGGGGCCAGTTGGCATCGCACTTTAGTATTCCAGCCTCATTGTGCGTGGCAACAGTGGGCATGCTGCTGGCAAGCCTGACGGTGCTGCGCTGGCAGTTGAATAAAGATCCAGACCTCAATCTGGACATACGCAATATCGACAGTAATGCCCAGGCGCTTGATATCTCACATGAACGTGGCCCGGTGATGGTGATGTATGAATATCTGATCGATCCCGAGGATGTCTCCCGCTTTGTCGTCTGCATCCAGGAGATTCGCCGGGTACGGGTACGCGGCGGCGCGTTGAGCTGGTCTGTCTATGAGGATGTCCAGCGCCCTGGCGTCTTTGTGGAATCGTTCGTGGTCGGCACATGGATTGAGCATCTGCGCCAACTGGAGCGTCACACGGTGAATGACTTGCTGATTCAAAGCAAGGTACAGGCATTCCATCGCGGCGGGCAGCTTCCCGAAGCACGTTATCTGATAGCACCCATAATGTAACAGCAACCCCTATCAACCCAAGCAATAGCGACAGTGAGGATTTACGTATGAGCACAATCAAAACGCAGGACGGTACGCAGATTTATTACAAAGACTGGGGCGCGGGAAAACCGGTATTGTTCAGCCACGGCTGGCCGCTGGATGGCGATATGTGGGACAGCCAGTTGAATTTCCTGGCCGAGCGCGGCTATCGCGTCATCGCCTTTGACCGCCGCGGTTTTGGCCGCTCCGACCAGCCGTGGGAAGGGTACAACTACGATACCTTCGCCTCCGACATTAACGATCTCATCACCGCGCTTGATCTGCAGGATGTGACGCTGGTGGGCTTCTCCATGGGCGGCGGCGATGTGTCGCGCTATATCGGTCGTTACGGCACGGCGCGCGTCAAAGCGCTGGTACTGCTGGGTGCGGTGACGCCGATTTTCGGCAAAACGGCGGACTACCCACAGGGTGTCGATGCCAGCGTTTTCGAGGGCATTCGCGACGGACTGCGCAAAGACCGGGCGCAATTTATCAGCGATTTCGCCACGCCGTTTTATGGTATTAACGCCGGGCAGACGGTTTCTCAAGGTGTGCTGACCCAGACGTTGAACATTGCACTGTTGGCCTCACTCAAAGGGACCATTGATTGCGTCACCGCCTTCGGCGAGACCGATTTCCGTCAGGATATTGCTAAAGTTAACGTGCCGACGCTGGTGATTCATGGCAGTAACGACCAGATCGTACCGTTCGAATCGACCGGTAAAGTGGCTGCAGAAATGATCCCCGGCGCACAGTTAAAAGTGTATGACAATGCGCCGCACGGTTTTGCAGTGACCCATCAGGATCAACTGAACAACGATTTGCTGACCTTCCTGCAATCGCTGTAAGTCAGAATGAAGCCTCGCTCCCTGTCCGGAGGAGGCTTTTCCTTGCACTCCCCCGCTCCCCGCCCTATTCTCTGCGATTATGAAAACCACCCGTCTCCCCATCGCTATACAGCAGGCCGTGATGCGCAGCCTGCGGGAAAAACTTGCCCTGGCCAATCAGAAACTTGAGCGTAATTATCCGGAACCCAAACTGGTTTATCAGCAACGGGGGACGGCGGCAGGCACGGCCTGGCTCAATACGTATGAAATCCGCCTCAACCCCGTGTTGCTGATGGAAAACCAGCAGGCGTTTATTGACGAGGTGGTGCCGCACGAACTGGCGCATCTGCTGGTGTGGAAACATTTTGGCCGCGTTTCACCACACGGCAAAGAGTGGAAATGGATGATGGAAAGCGTGCTTGGCGTCCCCGCGCGCCGGACTCATCAGTTTGAACTGGAATCGGTACGGCGCAATACCTTTCCCTACCGCTGCAAATGCCAACAGCATCAGTTGACCGTGCGCCGACACAATCGCATAGTGCGCGGTGAGACCACCTATCGCTGCGTACACTGCGGCGAAACGCTGGTACCTGAGCGCTAATTACATGAACCATTAAGAATGTTTTCCACGCCAACTGATTGCATCTGACAATCGCTTCCGCTACGTTGCGCACTCCAGTTGACAGGGAGTTCTCAATGTTACGCGTTATCTCATCTTTACTGCTTATTCTCAGCGCGCCGGTACTGGCGGGCGGCATCAATAGCTTCGCGCAGGCGAAAGCTGCCGGTGTTAACGTCAATGCCGACGTACCGGGCGACTTTTATTGCGGCTGTAAAATTCAGTGGCAAGGGAAAAAAGGGGTGGTCGATCTGGCCTCTTGCGGTTATAAGGTGCGCAAAAATGAAAACCGCGCCAGCCGAATTGAATGGGAGCATGTTGTCCCGGCCTGGCAATTCGGCCATCAGCGTCAGTGCTGGCAGGATGGCGGACGGAAAAACTGCGCCAAAGACCCTGTCTATCGCAAGATGGAAAGCGACATGCATAACCTGCAACCCGCCGTGGGGGAAGTGAATGCCGATCGCGGCAACTTTATGTACGGTCAGTGGAACGGTGGCGAAGGCCAGTATGGTCGCTGCGAAATGAAGGTTGACTTCAAGGCCAAACTGGCCGAGCCTCCTGCCAGCGCCCGTGGCGTGATTGCCCGTACTTACTTCTATATGCGCGATCAATATCAGCTCACCCTGTCGCGCCAACAGACACAGCTTTTTACCGCCTGGGATAAACTCTACCCGGTGACCGACTGGGAATGTACGCGTGATTCGCGCATCGCTCAGGTTCAGGGGAATCATAACCCTTACGTGCAGCGCGCTTGCATGGCGCGAAAGAGCTAACCTACACTAGCGGCAATTGTAAATTTGCAGGTACATTGCCCCTCACCCGGCCCTCTACCCGAAAGGGAGAGGGCAGAAACCAGCCTGATTACGGCGAGGGGAAATGCGCCACACTTCACACGGAAATCTGAACTATGCGCGTCCCACGCATCTACCACCCTGAACTCATCCAGACGGGCACTGAAATCGCACTCGCTGATGATGCGGCAAACCATGTTGGCCGCGTATTACGCATGGGCCATGGCCAGGCTATTCAGCTCTTTGACGGATCCAACCAGGTGTTTGACGCTGAAATCACCCGCGCCGATAAAAAGAGCGTTATCGTTAAAGTGATTCAGGGAGAGGTGGACGATCGGGAGTCGCCGTTGCACATTCATCTGGGCCAAGTGATGTCTCGCGGCGAGAAAATGGAATTTACCATCCAGAAATCGATCGAACTGGGTGTAAGCCTCATTACGCCACTTTTTTCTGAGCGCTGCGGCGTTAAACTCGATGCCGAGCGACTGAATAAAAAGATCCAGCAGTGGCAGAAGATCGCCATCGCCGCCTGTGAACAGTGTGGTCGTAACCGTATTCCCGAGATTCGCCCGGCAATGGATCTCGAACAGTGGTGTGCGGAAGAAGAGAGCGGCCTTAAGCTCAATCTTCATCCTCGCGCCAGCCAGAGCATTAATACTCTGCCGTTGCCGGTGGAACGCGTACGATTACTGATTGGCCCGGAAGGCGGGTTGACGGCAGACGAAATCGCCATGACCTCGCGCTACCAGTTTACTGATATTCTGTTGGGACCCCGCGTATTGCGCACAGAGACAACTGCCCTTACTGCCATTACCGCGCTGCAGGTGCGGTTTGGCGATCTGGGTTAAACGGAGAAGCCTATGATTAAGCTCGGCATCGTGATGGACCCCATCGCGCAGATTAATATCAAAAAAGACACCAGCTTCGCCATGCTGCTCGAAGCGCAGCGTCGCGGCTACGAACTGCACTATATGGAAATGGCGGATCTTTACCTGATCAACGGTGAAGCCCGTGCGCGTACCCGCCTGCTTTCCGTCGAGCAAAACTACGACAAATGGTATGAGTTTGGCAGCGAACAGGATATCGAACTCGCCTCGCTGGACGTGGTGCTGATGCGTAAGGATCCACCGTTCGATACCGAATTTATCTACGCCACCTATATCCTTGAACGTGCCGAAGAAAAAGGCACATTGATCGTCAATAAGCCGCAGAGCCTGCGCGATTGTAACGAAAAACTGTTTACCGCCTGGTTCCCGGAACTGACCCCGGAAACGCTGGTGACGCGCAATAAAGCGCAGCTTAAAGCGTTCTGGCAAAAACACACCGATATCATCCTCAAGCCACTCGACGGCATGGGCGGCACCTCGATTTTCCGCGTCAAAGAGGGCGATCCGAACCTGGGTGTTATCACCGAAACCCTGACTGAGCTGGGCACCCGCTACTGCATGGCGCAGAACTATCTGCCGGCTATTAAAGATGGCGATAAACGTGTGCTGGTGGTGGATGGCGAGCCGGTCCCATACTGCCTGGCGCGTATCCCGCAGGGTGGCGAGACACGTGGTAACCTGGCCGCAGGTGGCCGCGGCGAACCGCGTCCGCTGACCGAAAGCGACTGGGCGATTGCTCGCCGTGTCGGCCCGACGCTGAAAGCCAAAGGGCTGATTTTCGTCGGTCTGGATATTATCGGCGATCGTCTGACCGAAATTAACGTCACCAGCCCAACCTGCGTACGTGAGATCGAGGCGGAGTTCCCGATCTCTATTACCGGCATGCTGATGGACGCAATCGAAAAACGCCTGGCGAAACAATAAAGAGATTTACTCGGGCTCATTCGGGTCGCATAACGCTGCCAACGCACAGGCAACGCGAACAGGTCGGGTAAAAGGATGGCGGGAGGGAACCCGCTCTTAAACTCCAAAGTCTGGCTAGTGACAGCGTGCAGCTTTCCCCTCATACTAGGCTGCTGCTTTTTTGAACCAGGAAACAGAACCTCTGACAATGAATTTACAGCATCACTTTCTTATTGCCATGCCTGCTCTCCATGATCCCCTTTTTCGGCGATCGGTGGTTTATATTTGCGAATACAACGAAGACGGCGCCATGGGCCTTATCATTAATAAGCCCCTTGAAAACCTGAAAGTTGAAAGCGTCCTGGAGAAGCTGAAAATTAACCCGGAAGCACGCGATCCGGCCATTCGTCTGGATAAACCGGTGCTGCTTGGCGGCCCCCTGGCGGAAGATCGCGGGTTTATTCTGCACACACCGCCCGCCAGTTTCTCTTCCAGCATTCGCGTTTCGGATAACACCGTGATCACCACCTCGCGCGATGTTCTGGAGACTCTGGGCACGGCCGATCAACCTAAGGACGTGCTGGTCGCGCTGGGCTATTCCTCATGGGAAAAAGGTCAGCTTGAACAGGAGATCCTGGATAACGCCTGGCTTACCGCGCCTGCGGATCAAAATATCCTGTTTAAAACGCCTATCGCTGACCGCTGGCGGGAAGCGGCAAAACTTATCGGCATTGATATCTCGACCATGCCGGGCGTGGCAGGGCATGCCTGATGAGTGGAACCCTGCTGGCCTTTGATTTTGGTACCAAAAGTATTGGCGTCGCCATCGGACAACGCATAACCGGAACGGCGCGTCCTCTGAACGCCCTGAAAGCGCAAGACGGGACGCCGGACTGGAAGCTTATCGAGAAGCTGTTAAAAGAGTGGCAGCCGGAAGCCGTTATTGTCGGCCTGCCGCTGAATATGGATGGCACAGAGCAACCATTGACCGCACGCGCACGCAATTTCGCCAATAAAATCCATGGCCGTTTCGGGGCAAAAATTATATTGCATGATGAGCGACTGAGTACGGTAGAAGCCCGCGCGGGTCTGTTTGAGCGCGGCGGTTTTCGTGCATTGAATAAAGGCAGCGTTGATTCTGCCTCTGCGGTTATCATCCTCGAAAGCTACTTCGAGCAGCATCTGTGATTCTCAGGCTGAGCGCCGCTCAGCCTTTTTTGTCTTCTCCCTTCCCCAAAACGCAATCCCCCGATCCCCCTCACATTTCCAGGGTGTGCTTTTTGCTTTTTCATTAATGTTTCTATAAAAGAAACATTAGTCAGAAATTAAATGCGTCAGGGTTTTTGCGTCAGCCGCCGCGCCAGAGTGTGAAGTTCACTTAAACGTTCATCAATGGCTGCGTCGTCGGCTTGCCACATTCCGGCAAACGCCAGCGCGGCAGAGTGTGCGCCAAGAGGCTTCGCCATCGAAACCTCGCCATCATCGTGATGCCAGACCACACGTCCGAACTCACGTTGCTGGGCAATATGCGGCGCAAGTTGCCGCCACTGTTCGTCGACAAAACGTTTTTGCAGTTCTTCATCGCTCTCTGCCGCCAGAAGCGACATACCGATGACCGACTGCCATGCGGGAAGCATATGAAAACCGGCCAGCGCCTGGCTCATCTGGCTACCGGGTTCGGAGTGATAGATATAAATCACCTGATCCTCCCAGAGCACGCCCATCGCCACCACGATGTCTTTGGGCGCGTAGCTTTCCAGCAGGGGGAGCGCCTGGGAAAAGAGTGCCGAGCCGCGTATCGCCTGCGCCGCCAGCGCATGAATGCCGGGGCCGGGAAGGTAACGACGATGGTCGTCCTGCATCGTCAGACCAATGGATGCCATCGTCATCAGCAACCGGTTTACACGGGTGGTATTGATCCCCATCAGACGCGCCAGTTCGCGACAGCCAATCGCGCGGCCGCTGGAGACCAGGTATTGCAGGCAGCGAATGCCATCAATCAGGCTTTGGTTCGGTTGTGAGGACATAGCAGGCTTTATCTCTCAGGTGGCAGGAGTTTTCGATTTTACCGTCAGTTCAGTGAAGAAGGATACAAGGTATGAACATCTATCCGCAAACCGCGTCCAGAGTCTTTCCCTCTGAACAGTTGCAGGCCGATCTGCTGGTGGCGGGCGGTGGCCTCGCGGGTCTTTGCGCCGCGCTCGCCGCCGCCAGGGACGGCTTACAGGTCGTATTGATCCAGGACAGACCGGTGCTCGGCGGCAATGCGTCCAGCGAAGTTCGCCTGTGGGCCAATGGCGCCACATCGCATATGGGCAACAATAACCGCTGGGCGCGTGAAGGCGGCATCATGGGGGAAATCCTCGAAGAGAATCTCTGGCGCAACAAAGAGGGTAACCCGGTAATGTTCGATCTGGTGCTGCTGGATATGGCAAAAAGCCAGCCGGGGCTGACATTGCTGCTCAATACCACGATTTACGAACTGGAGAAAAACCAGCGAACCCTCACCCAGGTGAGCGCCTTTAACGCCATCAATGAGACATTTTATACCGTCACCGCCGACCAGTTTTGCGACGCAACGGGGGATGGCGTACTGGGTTTTCTGGCCGGGGCAGAATACCGCGAAGGCGCTGAAGAGGTTGACGAGCTGGGGGAAAAAATGGCGCCTGGCGACAACTTCGGTCACAAGCTCGGTCACTCGATCTATTTCTACACCAAACAGACGAACAGCCCGGTAAGCTTTGTTCCCCCCTCATTCGCGTTAAAAGATATTACTACTATTCCCCGCTACAAACGCCTGACGTCCACCCTGAATGGGTGCGACCTGTGGTGGCTGGAATGGGGCGGACGGCTGGACACTGTTCACCAGAGTGAAGAGATCAAATGGGAGCTGTGGAAAATCGTCTGGGGGGTGTGGGATTACATTAAAAACGCCGGCGAGTTCCCGGAAGCAGCCAACATGACCATCGAATGGGTTGGCGTCATTCCGGGTAAGCGCGAAAGCCGTCGTTTTATGGGCGATCATTTGCTTTGCCAGCAGGACATCATTGAACAGCGCGATCATTACGATGCCGTGGCCTACGGCGGCTGGTCTATCGACCTGCATCCGGCAGATGGGGTCTACAGCACCCATGATGGCTGTCGCCAGTTTCATAGCAAAGGCACCTATACCATTCCGTTGCGAAGCCTTTACAGCCGCTCGCTGGATAATCTTTTCCTGACCGGGCGGCTTATTTCCGCCTCCCACGTTGCCTTTGGTAGCGCCCGTGTGATGTGCACCTGCGGTCTGCTGGGGGATGTGGTCGGTCGCGCTGCTGCGCTGTGTAAAGCGTATGATCTGTCGCCCGCAGAGCTGGCCCAGCGGGATAATGTCGGCCTGCTGCAACAACGATTACAGGCCAGCGGATGCTACATCCCCCGCCAGTGGTTACAGGACCCGGCCATGGGCGCTTCGGTCACCGCCAGCAGTGAATACTCGCTGAGTACGCTTGCCTCTAACGGCCACTGGCATTCGCTCGGCGAAAGAATGGCGTTGCTGCTGCCTGTTCAGACCGGGGCATCGCTGCCCGACATCACCTTTACCCTGCGTTCCGCCTCTCAGCAGACGCTTGAGGTGTCGCTTCTGGGCAGCGCGCGCAGCGGTAACTTCACACCCGACTATCAGTACGCCAGTACAACGCTACACGTTGAGGGCGAACAGGAACAGACGGTACATTTCCCGTGGCAAAGCGAGCGCGATCAGTATGTTTTTATCGCCTTTGAGGCGAACGCGCAGGTAGAAATTGCCCTCACTGACACACATCTGCCTGGCATCATGACCGTGTTTAATAGCCTGAATGCCCGCGTCGCCAAACATACCCGCCAGGTGGTGGACGGTGACTATGGCGTCGATGAGTTTGACTTCTGGCTGCCGCGCCGCCGCCCGCATCAGGTAATGCCTGCATTGCGTTTTAGCCAGCCGTTGAGCTGCTATCGCGCCGACAACGTGCTTAATGGTCGTCTGCGCCCCGAGCAGCAGGCCAATGCCTGGGTACCTGCCCCCGATGACATTAAACCGGTATTGCGCTGGGGCTGGGATGCACCGCAAACTTTCACCCGCCTGACGCTGGTACAGGACAACGATTTCGATAACGCTATGGAAACCGTGCAGATGGGCCATTTTCTGCCCGTAACGCCACACTGCATCACCCATTATCGGCTTTGGGCCGATAATACCCTGCTGGTCGAGGAAACAAATAACCACCAATCCGTGCGTGAACACCAGTTATCCGCCCCCGTCACCGCGCAAAATGTGCGCCTGGAGATCATGGCCACCGCAGGCGCGTTACCGGCGGTCTACGCGCTGAACATCCGCTAAAGCCGCCCCTGCGCCTGCCGCTGCTGGCGGCTTTGGTCAAAGGTCTGCATTCCCGCCTGCTGTCCGGTCTGCACCACGCCGGGCAACTGGTGGGTTTTTCCTTCACGGATAAGGTTGGCTACCGCAGGTGTATTAATAAGCAGTTCAAACAGCGCCACACGCCCGCCCTGCCTGTCTTCCTCCAGCCGCTGTGACAACACAGCCTGCAGGCTTCCGGCAAGCTGGCTGCGCACCGGGTCTTTCTCCTGAGCGGGGAAACTGTCCACCAGCCGTTCAATAGCCTGCGGCGCGCCGCGCGTATGTAATGTTGCCAGTACCAGGTGCCCGGTTTCAGCGGCGGTCAACGCCAGGCGGATAGTTTCGCTGTCGCGCAACTCGCCCAGCAAAATGACATCCGGGTCTTCGCGTAATGCCGCGCGCAACCCCGCGGCAAACGAGGCACAGTGCGGGCCGATTTCCCGCTGTTGGATCAGGCAACGTTTGCTTGTATGGATAAACTCCACCGGATCTTCGAGAGTCAGGATATGCCCGTCGAGATGGTGATTGAGGTTATCTACCATCGCCGCCAGGGTGGTGGATTTTCCGCTCCCCGTCGCCCCGGTAACCAGAATAAGGCCGTTGTCGCGCCGCAGTAATTCGGGGATTGCGGCGGGCACGTCCAGCATGTCCAGCGTCGGGCAGGTGTCAGGCAACAGGCGCAGAGCAAGCGATACCCCATCGTGATGTAAAAACGCGCTGGCGCGAAGGCGTTGTAGCCCTGGGGTACTGAGGGCAAAATCAATCTGTCCACACGCTTGCCACTGCTGTTGCTGCTGCGTGTTCAAACGTTCCGCGAGCAGCGCGTGAATATCCACAGCGGCGAACGGTGCGGCTTCCAGCCGTCCTTGCCTTCGCCAGCGCGGCGGATGGCGATCGCACAGGTGTAGATCCGAGACATTATGCTTTACACTAAGCTCCACTATTTTTTCCATATCCATAAAGCCACCTGGGAACATGAACGATATTGCGCATAACCTGGCACAGGTCAGGGACAAAATCTCAGCCGCTGCAACGTCCTGCGGCCGTGCTCCAGAAGAAGTCACACTGCTTGCAGTCAGCAAAACAAAACCTGCGAGCGCCATCGAAGAAGCTTACGCAGCGGGTCAGCGTGGCTTTGGTGAAAACTACGTGCAGGAAGGCGTAGATAAAATTCGCCATTTCAAGGATTCGGGCATCGCGGATATTCAGTGGCACTTTATCGGCCCGTTACAGTCCAACAAAAGCCGTCTCGTGGCAGAGCATTTTGACTGGTGCCACACCGTGGACCGTCTCAAAATAGCCAGCCGCCTGAGCGAGCAGCGCCCGGCGTCTCTGCCGCCGCTGAACGTGCTGATCCAGGTTAATATCAGTGACGAGCAGAGCAAGTCCGGCATTTCCCTTGCAGAACTGGACGCGCTGGCGGCGCAGGTGGCGGAATTACCCGGTCTTTGCCTGCGTGGACTGATGGCGATCCCCGCCCCCGAGGCTGATTATGAACGGCAGTTTGCCGTAGCCCGCCAAATGGCTGTCGCATTTGACGCGCTTAAGGTACGTTACCCTGGCGTTGACACCCTTTCGCTGGGTATGTCTGACGATATGCAGGCCGCCATTGCGGCAGGTAGCACCATGGTGCGCATCGGAACCGCCATTTTTGGCGCGCGCGATTACACAAAAAACTAAGGAACACTGAGGAACGCCATGAATACGTTGTCCACTCTCCTGTCACTGATTATCCAGGCTTACACGATGGTGCTGTTGCTGCGTATCTGGATGCAGTGGGCGCGCTGTGATTTTTATAACCCGTTTTCCCAGTTTATCGTGAAAATCACCCAGCCGATTGTTGGCCCGCTGCGTCGCATCATTCCGGCAATGGGGCCCATTGACAGCGCATCATTGCTCATCGCGCTACTGCTGTGTGTCGTGAAAGCCTTCCTGAACCCGTACGTCTCCATGGACGGCGTGTTTATCGTGCTGGCGGCAGTGTTGATTGTTATCAAAACCCTTGGCTCGCTGATCTTCTGGGTGCTGCTGTTAATGGCCATCATGAGCTGGGTCAGCCAGGGCCGTAGCCCGGTGGAATATGTGCTGCTGCAGCTTACCGAACCCTTGCTGCGCCCGATTCGTCGCCTGCTGCCGTCAATGGGCGGCCTTGATTTCTCGCCGATGATTCTGGTGCTGCTGATGTATGTCATCAATATGGGCGTGATGGAGTTTCTGGCTAACACTATCGTACCGTTAGCCTATATCTGGAACTGGGCATGAGTGCTGTCACATCCTGTGACGACGGGCTGGTGCTAAGGCTGTATATTCAGCCCAAGGCCAGCCGGGATAGCATTATTGGGCTGCATGGCGATGAGCTAAAAGTCGCCATTACCGCCCCACCGGTTGATGGGCAAGCCAATGCCCATCTGGTGAAATTTCTCGCCAAACAGTTTCGGGTGGCTAAAAACCAGGTGCTGATTGAAAAAGGCGAACTGGGCCGCCATAAACAAGTCAAAATTACCCATCCGCAACAGATACCTTCGGCCGTCACGGCCCTGATGAATTAGGATCTATTATGCAAAAAGTTGTTCTCGCAACCGGTAATGCCGGTAAAGTGCGCGAGCTTGCCTCGCTGTTGAGTGACTTCGGTCTGGATATCGTGGCGCAAACCGAGCTGGGCGTGGAATCCGCCGAGGAGACCGGCCTGACCTTTATTGAAAACGCCATTCTGAAAGCGCGACATGCCGCTCAGGTGACGGGTCTACCCGCGATTGCCGACGACTCCGGCCTGGCCGTCGATGCGCTGGGCGGCGCGCCGGGGATCTACTCCGCACGTTACTCTGGCGTGGATGCCACCGATGAAGCGAATCTGCAAAAATTATTGACCACCCTGCAGGATGTGCCGGACGACAAGCGTCAGGCTCAGTTCCACTGTGTGCTGGTCTATCTGCGCCACGCTGAAGACCCGACGCCGCTGGTATGCCACGGCACCTGGCCTGGTGTGATTACCCGTGCGCCTGCCGGTCAGGGCGGGTTTGGTTACGATCCGATTTTCTTCGTCCCGACGGAAGGTAAAACCGCCGCCGAACTGACCCGCGAAGAAAAAAGCGCTATCTCCCACCGTGGACAGGCGTTGAAACTGTTACTGGAAGCGTTACGTAATGGCTAATTTGCCACCCCTGAGTCTTTATATTCACATTCCGTGGTGCGTGCAGAAATGCCCGTACTGCGACTTCAATTCCCACGCGCTTAAAGGCGAAGTGCCGCACGATGATTACGTGCAGCATCTGCTCGCCGACCTGGATGCTGATGTGCCTTACGCGCAGGGGCGTGACGTAAAGACTATCTTTATAGGTGGCGGTACGCCGAGCCTGCTCTCCGGCCCGGCGATGCAGACATTGCTGGACGGCGTTCGTGCGCGCCTCAATCTGGCGGCAGATGCGGAAATCACAATGGAAGCCAACCCCGGAACGGTAGAGGCGGACCGCTTCGTTGAGTATCAACGTGCCGGGGTAAATCGCATTTCGATTGGCGTGCAGAGCTTTAGCGAGCCGAAATTGCAGCGGCTGGGGCGTATCCACGGTCCGGAAGAAGCCAAACGCGCGGCGCGGCTGGCAACGGGTCTTGGGCTGCGTAGTTTTAACCTCGATTTGATGCACGGCCTGCCGGACCAGACGCTGGAAGAGGCGCTGGACGACTTGCGCCAGGCTATTGAGCTCAACCCGCCGCATCTTTCCTGGTATCAGTTGACCATCGAACCCAACACCCTGTTCGGCTCGCGTCCGCCGGTGCTGCCTGATGACGACGCGTTGTGGGATATTTTCGAGCGCGGCCATCAGTTGCTTACCGCCGCAGGCTATCAGCAATACGAAACCTCGGCATACGCAAAACCGGGCTACCAGTGTCAGCACAACCTGAACTACTGGCGCTTTGGCGATTACCTCGGTATTGGCTGCGGCGCGCACGGTAAAATCACCTTCCCGGACGGACGCATTCTACGCACCGCGAAAACGCGCCACCCACGCGGGTTTATGCAGGGGCGTTATCTGGAACGCCAGCATGACGTGGAGGCTGCCGATAAACCGTTCGAGTTCTTTATGAACCGCTTCCGTTTGCTCGAACCGGCACCACGCGCGGAGTTCGGGCTCTTCACCGGGCTGGATGAAAGTGTGATTCGCCCGCAAATCGATGAGGCCTTAGAACAGGGCTATCTCACTGAATGCGAGCAGTACTGGCAAATCACCGAGCACGGTAAGTTATTCCTCAACTCATTGCTGGAACTGTTCCTGAGCGAATAATAAGTACAGACCTATCCCGCGCGCTTATTAAACGGGCGGGATATCCCTTCCCTCGCCAATTAAAAACCTGACATTGCCATAACCCTCACCGGGCAAATATATTCTTAGAATAGATATTTTAATTTCAATTTATTCATCACAATAATATTCAACACCGTTTTAAAACGCTCACACGAACAAAAAAATAAAAACTGTGAGACAGATATCTTAAAGATGTCAGACAACCAGGATAATATGTCATACAGAAATAAGGATTATTGCTTTTAGATATAGACCATTAATGTGCATGGAGCCAAACGATGAGTAAACTCTCTTTTCCTAAAACACTTGTGTGTGCATCTCTTCTTTCGTTATTTTCTTTGAATGCTGTCGCGCAGGAAAAAATCACATTAAAGCTTGCGCATAACCTCGAGCGAAGCCATGTTGTACATCAGGCTTTAGATGAAATGGCTAAACAAGTCAAACAACTGTCTGATGGTAAAATGACGATCCGCATTTATCCCAGCAGCCAAATGGGGAGCGCAAGAGAGACGCTGGAATTATTACAAAATGGCGCACTGGATATGACCAAAAGTTCCGCCAGCGACCTTGAATCATTTGATAACGTCTACGCTATTTATAATCTTCCATTCTTGTTTAAAGATCAGGCGCATTTTAATAACGTCGTTTTCGG
Organism: Citrobacter sp. MNAZ 1397; assembly: GCF_023613995.1. NCBI lineage: Bacteria > Pseudomonadati > Pseudomonadota > Gammaproteobacteria > Enterobacterales > Enterobacteriaceae > Citrobacter > Citrobacter sp. MNAZ 1397. The sequence goes on from NZ_JAKIVH010000004.1 coordinate 86,095, forward strand.
TAATGTGGGCAAAGAGATCATGGAGTCTACCAAAGACAAAGGTTTCTTCGCACTGTCAGCTTATGTTGCTGGCACAAGAAGTTTTTATGCCGGGAAGCCCATTACGAAACCGGAAGATTTGAAAGGATTAAAAATACGCGTCCAGGCCAGCCCAACTACAATAAAAATGATTGAATTGATGGGCGGCTCGCCTACGCCCATTTCATTTGGGGAAGTTTATACTGCTATGCAGCAGGGCGTTGTAGACGGAGCAGAAAATAATGTACCTTCCTGGGTGCAAACGCGCCATATCGAAATTGCAAAAGTTTTTTCAGAAGATGAGCACGCCTCCATTCCAGATTTTTTGGTTATTTCAACTAAAACCTGGAACAAATTAACACCGGAGCAAAAAGAAATTCTACAAAAAGCGGCAAAATATTCAGAAACATACCAGCAAAAACTTTGGACTAAAATCGATGCCGATACGCGCGCCCAGGCGATATCACAGGGCGGTAAAATTGTGAAAGTGGATAAAGCGCCCTTCCGCATTGCCGTACAACCTCTGTTTGATGAATTTAAAAAAGATCCCAAACAGGCCGCATTATTAGCAAAATTCGAAAGCGCTGCTGAATAATCTCTACCTGGGCCAATTATTGGCCCATATTCACCTGGATAATTAATGATGATATTTAACCGCATAAAGCTCGTGGTCGACCGCGTGATCGCTGCGTTTTCTATTATGGTGATGAGCGTACTGGTTATTTGCGTCGTATGGCAGGTATTTAGTCGCTATGTTCTCAATCAGCCCAGTACGTTAACTGATGAACTTGCACGCTTTCTGATGATTTGGGTAGGTTTACTCGGTGCCGCCTATACGGTTGGCGCTCAGCGACACCTGTCAATTGATCTCCTGTCAATGGCGCTACAGCCGCGTAAACAAGCCTTATTGAGCATCGTGGTAAATTTGCTGATTTTCCTTTTTTCTGGTGGGGTTATCGTAACGGGGGGAATGAAATTGATCGGCAAAACGCTGGCAACTACCCAGGTTTCAGCCGCGATGCAAATCCCCATGGGTTACGTCTATCTTATTTTGCCACTGACCGGGATTGTGATGATGTTCTATGCCTTGTGGTTCATAAATGCTGGCATAACTTCACTTAAAAATTCCATGGAGGGCGTAAATTAATGGATGGCTATATCGCTTTAGTATTATTTGGTTCTTTTTTCATCCTGGTTTTCCTTGGTGTACCTATTTCATTTGCTATTGGTATTTCGACTGTTAGCTCCATGCTACTGATGTTTCCCTGGGACATTGCTGTTATTACGGTTTCACAGCGCCTGGCTAATGGGCTGGATAACTTTGCCCTGCTGGCCATTCCTTTCTTTATTTTTGCCGGAACACTGATGAATCGGGGCGGGATAGCGCTACGCCTGATTAACCTCGCGCAGGTCATGGTTGGCCGCGTACCCGGCTCACTGGGGCATGTTAACGTACTGGCCAATATGATGTTTGGTTCCATTTCCGGCTCTGCGGTTGCCGCAGCGGCTGCGGTAGGCGGAACGCTTCATCCCATCCAGACCCGACAGGGTTACGACCCTGCCCTTTCAACCGCGATTAACGTTTCGTCCTGTATTACCGGCCTCTTAATACCACCATCAAATGTATTAATCGTTTTCTCACTTACAGCCGGGGGCGTCTCCGTTGCCTCGCTGTTCATGGCAGGTTATTTACCCGGCATTTTGATGGGGCTTGCCATCATGGTGGTCTGCGCGATTATCGCCAGCCGACGTGGTTACCCGCTTTCAGAGAGGCCTTCTCTCAGAATGGCGATAGCCGCATTTTTAGCCGCGCTACCCAGTTTGTTACTGGTCATCATTGTGATGGGTGGCATTCTTGGGGGCGTGTTTACCGCTACAGAAGCGTCTGCTATTGCAGTGGTTTACACTTTCATCTTATCAGTTGTGGTTTACCGTGAGGTGAAGTGGTGTGAGCTACCGACGTTGATCCTTGAATCAGTAATAACAACATCTATCGTTTTGTTGCTGATCGGTTTTTCCGTTGGGATGTCATGGGCAATGACGAATGCAGATGTGCCCTACATGATTAGCGATGCGCTCATGTCTATTTCTGAAAATCCGCTCGTTATTCTTTTATTAATTAATCTGGTTCTACTTATTGTTGGCGTTTTTATGGATATGACGCCAGCGGTGCTTATCTTTACGCCGATATTCCTGCCTATTGCACAGGACTTAGGTATGGATCCAGTACATTTTGGCATCATGATGGTTGCGAATCTGTGTATCGGATTATTAACGCCACCGGTCGGAAGCGCCTTGTTTGTCGGTTGCTCGATTTCGGGCGTTAAAATTCAACATCTGATTAAACCACTGCTTCCTTTTTATGCCGCACTACTCTTAGCGCTGGTGTTGATCACTTATATACCGCAAATCTCGCTGTGGCTGCCCCGCACGCTGGGTTTGATGTAGCATGGACATTAAAGAGAGAAACAACATACTTTCTACTCGAAAATAATTAATGGGCCGCCCGGCCCATTAAATTTTCATGGTCAAAATGTCTCCCGGTCTCATCCATCCGTAACCTTGCAAAAGCGAAGACGATACGTTGGAAGGCAGTTCCCAATAACGGGAGAAGGCTGTGATGATACAGGGGAATGGTGGCCGAGTGTGGGGATGGAAAAAGCAAAACAACTACGCATCAGAATGACGGCAGAGGAATTACACCTTTGGTACTTGCTCAGAGGACGCCGTTTTTACGGCTACAAGTTTCGTCGCCAAATGCCGATTGGTAATTATGTTGTCGATTTCGCCTGTTTTAAAGCAAAACTGATTGTTGAGCTGGACGGCGGGCAGCATCAGGATAACGAAGAGTATGACTTGCGCAGAAAGGCATTCCTGAATGCTAATGGCTGGGAAGTGATTCGCTTCTGGAACAATGAGCTGAGCGCCAATGAGGAGAGTGTATTACTGGCGATTCCTGGACATTTGCATCGTCGGTTGCCCTCACCCCTGCCCTCTCCCACAGGGAGAGGGAGTAAAGACCGCACCTGACGCTTTCCCAACTACAGGGAGAGGGAGTAAAAACCGCACCTGACGCTTTCCCAACCACAGGCAGAGAAAGTAAAGACCGCATCTGACAAGTCCCCTCTCCCTTGGGAGAGGGTTAGGGTGAGGGGAACAGGCACGAAACAACACAACCTTACTTAAGCCCGCTCACCAGCGCTTTACGATTACCTTCCAGCGACACCACACGGCTGCACACGTCTTTACCAAACTGCTGGAAATCTGCTTCCTGGTTTTTCCACTCATTCTGGATGGCAGTCTGTAAACCGCCGAGGTTGCCGAGCACACCCTGCAATGGGTTGCCGCCGCCTTTCAGCACCGCTTTGGCGCCCATCTCGTTAATACTGTCCTGCAGAATACCGCCCATCGCCTGGTTCACCAGCTGTTGACCATTAGCCTGCACGTCATCAACTGCTTTATAGTGGAACGCCAGACCGTCACTGCGATGCTCAATAATTTTGTTCATCTGCTCTTTAAGCTGGGCATCCAGCTTTGTCAGACGACCGCGCATGTTGCTGCTCTCGCCCACTTCCTTGACGATGATTCGGTCCAGCGCCACGCGACTTTTCTCGACCCGTGTACGAGCGCCTTCGTCGATCCACGGTAAGGCGCTGCGCAATTCAGCCTGGTAATCCTTCGCCTGCTCGCGCTGCGCAGCGCTTAACGAATATTGTTTACCGTTGAAGGTCACATTACCTTCCGGCGTTAAGATCAGATTACCGTTCTCGCCTTTCACCTGGACGGTTTGCGGGCTTAGAATCACATCATCACGCGGGTTCACGCTACATTTGTAATCCGCATTCGCGGCAAAAGCCGTTGCCGTCAGTACTACCGCCAGTAGCGTCTTGCGCATCATAACCACTCCTGTAGAGACAAAACGGGTCGGCATTTGCCGACCCTTTCATTCTTAGTCCCACCAAATATCGAAAAGTTCGCTGACGCTGACCTCTTCGAATTTGTGATCCTCAAGCCACTTACGAACCAGCGCCTGGTCCTTTTCGGTGCAATGACCAATGTTCGGTTTGCAGACGAGGCCTTCCCATGCCAGGAAGCCGCTACCACCAAAAATCAGGCCATTAGCTTCAACCGCTTCGCTAATAAACTCATCCACCAGCTTATCGATCTGTTCTTCAGTGGTGCCTTCCGGAAAACGCCATTTGACGGAAAAACCGATCTCCTGAAATTCGTCAATGTGCATCTTTTTACGCAGACGACGACTACGGTTCTTTGCCATTATTTTACCCTCTCGAACATTAAGTCCCATACGCCGTGGCCAAGACGATGACCACGTTGTTCAAATTTGGTTACCGGGCGCGAATCCGGGCGCGGCACATAATCTTTCGTCGACGACAGGTTCTGATAGCCATCAATAGAGGACATCACTTCCAGCATGTGCTCTGCGTAAGCTTCCCAGTCTGTCGCCATGTGAAATACGCCGCCCAGTTTCAGCTTGCTCTTCACCAGTTCAGCAAACGGCACCTGAACGATACGGCGCTTATTATGACGTGCTTTCTGCCACGGGTCAGGGAAAAAGAGCTGAACCATGTTTAAGGAATTGTCAGGAATCATTTTGTGCAGCACTTCAACGGCGTCATGGCACATCACACGCAGGTTCCCGACACCCTCTTCATGGGCAGAAGATAAGCAGGCGCCCACGCCCGGCGAATGTACTTCAATACCTAAAAAGTTCTGCTCCGGACGGGTTTTCGCCATTTCCACCAGCGATGCCCCCATACCGAAGCCAATCTCCAGCGTCACCGGCCCGTTATTGCCAAACAGGGCGGCAAAATCGAGCGGCTGCTCAGCAAACTCAACACCCATCACCGGCCAGTAATTATCAAGCGCGTGCTGTTGCCCTTTGGTCAGGCGCCCCTGGCGGCGGACAAAGCTGCGGATACGGCGCAGCGGGCGGCCGTTTTCATCAAATTCTGGTGAGATGACGTCGTTATTCATAAATAAGTCTGCTTGTGAGAGTGTTCAGGAAACGGGCATTATCCAAAGTTCGATACAGTATGCAAGTTGAAAGCACCGGAAAGTTCCGGTTTACACGTTCATGCCGCTGTGCTGCAATCAGCCCCCCTGTTAATGCAATGTTGGTGACCATGCAAGCGTCTCAATTTTCAGCCCAGGTTCTGGACTGGTACGACAAATACGGGCGCAAAACCCTGCCCTGGCAAATTGAAAAAACGCCTTACAAAGTATGGCTATCCGAAGTGATGTTGCAACAGACGCAGGTCGCAACCGTTATCCCTTATTTTGAACGCTTTATGGCGCGTTTTCCTGACATCACCGATCTGGCAAATGCGCCGCTGGATGAAGTGCTGCATTTATGGACCGGGCTCGGCTATTACGCCCGTGCGCGTAATCTGCACAAAGCGGCAAAACGGGTGGCCGAGGTTCACGGCGGCGTCTTCCCGCAAACCTTTGATGAGGTTGCCGCCCTGCCGGGCGTTGGGCGTTCTACGGCGGGGGCCATTCTCTCTTTATCATTGGGTAAACACTTTCCTATCCTTGATGGTAACGTCAAACGGGTTCTGGCACGCTGCTACGCGGTGGCAGGCTGGCCTGGCAAGAAAGAGGTCGAAAAACGTCTGTGGACGCTGGCAGAACAGGTAACCCCCGCCAAAGGTGTGGAACGGTTTAACCAGGCGATGATGGATTTAGGCGCCATGGTCTGTACACGCTCAAAGCCCAAATGCGCGCTTTGCCCGCTACAAACAGGCTGTATCGCCTACGCAAACCACTCATGGGCCGAGTATCCTGGCAAAAAACCGAAGCAAACGCTGCCGGAGCGCACCGCATACTTCTTACTGATGCAACAGGGCGATCAGGTCTTTCTGCAACAGCGTCCACCGGTTGGGTTATGGGGTGGTTTGTTCTGTTTTCCGCAGTTCGAAGATGAAGCGTCATTGCGGGAGTGGCTGGCGCAACATCAGATTAGCGCCGATAATCTCAGCCAACTGATTGCGTTTCGCCACACATTCAGCCACTTCCATCTGGATATTGTGCCTGTGTGGCTTACCGTGTCCTCGTTCAGTTCTTGCATGGATGAAGGTACGGGTCTTTGGTATAACTTAGCGCAGCCGCCGTCAGTGGGCCTGGCGGCCCCCGTGGAGCGCCTGTTACAACAATTACGTATCGGCGTGGCGATGTAACGCCGCGCAGAGTAAAGAGGACTATTTATGAGCCGCACTATTTTCTGTACCTTCCTGCAACGTGATGCAGAGGGACAAGACTTCCAGCTCTATCCGGGCGAGCTGGGTAAGCGTATCTACAACGAAATCTCCAAAGAAGCCTGGTCCCAGTGGCAGAAAAAGCAGACGATGCTGATCAACGAGAAGAAACTTAACATGATGAACGTTGAGCATCGTAAATTGCTTGAGCAGGAAATGGTGAGTTACCTGTTCGAAGGGAAAGATGTGCATATTGAAGGCTATACGCCGGAAGATAAGAAATAATTTCATGGCCGCAGCGATATTCACCTGTCTGCGGCCTGATTCAGGGTCATTTTTACAACCAACAATACTTCCGGAATGATGAAAAAATTTTTAGCGCTAGCGATCATTGCGCCGTTGCTTATTTCGTGTTCCAACTCAGATAAAAATAGCGAGACCTATAACGAAGCCTGGGTTAAAGATACCAACGGTTTTGACATTTTGATGGGGCAGTTCGCCCATAATATCGAGAATTTATGGGGGTTTAGTGAAGTACTGATTGCCGGTCCAAAAGATTACGTCAAATACACCGATCAGTACCAAACCCGAAGCCACATTAACTTCGACGAAGGCACCATCACCGTCGAGACTATCTCCGGCACCGACCCTACGGCACATTTGCGCCAGGCCATTATCAAAACCCTGCTGATGGGTGATGATCCAGGCTCTATCGATCTCTATTCCGACGCCGACGATATCCAGATTTCCAGAGAGCCGTTCCTCTATGGACAGGTGGTGGATAACACGGGTCAGCCCATTCGCTGGATAGGACGCGCAACCAGCTTCGCCGATTACCTGCTGAAAACGCGGCTGCAAAAACGCAGCGTCGGGCTAAAAATCATCTACAGCGTGACGTTTAATCTGGTGCCAAACCATCTGGATAAACGTGCGCATAAATATGTCGGCATGGTCCATCAGGCCGCCCGACGCTATGGCGTTGACGAGTCGCTGATTCTGGCGATTATGCAGACCGAATCGTCATTTAACCCCTATGCAGTCAGCCGCTCCGACGCGCTGGGGCTGATGCAGGTGGTTCAGCACAGCGCCGGTCGTGATGTGTTCCGCGCGCAGGGCAAATCCGGTACCCCAAGTCGCAGCTATCTGTTCGATCCGGAAAGCAACATCGATACCGGCACGGCTTACCTGGCGATGCTGAATAATGTCTATCTTTCCGGGATAACCAACCCCACCTCGCGCCGTTATGCCGTCATCACCGCTTACAATGGCGGTGCCGGTAGCGTTCTGCGTGTCTTCTCCAGCGACAAAGTACAGGCAGCCAATATCATCAATACGATGGCGCCAGGCGATGTCTATTCCACCCTGACCACACGTCACCCTTCTGCGGAGTCACGTAACTATCTTTATAAAGTGAATACCGCGCAGAAAAGCTATCGTCGCACGAAGTAAGCGGTAATTATCCCCTTCCGTTTTAACGGGAGGGGATAAGAATTCCCTTTGAACGTCGCTGTAACCCGCCCATAAATGTGACGAACGTCACTATATTTGACTGCAACCATATCAAGTTTGCATTTATATGTCGGATGTAACAATCTCGCTCCAGCTTCAATGATAGAATCGCCTCACATAACAACAGTAATTGTCTTAATTCCAACATCTACACCCTAAATAATTCGAGTTGCAGGAAGGCGGCAACGCAGCGAATCCCCAGGAGCTTACTCTGGTAAGTGACTGAGATGAGTGAGTAAAGCCAACGCACATGCAGCCTGAGGTATGACGGGTATATCAGACTCCTTCGGTGAGGAAACTAACATGAATCTTAAGCTGCAGCTTAAAGTGATTATCTTCCTGCAGTTCTGCCTGTGGGGGAGCTGGCTGACTACGCTGGGCTCTTATATGTTCGTCACCCTGAAATTCCAGGGTGCAGAAATTGGCGCGGTCTATAGCTCCCTGGGTATTGCATCGGTCTTTATGCCGGCTTTGCTGGGTATCGTGGCCGATAAATGGCTGAGCGCGAAATGGGTTTACGCCCTCTGTCACCTGGTTGGTGCCATTACCCTGTTTATCGCCGCTGGCGTGACCACGCCGGGTGCGATGTTTGCGATTATCCTGCTCAACTCGCTGGCGTATATGCCAACGCTGGGGCTGGTCAACACAATCTCTTATGCACGTCTGCAAAATGCCGGATATGACATCGTTACGGACTTTCCACCGATTCGTATCTGGGGCACCATCGGCTTTATCCTGGCGATGTGGGCGGTGAGCTTCTCTGGCTTCGAACTGAGCCATATGCAGCTCTATATCGGCGCGGCGCTCTCCCTGCTGCTGAGTCTGTTCTCGCTGACCCTGCCGCACATGCCGGTAAGCAACACCCAGAAAAACCAGACCTGGGTGGAAATGCTGGGCCTGAACGCTTTCGCGCTGTTCAAAAACAAACGTATGGCGATTTTCTTTATCTTCTCCATGCTGCTGGGCGCGGAACTGCAGATTACCAATATGTTTGGTAACACCTTCCTGCACAGCTTCGACTCAAATCCACTGTTCGCGAATAGCTTTATCGTGACGCACGCCTCCGTGCTGATGTCCATCTCGCAGATTTCAGAAACCGTCTTTATCCTGGCGATTCCGTTCTTCCTGGGCCGCTACGGCATCAAGAACGTGATGCTGATGAGTATCGTTGCGTGGATGCTGCGTTTCGGCCTGTTCGCCTATGGCGATCCGACCCCGTTCGGTACCGTCCTGCTGGTTCTCTCCATGATCGTTTACGGCTGTGCGTTCGACTTCTTCAACATCTCCGGTTCAGTGTTCGTAGAAAAAGAAGTGAACCCGGCTATTCGTGCCAGTGCGCAGGGCATGCTGCTGATGATGACCAACGGCTTCGGCTGTATCCTCGGCGGTATGGCGAGCGGTAAAGTGGTTGAGATGTACACCGTTGCCGGCGCAACCGACTGGAAAACCGTGTGGCTGATTTTTGCCGGTTACTCCGTGGTTCTGGCCTTTGCGTTTATGGCGATGTTCAAATACAAACATGTGCCGCAAGCGGCTGGCGTAGCGCAGAAAGCGTAAGCCTGACAAATTTAATGCCTGCCCGGTGCGCGTTATGCCACCGGGCTTTTTTATGGCTGGCGATTAGCGTCTGCCGCTACCCCAGCGTTGCCAGCACATAAGAGACCGCCAGCAGATCGGCGCTACCGCCGGGGCTGAGGTTACGGCTGATTAAGGCCTTATCCATCTCCTGCAGGCGCGCAATGTTCCAGCCGTTTGTTAACAGCGTCTGCGCATATTCCTGTACATAGCACAACCCGTCGATACCGCCGCGGGATACCAAATTACTGTCGGGATTTATCGCCATTAAACGCAGTAGCGCATGATGAAAACGCCGCTCCCCCGCCTCCTGATACCAGTACGGCAGAACATGTTGCCGTACCGTGGGAAAGCCCAGCTCCGCTTCACCACGCGCGCCGGTCAGGCCAAATTGTTGATATTGTTTTTCACCGGCCGTTGCCGCATGCGTGCGGGAAGCCAGCTCCCGTGCCACCAGCCCTTTACAGATTTCAGCGACCTGCTGACAGACCGATTGTGCGCAGACCAGACGGTTCAGACCACGTAAACGCCCTGCCGCAAAGCAGATCAGGCCCAGGGAAAAGATACCGCCTTTATGGGTATTAACGCCGTCAGTCGCCTCGAACATCGCCTGTTCGCAGGCCATTCCTGCCGGGCGCAATAAGCGCAACTGCTCGCTGGCGGGTTTTAAAGCATACTCGAAACCGGCTTTTTCAAAGACGCGAAACCAGGGGGTGATGGCGTCGATACTGCGTAAAAACAGCGCGTGATCCATATCGCTGTGCGAACCGTTATTCGCCCTGTCCACCAGCCCCGGTTTGGGGGTGAGATTAACTTCCAGACGCAGTGCCGTGGCGGCCAGCGCCCAGACATCAAAACGGGCGAGTTTAGTCGCGAGCGAACCAGCCATCGATCAGGGTCTCCACGCGTGACACGACCTCTTCCATAGGATGACGGCGCGAACGGGCGCAACCGTGAGCAGGCTCATCGCAGACCAGACAGCGTCGGGTACTGAGATCCAGCGACTGACGCCCCACCTGGCCGTTTTTCGGGCATATCACATCAAAATCCCACAGTCTGCCAAGCGGATGCGTCTGTTCCAGTTCAATACACTGGGCTTTAATTTCCGCCGCCGCATGGTCAACGCACCACAGGGCTTCCGCACCGGTCGGCAACCACAGTACCTGGCGATCCAATACCGGCCAGTGGTTCTGCCACAGCAGTTGATCGCACGCCTGTAGCGCCACGCCCATGGTATTACGATAACGAATACTGTCTTTCTGCGCGCCGGGAGTAACCAGCGTCAGGGAGATAACCGGATGGTGATAATGAGTGAGCCAGTCAGCCTGACGCGCCGCGCGGTTTTCTTTTGCCGTCAGCAGCGCTTCAAGGCTGACGCCCGCTCTTACGGGCGTCAGTAATGTCATGAGATGTTACTCCTTCACCTGACGCACAACGTCAATCACGCTGCCGTCACGATAGCGAATCACGCCGACGATACGGTCGGTGAATTCAATGGGTTTCGGCGCGCCGGTCAGCGAGATCGCACGCGCGTACAGTGCCTCGATATCCACCACTTTCAGCCCGGCATTCACCAGGCGTTCGCGGATTTCCGGGCGAGCCGGGTTGACGGCGATCCCGTGGTCGGTAACCAGCACATCAATGCTTTCACCCGGCGTCAGCAGCGTGGTGACGCGTTTTACCACGGTCGGAATACGGCTGCGCAGAAGCGGCGCCACGACAATCGTCAAGTTGGCTGCCGCAGCAACGTCGCAGTGGCCGCCGGACGCGCCGCGCATCACGCCATCGGAGCCGGTGATGACGTTGACGTTGAAGTCAACGTCGATTTCCAGCGCACTGAGGATAACGATGTCCAGTTGGTCACAGCAGGCCGCTTTGCTGCCTGGATTGGCGTAAACGTTCGTGGAGATTTCCACGTGGTTCGGGTTACGCGCCAGTGACGCTGCCGCCTCACTGTCAAAGCATTGCGTATCCAGCAGTTTTGCTACCAGACCTTTTTCATGCAGAGACACCAGACCACCGGTGATACCGCCCAGCGCAAAGCTTGCTTTTACGCCGCGACGCTCCATTTTCTCTTCCATGAAACGTGTACAGGCCGTTGAAGCCGCGCCGGAACCCGTCTGCATGGAGAAGCCATTTTTGAAATAGCCGGAATGCTCAATAACATCCGCCGCATAACGGGCAATCATCAGTTCACGCGGGTTGCTGGTCACACGCGCCGCACCAACGCTGATTTTCGCCGGGTCGCCTACGCTCTCGACCTGGACGATGTAATCCACCTGATCCTGTACCAGGCTGGCCGGCATGTTCGGGAACGGCACCAGTTCTTCGGTCAGCAACACCACTTTTTTAGCGAATTGCGCATCGACCATGGCATAACCCAGCGAACCGCAGCAGGATTTACCCTGTGTACCGTTGGCGTTACCAAACTCGTCGCTGCACGGTACGCCGAGGAAGGCGACATCGATATTCAGCTCGCCATCCTGCAGCAGTTTCACACGGCCGCCGTGTGAGTGGATTTGTACCGGTTCCGCCATCAGGCCATGAGAGATCGCATCCGCCAGCTTGCCGCGCATGCCGGAGGTGTAGATGCGGGTGATAACGCCGTTTTTGATATGCTCAATCAGGCTTTCGTTACAGGTCATCAGCGAGCTGGAGGCCAGCGTCAGATCTTTAAAGCCCAGTCGCGCCAGGATTTCCACCACGTTGTTGATCACCCGATCGCCTTCGCGAAACGCATGGTGGAACGAAATGGTCATGCCGTCTTTCAGGCCACTGCGGGCAATGGCGTCTTCCAGGGAGGCGCATAATTTGCGGTTATGTTTGCTGTCGAGATCGGCAAGCCACGGCGTGCTGGCATGGGCGCTATCGAACGGTTTTAAATCGCGCAGATGCGGAAAGTTAACGTGGAGAAGCTCTGTCTGATTCATTGTTCTGTCCTTACCGACGCACGCCGGACGCGGCGGCACGTTCCAGCACCATTCGCGCATGATTAATAATGGGGCCGTCGATCATCTTACCGTTCAGCGACACCACGCCCAGCCCGTTGCGTTCGCCCTCTTCTGCCGCTTCGATCACTAATTTCGCGTGATCCACTTCGTGCTGCGTTGGCGCATAGGCGTTGTGCAGCAGATCGATCTGACGCGGGTTGATCAGCGACTTGCCGTTAAAGCCCATTTTGCGGATCAGATCGACTTCGCGCAGGAAACCGGCTTCGTCATTAACGTCCGACCACACCACGTCAAAGGCATCGATCCCGGCGGCACGTGCCGCATGCAGTACTGCACAGCGGGCATAAAACAACTCGGTACCGTCGCCGCGCTCGGTTTGCATATCCATCACATAGTCAAATGCGGCCAGCGCGATGCCGATCAGGCGCTGAGAACTGCGCGCGATCGCCACGGCATTGATAACGCCGATCGCGGATTCGATCGCCGCCATCACCTTCGTGGATCCGATTTCACGCCCACAGGCCATTTCGATGCGTTCAAGATGGCGTTCAAGTTCGTAAATATCTTCCGGCGTGTCGGTCTTCGGCAGACGTACGACATCCACCCCGGCACGTACCACGGCTTCCAGATCTTTCAGGCCAAACGGGGTATTGAGCGGGTTAATACGGACAACGGTTTCGATATCTTCATACATCGGGTGTTGCAGCGCATGAAAAACCAGCAGACGCGCTGTGTCTTTTTCACGCAGCGCCACGGCATCTTCCAGGTCAAACATGATAGAGTCCGGGCGGTAAATAAACGAGTTGGAGAGCATGGCGGCGTTGGCGCCGGGTAGAAACAGCATGCTACGACGAAGCTTTCTCATTGCAGTTTCTCCCAGTCAATATTGTCACTGTCACTGGCGCGTAATACCGCGCTCTGTAGGCGGGCGCGGATCACACAGTCCAGCGCGCCTTTATCTTCGATAATGATCAGTCCCTGGTGGACTTCCATGGTACGCAGCGTGGTGGTGACCACATGGCGAATTTGATCGCCAAACTGCTTAATCACTTCACTGTGGATGACGATGTCCAGCTCGCCATCAGCGGGGGCTATTTTCACCATCAGGTCGCTGGACTCCATAGTCCCGGCCAGCGCCTCCTTAACAATTTTCATAATTTATTTCCTGAGTTTTTTAAGCGACTTCCGCGCTGTAGTGCGTTTCGAGATGCACGAAAGTGGTATCCGGTACTATTTCCCGAATACGGGAAAACTGGTGCGTCTTGAGTAGACGGCGAACTTCCGAGGCAGAGATGGCATTGCCCGTGGCTTTGATGCGCGGGATCTCCACCACCTCAACCGCGCCTGCAAGCAGGCGGTGCATAGTCTGGTTGTACTGGCGCGTAATATCGCAAAACGGTTCTGAGCCGATAAATCGATGGGTAATACCCAGCGCGGGGGCGATGTGGTCACGAAAAATCAACAGATCGATTTCGCTCCATGCCTGTTGCACCTTGCCGGTCTCTTTGAGGAAATAGGCCGGAAATGTCGCCCGCGAAATGATGTATTCCGATCCCTTATGTACGGTCACGTTCGGCAGATGAGCGACCCCTGCCCGTACCATGTCCAGACGGTCGGTGAAGGGGAAAAACGACGCATCTTCCTGGACCACAAACAGATGTAAGTGATCGCAGGAATGCGCCGCCTGTTCGACCAGATGGCGATGCCCAAGAGTGAACGGGTTGGCGTTCATCACAATGGCGCCAATACGCTTTCCTTCCACGCGATAAGGCTGCAATGAACGGCAGTAACGGCTGATGCCAAAAGGCGTATTTTCCATTAACACCGCATTGTTGCCACTCTGCGCAATGGGCCAGAATCCGCTGTGCGCAAAGCGCTCCTTATTACAAGGACGCGTGCAGAGAAACAGATGAAAATGGCCCCGGGACAGCGCGAGGTGTTCCACCTCAGCCAGCAAACGGGCGCTGAGATTTTCCCCGCGCAGGTTTTCATCTACCGCCACACACTTGATGACATTGGCGGCCAGGCCCGCACAACCCACCAGCCGGAGTCCCGACCAGGCTTCAACGAAAGTGGTGATATCGTTGTCCATGCCTAAGCCGCTGTCCGCGAGCAAATTACGAATCTGCGCAAAACGCTGCGCGCCGCTCGTGACATCCGCAATGCGAAAATCAATGGGAGGTTGTGCTTGCATAAATCCGCCGCGTTCCTTAGTGCATGGGCGACAGCGATAAGGCTGGCGCGTCCATGATCACATTGCTGAGATGACCGATATTTTCGATCTCCACTTCGATGCGATCGCCCGCGTTCATAAACAGCGGTGGATTACGTTTTTTACCAACGCCGCCCGGCGAACCGGTGATGATCACATCGCCAGCATTCAGGCGCGTAAAGGTACTGATGTACTCGATAAGCTCCGCCACTTTGTGGATCATGCTGGCGGTGTTGTCTTCCTGCACCATACGGCCATTCAGCCAGGTGCGGATCGCCAGACTGTGCGGATCCGGAATCTCATCAGCCGTGGTCATCCACGGACCGAACGCACCGGTCTGACGCCAGTTTTTACCGGCGGTAAACCAGGTGTGCTGCCAGTCGCGTGCAGAACCGTCCATATAGCAGCTGTAACCGCCAACGTGGCTTAATGCCGCTTCACGGGAGATGTTCTCTCCGCTTTTGCCAATGATTACCGCCAGTTCACCTTCGTAATCAAACTCGCTGGAGTGACGCGGTTTGAGTACCGGAGTCTGGTGGCCGGTTTGCGAATCAGCAAAACGGACGAACAGCGTCGGCGCCGGATTGTGCTGATCGAACTCTTTACGTTTGTCGGCGTAGTTCATGCCGACGCAAAGAATTTTCCCTGGGTTATCAATCACCGGCAAAAATTCCAGCGCGTCGAAGCTCAGATCCGGCGTTTCGCCAGACAGCTGTTGCGCTTCATTTAACGCGTTGGCGGCGAGCAACGATTTCAAATCGCTGTAACGATCGCCCAGACGGCGTCCCAGATTGATCACACCATCCGCCTTCACGATCCCGTAACTGCGGATCCCCTGATGGACAAAGCTTGCGAGTTTCATATCAGTTCCTGTAACACATGAATCAGACGAGGAAGTTGCCGAGAACCAGCAGTGATACCGAGACGTTGATCGCGCCGCCGATACGGGTAGCGATCTGTGCGAACGGCATCAAGCTCATACGGTTACCTGCAGTGAGGATGGCAACATCCCCGGTGCCACCCTGCCCGCTCTGACAGCAGGAGACGATGGCGACATCAATCGGATGCATACCGATTTTTTTACCTACGAAGAAGCCCGTGGCGACCAGCGCGGACACGGTGCTGACAATCACCAGCAGGTTAGTGATGGTGAAGGCATGTACCAGCTCCTGCCATGGGGTGATAGCCACGCCCACCGCGAAGAGGATTGGATAAGTCACAGAGGTCTGGAAGAATTTGTAAACAACCTGAGAACCTTCGAGGATCTTCGGCGATACGCCGTGAACCAGTTTGACCAGCACCGCCATAAACAGCATGCCAACCGGCGCCGGCAGACCAATCAGTTTATGGCCCAGCATACCCAGCATGTAGAGCAGCACCGCCAGCAGCGCGCCGGAGGCGATAGTGGTGACGTCAGCTTTACCGCTGAACGCAGGCGCAGCAGGGGCTTTCTCATCGGTGTTATCACGATTAGGCATCAGTTGGCCTTCACCGGTCAGGTGCGGGAAGCGTTTACCCAGTTGGTTCAGACAGCCGGAGATAATGATCGCCGTCAGGCCGCCAAGCATCACCATTGGTAAGACACGACCCAGCGCGACGCCCTGATCCATATGCAGAATCGTGGCGTAACCGATAGAAAGCGGAATAGCGCCTTCACCCACACCACCCGCCATGATTGGCAGAATGATAAAGAAGAAGATCTGGAACGGTTCGAGACCCAGCAGCAGCCCCACGCCCATCCCTACCAACATGCCGACGATTTCACCGCACAGCATCGGGAAGAAAATACGCAGGAAGCCCTGAATCAGCGTGGTGCGATTCATGCTCATAATACTGCCGACAATAATGCAGCAGATGTAAAGGTAGAGAATGTTGGTGGATTTGTAGAACTTGGTGGTGGACTCAACGACCACGTCCGGCAACAGGCCATAATAGACCATTGCGGAAGGGATGAAGGTGGCGCAAATCGCCGCCGCGCCCAGTTTACCGACAATCGGCAGACGTTTACCGAACTCACCACAGGCGAAGCCGAAAAACGCCAGCGTGGCAACCATCACCACGATATCACTGGGTAATTTACCACCCAGGCAATCAATGGCGATTAATACACCAGCCAGTAAAAACAACGGCAATGGAATAATCCCGACTTTCCAGGTATCCATAATGTGCCACCATCTGTCTTTCAAAGATGGTTTTTGAATCGATAGTGACTCAGAGGTAATAGAAAAAGAATCGTCAGTTGTGCTCATAATTAAGCCCCTTGGTTATTTTGCATTTTTAGCTTAAAGGGCCATGTTTTTACGTTATGTGAGGCACAGCATAATAAAACCGAAGTTTTAATGGCACCTATGGTTTTTATGGTTTCTTTTATTTAGTGTGATTAATGCCGTAATTATTCCCGTGGTTTTTATGGTTTTTTTAAATAAAAATACAAGTTAATAACATTTCCAGAAAATCTTTGTTTCTTTCGCATCGCCAGTCAGTGCCTGATGTGCAAGGGATCACAAGTTTCCAGTAAACTCGCCACTGTCAACAGGAAAGATGTTACATTACTGGTTTTGTTGCTCTGTGCGTACCACACCATGAAAGTTTCTTTCCAGATTAAGCTTTTTATTTCGCTGGTGCTGTTTTTCTCCGGTTTGTTCATCTTACTGGGTGGTTATTATTATATCGATATCGGTCGCCAGCTTTATCAGGAAATGAGTACGCGAGCAAAAATACAAGCAGAAGAAATAGCGATAATTCCGAATTTACGCAAGTCGGTTGCTGAAAAAGATATTCCCGCGATTGCAGAATTTATGCAACAAGTCGTCGACCGCAGCGACGCCAGCTTTATTGTTATTGGCGATAATAAAGGCATTCATCTGTTTCATTCTGTTTATGATGACCGGGTGGGCACCACCCTGATTGGGGGCGATAACCAGGAAGTGTTGCAGGGCAAAAGCCTGACCACTATTCGTCAGGGCGGCCTGGGTATTTCATTACGCAGTAAAGCACCGATATTCAATGATGCGGGTCAGGTGATTGGTATTGTTTCCGTGGGTTATCTAACCAGTTACCTTGATACCATCACGCTGGGTAAGGCAATCAATATCTTTATAGCCGCCGTACTGCTGTTAGCGGCACTCTTTATCTTTTCGTGGTTCTTTACCCGCAGTATCAAGAAGCAGATATTTTCACTGGAGCCGCGGGAAATTGGGCTGCTGGTGCGCCAGCAAAAAGCAATGATGGAGTCGATTTACGAAGGGGTGATCGCCATCGACAGCAATCTGCGCATCGAGGTAATAAACCAGGCCGCGAGAACCTTACTCAATCTGAGCCAGCCCACGCGTGAACTGCGGGGGCAACTGATTACCGACGTGATTCCGGCAGTGCCCTTTTTTTCCCGCGATGCGATGCTGGCGAAAGATACACACGATGAGATCTGCCGTTTTAATCACGCTACGGTCATTGCCAGTCGCGTGCGCATCATGCTGGAAGATAAGCTACAAGGCTGGGTCATTACTTTTCGCGATCGCAATGAAATCGACAGCCTTAGCGCCCAATTAAGTCAGGTGAAGCGTTATGTCGATAACCTGCGCATCATGCGCCACGAGCAGCTTAACCGGATGACGACGCTTTCCGGCCTGCTGCATATGGAACGCTACGACGAGGCGATACGTTATCTTCAGGCCCAGTCGGAACATGCGCAGGAGTTGCTCGACTTTATTTCGTCACGTTTTAGCTCCCCGACGCTGTGCGGTTTGCTGCTGGGCAAAGCGGCCCGCGCCAGAGAAAAAGGCGTGGAGTTGGTTTTTGACCCTGGCTGCCGGATGTCGCGCCCCGCGCACCTGCTGGTGGAAGCCGAACTGATATCGATTATTGGTAACCTGCTGGATAACGCCATTGAAGCAACGCAACGCGCCAGGTTGCCTCATGAGCCGGTCGAGGTCCTGATCCTGCAAAATGAACGCGAGCTGATTATTGAAGTGGCGGATCGCGGCGTCGGGATTGATCCGTCCATCCGGGATCGCATTTTTGACCGGGGGATGACGACGAAACGCAATGGCGATCATGGTATCGGCCTGTATCTGATCTCCAGCTATGTCACGCAGGTGGGCGGCACCATTGAAGTTTCTGATAACGCGCCGCGTGGAACGATTTTCTCTTTATTTATTCCGGAAACGGGTCAGATACTACGCCCCGCTCCGACTCTGGAAGATCAGAATTATGCGACATGAACAGATAGATGTGCTGATAGTAGAAGACGAAAATGAGCTGGCGCAGCTCCATGCGGAACTTATTGGCAAGCATCCGCGATTGCGGCTGGTGGGCATCGCCACCAGCCTGGCAGAGGCTAAGGCGCAGCTCGCCAGTAAGCAACCGCAACTGGTATTGCTCGATAATTATCTGCCGGACGGAAAAGGGATTACGCTAATCAGCGACCCGATGATCATTCGCGCCAACTGTTCGGTTATCTTCATTACCGCCGCCAGCGATATGGATACCTGTAGCCAGGCTATTCGCAACGGTGCGTTTGACTATATTCTCAAACCGGTGTCATGGAAGCGTCTGAGCCAGTCACTGGAACGTTTTGTCCAGTTCACCGAGCAGCAACGGGTTTGGAAGATCGTCGATCAGCAGAACGTGGATTCGCTGTACCAGTTGCAGGCGAAGAACTACAAGCTGGATAACGGCAGTAAAGGGATTGAGGAGAATACGCTTTCTCGCGTACAGACACTGTTTGCCGATGCAGGCGAGCGCTGTTTTTCCGTTGATGAAGTCGTGACGGAGACGGGGCTAAGTAAGACCACCGCCCGCCGCTACCTGGAGCATGGTGTGGAGTCCGGCTTTTTATCGGTAGAGATGCAATATGGCAAGATTGGGCATCCACGCAGGATGTATCGCCGGGCAGATGAAGAGGTGTAGGGGTTGCGAGGGTTCCCCTCACCCTCTCCGGGACGTAGCCCGGATTGGCGAAGCGCCATCCGGGGTTTCTGCCATTCACAAACCCTCCCGGATGGCGGCGTAAACGCCTGATCCGGGCTACCTGCCCAGGCCAGCGGACTGCTCGCCTTTCTCCCTTTCCCCCTCACCCTAATCCTCAATGGAGAGGGGACCGATCGAGCACGATGTTAAATCCGATTCGCCTTTCTCCCTCTCCCGTGGGAGAGGGCCGGGGTGAGGGCATCAGGCCGCAGAGGACTGTTTCAACACATTCCCGTATAAACGCTTAATCCCGTCGGCATCCGTCTCGGAGTAAACCCCCTGCAGTTCCGGTGAAAAGCCTGGCAGCAAATTGACACCCTCTTCCAGAGCCAGGAAGTAGCGTTGCACCGCCCCGCCCCACACTTCGCCGGGCACCACGCACAACACACCTGGCGGGTACGGCAGCGCCCCTTCCGCCGCAATCCGTCCTTCCGCTTCGCTGATACGCACCAGCTCCACGTTGCCGCGAATATACTCCTGGTGGGCATCCTGCGGGTTGACGGCAACGGCCGGGAAACTCGCCTTGCGGAACATCTCTTTTTGCAGATCCTTCACATCGAAGCTGACATAAAGGTCATGCATCTCCTGGCAGAGTTGGCGGATTGTGTAATCACGATAACGCACCGGGTACTTGTTATAGATGGTCGGTAACACATCCGCCAGCGGCGTATCGTCTTCAATGTGGCGCTCAAACTGCGACAGCATGGCCACCAGATGGGCCATCTTCGTGGTGCTTTCCGCTGGCGTCAGCAGGAACAGAATGGAGTTGAGATCGCATTTTTCCGGCACAATGCCGTTCTCACGCAGGTAATTGGCGAGGATCGTCGCCGGAATACCAAATTCCGTGTATTCGCCCGTTTGCGCGTCGATACCCGGCGTGGTGAGCAGCAGTTTGCAGGGATCAACAAAGTACTGATCCTGCGCGTAGCCTTCAAAACCGTGCCAGCTTGCACCGGGCTCAAAGCTAAAGAAGCGACGTTCGCGAGCGATGATCTCTGTCGGATGATCCTGCCACGGACGCCCGGCAATGACCGGTGGCACGAATGGCTGGATCATTTTGCAATTAGCGATAATCGACTTACGCGCTTCGATCCCCACCTCCACACACTCGGCCCACAGGCGGCGGCCACTTTCACCCTGATGAATTTTGGCATTCACGTCGAGTGCTGCAAACAGCGGGTAGAACGGGCTGGTCGAGGCGTGCAGCATAAAGGCATTGTTCAGCCGCTTATGCGGGCAGAAACGCGCCTGACCGCGCAGATGATTATCTTTTTTATGGATCTGCGAGGTTTGCGAGAAACCGGCTTGCTGCTTGTGCACGGACTGGGTGACGAAAATCCCCGGATCGTTCTCGTTGAGTTCCAGCAGTAACGGCGACGTGTCCGCCATCATCGGAATGAACTGTTCGTAACCCACCCAGGCGGAATCAAACAAAATGTAGTCGCACAGGGTGCCGATTTTGTCGATCACCTGACGTGCGTTATAGATCGTGCCGTCATAGGTGCCAAGCTGGATCACCGCGAGGCGAAACGGGCGCGGCTGGTTGGCTTTATCCGGCGCCACTTCGCGGATCAATTCACGCAGGTATTTTTCATCAAAACAGTGTTCGTCAATGCCACCGATAAAACCAAACGGGTTGCGGGAGGCTTCCAGATACACCGGCGTCGCGCCCGCCTGTATCAGCGCGCCATGATGGTTGGATTTGTGGTTGTTACGGTCAAACAGTACCAGATCGCCACGCGTCAGCAGCGCGTTAGTCACCACTTTATTCGCAGCAGAGGTGCCGTTCAGCACAAAATAAGTTTTATCCGCGTTGAAGACTTTGGCCGCGAACTTCTGCGCGTGTTTAGCGGACCCCTCGTGAATCAGCAGGTCGCCCAGCTTCACATCGGCATTGCACATGTCAGCGCGAAAAACATTTTCGCCAAAGAAATCGTAGAACTGTCGGCCAGCCGGATGCTTTTTAAAGAACTCACCATGCTGATGCCCCGGGCAAGCGAAGGTGTCATTTTTCATCTCAACATACTGGCGTAACGTATCGAAAAACGGCGGCAACAGATTATCTTCATAATCACAGGCGGCGGTTTCCAGCTCCAGCCAGTCCTGTTCTTTGCCATTGATCACCGCCGTGACGCCGTCCGGTGTTTCATCCGACGTCTGGTCAAATAAGAATACCGGCACGTCGAAGCCCGTCCGTTTGAGCAGGGTCAGAATGCCGCTACGGCTTTCCGCCAGCGTAATGACGACTGCCGCCACATCCGTAAAATCAGTACTGTCCAGCGTCACCATCTGACGGTGGGTAGACAGGATGGAGATCAGCTCGCGGCTGACGGCAATTTTCATTGTTTTCATAAGCACAGATACCCGTTTCAGGGGAAGAAAAGGCCCCGGGCAAAGCAGGTGCCTTACCCAACGAACGTGTCTGACTGGAACCAGCTCCGACCGCCAGACATCACTAAAAACAGAGACATTCTGGTTTTACTGTTGTCCTACAGTGAGCGTGCGTTACCCTCACCGCATGGTGAGTGAAGTATGGGATAAAATTGAACGGGTGCACGTTCGCAGCGTGGCGCGGCATCTCTGTATGAGCGATAAAAACTGCGTCATTTCAGGTGTCCCCGTGAGGTAGAGAAGAAAATTCGCGCAATCATGTCATCATTTTTTCGCAGGTGCAACCAACGAAGCGAAGGCGAAATGCAACATAATGCAATTGCGTTTTTAGTAATTTATATAAGTGATTATATTCAAAAGCTAAATGCAATTATTACTCGCATTAATCAGGCATAATAATGTGATTCATTGCGGCATACTATGCAGTTGTATTCGCAAAATCTCTGGAGAAAAAACGTGTTAACAGGACCTTATATCAACGCCGCCGCCGTTTTACTGGGGGGGACGATTGGTGCATTGCTCAGCCACCGTTTACCGGAGCGGGTTCGCTCCTCTATGCCCTCCATCTTTGGTCTTGCCTCGCTGGGCATCGGTATCCTGCTGGTGATTAAATGCGTCAATCTGCCCGTTATGGTGCTTGCAACGCTGGTTGGTACGTTGATAGGTGAACTGTGTTATGTGGAGCGCGGTATCAGCGGCGCGGTGAACGGTTTACGCAAAGTAGTTCAAAAACGCCGTGCAGCAAGCCATGCGCTGGATGCCCACGAATCTTTTATCCAAAGCCTGGTGGCCATCATTATTCTGTTCTGCGCCAGTGGTACCGGGATTTTCGGCGCCATGCGCGAGGGGATGACCGGCGATCCGAGTCTACTGATTGCCAAGGCATTTCTCGATTTTTTCACGGCGGTGATATTCGCGACTTCATTAGGTTTTGCCGTCGCGCTGATCTCCGTACCGATGCTTATTATTCAACTGACGCTCGCTACCTGCGCCACGCTGATTTTGCCGTTGACCACGCCCGCCATGATGGGTGATTTCACCGCAGTGGGCGGCGTGCTGTTGCTGGCGACGGGCTTAAGGATTTGTGGAATCAAAATGTTTGCAGTAGCAAATATGCTGCCAGCACTGGTACTTGCGATGCCGCTCTCTGCCCTGTGGACCGCTTTTTTTGCCTGAGTTCGCGTGCATCATCGGCAAAGTGGTGATAGATTGTGCAGTCTGCAACGATTTGAAGAAATTTCGTTGACGAGGCGAGGCGGATCGGGTTTAATGCGCCCCGTTGCCCGGATAGCTCAGTCGGTAGAGCAGGGGATTGAAAATCCCCGTGTCCTTGGTTCGATTCCGAGTCCGGGCACCACTATTCATAAGGCCTCGCTGAAAAGCGGGGCTTTTTCCTTTTTTCGCTATGGTAGATTTCTGGTCTCCCAGTATTTCATCAACCCGATACAGCATTTCTATTTCCCGAGTAACTTTATCTAAGCAAAGAAATTAATGCAGAAGAGGAGAAAAATATTTACTACATACTCCCCATCAAATCCCCTAACGTCACCATCAGCATCATTGAGTCCATCGGCGACGGCTCAAAGCCCACTTTCAGATAAAACTCCCGCGCTTCGTCAGACAGCGCATGAACCAGCATCCCGCGAATGCCGATAGTCTCCGCCACCTGAATCACCCGCAGCCCGGCATCACGCACTAAAGCTCGCCCTACCCCCTGCCCATGCAACGATTTATCCACCGCCAGACGCCCCAACACCACAACCGGGATTGGGTCAGGCATATTGCGGCGAAAGCGACCGGGGGCGGTGTTTGTCGTCACTGCGCTGGACGCCAGCGAATAATACGCCCGTACATTAGAATTATTGTCACAGCTAACAAAGGTACGGGATGCGCCTATGATTTGATTTTTCATCGCCCGCTGTTTTAGCCAGTTATCCATAGAATCCACGCCGCAACAAAATGAAGTTAATACATGCCCGGCGTGGAGAGGCTCAGGGGCGGAAATCATTTATTTTGCTCCCACGGCGCTGGGGTCTGCATAGTTTTACGAAGCGCGGCATTGGGTTCAGGAGCCTGATCGAGACGAGTGAGAAATGCCTGATAGGCATCGGGATCGGCCATAATAATACGCTGTTCAATCAACGCTTCCTCTGCGGCCGCACGAGCGGCTTCCAGCACGAAATCCGTGCGGTTTTTCCCTTTGGCTTTCGCGGCCCGGTCTATAAGATCGCGCTCGGCGGGCTTGATGCGCAGGTTCAGGGTTTCGCGCTTCATCGTCATACTGTTTGCGGCTGGCATGGTGTTATCCTCTGGTGTTTCTCTGGATATTAAGTATACAGCACACGTAACGCAGATGTCAGTACGTCAAATTCAGAGGGAATCGAATCGGAGTATCGAACCGGACATGTTTTTGAATATTCAAATCTACTGAACTGATTTAAAAGCAAAAACACGGGTCAACCACAGGGTCCTGACAACTTATCAAAAACGGATTCATGATGAAATACAGCTAAATAGATTGCTGAACGAGTCCGGGCACCACTTATTTAAAGAAACCAGCCTAAGGGCTGGTTTTTTGCTTTTGGTTTTCTCCCTTTCTCTGCGGGAGAGTGTCGGGTGAGGGGCGGCATGCAGCCCCTTCTCTCCCGGATGCGGCTACGCCTTATCCAGGCTACGTGATTGTAGGTCGGGTAAGCGAAGCGCCACCCGACAGATTTTTTCCGGATGGCGGCGCAAACGCCTTATTCGTGCTACGGATCCCAGCCAGCCCTTCTTGTATGACTCCTGCCCCGCACCCATAAACCACATAAAAATCATGCCATTATAGAAATATTTTTTAACATAAACTGTTTACATGGTAACGATAATTCATATCATCTTGATAATCACTATCACCACTGAGGTGATGCGTTTGCGGCACAGGAGAATCAATGCCGCCGTACCTTTGGATTAATCAGGATTACCACAATAATGAAACCTCGTTACTTTTGGACATTAAGTCCTTGTTTACTCATGATGTTAAATACAAATGCCGCAGCCGAAGGTCAAAAAGAAGAGACACTGGTGGTGGCCGCCAGCCGTGCGAATCACAGCATTACCGACATGGCGCAGACCACCTGGGTCATTGAACAGGCTGAAATCGAACAGCAGGTTCAGGGCGGTAAAGAGTTCAAAGAGGTACTGGCGCAGCTGATTCCCGGTATGGATGTCAGTAGCCAGGGGCGCACCAACTACGGCATGAATATGCGTGGTCGTTCGATGATGGTGATGGTCGACGGCGTACGTTTAAACTCCTCGCGCAGCGACAGCCGCCAGTTGGACTCTATCGATCCATTTAATATCGCCCGCATTGAAGTTATCTCCGGTGCCACCTCCCTCTATGGCGGCGGCAGTACGGGTGGTTTGATCAATATCGTGACCAAAAAAGGCCAGCCGGAAACGGAAGTCGAGTTTCAGACGGGCATGAAGACGGGCTTTAACAGCCATAACGATAATGACGAGAACATCGCGGCAGCGGTCAGCGGCGGCAACGACAACGCATCCGGACGCCTGTCGGTGGCGTATCAGCGCTTTGGCGGCTGGTATGACGGCAAAGGTAATGAGGTCAATATCGATAACACCCAGACCGGCCTGCAGTACTCAGACCGCCTGGACGTGATGGGCACCGGCACGCTGAATATCGACGCTCATCAACAATTGCAGCTCACCACCCAGTATTACAAGAGCCAGTCCGACGGCAAGCACGGCCTGTACCTTGGCGAGAATTTCTCGGCGGTGACAGGTTCTGGTAACGCGTACAATAAAAACAACCTCGACTCCGACCGCATTCCGGGCACAGAGCGCCACCTGATCAATCTGCAATATTCAAACACTGATTTCTGGGGCCAGGACCTGCTCGCGCAGATTTACTACCGCGATGAAAGCCTGACATTTTATCCCTTCCCTACCCTCTCCGGCGGCCGGGTGACCAGTATTGGCGCATCGCAGCAAAAGACCGATTTCTATGGCGGCAAGCTGACCATCAACAGCAAGCCACTGGATGATTTAACGCTAACATGGGGCGTGGATGCCGAGCATGAAACCTTCGACGCCAACCAGCAATTTTTCGACCTCAACAAAGCGGCGGCCAGCGGTGGCATGAAGCTGGATAATGCGTATAACGTTGGTCGTTATCCGGGTTACAGCATCACTAACCTCGCACCGTTCCTGCAAACGAGCTACGACATCTCTGCCATCACCTTAAGCGGCGGCGTGCGCTACCAGTACACGGAAAACCGGGTCGACGACTTTATTGGTTATGCCCAGCAGCAGGCCATCGCCACGGGCAAAGCCACGTCGGCAGACGCAGTGCCGGGCGGGAAAACCGATTACAACAACCTACTGTTTAACGCAGGCATTCTGGGCCATCTGACCGATCGCCAGCAACTGTGGTTTAACTTCTCACAAGGGTTTGAAATTCCGGATCTGGCGAAATACTACGGCTCCGGCACCTATCAGTTGAGCAATGGCCACTATCGTCTGGTTAACAGCGTGAACGTCAACGACTCAAAACTCGACGGGATCAAAGTCGATGCGTACGAGCTGGGCTGGCGCTTCACCGGAGATAACCTGCGTACCCAGGTTGCCGCGTACTACTCGCTTTCCGACAAGACCATCAACATCAATAAAACCGACATGACCATCAATATTGAAGATGACCAGCGTCGTATTTACGGTGTGGAAGGCCAGGTGGATTACTCCTTTACCGACAGCCAGTGGAGCACTGGCGCGAACTTTAA
This sequence comes from Citrobacter sp. MNAZ 1397, assembly GCF_023613995.1. Lineage (NCBI taxonomy): Bacteria > Pseudomonadati > Pseudomonadota > Gammaproteobacteria > Enterobacterales > Enterobacteriaceae > Citrobacter > Citrobacter sp. MNAZ 1397. The sequence goes on from NZ_JAKIVH010000004.1 coordinate 112,712, forward strand.
CGCCATCAAATCGCAGACCCGCGTCGACGGCAAATGGGAAAAGCTGACGGTCGACAGCGCCAGTCCGTCAAAAATGAGCGCATGGGTGACCTGGGCGCCGGGCGACTGGACACTGCGTCTGCAAAGTACCCAGACCTTTGATCTCTCTGACGAAGCCGGTAAGCACATTGATGGCTATAACACCGTTGACCTGTTAGGCAGCTATGTTCTGCCCGTGGGCAAGCTGAGCTTTAGCGTCGAAAACCTGCTGGATGAAGATTACACCACCGCCTGGGGACAGCGTGCGCCGGGCCTCTACAGCCCAACCTACGGCGCTGAGAATCTCTATACCTACAAAGGCCGCGGTCGTACTTTCGGCTTGAATTACTCGGTGTTGTTCTGATATCGGCTGCCGCCTGCAACGTGGGCGGCAGTTTTGCTTATATCAGCTTAAAGCCACCGCCGTGCGCAGCCAGAAGCAGCACCAGACATGCGCTTTGAATTGATGGCCTCTTTGCAATCTCAGGCTTTTCGCCCATTCCCTCTCACCCAAACACCTTCTCCCCCAGCGCCAGCGCCTTATCCAGATACGCCTCGCCACTTCCCAGTTCCGGCAGTAACAGTAGCTCAGACGCTTTTACTTGTGCGCCGCAGTAATCAAAAATGCCGTGGGCGATTTGTGCGTGAAAGGCGGCGGTAAAACCATGTCGGTCATAGGCGCCCTGGCTTGCCGCGCCCAACCCGATGATATGCACCGGCAGGTGACCCAGCTTTTTCACTATGTCCCCTTCGGCGGTCTCTTCATAGGCCCAGCCGTTGGTAAATACGCGATCAATCCAGCCCTTGAGCAGCGCAGGCATCGACCACCAGTAGACCGGGAATACCAGCACCAGCGCATCGGCCTTATCAATTCGCGCCTGCTCTGCGACAATATCCGCCGGGACGGGTGCGGTAAGCTTGAACGCGGCAAAATCGTGCGCGGTGAAGATCGGGTTAAAACCCTCAGCGGTGAGATCGATAATCTCCGCAGTGTGTTGCGGTTTAGCGGTGATCCCTTTCGCCACGGCGGCTGCGACGCCGTGGGTCAGAGAATGGGTATCCGGATGAGAAACGACGATTAAAGCATGCATCTGGCGACTCCTGGTTGCGGGATAGCGTAAGCAAACGTACTCTATATACCAAAGGTAAGTTACCATTAGTAAGTTACCTTTGGTATATAAGCATGTCAACGGAGAATTTCTACGATGGGCAGTCAGATCGCGCGCCAACGTTTATCAAGGCAGGAACGTTATACCCAGCTGATTGAGGTGGCCTGGCAGATCATTCGGGAAGAAGGCACAGAAGCCCTGACGCTCGGTCACCTCGCAGAACGCGCCGGGATCACGAAGCCGGTGGTTTATGATCATTTCACCAGTCGTTCGGGGCTGTTTGCTGCACTTTATCGGGAATACGACCTGCGCTCGACGGCACGTATGGATGAACAAATTCGCCAGACGGCACCAGAGCTGGACAAGCTTGCGGCGGTGATTGCCGATGCCTATATCGAATGTGTGTTGTTGTCAGGACGTGAAATGCCAAGTGTGATCGCCGCGCTAAGTGGCACCCCGGAACTCGAACAACTACGCCAGGAGTACGCCACGGCGTTTACCGAGAAGTGCGGGGCACTGTTTGCTCCTTTCTGCAATGGTAATCCGTTACCGACATCTGCACTGTGGGCGATGCTCGGTGCCGCAGAAGGGTTATCCTGGGCAGTGGTGATTGGCAAAATCAGCGCGCAGCAGGCGAAGGATGAATTGGTGCAGGTGATCGTGACGAGGGTGCGCGGCAACCCGCAATAACGAACACGAGGGGAAGCCCCTTCCCCCTCGCATGATCAAAATGGTGCTCTGCTTTCAGACACGCATTACCGCTCTGTCAGCCAGCCTGACCAGGCGCTGCGTTTTTCAAACGCTCATTACGCAGGCGCAGAGTGGCCGGCAAAATTCGCTGCAGCTCGGTCGGTTCATTACCCTCAATCAGTTGCGTGATGAGGTCAAAACAGTCATACGCCAGGCGCGGGATATTCTGTTCGACGGTATCAATACTCAGCGAAAGCGAGTCGTAGAGATAGTGGTCGTCGAAGCTGGCGATGTGAATATCGCTTTGCAGCAAATGATGCTGACTCATATAGCGCAACACACCCTCAAGCAGCCCGCATGCCGCCGTAAACAAGGCTTTGGGCGGACGGCCCAGTTTTGCACAGAGGGCGGCAAACATTTCGTAGCCGCTGCTGGGATGGTAGTTGCCGTGAATAATCCATTCAGGTCGCAGCGCCACCCCTGCTCTCTCCAGCCCCTGCGTGAACCCCGCCAGACGATCTTTGGTTGGCGACAGTCGCGATTGCCCGCCTAAAAAATAGATCTCATCAGGGTTCGCCCGGGCCAGCCGCTCAACCAGATCGGCGGTTGGCGTCACCGCATCGGTAATCACCAGCGGCAAAGGGGTGCTGTTCATGTGGCGGTCAAACAGCACTACGGGCAGTTGCTCGCTCAGTTTCAGGTAATCCGCGTCGTTGAGCATGCTGGAGGCGACAATCAGCCCGTCCACCTGGCGGGAGACCAGATTGTTGACCACCACCGACTCCTGGCTGGCATTTTCATCGGTACAGGAGATAAGAAGCTGCAGCCCCGCTTCGCGGCATAAGTTTTCCAGCTCATGAGAAAAAGCAGCAAACCCGTGGTTGGTTATCTCAGGGACCACCAGCCCCAGCGTGTGGCTACGATCCTCGCGTAACAGCCGGGCATGGATACTCGGCTGATAATGGTGCTGCTGAGCAAGCGAAAGCACACGCTGACGAGTTTCCTGCGCCACGCGTAACTCTTTACCTCGTCCATTGAGTACCAGACTGGCGGTGGCTTTAGAGACACCCGCCAGCGCGGCAATATCAGTGATGGTAACGCGTTTTGTTTTTCTCACGACGATGCATCGGTTAATGAAACAAGCAGTTATTCTACCATGCAAGGGCGTAACGACCAGTATTGCGCCCGCAGTTCGCCACTTCCGCTAACGGTTATTTGCGCAGGATGTGACGGGAAGTAGCGGCTGCTCATTACGCCAGCACCCTCATTAATGAAGATCTCAACGCTGGAGCTGTCGCATAAAATCTGCAGTACCCTTGCCTCTCCCTCCCAGTAACGCGAGAGCCATTCACCGTTCTCCAGGCTACGGCGGTCAAGGCGCAGCTGGTTTTTATGCCAGTGGAGGATAAGCGTATTGCCAACATTTAACGTCAACTCGCCCTCGCTCTCGACCAATAGCTCCAGGCTCCGGGCGTCAATCACCGGAGCGTCATCCCCGCGGCCTGTAAAACAGTGCTCATCTTCGCGCAGCGCCTGCAATTCCCTGACCGGCTGTTGATACAACTTGCCATCGCGGTTGAAAAGTTCACGCACGCAGGTCATTTGATGGATCCAGCCCTGCGCTACCGTCGGCTGGCGCATCTCTTCGCCATCCGGCACGCCCATCCAGCCTACCAGCAGGCGCCGACCATCAGCGCTTAGCGTGGTCTGCGGGGCGTAAAACTCAAATCCGGCGTCAAGTTCATGCAGCGCGCCATGTTCAAACGTCGCCTGTTCGGGTGAAAATGTCCCGCTCAGGTACGCGCTCGGGTGCGTATTAAGGAAACGGCGCGCTTCACGAGCCACCCCTTGTGGGCAACAGATGAGGAAGGTCTCTGCCCCCAGCGTGAACAGGTCCGGGCATTCCCACATGTATCCGGATTCCCCTAACCCCCCGAGTCCGCTCCCGGCGATTTCACCGAGTAATTGCCAGTGGTGCAAATCGTCGGAACGTAACAGCAGCACCTTACCGCGTAGCGCCAGATCCTGCGCGCCGAGCACCATGTACCACTGATTTTCGTGTCGCCAGACTTTCGGATCCCTGACGTGCCCGGTGTATCCCTCCGGCAACGCGATGACAGGCCCGGACTTATCAAACCCACCTTCGGCGTTCTGCACGGCCAGACACTGCCAGGCCGTGCGTCCGCCTTCGGCGAATTTCACATTGCCGGTATAACACAACGTCAGTTCGCCCTGGTTGTCGACCGCGCTGCCGGAATAGCAACCGCTGCGGTCATACTCTTCTTCCGGCATCAGCGCTATCGGCTCGTGCTGCCAGTGCAGTAAATCCGCTGAACTCCAGTGTCCCCAACATTTATGGTTATGCTGGCAGCCAAGCGGATTCCACTGATAAAACAGATGAAACCGCCCCTGAAAATGGATAAAGCCGTTGGGATCATTCAACAGCCCCGTTGCCGGGGCCAGATGCCAGGCCGGATAGTGACTGTCCCGCAATGCTGTCGGTTGGCCTTTCAGCACTGACAGTAAAATCTTCGGCAACAGGGTTGATGACGTCATTATTCTGAGTCCGTTTTGTATTTAAGCAGGTAAGAGATAACAAAAGCGACGCTGAAAGCGATCACCATCCCGATAGCATAATTCAGTAGCGAGCTGGCCTGCACAATCGCCATGCCCGGAATACCCGTCAGGCCGACGGCGGTCATGTAGACGTGGACGGAAACGACCCATGCCCCACCCACTGCACCGCCAATCAGCGCGGCAATAAAAGGCTTCACAAAACGCAGGTTAATACCAAAAATCGCCGCTTCTGTAATGCCGAGAACCGCAGAAAACGCCGACGGTAAGGTAATAGCTTTGATTTTGGCATCGTTGGTTTTGAACCACACCGCCAGACAAGCGCCACCCTGCGCGACGTTAGCCATCGCCCAGATAGGCAGCAGGAAGTTCACGCCAATGGACGGATTGCCCAGTAATCCCGCTTCGATCGCATGGAAGCTGTGGTGCACGCCGGTAATGACAATCACCGAATAGAGACCGCCGAACAGCAGCCCTGCAAGCCAGCCTGCGTGGGTGATGAGCGTGCTCAGCACAAAGGAGATGCCATCACCCAGCGCACGACCCGCCGGGCCGATGACCAGCAGCGCGACAAAACCGGTGATAATCACCGTCAAAAACGGCGTCAGGATCAGATCCAGCGCGTCCGGAATAACCCGGCGCAGCTGCTTTTCCAGGATGCTCATAAACCAGACGGCAAGCAACACGGGGAAGACCGTCCCCTGATAGCCGATCATCGCCACTTCGATACCAAAAAAGTTCATGGTATGGAACCCGGCGGCCACGCCCCAGGCGTTGGTCAGGGCCGGATGCGTCAGAATGCCGCCCAACGTCGCGCCCAGGAAGGGGTTACCGCCAAATTCCCGCGCCGCGGTAAAGCCAATCAGGATCGGCAGGATAATAAACGCCGCCGAGCTGAACATGTCCAGCATGATATAAAGCGCATTTTCCGGGTTTACCCAGCCGTAGGTTTTCACCATGCCCAGCAGTCCCATCAACAAACCCGACGCCACGATGGCGGGGATGATCGGGACGAAAATGTTCGACAACAAACGGGCCACGCGCTGGAACGGATTCAGTTTGCGGGCAGCAATGGCGGCCGCTTCAGACTTGCTTGTTTCGCCAATCCCCGCCTCTTTGATAAACGCCGCATACACTTTGTTCACCACACCGGTGCCAAAGATAATCTGCAACTGTCCGGCATTGCGAAAACAGCCTTTCACACCCTCTACTTTGCCAATTGCGGTGGTGTCTGCTTTTGCATCTTCCGCCAGCACCAGCCGCAGACGTGTGGCGCAATGCGCCGCACTGACGATATTGTCCTTGCCGCCCAGCAGCGGTAAGAGCGACCGGGAAATCTGTTCAAAGTCCATATAAGCCCCTGTTTTATGGAAATTTGTAATAATTAGCGCGTAAAAAGCCCCTTACCGGGGCTTGATGATCAGAACCAGGTTTCCATCTGCACGCCGAAGGTCCATTCACCGCCAGACTTAAAGCCGTTGCTACCCAAAGCATCATCGCTGGCATAGTTGTCCAGCTTATGATCCCAGTCCATCCAGGAAGCGAAAAGACGCAACTCCGGACGTTTCAGGAACTCACCCACATCACCCGCTTTCAACGTTGGCGCGACGGTGAGTTTGTAGAAGCTGCCGTTGACCGCGTTGCGGCTGTTGTAGCCCTCAGGTTTGAGATCCATGTACTGATAGCTGCCTTCATACTGCATCTCGAAATTCTGCGTCAGCGCCTGAATCAGCCGCATGTTCACCGTCGCCCACTCATAGCTGTCGCCTTTGACGTAACGGTCTTTGCTGCTCTGTGCCAGTACCGCAGGGGCAATATGCCAGCCACCACCCAGCGGCGTCATACCGTAGGTCGCCAGACGCCAGGTATCCGCCTGGGATAACAGTGCGCCATCAGCCCCTACCGTTTTCACCTCGGCACCCAGCCCATGACCATAAAGCAGCGCCGTTTTCGACATCCCCTCACGCAGGCCATAGAAACTCTCGTTGTGCAGCCCTAACAGCGCATGAACACCAGTATTCGCCGCGTCGCTTTTCACTTTATTGCCATCAAGATCGAGGCGGTCGTTGTTGTCTTTCGCACGCATCCCACTGACCATCGCCTGTACCGGGCCAAAGTAGTTGTTCAGCGTCAGGATGTAGTTTTGGGCATTGTTTTCACTGTTTTCGATATCGCCAAAGGTGCGACCATACAGTGAGAAGTTACTGCGCGCGGTATCGCTCCACTTCATGTCATAGATACCGGCCCCGGTTCCGGCGAGGAAAATCACGTCCGAATCGAGCCAGTGAATGTCGAAGTTATCGCGGTCAAAGCGTTTCCCGGCCCAGACGGTGGAATCTTTAAACGCGCCGGTGAAGGTGGGCAGATGGCCGAGTTCGGTAAAAGCCTGACGCAGGTTGAGGTCGCTACTTGAGGCGGTCCAGTCGTTGTAGCTGCGCTGTCCGTCGGCCAGCATCACCTTAAAGCGCGTGGTGGCACCGTTAGCCAGCGTCTGTTTATGTTCAAGATTCATCTCGACGTAAGTATCCGGCTCGTTACCCAGGCGCCCTACATGTCCACCCGTTTCTCCGGCTGGCGTCATCCCTGGACCACCCTGGGTTTTCGCTGCGGAGTCGCTCATCAGTAGCCCAGAACGGGCATAGCCATGGAACTCAAATCCACCTTCCTGTGATGATTTCTGCTCCAGTTGCGTGGTGCGCTGCGCCACCTCTGCCGTGGTGGTTTGCGTTTTCTGCTGTTCAGTCGCCAGATTTTTTGCCTGTAACTCGGCGGCTTCCGCTCTTTTTTCAGCGTTAGTGGCCCGTTGTTCTGCGGCCTGCAGACGTTGCTCCAGCGCGGTAAGGCGCGCCTCAATGCTCCCGGTTCCCGCCTCTGCCGCAAGGGCAGAACCCGATCCCATTAATAAACCAAGCGTGATAGCGAGCGTGCTTTTTCTCATTGTTTTTGCGTCCCTAAGAAAGAGGTAAGAATATTGAATATTTTGCTAAACCGGTTTAGTTGCGAATCATAATCGTGGTCAATTTCAACCTGCAAACAAATTAGCTAAACCGGTTTAGTGAATGTGAGGAGGGTCGCAAATCGTTGGAAAATCAGTCCTGCGGTGCCATCAACGCCGCAAGATGGGGTAACGCGGTCATGGCCCCTTTCGCCGTGGTCGCCAGCGCGCCGCACCGCTGCGCATACCTCAGGCTCAATGCCAGATCCGATTCGCTGTGAGGTAAGCCTGTTTGCGCCAGTTGCCATAGCAGCCCGGCCACAAAGGCATCACCCGCGCCGGTGGTATCCACGCTTGCCACAGGGACGCAGGGATAATGGAAAATATCGCCCTGAAACAGCGCCAGCACACCGGCTTTACCCTGGGTGACCAGCAACAGTTTGATCGCAAACCGGTTTACCAGCGTTTTCATCGCGATGTGCAAATCCGTGGAGGCTGTCATAAAAGCCAGCTCCTCTTCCGAGAGTTTGACCACATCAGCCAGTTCAAAGGCGAGCTCCAGACACCGTTGCAGCCTCTGCGGATCCTGCCAGAGATCGGTTCGAATATTAGGATCAAAACTGACAAAACCTCCCGCTTCACGTATGCGCTGCATGGCAAGTAACGTCGTGCTCCGCGAAGGTTCTGCGGAAAGTGCAATAGAACAGCAGTGTAACCATTCCCCTTGCCGGAAAGCTGGCAAATCATCGGCCTGCAAGAAAAGATCGGCGCTGGGACGCACCATGAACGTGAAGGAACGCTCGCCTTCATCATCAAGGGCGACGACAACGGTGGATGTGCGCTGTGCCTCGTCAAAGGTCATAAAATCCGTATTCACCTTTTCCCGGCGAAGTGTGTCGTACATAAATTTGCCAAAGGGATCCTGCCCCACCCGGCCGATAAAACCGCTTTTCCCTTCCAGCCGCGCAATGCCAACGGCGACATTGGCCGGGGCTCCGCCCGCGCACTGCATTAATCGCCCGTCGCCCTCAGGCAACAGATCAATAACGGCATCACCCAGACACCAGACTTGAGATGACATGATTTTCTCCCGGTAGAATGTATCGCTAAAATTTAATTAAACCGGTTTAGCAAAGCAAATCTATTCTGTTGCCAATGCAAAATGACCTGCGCTACATCAACAGCATGGCCTCGCCAGGTGGCCGGTTTGTTGAATTAGCGTTTTGGGCGGTTTAGCCGTTCTTCCTGTCAAATTCATCAATTCCAGTGCCTCGCGAAATCACATCCTGATATTCTCTTTTGTCATCGCAACGTTCACATCTGCCACAACATCGTGCTAACCATCAGGAGTCAACATGAGCCAACCGTTACATGCCGAGCCGCTGGTCTGGGGTCACGGTCCACGCACTTTCGAAGTATTTCTGGAACCCACCTGCCCGTTCTCCGTGCGCGCCTTTAACAAACTGGATGCGCTGCTAAAAGAAGTGGGTGAAGACACGGTGACAGTAAAGATTCGCCTGCAGTCGCAGCCCTGGCATTTGTTCTCTGGCGTTATTGTGCGCTGCATTCTTGCCGCCTCCACGCTGCCCAATGGGCGCGATGCCGCGCATAAGGTGATGCAGGCTGTCGCCGATCATCGGGAAGAGTTCGAGTTTACCGACCACTGCAGCGGCCCGAATATGGAGGCAACGCCGCAGCAGATTATTGAACGCATTGAAAATTACAGCGGCGTGAAGTTGGGCGAAGCCTTTGCGCGCCCGGAATTGCAGACGGAAATTAAATGGCATTGTAAGTATGCGCGCCAGAACGGTATTCACGTCTCCCCCACCTTTATGGTCAACGGCCTGGTACAGGCAGATCTCGGCAGCGGCGATGATATCAGCGCCTGGGCGGCGCGCATTCTGGCCTGATAAGAATGGGGAAAACACGCCCCCTCCGACGGCTGCTACACTGCTTCAATACATTAACGAAAATGCAGGTCAACATGTCAGAAAACAACTATCAGCCACCCAAAGTCTGGACGTGGGATAAGTCCGCCGGCGGCGCATTCGCCAATATTAACCGCCCGATTTCCGGCGCGACCCACGACAAAGAGTTACCCGTAGGTAAACACCCGCTACAGCTTTATTCGCTGGGTACGCCAAACGGGCAAAAAGTAACAATCATGCTGGAAGAGTTACTGGCGAAGGGCGTGAAAGAGGCGGAATATGACGCCTGGCTCATCCGCATTGGCGAAGGCGATCAGTTCTCCAGCGGCTTTGTGGACGTAAACCCGAACTCCAAAATTCCAGCGCTACGTGACCACTCCACCACCCCGCCAACGCGTGTGTTTGAGTCCGGTGCCATTCTTCTGTATCTCGCGGAGAAATTTGGTCACTTCCTGCCTAAAGACCCGGCCGGGCGTACTGAAACCCTGAACTGGCTGTTCTGGCTGCAAGGCTCCGCGCCGTTCCTCGGCGGCGGCTTTGGTCACTTCTATAATTATGCGCCGGTGAAAATCGAGTACGCCATCAACCGCTTTACGATGGAAGCCAAGCGCCAGTTAGATGTGCTCGACAAACAGCTCGCGAAACACACATTCGTCGCGGGCGACGAATACACTATTGCCGATATGGCCATCTGGCCGTGGTATGGCAACGTGGTGCTGGGCAGCGTTTACAACGCCGCTGAGTTCCTTGAGGCCAGTGGCTACCAGAATGTTCTACGCTGGGCCAAAGAGGTTGCCGCACGTCCTGCCGTAAAACGCGGGCGCATGGTCAACCGTACCTTTGGCGAACCAAATGAACAGTTGCATGAACGCCACGACGCCAGCGACTTCGATACCCATACCGAAGACAAACGCAACGGCTGACTCCCCTTCCCGGACGTCAAACGTCCGGGAATATCCCTTCCAGACCCGGCCTTACACTGTTTTTATCACTTCATATTTACATCCCTGGAAATAACCAGTAAGAATGCCTTTTATTTATCCATAGTCACGCCAAATGACTGAAAATGCGCTAAAACAGCAGATCCAGAATCTAAAAAAGCATAACGCCCGTCTGGTGCGGATTGCGCGTGATGCCCGTAATAAGCTCAGCGCGGCGCTGGATGGTACAGGGCTCTGTTTATGGCAACTTGATGTGCCAAGCGGAAAACTGATTATCTACAACCGCCGCTGGGGATCGATGCTCGGCTATCAGCCAAAGGAGCTCAGCGCCCACTTTGATGTCTGGAAAGAGCACTTGCATGAGGACGACCGCCAGCGCGTGCTGGATGCGTTTTACGATCACCTGCATGGCAAAACCCCTTTCTATGAAGCGCTGCACCGTATGCAGCATAAAAACGGCACCGTCACCTGGGTACTGGACCGTGGGCGCGTCACTGAGTGGGGCAGCGACGGCAAGCCGTTAAAAGTCACTGGCACCCATATCGACATGACCAAAGAGAAACAGTATGAAGAGCAGCTTGCGGCTCTGGCGAACCACGACCCGCTGACCGGGCTGGCGAACCGCCACGCGCTGCTCAAGCACTTCGATACCCTTAAAAACGCCGGCCCACTGTGCGTGGCGTTTATCGATCTGGACGATTTTAAAGTCGTTAACGATACCTTTGGTCACCGTAGCGGCGATGAGTTATTGATACAGTTGAGCCAGCGCCTGCGCGAGGCCTGTCCGGAAGGCTCGGTGGTGGGACGCCTGGGGGGCGATGAGTTTGTTCTGTTGCTGCCGTTTGCGCTCAACAGTCTGCTGACCAATAGCACTGCGCATAATTGTCTGCGCGCCGCGCTCACCCCGTTCGAACTGGATAATGGCGATGCACAGGTTGGCGCCTCCATCGGCATTGATGAAGTACAACGCGACGACGATTTTGTGAACGCGCTGCGGCGCGCCGATCAGTCGATGTACCAGATTAAACATACGGGTAAAAATGGCGCAGCCATTGGTCACATGCTGCTATCCCTCTCGTACCGTCAGGCGGAACCCACATGAAAATGACACGCCAGGCATCGTTACTTCAGCTACTGGCAGAACATGAGACATTGACTACCGACGCTCTCGCCGGGCAGCTTGGCGTCAGCAAAGAGACCATTCGTCGGGATCTTAAGGCTCTGCAGACCCAGGGAAAAATTGTCCGGCGTCACGGTCGTGCGCGCTTACTTCACGCGCCGCAGCAAAATGATGGCGAGCCGTTTTACGCCCGGCGCAAAAGCCACTATGCCGATAAAGCCGATATTGCCCGCCACGCCCTGAACTGGATTGAGAAAGGGATGACGCTGGCGCTGGATGCCAGTTCGACCTGCTTTCATCTGGCACGTCAGTTACCGGATATCCCGCTGACGGTCTTTACCAACAGCCTGCCCGTGTGCCAGGAGATGGCGCGCCGCCAGCATATCAACCTGATTTGCTCCGGCGGGCGTCTGGAACGGCAAAATCGCTGCTACGTAAACCCGGCGCTGGTTACGATGCTGAAATCACTTGAGGTCGACCTGTTTATTTTTTCCTGCGAAGGGGTGGATGCCAGCGGAGAGATGTGGGATTCAACGAAATACAACGCCACCTATAAAGCGCATCTTCTGCGCCGGGCGAGCCAGTCTTTGTTGCTGATAGATAAGAGCAAATTTTACCGGGCCAGCGAGGCGAAAATCGGTAATCTGGCGCAGGTCACGCAGATGATTACCGATGCCAAACCCGGTACGCTTCATCTTTGAGGTTCGGTGAAATCCATATCCAGTTCGCGCAGGGCTTCCAGCGTCGCCAGGGCTTCTTGCTCATCAATTACGCTCATGGCAAACCCCACGTGCACCAGCACCCACTGACCAAGTAAGGCGGCTGGCTCGCTTTCGCACACCAACATAATATTCACGTCACGGCGAACGCCGCAGACATCGACCTGCGCCAGATGATGAACGCTTTCACCGACGCTAACCACCTGGCCGGGCACCCCAATACACATAGCTACTCCTGATCGACTTCGATACTTTTGATTTGCATGCCGCTGTCGTTTTCTCGCTGCAAGCCGGGACTGTGGCAACGCGGGCAGATTGCTTCCCCGCTCACCTCAACGCTTTCGTTACAGTTCCAGCACCAGGCCTGCGAAGGACGCTGTGAAAGGTGCAACTGACACCCTTCCGCCATCGTGCCGCGACAGGTTATCTCAAAGCCAAAACGCAGCGCGCTCTCTTCGATGCAGGCAAAGGCCCCCAGCTCCAGCCAGACGCCCGTCACCCGCTTTGCGCCATGTTGCTGAGCCTGTTGTTGCAGAATCTCAACCAGGTTCTGGCACAGGGAAAGCTCATGCATACTCGCCGCCTTTGAGGCCGGCAAACAGGGCCCGACGGCTGATCTGCGGATCACGCACCGGCAACGAAAGCACCATCCGCAGGCAGTCCCGGGCCAGCGCTTCCCCTTGCTCGACGCTGAGATCCGGTGCCAGCGGCGACATCAACGAGCAGGCACAGTACTGTGATATCCCGTCCAGTTCGCCAACGGTAAACATCATCTCGCCATAGGGAAGCTGCAGACCGAGCTTCTCCCCCACTTTTCGCGGCGGCCAGGCCTGTTCCGGGCCGGGAAAGATAGCCAGGCTCAACATCCATGGTGTCAATACACTGCCGATCCATTGCCCTTCAAACAGCGTAAACCCGGGGACGAAAACCGGCATAGTCGGATGTAAAAAAGGCAAATCCTGCATCTCTTCTGCGGCAATGCGCGCAAACGCAGCCTGCACCAGGCCGTGCGGAGAATGCTCAAAACCGGGGAAATCACACATGCGCACGCTCCCGTAATGCCGGGGTTATACCGGATTCCTGTAACGCCGCAAGTACCGCCTGTAGCGCGGGCTCCAGGCTTGCCTCGACCGTTGGCGTAAGCCCGATGTTCGGTTCCAGCGAGTGGGGGATCACCCCCACCAGCGTGATCTTGTCGGGGAATTCGCCGGTAAAGCGCAGGGCGGAAAGCACATCGGAAAGCCCCAACTGATGGGGCGAGATTTTATTGTTGAACAGCACCGGCACTTCGTCATCGCGCAGAATGAGCAGCGCACCCGGCTCGCTTTTACGCGACACGATCGCATCAACGATGATCAGGTGGGTGCGACTTGCCATGGCCTCCAGCAACTCCATGCCGGCGGTGCCGCCGTCCAGCACGTCCACGTTATCTGGCAGAACGTAGCGCTGCTCCAGCGCCTCGATAACGCGCACGCCAATGCCTTCGTCGCTCAATAAAATGTTACCGACACCCAGTACCAGAATGCTCATCACAACACCTTCACCGAGACAACGTCGTTACCGTCCGCGTCGACCACGTGCACCGCGCAGGCCATGCAAGGGTCAAACGAGTGGATGGTACGCACCACTTCGAGCGGTTTATTCGCATCCGCAATCGGGGTGCCAATCAGCGACTGCTCATAGGGCCCAATATCGCCATTCGCATTACGCGGACCGGCATTCCAGGTCGAAGGAACGACCGCCTGATAGTTGCTGATTTTCCCGTCTTTGATAACCATCCAGTGCGACAACATACCGCGCGGCGCTTCCAGGAACCCCACCCCTTTAAATTCGCCCGTGGCAGGAATATCCGGCTTCACAAACGTTACGTGATCCCCTTTACCGATATTGGCAATCAGCGCGTTGTACTGGTGCTGCAGAATATGCTGTAGCTCGCAAGCGTGAACGGTGCGACCAATTACGCGCCCCAGGGTGGAGTGCAAGTGTTCGACACCAAGCGTTTTCCCGGTGAGCTTCTGGTAAATAGCGATGATATCGTTAAGTTTTTCCCAGGTGGATTCCCGCTTCGCAGCCAGCTTATTGAGCATGTTCGCCAACGGGCCGACTTCCACCGTTTTGCCATAGAAGGTGGGGGATTTCACCCAGCTGTATTTGCCTTCATCCTGCCAGCCCGTATAAGCCGGGATAGTCGTTCCTTCCCACGGCGCCTGCGGCTCCTCGTCTTTATACCAGGCGTGTTTCGCGCTCTCCTGAATACCCTTAATCAGGTATTCATCACTGTGAGAGGTGATTTCACGACGTGAAGAGAGGTCACCGTTAGCAATGTAACCGCCCGGGAAAAGGAAGCTGCCGTTCTGAGCATCTGTAGGGAACTCCGGCGCGCTCAGATAGTTAACCGCACCTTTGCCCATCGTCAGCCATTCCGGGTAGAACGCCGCGATCACCGCCGTATCGACCTTGTAAACCTGTTCGACAAAGTCCTCCAGGCGGTCAATAAAGGTTTTGATGTACATCAGACGCTCAAGATTGAGCACGCCCAGGCCATCGAGATTAATCGGGTTAGCCACGCCGCCCACTGCCAGGTTCTGGATATGCGGGCTTTTACCACCGAGCAATGCCACCACGCGGTTGGCATCGCGCTGACACTCCAGCGCCTGCAGATAGTGCGCGACCGCAATCAGGTTAATTTCCGGCGGCAGTTTCATGGCCGGATGTCCCCAATACCCGTTCGCGAAAATACCTAACTGCCCGCTGGCTACCAGCGTTTTGATTTTCTGCTGCACTTTGGCGAACTCTTCGGCACTATTAAGCGACCAGGTCGAGATGCCTTTGAGCAATGCCGAGGCTTTTTGCGGATCGGCCTGCAACGCTGAGGTGATATCTACCCAGTCGAGTGCAGAAAGCTGGTAGAAGTGCACGATATGGTCGTGGGTGGTATGCGCCGCCAGAATAATATTTCGAATGTACTGAGCGTTCAGCGGCACATTGATTTTCAACGCGCTTTCCGCCGCACGTACCGAGGAAATCGCATGGGTGGTGGTACAAACGCCGCAAATGCGCTGCACGATCATCCACGCATCACGCGGATCCCGCCCCTTCACAATCTCTTCCATTCCGCGCCACATGGTTCCCGATGCCCAGGCACGGGAAACCACGCCGTTTTCAATTTCGCAATCAATGCGTAAATGACCCTCAATACGGGTCACCGGATCGATGGTGATACGTTGACTCATGCTTTACTCGCCTCATGGCTTTTTGATGGTTTTAACGGGGGAATTATGGGTAACAGGCGGATAAGTAGGATGTACGCGCAAATCTCCGTTGCCACAAAACCAATGGAAATGATCAGCTCTTCAGCCGTTGGGAAGTAGTGGTAGCCATCGCCGGGGTTGAATGCCAGCAACGAGTAGGACAACCGCCACAGCGCACAGCCCAGCAGCATGCTCACGGCCCCGGTAAACAGGAACCGGGCGTCGCTGCGCAGGCGTGGCAGACGAAATACCACCAGCGGGAACGCCAGCAGCACGATTTCGGCCCAGAACATCAGGCTGTAACCATCACCGGCAAACGCGAGCGCCAGTTTGTTACGCCAGATAAGTTCGCCAAAGCGCGCCACCAGAAACAGCGCCAGCAACACGCTCAACGTACCGGTGAGTTTCGAGAACAGATGCCGTTCATCAGGCCCGTTACCTTTTAACCCGGCCTGCAGCAAAGAGCCCTCAAAAATGAGGATTGAGAAGCCCATAATAAACGCCGTCAGCAAAGAGAAAAGCGGCAGCATTTCATAGCTTTGCCACAGCGGATGCACTTTGTGTCCGGCTGCAATCATCAGTGAGCCCATGGACGACTGGTGCATGGTGGGCAGTAATGCGCCCAGCGCAATAATAAAAAACATCACTTTATTGAGCCGTTTTAGCGACACCTTCCAGCCCAGACGCTCCAGCAACGCAGGGGCAAATTCCAGCGCCATCACGCCGATATAAATCGTCATGCATACCGCGGTCTCGAACAGCACCGAGTTGACGTTAAAATGGCCCGGAATGTAGAAATACGGCAGGTTCCAGTAACGGCCGACATCGACAGTAATGGACAGCCCCCCAAGCGAATAACCGAACAGGCTGGCCAGCAATGCCGGGCGCACCAACGGATGGTATTCGCCACGATTAAAGGCATAGACCATCCACGCGAGCGCCCAGCCACCGCAGGCGAAACCGGTGCCGATCAGCAAGTCAAAGGCGATCCAGATCCCCCACGGGTAGCCACCATTCAGGTCGGAGACAGAGCCCAGGCCGAATACCAGGCGCTTGAGAATAAACAGCCCGCACAAGACGATCAGCGGGCCAAACATGTAAATTGGCTTGCTGAGTAACTTTCCGCCAAGCGGTTGCGGATCATGATGCATCGTCATCCCCTCCCTTGTGGTCATCGCTTCGGGTATGGCGGTACACCAGCGCGGTCAAGCCCGCAAGAACGGCCAGCGGCAGCATCATCCCCTTATACACCGTATGCTGAATGTTTTCTGAACGCGCCCCGGTCGAAACATCATCCAGCTCAGGCAAGCCCAGACAGGTATACGGCACGCCCGTCAGCACCATCACCTGGGTGCCCCCTCCTTCATGTTCGCCATAAAGATGAGGATGGTATTTTGGGACTTCGCGAACGTTAGGATCGTTGGCGTCCAGCGTCTGGCGCGGGTAGTGATATTCACTGCCCGGTTGCAGCGCCAGGCGTTTTTTTGCCTCGGCCATTAACGCTTCACGCGTACCCAAAATAACCGCGCCGGTCGGGCAGACTTCTACGCACCCCGGCAGGCCGCCTTTGTTGAGACGCTCCACGCCCGCCTGGTTACACAGCTCGCATTTATGCAGCGCGCCGAAGGGATTGTTGTAATCATACTTCGGCACATTATAGGGACAGGCCACCATGCAGTAGCGGCAACCGGTACAGACGCTGGCGTCGTAATGCACGATGCCGGTTTTGGGATCTTTTTTCAGGGCCGAAACCGGGCAGACAGAAACGCAGTTGGGATCGACGCAGTGCATGCACTGTTTTTTGATATAGGCATAACCGTCCGTCGGCTGATCTTTATGCTGCGCCGTACCGCTACGCCATACCTGGATAATATTGTTGGTATAGGGGGTGAGTTTGGCGTTATTGGACCAGGTCTGTTCGCCCTGCGGGTTACGCGCCGGGAAGTTAATGTCCTGACAACGGGTGACGCACGCCTGGCAACCAACGCACAGGGTAGAGTCGTAGAGCATTCCCCACGCGCCCGGTATTGCCGGACGGTTATGCACGGCGGCGGAAACGGGTAATGCTCCCCCCGCCAGCAGCGCCCCACCGGAGGCCACCTTCAGAAAGTTACGTCTGTTCACGGTCACTCTCCCTGTGAGTCAGCGTTGTTTTTCTTTTGTTGGCGGCCCAGCTCGCGCACCGTCATTACCCCGACGCCTGCCAGTAATCCCACCACACCGCCAAGCAGGCCGACAGCAGAAGCCGACATCACGCCGCCTTCTTTGCTGTTCACCTGTGGTTTATCAACGCGCGGCGTGGTGTTCTCAACGTGTGCCAGTTGGTGAATGCCTTTGTGGAAGCCAACGCCTTCTTCGTTGCAGCCATAGCAGGGGTGACCAATGGAAACCGGCCAGACGCCGCCCACATCGCAAAATTGCAGTGTTGAACAGTTACCCCAGGTTTCCGGACCTTTACAGCCTAAATGGTAGAGACACCAGCCTTCACGATGACCATCATCGCCAAACTCTTTGGCAAAGCGTCCGGCGTCGAAATGGGGACGTCGTTCGCAATGTTCGTGAATCAGGCGACCATAGGCAAAGAGCGGACGATTTTTCGCGTCGAGCTTCGGCGGTTTGCCAAAGGTGATGATGTGCGCCACGGTGGCGAGGAAATTATGTGGGTTTGGCGGGCAACCCGGAATGTTAATCACCGTTTTACCGGGCAGCACTTCTTGCAGACCCACCGCCCCGGTTGGGTTGACCCCGGCTGCGGCAACACCGCCCCATGCCGAACAGGAACCAATCGCGATAATCGCCGCGGCATTTTCCGCCGCTTTACGGATATGGTCGATAATCGGTTCGCCCGCCACCATACAGTAAATACCGTTGTCTTTGAGCGGAATCGACCCATCCACCACCAGAACATACTGCCCTTTATAGGTTTCCAGAGCGTGATGTTTGTTCTCTTCAACCTGGTGACCAAACGCAGCACTCAGAACTTCGTGGTACTCCAGCGAGATGGTTTCCAGTACCAGGTTTTCAACGGTGGGATGCGTTGCGCGCAAGAGTGATTCAGTACACCCTGTACACTCCTGCGCGCCAATCCAGACCACGGGTGGACGCTTATTCTGGGTAACGGCCTGCGCCATCTTCGCAGCAGCATTACTGCTAAGCCCCATCGTGGCCGCCAGCGCGGTACAAAGCTTCATAAAATCGCGACGATTAATGCCGCAGGAGGTAAAAGACGTCAGTTGAGGAATTTCGTCAGCCATGCATTGTCATTCCTTTGCCAAAAATTAACCCTGCTTTTACCCTGGTTTTCGATCAGAGTTGTGCGTGTGCGATCAAGTAATCACACAAAAACTGTGGCTATATATAGAAAAAATTCAATATCGGAGCAACAGATCACATTGATTTTGGAAATGAAATAAAAAAAGCCGCATCCGGAGATACGGCTTCTTAAAAGAGGTAAATATCGCTGAAAGCATTCGGCAATGAACTTAACGTTCGACCCGATAACCCGCCATAAAGAAACGGATTACCGTGCTGGAATGACTCTCACGAAAAAAATCCATGATCATCTCTTTATCCAGTCCATAACGTCGCGTCAGCACACCTGCTTCCCAGGCGCTTAACTGCCTGTCACCGGTTTTTTCGAACATGCGATGCGAAAAACCGAGCACAAAACCGCGTTTATAGTCAGAACAAAAATGCGCAACGCGACTGGCCTCATCCGCCTGTATTGCTTTAAGCCCTGCCATCAAGCCTTTGCCAAAATGGTTTTCCATTCTTACTGCCCTCAATCGATATATACATAACTATATAGCGATATTTTGAGCAGTGATAGCGTTATTTAAAACGCGACCCATTCATCTGCCGAAGCAGCAGCTTTCTTAGCGGTACCGCGCAGTGCAGGGGTTTTCACTGGCATCGGCGCGGCGACGTTAACCTGCTCATCAGCAGACAAACGGAACTGCTGTACAGAGCGCTGCAACTCTTCTGTTTGACGTTCGAGCGCAGCAGCCGCAGCAGAAACTTGTTCTACCAGCGAGGCGTTCTGCTGGGTAACGCTATCCATCTGCGTAATGGCGGTGCCCACCTGAGAAATGCCTTTGCTCTGCTCGGCGGATGCGGCCGCAATCTGTTTCATGATGGTGGTGACTTCGGTAACCGCACGCAGAATGCCTTCCATGGTCGTGCCGGTGTCATTGACCAGTTTGGATCCTTTCTCCACGCGGCTGACGGAGTCCGCGATCAGCGACTCGATCTCTTTCGCCGCGCCCGCGCTTCGGCTGGCGAGGTTACGCACTTCGCCTGCCACTACCGCAAAGCCGCGCCCCTGCTCGCCCGCACGTGCCGCTTCAACGGCGGCGTTAAGCGCCAGGATATTGGTCTGGAAAGCAATGCTGTTAATGACCGTGGTGATTTCGGCAATTTTCTTCGAGCTTTGAGAGATACCATCCATCGTGCTGATAACTTCATCAACCAGCGCCCCGCCTTTGCTCGCCGTGGAGGAGGCGACATCGGCCAGTTCACTTGCCTGACTGGCGTTGTCGGCGTTCAGTTTTACCGTTGCCGTCAGTTGTTCCATGCTGGCCGCCGTCTGTTCCAGGGCAGCCGCCTGCTCTTCGGTTCGGGAAGAGAGGTCATTGTTACCGCTTGAAATCTCCGTCGCGCCGCGCCAGATATTTTCACTGCCGTTACGGATAGAGCTGACCGCATCACGCAGGCTATCCTGAGTCGCACGCAGTAAGGGCACAACACGCCCTACGCAATTGCGACCAAAATCGGGGATTGGTTGGCTAAGGTCGCCCTGCGCCATTTTCGTGAAATGATCGCGGATGGCATCCAACGGCCTCACCAGCATGGCCACCAGGTAGCGGTCAGTGAATAACAGAATCAGTAACCCCAGCACCATTGCCACGATAATAATCACACGGGTGATATAGGTCTGAGTGTCAACCATCACGCGAGTTTCATCGAGACTGGCACCAGCCGCTTTGTTAAAGCTGTCAGTGGTTGCGCCAAATGCCCGGCTCAAGGCTGGCGTCACGTTGTTTGCCTGCTGACGATAGGCTTCAACCGAGCCCTGCTGGGCCGCCTGCATCTGCGGTGTGATGCCCTGATCAAGCAGCGCCTGCCAGGCCGCGATCACCTGCTCTGATACCTTCGGATCCATCGGTCCTGGCGAGATAGCTTTAAATTCGGTGAGTTTTTTCGCCATGCTTTCAAGCGACTGCTGCGCAGGAGCAAAATCGACTGCACCGCCTGCGGTTTTTGTCTCCATCGCACGACTCAGGCGCGTAACAAAACGGAAGTATTGGTCATTGCCCTGGCTAAGCAATGTCATTTGAGACACCAGTTGGCGATCGACTTCATTGCCATCTGATACTTTTGAAAGAGAGAAAACGCTATACAAACCGACACCGGACCACAGCAGGCCAAAAAGGCCCAGGATCACCAGCATGACGATTCGGATAGTAAAGTTTTGAAGCATACGCATAATTATTTCCTTGCAGTGAAGGGACATGCTTACTCGAAAGTGAGAGTTAATTCCTTTATCGGCACCATTCAGGAAACATGTATGGTTCAAAGTAAAAAATTGATCACAAAATGTGCAATAATTGTCCATATGAAAAGATGACTTCTTACTGCTTACGGATGTTATTTTTTGACAAGTAAAGACGATTTATCAATCATTTCTTAAGGTTAGCAACCTAACTAAACCATAGGTAACTGCCTTATATCATGAGAGAAATTTATTACCCCCACATCAGTTCTGTACCGTAGATTAAATTAACGCAATTCCCATAAATAAAATAAAAGGAATAAAAACCTCCCAGGATGACATTTAAAAATCATACTAACCGACAGCAAAAAAAGAAAAGTATGCACACCACGAGTGGATTAAAAATGAAAATAAGAATGCTAAAAAAATATAAAAAATCGCATTAAACATATCGCTAACAATAATAAAAAAGGGGTCTTACCTCCCCATTATAAGTGCCATAAAGGCATGTTTTTGTTACCCGTAATGGTGACAAAAGACAGGATTCACCGCAACGCCCGGAGCAATCCATAACAAACTGATTAAAAAGGAATAAATTACATAGCACGTTGTGCTAAAAGTGACACAGGCCAGGCAGTATGGTGAGGCACGCGGGATACAAAAAGTTACTTCAGACATATTCGGATAAATATAATTTATCGTTTATCCGTCTAACGGTTGCAGCGATTCCCGAACGTCATAACCTAAGAATTTTCTCAGAAAAGTTGCGCATCTTCCGAAAATGCTCATCGCCCCCATCACCGCCAGTGCTGACGATATGAAGCATTTGCGCAAGTCTATTTTGCCTTACCGTGACGCTTTTAGCGCTATATTGCAGCGAAGGTCCGGGCCTCCTCATCGGCTTACGTTTCGACCATCCATTGAGCATCTGATAATTTCGTACTGAAATTATTATCAGAAGAGATACTGTCGAAGAGACTTTTCACATCAGTCAGGCAAAACATACCGTCGTGTGCTTGCCCAACAATCATCCGCATTAAAAACACAAAGTCTTGTTGTGACACGATGGCAATATAGAATAAAACACGGTTTCGACCCTACACCTACAAGAAAGGAGACATCATGTCCTGGTTTGCCAACCCTGCTCGCTATGAGCAGATGCAGTATCGTTACTGCGGTAAGAGCGGCCTGCGCCTGCCCGCATTATCGCTGGGTTTGTGGCACAGCTTCGGCCATGTTCATGCCCTTGATTCCCAACGCGCCCTGTTGCGTAAAGCCTTTGATTTAGGCATCACCCACTTTGACTTAGCCAATAACTACGGGCCGCCTCCAGGTAGCGCAGAAGAGAACTTTGGTCGTTTGCTGCGTGAAGATTTCGCCGCTTACCGCGATGAGTTGGTGATATCCACTAAAGCGGGTTACGACATGTGGCCCGGTCCGTACGGTTCCGGCGGCTCCCGTAAGTACTTACTCGCCAGCCTCGATCAAAGCCTGAAACGCATGGGGCTGGACTATGTCGATATCTTCTATTCGCACCGTGTCGATGAGAATACACCGATGGAAGAGACTGCCGCGGCGCTGGCCCAGGCCGTACAGAGCGGTAAAGCACTCTATGTCGGCATCTCGTCTTATTCAACGCCGCGAACCCAGGCAATGGTCGCCTTGCTACGCGAGTGGAAGATCCCCCTGTTGATCCACCAGCCTTCTTATAATTTGCTTAACCGCTGGGTCGATAAAACGGGCTTACTGGATACGCTCGAAGCCAGTGGCGTTGGCTGCATCGCCTTTACCCCGCTGGCTCAGGGGTTGTTGACCGGAAAATACCTTAACGGCATCCCGGAAGGCTCACGGATGCAGAAAGAAGGGAAAAAGGTTCGCGGCCTGTCGGAAAAAATGCTGACCGAAGCCAACCTGAGCAGCCTGCGGTTGCTCAACGAGATGGCCAGCGCGCGCGGTCAGTCCATGGCGCAGATGGCGCTGAGCTGGCTATTGAAAGACCCTCGCGTCACCTCGGTATTGATCGGCGCAAGCCGTCCAGAACAACTGGAAGAAAACGTCCTGGCGTTAAATAATCTGACGTTCAGTGAGCAAGAACTGGCACAGATTGATAAGCATGTCGCCGACGGTGAACTCAACCTCTGGCAAGCTTCCTCCGATAAGTAAAACAAGAAGGGGGCGCAGCTCCCTTCATTTATTACCATTCAGGTGGTTTATGAGCGATAAAGAGAAAAATTCGCAATATTCACCCCGGCATTAACGCACTTTCAGCGGGTAACTCCCGTTATCCCGCTTTTTATCCCCGCTAATCACCGCATTGCTCTCTGGTTATTTATAGCATCATAAGTCATATCGACTGTATAACCCGAGGCACTCAGTATGTCGTTAACGTCAGAGCCGGAAGCTCAATCGTTGCCATTCCTGGGAATGGCGCCGTTTTTACGTATGAGCATCGCAGGTGTTGACTTCTCCTCTATGACACAAGAAATGATCGCTCTTGCGGAAAAAACGCCGGAAGATGCGACCCTGTGGATGAACCTGGCCATCGCTATGATGAGCCTAAAGCACGAAGAGTCAGGTCTGCAAATTCAAAACCAGGCGCTGCAAATGCAACGCGTCTACCACTGGCATGCGCGTCAGCCGACAAAACTGCGCGTACTGCTGCTGATGGTGCCGGGTAATCTTTCGGCCAATATTCCGCTCGACTGCCTGCTTGAAGACAGCGACATCGATCTTATCCATTACTATGTGGATCCCGGCGCGCCGTACCCGTTGACCTCCCCTGTGCCGGAGCACGATCTGGTCATGGTGGCCATCGGCGCCAGCGACGAGCAAGCTGCCGTTTTACAGCGCCTGGAAAACGTACTTCACGACTGGCCGAAGCCGGTTCTGAACTCACCTCAAAATGTCCCCAATTCTGAGCGACACAACGCCAGCATTCTGCTGCAAAACGTACCCGGTCTGGTGATCTGTCCGGCGCTGCATATCAGCCGCCAGTCCCTGCAGTCTGTGGCTGCGGGAGAAAAGTCCGTGTCTGATATTGCCGACGATCACGCATTCCCGATTATTCTGCGTCCTGTCGGCAGCCACGGCGGCCATGGTCTGCAAAAAGTGGATGACCGCGAGGCCGTCGCTTCCTATCTGCAGCACCACGAAGGCGATATGTTTTTTCTGTCGCGTTTCGTTGATTACAGCAATGACGACGGTCTGTTCCGCAAAATGCGCCTGGTGCTGATCGACGGCAAAGCGTATGCCTGCCATATGGGCGTGTCGTCCAACTGGATGATTCATTACGTCAACGCAGGCATGTACGAAGACGAAAACAAGCGCGCCCAGGAAGCTCGCTTCCTGAACGAATTCGCTGATTTTGCCGCACGTCACCATGATGCCCTGGAGGCAATCAGCCAGCGCACAGGCCTTGAGTACATCGGTATCGACTGTGCCGAGACACAGAGCGGCGAATTACTGATTTTTGAAATCGATCCGGCGATGGTCGTACACGCCATGGACGACGAAGAGATGTTTCCCAACAAGCAGATTCATATGCATAAAGTCAAAACTGCGATGCGGGAAATGCTGTTACAACGAGCCGGTAAAACGCTCTAACCCATTTATGCTACACAGGTATGAACATGTCATTGAATCCGAATAACGCACTGAATTTCTCCGGCGGCCCGGGCGCACTGCCCGAGGTAGTTTTAAACCAGGTCCAACAGGCGATCATTAATGTCCCGGAAGCGGGGCTGTCCATTCTTGGCATCAGCCACCGTTCAGACTGGTTTGAAAATGTGGTGCGCGAAACCGAAAACAATATTCGCACGCTGTTGGGTCTGCCTTCCGACTACCACATCCTGTTCCTGCAGGGGGGTGCGACGCAGCAGTTCTCTATGGTCCCGATGACCATGCTGCGGGGGAAAAAACACCCGGCAGAATATTTTGATACCGGCTACTGGAGCCGTAAAGTGGTGACCGAAGCTATGCGTGAAGGCCCGGTTCGCGTCATCTGGAGTGGCGAGCAGCATGGTTATCGCCGTCTGCCAACCGATGAAGAATTAGATTTTTCGCCGGACGCGCCCTACATTCACTATGTCTCGAATGAGACGGTAGAAGGTCTGCAGTTCAATCGTATTCTGGGTCGTGACGATGTGCCGCGCGTCTGTGATATGTCTTCTGACTTTTTGTCGAAGCCGTGTGAAGCGGATAAATTCTCGCTGATTTATGCCCATGCGCAGAAAAACATTGGCCCGGCAGGCGTTACCATCGTACTGGTTCGCGACAGCGTGGTACAAAACGCCCCGGATAACCTGCCGTCATTCCTGGATTATCGCCGCCAGGTTGAGTCTCATTCGAACTTCAACACCCCGCCGGTCTTCGCAATTTATGTTGTCTTGCTGGTCACCCGCTGGCTGCTCAATGAGGTCGGTGGGCTGGAAAACATGGCGCAAATCAACCAGCAAAAAGCGAAATTACTGTATGGCCTGATTGACGGTAGCAACGATTTCTACCGTCCGTGGGGTGAAGCGGCTTTCCGTTCTGATATGAATGTTGCATTCAATTTGCCAACCAAAGATCTGGAAGCGTTATTCCTGAATGAAGCAACAGCCGCCGGATTCTCCGGCCTGGGTGGTCACCGTGCCATTGGCGGCGTGCGCGCCTCAATCTATAACGCGCTAACGCTCGGGGCGGTAGAGAAACTGACCGGCTTTATGGAAGATTTCCGCTTCAAACACCACGCGAAATATTAATCCCCCTTGACCACTGCTGCTCCGGCAGCAGTGGCTCGTCATGACGAGTTACACCTCTGCCGGGTCGATCTCCGGGCGCTTATATTCTGGCCATACCAACACAACCAGTTCCGGGTAGGCTTCCATACTGAACTCGCGAAAACACTGGCGCAGGTTCAAAACGTCAAGGTCGGAGTACATCACTTTTTCGCCGTTTAAACAGCGCTTTTTAATATTGTCATAATACTTGTACACAGCGGAATTGAGATCGCTGCAACGGCGCTGCGCCTCAAATAACCCTGGTACGCTATTAAGCTCCGCCATGTTCATACGCTTAATCGTCGCATGAAGAAAATCGATATATTCGTGATTTACTCGCCAGTACCACACCGGGGTAATGGCATTCATTAGCATTGCGAAATGGTCTTCGCCCTCCTCTTTGGACAGAGGCTTAGCTTGCTGGGCCAACGTTTCAGTTTCATCTACGGACGGCTTTTTATTGTTTTCGCGCATCAATAAAAGTACGCCGCCCGTTAACAGCAATAAAATGACAACAGAATAATAAATACTGTTCATATGCAGGCTCCATTTTTTTTGATTTTAAAAGTGCGCCATGATATTGTCAACGAACCTCACGCCCAAACTTCGCCTACCTTATTGATATTAAAGGATATTGGAAATGCTCCCCGAGAATCTTGTCCCGGCTCGATTTCACATTTCTGTTACGGAAACAGAACCGGGAGAAGCAGAAAAAGATACTAATTTAACTCAGGGAAAAAGAACGCTCTCTGATTATGCCAGCGATATATTAGCGAACGCCAATCGTACCGGGCAGTCGCGGAATATGTTGCTTGAAGAGCGCGATCGTCATATAAAAGACCGATTATATCGTGTGGTAAAAATCGAAACTTTTGCCCGCCTGCTGAACGATTTGCAAGCCGAAGGCGAGATTGATGCTCAGGCATTAAGCCAAATAATTTCCGAAAAGACCAAACAAATTAATGAGGCCGGAAATGAAATTTGGCTTAATCTCATTACCCGCGAAAAAGATACGCCTTTGTTTTATAAACTAGGGGATGAATGACGTGGAGAAAATAGATAATAACGACGTTTATTTGACTTTAGACAATCAACCCAGCGACGAATTTATCTTAAAGCAAAATATTGATGCGCTCATTCAAAGTAAGAATGCCACTATCCAGCGCATTGCCCATGAGCTCATCTCCATCCCCGCAGCCCTCGTGCGCCTGAAGTGGCAAAATCGCCGGGAAATCTATGCTTTTCAGGTGAAAGAAGAGATCTATGGTGCGACCATTAACGCTATCGTGCAGGAACGTCCTGACCTGCTGGAAAAAGTAATGGCCAGACTGGAAGCCAATTACCAGCATATTCTTGCCAGAGAGACAGCAACCCTGCGTATCAGCCGCAAACTTGCCGATGCAGAATACCGTACCGCAGTTGTGACTACCGTCGCGCCTGAGGAAAAAACCACGCCAGAAGACGCTGTAACGCCCCTCACCTCAGAGCCTGCGCAAGCGCAGAAATAACCTTATAATCCCCCCTGTTACTATCAATAATTATTCACCCTATTTGATTATTCACTGAATAATCCCCGCGTTTAATGATTTACACATTCTTAAGTGCAAATTAAACATCCCTAAAATAATGCGTTATAGCGTTAGCTGAGCGGGATCCTGAAATGAAAAAGGCCGGCCCACAGGCCAGCCTTAATAAGCAAACGCGAGGGTTACTTCGCGGCTGCGGTCTCTTCTCCGACCAGGCCAATTTTGAGATATCCCGCGCGATGCAGGGTATCCATCACCTTCATAATGGTTTCGTAGTCAACGGTCTTATCTGCGCGGAAGAAAACCGTCGTATCCTTCTTCCCTTCGGTGACAGCATTGAGCTCAGTAACCATCGTTTCATCGGTCACCGACTCGTTGCCAATAAACATGGTGTTATCCGCTTTTACGGACAGGTAAATCGGTTTTTCCGGGCGCGGCTGCGGCTGGCTGGTAGAAGCCGGCAGATTAACTTTCACATCTACCGTCGCAAGCGGCGCGGCCACCATGAAGATAATCAGCAGAACCAGCATAACGTCGATAAACGGCGTTACGTTGATTTCGTGCATTTCGCCGTTATCGTCGAGGTTTTCGTTAAGACGCATTGCCATGGGGCATTAACCTACTCGTAGTTTCTGGGCGGCGTGGACAGGTTTTGCAGAGGCGCTGGCAGCCAGGTCCAGGTCGCGGCTTTGCAGCAGCAGAACCTGTGCGGCAACATCACCGAGCGTCGCTTTATAACCGCCGATCATGCGGGCGAAGATGTTATAGATAACCACCGCAGGAATCGCTGCCACCAGGCCGATCGCAGTCGCCAACAGCGCTTCCGCGATACCCGGCGCGACCACAGCAAGGTTAGTGGTCTGCGTCTGGGCAATACCGATGAAGCTGTTCATGATACCCCATACGGTACCAAACAACCCCACAAACGGGGAGATGGCGCCGATAGTCGCCAGGTAACCATTGCCACGGCCCATATGACGGCCCGTAGCGGCAACGCGACGTTCCAGACGGAAGCCCGTACGCTCTTTAATGCCTTCGTTATCTTCGCTACCTGCGGACAACTCCAGCTCATTTTGGGCTTCGTTAAGTAACTGCGTACTCAGACTTCTGGCATGGAAAGAGGAGGCAATTTCACTGGCCTGATCCAGCGAACGGGCATCGGCCAATAATTGCTGCTCACGTTTCAGACGGCGTTTATGCGCAATCATCTCAGCACTTTTACTAAAGAAGATTGCCCAGGTGACCACTGATGCCAGCATCAACCCGATCATCACAATTTTTACTACGATGTCGGCATGTTGATACATACCCCAAACGGAAAGATCCGCCTGCATCAAATTATTACCCACTGTGTATCTCCACGACGCATATCACAAAATCTGAGCATAATAATATCAAAACATCGTCGAATTGATAGTAGTTCTCATTAGTATTTACATACTGCCGTAATATCCCCGCGTTTTCCTTGCGCTCACGCAGTAAAAAAGTCTCATAGCTGAATATTCATAAAATTTTATGCTTTATCAGAACGGGTATCGATGCATCACCTGGCATTCATGGTAGTCTGGACATCCAGACGTATAAAAACAGGTTAAGCGAACATGACGGCGAAGCATATTGATACTGCTCTGGTTAACGCGGGGCGCAGCAAAAAATACACGCAGGGTTCGGTGAATAGCGTTATTCAGCGAGCTTCCTCTCTGGTTTTCGATACGGTCGAGGCGAAAAAGCAGGCCACGCGCAACCGCGCGAAGGGCGAGCTTTTTTACGGACGTCGCGGCACGCTGACCCATTTCTCGTTACAGGAAGCCATGTGCGAGCTGGAAGGTGGCGCAGGCTGTGCTCTTTTCCCCTGCGGCGCAGCCGCGGTAGCCAATACCATTCTGGCGTTTGTCGAACAGGGCGACCATATCCTGATGACCAACACGGCCTATGAACCCACACAGGATTTCAGCACCAAAATCCTCGCCAAACTCGGGGTAACCACCAGCTGGTTTGACCCGATGATCGGCGCAAGCATTGTGCGTCTGATACAGCCCAATACCAAAATCGTGTTCCTCGAATCACCAGGTTCGATAACCATGGAAGTCCATGACGTGCCGGCAATCGTGCAGGCAGTCAGAAGCGTTGCGCCCGAGGCGATCATTATGATCGACAATACCTGGGCTGCGGGCATTCTCTTTAAGGCGCTTGAGTTCGATATCGATATTTCTATTCAGGCAGCCACCAAATACCTGATTGGTCACTCTGATGGCATGATTGGTACCGCGGTTTCCAACGCCCGCTGTTGGGATCAACTGCGCGAGAATGCCTATCTGATGGGGCAAATGGTCGATGCTGATACGGCGTATATGACCAGTCGCGGCCTGCGTACCCTTGGCGTACGCCTGCGTCAACATCATGAAAGCAGCCTGAAAATCGCACAGTGGCTGGCTTCGCACCCGCAAGTCGCGCAGGTTAACCATCCGGCGCTGCCAGGTAGCAAAGGACATGAGTTCTGGAAGCGCGATTTTAACGGCAGCAGCGGTCTGTTTTCCTTCATTCTGAACAAGCGTCTTAACAATGAAGAGATGGCAGCCTACCTCGATAATTTCTCGCTGTTCAGCATGGCCTACTCCTGGGGCGGGTATGAATCATTAATTCTGGCAAATCAACCGGAACAGATCGCAGCTATCCGTCCTGACGGCGGCGTGGATTTTAGCGGTACTCTGATTCGTGTTCATATTGGTCTGGAAGATGTTGATGATTTAATTGAAGATTTGGCTGCAGGTTTTCAGCGCATCGTATAAATTGTTAACTGCTTGTTGAAAATTCTCATTATGCCAGCAGAATACTCTGTAT
This sequence comes from Citrobacter sp. MNAZ 1397, assembly GCF_023613995.1. Taxonomy (NCBI): domain Bacteria; kingdom Pseudomonadati; phylum Pseudomonadota; class Gammaproteobacteria; order Enterobacterales; family Enterobacteriaceae; genus Citrobacter; species Citrobacter sp. MNAZ 1397. The sequence goes on from NZ_JAKIVH010000004.1 coordinate 142,615, forward strand.
TAATTGCGCCTGGGATCAAGGTGTTTCGGGCGATAAGCGGGTACAATAGCCTTCTCTAAGCGGTACCACAGGAAAGTCCATGGCTGTAATTCAAGACATTATCGCTGCGCTCTGGCACCACGACTTTGCAGCGCTGGCGAATCCACATATTGTTGGCGTCGTTTATTTAGTGATGTTTGCCACTCTCTTTTTAGAAAACGGATTGCTTCCAGCCTCGTTTTTGCCTGGGGACAGTTTGCTTTTATTGGCTGGCGCGCTGGTGGCGCGTGGTTGCATGGACTACCTGTCGACACTCGTAATCCTGACTTCTGCCGCCAGCCTGGGCTGCTGGTTGAGCTACCTGCAGGGGCGCTGGCTGGGGAATACCCGCGTGGTGAAGAGTTGGCTGGCGCAGTTGCCGGAGAAATATCATCAGCGGGCGACCTGCATGTTTGACCGACACGGTTTGCTGGCGCTGTTGGCTGGGCGATTCCTGGCGTTCGTGCGCACCCTGCTGCCAACCATGGCCGGGATTTCAGGCTTATCCAGCCGCCGTTTCCAGCTTTTCAACTGGCTGAGCGGCCTGCTGTGGGTCGGCATGATCACCACGCTGGGCTACGCCATCAGCATGATCCCCTTTGTAAAACGCCACGAAGATCAGGTGATGACATTCCTGATGATTCTGCCGCTTTTCCTGCTGGTCGCCGGGCTGGTGGGCACCCTGGCCGTGGTGATTAAGAAAAAATACTGCAGCGCCTGATACTTTCCCTCTTTTCCTTCTCCCAAAAGGAGAAGGAAAATCAGCCCCCCTGCATCATACGAATACGCGCCGCATCTTCCCCCGGCGTGACGCCAAAATAGCGTTTAAACTCGCGGCTAAATTGCGACGGGCTTTCATAACCCACACGAATGGCCGCAGCGCTGGCCTTCATACCATCGTGGATCATCATCATCCGTGCTTTGTGCAGGCGGTAGCTTTTGAGGTACTGCAACGGCGAGGTGCTGGTCACCGATTTAAAGTTATGGTGAAACGCAGAGACGCTCATATTCGCCTCAGCAGCCAGTTCGTCGACGCTCAGGTTTTCTGTGTACTGGCTCTCAATGCGTTTAAGCACCCGGCTGATTAAGCTGAAATGGGTCTGGCGGCTGACCAACGCCAGTAATGCGCCGCCACGCGGCCCGATGAGCACGTGATAGAGCAGTTCACGAATGATCTGTTTACCCAGAATACGGGCGTCCAGCGGGCGTTCCATCACGTCGAGTAAACGTTCCGCCGCACACAGAATTTCCTCGGACAGGGTGGCAGAGTTGATACCGCTTGCCGCCATCGCGGGCTGGAAAGATTCATCTTCGCCGATATCCATCAACAGTTCCTGTAACTGCAGAATGTCGACGTTAAGGCGTAATCCCGCCAGCGGAACTTCTGGCGTTGCATAGGTTTCGCACTCAAACGGTAAAGGTACGGTAAGGAGTAAATATTCATTGGTATCGTAGCGAAACACACGCTCATTGATATAACCAATTTTATGGCCGGAGAAGAGAAAAACGATCCCCGGCTGATACATCACCGGGGTACGGGTTCCCGGCTCAGTGCCGTAAAGCAAACGGATATCCGGAAGCAGCGTGCTGAGATAATTTTCATTATTTTTCAGTGCGTTTACTTTTTGCGTTAATACCTGGCAAATCTCGTCACGGTTCATAACTCGCCGCTCCTTCACTGTTTTTTGACCGCTACAGTGTGCAATCTTTTGTGCGGTTTCTCCAGCGACCTGGAGAAACAGGCAAGACATCGGCAGAAATGTGCATTGAGAGGCAAGCCCGCCACGGCCACAATTAATGCCATCGGGCAGCATCCTGCCTGCTCTTCTATCACCCACCTAAAGGGAACGAGCAATGAACAACTTTAATCTCCATACCCCTACCCGCATCCTGTTTGGTAAAGGCGCGATTGCCGATTTGCGTGAACAAATTCCGGCAGACGCTCGCGTACTGATTACCTACGGCGGCGGTAGCGTGAAGAAAAACGGCGTGCTGGATCAGGTATATAGCGCGCTGGAAGGTCTGGATGTACGGGAATTCAGCGGCATCGAACCCAACCCGTCTTACGAAACCCTGATGAAAGCCGTCAAAATCGCCAAGGATGACAACATCACCTTCCTGCTGGCGGTCGGCGGCGGCTCTGTACTGGATGGCACCAAATTTATCGCCGCAGCGGCCCATTACGCCGATGGCGTGGACCCGTGGGAAATTCTGCAAACCTACGGCGGCAAAATCACCAGTGCGATCCCAATGGGCTCCGTGCTGACCCTGCCAGCCACCGGTTCCGAATCCAACAAAGGCGCAGTTATCTCCCGTAAAACCACCGGTGATAAACAAGCATTTATGTCTGAACACGTTCAGCCGATTTTTGCCGTGCTGGATCCGGTATACACCTACACCCTGCCGCCGCGTCAGGTGGCGAACGGCGTTGTCGATGCCTTTGTGCATACCGTTGAGCAATATGTCACTTACCCGGTGAACGGTAAAATTCAGGATCGCTTCGCCGAAGGTATTCTGCTGACGCTCATCGAAGAAGGCCCGAAAGCGCTGAAAGAACCGGAAAATTACGATGTTCGCGCCAACGTCATGTGGGCGGCCACCCAGGCGCTGAACGGCCTGATTGGCGCGGGCGTGCCGCAAGACTGGGCGACCCATATGCTTGGCCATGAACTGACGGCAATGCACGGTCTTGATCATGCCCAAACGCTGGCGATAGTGCTCCCTGCTTTGTGGAATGAAAAACGCGACACCAAACGCGCCAAATTGCTGCAATACGCAGAACGCGTCTGGAATATCACCGAAGGTTCCGAAGACAGCCGTATTGATGCCGCTATCGAAGCAACCCGTGGTTTCTTTGAACAGATGGGTGTACCGACTCGCCTGTCCGGTTACGGTCTGGACGGCAGTTCCATCCCGGCGCTGCTGGCAAAACTGGAAGAACACGGCATGACAAAACTCGGCGAACATCAGGACATTACCCTTGATGTCAGCCGTCGCATTTACGAAGCGGCACGCTAAGCTTTTTACTCCGCTGCCTTTCGTTTTTGGACTTTTCGTCCAGACTTAATGCACACAACCTTACCGGGACATGTCCCGGTAAGCTCATACAGGAGGAATGCATGACACATCCAACCGTGATTAAGCTTTCGGACGGCAATCTGATGCCGCAGCTGGGTCTTGGCGTGTGGAAAGCGGGCAATGAGGAAGTGGTTTCCGCCATTCACAAAGCGCTGGAAGTCGGCTATCGCTCTATCGATACCGCAGCCGCGTATAAAAATGAAGACGGCGTTGGCACGGCATTAAAAAGTGCAGGCGTTGCGCGTGATGACCTGTTCATTACCACAAAACTGTGGAATGACGATCAGAAACGCCCACAGGAAGCATTGCAGGAAAGCCTCGACAAACTCCAGCTTGATTATGTTGATCTCTACCTGATGCACTGGCCGGTCCCGGCTATCGACCACTATGTTGAGGCCTGGAAAGGAATGATCAAACTCCAGGAACAGGGACTGGTGAAGAGTATTGGGGTGTGTAATTTCCAGATTCATCATCTGCAGAAGCTGATTGATGAGACAAACGTGACCCCGGTTATTAACCAGATTGAGCTGCACCCTCTTTTGCAGCAGCGTCAGTTGCATGCCTGGAACGCCACGCACAAAATCCAGACCGAATCCTGGAGCCCGCTGGCACAGGGTGGCGAAGGGGTATTTGATCAGAAAATTATCCGCGAACTGGCGGATAAATATGGCAAAACCCCAGCACAGATTGTGATTCGCTGGCATCTGGACTGCGGCCTGATCGTGATCCCGAAATCCGTTACCCCGGCACGCATTGCCGAGAACTTTGACGTCTGGGATTTCCGTCTCGATAAAGACGAACTGGGCGAAATCGCCAGACTCGATCAGGGGAAACGTCTTGGCCCTGACCCGGATCAGTTCGGCGGCTAATTCTTTTTACTCCCCCCAGCCCGGCGCCCGCGTCGGGCTTTTTTTGCCATGAAATCAGAAACATCAGGAAACAATTTAACCACACTCTTCGTGTGTATTTGTTCACGTTTGTAGCGCAGCATAATTTATGCTGCAACAACATAATTACTCACGTTGATTATTTTTCCTCGACGTTTTATTTACATCATGTATAGGGATGACTTTATGGCTGAAAAAAATACGTCAGGAGTCCGATGGCTCCCTTTAATTATTATTGTTGTTATCGCCACCGGTCTCTGGCAGGTGGCACCCCCGGAAGGACTCAGCGCCCAGGCCTGGCATTCTGCCATTGTCTTTGTCGCGACCATTGCCTCAATCGTCGCTAAGGTGCTGCCTATTGGCGCTGTCGGCATCATCGGCATCACCGTGTTCGCCATCACTTACGCCGCCGGTGATAAAACGGCCAATGGCGCTATCCTCACGGCACTGAGTGAGTTAAACAGTTCACTTATCTGGCTTATCGTCGTTGCCTTTATGATCGCCCGCGGTTTTATCAAAACCGGACTTGGCCGACGCATCGCACTACAAATGATCCGCCTGCTCGGTAAGCGCACGCTCGGGCTGGCTTACGGTCTGGCGTTTGCCGATCTGATCCTCTCCCCCGCCATGCCAAGCAATACTGCGCGTTGCGGTGGCGTCATCTATCCTATTGCGGACTCACTGGCTCGCAGCTTTGACTCTCGTCCGGAAGATGAATCACGTAGCAAAATCGGCACCTTTCTCATTACCTGTATCGGCAACGTTAACGATGTCACCGCCGCGCTGTTTATGACCGGGTATACCGGCAACCTGCTGGCAGTGAAACTGGCGGCAAACGCTGGGGTGACGCTGACCTGGGGCGGCTGGTTCATCGCCGCGCTGGCCCCTTGCCTGGTCTCCTTACTGATTGTGCCGGTACTGGTTTACTGGATAACGCGTCCCGAAATCAAACACACCCCGGATGCGCCCGTCCTCGCGCAGCGTGAGCTGGCATTGATGGGGAAAATGAGCCGGGGCGAATGGCTGATGCTCGGCACCGTCCTGCTCCTGCTGATACTGTGGATCTTCGGCGATGCGCTGGGGGTGGATCCGACCACGGCATCCTTCGTCGGCCTGTCGGTGCTGTTACTTTCCGGGGTACTGAGCTGGGAAGATGTAAAAAGCGAGAAAGGAGCCTGGGATACACTAATCTGGTTTGCGGCGCTGCTGATGATGGCGAACCAGCTGAAAAAACTGGGCTTCACCACCTGGTTTGGCGGCGTGATTGGTGAAAGTATCGGTAACGCGATGGGCGGTACCAGTTGGGTGATAGTGCTGTTGCTGTTGAACGCAGCCTACTTCTACACCCACTACTTTTTCGCCAGCGGTAATGCGCAAATCGCCGCGCTGTATGCCGTCTTCCTCGGCGTAGGTATTCATCTGAATATTCCCGCCGCGCCGATGGCGCTGATGCTGGCATTTACCAGCAGCCTCTATTGTTCACTGACGCAATACACCCACGCACGCGGCCCCATTCTGTTTGGCGCCGGTTACGTGCCAACCGGTATCTGGTGGCGAACAGGGTTTTTAATCAGCCTGTTCAACCAGGCTGTATTTATGGTCATCGGCCTTGCCTGGTGGAAAATGTTGGGGCTGTACTGATTAGCCCTTTACGCCCGGCTTCACGGCCGGGCTGATTTGCGTAGTCTCACTCTGCCGCGCGGGATGCTTGCATATTTTTATACGGTACACGCTGGCAGATTTCCGGCGTTGTGCCCTCTTTTTCTGTCGGCAGCTGCGCCTGAGGTAACGTACACAACACGCCCACTTCCGACGGCCCCGAACCGTAAGGCCCACTCAGCCCATACGAGAACAAAACATCGTATTGCTGACCCTGCGCGCTGATAAGCAACCTGGAAAGGTTAATCTTATCGATTGGCCCAATGGGTAAAAAGAACGACCATTCGTGCTCGCCTGCAAAAGCGAAGAAACCGTTGCTATCGGTCACGGTGCTGGCGCCGGGACGATGACTTTTCAGCGTAATAGTGGCCGCAGGTATGGGTTTTCCTGTGCTATCCAACAGGCGGCCTTCCAGGGCGGGTTGAGACTGGGTGTAGGCAACGCACCCGCTTTGTAATAGCGCTAAAAGCGCGACACCCGGCCAGAATCGTGTTGCCATCACTCGCTCCTTGAATTCAGATGAACATCTCTTCATATATGAAGACTTACGCCTGCGCAAAGGCAATGCTACTCTGGGTATAGTGCCCCACAAGAAGAATCGACTATGCGAAAACTATTGGTATTGCTTTTTATTTGCAGCTTTTCCGCGTTTGCTGAGTCACCTCAGCGTAGCGTGGAATTGCTCTATCAGCACTATAAGGATAATCAAGCCGGCGTTATTTTTGATGCTTCCGGTAAAGATCAGGTGATTTCCAGTCGGCTCATGAAAGAAGTCGCCGAAGATCAGCGGCTGACGGCTGAGGGGGATGTGGGCTATCTGAATTACGATCCTATCTGCAATTGCCAGGATTATGACAATCTGGTGCTGGAACAGGTCGATATCGTGCCCCATGATGGCCAGCACGTTGACGCCGTGGTCCGCTTCCGCCCGTTCAGCGACGGGCCGGAGACCGTGACACAGACGCTCTCGCTGGTGGATGAAAATGGACGCTGGCTCATTGACGACATCGTCAATGAAACCCAGAGCTTATATCAGGGGATTAAAGAGTATAACCGCGAGCGGCAGCAGGAAGCGTTAGGCGATAAAGCGGCGGAGAAAAGTACTACCAGTTCACCCTCACCCCAGCCCTCTCCCTAGGGAGAGGGAGAAAAGCCAGAGACCTCTCCCAATCGGAAATGACGGAATGCTGGCACCTCTCCCACATGCGGCACATATTCCCTCTCCCTGAGGGAGAGGGAGAAAAGCCAGAGGCCTCTCCCAATCGGAAATGGCGGAATGCTGGCACCTCTCCCACATGCAGCACATGTTCCCTCTCCCTGTGGGAGAGGGTTAGGGTGAGGGCATCAGACCGCAGTTAACCCGCCTTACGCTTTACCGCTTTTTTCGCGTTATCGTTTTTCATTACGCTGCTTTTCACCGCACCACTCTTCACCGTTTCACTTTTCACCGCGCCCTTTTTCACAGCGCCGCGCGTTGCGGTTTCGCTGCGTGGGGAGCCATTCTGACGCTGATGAGCAATCGGCGTGTGCTTGGTCAGCGCCGGACGGGTATTACGATTCTGGCGGCGCGCTTCACGCATTTCATCCAGCGTCGGAGCGGGTACCAGGCAATCGCGACGTGAACCAATCAGGTGCTTTTTACCCATCTCTTCCAGCGCCTGGCGGATCATCGGCCAGTTCGCCGGATCGTGGTAGCGCAGCAGCGCTTTATGCAGACGACGCTGTTTATCGCCCTTCGGCACCACCACATCTTCACTCTTATAGCCAATCTTACCGAGCGGGTTTTTCCCCGTGTAATACATAGTCGTCGAGTTGGCGAGCGGAGACGGATAAAAATTCTGCACCTGGTCGAGGCGGAAACGGTGCCGTTTGAGCCACAGCGCCAGGTTAACCATATCTTCATCACGCGTACCCGGGTGCGCAGAGATAAAGTACGGGATCAAATACTGCTCTTTACCGGCCTGTTTCGAGAAAGTATCAAACAGCTCTTTGAAACGGTCATAGCTGCCCATGCCCGGCTTCATCATCTTCGACAGCGGCCCTTCTTCGGTATGTTCCGGCGCAATCTTCAGATAGCCACCCACGTGGTGAGTTGCCAGCTCTTTGATATAACGCGGATCTTCTACAGCGATGTCGTAACGTACCCCGGATGCGATCAGGATTTTTTTGATGCCTTTCAGATCGCGCGCACGGCGGTATAAATTGATCGTCGGCTCATGGTTGGTATCCATGTGCTGGCAGATATCCGGATAAACACACGACAAACGACGGCAGGTTTGTTCCGCGCGCGGCGACTTACAGCGCAGCATGTACATGTTGGCCGTCGGGCCACCCAGATCGGAGATAACGCCGGTAAAGCCCGGAACTGTGTCGCGAATCGCTTCGATCTCATTAATGATCGAATCTTCCGAACGGCTCTGAATAATGCGTCCTTCATGTTCAGTGATTGAACAGAAGGAGCAACCACCAAAGCAGCCACGCATGATATTGATTGAGAAACGGATCATTTCGTACGCCGGAATACGGCTGTTACCGTAGGCCGGATGCGGGACGCGCTTGTACGGCAGGGCAAAAACACTGTCCATCTCTTCGGTAGACAGCGGGATGGCTGGCGGGTTAATCCAGATGTAGCGATCGCCATGTTTTTGCATCAGTGCACGAGCACAGCCGGGGTTGGTTTCATGATGCAAAATACGCGAAGCGTGCGCATACAGTACTTTGTCGCTTTTGACCTTCTCAAAGGAGGGCAGCAGCACGTAGGTTTTTTCCCACGGTTTCGGACGCGGCGGTTGAACAACAACCGCTTTCGCTTCGGCTTTCTTCGGTTCGACAGGTTTATTATCCGCGCACGGTAAATCTTCACCATAGGGATGCGGAATGGGGTCGATTTTACCCGGCATATCAATAATGCGAGAATCCACGCCGCTCCAGCCTGGCAGCGCTTCTTTCACCATGATCGCGGTATTACGGACATCGCGAATCTCTGAGATAGGCTCGCCCTGTGCCAGGCGATGCGCCACTTCCACCAGCGGACGCTCGCCGTTACCGAACATCAGCATGTCGGCTTTGGAATCCACCAGCACTGAACGACGCACGGTATCGGACCAGTAATCGTAATGGGCGGTACGGCGCAGGCTCGCTTCAATGCCACCAAGAATAACCGGCACCTCTTTCCAGGCTTCTTTGCAGCGCTGGGTATACGCGAGCGTCGCACGATCCGGACGTTTACCCGCCACGTTATCCGGGGTGTAAGCATCATCATGGCGCAGTTTACGATCCGCCGTATAACGGTTGATCATCGAGTCCATGTTACCTGCGGTCACGCCGAAGAACAGGTTGGGTTTCCCCAGACGCATAAAGTCGTCTTTGCTGTTCCAGTCCGGCTGGGCAATGATGCCAACACGGAAACCCTGGGCTTCGAGCATACGCCCACAGATCGCCATACCGAAGCTCGGGTGATCGACATACGCATCGCCGGTGACCAGAATGATGTCGCAGCTATCCCAGCCAAGTTGATCCATTTCATCGCGGGACATAGGTAAAAACGGAGCCGGACCAAAGCAGGCCGCCCAGTACTGGGGCCATGAAAAAAGGTCACGATCCGGCTGGATCAGGGATATTGCGCTCATCTTGCTTCCAAAAAAAAGTGGCAAAAAAATAAACAAAGGGCGTGGATTATACGCTGGATCAATACATGAAATGAAGGAATATGTGTGGGGCTTTCCCCCTCGCCCCGGCGGCGCTTCGCCTACCAGGGCTACGGTATGGTTTTCTCCCTTTCCCCTATGGGGAGGAGGGCTATGCCGCCGGATTCACCAGCAACTGACCAATCGACCCGCGATCCGCCATCTCCAGGGTCTGACTGCCATACTGGAACGGGAAATGCGGCCATGACGGTTGCCCGTAATAGACCAGCAGTTCCACCTGACCATCAACCCACACGGTATCTTTCCAGCCACGGTCTTCCGGGAACGGCATGGCGCCATTAACGTTACGCACCTGGAACTGTACGCCTTCCATATGGAACGATTGCGGCATGTCAGCACGCACTGTCCAGCGCTCCCATGAGCCCTGCTGGGCGGTAATGTCGATACGCTGCGGATCCCATAATTGCCCGTTGATCCCCGGATCGCTGCCCAGCGTAATATCGCGGCTACGCACTGGTGTGCCGGTCATGATGTCCGATGGCAACAGCCGCATCGGCAACGTATCAGTAACAAGTGGCAACAGTCCGGTAGGACGCAGCGTCAGCACAAGGGTGGAAATCAAAATACTGGAGGGCTCAAAAAAGCCGCGCAGACGATCCATGATGCCAGCGGCCTCACCGCAGGTAACCGAAACCTCATCACCGTTGGTCATATCAACCAGGACTTCGCGCCGCTCACCCGGCGCCAGCGCCAGTTGCTTGATCGACACCGGAACCGGCAAAAAGCCCTGATCGCCGGAGATCACGTGCAGAGGACGTCCGTCGCTCATCTGCAACTGATAACGACGTGAATTGGAGGCATTCAGCAGACGTAAACGTACCCAGCCGCGCGACACTTCGACAAACGGACTTTGCGCGCCGTTGACCATCAGGGTATCGCCCACGAAGCCGCCGCTGCCAGGCTCGCTGTATTCCGGCGTACCAAAATTATCCAGCCGCTTATCCTGGATAATGATCGGAAAATCATCCACACCGTAGTGGTTCGGAATGGGCAGCGATTTACTGACGTCATCTTCCACCAGCCACATTCCGGCGAGGCCATTGTAAACCTGCTGTGCGGTACGGTTTGGCGTGTTGGCGTGATACCAGAGCGTGGCGGCACTTTGCCGAATCGGCAACACCGGCGCCCAGTCGTTATTCGCGGTCATCATCCGCGCGGCGCCGCCAATTAATGGCCCGGGCACCTGCAGCCCGCTCACCGTCATGGAGACATTTTCCGCCAGGCGGTTACTGTAAATCATTTTGACGTCATCGCCGCTCCAGACCCGAATCGTCGGCCCAAGATAACGCCCGTTTACTCCCCAGACCTGAGCGCGCGTTCCGGTGGCAAATGACCAGTGCGCGCGCTGGAGTGTCAGGAAAAGGGGCTGCCCGCGACGGGATTCAATTAACGGAGGTATCGGCAGCGGCGGTTGCTGCCCGGCGGCGTTCGCCCTCAGCGGTATCGCGCCTGCACAGAATGCAGCTCCGGATACCTGGATAAATTGACGCCGACTGAGTGACATAGTTGCTCCGTGTAAAAACTGAATAAACCGCGCGGGAAATCATTTCCCGGCATCAATATAGCAAAAGGATTAGACCCGTCCCGTGGCCTCGCGCTCAGCCACTTCTTTGTCCAGCTCATCAATTTTCGTTTTCATCAGCTCATGGCAACGCGCGGCCAGTTCACGAATCTGATCTTTACCGTAACCGGTGGTCTCGATTGGCGGCAGCATTTCGACAATTACCAGCCCGTTTTTCAGGCGGTTAAGATTGATTTTATTCGACGTACCAGACACACAAACCGGGATGATAGGCACACCCGCGGCGATGGCCGCGTGGAACGCGCCCGTTTTAAATGGGAGTAAACCACGCCCACGGCTTCGGGTCCCTTCCGGGAACATCCAGACAGAAATATTGCGTTTCTGAATATGCTTCACCACCTGGGCGATTGTACCGTGCGCTTTTGCCCGGTTATTACGATCAATCAGCAGATTGCCCGTTAACCAGTAAAGCAAACCAAAAAACGGCACCCACAGCAGGCTCTTTTTGCCGACGGTGACGGTAGGGGGTTGCACGATGTTAGACGCGGTGACCATATCGTAGTTGTTCTGGTGATTCGCGATATAGATAGCCTTGCCATGCTGCTGGTAACCCTGCGGGAAACGCTTTTCAACCTTTAAGCCGAATACCGGCGCCAGTCGGCCGAACATATGCCCGAAGGTAGCAACATGCTTCGGATTACGCGGGCTGAACAGGCAGTAAAGAGAACCAAAGACACACACCAGAATGGAATAAATAACAACGATAATGAAGCGAACAATAAATAGCATAGCTACCTCGAAAACCCATCCCTATGTGCACAAACACTAGCCTGCAACACTCAGGCCGGGTTAGATGCGGGGTCGTAAAAACGTATTGTTAATCGCAACTCTGGAATAAACAACGCTTTTACGGGAAAAATTCGTCATTCCCCCACGGATGAGCGGGGGATGAATGCAGAACGGTTACTCTTCGCTGTTTCCGGCGCTGGGGCGGGACGGCGAATCAATCTCAACGCGGTCGATACGCTGTAACCCACGCATCAATGTCCCACGACGACCACGCTCCCCCTGCACTTTCTGCAGTTCTTCCGGGCGCAGTTTGATTTTACGTTTACCCACATGAATCGTCAGCGTGCTCTGCGGCGGCAGCAGATAGAGATGAGCCAGGCCATCTTCGCCTTTTGCGGCTTCTGCCGATGGAATGCCGATGATCTTGTTGCCTTTGCCTTTTGACAACTGCGGCAGATCGCCCACCGGGAACATCAGCATGCGCCCTGCCGTGGTGATCGCCAGCAGCATATCCGCGTCGTTTTCAATTTCCAGGGGCGGCATCACACGGGCGTTATCCGGCAGACTGATCAGCGTTTTACCCGCACGGTTGCGCGCCACCAGATCGTTGAACGTGCAGACAAAACCATAGCCAGCATCGCTCGCCATCAGCAGTTTCTGGTCTTCGTTAGTCATGACCATATGCTCAACAACGGCACCCGGCGGCAGGGTCAATTTACCGGTTAACGGCTCCCCTTGCCCGCGCGCGGAAGGCAGCGTAATGGGGTCAATGGCGTAACTGCGCCCGGTCGAGTCGATGAAGACCACCGGCTGATTGCTCTTGCCTTTCGCCGACGCCTTCCAGCTGTCGCCCGCTTTATAACTTAAGCCCTGCGCATCAATGTCATGGCCTTTGGCGCTACGCACCCAACCCATTTGCGACAGCACGATAGTCACCGGCTCAGACGGCTGCATATCGTGTTCGTTCATCGCCTTCGCTTCTTCACGCTCATGCAGCGGTGAACGGCGGTCGTCGCCAAAAGCATCAGAATCCGCCTGCAGCTCTTTCTTGAGCAGATTATTCATCTTGCGCTCAGAGGCAAGGATAGCCTGCAGTTGATCGCGTTCTTTTGCCAGCTCGTCCTGCTCACCGCGAATTTTCATCTCTTCGAGTTTGGCGAGGTGGCGCAATTTCAGTTCGAGGATGGCTTCTGCCTGGGTCTCGCTGATGCCAAACCGCGACATCAGAACCGGCTTCGGCTCATCTTCGGTGCGAATAATATGAATCACTTCGTCAATATTGAGGAACGCCACCAGCAGACCTTCAAGGATATGCAGGCGCTTGAGCACTTTCTCCAGACGGTAATTCAGGCGGCGACGTACCGTATCGCGACGGAATGTCAGCCATTCGGTGAGGATTTCCAGCAGGTTTTTCACCGCCGGGCGACCATCCAGACCGATCATGTTCAGGTTAATGCGGTAGCTTTTTTCCAGATCGGTGGTGGCAAACAGGTGATTCATCACCTGCTCCATATCCACGCGGTTAGAGCGCGGCACAATCACCAGACGGGTCGGGTTTTCATGGTCGGACTCATCGCGCAGGTCGTCCACCATTGGCAGCTTTTTGTTGCGCATCTGGGCGGCAATCTGTTCGAGTACGCGCGCACCGGAAACCTGGTGCGGCAGCGCGGTAATCACCACTGCGCCGTCTTCTTTTTTCCACACCGCACGCATCCGCACGGAACCACGCCCGTTCTCGTAAATTTTACGGATCTCAGTTCGCGACGTGATGATTTCCGCTTCGGTCGGATAATCCGGCCCCTGGACGATATCCAGCAACTGATCAAGGGTGGTTTTCGGTTGTTCAATCAGGGCGATAGCCGCTTTTGCCACTTCGCGCAGGTTATGCGGAGGAATATCGGTCGCCATCCCTACCGCAATGCCGGTGGTGCCGTTGAGCAGAATGTTTGGCAGGCGCGCAGGGAGCATCTTCGGCTCCTGCAACGTACCGTCAAAGTTCGGTACCCAATCCGCCGTGCCCTGCCCCAGTTCACCCAACAGCACTTCTGCGTATTTAGACAAACGGGATTCGGTATAACGCATTGCGGCGAAGGATTTCGGATCGTCCGGCGCGCCCCAGTTCCCCTGCCCATCAACCAGCGGATAACGGTAAGAGAACGGCTGTGCCATTAAAACCATGGCTTCGTAACAGGCGCTGTCGCCATGCGGGTGATATTTACCCAACACGTCGCCCACGGTACGGGCGGATTTTTTGAATTTGGCGCTGGCACTCAGCCCCAATTCAGACATAGCGTAAACAATGCGACGCTGAACAGGTTTCAGGCCATCACCGATAAACGGCAACGCACGGTCCATGATGACGTACATGGAATAGTTCAGATACGCGTTTTCCGTAAATTCATGTAGCGCAAGGCGCTCTGCCATATCGCTCATTAAGTGTGATTCCTCAACGTGTGCGTCCGCCTTTTCGGCGGCAATATTGCCGCAGATACTACCCTATCTGTGACGTTAAGGCATAGTGATGCGCATACAAAACCGATCGCGCCGGGGGACTTTCGTCTGGTCAGGAATCATTTAGCCATTTATCAACATGGCAGCGGCCGCCGAAGATTGGCGACCGCGTTATGCTTATGCGAGGGGAAGGTAAATATCGGTCTTGAGTTCGTGCTCAGGCACCTGATGCACAAAATTCAGATAGTGGAAAAAAACCGGGAAGTCGCGCACGGTTTCGCCACTCTCCGGCAGCCAGTGCCGATAGAGGTGATACACGCTCTCGCCTATGGAATCGAGAGAGCCATGGTGACGAATGACCGCGCAGCGCCCGCCGGGGATCTCGCTATTTTCCACGCCAAATGTATTCGCCGGGACGGCCTGCTCCACGGCCGCGCAAATATCAAAGCGGAACGCGTCTGCAGGCACTGAGGCGGGATCGTCCCACGCAATACCGTAGGTCGGATAACGCTCAACCGGCGAAAGCCCGCTGCTTCGACGCCACTCAATAAATGTTGCCGCGCTGGCATTCACCCGTGCCGGGTCGCCCCGGTGTTTGAGTATTGCCACCGGCGTGGTTGGAAATACGACTATGTTGATCTCTTTCATCGTTCGCTCCTGTAAAACGTTTTTCGGTACGCGTTGGTGCCAGCTCACCCAGTCCGGCTCAAGACGGAACTGACGGGGGCTGGCGCCTAACGCCGTTTTGAAGGCGCGACTGAACGACTCCGGATTTTGAAAACCGGCATCCAGGGCAATATCGATAATTTTATCGTGCGGATTAAACGCCAGCCGCCATGAGGCGTGACGCAGCCGCAGCCACTGAATATAGCGATAAAGCGGTAACCCGCTCCAGGCCGTAAACATCCGGTGAAAGTGGAAAGGCGAGCAGTGCGCAATCGCACTCAACGCCTCCAGTGATAACGGCTCATCCAGATGACGTTCAATATAATGACAAACCATTCTGAAACGTGCTGAATAATCCGCCTTACGCGTGTCGTTCATCGCATCCTCCTGAGGCTCTACTTTGGCGATTCGACAGACGTTAATCCTGACCGATCTTGCGTAATACGCACAGTCGTTTCCGTACGCCACCTGAGAAGGATTATTGCTTTAAACGCAAAAGTCTTTGCACGCTTTGCCAATTTTGTCACCGACGCAGGCGGGATAAAATGACCGGCATTAACGTTTCGCTAAGGACAAAAAATGAGCAACATCCTGATCATCAACGGCGCGAAAAAATTCGCCCACTCCAAAGGTCAACTCAATGACACCCTTACCTCCGTCGCGGAAAGTTTCCTGCGCGATAACGGGCACGCTGTAAAAAGCGTACGTACCGACGGAGATTATGATGTTAAAGAAGAAGTGCAGAATTTTCTCTGGGCCGATGTGGTTATCTGGCAGATGCCCGGCTGGTGGATGGGCGCCCCCTGGACTGTGAAAAAATACATGGACGATGTGTTTACCGAAGGCCACGGCTCGCTGTACGCCAGTGACGGCCGTACCCGTTCTGACGGCGCGAAAAAGTACGGTTCCGGTGGTCTGATTCAGGGTAAAAAATATATGCTTTCTCTGACCTGGAATGCCCCGCTTGACGCATTTACCGATGAAGAGCAGTTCTTCCATGGCGTCGGCGTTGACGGTGTTTATCTGCCGTTCCATAAAGCGAATCAGTTCCTCGGGATGGAAGCCCTGCCGAGTTTTATCGCGAATGACGTGATCAAAATGCCAGATGTGCCGCGTTATATTGAGGAATATCGCAAGCATCTTGCGGAGATTTTTGCTTAACTGTGAGACTGGACTTAGAAGGAGTTAACCATGTTGACAGTGATTGCTGAAATTCGTACCCGTCCTGGCCAGCACCATCGCCAGGCGGTCCTTGATCAATTCGCAAAAATTATCCCGACCGTGTTGCAGGAAGAGGGTTGCCATGGCTATGCGCCGTGGGTTGACCATGCCGCAGGCGTCAGTTTCCAGACAACCGCACCGGACTCCATCATCATGGTGGAAAACTGGGAGAGCGTGGCGCACTTAGAAGCGCATCTGCAAACGCCCCATATGAAAGCCTGGAGCGAAGCCGTGAAAGGCGATGTTCTGGAAACGCATATCCGCATTCTGGAGCAAGGGGTTTAATCCCCTCGTAGAACCCCGGATGCGGCAACGCCTCATCCGGGCATCTCAAATAGCCTGGATAAGGCGAAACCGCATCCGGGACAAAACCCCATTCACTACCAGTACAGCTTCCAGCTCTCGCTAAAGCGCATTAACGCCTCAACGTAGAAATAATCCCCCCAGCTACAGCACTCATCCACCCCTTTATCACTGGAAAGATGGTACACCGAATGCTTAAGCAGCCCGTTGGTTGGCTCGTTTTTACCGGCCAGATAGTGCTTGCCCAGTGACGACATAATACGCATCGCCCACTGCTGATAACGTTCACGATCCGGGTCGGTAACCGGTAGGTGTTTGACCAGCTCCAGTAGACCGCAGACCGCAATCGCCGCAGAAGAGGAGTCGCGCAGCGCGTCGGTCCCCACCAGTGCCAAATCCCAGTGACACACCGCATCCTCCGGCAGGCGATTCAAAAAGTAGTTCGCCAGCCGTTTTGACAGGGCCACCATCTCTTTATCGCCGGTATAAATGAAGCTCAGCAGGAAACCGTAAATCCCCCAGGCCTGCCCGCGCGACCAGCAGGAGTCATCGGCGTAGCCTTGCTGAGTGTTACCGTAGCGCGGCTCGCCGGTCTGCACATCCATATAGTAGGTATGAAAGGTCGAGGCATCTTCGCGGATAAGATAAGTCGCCGCCTGCCGGACATGGGCCTGCGCTGCCCGCGCAAAACGCGGGTCACCGGTTTGCTCGCTCGCCCAGTACAGCAGCGGCAAGTTCATATTGCAGTCGATGATCATCCGCCCGGCCTGCTGCGGGTCTTTAAGATCGCCCCATGCCTGAATGATCTGTGCCTTTGCGTGAAAACGCTCAAGCAGCGCCTCGGCGGCCTGCAGAGCAAACCCGCGTGCATCGCGGTTACCCGTTAAACGCCAGGCGGCAACGCAAGAGAGCGTATAAAGAAAGCCGAGGTCGTGCGTGTTAGTGTCGCTGCGCCCCGCAATGCGCAGGCCAAAAGAGCGCACATTTTTTTCCGCCATGGCGCGAAACGCCGCGTCACCGCTCATCTCCCACGCCAGCCACAGTTGCCCGGTCCAGAAACTGGTGGTCCACTCAACGTTATCGGTCAGCGGGTAGTAGCCTTTCTCGCAGGTCTCTGCGGGAAACTTCTCACCGAATTCCGTTAAATGACGGCGAATCAGCTCAAGGGTGTGTTGACGTGCGCTGTCCAGCTCATCAGAAAACGCCTGCCGATTAAACGGTGCGCCTGGACATTCACGTAACGGCTCCTCAACGATTTTACTTAACATATTTCGGTTCCTTATTTTACTGGCAGTTATGGCCGGGAATTAACGTGAAAGGTTATTTCCAGCAATATCTAAAGGAGAATGCTGTCGCCATTTGCTTTGGCAGGCGGAAAGCGTTATTGCAGAGATGGCGGTAAAAGCCAGCGCAATTGATCCCATAATGATGTAGGTATTTTCAAAACCAATGCGGTCATACAATAATCCCGCCGGTGAAGAGACCACCACATTGCCGACATACAACATGGCTTGATAGCCTAACAAATACATGGTGGCATTAACGCGCTTATCGAAGTGCTCAGCGATATATTTAAATACCGACACCAGCAGCAAACAGATTTCCAGTCCATACAGCGGTTTTAATACGGAAATCAGCAAATGCGATTCACACAGGCCGGAAATAATCAGGCGGGCACCGACAAAGGCGCCGACCAGTAATAAGCCCCGCTTAGCACCGATAAAGTTCACAAACAGCGGGATGACCATATACATCACAAATTCCATGCCTGACTGTACCGTGCCCAGATAGCCGAACACGGCGTTGCCCTGGTGGATATCCGCGAAAAAGGTAACGAAATAACGGGAGAACTGCTGTTCGGCGATAAACATCATCCATGCCACACCCGCGACATACAGGCAGAAAGCCCAGAACTTCCGGTTACGCAGCAGGGCATACACGTCCGCCGGAGCGATCTTCTCTTTTGCCAGCACCTCACTGGCGTGAGCCGCCTGGGTGTTCACTTTCAGGCTCAGCAGTACGCAGAACATGATGACGGAGGCCACGCTCCCCATAATGAAGTTCCACGCCGGGGAGATGTTAAACAGCAGCCCGGAGAAAGAAGACGCCACCGCCCAACCGAGCGAACCCCACATGCGGATCTGCCCGAACTCCATACCGTTTAATCGGCTGTAGCGGTCGCTGTACGATTCACAGGCGGCCACCCCGGCATACCAGGCAAAACTTAAATAAATCGCACCAACGATAATCCCCAATATAGTGTTGGAAATTAATAGCGGCTGATAGACATAGATAAAGAACGGCGCCATCAATGCCGACATCAGCACGACAAAATAGAGCAGATATTTACTCATGCCTATTTTATCCAGAATGTATCCATATATCGGTTTGAGAATAACGGAAAACACACCGTTAACGGCAAAGACGGTACCGATAACCGTACCACTCAGGTTGGCTTTTTGTCCCAGCCAGATAGCGAGCAAACCAATACTTGCCGACCAGGTAAAGAAATAGAGAAAGATAAAACTACTGATTTTATAATATTCAGTACGGGTATTTATGGTTAACTTTTCCATACTATCCTCGACAAAACAGGTAGAGTTCAGGGGTGCTGAATGCAATTTAAAATACTGTTTGTGGGTAATAGCATTCACTAAAATACAATGGTGATGCTTTTATTCCAGCGAGCGGGAGTCACCACCAGCTGGTTATTTTCACGTTGAAACACGGGTAATTCAGGCGTTAACGGGCTGTCCGTTGGCATTGCCTGCACTGCACACACCAGCCAGTGCGTTCCCGGTAAAAGCTCGCCTTTAAGCTGCGGGATAGCCGCGCACTGGGCAAACATGATGCTGCTATTGGGCGGTGTTACCAGGCAGTCCGGCTCGCGCGCAAGATCAGGCGATAAGTCATAAATCATGCTGGTCCCGTTTTCCGCCTCCACCCGACAGCCCGCTTTCCCTTCATGCGGAGCTAACTGGTACGGCGCTTTGATTACCGCAAAGCCCCCTTCCACACTCTGCAACGTGCGAGTCGTGTCAATACGGTGCACGCGGACATGCCAGTCATCGCAGGGAATCAGCCAGGTTGAGACATGTACGTCATGCCAGGCAGACCAACGCGAGAAAATGTGGTCGACATGGACGCTCACCTCTTCGCACTCACGGCGGCCGCGGAAATAGTTATCGCCTTCGCTCAGTAGCAGCATGGAGTCGCTGGCGGCATGCTTGATGCCGTAGCGCCCGCGTTCGATGGTAAAACCAAAGGCGCTGGAGTACGCAAATTTGGTGTATTTGGCCTCGGTATTGACGTAATTGTTCAGCTCCAATTGTCCGGATGTCAGCATATAGACGTGCCGGGATGCCGCGCTGTGCACCAGGATTTGCTGGGCATGAGGAACGACACGTTGCGCGGCAAGCTCCGGCAATGGCAGCTCCTCTGCCTGCCAGAAGGCGTGGCTTTCCGGCAGCGCCAGAACCAAAAACACTTTCAGCGCCCAGTAAGGCGAACCCGGCGAGTTGTAGTCTTCGCACATCGCCAGATTGGGGTAGGCAAACCCCAGTGTCAGAATGCCGTCGCGATCGAAAATAGGCTGGCGTAACCACCAGCGCAGATGGCGGAGGATCAGCCCCTTTACCACGCCCGGCGAGAACGTATTCAGCCCCGCGAATGCCACCGCACTCCAGAAGGCCACCATCGCAAAACGGTACGTCAGGCTACGGCCAAACGGCACGGATTCGCCGCCCGACGCGGACATATAGATAAAGTCGCGGGCAAATAACGCCGCCCTTTCACGTAGACAGGCGGCGCGCCCTGGGTCATCTTCGCCATTGAGCGTGGCATAAATCAGCCCATAGAAATGAAAGGCCATCGAGATGTAGTAATCTTTGGGCCTACCCGGCCCGTCCGAGTACCAGCCATCGCCCAGATAGTAGGCTTCCATCAGGTTAAAGCGCCGCTCGATGGCTTCACGATCCCACGGCAACCCCGCACGCTTGAAGCCCAGTTGCACCAGGATGGCGAAGTAATTCCAGTTGCTGTCAGGCATCTGCGCGTCGCTGATTTGATTAAGCCAGCGATGCAGATTGTCCCGCTCCCGTGCAGAGAAGCTGGCCAGGCATGTGTCCTGCAACAGCGCGAGCCCAAGTCCCCAGGCCGCCATCTCGACCAGACGCTGATCGTAAGGTCCTGTGTCGCCCCAGTAGCCGCTGCTTTGCGGGTCGGTGCCGAGCTTCAACGCTGTGATGTATTTTTCACTCAGTGGCAGTACTTCACCGCCTGCCAACAGAGGGAAAATCCCCCACATCGCCCGGGATAATCCCTCCATTTCAGCAATGTCTGCGCCGTAATGCGCACAGGTTTCGCCCAGCGAAAATCCCGAACGCCCCGCCGGAAACTGCTTATCCAGCGCACTCAGCATCGTCTTAAGCGCTGCTGACACATCGCTACGTGAAGACAATGGAATTGATTTTTTTCCTTCAGCCATCTGCATCGGTTCACCCTCCGGTAAGTGGCTAAAGAATAGTGAATCGATAGAGTAGTGAAATGTTACCTCAGTCACAGTGGAGAATTTTCACCGAACCAGTAGTTGAGGAAATTTAAAATGGTGGTTTATAACAGCAGGTAATGAGACCAAAATTGAGAATGGTTGCACTATGGCTGAACCCTGGCATGCGGAACGTCTGGAGCTGATCTCGTTAAACGACGCTATCGTGTCGTTTAGCCGCCTGTTTGCCAATACCGTGCGCTACCATCATTGGCATCAATGCCTTGAGCTGCTGTACGTGGAAGAGGGATTTGGCGTAGTGATGGTCGATAACCGCCAGTACACCATGCGCCCCGGCAGGTTGTTTTTCTTCCCGCCTTTCACACTCCATAAAGTGATGGTGGATGAGCAAGCACAGAACAGCTACCGGCGCACCATCATCCACGTGGATCATCGAGCCATCCTCAAACTATTTCGTGACTTTCCGCATAACCAGCGGCGGTTGCAGCGTCTCTCGGTGCGCGGCGGGCAGGCCGTGGTGATGGATGCAGCGGATATTCATACGCATATCGATCACCTGTTTAGCCGCTACGCGCAGCAGGCCACCCTCGCCAGCCTCAATAGTGAGCAGGTCGCTTGTTTGCTGTTAACCCTGCTGAATATGCTGCCGGAAGAGAATGAAAAAATGCCGGAAGATCTCACCGGAATTGCCACGCCGGTGATGTTCTGGCTGGAAGAAAATTATCAGCAGAAATTTAGCCTCGCCCGGCTGGCAGAGGATTTGGGGAAATCGCGCAGCTATGTATCGCGTCGTTTTCTGTTTGAGACCGGTGAACATATTCACCAATACCTCAATACCATCCGCCTGCGAAAAGCCTGCGAATTACTGCTGCACAGTATGAGAAGCATCGGCGAAATTGCCAGCGAGACAGGATTTTCTGATGTGACCTATTTTATTAGTACCTTCAAAAAAGGGATTGGCGAGACGCCCTTACAGTATCGAAAAAATCATGCGACCCGCTTCGCTCAGAAGCAATAGCAATATTATATACAGAACCCGTCTTGCCATTACCCATGCGACATGAAAGGTTATAGTCTTTCTATGTTACCAGGGTAAATCACGATGACGGCATTACACGTATTCCAGCGCCCGCAGACAACCGACCCCATACAATCACTTTCCGGCTTTGATGATATCCGCACCTTTCTTTCCCAGGCCGGTATCGTGCTTGAACGCTGGGATGTCAGCGGCGTTGATAAAAGAACGGATGGCGCACTGCTGCTGGCACAATTTCACGACAGTATCGAAGCATTAAAACAGCGCGAAGGCTATCAGTCGGCGGATGTTATAGCGCTGACGCCAGACCATAAAGACCGTATAGCGCTGCGGGAAAAATTCCTTCAGGAACATACGCACAGTGAAGATGAGGTGCGTTTGTTTGTGCATGGCAGCGGCACGTTCTTCGTGCCTGTCGGGAACCTGGTGGTAAAACTGGTCTGCCATGCGGGGGATTTGCTGCGCGTCCCCGCCAATACGCCGCACTGGTTTGACAGCGGTGAATACCCGGATTTTGTCGCCATCCGCATCTTCACCAACCCGGAAGGTTGGGTTGGCCATCTGACCGGTCGCAGTACATTTTATTGAGGGCGGCTATCTGGTGGCGCGTCTGGCCGCGTTTAAGATCGCACGGCGGTAAACCCAAAGGCGAAAGCGCGAAACATATCGCGTTCTTGTGCCCGTTACCGGAAGAAGGTAATCAGATGCGCCGCCTGGCCAGTCATACTGGCCGAGCTGGCGATCCTTGCTATATCAGAAGTGACTTACCATCCGCAGACGTTGGTCTCTTCGTCTGATTCATAGCCACGCACGATATTAATCAGATCCTTGACCGCATCCGCTGCCACGGTGGCATCCTGCAACTCAGCCAGCGCAGAGAAATCTTTATCCACTGACACGCCGTTATTGTTATTGGTCACCGTCAGAATAAAACCCAGCTCGCTTGCGCTCTTGTCCGCCAATGTTTCAACCAGCTCTGCTACCGCCGCGACGGCGATATCCGGCACATAGAGCGCCATCGGTTTCAGATACACTTTCTCTGCGCTTTTTTTGCTGCCGCGGTTTGTGATGGCCAGAGAATAGCCTTTGTTTTCCGTTGTCATGACATCCACCTCACCCTTCAATCAGTACATTGGGATCGACCCAAAAATCGACATTGAATACCGTATCGTCTGATAGCGCTTCAATGCGATGCCACTTTTCTGCCGGAAATACGCCAAACTGTCCGGCTTCGATGGTCAGCGTTTCCACCGGCTGCGGGCTGGTTTCGTCGGCATAGCCGTAATAGCGAATCGCCCCCTGCATAACACACAAGCGTGGATTTACCCCCTGGCGCGTCCCGGCATCCAGATGGCGTTGCCATATAGAGGCGGGTGCAGTCTCTTTGGTCCATAACGGCGTTGATCGCACGTGCACATAATGTGTTGGTATAACAATACGTTGCATGTTTCATCCTTAATAAAGTGAGTGTCGGTTGAAACAATATATTGCAAATAAAATACACCTTTAATGAGAGAATAAAAGCGTTGAAGCAGCGTTGTACAACATGAGGGGTAGAGAGGGGGTAGACCGGGAAAAAGAGAGATAAAGGGGTATGAAAAAAGCGCACCCGGACCATCCGGTTGCGCCGTAAAATGCCTTATCCAGGGGCCCTGATTTCAGTATCACAGGGTTATGGCGATGGAGTATCGCCAGTTTCAGAACATTACGCAGACTGTTTTTGCAACGCTTCCCACAGGCCCATCAGGTAAGTGACACCCAGTGCGCGATCGTATAATCCGTAGCCCGGGCGACCGGTCTCCCCCCAGATAAAGCGACCATGATCCGGGCGAATATAACCATCGAAACCATTGTCATGCAGCGCTTTCATCACGTTGTACATATCCAGAGATCCGTACTGCGATGGATGTGCACACTCATAAAAATCTTTATCTTTTATAAGTTTAATATTACGCACATGGGCAAAATGAATACGCTTGCGACGGGTAAATTCAGCCAGAATTTCGTAGACATTGTTTTCAGGGTCTTCTGCAATTGACCCCGTGCAAAGAGTGATGCCGTTGGCTTCTGAATTCACGGCATTGCAGAGCCAATCCAGATCCTGACGATTTTTGACCACGCGCGGCAGACCGAAAATAGAGTACGGCGGATCGTCCGGATGAATAGCCATTTTGACGCCAACATCTTCACAAACCGGAATCACTGCCTTGAGAAAATAAACTAAATTTTCACGCAGCTTTTCGTCATCGACATCTTTATAACTGGCGAATAATTTCTGTACCTGCGCCAGTCGTTCCGGTTCCCACCCAGGCAGCGCAAAGCCGTTTGAATTACTGAGCACTTCACTGACCACCTCTTCCAGGCTTTTATCAATATCCTTCTTCTCAAATGCCATGGTCAGGGAGCCGTCTGGCAGAACATAGTTCATGTCAGTCTTCATCCAGTCAAAAACAGGCATGAAGTTGTAGCAAATGACTTTCACACCAAACCGCGCCAGATTTCGAATAGTTTGCTGGTAATTGGCTATGTAACGATCGCGGCTCGGCAGACCAATTTTAATGTCGTCATGAATATTAACGCTTTCGATAACCTCCATTTTCAGCCCGGCAGCACTTGCCTGGCCGACCAGCGCTTCAATCTTGTCTTCGGGCCAGATTTCGCCTACCGGGACGTCGTACAACGCGCCGACTACACCTTCGACGCCCGGAACCTGGCGAATATATTCCAGAGAAACCTTGTCCTCTTTTGGTCCAAACCACCGCATTGTCATCTGCATAAAACAACCTCGACCCGAATGAATAAAAATATCTACCATACTAGTAGCTGATGAGCAGTACAGTAAAACGACGAGCTTCAATAATCAATAGATTTTGTGAATCAATAAGCGAGGTTAAATAGATTAAGCAGTATGTTAAGCATCCGTTAATAACTAACCCGTAAATGCGGTTAAAACATCATTTCAAAATTTGACCATCTTCACATAATTAAAAACTAATCTGGTATGGTAGTAGACTGAACGGTTTTTAGGTATACCGTAAATACAGCTCAGTTAATGCATCTATAGAATTTCCTCAGGTAAAAAATTTCAGGAGCAAGTCGGTCATGACGTTGATTAACGACGATTTTATGATTAACAGTAGCGCAGGAAAAACGCTATATACGCGCTATGCTAAGAAACAACCGATACTGGATTATCATTGTCATCTTGAAGCGAAGGATATTTTCGAAAACCTCCCCTTTCGCGATATCACCCACCTCTGGCTTGAAGGCGACCATTACAAATGGCGAGCTATGCGTGCCAATGGTATTAAGGAAAAATATATTACAGGCAATGCTTCTGCTGAGGAGAAATTTGAGGTCTGGGCTAAAACGGTTGAATCCAGCTTTGGCAACCCGTTATATCACTGGACACACCTTGAATTAGCTCACTATTTTGATATTCACACTCCGCTAAACCATAGCAACTGGCGCGAAGTGATGAATGAATGTAATAAAAAATTGAAAAATAGTGATTTCACCCCGCGCAACCTTATTACACTTTCGAATGTTGAGGTTATTTGCACGACAGATAAACCTCTTGATGATCTGAAATATCATCAACTACTTAAAAATGAGAACGGGTTTACTACGCGTGTTCTGCCGACATTTCGTCCTGATGAATTATTCGAAGCGGATCCCGTCCGCTTTAGCCAATTTATTGATCAGCTCAGTAAAATAAGCTCAGTCACTGTTACGCATTTTTCATCGTTCATTGCTGCCATTGCCGGGCGTATCGATTTCTTCCATGAAGTGGGCTGCCGTATTTCCGACCATGGTCCGCTGGAAGTGAGCTATCAGCGCGTCAGCGATGAGCAGGCAGAGACGCTTTTTGCAGCTCGTATGGCGCAACAAGCGCTTTCTCCTGAGGGGATGCAGGCATGGAACAGCATTATGCTGGTGAAACTAGCCGCCCTCTATAAGCAAAAAGAGTGGGCGATGCAGATTCATTTCGGTGCTATCCGCAATAACAATATGCCGCAATATCACGCCATTGGTATTAATAGCGGTTTTGATTCAATTGCCGACCAACAAAATCTGGCAGCTAATTTAAACGCGTTACTTAACGCTATGGCAGAAAATAACGGATTACCCAAAACCATTCTCTACAACTTAAACGCTGGCTACAACGATATTGTAGCATCCGCATTAGCTAATTTTCAGAGTGGTGAGGAAGGAATTAAATCGCCAATGCAATTCGGTTCGGGATGGTGGTTTAACGATACCCAGCGAGGCATGCTCAATCAATTAACGACATTATCCGATCAAGGACTGCTTGCTAATTTTATTGGCATGCTTACTGATTCCCGTAGTTTTGTTTCTTATACCCGCCATGATTATTTCAGACGTATTCTTTGCAATCTTATAGGCGGTTGGGTGGACCGGGGTGAGGTACCAGAGGATATGGATATTTTATCCAGCATGGTCAAAGGGATTTGCGCTGATAACGCCCGTTCTTATTTCAATTTCTGATTTTACAATCGAGATAAAACATGAAGAACTCAGAAAGAAAAATTACCATACCTGTCAGTATCGGTTATGGCCTTACCGATATCATGGGGGGTGGCGCATTTACCGTCATTGGCGCATGGCTATTATTTTATTACACAACTTTTGTTGGTCTCTCGCCATTACAAGCGGCTTCCATCGTGGCAATAGCGCGAATTGTCGATGCAATAATCAGCTTGTTCATGGGGTCATTCACCGACCATTTTTATAAAAATACGCTTGGTAAGAAATTTGGCCGTCGCCGGTTTTTCCTGCTGATTGGTTCACCGTTGATGTTGGTTTATGCCCTTCTTTGGCTGAATGGCATGAACTACTGGTTCTATCTCAGCGTTTATCTCGCCTTTGAAATTATCGCTGCCATGGTGCTTATTCCGTGGGAAACGCTGCCGTCTGAAATGACCAAAGATTTCAACTCCAGGACAAAACTGTCTACAGGGCGTATGTTTCTTTCTGCAACGGGCACCTTTCTCGCCACATTTATTCCGGGGCTGCTGATTGGCTACCTTGGCGAAAAAAGTGCGGAAGCCTACCTGATAAACGGTATTGTATTTGCCGTTGCTTTTATGGTTTGCGTATTTATCTCATGGAAAGTGACCTGGGAGCGCGAATTAACGCCGGAAATGCTTGCCGAACTGGAAAGCGATCGCTCGGCTTCACGGGTGAATATTGTGGGCCTTTTTAAGGATTACTTGTCAACGCTGAAAGTCAGAGCTTTCCGTAAACATCTGGCCATCTATCTGCTCTCCTTTACCGCTAAAGATATTTACAACACCGTCTTTGTATTTTTCTGCGTCTATTGCCTGCAAGTTTCTTCCGCATTTGCGGGAAGCCTGCTGTCGATGAGTATTATCGGTCTGCCCGTTACACTGGTGGCCGGTTTCGGCATCATCAAATTTGGCCCGTCAAAACTGTATGTTTTTGCCTATAGCCTGATGATGCTTTGCCTTGGCGGCATTCTGCTGATTTATCTCTTCCCGACGGAACAAAAGGCCCTGTTACTGATTATCCTTGCCGGTTTGTACCAGGTTGGCCGCTGTGTTCTGGAATTCACGCCGTGGAACGTCTTTCCGTTTATTCCGGACATTGATGAGATGATTACGCGTCAGCGCCGTGAAGGCCTGTTTGCTGCGGTGATGACCTTCTCTCGCAAAACCACCGTCGCTATCGCGACCTTTATTGTCGGTTTTATTCTGCAGGAAGGCGGTTTTGTAAAAGGCAGCCAGGTTCAGCCAGAACAAGCTGTTCATACCATTGCCATGACGCTGTTTATCGGTACCGCAGGCTTGCTGGTGCTCGCCTTATGGCAGGCATTGACCTTCCATCTGAATAAACAGACTCATAAAGTGTTTGTTGATGAAGTAGAAAGGTTGAAAAAGAACGGTTCACGTGCAGCCGTAACGGCTGAAACGCGCACCATTGTGGAAGATCTGACTGGGGTAAAATATGAAAAACTCTGGCCGGAAATTGCCGCTGAAACACAACACCTTTCACCAAAACAGAAAGCGATAATGGATTAACTGAGGCAAACACTCTTCAGGCCACCCGGCCTGAAGAGTTTCAGTTGCTTAAACTTCAATATCCGCCATATCGCCTTTTTCCTGCAACCAGTTACGACGATCTTCCGAACGTTTCTTGGCCAGCAGCATATCCATCATCGCATTGGTGCGTTGGTCGTCATCGTCACTGATAACAAGCTGCACCAGGCGGCGGGTATTCGGATCGAGCGTCGTTTCGCGCAACTGCATCGGGTTCATTTCACCCAGGCCTTTAAAGCGTTGCACGTTCGGCTTGCCTTTCTTACGCTTAAGCTGCTCCAGTACACCCGTTTTCTCTTCTTCGGTCAGGGCATAGTAAACCTCTTTACCCAGATCGATACGATACAACGGCGGCAGCGCCACGTAGACGTGACCGTTCTTCACCAGCGTCCGGAAATGTTTCACAAACAGCGCGCACAGCAACGTCGCGATGTGCAGCCCATCCGAGTCAGCATCCGCCAGAATACAGACCTTGCCGTAACGCAATTGGCTCAGATCGTCACTGTCGGGATCAATACCGATCGCCACGGAGATGTCATGCACTTCCTGGGATGCCAACACCTCATCGGAGGAGACCTCCCAGGTATTCAGGATCTTGCCTTTCAGCGGCATGATCGCCTGATATTCACGATCGCGTGCCTGCTTGGCAGAACCGCCCGCCGAGTCCCCTTCCACCAGGAACAACTCGGTCCGGTTGAGATCCTGGGCGGTACAGTCCGCGAGTTTGCCAGGCAGTGCCGGGCCGCTGGTGAGCTTTTTACGCACCACTTTCTTCGCGGCGCGCAGGCGGCGCTGGGCACTGGAAATCGCCATTTCCGCCAGCATTTCTGCGGCCTGAACGTTCTGATTGAGCCACAGGCTAAAAGCATCTTTCACCACGCCGGAAACAAAGGCCGCGCACTGACGCGATGACAGACGCTCTTTAGTCTGTCCGGCGAACTGCGGATCCTGCATCTTCACCGACAGCACATATGCACAGCGTTCCCAGATATCTTCCGCCGAGAGTTTCACGCCGCGCGGTAAGATATTGCGGTATTCGCAGAATTCGCGCATCGCGTCGAGCAGCCCCTGACGCAAACCGTTTACATGGGTACCGCCCTGCATGGTCGGGATCAGGTTAACGTAGCTTTCCGTCAGCAGTTCCCCACCTTCCGGCAGCCAGAGCAGCGCCCAGTCCACCGCTTCGGTTTCAGCAGCAAAGTTGCCAATAAATGGTTTTTCCGGCAGGGTCGGCAGGCCGTTCACCGCTTCGGCAAGATAGTCGTTCAGACCGTCCTGATAGCACCAGCGCTGCTCGGCGTTGTTCACCTCATCTTTGAAAGTGATTTCCACCCCAGGGCACAGCACGGCTTTCGCTTTCAGCAAATGGGTCAGACGAGAGACGGAAAAACGCGGGCTGTCGAAAAACTTCTCGTCTGGCCAGAAGTGGACGCTGGTGCCGGTCGCGCGTTTCGCACAGGTACCGACGACTTTGAGGTCGCTGACCTTCTCGCCATTTTCGAAAGCGATATTGTAAATCTGGCCGTCACGCTTCACGTTCACTTCCACGCGGCGAGACAAGGCGTTGACCACGGAAATCCCTACGCCGTGCAAGCCACCGGAGAACTGATAGTTCTTGTTGGAAAACTTGCCGCCCGCGTGCAGACGACAAAGAATCAGCTCAACCGCTGGCACGCCCTCTTCCGGGTGAATATCCACCGGCATACCGCGACCATCGTCAATGACTTCGAGAGATTGATCGGCGTGAAGAATGACATCCACGCGCTTCGCGTGACCTGCCAGCGCTTCGTCCACGCTGTTATCAATAACTTCCTGACCAAGATGGTTGGGACGGGTGGTATCGGTATACATCCCCGGACGGCGGCGAACCGGCTCAAGCCCGGTGAGTACCTCTATGGCATCAGCGTTATAGGATTGCGTCATGGTGTGTTCGTAGATAATGACCGCTTCGTTTCCCCGTTGGCTCAATGGAGCCCAAGGAAATCGACAATCTGTGTGAAATGATTCTCAAAGCCCACAAATGCATGGTTACCGCCCTCTTCTACCGTCTGACGACATGCGTCGTAATACGCCACGGCCTGGCGGTAATCCAGCACTTCGTCCCCAGTCTGTTGCAGCAACCAGATTAAATCCGGCGCGTCCAGCGGGTCGACCTGCATCACTTTGAGCTCGTAAATATGGCGAGACTCTAGCACATATTGCTCCCCGGTGTAGGGGTTCTCGTTGTTACCGGGGAACTCTGCCAGCAATTCAAACGGGCGAACGGCAGGATTCACCACCACCGCTGGCAACGTAAAACACTGAGATAACCAGGTTGCGTAGTAGCCCCCAAGCGACGAACCGACAATACCCAGCGGTTGTCCGCCATGTTGCATCACCAACGATTCCAGCAATTCTGCTGCCTGCGCCGGGTAAGCGGGCAACTGGGGAACGACAACGTCGATATCAGGGTAATATTCAGCCAGCCAATGACGCAGCTGCGTTGCTTTCGCAGAACGCGGCGAGCTGTTAAAACCATGCAAATAAAGAAGCGTGGCCATCAGTATCCTTCTGACGCGGTATCCGGATTGAACCGC
This sequence comes from Citrobacter sp. MNAZ 1397, assembly GCF_023613995.1. NCBI lineage: Bacteria > Pseudomonadati > Pseudomonadota > Gammaproteobacteria > Enterobacterales > Enterobacteriaceae > Citrobacter > Citrobacter sp. MNAZ 1397. The sequence continues at coordinate 173,115 of NZ_JAKIVH010000004.1, forward strand.
GTGCTTTGCAAACGACAGACCTCAGTTTGCAGGCTTCCGTCCGGGTACAGATCCAGCCAGCGCCAGCCAGGCGCGATTGTGTCGAGAGTGAAGTTGGCACAATGCGGTTTAAACTGCACACAGGTTGATGGCGTCGCTAACAGGCGACGGCCATTCCAGTCGAGGTCCAGCTCCTGGTGAATATGTCCACATAACAGGTAGCGAACATGAGGGAAACGCGCCAGCACGTTATCCAGCTCTGCGGCATTGCGCAGGCTGTGTTGATCCAACCAGCTACATCCTGAAGGCAGCGGGTGATGATGTAACAATAGCAGCGTATGACGCTCAGGGCTGGCACTCAGTTTTTTTTCCAGCCAGTCGAGCTGAAATTCACTTAGTTCACCGTGTGGAACGCCAAACACCTGGCTATCAAGCAGGAGAATTTGCCAGTTATCGCCAGTGATTACCCGTTTGGAGGAGGAAATTCCTGCTTCCTGCAGTGCGGTATACATTGCCGGTTGAAAATCATGATTGCCTGGCAGCCAGACACAAGGCGCGCCAAATCTTGCGATGCCCTCAGCAAAATGCTGATAAGCCGCAGCGGTCTGATCCTGCGCCAGGTCGCCCGTGGCGACAATCAAATCACACTCACGCTGCTGGGCCTGAATGGCATCCAGTACGGCCTGATAGCTTTCCCAGGTATTCACACCTAACAGCGTTTCATGTTTTTCGGCAAACAGGTGAGTGTCAGTAATTTGTAATATCCTGACTCTGGCCCCACCAGCCAGAGGAAGGTTTAACAGGCTTTCCAAATGGTGTCCTTAGGTTTCACTACGCTAACAAACCGGAATCGCCATTGCTCCATGTGCTAAACAGTAACGTAGCCAGTCGGCCAGAAACTGATTAATTTGATGCTTTTCGTCGCGTTGATGCAACTTTTTATTCGGGTAATCATAACGCGCTTTAAAACGAAAGATCTGCTGACTCGAACACACTTCGGCTACCATCGCGTCGTGATACAGGCGCACTGTCATTGACGGCAGGCTCCAGTAACTCACAGCGGGCAGGGTCTGTTCGATTTCCACAAGCGTAGTGTAGCGGGTGGATTCGACAATCGTTAACCGGTATTGCGCATTCGCCACCTGATAGCTCACTGTTTCGCCTGTCTCGTCGTTACGCGGCAGCAGGCGGCGGAGCTGCGCGAAATTGGTCTCGCACAGGCGCATCATTTCAGGGAAGTCAGGTGTATAACGCTTCATTTTTTCCACTCGTTTCGTAAGCTCTCATAATGCAGTTGCAGCCATTGCAGGGCGATGACAGACGCTGCGTTGTCGATTTTCCCCTCTTCTACTAACTGATAAGCCCGTTCCCGGCTCACCACATGAACACGAATATCTTCGTTTTCATCCACCAGGCCGTGAATACCTTCAGCCTGCGTGGCATCCACTTCGCCAACCAATAAGGACAAGCGCTCGCTGGTGCCCCCAGGGCTTGCCAGATAGCTCAACATCTTCTTCACGCGCCCCACGTTCAGCCCGGCTTCTTCTACCGCCTCGCGTCGAACGACATCTTCAACAGACTCGCCCTCTTCGATCATGCCTGCGACCATCTCGAGCAACCACGGGCTTTCGCTGGTATCAAACGCGGCAATACGAATCTGTTCGACCAACACCACTTCATCCCTCACTGGGTCAAAGGGTAGCAAGACTGCGGCATGGCCGCGTTCAAAAATTTCACGCCGTACCTCACCGCTCATCTCACCGTTGAATAAACGGTGGCGAAAACGGTAGAGATCGAGCGAAAAAAAACCGCGATAGAGAGTTTCCCGTGCAATAATTTCTACATCGTTTTTTGTGAAAGTCACAGCAGAGGTTTCTGGCTTACTCATGCGGATATCCTGTTATTAATTAATGTTGATTTTGTGGTTTTCAAGCCTGTTTGACTGCCGTTTCAACCGCCATGTGATAGATTGGGGCAAATTTACGTCGGATGGCACTTTACGCCAACCTTCAGCGGTGGCGCTCTCTGTTAGAATCGGCGAATATTTCTGAATTTAGATCAGCGCTATTCATGCTTCACAACAAGGAATGCAAATGAAGAAATTGCTCCCCATTCTTATCGGCCTGAGCCTGACAGGTTTCAGTGCTATGAGCCAGGCAGAAAACCTGTTGCAGGTTTATCAGCAGGCGCGTTTAAGCAACCCCGATCTGCGTAAATCCGCCGCCGATCGTGATGCAGCTTTCGAGAAAATTAACGAAGCGCGCAGCCCGTTACTGCCACAGCTGGGTTTGGGTGCGGATTACACCTACAGCAATGGCTACCGCGACAGCAATGGTGTGAACTCCAACGCCACCAGCGGCTCCCTGCAGCTTACGCAAACCTTGTTTGATATGTCTAAATGGCGTGCGTTGACGTTACAGGAAAAATCCGCGGGCATCCAGGATGTGACGTACCAGACCGACCAGCAAACGCTCATTCTGAATACCGCTACTGCCTATTTTAACGTACTGAGCGCGATTGACTCGCTCTCTTATACCGAAGCGCAGAAACAGGCCATCTACCGTCAGTTGGACCAAACAACCCAGCGTTTTAATGTGGGTCTGGTGGCTATTACTGATGTACAGAACGCCCGTTCACAGTATGACACTGTCCTGGCTAACGAAGTGACCGCCCGTAACAACCTCGACAATGCCGTCGAGTCACTGCGTCAGGTCACCGGTAACTACTATCCGCAACTGGCATCCCTGAATGTTGATGGCTTCAAAACAGACAAACCGCAGGCGGTGAACGCACTGCTGAAAGACGCGGAAAGTCGCAACCTGACGTTGCTGCAGGCACGTCTGAGCCAGGATCTGGCTCGTGAGCAGATTCGCCAGGCGCAAGACGGCCACCTGCCGACGCTGGATTTGACCGCGTCCACCGCAGTATCGAATACGTCTTACAGCGGCTCCCGCACAAACAGCGCCCAGTATGACGACAGCAAAATTGGTCAGAATAAAGTGGGTCTGAGCTTCTCCCTGCCGCTGTATCAGGGCGGGATGGTGAATTCACAGGTGAAACAAGCGCAGTACAACTTTGTTGGCGCAAGCGAGCAACTGGAAAGCGCGCACCGCAGCGTTGTGCAGACTGTCCGTTCCTCCTTCAATAATGTGAATGCCTCCATCAGTAGCATCAACGCGTATAAACAAGCCGTTGTTTCTGCACAAAGCTCTTTGGATGCGATGGAAGCAGGTTACTCCGTGGGTACGCGTACCATTGTGGACGTACTGGACGCAACCACCACGCTGTATAACGCGAAACAGCAGCTCTCCAGCGCGCGTTATAACTACCTGATTAACCAGTTGAATATCAAATCTGCTCTCGGCACCCTGAATGAACAGGATCTGCTGGCGCTGAACAACACGCTGGGTAAACCTGTCTCGACCTCGCCGGAAAATGTCGCCCCGGAAAACCCGGAGCAAGAAGCTCGCGTTGAGAAGATGGCAAACGGACAAGCGTCGCAGGCACAGCCAGCCAGCGTACGCAAAACAACGCGTTAATTCGTTTTTCCCGCATTATCGTTACGGGGGCACTTAGCCCCCGTTTTTACGTAAGGCAACGTAAAGATCCCCCCTGCTGACCCGCACCCTGCTTCATTTTCAGACACTCATCCACTATCCTGACCTTTTATTAATACCTGTGGGTCTCGGAAGACAAATATGAAACGGACAAAGAATATTAATCATGCGATGTTTCGCAAAAGCTGGGGCGCTCGTCACCTGACGCCCGTGGCGCTGGCCGTGACTGCCGTCTTTATGTTGGCAGGGTGCGAACAAAACGATGAAACGGTGAAAATGTATCAGAATGCCGATGACTGCTCTTCGGCAAACCCGGGCAAAAGCGCCGAATGCAAAACCACCTATGACAACGCGCTGAAAGAAGCAGCACGTACCGCGCCGAAATATGCATCACGCGAAGATTGTGTGGCTGAATTTGGCGAAGGCCAGTGTCAACAAGCACCCGCTCAGGCAGGCGTGGCGACGGAAAACCAGGCGCAGGCACAACAGTCTGGCGGCAGCTTCTGGATGCCGCTAATGGCGGGTTACATGATGGGCCGCCTGATGGGTGGCGGCGCGGGTTATGCCCAGCAGCCGCTGTTCAGCTCCAAAAACCCGGCCAGCCCGGCCTATGGCCAGTACACCGATGCCAGCGGCAAAAGCTACGGCGCAGCCCAGCCAGGGCGTAGCGCAACAGTTTCGAAAACCGCGATGGCACCAAAACCGGCAACAACCTCCACCGTCACGCGTGGCGGCTTTGGCGAATCCGTGGCCAAACAGACTTCGATGCAGCGCAGTGCCAGCGGCACCTCAACCCGTTCAATGGGTGGCTAATAACCATGGAAAGAATGACTATTGCCGAACGGCCCGACTGGCGCGAGAAAGCCACCGAGTATGGTTTCAACTTTCACACCATGTATGGCGAACCCTACTGGTGTGAAGACGCCTACTACAAACTGACGCTCGCCCAGGTCGAGAAACTGGAAGAAGTTACCGCCGAGCTCCATCAGATGTGTCTGCAGGTTGTGGACAAGGTTATCGCCAGTGACGAATTGCTGGCGAAATTCCGCATTCCCAGGCACACATGGGGCTTTGTGCGCCAGTCCTGGAAAACCGGACAGCCGTCGCTTTATTCACGCCTGGATCTGGCATGGGATGGCACCGGCGAACCTAAGCTGCTGGAAAATAATGCCGATACACCAACCTCACTGTATGAAGCGGCATTTTTTCAGTGGATTTGGCTGGAAGATCAGATAGCCGCGGGCAAACTGCCGGACAGCTGCGATCAATTCAACAGTCTGCAGGAAAAACTGATTGAGCGCTTTGCCGCGCTACGCGAGCAATATGGCTTTAACCTGCTGCATTTCGCCTGCTGTCGCGATACCGTCGAAGACCGTGGTACCGTGCAATACCTGCAAGACTGCGCCGCCGAAGCCGATGTAGCCAGCGAGTTTCTCTATATCGAAGATATCGGCCTCGGGGAAAAAGGGCAGTTTACCGATCTGCAGGATCACGTGATCAGTAATCTGTTTAAGCTGTATCCCTGGGAGTATATGCTGCGCGAAGTTTTCTCAACCAAGCTGGAAGATGCGGGCGTGCGCTGGCTGGAACCAGCATGGAAGAGCATCATTTCGAACAAAGCGCTCCTGCCAATGCTGTGGGAAATGTTCCCGAACCATCCGAATCTGTTGCCCGCCTGGTTTGCCGAAGACGCGCATCCGGAAATGGACAAATACGTGCTTAAGCCTATCTTCTCTCGCGAAGGGGCGAATGTGTCCATCATCGAAAATGGCAAAACGGTTGAAGAAGTCGAAGGCCCATACGGTGAAGAAGGAATGATCGTCCAGCAGTTCTGTCAGCTACCCAAGTATGGCGACAGCTACATGCTGATTGGCAGTTGGCTTATCAACGATCAACCCGCAGGTATTGGCATTCGTGAAGACCGGGCGTTGATCACCCAGGATCTGTCGCGCTTCTATCCGCATGTCTTTGTTGAGTAACATGCGTCCAGGATCCCCGGATGCACTTACCCGGGGCTTCTGAGTCGTCACCCGAGGCAACGCCGCATTCGGGAATATACCGGGTACGCATACTGTACGCTTACCCGGCTACAAAGCCTTAGCCTATCTGCACCGACAACATACTGAGGCTGCCCATTTCAAGACCGTCTACCGGAATCGAGATACTCTCCACCCCATCCCACGCCCCCAGGACATAGAGCAGCGGCAGGAAATGGTCCGGTGTCGGGTTAGAAAGCGAACCGCCTTCATGCTCCATATAATTAACCAGCGGATGCTGCTCGGTCGGCCCTTTCCACGTCAGGTTATCCTTCACAAATTCGTTGAAAGCGGTCGCCCACGGATAAGGCGAGTTATCGCCATGCCAGCGTGCCGTGCGCAGGTTATGCACCACGTTACCGCTCGCCACCAGCATAATGCCTTCATCGCGCAGTGCTGCCAGCTTACGCCCCACTTCCATATGCCATGCCGCCGGTTTGGTACTATCGATACTCAACTGCACCATCGGGATATCGGCCTTCGGATACATTTTGATCAGCACGCCCCAGGAACCGTGGTCAAAACCCCATGCTTCTTTATCCAGAGTAACCGGCACGGGTGATAACAGTTCAACCAAATGCCGGGCCAGCGCAGGCGAACCCGGAGCCGGGTAATGGGTGTCGTACAGCGCCTGAGGGAAACCGCCAAAGTCATGAATTGTCTGCGGTGCTTCCATCGCCGTTACCCCGGTACCACGCGTAAACCAGTGCGCTGAGACAACCACAATAGCTTTAGGACGCGGCAGTGTTTCGCCAAGCTGAGCCCAGGCGCGGGTATAAACGTTATCTTCCAGAACATTCATCGGGCTGCCGTGGCCCAAAAACAGTGCTGGCATGCGAGGTGCAGACATGATGATATCCTTACTGAGTGTGTCATATTTGATGAACACACATTACGCTTATTCCCCGGGTGATGAACTCAGATAAGCGTGATGAAGATATTCAGAATTTTTGAATGTAAGGATTGCGTAAAGGTAACGCAACGGCCTCGCTTTGGAATCCATTAATATTTAACATTAATGAGAAGCATTATCATAAGGAGTGATACATGTCAGCACCACTGATTCTGACGTTACTTGCCGGCGCTGCCACCTTTATCGGCGCCTTTCTGGGGGTTCTTGGCCAGAAACCGTCAAACCGTGTACTGGCATTCTCGCTGGGATTTGCCGCTGGCATCATGCTGCTTATCTCCCTTATGGAGATGTTGCCAGCCGCACTGGCAACTGAGGGCATGTCACCCATGCTGGGCTATGGTATGTTCGTCATTGGCCTGTTGGGCTATTTTGCTCTTGACCGTCTGCTTCCCCATGCACATCCACAGGATTTAATGCAGAGTGCGCATTCACAGCACCCTGTCCCTCGCAAAATTCAACGTACGGCGATCTTATTAACGCTGGGTATCAGCCTGCATAACTTTCCGGAGGGCATCGCCACCTTTGTGACAGCCAGTAACGACCTTGAACTGGGTTTCGGTATTGCACTGGCGGTAGCCTTGCACAATATTCCAGAAGGTCTTGCGGTTGCCGGCCCGGTTTATGCGGCAACCGGTTCAAAGCGCACGGCAATTTTTTGGGCGGGGATTTCCGGGCTTGCGGAAATTCTTGGTGGGGTTCTGGCCTGGCTGATTCTGGGAAGTCTGGTCTCCCCGATGGTGATGGCGGCGGTCATGGCGGCGGTTGCCGGAATTATGGTCGCGCTCTCTGTCGATGAACTGATGCCGCTGGCAAAAGAGATCGACCCCAACAACAACCCAAGCTATGGCGTGCTTTGTGGGATGTCAGTGATGGGTCTTAGCCTGGTCGCGCTGCAAACGATGGGATTTGGTTAATACATGCAGGCGTTGCTCGCGCCTATTGGGCAACGCCGCTTCCGGAAGCCGCCTCAGGTTCCACCTGCTCTTGCTCCTTTGCTTGCATCGACTGGATTATCTTTAACGCGCGCTGGTATCCTTCTTGTTGTGCATCACGATCCTGGCGAAATGCCCTGCAATTACGTCGCAAACACATGATATGTGCGAACATCACGAGCACAACGACCAAAAAACCGCACCAGTAAATCAGCATATCCCTTCCTTATCCCGCTGGTTAGCGAGCCATTACGTCATGGATACCACTTTATAAGTAGCAAGCCGATGTCGCCATTAGCGAGATCAACAAAGCGGAGAAATGAGCTATTTTCAGCAAGGGACTAACAGGGAAATAAAAAAATCCGAAGCAGGCGGTCCGGCTTCGGATTCTTTGCAAAGCATGGCTATCGCTTAGCTTGCTTTACGCTCATGCTCCAGACGATAGGCCACCAGATCTTCAATGGTGACAACGGCCATGTTGTGCTCGCGTGCAAACTTGATACATTCCGGCGCGCGCGCCATGGAGCCATCATCGTTCGTCAGTTCACACAGCACACCAGCCGGTTTGAACCCAGCCAGGGAGACAAGATCGATCGTCGCTTCGGTATGGCCACCACGAGTCAACACACCGCCCTGCTGCGCACGCAGCGGGAAAACGTGGCCCGGACGATTCAGGTCAGAAGGTTTAGCGCCATCAGCAATGGCAGCACGCACGGTGGTAACACGGTCAGCCGCAGAAACCCCGGTAGTAACCCCTGTAGCGGCTTCGATGGTAACGGTAAAGCCGGTACCGTAAGCGCTGGTGTTGTTTTCAACCATCATCGGCAGATCAAGTTGTTTACGACGATCTTCGGTGATGCACAGACAAACAATACCGCTACCGTGACGGATGGTCAGCGCCATCTGCTCAACGGTCATGGTTTCAGCAGCAAAAATCATGTCGCCTTCATTCTCGCGATCTTCATCGTCGAGAACCATCACACCGCGACCTTCGCGCAGTGCGGTTAAAGCAATTTCAATACGTTCGAATGGCGTGCCAAAAGAAGAAAGCAGCGTCTGATTCATGGTAAAAGACCTCAATAAAGTTATGGTTACCAGAATCAGGGCAGTCTTAGGAGTATAAAAAAATAACGCGAGCGGGCCTCCAGGCCCAACTGAATCGTTACTCTCTCCCATCCGGACTCTAACCGTCGGCCCCGGAATTACACCGGATCTGCTGACCTTCCGGTTTTCACCAGAAGCGCTCGCGGGCTTTCAGCGTAGGCTGATTTACCGCCGGTGGGGAATTTCGCCCCGCCCTGAGAATAAGCGGGATAACTATAACGCTATTGATTACCTTCGGCAACGCGTAACCTTCAAACAAATCTGGTTTATCGTTATGGCATATCACACTACAATAATTGTCAGAACCTATCCGAACAGGGAACTTACAAATGATTGACCCGAAAAAAATTGAACAGATTGCGCGTCAGGTCCACGAATCGATGCCAAAAGGGATCCGCGAGTTCGGGGAAGATGTTGAGAAAAAAATCCGCCAGTCCCTGCAGGCACAGTTGACCCGTCTTGACCTGGTCAGCCGCGAAGAGTTTGACGTACAGACGCAGGTACTGTTGCGCACGCGTGAAAAACTGGCGCTGCTTGAGCAACGTCTTAACGAACTGGAAAACCGCAATGCCTCAGCAGAGGTGAAGCCGGCCCCGGCGATCCCTCCGGTTGATTCGCCGGAGACGGGCGCATAAGCCCACGCCGGCATCCCCTGAGTCTTTTCCCGCAAAGGGGGTAATCAATAAAGTGTCCTTGATTACCCCTACAATATTCCAGTAGTCCCTCTGCCTTTTTGTTACTCCCCCATTCGTGATATTATTGCCTTCGATACTCAAAGCGTTATTTGCCTTTATTAAAAATAATAACCCAAGGAGAATATATGGATATTTTTCCTGAATACTACTCACCTTACTTTTTCGCCCTCACATTTGTGGCGCTTATAGGTATCGTGGAAATTGTCTCGCTGTTCTTTGGGAATGTTATTTCTGGCGTCATTGATTCACATTTGGGTCATTATGATGGGGTCGCTTCCGGCCATTTGAATCAATTTTTCCATTACCTTAATTTTGGTCGCGTTCCCGCGCTGGTTGTTCTTTGCCTTATCGCCGGTTGCTTCGGATTGACTGGCATTTTTTTGCAGCAGCTGAGCGTCACACTGCTACAAACCCCGCTTCCCAACGTAGCCCTTATCCCTTTTTGCCTTATTTTTTCAGGTATTAGCACGCACTATACCGGTAAGCTTTTGGGGCGCTGGCTACCGGGCGATGAAACCAGCGCAATCACAGAAGATGATTTTATTGGTGCCATGGCTATTATCACGGGTCACAGCGCGGCACCTCAGCGTCCCTGCGAAGGAAAATTTAAAGATAAATTTGGACAGGTACATTATTTACTTCTGGAACCCGAAGAGGGAAAAACCTTTAAACGCGGTGATAAGGTTCTCATTATTTGTCGGTTGTCCGCCAGCCGTTATTTGGCGGAGTTGAATCCCTGGCCAAATGAATTGTAAAAACAAAAGGAAATATTATGGAAAATCTATTGAGTCTATTTCCCTCATGGATGAGTTATGCTCTGGCAGTCGTTTTTATCCTGTTGGTCATTGGGGTTATTTTTGCCCGATTATATCGCCGGGCCTCGGCTGAGCAAGCGTTTGTACGAACCGGTTTAGGCGGACAGAAAGTGGTAATGAGCGGCGGCGCGATTGTGATGCCCATATTCCACGAAATAATTCCGATTAACATGAATACCCTCAAGCTCGAAGTAAGCCGTTCTACGGTAGACAGCCTGATCACTAAAGACCGTATGCGCGTTGATGTCGTTGTTGCCTTTTTCGTCCGTGTAAAACCGTCAATTGAGGGGATTGCCACTGCCGCACAGACGTTGGGTCAGCGTACATTGTCGCCAGAGGATCTCCGTGTGTTAATTGAAGATAAATTCGTTGATGCCCTGCGTGCTACAGCCTCCCAGATGACCATGCATGAGTTACAGGACACCCGCGAAAACTTCGTTCAGGGCGTACAAAACACCGTGGCGGAAGATCTTTCAAAAAACGGTCTGGAGCTGGAGAGCGTTTCGTTAACCAACTTCAACCAGACGGAAAAGGTGCATTTCAACCCGAATAACGCCTTTGATGCCGAAGGTCTCACCAAGCTGACGCAGGAAACTGAGCGCCGTCGTCGTGAACGTAACGAAGTCGAGCAGGATGTGGAAGTCGCAGTCCGTGAGAAGAACCGCGATGCCCTGGCGCGCAAACTTGAGATTGAGCAGCAAGAAGCCTTTATGACGCTTGAGCAGGAGCAGCAGGTGAAAACCCGCACCGCCGAGCAGAATGCCAAAATCGCCGCCTTCGAAGCAGAGCGTCATCGTGAAGCCGAGCAAACACGTATCCTTGCAGAACGGCAAATTCAGGAAAGTGAAATCGAGCGTGAGCAGGCGGTACGCTCCAGAAAAGTTGAGGCTGAGCGTGAAGTTCGCATTAAAGAGATCGAACAGCAGCAGGTGACGGAGATTGCCAACCAGACGAAATCCATCGCCATTGCGGCGAAGTCAGAACTACAGTCACAGGCGGAAGCAAAGGCCAATGACGCACTGGCGCAAGCCGTTCGTGCTCAGCAAAACGTAGAAACCACGCGCCAGACTGCCGAAGCCGATCGTGCCAAACAGGTTGCGCTGATTGCCGCCGCTCAGGACGCGGAAACCAAAGCGGTTGAGCTGACAGTACGCGCCAAAGCCGAAAAAGAAGCGGCAGAATTGCAGGCCGCAGCCATCGTAGAACTGGCGGAAGCCACGCGCAAAAAAGGGCTGGCGGAAGCCGAAGCGCAGCGCGCGCTAAACGATGCAATTAACGTACTTTCCAACGAACAAACCAGCCTCAAATTTAAACTGGCGCTTCTGCAAGCACTGCCTGCGGTTATCGAAAAATCCGTTGAGCCGATGAAGTCTATCGACGGAATCAAGATCATTCAGGTGGATGGGATGAATCGTGGCGGAGCGGCTGGCGAAGTGAGCGCGGGAACAGCCAGCGGCGGAAACCTTGCGGAACAAGCACTCTCTGCCGCCCTTGCCTACCGAACCCAGGCACCGTTGATTGATTCGCTGCTTAATGAGATTGGCATTTCCGGTGGCTCGCTGGCCGCCATGACAACGCCGTTAAATGCATCATCAGCGGTCGGGCCAAATGAAGAAATCGCGGTCACAGCGGTAAAAGAAGAGACGGTAAAAGAGGAATAGTTTCTTCCCACCTTATGTCACCCCTCCCTGGCCTGTAAAGCCGGGGATTTTTTTATTCTGAACGCGCCGTTTCAGTGCGTAACGTTCGGAACAGGGCCATTTTGCGTGAACGATCCAGTAATAAAACATCCGAGGGGAAAAGCCCTTGTCCCTGTAGAAGCACTCACCAACAATCGCTGGGTCAGCAAGGGGCTGAAACGGGAAAGCCCCTTCCGAGGAAGGGGCTTTAATAAGGAAAGGGTTATGATGAAGCACGTCATCATACTGATTGTTCTGTTAACGATAAGTTTCCACGCTTACTAACAGTCAATCAGAGGGGGGAGAAATCCCCTCTCACCCTTGTTCCTTTAATTTAGGTCGAAAAAGCAGCACCGTCAACAGCGAGGAGAGCCTCATAACGGGATGTTCGATGCATCTCCCACATTGCTTACTTCTCGCTGTCTTTCTGGATTTTCCTGATGATATTGGTGGTCGAACAGCCATCTTCAAAGTTGAGCACCAGCACTTCGCCGCCGTTGGCCCACACTTCTTCACTGCCGGCAATCTCTTCCGGCTTGTAGTCCCCGCCTTTCACCAGCTTATCCGGCAGAACGGAGGCAATCAGACGCTGCGGCGTATCTTCTTCAAACGGCACCACCCAGTCCACGGCTTCCAGCGCGCTCAGAACGATCATACGTTGCTCAAGTGGGTTTACCGGGCGTGAATCCCCTTTCAGACGTTTAGTGGATGCATCGCTGTTCACTGCGACAATCAGACGATCGCCGAGCTTACGGGCATTCGCCAGATACGACACATGGCCCGCATGCAGGATGTCGAACACGCCGTTGGTCATCACCACTTTTTCGCCACGTTTGCGTGCTGCAGCGACGGCATCGCGCAATTCTTCTTCGGTCATCACGCCAAAACCCGTCTCCGAGCGTCCGCGCACTGCGTTTTCCAGTTCGATAGGTGAAACGGTGGAGGTCCCGAGTTTACCCACCACCACGCCCGCAGCCGCGTTCGCGAAGAAGCACGCTTCTTCCAGCGAATTACCTGCGGCAAGGGTAGCCGCCAGTACGCCAATCACCGTGTCACCCGCGCCGGTCACGTCATACACTTCCTGCGCCTGCGTCGGCATATGCAGTGGCGCTTTGCCCGGCTGCAGCAACGTCATTCCCTGCTCAGAACGGGTAACCAGCAGCGCGGTCAGGTCGAAATCGGCAATCAGCTTCATACCGCGTTCCACAATCTCGTCTTCGTCTTTGCATTTGCCAACCACGGCTTCAAATTCGGAGAGATTCGGCGTCAACAGGGTCGCGCCACGGTAGCGTTCAAAATCGGTCCCTTTCGGGTCGATCAGTACCGGCACGCCCGCACCGCGCGCCAGCGCGATCATCGTCTGAATGCTCGTTAGCGCCCCTTTGGCATAATCGGACAGCACCAGCGCACCGATGCTGCTCAGCGCCTGATTAATACGCTCATGCAGCGGCTCAGGATCCACGCCATCAAAGCCTTCTTCGAAATCGAGGCGAATCAGTTGCTGATTACGCGACAGTACGCGTAGCTTGGTGATGGTGGGATGAGTTGGAACAGAAACGAAGTCGCATTTCACGTTGACGTCCGCCAGCGCCTTGCTCAGTGCACGCGCCGCATCGTCAATACCGGTCAACCCGACCAGACGCGCGCCCGCGCCCAGGGAAGCGATGTTCATTGCCACGTTAGCCGCGCCACCCGGACGCTCCTCAATGGTTTCGACCTTCACCACTGGCACCGGCGCTTCCGGTGAAATACGGCTGGTTGGACCGTACCAGTAGCGGTCCAGCATCACATCGCCTACGACCAGCACTCCCGCTTGATTAAACTCTGGCAGCGTTACTTTCATTCCTGTCTCCTGAGAGATACAAAATTTGCGCGCGATAATAGCACACTTACGCGTCCTCGCACGGCTCCACCAACCACTTGTTCCAGCAGGCTCGCACCATCGCGCGCTCAGCGACAAAACATGCATCCGGTACATGCCCCGGCAACTCCTGCAACGCCAGGTGGTGCAGTTCATCACGCAATGTTGTATAGGCGGCGGTAAGCGCCTGCGCTTCCTGCTCTTCCATAATGCCGTTTTGCGCCAGGCCTTCCAGAATGCGGACATTGTCCGACCAGCGCGTCAGTTTCGGTTTTGTATGGGCATAACGCAGCACCAGATACTGAGTGATAAATTCGATATCAGTGATACCGCCCTCATCGGCTTTGATATCAAAGCGATCTTTGTGCTTATTGCTCAAGTGGGCGCGCATTTTTTCGCGCATCTCGCGCACCTCGGTTTGTAACGTCGCGCCGTCACGCACGGTCATGGTGATATCGCGACGGATGGTATCAAATTGCGCGTTTAATTGCGGATCGCCATAGACCACGCGGGCGCGTACCAGCGCCTGGTGTTCCCACGTCCAGGCCTCAGTGCGCTGATAATCGGCAAAGGATTCGGTTGACGTTACCAGCATTCCTGCCGCGCCGGACGGGCGCAAGCGTGCATCCACTTCATACAGAATGCCGGACGAAGTGCGCGTACTGAACAGATGCATCACGCGCTGGGCAAGGCGCAGGTAAAACTGACGGCCATCGATTTCGCGCTCGCCATCCGTCATCACATCCACCGGACAGTCATGAAGGAAAATCAGATCCAGATCGGAGCTATACCCCAGTTCCCAGCCGCCCAGTTTGCCGTAACCAACCACCGCAAACCCACGACCTTCACGATCGCGTAAGTGTTTCGGTTGCCCGTAACGCGAAACCATCAGGTTCCACGCCTGCTGCACCACGGCTTCGATGATGGCTTCGGCAAGCCAGGTTAAGTGATCGCTCACTTTCATCACGGGGAGTGTGCCAGCGAGGTCTGCTGCCGCCACACGCAACAATTGCGCCTGTTTAAACTGGCGTAACGCCTCCAGTTGCTGCTCTTCATCATCATCCGGCACACGCAGCAGATACTGACGTAGTTCATCCCGGTAGGCATTCATCGCCGTGGGCTGATAAAGCGTATTCGGGTCGAGCAACTCATCCAGCAATAGCGGATAGCGCGCCAGCTTGCTCGCCACCATTGGCGAAGCGGCACAAAGTGAAATCAGATGTTTACGCGCACCGGGATATTCGCTGAGCAGTTCGAGGTACGTCGTGCGCGTGACAATTCCCGTTAACAGCGGCGTCAAGCGTGACAGCGGCACAGGGGCGTCCTCGCGAGAGCATACATCGCTCAACAGATGCGGCATCAGGTGATCGAGCACCTGGCGGCCGCGCGGGCCAATGGTGCGCTTATCCATCTCTTTGCGAAAATCAGCAATCATCGCCACCACACGGCGGCGATCATCGTCAGAAAGATGCGCCAGTACGGGCGTGCTGTCATCTTCCTGGAACGCATCCTGCCACAACTCCCCCCATTGCCCCGAGAGCGCATCCTCCTGCTCTTCGGCTTCATCATCGCCAATCAGGGTGTTGAATATGCCTCGTACGGCGGACATTTGTTTTTCCAGCTCAGCGGTCAGCGTTTCCCAGTCGGGCACACGCATTCCCCAGGCCAGACGCGCCCGATTGAGTTCATCTGACGGTAGCGTCTGCGTTTGCTCGTCATTAATGCTTTGCAACAGGTTTTCCAGGCGGCGCAGATACAAATAGGCCTGGCGCAGCGCCGGTGCGTCACCTGTCGGCAACAAGCCCAGCTTATCGATAGCCTCCAGCGTCGGTAACAGTGAGCGGGACTGCAGCGAGGGCTCACGCCCGCCGCGTATTAACTGGAACACCTGAACGATAAATTCAATCTCACGGATACCGCCCGCCCCCAGCTTGATATTATCTTTCAGGCCACGGCGACGCACTTCACGGGCAATCATCCCTTTCATATTGCGCAGAGACTGAATAACGCTGAAATCGATATAGCGACGGAAAACGAACGGCCGCAGCATCGCCCGCAATTCACCGGCGTACGCATCGTCCTTATCGCCCATAATGCGCGCTTTCACCATCGCATAACGTTCCCAGTCGCGCCCCTGCTCCTGATAATAATCTTCCAGCGCGGCAAAACTCAGTACCAGCGGGCCGCTGTCGCCAAACGGGCGCAAGCGCATGTCCACGCGATAGACAAAGCCATCCTGCGTCGGCTGGTCGAGCACTTTGATCAGGCGCTGTCCCAGACGAGTAAAGAACTGGGCGTTATCGAGCTCGCGTCGCCCGCCGCGCGTTGAGCCGTTTTCCGGCCAGGCGAAAATCAGATCGATATCGGATGAAAAGTTAAGCTCCCCGCCGCCCAGCTTGCCCATGCCGAGGATCAGCAACGGCTGCGGTTCCCCCTGCTGATTGCACGGCGTTCCCCACTCGCGGCAACAGGCATCATAGAGCCACTCACGTGCAGCGACGATCAGGCTCTCCGCCAGTACGCTTAACTGCTGCAACGTCTCCTCTTCGGCCACCAGCGCCAGCGACTGCGCCCAGGCAATGCGCACCATCATTTGACGCCGGAACAGACGCAGCGCACGCATTAATGATGCCTCATCTGCCACGCTCTGCAGCGATTCGCGAAGCGTTTGCGCATACTGCTTCCACTCGTCCGCCTGCGGCGGCGCACTTTCCAGCTCGGCCAGCCAGTCAGGATGCGCGGCAAGGCTATCCTGCACGAAATCGCTGAAAGTAAGCACTAACTGCGCTTGTTCACTAAGCGGTGTTTCGCTGAACGACTCAGGCAAGCGCGCCTGTACAGTTTGCCAGTGCTGCTGGAGCTGAGGAGAGTGCGGCATCATCGATGGGTATCCTTGACCGGGTTAGCGTTGTCCACTGTGCAGCCAGAAGGGCTGCTGACAGATTGCTTCGTTACGGAAATGTTCGATCTCAATACGCTGGCGCGTCTCAATGGCGTGGAGCAATCCTTGCCAGTTTTCCAGCCAGGCATTGGCCTGTACCGCGTCGTAATAGCCGGCAAGTAACAGCACACTGTCTATTTCTCGTGCCAGACGCGGCAACTGGTCGCGATAACTGTCGCCCAGCGGATGCGCAAACGTACTTTTAAGTTCAGCGGCGCAGCGGGACAAATGGGTATCGGCAAAACGCTTGAAAGAGTCGGCAAATTTCGCCTGCGCTTTGTCATCCAGGAAGGTGCGCCAGCCCTGGGAAACCAGCCATTCTGTCAGCAGCAGTTTCGCCGTTGCCGCCTCTGCGCTCCATGCGGCCGTCGCTGCAGAGACATCTGATGTCAGCGTCGCTTCCGCCTGGGTCAGCAAATCGCGCAGGCGAGCACTCGCTTTGCGCGGCACGATGCCGCCGAACAACATGAGAGTATGACGAATGAGCGTTATCGCAGACTGGACATCCGCTTTTGCCCGGTTATCGCCGCGAACCCACAGTTCCTCATGGTACTGCCATTGCGAAAGCCCCAGCTCCAGCGCGGCGGTAAAAGCCTGCTCCGTGGTGGCTTTCGCTTGAACGTTGAGTATCGGCGTCGGACGACGATGACGTTCGGCATTCCCCTGCGCCAGATGATAGCCGCGCGCTGCCTTACTCAGGCTTCCCTGGCGCAGCCCTGAAAGCGTCACGAGCTGACGGGCCAGTTTGAGGATATCCGCCGGGTCGCCGCTGAGCAGCTCAAGCTCAAGCTCACAGATCGGCTCAGCCAGCTCGCCGGCTTTAACGTCGCCCAGGTCCAGCCCAATCTCAATACGGCTTTCCCCGGCATTAACCAGCCATTTCTCCCGGTAGAAATCGGTACTGAATAGCGGCTGTGCCTGCGTCTGAAGATCTTCTGGCAGCACGCCGTCAGGCCAGACTTCCTGCGGGAAGCGAGCCAGGTCCAACTCCGGTTTATCCAGCGCAATATTATATTCAGGGCGTTGATGTAACCCGCCGACCACGCGTCCGGCGATTTTCATCGTCATTTCGTACTGACCATCAAAGCCGCGTATACGCAGCCCCATATCATGACGACGCAGCCAGTTATCCGCCGTTTCGTAATAGATGTTGAGTAACTGAGTGGGCGCTACGCGATCGTCGGTGAGCGAATGAATATGGTTACGGAGCGTTTCAACGCTGTCGGGATGTACGTAAAATTTTAATTCGATTTCCTGAGCCATGGCTTTGCACTTATGGTTATGTCACATCAGTGAAAATTTCGGCGAACTAACGCGCCCGATGTTTGTCAGTAGATAGTATTTTGTGTCAGATTGCCATGCAATGCGCGATCTGATGGGTGTAAAAGTTCACTTATGCGCTTTGTTCGACCCGGATGATTCCGATTGATGCCGCCTGCCAGCTATCGTCAGACTGTTGGCACTGTTTTTATTCACGCTTAAAGATAATAACGACGCCTGATGCTTAAATTACGCCTGATTGGAATAACCTTATTTGCGCTTAGCGTTTCCACATTGGCTCACGCCGAAGAAAAACGTTACGTCTCTGATGAATTGAACACCTGGGTTCGCAGTGGCCCGGGAGATAACTATCGCCTCGTGGGTACCGTAAACGCCGGCGAGGAAGTGGAACTGCTGCAAACCAATGAAGCGTCTAACTACGCTCAGGTTCGCGACAGCAGTGGCCGTACGGCCTGGATCCCGCTAAAAGAGCTCAATACTCAGCCCAGCCTGCGCACACGCGTGCCAGAACTGGAAAATCAGGTGAAAACCCTCACCGATAAGCTCAACAATATCGATAATACCTGGAACCAGCGCACGGCAGATATGCAGCAAAAAGTGGCCGGTAGCGATGGGGTCATTAACAGCCTGAAAGAAGAAAACCAGAAGCTTAAAAACGAGCTGATCGTGGCGCAGAAGAAAGTGAATGCCGCTAACCTCCAGCTCGACGACAAACAGCGCACCATCATCATGCAGTGGTTTATGTATGGCGGTGGCGTATTGGGTGCGGGACTGTTCCTCGGTCTGGTACTGCCGCATTTAATCCCGCGTCGTAAAAGCAAAGATCGCTGGATGAACTAAGCTGATTAGCCATCTTCTCTACACTTACGTATTATCTGTCGGCAAAAATAGAACCTGTCTTGATTCCGATAAGTCAGGTTTATGCAAAGTCACAGATGTGAGGAGTCAGGCGGCGTGAAGAGTTATCTGGTCGGTGGTGCAGTTCGCGATGCGTTGCTGGGCCTGTCGGTCAAAGACAAAGATTGGGTGGTGGTTGGCGCCACGCCAGCAGAGATGCTTGACGCGGGTTACCAGCAGGTAGGCCGCGATTTTCCCGTGTTTCTCCATCCACAAAGTCACGAAGAGTACGCGCTTGCCCGCACCGAACGAAAATCCGGTTTCGGTTATACCGGATTTTCCTGCTATGCCGCGCCGGATGTGACGCTTGAGCAAGATCTGCTACGCCGCGACCTGACCGTCAATGCGCTGGCGCAAGATGATGATGGCAACATTATCGATCCCTACGGCGGTCAGAGCGATCTGCACCACCGTTTGCTGCGCCATGTTTCCCCCGCATTTGCCGAAGATCCGTTGCGCGTTCTGCGCGTAGCGCGTTTTGCCGCCCGCTATGCGCATTTAAGTTTTCGCATTGCCGACGAAACCATGGCGCTCATGCGCGAGATGACCGCCGCCGGTGAGCTGACGCATCTTACCCCGGAACGCGTCTGGAAAGAGACGGAGAACGCCCTCAAGACCCGTAATCCGCAGGTCTTTTTCCAGGTGTTGCGTGACTGCGGGGCGCTAAAAGTATTATTCCCGGAAGTGGACGCGCTGTTTGGTGTGCCCGCGCCGGCAAAATGGCATCCTGAAATAGATACCGGGCTCCATACCCTGATGACCGTGACCATGGCCGCCATGCTCAGCCCTGAGGTTGATGTGCGTTTTGCGACCCTGTGCCACGATCTGGGCAAAGGGTTAACGCCGCCAGAATTGTGGCCACGCCATCACGGGCATGGTCCAGCGGGCGTCCGGCTGGTCGAGGGCGTCTGTCGGCGTTTACGCGTACCGAATGAGATCCGCGATTTGGCAAGGCTGGTGGCAGAATTCCATGACCTGATCCATACCTTCCCGATCCTGCAGCCAAAGACCATTATTAAATTGTTCGATTCGATTGACGCCTGGCGCAAGCCACAGCGGGTTGAGCAAATCGCCCTGACCAGCGAAGCCGACGTTCGCGGACGCGCGGGGTTTGAGGCGTGCGATTATCCGCAGGGACGCTTACTGCGTGAGGCCTGGAGCATCGCAAAAGCGGTCTCCAGCAAAGCGGTCGTTGAAGCAGGTTTCAAAGGCATTGAAGTGCGAGAAGAGTTAACCCGTCGTCGCATTCAGGCCGTGGCCGACTGGAAAGCACAACGTTGCCCTCAGCCAAAAGACTGAGGGCGAAGGTATACGCTAGATAAAGATGAAGTAAACCGCGGCGGCGACGATAAAGCGATAGATCGCGAAAGGGATAAACGAGATACGCTTGATCAATTCCAGGAAGGTTTTGATCGCAATAAGGGCGACGATAAAAGCCATCACAAAGCCGACGGCAAACATCGGGATGTCGCCCACGGTCAAAAATTTCAGGCTCTTATACAAATCCAGTACTGTGGCTCCCATCATCATTGGCACCGCCAACAGGAACGAGAACTCCGAAGCCGCATAACGGCTTACGCCCATGAGCATACCGCCTGAAATTGTCGCGCCAGAACGGGAGAACCCCGGCCAGAGCGCCAGGCACTGGAAGCAGCCAATCATAAATGCCTGACGCAAGGTGATATCGTCCACCCCTTCAGCGCGCGGCACTTTCGGTTTGAGGCATTCAGCCGCTATCAGCAGCACCCCGCCCACCACCAGCGCATACATCACGTTAATGGGGGTAAAGAGAGATTTAATAGCGTCGTGAAAAACCAGCCCCAGAACAACGGCAGGCACCATGCCCAGCAGGATATGAATGAGCGTCAGGCGACCCGTGCCTGTGCCTTCATGCGGGGGACGGCCAAAGTGAATACCAATCAAGCCAAACAGGCGACGCCAGAACATCACCACCACAGCCAAAATCGATCCTAACTGAATCACTACTTCAAAGGTTTTTGCGGTTTCTCCCTCAAAACCCAGCAAATGCCCCACAAGAATCATGTGGCCTGTACTGGAAACCGGTAAAAACTCCGTCAGTCCTTCGACAACACCCAATATTGCTGCCACCAGCAGCGAGTGCATATCGCTCATCAAATAAACCCCTAAACAGACATAAAAAACGGCTTACCACTTGGGAAGCCGCGTATGGCCATGATGTATGACCAGAAGACTAGCGCTTGGTTTAACAATTATGAATTTAAATAATTTTTTTCAGATTATTGCCACGCTCAATGATTACGCCAACATTGGCAGCCCGGGCGACGGCGCCTGGTTTACACAATTTGATACGCACCCACGGAGAGTTAAAACGAGCCAGCAGTAACTCTGCAACCTCTTCGGCGACACGTTCTACCAGGGCAAAACGACTTCCTTCGACGTGCGCAATGACGGTCTCTGCAATGTCCGCATAGCTCAGACAATCATTCACATCGTCACTCTTCGCTGCCTGACGGTTATCCCATGCCATTTCGATATCGAACACCAGCTTTTGTTCAATCGTCTGCTCCCAGTCATACACACCGATGGTGGTGATTACCGAAAGTTGCTCTATAAATACAATGTCCATCACGCCCCACCTGCTTTTTGGCTAACCTGGATACCACTTTCCATAATTTATGCGTATTATCCACTGATGCAGATAATAAAACGACATTTTCACAATGGAACAGCGTTATGAGTGCAATCGCGCCTGGAATGATCATCCTCGCGTATCTTTGCGGCTCAATATCCAGCGCCATTCTGGTCTGCCGCATCGCTGGTCTGCCTGACCCACGTGAGAGTGGTTCGGGCAACCCAGGGGCGACCAACGTATTACGAATTGGCGGCAAAGGAGCAGCCGTAACGGTACTGATTTTTGATGTGCTAAAAGGCATGCTGCCGGTCTGGGGAGCCTATGCGCTTGGCATTACCCCCTTCTGGCTAGGGCTTATTGCTATCGCCGCCTGCCTTGGGCATATCTGGCCTGTTTTTTTCCATTTCCAGGGTGGCAAGGGCGTTGCTACCGCCTTCGGCGCGATTGCGCCTATTGGCTGGGACTTAACCGGCGTGATGGCGGGAACCTGGCTACTGACCGTCCTGCTTAGCGGTTACTCTTCGTTAGGCGCGATTGTCAGCGCCCTGATTGCGCCATTCTATGTCTGGTGGTTTAAACCCCAGTTTACCTTTCCGGTCGCCATGCTCTCCTGCCTGATCCTGATACGTCACCACGACAATATTCAGCGGTTGTGGCGTCGTCAGGAGACAAAAATCTGGCACAAACTGAAAAAGAAAAAAGAGACCGATAAGTCAGAGTAAGTTAGCCATGCCACTGGCAATGATCGGATATCTTCCGGACGGTTTTCTACCTGAAAGGGCAGCGCATCTAATACCGTAATACCTTGAATAAACATTAAAAAAGGGCAACATCACGCTGCCCTTCATTGATTACGCCTGCTGCGCGGCGGGAAGTTCCGCCAACGGCCAGCGTGGGCGCACAGTCACGCCAAGTCCGGCAACGCCGCCGGCTTTCAGGCGCACCATCCCGGCGTAGGCAATCATTGCGCCATTATCGGTACAAAATTCCGGACGTGCATAGAACACTTCGCCACGGCGCTTTTTCATCATTTCAGCCAGTTTTGCGCGAAGCGTACGGTTTGCACTAACGCCTCCCGCCATGACCAGACGGGTAAATCCGGTTTGGTCCAGCGCACGTTTACATTTGATCATCAGCGTATCAACCACGGCGTCTTCAAAGGCACGCGCGATATCGGCACGCGTTTGCTCATCCGGCTCATTTTCACGAATGGTATTTGCCGCGAAGGTTTTCAGACCAGAGAAGCTGAAATCAAGACCGGGTCTGTCCGTCATAGGACGCGGGAAAACGAAACGCCCTTCCGTACCCTGTGACGCCAGTTTCGATAACATAGGGCCGCCAGGGTAATCAAGACCGAGCAATTTGGCCGTTTTATCAAACGCCTCGCCGGCGGCGTCATCAATAGATTCGCCGAGCAACTGGTACTCGCCAATCCCCGTCACGCTAATCAGTTGAGTGTGGCCGCCGGAGACCAGCAGCGCCACAAACGGGTATTGCGGCGGATTATCTTCCAACATCGGTGCCAGCAGGTGGCCTTCCATATGGTGAACAGGAATAGCCGGAACATCCCAGGCAAATGCCAGCGCCCGGCCGACCGTTGCGCCAACCAGCAGCGCGCCAACAAGACCAGGACCGGCGGTATAGGCAACCGCATCGATATCTTTTGCCATCAGCCCCGCCTCTTTCAGCGCCGCCTGAATCAACGGTACGGTTTTACGTACATGATCGCGGGAGGCCAGTTCAGGTACGACGCCGCCATAGTCGGCATGCAGTTTTACCTGACTATACAACTGGTTGGCTAACAGGCCGTTCTTATCGTCATAAATAGCGATGCCGGTTTCATCGCAGGATGTTTCAATTCCCAGTACACGCATGGCTGTTTTTTTACCTCGCTTCAATGCCGCGCAGTGTAGGATCAATGCCCCTTGTTGTAAACTTTACTCACCCCCTTGAAGGACTTCGTGTATACTCCCCACCCTTACAAAAGTCCCTTTCAAAAAAGGCAGCGGTGCTTTACAAAGCAGCAACTGTTGAAGTAAAATTCCGCACCATTTTGAAATAAGCTGGCGTTGACGCCAGCGGCAAACCGAATTTATCAAAGGTGAGAGGCACATGCCGGTAATTAAAGTACGTGAAAACGAGCCGTTCGACGTAGCACTACGTCGCTTCAAGCGTTCCTGCGAAAAAGCAGGTGTTCTGGCGGAAGTTCGTCGTCGTGAGTTCTATGAAAAACCGACTACCGAACGTAAGCGCGCTAAAGCTTCTGCTGTGAAACGTCACGCGAAGAAACTGGCTCGCGAAAACGCACGCCGCACTCGTCTGTACTAAGTTTTTTGAGAGTTTAGCTCTCAATTTCAGACCGAGTTGTAGTTGTAAGGCCGTGCTTCCGAAAGGAATGCGCGGCTTATTTTCGTTTATGAATTGCTAAAAATGAATGGGGCATATGGCTGGACGAATCCCACGTGTTTTTATCAATGATCTGCTGGCTCGCACCGATATCATCGATCTGATCGATGCGCGGGTGAAACTGAAAAAGCAGGGCAAGAACTGGCACGCATGCTGTCCATTCCATAACGAAAAAAGTCCTTCCTTCACCGTAAACGGTGAAAAACAGTTTTATCACTGCTTCGGCTGTGGGGCGCACGGCAACGCGATCGACTTTCTCATGAACTACGACAAACTCGAGTTCGTGGAAACCGTCGAAGAACTGGCCGCCATGCATAACCTGGAAGTGCCCTATGAAGCAGGCAACGGGCCAAGTCAGATAGAGCGCCACCAGCGGCAAAGTCTCTATCAGTTGATGGATGGCCTGAGTGCGTTTTATCAGCAATCCCTGACGCAACCTGCGGCTGAACCGGCGCGCCAGTATCTGGAAAGACGCGGTTTAAGCAGCGATGTCATCGCCCGTTTTGCGATTGGTTACGCCCCTCCCGGCTGGGACAACGTTTTAAAGCGTTTTGGTGCAAACCAGGAAAATCGTCAATCTCTGATTGATGCGGGCATGCTGGTCACTAACGATCAGGGACGCAGTTATGATCGTTTTCGCGAAAGGGTGATGTTCCCTATCCGCGACAAACGTGGTCGGGTAATGGGATTTGGTGGCCGAGTGCTGGGTAATGATACGCCCAAGTACCTCAACTCCCCGGAGACCGATATTTTCCATAAAGGCCGCCAGTTATACGGGCTTTATGAAGCGCAGCAGGACAATGATGAACCGCAGCGGCTTTTAGTCGTGGAAGGTTACATGGATGTGGTTGCGCTGGCGCAATATGGTATTAACTACGCCGTTGCGTCACTTGGCACCTCGACCACAGCAGACCATATTCAGCTGTTGTTTCGGGTAACGAAAAACGTCATTTGCTGTTATGACGGCGACCGCGCGGGCCGCGATGCCGCATGGCGTGCGCTGGAAACCGCATTGCCGTACATGAGCGACGGGCGTCAGCTACGCTTTATGTTCCTTCCGGACGGCGAAGACCCGGATACGCTGGTTCGTAAGGAAGGCAAAGCAGCGTTTGAAGCGCGGATGGAGCAGGCAATGCCGCTCTCCACGTTTTTGTTTAACAGCTTACTGCCGCAGGCGGACTTGACCACCCCGGATGGGACAACGCAACTTGCCGCGCTGGCACTGCCGTTGATTTCGCAGGTGCCGGGTGAAACGTTACGTATCCAGCTCAGGCAGTTACTGGGCAATAAAATTGGCATCTTCGACGACGCGCAGCTTGATCGTTTGATGCCAAAACAGGCGGAAAATGCCACGGCCCGGCCGGCGCCTCAGCTAAAACGTACAACCATGCGTATACTGATAGGATTACTGGTCCAGAGTCCGGAACTCGCGCCGTTAGTGCCTCCGCTGGAGGGGCTGGATAAATCCAGAATGGCTGGACTTGGCTTATTTACAGAACTGGTCAACACTTGTTTGTCACAGCCTGGATTAACCACAGGGCAGCTTCTGGAACAGTATCGCGGAACAAAAGAGGCCGCAACCCTTGAAAAACTGGCGATGTGGGACGATATAGCAGATAAAGACATTGCAGAAAAAACGTTCAACGACGCGCTCAATCATATGTTTGATTCGATGCTTGTACAGCGGCAAGAAGAGTTGATAGCTCGTGACCGCACCCATGGTTTAAGCAGCGAAGAACGCCGGGAGCTCTGGCAACTAAACCAGGAACTGGCGAAGAAATAAAAAGACAAAATCATTCAGGTTGTATCAAAGCGGCAAGAGAACGCAGCTAACGCAGAGACAACGTGAAGGATAAAGTATTCAACGGCTTAAGTGCCGATAATCGTTCGGGAAGCACCCGACAGCCGCATTGAGGGGCAGCGGCAAAAATATAAGTAAGCCCTCGTTAGACCAAGTTGGCGGTTTTTAATTTCGCTAACCGACACCAACCCTCTTGAATTAAGTGTGGATACCGTCTTATGGAGCAAAACCCGCAGTCACAGCTGAAACTTCTTGTCACCCGTGGTAAGGAGCAAGGCTATCTGACCTATGCCGAGGTCAATGACCATCTGCCGGAAGATATCGTCGACTCCGATCAGATCGAAGACATCATCCAAATGATCAACGACATGGGCATTCAGGTGATGGAAGAAGCACCGGATGCTGATGATCTGATGCTTGCTGAAAACACCGCGGACGAAGATGCTGCCGAAGCCGCCGCGCAGGTGCTTTCCAGCGTGGAATCTGAAATCGGTCGTACGACCGACCCGGTGCGCATGTACATGCGTGAAATGGGCACCGTTGAGCTGTTAACCCGTGAAGGCGAAATCGACATCGCCAAACGTATTGAAGACGGCATCAACCAGGTACAGTGCTCCGTTGCTGAGTACCCGGAAGCCATCACCTATTTACTGGAACAATACGATCGTGTCGAAGCGGAACAGGCTCGCCTGTCCGATCTGATTACCGGTTTCGTCGATCCGAACGCTGAAGAAGATCTGGCGCCTACGGCGACCCACGTCGGTTCTGAGCTCTCTCAGGAAGACCTGGACGATGATGACGAAGAAGACGAAGACGAAGATGGCGATGACAGCAGCGATGATGACAACAGCATCGACCCTGAGCTGGCGCGTGAAAAATTTGCTGAGCTGCGTACTCAGTATGAAGTAACACGTGACACCATTAAGGCAAAAGGCCGCAGTCACGCAGCAGCGCAGGAAGAGATCTTAAAGCTCTCCGAAGTCTTCAAACAGTTCCGTCTGGTACCGAAACAGTTCGATTACCTGGTAAACAGCATGCGCATCATGATGGATCGCGTACGCACCCAGGAACGCATTATCATGAAGCTGTGTGTTGAACAGTGCAAAATGCCGAAGAAAAACTTCATTACGCTGTTCACTGGCAACGAAACCAACGAAACCTGGTTCAATGCAGCCCTGGCGATGAACAAACCGTGGTCTGAAAAATTGCATGAGGTCTCGGAGGACGTTCAGCGCGGCCTGCAAAAACTGCAGCAGATTGAAGAAGAAACTGGCCTGACTATCGAGCAGGTGAAAGACATTAACCGTCGTATGTCTATCGGTGAAGCGAAAGCGCGCCGTGCGAAAAAAGAGATGGTTGAAGCGAACTTGCGTCTGGTTATTTCAATCGCTAAGAAATACACCAACCGTGGTCTGCAGTTCCTCGATCTGATTCAGGAAGGCAACATCGGTCTGATGAAAGCGGTAGATAAGTTTGAATACCGTCGCGGTTACAAGTTCTCCACCTACGCAACCTGGTGGATCCGGCAGGCAATCACCCGCTCTATCGCGGATCAGGCGCGCACCATCCGTATTCCGGTGCATATGATTGAGACCATCAACAAGCTCAACCGTATCTCCCGCCAGATGCTGCAAGAGATGGGCCGCGAACCGACGCCGGAAGAACTGGCTGAGCGCATGCTGATGCCGGAAGACAAAATCCGTAAAGTGCTGAAAATCGCTAAAGAGCCAATCTCCATGGAAACGCCAATTGGCGATGATGAAGATTCGCATCTGGGTGATTTTATCGAGGATACCACCCTCGAGCTGCCGCTGGACTCTGCCACCACCGAGAGCCTGCGTGCCGCCACCCACGACGTTCTGGCTGGCCTGACCGCCCGTGAAGCGAAAGTCCTGCGCATGCGTTTCGGTATCGATATGAACACCGACCACACGCTGGAAGAAGTGGGTAAACAGTTCGATGTTACCCGCGAACGTATCCGTCAGATCGAAGCGAAGGCGCTGCGTAAACTGCGCCACCCGAGTCGCTCTGAGGTTCTGCGTAGCTTCCTGGACGATTAATTCGCCTGCATTTTACGCCTAATCAGACGCCATCCTTCGGGATGGCGTTTTTTTACCGCTAATAATGGGAAAAAGGAAACCAGATATCAATGTCAGACTATTCCATATCAACCTAAATATATTTTTAATATGAATGTAAAAACAAAATTACTTGATAAAATAAATACAAATAATCGATAAAATATTATCTCATTACGTTTTCATCGTTCTGGATAATGCATTCACGCCAAATCCCCTTCACTTTATAAAAATCATAAAAAGCATATATTTCAAAATATTATGCATGCAAAGACGATAGTAAGAACAATTAATACTAAATCAACAAATCCGTTTATGTTGTGTATAAGTGCCGCTTGTGCTAAAAAGCAGGGGAATAAAAACAGTCCCCAAATTCGTAAGTTTCAAATGTACTTCATAAAAGTCACCGCCACGGTGACGGGTATTTATTTGCATTTCTAAAAAATGGATGGCAGCTGAGTGGTATGTCCTAAATCGGTTGCTGTGACGGTGCGCCTGTTAACGGTGGTCTGGACCGTCACGTAGAGATTACCAACAGGAAACAAAATGGATTTTGACTTGAATACGGAAGCTGAAGAGCAAGCGCTGATTGACAGCGTACGCAGCACGTTGACGGAACAAGGTGACGCACTCCGCCATCTGGCAGAAGCCATCAATGCGGAAGCCTACAGCGCCGCATTAAGACTGATTGTGGCCTGTAAAGGCCATGTGATTGTCTCCGGCATGGGAAAATCCGGGCATGTCGGACGTAAAATGTCTGCAACCCTCGCCTCAACCGGTACCCCCAGCTTTTTTGTTCACCCGGCAGAAGCGTTCCACGGCGATTTAGGGATGATCACCCCCTACGATGTGCTGATGCTGATCTCCGCCAGCGGTGAAACGGATGAAGTGCTTAAGCTGGTGCCTTCATTAAGAAATTTTGGCAATAAAATCATCGCCATTACCAATAATGCACACTCGACGCTGGCAAAATACGCCGATGCCATCCTTGAGTTGAATATGGTCAGTGAAACCTGCCCTAATAATCTGGCGCCGACAACCTCCACCACCCTGACGATGGCCATTGGCGATGCCCTGGCGATTGCACTTATTCACAAACGTCATTTCAAACCCGACGATTTTGCCCGCTATCATCCGGGTGGTTCACTGGGCCGTCGCCTGCTGACCCGCGTGACCGATGTGATGCAATCGGATGTACCTTCTGTGGATATTGACGCAACCTTCCGTCAAATCATTCAGGAACTGACCAGCGGTTGTCAGGGTATGGTAGCCGTCAAAGCAAATGGCAAGCTGGCAGGTATCATTACCGACGGCGATCTGCGTCGTTACATGGAAAAATGCGAAGACTTTGTCAAGGGTACCGCAGCAGACATGATGACCCGCAATCCGATTACCATGCCGCAAGACACCATGATTATCGATGCAGAAGAAAAGATGACCAAACACCGCATCTCAACCCTACTCATTACCAATGGATCACAGGATGTGATTGGTTTAGTCAGGATTTTCGACTAATTCCTCATCTGTATATACCGAAATAATAAGTCATCCCATCAGCAGATTTTGCCGGAGGGAATAACGTTGAAAGTGACATGTCTACACACAAAGTGAAGTTACTGGCCTCCTCGCTACGCGCATGTACGGCCAAATTTAACCTTGCCTGGATCCAGCAGCACCTTGCCTGGATTGTTATTGCCGCCCCGATGGCGTTACTCGTCATCTATTTGGTGATTTTCAGCCAGCCTCGCTATATGAGTGAATCGAAGGTCGCGGTAAAACGTCCCAGCGACATCGAAGCTTCCGGCCTGAATGTCGGATTGCTGCTGGGCGCCTCCACCTCCAGCTCCGGCGAAGACTCTCTCTATTTAAAGGAATACATCAACTCAGCGGATATGCTGAAAGTACTCGATAAACAGCTCGATTTTCACGATGCATGGAGCCATAGCGGGCTGGATTTTATTTATCATCTGTCTAAAGACACAACGGCGGAACAATTCCTCAATTACTACCGCGATCGCATTTCTGTGGTATTTGACGACAAAACCGGTTTGCTGACGATTCAGACTCAGGGTTTTACACCAGAGTTCTCACAGCGGTTTAATAAAGCAGTCCTCAAAGAGTCAGAGCGTTTTATTAACGAGCTCTCACATAAAATCGCCCGAGACCAGCAGAACTTCGCCCAGGAAGAATTACGGCAGGCCCGTGTTCGCCTGGATAAAAGTAAAGCGGAATTACTGAATTATCAGAATCAGAACAACATCCTCGACCCTGAGGTCTCCGCAACGGCGGCCACATCGCTGGTGATGACGCTACAGGGTAAAAAAGTTGAGCTGGAAGCCGAGCTGCGTAATTTACTGAGTTATTTGCGTGAAGATGCGCCCCAGGTCATTAGCATTCGTAATTCAGTAAAAGCCCTGCAGGCGCAGATCGATGCAGAACAGAACAAAATCACAGCGCCAGGCGATAAGAAACTCAACAGCATGGCGGCTGACTTTGACGAGATTAAAGCTCGCGTCACCTTCGATACCGAAATCTACACAATGGCGATCAAAGCCATTGAAAAAACACGCCTGGAAGCGGCACGTAAACTCAAAGTGTTGTCGGTTATCAGTTCACCACAACAACCGGAAGAGTCCAGTTTTCCCAGGAGCGGCTACCTGCTGGCAAGCTGGTTGTTAGTCTGCTGTCTACTCTTCGGCACGATCAAATTGCTGCTGGCCGTGATTGAAGATCACAAAGACTAATTTTGGACGCACAGTGAATTTTACAGAGTTGAACATGAAATTATTAAAATCGGCACTGCTTCTTCTGGTCTGCCATACGGTCTTTGCGGCTGGTCCGACTGCTATTACAGCCGATCCGAATTTGACAGGGGCGTCGCCGTTGCCGTCGATTATCGCCGGCAAAACAGAAGAACCCCAGGACGCAACAGGGTTTGACAACACACCGCCACCTGTGGCTGCCGCTCTGCCCAGTCGCATGTTCGGCGCACAACTATTTACCTCTATCAGCGCGGCCTCAGGCGCAGGTCTGGGATTCAACCCAGGCTATGTCATTGGTCTCGGCGATACTATCCAGATTCGATTGTGGGGGGCATTCCAGTACGACGGAGCGCTGACCGTGGATCCGAAAGGCAATATTTTCCTGCCGAATATTGGCCCGCTGAAAGTTTCGGGTATGACCAATGCGCAGTTGAACAATACCGTCACCAGTAAGATCAAAGAAGTTTATACCTCTAACGTCAACGTTTATGCCTCTCTGCTGCAGGCCCAGCCGGTTAAAGTCTTCGTGACCGGCTACGTGCGTAGCCCCGGCTTATATGGCGGCGTCGCGTCTGACTCCCTGCTCTCTTATCTGAGCAAAGCCGGTGGCGTCGACAGTGAACGCGGCAGCTATGTTGATATCATCGTCAAACGTGGCAAATCGGTTATCTCACGCGTGAACCTGTACGATTTTCTGCTGAACGGTAAGTTGGGCCTGTCGCAGTTTGTCGATGGCGATACCATTGTCGTTGGTCCACGCCAGCATACGTTTAGCGTAGAAGGTGATGTGTTTAACCGTTACGACTTTGAGTTCGCCACTAGCACCATTCCGGTTACAGAGGCACTCAGCTGGGCGCGTCCGAAACCCGGCGCCACCCATATGACCATCATTCGTCAGCAAGGCGCCATAAAACGTAGCGAATACTATCCGCTTAGCTCCGCACCAGGTCGCTCTCTTCAGGACGGCGACCGACTCATTGTGAGTTCAGACCGCTATGCAGGCACCATTCAGGTACGTGTCGATGGAGCCCATTCCGGCGAGCATGCAATAGTTCTGCCCTACGGCTCGACTATGCGTCAGGTCCTGTCGCAGATCCGCGCAAATAGCATGTCACAGATGAAGGCTATTCAGTTGTACAGAACGTCAGTGGCGGAGCGCCAGAAAGAGATGCTGAATCTGTCTTTGCAGAAACTGGAAGAGGCCTCTCTGTCTGCACAATCCTCGACGCAGGAAGAGGCCCGTTTACGTATGCAGGAAGCACAACTGGTCAGCCGCTTCGTCAATAAAGCGCGAGAAGTCGTTCCGAAAGGGCAGGTCGTACTTAATGAAAGCAACATCGACTCAGTCCTGCTGGAAGATGGTGACGTCATCATGATACCGGAAAAAACCTCGCTGATTATGGTGCACGGAGAAGTGTTGTTTCCGAACGCCGTCACCTGGCAGGACGGGTTGGATGCGGATGACTACATCAAGAAATGTGGCGGGCTAACGCAAAAATCCGGTAACTCGAAAATTATCGTGATTCACCAGAACGGCGAGTCGGTTGGCGCTGACGATGCAGGAAAACTGCAGCCCGGTGATGAAATTATGGTTCTGCCGAAATACGAATCGAAAAATATCGAAGTTACACGAGGTATTTCGACCATCCTTTACCAGCTTGCCGTTGCGGCCAAAGTTGTGCTGACAATCTAATCAGCTCTGTAGAAGATGCTTTCCCCGGCATGCCGGGGAAAGCGAAACAAGCAGCGGTAAAAACGTTTTCTTCTTTAATCAACGGATTGATATTGATGGAACGAATGAAAAACATACTGGGTATTTACTCCGGAGGGATCTGGCGTATTCCGCATCTGGACAGTTTTCTGCCAGGAGAACATATACGGCTTTCGCCTTTCAAAACCATCCCGGCGCAGGTGAATGCTGTTGTCGTCTGGGGCCAGCGCCCCAGCGCGCGAAAACCTGTTGCTATGGCGCAATCAGCGGGTCTGCCAGTCATCCGCCTCGAAGATGGTTTTATTCGTTCTCTCGGCTTAGGCGTTCAGGATTGTTCGCCCCTCTCCATCGTCGTTGATCATTTTGGCATCTATTACGACGCTTCGGTTCCGAGCACGCTCGAATGCCTGGTCAAAGATAAGGCAGGCAATCAGCCTCTGGCAGCTGAAGCGCAGGCGATGATGCGCGCCATCGTCGACAATGATTTGTCGAAATACAATCAGGCGCCGCCGTTTGTCGTACCGGATATTATGCCAGAGGCCGTGCTGGTGATTGACCAGACGTTTGGCGATATGTCTGTCACCAAAGGCAACGCCGGCCCGGCAAGCTTCCAGCAGATGCTCAAGGCGGCAAAGCAGGAAAATCCGCGTGCAGAAATTTGGGTGAAGGTGCATCCGGATGTGCTATGCGGCAAAAAGACGGGCTATTTTAGTAACCTCAAATCCGACAGCCGTGTGCGCATGTTTGCCGAAGATGTCAGCCCACAATCGCTGCTGCGGCACATGCAAAAAGTGTATGTGGTCACCTCGCAGTATGGTTTTGAAGCGTTGCTGGCCGGCAAACCCGTCGTCTGCTTTGGGCAGCCATGGTATGCGGGCTGGGGACTCACAGATGATCGTCATCCAAAGGCCAGCAAGCTTGCCGCACGCCGACAACCCTGCACGCTGAGCAATCTGTTTACCGCCGCCTATTTGCGCTATTGCCGCTACCGACACCCCGTAAGCGGAAAACCAGCAACGCTGGCCTGCGTTGTTGACTGGCTGTCCTTACAGCGTAACCACAGCCTGGTACGTCGCGGTACGCTATGGGCACCGGGATTGAGTCTGTGGAAAACCGCAATTCTCAAACCTTTCCTGAAAACAGCAGAGAATCAGGTTCGCTTTGCGAAACAGTGTACACAAGCCAGCGCGCTTATCGCCTGGGGCACTCGGGGGGAGAAAAAATGGCAGGCGCAGGCAGATGCACAGCGTATTCCACTGTGGCGAATGGAGGACGGGTTTATCCGTTCCTCCGGCCTGGGCTCTGATCTGCTTGCGCCACTGTCTTTAGTACTGGATAAAACCGGTATCTATTACGACGCATCACGTCCCAGCGATCTGGAAAATCTGCTGAGCGCGAGCAACCTGAGTGAGCGTCAACGGGTGCGCGCACAAGCCCTACAGCAACAACTCGTGCACAACAAAGTCAGTAAATACAACCTTGGACAAGACTGGCACTTACCACCCGGGGCGGTCGGTAAGAAAGTCATTCTGGTACCCGGTCAGGTGGAAGATGACGCCTCGATTCTGACCGGGACATTGTCTGTTAACACCAATCGGGATTTATTGCGCACGGTACGCGAGCGTAATCCTGGTGCATTTATTGTCTTTAAACCGCACCCGGATGTTTTGGTAGGTAATCGCAAAGGGCAAGTTGCAGCAGAAGATGTCAGCCGCTGGGCCGACTGCCAGGCGCTGGACGCCGATATTATTCAATGCATCCAACTCGCAGATGAATTACATACCATGACCTCTCTTTCTGGCTTCGAAGCCCTGATGCACGGTAAGCGCGTATTTTGCTATGGCATGCCTTTTTATGCGGGTTGGGGGCTCACACAGGATGAGCACCAGATTCCTCGACGATCCCGCCAGCTCACGCTTACGGATTTAGTCTGGCAAACGCTAATCGCGTATCCAACCTATATCCATCCGCAGCGGATGGAACCGATGCAGGCAGAAGAAGCCGCGCTGTGGCTAAGTTCCGCCCCTCGCGGTGAAATGAAAATCACGAAGAAGAATACTGGTCGATTAACCAGACAGTACCGCAAGTTATTGATGTTTTATAACGTTCGCTTTGGTTAGCGTTAACCCTGGACTCATGGACGATGATGCAAAACAATTCCGTTAAGACATTACTTGCGGGGAAAAAATACTTGCTGTTGCAAGGACCGATGGGGCCTTTCTTCAATGATGTCGCCAACTGGCTGGAGACGCTGGAACGCGAGGCGGTGAACGTTGTATTTAATGGCGGCGATCGATTCTATTGTCGACACCGTCAATTTCTTACCTATAGACAAACCCCGAAGGAATTCCCGACCTGGCTGAAAGAGACGTGGAAGAATTATTCGTTCGATACAATCTTGTGCTTCGGTGATTGTCGACCATTACACAGAGCGGCACACGCCTGGGCCAAAGCGAAAGGTATTCGTTTTCTGGCTTTCGAGGAGGGCTATCTGCGTCCCCATTTTATTACCCTCGAAGAAGGCGGAGTGAACGCTTTCTCTCCCCTGCCCCGCGATCCTGATTTTTACCGGAGCTTGCCCGATTTCCCGCCATCAGAACCCCAGCCGCTAAAACCATCCTCTGCTCTGCGCTACATCCATGCGATAGGGTATTACCTTGTCGGCTGGCGTTATCGCCATGAGTTCAGTCACTATCGACATCATAAATCTTTTTCGCCTTGGTACGAGGCAAAATGCTGGGTGCGTGCGTGGTGGCGTAAGCAATGGTATGGCTGGAAACAACGAGATGTAATGGAAACGCTGCAGACGACACTCAATCACCGCTATTATCTTGCGATTTTGCAGGTCTATAACGATAGTCAGATTCGCAACCATAGCCCATACACTGATGTCCGGGATTATATTAATGACGTTATCTTCTCGTTTTCACGCAAAGCACCTAAGGAAGATGTGCTGGTCATTAAGCACCACCCGATGGATCGCGGTCATCGTCTGTACCGGCCACTGATTAAGCGACTGAGTAAGAAGTATGGCGTGACCAATCGCGTAATATATGTGCACGATTTGCCGATGCCGGAATTACTGACACATGCCAAAGCCGTGGTGACGATTAACAGTACGGCGGGGATTTCAGCGCTGATCCATAACAAGCCGCTGAAAGTGATGGGCAATGCCCTGTACGACATCAAAGGAATGACGTATCAGGGACATTTGCACCAGTTCTGGACGGCGGACTTTAGGCCGGATATGACGTTGTTTAAGAAGTTCCGGGGGTATTTGCTGGAGAATACACAGATTAATGCGGTGTATTATGGCGGAGATAGACTGAGGCAAGTAATAAAACCCGAAAAGCACCGGCATAGTAAAAGAATTAACATGCCCATAAAATAAAAAAAGGCGTTAAAAATTTTTAAGCGCAATTAATTCATTGTTGCTTTTAGTTTTGTTCGTACAGCTTTCAAATGCTCAAGTGTATTTTGATAAGCAGGATGAATGAGATGGGATCTCTTTAAGGCTTCCAGAGAATCCATTAGCTTTCCATTTTGATGCAAATAGACTCCAAGCCTGTTCCAGGCAAAGCCATAAGCAGGATATTTTTCGATACAACGCTTAATTGCCTTATTATAATTTTCACTAAATGGAGCATCGAACAATAAAGGATAAATATCTTCTGGATACAGTTCAGTAGCCATGTGGCCTCGTCCGATAAATGATCTCCCCCCCGATAGAAATTCATTAAAGAAATTAACGATACCAATCTGCGCATTTAAGTACTCAGGTACAATATGTGCAGCACAAGCACAGGAATATAATGAAAAATTTTTATCATATTTCATTGATAATGCACAAAAAGAATCTACGATATCAAACTCGCCAAATATCATATTAACATCAAGACCGGAATAGTCCAAATACCTGATATCTTTAAATTTGTCTAATACTTCAAAATGATTCTCAGCACTTTTTGAATAGGGCAATTTCAGCACTGTTTCAGTACCAAATAAAATAAGAGTTGTATTTACCTTGCGGCTTGAGAGCGCTCCATAGACTAAAGCACCATATCCGCCCATAGATGCCCCTAAACAAATAACTTCGTGTATATGATGGCTAAGGCAAAAACTATCCAGCCTCTCAGATAAGGCCTTGAATGCGGTTGGTAAATCATCTCCCAGACTAACTAAACCGTTTTGATACCAGGAAAAATCAGAAGGTGTTATATGTAATACATTAACATTCAATCTTTCAAATGTTTTGTAAAAACTAAAATTTCCGGGCCCCGCCCCTCTGGAAGAAAAAACAACAAACAACCGTTTGTCCTGAATGTCTTTAGCCCGCCATAAATAATAATCCCGATGCAAATCACCAACAGGACCGATTTCAAAGTCCTTTACTTCTTTTTCCATCATGCACTCCATATTCTATACTCCCTGAAAAGCCCATATTGCAATGTCATGATAACAGTCTAAAGAAATAATAAAATTAAACATAAAAAAACAGAAACTCACTTACAATAATTTTTATATAAAGATACCATGCTCAACCAGCATAGTATCTTTAAAATAAATCCCCTTATAAAAAATAGATTTTTTAATTAAATCTTTTTTTATATTTAAAAAAGACCCGAAGAATTTTTAAGTAAGATTTTTTGGAATCATTAAAGAAAGAATACGGATCTTTGATGAACTTAGAAAACTTTCTTTGCTTACTGGTTTTAATTGGATGCGCATATGTCGATTTTTTCGATGCAACAGTGGCGGGACCCGCAACGGAAACATTATTAATGCCAGTGCCAGAGTTATTTCCCATGACATAATTATAGTAAGCAGAAGCACCTTTTTTCCATTTTGAGCACTTGAGCAATTCCTCAATAATTTTTGGATCAATTGAGCCTTTTGCGTCTTTATAACTATCAAGTACCGGAGATATTAAACACACGGATCCTCCCCCAAAAACATTTTCGACTTCGTGTGATGAAAACATTCCGGCGTCTTTTCCATTAGGGTTATTGGCAAAGTTCAATATGATTTGTGAAGAAAGAATGGATGAGAACTCAATATAATTAAAGTATGATCCAAACCTAATCTTAATGTCTGTCACGAAATCTAAAACTCCCTGGTGGGTCCTCAGTAAAGCCTTTCTTCTGATCACTTCTTCTTCTGCTTCTAAGAACACCATTTTTCGGTTATTGCCTTTACCTTGCATTTTTATAAGACTTCCTTCCGGAGAGCTTAAAGCAGCTTCAAAAATAAAAACGTGATCATTCAATCCATGTCGATAAGCAATTTTATGGTCATCTAAATTTTGTAAGAAGCCCTCAAAATGGTCATTATCAAAATAATCGCGGCTATGATGATGGGTTAAAAAATAAAAACCGTGCAAACTATCACATTGAATAACCTTCTTAAGGTAGTATTGCATTGAACCACTATAGCCAATATCGACAACAGCAGTATTCTCATTTAAACAATCATTAATAAAGCCAATATCATTTAAATAGTCCTTATAACTCTCGCGTTCTTCTTCGGCATTAGCAAAAATAAGATATTGAATATCTGTCAAGAAAGAAATTAACTTCCCAAATTCAAAATATGGTGAAACCATACTATCTTTTTTAAAATTATATTTATTCAAATAAGTTTGATCGATGTCATCTATATTTAAACCAAATCGCGAGGAAAGAAAATCACTAAGTCTTCGTGCATTAAAGTTTTGTGATGCGACTTCGATAATATCTTCGATTGTACGAATAGAAGAGACCATTGCTGTTCTTCGAGAACTGTATAAATACTCGGTTTTTATGTCAGATAGATTACCCGGATAGTAAAAATCAAACGCTTGCTTTAAGATCCAGCCGTCTCTGGACAAAAAATAGACTTTGTTTATTCCTAATCTTCTGACTCTACGGTATAGCCATTGAGTAAAACCGGTAACTAATGGCCCTATTGCCATATATCCATAATTATATTCATCTGCATTAAAAACAGATTCCTTGTTTATTTTAAACCAGTGTCCAGCATGACACTTGTTTGCGAACATACCATTGATTACCGAACTAGAAACCCCTAAATTATTAAGGCTTGAGCGCATAACGTCAGCAATACGCGACTTTTTATAATTATCAATTGCCTTGGGAAATACATATGACTTCATTCCATTCTTTTTTGCCATTTCTCCGTCAGCCTGATTGTTATCGCCGATATGGAGAGCCTGTGCAGGTAAAATAGAGTGATATTTTTTGATATAGTTCAAGTAATCAGGATAAATAGTCCCATTATGTTTTCTTGTTTTTGTTTCTGCAGAGACCCATAATTTATCATATCCGCGAATATTTACTTTTTCTAATATCCGTTCGATTATATCTCGCGATAAATAAATGTCTGTTATAATGGATACGCTTTCGCATATGATTTGTGAAAAATAAAATTCCCGGATCATTTCCTTTTTAGGATGGACTAATTCAACCTCAGCTTCGATTTCAATATTTTTTATGATATTAAGTTCAGGCACCGATAAATCGAAATATCGAGGGAATCTGTTATAAATTTCATCCAGAGTGATCTCAAATTCACCTCTTGATTCTCGACGAAGATCGATTTCCGCTTGCCGCCTGATGTAATAGAAAGGAAAATTTTTATTTTTTAATACTTTTCTAATTCTTGGCTCAATCAGATTAAATAATTCATGAGGTTCAACAAAATCGCGCTCAACTAATGTATCAAATAAATCGTATGAAACAGCTCTGGCATGCGACATAGCAACCCGAAGATGATCCACATCAGGAGTAATGTCGCATTCAACAAGTGTTTTCTTTAATAACCAATCTCTGTTACCAGAAACAATATCCTTTCTGATATCTTCAATATCTTTTTTATCACTAAAATAGTCATATTCATCACACTTAGCTTTAAACTTTGAAAATAAGCGCCTTAAAATGATTATATATTTATCACCATCGAATAAATCATTTTTGTGCGATAGATGTATTTTAGATAGTAAAGTATATATTATATTATCACGATCATATTTTTCCCCAATGTTTACATCCCTGAAAAAATCTTGTATTGAATTATGTGAGGAAAATATATCAACTTGAGAGCATCCCAAACCAAAATAAGGTATTTGCCACAATGCAGCTTGATAACCTATAGACGACGAAACGGATAATGCCCCATCAATATAAGGTAAAATGAACTGTGTAGGTGTGGGCATATCTTTCTCTGAGAAATATATAAATCCAGAAAAATTATCTGACAGATATTTTAGTTGCTCATCATTTATTTGCCGTTTATACCCATGCTCAGTAACAATTACGCCTATTTTATCAGAAGTATGAGCCAGAACGTCTTTGACCATTTCAAACTGGCTAGCATATTGAGTACAACCATTATAGGAGAAATAATTATCAACCTGACATGCCAGTACGATCAATCTGTCAAATCTCTCATACAGTGAGGAGATATACTTCTTCAACGGATGATGAGTTGCTAAACTTTCAGTCGTCTGGTTTCGTAATAAATTAATAACGTCACGCTCATCACTACTTATTTTCTCCTGGCGAATCCGTTCAGCATATTTATATTGATATGAATATTCATATAGCCCGCAAGGATCTAAAAGGCCATAGGCCGGATAAGGTGCGCGAGAGAAAATCCCAAACATTGAATTGAGTAGAAGTGCATCGGGATACATTTCTTTCAAGAATGGAGCGGGGCTTTCATAAGAAATAATTAAATCAGGGTAATAACTCTCAGGAATGCTCTCACGAATAATACCTTTGATTACATTATTATCTTTTTCATTCAGGGTATTATGATATAAAGAAATGCTGGTACTACAATTATCTTGTGACAGCCTACTTTCAAAAAAATCCTCATCAACAATAAAGCATTCTACGTCATCAAATTTTAGACCATTCTTTATAGCTTGTGTAAAAATGTTTTTTGAAAGAATAATTTTCACTTCAAGTGATGGGTCAGCCTTTTTTAGACCTTGAATTTCAGGTAGTAGGTACGAGCGCAAAGTCGAATACCTGAACATTTTATCATTTAATTCTGTACGCGGATCCAAATAATATAGTATCGATTTCATTTATATTCCATTATTTAATTTAAATTAATCCAAATAATTACAAGGATTCATTTTCTTTATACTTTTCGATGGCGTCACTGATGTTATCAAAATACTCACAAACATTATTACGCTCAAGCAACAAAGCGGCAGAACAGTATTCACTTAAAGAAGCAAGGCTATGTGAAACCATCAAAAAATTAGATTCTTCATGTTTTTCTTTAAACAACTCTGCACATTTATTTTTAAATCTTGCATCACCAACAGCTGTGACTTCATCTACCAGATAATAATCAAATTTAAAAGCCATACTTAACCCAAAACCCAGACGAGATCGCATACCCGAAGAGTAAGTTTTTATTGGCATATCAAAATATTTTCCCAACTCAGAAAATTCTTGTACAAAGGCAACTTTCTCTTTTAACTCTTCTTTTTTTGCATATAACCTGGCAACAAATTTCACATTTTCTCTCCCCGTTAAGCTTCCCTGAAATCCACCAGAGAGCCCGACAGGCCATGATACAGTTTTATCTGTGAATATTTTTCCGCTGTCAGGACGATCTATCCCACCAATCATGCGTAAAAGCGTAGATTTTCCCGCTCCATTGCGTCCGATTAATGCAATACTTTTTCCCGTTGGTAATACTATTGAAAGATCTTTAAAAACATAGTGCCTTCCCATTGGGGTTCTGTATGATTTACTCAAATTTTCAATTTGAATCATGATGTCAACATCGCCTCTTCACGGGTACGATATAAAGCTATGCCTAAAAAAAGCGAAGCCAGCGCACAAAACGTTAAATAATGCAGACTTGCACCTTCACTGATATAACCTGAGACCACAGATTCGCGACTTAACTCAATGACATGTACGATAGGGTTCCATAATAAATAAGACCAGTAATCTTTAGGTATAGTATGTAGTGGAAACATCACGCAGGAAATGAAATACAGTGGTTTAATTATTATCGGCAAGAATTTTTCAGTTTCAGGAAATGCATTACCTACAACCATAAATATAAGACCAATGCCAAAGGAAAAAATGATCAGCAACATCCATGTAGCAATCAAAACAAGAATATTCGCAATAGAAAATTCTTCACCTAATAAACCAACTACTGACATTAAGATGATATAAACTCCACTATAAATTAATAACTCCAGAATAACTCTGGCTATAATCGTATCTATTGGTTTTACTGGCCTATAGTTAAATAACCCTAAATTTGCCTCAATGGCGCCGATGGATCTAATAGCTATATTACTAAATAAAAAATAAGGAATTAAACCATTAAGCAAAAATACAGGAAAAGAAATATCAGGCATGTTGCGATGCATAATATAACCAAAGATTGCTAATAGAATAAGCAAATGTGCCGTTGGTTCCAGTATCGCCCATAAGTACCCTAATCGATACTTACCAAAGCGTGTCTTAATTTCGCGCAAGAATAATGCTTTCACAGCCGCTTGCTGAACTTCTAAACCACTTCTGACCATCATCGTGTAACCCTGATATCGTGAGACACGCTACCGCCCCTGGCTCTAGCTACCAGCATGCTCGGGCGCGTTGTATAAACCAAACAGGAAATTAGCTTGCTAATTTCCTGTTTGGCAGAACATCACTTTTCTGGAATAAAATTATTGACAGGAAGATAAAGAAGGAATGATAACAATTGCGAGTATCTTCCTGATACAAAACTCCTGAAATCCTAAATTAACTATAAATGTAGCGAGGTGTCCTGATAAAACATATAACTTAAAAGCATTAATATAATGTTATAAATCAATAAGAAAAATAGTACAGTTGTTAACTCAATCGACCAATAAGGATTATTTTATATCAGATAATTATAAAGACATCAAATTTGTAATTTGAATAGTTTCATTTAGCTCTATTAATTTAGTTATAATATTTATACGCCGAATAATTCATGCTATTTATTTTGTTTTTTCCAATTTACGCACTTTCCTCACCTAAAACATAATGTATTTAATATTAAAAAACAGAGTAACTTATTATTTTTCAACAAAATAAGGCAATTCACTCATCAATTTATTCGAGAGAATGAGTAAATAATAGTCATTCAGGTCGAAATTAATTTATTCATTGTAGTGATACTTATGGAGAATTAGCGTTATCGTGTATCAACAATCACGTAGAAGGCAACTCATGTTAAGTCAGCAGAAACCTCTCGTATGCTGTTCTGTTTCACCCGCAGAATTTTTGAAACCCAGGATTAGGGTCATCTCAATGATAATTTTGTTGTCTCCTGAGGGCTACAGAGGTGCTCCTTTGCAAACTTCCCATTGTCCGGAACAATGAGTACCGTGAATCAATCGTCATCCATTATGTTTAACAATTTGAACCTCGCTGCTATAGC
This sequence comes from Citrobacter sp. MNAZ 1397, assembly GCF_023613995.1. Taxonomy (NCBI): domain Bacteria; kingdom Pseudomonadati; phylum Pseudomonadota; class Gammaproteobacteria; order Enterobacterales; family Enterobacteriaceae; genus Citrobacter; species Citrobacter sp. MNAZ 1397. Next base: position 215,626 of record NZ_JAKIVH010000004.1, read on the forward strand.
CTAATTATTGAGTGATACCGAATCAGTTGCTCTTCCGCTGGTTACTGTAAGCAGTCAATACTGCCAACCCCGATGAATACCATACCAGATACGATTTTTTGCGCTTAAGGAGCGCCTGGTACATCCAGAGTATTTGGCGATATTCAATATACAGAAAACAACGTGCAGGCTGGCACGAGCTTATCGAGAACATCTTCTCTACCGCTGCAAGACGCGGGACTTAAGTATAACGGATTGATTATGCATTGTTTATAAAACAGGCAGATGGATGGTTGATGCTGGATCGCCTGAACAAGTTACTTTATAATTGCCCGCCACGGCCCCTTAGCTCAGTGGTTAGAGCAGGCGACTCATAATCGCTTGGTCGCTGGTTCAAACCCAGCAGGGGCCACCAAATTAAAGGGCCTGGGTGAAAACACAGGCCCTTTGGCGTATTAAAACCCAGGTGAGTCGCGAAACGAGACGCGCTTAACTTGCCGGGTCAAATTCGGCGTTCATTCGCGCGCGCAGCTCTTCCTTCATATACGAAGTAAAGTATTCAGGATTTTTAATCACCACCCGGTCAGCGGACTCGATTTTATCCGCCCATCCCGCCACTTTTTTTGTGAACTCAGGGTTCCACCCTTCCCGCTCTCCTCGCGCAATAATCTCCTCGGCATGAGCCGGGACACCAAGGTCTTTCAAATACTTAAACATCCCCTTCACCGTACTCTCATCCATGGAATGCGGCGTTGAGGCTGACGTGTTCATACCGCCAATGAAGTCTAATGCTTTATCAATTACTGTTGGCATATTCGTATCCTTAAACTAACCATCTAATAATCACCTCTTCACTATGACCTGAAATGGCGAAGAGTCTGCAATTGATGATTAAATCTGTTACCTGGCCCCAAAATCAGCGTCGTATGTGATGTTTTTCTGCTCGATGACGCCCCCCAAAAGTACAAACGCTTTTTCGCATCTACCGGAACGTTACTGCTTCCCCAGCCGATCATTGCGCTGACGGCCAGTACTACCATCAAGAAAGGTCAGAAGCACATACACGTCATGCTGTTATAGGGTTTACAAATATGCTGGAAAATCCAGTAAGCTAGTTCTGTACCTGGCTATCGTCGGCAAGTCTTACGTGGCGGGCTATCATGATCGGTGAGGCATTATATGAGTTGTAAAAAATGAAACGTGCAATTTTATGGCTTTTACAGTCATATATCTATTTAGTTCCTTTCATCCTCATCCTGGCGGGCGCCTATATATTTGCGCGCTTCATACCTGATTATTTCGGAATAATGACTTTTTTGTGGATCGTCATTGTTACCTTTTTTTATGTCAAATATAACCGATGGTATTAACAGAGACAGGTACCTTTTGCACTTCCGGCCAAACAATGTCCTGGACGATATTCGACTGATGAATGATGGCTCAAAGACGCACGCAGGGGCTCACGGTTGTATTCTGACTATCAATCTTCCGTGAATTCCCGCACCTCATTCAGTTTTTGTGAACCGATAAAAATCGAATATTTCTGTCCGGTATGGCCGGTGAACGCGATCGGTGTCCCGGTTCAGACTGAAATCACATAAATGCCGTATCATGCTCCCGGCTGTACGCATCCCTCACGAACTCAACCCAGGATGAATCCCCGTTCGGCTTGCACAGCGCTTTCCAGAATACGTCGTCAAAGCAACCCGTCAGGAAAAGATAGCGGCATACATTCATTAACTCATCGGGACGCCAGTCGCGCGCACCGCCAACGCCCATCAATTCGGACTCCAGACAGCTATAGGTCAAGTGGTCCTCTTCATCTGCCCATGCCCGATTGAGGCGTTCGTAAATCGATGCGCCTTTCTGCGCCGTAATCTCAAAATAGTCACCGTATAACTCATGAGGAAGATACTGATGTTCGCCTCCCAAATCGTGCAAAAACGGATAAACGCCGGATTCCCAGGCAAAAATATATGCGTCGGTATATTCCTTATGATGCTTTCCCAAATGCATGATCTGAATTCGCTGCTGCGTGAACATGGCTTTCATTATGTGTTGATCAGACATCGAACCTGGCTCCTTTTCGAATGCGACAGTCATTTTCGGCTCTAAGGTAATGCACAACGTACCAGGCCGCCAGCGGTGAAAACGTGGCAACATGAGCGTTTTGTCTATTTTGAGAATTAGCCCCCAATCCCGAGACGACTTCATCTCGAATAAGGTTACAACGCGCCTGAATTTACCGGCATGTTAATGCTGCTAAAAAAAGATTTCTCGTTGCTAAATACATCACTACGTTTTAATTACACGTTGTAATTATTCACATCAAGACTATCTCATATCATCACTGTGAATAGGTAAAAGCCCGATTTTTGGCGGGGTGAAGTTTGCCTGTTCGCTGTCTAAAATAAGGAAACTTTAACGTTTCCTTTGCCGTTGGTCAGTAACTATAGCAAGCGAAAAATCAATAAAAACAAATTAAATCAATAAGTTAAAATATAAAAATGCACTTCCGTTCGTTCCATACAGTCCAGAATATTACGTGAGTATCTTTGTCTGGTCTGAATATTGTGTGGCGAAACAGGTCCACACAAAGGGGAAAAAAACCCGTTTGTTAGCCCTGGGAGTCCAGGAATAATCCTGGATTAATACTTTGTACTCATCATTACAAGGAATGAAAAATGACGCTGCCCGGACTCAACCCCGAAGCAAATATGCCTGGCTATGATTTTGCTCGCTTTAGCGGTAAAGGTGCGACAGATTTCAATTTCGATGCGCTTGGTGCAGCGATGGACTGCACACGTGATTTTGCGCAGGCTGGAATTATCTACGCCGATGGCCCGGAGCGATACCTCGTACGCCCCAGTAAACGTCACCCGAACGGACAAAGTGGCATCGTCACGCATGTGGTTGTGACAAAGCCTCCCGCACAAGGCTCAAAAACCACTGTGGGTCAGTCGTTGACCGATGCCGTTTCCGCAACCTCTCTCGGCCCGGAAATCGCCTCTACCGTCCTCTCTTGCGGCGCGATGATCATTACCGCCGGGGTCATGGCCACTGCGGGGGCTGCCGTCCCGCTCACTGCCGGAGCCAGCGGTGCGCTGGTGGCATTGGGTTATGCCGGTGCGGCTGCCACAGGTTTACAATGCATAAACGGTCTCTATCGTTTGTATGACCTGGTGGAGAATGGCGGGGAAGATGTGGCCTGGCTGGATTCGCAAGGCTGGTATAATGCCACCTCTACCGCGCTCGATCTTATCTCGCTGGCAAGCGCTGGCGGCGTACTGAAAGAGGTTGTCACGACGTGGCGCGCAATGAAGTCCGTTTCATCATTGAAAGCGTCTCAATGGCTGAAAGAGTACCCCCGTCAGGATCGCAAACGCCTGACGGAGCTCATCATCAAGCTGCAAAACCCTGGCATCAGTAATAAGGAAATCAAAGCGCTTATCCGCGCAGGCATCTACCCGAAACGGTTCCCGGTTGAACCCGTACAGGTCGAACTTACCCGGCAACTGGGCAACCTGGTCACCAGTGCGGCCGCGCTGGCAGGAAGCGCGGTAAGTGGCGTCGTTGCTTCGCCGGGTAATATACCCAAAACCGGGCGATACATTGCGGACGGGATCCCCAAAGCAAGCCGCTATATTGTGGGCACCATTCAGTCGCTGGCGGTACTGTAATGCGCCTGACCACGCTCATTTCTGGTTGGTTTTTTTGTGATCTGCTGGCGCATGGCAGGGAGATGGAGCAGGTTATTGCCCGCGGCGATAACAGTCTGTTGCAGCATTCAACGCCAGAACTGGAGCGCTGGTTTGATAAGCCACCGTCTGAACTGCCCCGCCAGAACGGATTTCCGCTGGCGTTTGTACTGCTGTTTTTTCTGATAGCCTTCGCCTGTAATTTACTGACGCTGATGTCGATGCTGCCCAGGCAGACGCCGCCAACAAGGGCGCTTCTCTTCTTTCTGCCTGCAATCCTGTTTATTTTCAGCAACCTGACTGCCACCTGGCTTATCGCGCGCGGTAAAACATCCGGACTGGCGTGGTATGGCCTGGTGCATGGTGTTCTTACCGTGCTGAGCGCGGTGCTTCTGGCGATCACCGTGCTGAATGGGCAGATGCATCATGCGGTCATTATGCTGGTGGCAATGCTCATCATGTTGGCCTGCCGCTATGTGCTTAATGGAAGAGGGTTTATTTTATTCGTGCTCTATAGTCGCACGCAGCGTATCGCCACATTGTCTCGCGGGATGCGCATACGATCGGGTCAGTAAGGGCAACAAAGCCGCCATGCGTTACGCGCTGGCGGCTTTTTACGTTAATGGCAATAACCCGATGCTAAAGGTAATCAGCCCGGGCACAATGCCAGGTGAATTCGCTATCACCATCGGCCAGTTTTTCCTTTCATTCAGTACCCGTACGTTACCCACAACAACATGCGCTTTTGCGTAAAACATCACGCTTCGCCTTATGACGTGTGAATATTCACTCCGCGTTAACGCGTCGGGCAACTGACTCCCGGCTCACCAGGGTTCCCTGATGGGAAAACACAGTTTTTTCATCGGGATGCAGTACTATTTCGACCGCATCGCGGATCATTTCGTCCATCGGGACATGGATAGTTGTCAAAGAAGGCGTGTAATACTTACCAATCACCGAATCATCGAACCCGGCCAGCGAAATCTCCTCCGGCACCGTTTTCCCCGCATCCTGAAAGGCTTTCGCCAGGCCAATTGCCATATCATCATTGGCTGCCAGTACGCAGGTAAACGGGACATTGAGCGCCAGCAACTGGCGTCCCGCCTCATAACCGCTTTCGGTGCTCCAGGCGCCCCGCACCACCAGTTGTGGATCAGGGCTGATACCCGCTTTTCGCAACGCATCGCGGTAGCCGCGTAAACGGCGCTCGCCGGTGGGCGAACCACATACGCCGGCCACGAATGCTATCCGGGTATGCCCCTGGGCCAGCAAATGTTCCACCATTTCTTCGCTGCTGCGGCGATGATCGGTAAACACGCAGCGGTTTCGGTTTCTGATAAGTTCACGATTAATGACAACTATCGGCGTCTGGTTGCCGTCAATGATGTCATCCAGCTCACTGACCGACAGATATTTGGGATAGATCATGATGGCTTCGCAGCGAAGCTCGAGGAGCAAACCAATGGCATCGCGCTCGTCCTGAGCACTGTGTTTCCCGTCTGCAAGCACCAGTTGCCGGCTATGACCTTCACTGCGGGTCGCCGCCTGATATACCATGCTTGAGAAGAACGGGCCGTTGTACAACCCGTTGGTGATAACCAGCCCAATCGAATTCGTTTTGTTATTAGCAAGATTGCGCGCCAGCTGGTTGGGCCGATAGCCGGTGTCAGCAACGGCCTGTAAAATTTTGGCCTTCACCTCTTCCCGGACAAACACCTTACCGCTTAACGCGCGCGATACCGTCGCCTTTGACACTCCTGCCATTCTGGCGACGTCCAGTATCGTTACCATAAGAAAACCTCGATCAATGGGTGGCTCACACCGAGTCGGGAACATCCAACTCAGAAACATGCTGCAAAAGCGTGCGACTCGCGAAGCCCGACGGGTTACGCCGTGGCTTCGTTGACACCATGTTCGTGCGCCCGTGTCTCCTTATGCAAGAGACATCAGCGGCGCCCCCCGACCAATCGCGCCATCAAGCTGATGCTTTGTCAGCGTGAAATCTTCACTGTTCACCACCAGAACCGGGGTTGTCAGGTCATAGCCTTCGCGTTCGATGCTGGCTTTGTCGAATTCAAGAAGAGGCGTACCCGCTTTGACCACATCCCCCTCTTTCACCAACGGACGGAAATGTTGCCCCTGCAGGTTGACGGTATTTAACCCAACATGGATCAATAATTCAGCGCCATTATCGCACAATAACCCAATGGCATGATGTGACTCGATCACGGTCGCTACCGTCGCGTCGCATGGCGCTACCACTTTTCCTTCTTCCGGCTTGATGGCAATACCATCGCCAAGGGCTTTTCCAGCAAACGCATCATCTGCCACGCTTTCCAGCGCGACCACTTCGCCTTTCAGCGGGCTAAGCATCTCTATCGCGCTTACCGCTGCGATATGGGGCGTCGCCTGTGATTTAACCGCATCAGCGGGTTGGCTTTCTTCTTCGTTCGCCGGATCTTCGAAGCCCACGAACTGCACCATCACAATCGTTAGCACGATACAGGTTCCGGCACCCACCAGTTCGCCGACAAACGACATTGGCGCATTCGGACTGATGGCGTTAACCAGGGTAAACAGACCCGGCAACGCAGCATAGGCGTAGTACAGGCTACCGAAGAGGCTGGCGACGACCGCGCCAATCGCCCCGCCGATACAGCCGCAAATAAACGGCTTTTTAAAACGCAGCGTCACGCCGTAAATAGCCGGTTCGGTGATGCCAAAAATCGCCGTAATCCCGGCTGACACGGAGGTCGCTTTTAACTGGGTATTGCGGGTTTTCAGGAACACGCCAAACACCGCCGCCATCTGGCCGATAACCGCAATGGTCTGGTAAGCCTGGAAAGAGTCGTACCCCTGGGTGTCGAAATTCGCCATGATTACCGGCGTTATTCCCCAGTGCACCCCGAAGATAACAATAATCTGCCACACACCGCCAATTACCGCCGCCGCAACCGCCGGTGCCGCATGGAACAGCGCGTTATAACCATTTGCCACCCCCATTGCCGCCCAGGTGGTAATGGGGCCAATAACAATCAATGTCAGCGGCACAATGACAACAAAACAGATCAACGGCGTAAAAAGCGGGCTCACGACTTCCGGGATCCATTTTTCTACCCGGCGTTCGAACCAGGAGAGCGCCCACACCAGAAACAGCGGCGGCAAAACAGAGGAGGTATACACCGTTTTAGACAGCGGAAAGAAGAGGAAAGTAATACTCTCCCCACCGGCAATACGCCCCGCCAGCGCCGCCCAGTCCGGGCTAATCAGCGCACAGCAGCAAAGAACAGCGATAAACGGGTTACATTTGAAATGGCGCGCCGCCGTGATGGCGATAAATACCGGCAAAAAGGCAAATGGCGTCCAGGACATAAAGTTGAGCACAGCGAAAGTGCCGGTGGTTTTGATATCGGCATCTATCAGGCTGACAACAATCAGCAGCCCCTGCAAAATGCCTGCCGCCGCCAGAATGTAGACAATAGGCGCGAATACGGCCGACATGGTGGCAATCACCGCGTCGAGCTTACGCGTTTTTTTCGCGGCGCTGTTAATGGAAGCCGTCTCTTTTACCAGACCCGACATCGCGTTGAACACGTCTGCCACGTGGGTACCGATCACCACCTGAAACTGTCCGCCGCTCTCCACCACCGCAATGACACCTGGCAGACTTTGCACCCGACGTTTCGCATCAGCGGGCGTTTCGTTCAGGACCAGACGTAAACGCGTGGCGCAACGGGTAAAGCTATTGATGTTCTCTTCCCCTCCAACTTCCCGGAGAATATCACTTGCTAACTTATTGTAATCCCGAATCACAGCCATCTTTTTTCTACCTTTTATTTTCGGTAACTGAGTCATGCAATGAATGAAACCGGTTTCATGCTAACCTGGACAATCCACCATGCAACCGGTTTCATGGAAATATGAGAGCTAAATCACTCGATAAGGTGAATATGAAACAACCGGGAAATGGGGAAAAAACGTACCGGGGAAGTATTTCTTTCAGGAATACTAACGCCTGTAACTTGTCACCTGTATTATGATTTCAGCCATATCGGCTTAGCTGAACTGGTGCTAATCTTTCAGGGTTGAACGCAGCGGCTGTGGTTACGACAATGAGCTTATTTCGTGTTTGATCATTAACAACTACCATTAACTCAATCTTTAAGCGCCTTAGCAAAACACCATGAACAAACCTATAAAACGGCTTGAGATCATTAAATACGCCATTGAACTGGAAGATGAAGGCATTATTCAGAGCCAGCTTCCCTTTCTAAAAAATGAAGTCACCGACAGTGAACTGGCGTTCATCGTATGGGCGCTTGAAGAGAAAAACTATTCCGATGCGTTGCGCACCATCAATGCCTGGCTGCAGAGCCAGCGTTCAGTGGTGCAGTGGCAGGATCCGCAGGTTGCCGCCAGCAAGCTGGAGCTGAAAGCGCTGGAAGAGCAGTTGCGTGAGTTAATCGATAAACGTAACACACGCATTCAGTTGCTGGATGATTTTAACGATCTGTACCTCACCCGTCTTGGACCATTGATGTCACAGATCCTGCGCCTGCGTAAGATCCTCGCCGAAGCCGCTGTTCGTCGTCAGGAAGCGGAAGCGCATCGTCGTGAGGCAGATTATCTTCGCTGTCAGAAATATCTGTCGCAGGCGGTGGAGGTGCTGGTCACCCTTACCCGCCGCTGGCAAAGTTTCCCGCCACAGTCCCCACAGGCTGCGGAAGCGCGTAAACATCTGCAGCAGCAGAACGCGCTGATCGCCTCTTTGCTGGCCGAAGCGCAGGAACTGGAGCAAGGCTTAACGCGTGAAGATGAACCGGCGCGTCAGGCGAGGGATGAAGCGCGCCAGGAGTATGAGGAGTACCAGGAACAACAGCACGATGCCGAGCAGCGTTTTGGCTTCGAACAGAAGATGTCGCCGGATGAGCGTGTTGAACTGAAACGCTTGTGGCGCCAGGCCAGTAAACTTTGCCACCCGGATTTAGTCGACGACGCCTTTAAAGAGGAGGCGCATGCCATGATGGTTCAGTTGAATCAGGCCAGGCAGCGCGGCGATCTGGGGGCGATTCGCCTTTTATTAACCCGCCTGCAAAAAGGGCTGGAGCCGTTAATGGCCAGCGATCGCCTTAACGATCTTGCCCGCCTGCGCCAGCGTATTCATGAGGTGAAGCAGCATATTGCCAGCCTGATCGATGAGCTGAATGCGCTGGAGAAAGAGGAGTCGTGGCAACTGGTATCGTCACTGACCGATCAGGAAGGGTATTTCCGCCAGCAAGAGAAAGCCCTTGCCGAGATTCGTCAATCGCTGGAGCAACAGGTCAGCGAAGCTGAATACGACGAGGTGGCGTAATCCGGCCACCTCCCGGATGCGGCGCAGACGCCTTATCCGGGCTACTCACCGATACCCACTGCACAACCGCAGCACCACCGGGGACTGAACGCCCCCACCGCACAATCGTAGCCCCGGTAAGCGCAGCGCACCGGGGAGTGGGATAAGTGCAGTACTCCCCCTCAGAATGAAGGAAACCGCAGCGAACTACTTCTTATGCCAGTAAGCCTGACCACGAACCTGTTGCTGGTCAATATCCCCAGTCGCATAGTGCTCCAGCAGCGATTTCACCACCGTACCCTCGCCCGTAAGCCAGATAAAATAGTCTGTCGGCGGCACGGCAACTGACGCCAGTTTATCCATCACCGTCTGCCCGTCATGACCAATCACCCACTCAATATTGTAACCCTCTAAATGAGCGAAATAATCTTTGTAAGATGCATCCGCAATGGTGACCACCGCTTTCACCTCCGGTCGTACCGCCAGGCGGCTTAACCCTTCCAGGCGACGGCGCAGCGCCGGCATCCCGGACTCATCGCACACATACAACTGCCAGGCATAATCCTCAGGCACCACCAGCGATCCACGCGGACCGCCGATCGTGAGTTTGTCACCCACCTGGGCCTGCATCGCCCAGGCGCTCGCCACACCCCCTTCATGAATAAAGAAATCGATCGCCAGCTCATGACGGCGCTCATCATACAGCGGTGTGTAATCACGCGATGCGGGGCGCGGGCCATCAGCCCAAACGATACCCTCATCGGTTACCTGTGGGGGAGTAAACTGACTGCCAGGCTGTGGGAAGAAGACTTTGGTATGGTCATCGAACCCGCGAGAGGTAAACCCCTCCAGCGCTTCGCCGCCCAGCACAATGCGCTGGAATGCGGCACCCACGCGTTCGACGCGTAATACCGTCAACTCGCGAAAACGCAGCGCATTGCGCACACGCTGAGGATAACGTTGTTGTTGGATTGTCATAATCGGCCTTCGTGAAATTGAATACGATATATCTAAATTGATTTCCAAATGATAATGATTGCTGTTTGTCGCGATGGCAAGCATTTTTTAGATACACAAAAACCGAAACGCACAACCTGCAAAAAAGAAAATTTAAAATTATCAAAATCAATTAATTAAATAATTACCCAAAAACAACCTTGTCAGTTTTTTAATTTTAGATATAAATTAGATATATCAAATTAACGAAGAGGAAGAACATGCGACACCATCACAATGCATTCGATGAAGAATGCCAGCACGGTCACGACGGCGAGTGCCAGACCGGACGTCGCGGGGAACATCATCGCGGTCATCACGGCGACGTCCACCACGGGCGCGGCGGCGGTGGACGTCGGCAACGCTTTTTTGGTCATGGGGAATTACGTCTGGTTATCCTGGATATTCTGACCCGTAACGCCAGCCACGGTTATGAGTTGATTAAGGAAATCGAAACCCTGACCCAGGGAAATTACACACCCAGCCCGGGCGTGATTTACCCAACGCTGGATCTCTTGCAGGATCAGCAGCTTATTATCATTAACGAGGAAGACGGCGGACGTAAAAAGATAGCCATTACTTCGCAAGGCCAGGCGTGGCTTGCCGAAAACAACGAACATCTGCAGCATATTCAGGCGCGTATCAAGGCGCGAAGCGTGGGTTATCAGTTACGAAAAGATCCGCAGATGAAGCGCGCGCTGGAAAACTTCAAGGCGGTACTGGGTCTGAAAGTCAACCAGTCAGAATTAAGCGCCGCCCAGTTAAAACAAATTATCGGCATTATCGACCGGGCAGCGCTGGATATCTCGCAGCTGGATTAGGCCATTACCCCATCTTCACGCAGACGGAAGACTTGCACCAGTTCACGCAGATGCGTCGCCTGCTCGTTCAGCGCCGCCGCCGCTGCAACGGACTCTTCCACCAGGCTTGAGTTCTGTTGCGTGGTGGAATCTATCAACCCGATAGCGCTATTGATTTGCGAAATGCCGTCGGTCTGTTCGCGGCTTGCCTGGCCAATCTCACGCAGGATGATATCCATCTCCTGAACGTTGCTCACCATGCCGTTGATCAAGCTACTGGCTTTTTCCACCAGCGCCATGCCCTCACGGGTCTGGCTGGTGGAATTTTCAATAAGCTGGCGGATTTCATTGGCTGATGCGGCGCTCTTTTGTGCCAGTTGCCTTACTTCGCCAGCCACCACCGCAAAGCCACGACCATGCTCGCCCGCGCGTGCCGCTTCGACTGCGGCGTTTAGCGCCAGGATATTGGTCTGGAAGGCGATGGCGTCAATCAGGTTGATGATGTCAGACATGCGGTTGGACGTCTCATTGATCACGCGCATCTTCTCGGTGACCTGTTTCATCATCTCGCCGTTGTTTTTAACCACATTGGCCGCGTCCGCTGACAGACTGGTGGCTTCGGTCGTATGATCGGCGGTGTTCTTCACGGTGGCGGTAATCTGCTCCATGGACGATGCGGTCTGTTCGACAGAACTGGCCTGCTCCTCTGTACGGGCTGCCAGATCCTGGTTTCCGGCCACAATTTGCGCCGCAGCGCTTGAAATACTGGCCGAGCCGAACTGTACTTCCTGAACGATGTCGACCAGGCGGGTTTTCATCTCCATCAGTGCACGCAGCAACACACCCGTCTCATCACGATAATCAGAGTGGATAGTGCGGGTTAAATCCCCGCTGGCAATCGCCTCAGCAAACGTCACCGCTTCACGCAGCGGACGAGTAATGGCGCGCACTATCACCCATCCCAAAAGCGTACCCACACCGATACTAATAATCGCCAGGGCAATCAGCAGTAAGCGGTTGGTCGTGAAATCGCTTTGGACCTGTACGCTGCCATGACGCATCTGCGCATCCTGGATAGCAATCAGGGCCAGCACTTTCTCTTTGTAGGCTTTTTGGATTGGCACCATTTTGGTCATCATTTCGGTGATAGCGGCCGAATGGTCCTGATTCTTCACGGCTTCCAGAATACGAAAGCGCGAGTCCAAAAATTGCTGACGAATATCTTTAATTTCGGCGAGGATTTTTTGCGATTCGCTGTCATGGAGGTTTTTTGTCAGATCGTCCAGAAGCGTCGTTACGCGGGAGCTAATTTCACCGAGTTGCTTCTGGGTCTCTTCCTGCCATTTACCGTCAGTGTCCAGTAACATGAGTTGTTGCGTATTGACGAAGGTCTGGAAGTTATCGATGAGTTGATTGGCTTTTACTGTGGTCGGATAATCATTGTGAATAATTTCCTGCATCCCATTATTAGCACGATTCAGGCTGAACAGTGAAAGAGCGGAGCTGGCTACCATCAAGACAATAAAAAAACCGAACGCGAAAAATAATTTCGCACCAATTTTTACATCATGTAAAAACATATATTCCCCCATGCACATGATTGTAATTTTGATAAAAAACCCTTTTTAACAAAGAGTTAGATATGTTGCTTTTAAAGAGACGCCAGAAATAATATCTCCACTGCATGTTATCGGTAACCGCAGCGCTAACTTTATGAGATTGATCGTTTTTTTATTTCGATTGTGATCATTCTGATAGTTATCAACTATTAATGGAGATCTATCGATCGTTATATGTACTAAGGGAAGAAGTTGCGCAACGTATATTAACCGTGCTTAATGATCTTTTAATAGGAATAACAAGTTAAATTATATGTAATATAATCGATCAAAAAAGAAACCATATTTAATATTAATTTAACATTTTATAAATATAAAAAAAACAAATTAGACCATGCTATATAACCATGCAGATAGAAAGGTTAAATAAATATAAGGAGAAAACTCCCTCTCTTTTATTAGAGAGGGAGAAGAATTAATGAAGCACGGAAACGGCGTCCTGCAAACGACTGGCGCGGTGTTTTACCATGGAGGAGACATTGGCGTTTTCGGCTACCAGCCCGGCATTTTTTTGCGCGATGGTATCAAGCTCTGCCACCGCATGCGTCAGCTCCGACAGCCCTTGCGCCTGTTCAGAAGTCGACTGGCTAATTTGGCCAATCAGAGAGGTCACGTTCTGGACCTGGGTAACGATATTGTCCATCGTCCTGCCTGCCGCGTGGACCTGCTCATAGCCTGACTGAACTTTACTGGCGCTGGCATCAATCAACTTGCGGATATCATTTGCCGCGCTGGCGCTGCGGCTGGCAAGGTGGCGAACTTCGCCAGCGACCACCGCAAAACCTTTGCCCTGCTCGCCGGCACGGGCGGCTTCCACCGCAGCATTGAGCGCCAGAATGTTCGTCTGAAAAGCGATGTCATTAATCAATGCGGTGATGGAACCAATGCGCTGTGTACTGTCGGCGATTTCGTCCATTGTCTTCACCACCGTTTCCATCGCCTTGCCGCCATTCGCCGCCGCGCTACTGGCGGAGCTGGAGAGCTTGTCAGCCTCCGTGGCGGTATGGGAATTATTCTGTACCGAGGCGGCCATCTGACTCATCGTGGCAACCGTCTGCTGAACATTGACGACCGTCTGACGCGTACGTTCGTTCAGATCCTCGTTACCTTTTGCCAGCGTTTCACTACCGCTGCGCACGCTACTCACCTGACCGGCAACATCGTGAATCAGCCAGCGACACATTAAACCCAGCTGCCCAACCGACCGCAGAGTCAGGCCCAGTTCGTCGCTACGTTTCAGATGCGTCACGCTGTTACGTTCCCCTGTCGCCACGCTGAGGGCCTGACGGGCGACCTCTTCAACCGGACGCACGATTTGCCATTCAAGGCAGGCACAGCCTAACAGCAACATGGCGGCGCTGAACAACATCGTTGCCGGACCATTTCCGAGAAGCCACAGACCGGTCGCCAGCAGTATCCATAGTAGCGCCATCATCCCACGCGTCCGCCAGCGCAAAGGCAGAGACGGCAGTTTACCCAGCCAGCCCCGGCTCACCACCAGCCCTTTATGGATACGCTTTGTAGTTCGTCCTTCCTGGATGGCCTTATATAAAGGTGTCACAGCGTCAATTTCTTCCTGGGTGGCGCGGGTGCGAATGGACATATAGCCCGTCACTTTTCCGTTACGCACCATTGGCGCAGCGTTCGCCCGTACCCAGTAATGGTCGCCATTCCGGCGGCGGTTTTTAACGATACCACTCCAGGGTTCGCCCTGTTTAAGGGTGTACCACATGTCCGCAAAAGCGGCTTTCGGCATATCCGGGTGGCGTACCAGGTTGTGCGGCTGGCCGATCAATTCGTCCAGATCAAAGCCGCTTACCTGAGAGAAGGTGTCATTAGCGTGGGTGATATAGCTTTGCAAATCGGTGGTCGACATCAGAGTGGTGTCAGCGTCAAGGGTATATTCCCGTTGCGTGACAAACGGCGGAGCAGACATGATTAGCATCCTTTGCAAGTTATTCGACTGTTAAAAATTTTATCGAATGTTATTTCGGCGATAATGAATTTATCTTTAGTTGTTAAATTTGATTTAGATCGCAATTTGCGATTAAACCGCACTATTTGTATGTTTTTAAATTGCTGATTTATATAGTAACGGATTGAAACTACCAAATTTTCCTGATTTATCGCTGCGCAAAAATGAGGCAATAATCGCACCACCACGGTGCATTTTGCTTAAATAATGCTCAATGCTTGTTTTCCTTTCCTCTATTTCAGAACGTAACAAAGGGTAAGTTCCGGGATCTAATCTCGCAGAACTGCGTTTTTCCCTGGTGTTTATCCCGATTTTCATTTGCGGCTTCGATGTGGCGCAATCCCTGCAATACTTAAATCAGTATCATGTGATACGCGAGCCCCGGGAGCATATTTTGAACAGATTACCTTCCAGCGCATCGGCTCTGGCCTGCAGCGCACACGCACTGAACCTCATAGAGAAACGAAAGCTTGATCATGAGGAGATGAAAGAACTAAACCGAGAGGTACGGGAATACTTTAAAGAGCATGTAAATCCGGGGTTTTTAGAGTATCGAAAATCTGTTACTGCCGGCGGGGATTACGGAGCCGTAGAATGGCAAGCGGGAAGTCTGAATACGCTTGTCGACACCCAGGGACAGGAATTTTTAGATTGTCTGGGTGGGTTTGGTATCTTCAATGTGGGGCACCGTAATCCAGTAGTGGTTTCCGCCGTACAGAATCAACTCGCAAAACAACCTCTGCATAGCCAGGAGCTTCTCGACCCACTGCGGGCGATGCTGGCAAAAACACTGGCGGCATTAGCCCCAGGCAAACTCAAATACAGCTTCTTTAGCAACAGCGGCACAGAATCCGTCGAAGCGGCGTTAAAGCTCGCCAAAGCGTATCAGTCGCCACGTGGCAAATTCACTTTTGTCGCTACCAGCGGCGCGTTCCACGGTAAATCCCTGGGTGCGTTGTCTGCGACGGCGAAATCGACCTTCCGTAAGCCGTTTATGCCGTTACTGCCGGGCTTCCGTCATGTGCCGTTTGGCGATATCGAGGCCATGCGTACCCTGCTTAGCGAATGTCATAAAACCGGCGATGATGTCGCTGCGGTGATCCTTGAGCCTATTCAGGGTGAAGGCGGGGTGATCCTGCCACCGCAGGGCTATCTGCCAGCCGTGCGTAAGCTGTGTGATGAATTTGGCGCGCTGCTTATCTTTGATGAAGTGCAGACCGGGATGGGGCGTACGGGCAAAATGTTCGCCTGCGAACATGAGAATGTTCAGCCGGACATTTTGTGTCTGGCGAAAGCCCTCGGCGGCGGCGTGATGCCGATCGGTGCGACGATCGCTACCGAAGAGGTCTTCTCTGTCCTGTTCGATAATCCTTTCCTGCATACCACTACGTTTGGCGGTAACCCGCTGGCCTGTGCGGCTGCGCTGGCAACCATCAATGTGCTGCTGGAAGAGAACTTACCGGCACAGGCTGAGCAGAAAGGTGACATGCTGCTGGACGGCTTCCGCCTGCTGGCGCGGGAATACCCGGATCTGGTACAGGATGCGCGCGGCAGAGGGATGCTGATGGCTATCGAGTTTGTGGATAACGAAATCGGCTATACGTTTGCGAGCGAAATGTTCCGCCAGCGTGTACTGGTTGCCGGGACACTCAATAATTCGAAAACCATTCGTATCGAACCACCGCTTACGCTGACGATTGAGCAGTGTGAGCAGGTGCTCAAAGCCGCTCGCACCGCACTGGCAGCGATGCGCGTGGCGGTGGAAGAAGCGTAAAAGCAGACTGTGCGGCCTTCTCCCCCTCACCCCTGCCCTCTCCCTCAAGGGAGAGGGTGAAAAGCGGCCCCTGCCCGCTCGCTCGATTCCCTCGCCCCTCAAGGCAGAAGGGGAAAAGCCGCCCCTGCCCGCTCGCTCGATTCTTTCGCCCCTCAAGGCAGAGGGGGAAAAGCTGCCCCAGCCCGCTCGATCGATTCCCTCTCCCCTGGGGAGAGGGTTAGGGTGAGGGGAAACAGGCGGCAGCGAGGCTTGTTCCGTTCACCTCCAGTCCTGCTAAACATGCCAAATCCGTCACTCGTGAACGTGCTAAGGGGGCTTGCCGCCGCCCCCTTAGCCATCCCCGCGGCCCCGCACGGAAATCGGTGCTTCGCACTGCGCTCACCTCCCGACCCTCAGCCTGCGGTCGGTTTGACTCGCCGTCCTGGCTCGACAAACCTCTGTCCGCCCTCCCTGGCGGCCAGCCCTTGTCTTCCGGCCTCCGGCTCGCCGATTTCAGCGGGGACTCAATACCCTCGCTGAAAGTCCGGAACAAAATGAAAAAAGGAATAGCTGTAGGGTTTCTTTCAGGAAGCAGCGGGGTCATTTCATATTTAATGCACTTTCTGGCAGCGAGGGTTTTCTGGTCCGGCTGAAAATCGATGAGGCGTTGACGGCTGACCGGGGCCGCCCGCAGGGACGCGGGCGGAGGGGATAGCCTGCAAGGACGCAGGCTGGTCCCCGACCCGACAGTCAGACGACATAAGCATCATGGACCGCGCCAGCGGCGATTTTCCTTGCCGGGAGCCTGGGTTGCAAGGGAGGCGGCGGCGAGCCTCCCTTGCACGTTCACGGGTTCTGGAGCAATAGAAAAGCAAGGAACATAAGGTGAACGGAATGACCACCAGAGCCGCATTTTCCCCCTCACCCTGGCCCTCTCCCTCAGGGAGAGGGGACTGTCCGTACTCGTATTATTTGTGGGGATCCCCCAGCCCTTTGGGTTGAAGGGAAACAATGCGCACCACACCAAACCGTTACTCCGGCATTAGCCCGACAAACGTCCGTTTTTTACGCGGCTCCGACATCAGATCCTCCAGTTTCTCCACGCAGGCCAGATAGTGTGGCGTCTCTTTGTGTGCCAGCACGGCGGCCTCATCCTTATAAGCCTCGTAGATAAAAAACCGCGTCTTCACTTTCGGATCCTGCAATACATCAAAACGCAGATTTCCCGGCTCCTTCACTGCCCCCTCGTGATTGGCGCGAAATACCTCAAGAAACTCATCAATCTTGTCCGGCTTGATGTTTATCTCCACCAGCGTCACATTCATTGTTGCTCTCCCTGTTTCTCTTCCTGCCAGAACTGATACGCCTCACGGGCGCTCATATTCTCGTGTACCACTTTTTTTACCGCTTTGAGCATGGCGAGCGGCGCGCTGGACTGGAAAATATTGCGCCCCATGTCCACGCCGGACGCCCCCTGGTCGATGGCGCGAAAACACATCTCTAATGCCTCCAGTTCAGGCAATTTCTTACCACCGGCAATCACAATCGGCACCGGGCAACTGGCGGTCACTTTCTCAAACCCCTCTTCGACAAAATAGGTTTTGACAAACTGCGCCCCCATCTCGGCGGCAATACGGCTGGCCAGTGAAAAATAGCGCGCATCCCGCGCCATCTCTTTACCGACGCCGGTGACCGCAAGCGTAGGCACACCGTACCGGTTCCCGGCATCCACCAGTTTAATGATGTTATTGATCGACTGGTGCTCATGTTCGCTGCCGATATAGACCTGGGCCGCCACCGCACAGACGTTGAGGCGCAGGGCATCCTCCATTGCCACCGCCACGCACTCGTTCGACAACTCGGTCAGAATGGAGTTACCGCCTGACGCTCTCAGCACCACCGGTTTGTTCGTGGCGGGCGGCACCTGGCTTCGCAACACCCCACGGGTACACATCAGCACATCCGTTTCGCCAAACAACGGCGCAATGGATAAATCAATGCGCTCAAGCCCGGTGGTCGGCCCCTGAAAGTAGCCGTGGTCAAAGGCCAGCATCACCGTGCGGTTGCTTTTGGGGTTAAAAATCCGTGAGAGCCGCGACTGCATTCCCCAGTCCAGCGCCCCACAGCCTTTGAGCGTAAACGGCACATTCTTTTGCGGCCGGTCGAGGCCAAAATCTTTGCCATCTTTAATGTCATCTAAATCCGCCATCGTTTCCTCCCGTCAGAAGTCGTATTTACCAATGTTCTCTTTGGTGAACACCACGCGTTCCGGCAGCAGCACGATCCCGTTGCCTTTCGCTTCATACTGATAGCCCTGCACGCTGTTTGGCTCGACTTTAAGCGTGCCGATATCTTTCACGTCGACGCTGTCGCCAACGTTAAGATCGCCTTTTTTCAGCAGATGTTCGGCGACATTCACCGAAATTTTCCCTTGTTGCACCACATCCCACAGGCCAAAGGCTTTCACCGTGCCGCGCTCCACATACGGGCGCATGACGTTCGGCGTACTAAAGCCCACAATCGCCACCCCTTCCCGTTTCAGGTTTTCCGCCGCCTGCGCTGCCGCCGGCAGGGCATTGGCATCCGGTGCGATGATCGCGTCCAGATCCGGATACGCTTTTAAAATCCCCTCGGCGGTTTGCAGGGATTTGGTCGCATCGTTATAGCCAAACTGCGTGGTGACGATTTGCCACTGGGGATGATCTTTCTCGATTTTGGCTTTCGCCTCTTTCACCCACTGGTTCTGGTCGGTGACGGTGGGGCTGGAATAGAAGAACGCCACTTTGGCATTCGGTTTGGTCACCTGCTTGCCCGCCATATCCACCAGCAGGCCACCCAGTTGCTCCGGCGTACCCTGATTGATGTAGATGCTGCGGCACTCAGGCTTGGTATCAGAATCCCAGGTCAACACTTTCACACCGCGCTGCATCGCGCGTTTCAGCGCCGGGCATAACCCGTCCGGCGAAACGGCGGAGACAATAATGGCTTTGTAACCCTGGTTGACGAAGTTGTTGATGAGCTGAACCTGGCCTGACACGCTCGGTTCGGTCGGGCCGTCATAGGTCACATCCACCCCCAGGTCTTTGCCCGCCTCTTTCGCGCCGTTGCCGCCGCTGGTAAAGAAGCCCACCCCAACCAGTTTGGGAATAAAAGCGATACGGTCTGCCGCCTGCGCCGCCATGACGCTACCCGCCAGCGCCAGCGCGCTCAGTTGCACTATCAGTTTTGTCTTCATCTCATGCTCCGATTGTTTTTCGCGAGAGAACCCGACGCCAGGTCATGCGCACCCATTCCCGGTGCAGACTCAGCGAACGCCCCATCACCACCACCACCAACAGCGCCCCTGACAACGCGCTCGACACCTGGTTGGGGATGCCGACCATCTGTAAACCCTGCTGTAGATACCCCACCAGCAACGCCGCCAGCGCAGTACCCAGCACCGAACCTGAACCGCCATAAATATTGGCGCCGCCCAGTACTGCGGCGGTGAGTGCAGGCATCAGCAAATCGCGCCCCAAATCGGAACGCGCTGAACCGAAATAAGAGACCAGCACCACGGCGGCAATGGCCGATGCCACTCCGACCAGCCCGTACAGTGCGTAAGGCATACCGTTGACCGACAGCGCCGCATAGCGTGCCGCGCGCGGGTTCTGCCCCAGGAGAAAGAGATGGCGGCCAAAACGCGCCCGGTGCGTAATCAGCCAGAAAAACAGGGTTACTACCGCAAACAGCACCAGCGGTACGGGTAGGCCCAGCAAGGTGAGATTGGCAAAGGCGGTAAAACTGTCCGGGAAACCGCTGATGCCTTCATAGCCCGTCGCGCCTGCCATGCCGGAAAGCAGCAGCGCGCCGCCGCCATAGAGGTAAAGCGTGCCGAGTGTGATAACCAACGGGCTGATGCCGGTGTAGTGAATCAGCGCTGCGTTGACCAGCCCGCACAGCAACCCCAACAGCAGGGTCAGCATAATGGCGATGCTCATCGGCCAGCCCGCCTGCATCATCACCCCCAGCGCAATGGCGCACAGACCGATGGTCGAGCCAAGCGAGATATCAATGCCGCCGCTGATGATCACCAGCGTCAACGGCAGGGCCACAATGCCGATGCAGATAAAGTCGCTGGTGCTGAACAGCAGCATATTGACGTCCAGCATCCGCGGGTTCAGCGCGCCAAAGAGCAGAATCTCCAGCACCAGTAACAGCAGCAGCGCAAATTCCCAGTTGAGCTTCATTTACGCCACCTCTTTGTTTTTACGTTTGGGAAAGGGGGCCACGTTTTTGCCCCCTTTATTACCGGGCATAAAGCGGCTGTATTTCAGTTGCCGTTGATGGCGGGCCAGCGCCTGGCGTAAACGTCCATCCAGCACCAGCACACCGAGCAATACCAGACCGGCGATAAAGTCATTCCACCAGGCCGGGAGCTTAAAGAGCACCAGCACAGTGTCGATTTGGGTGAGGAAAAAGGCGCCCAGGAAAGCACCAATAAGCGTCCCCGTCCCGCCGAGCAACGAAATACCGCCGAGCACACAGGCGGCGATGGCTTTCATCTCCAGCCCGCTGCCGGTCTGGTTCGGCACAAAGCCAATCTGCGAGGCAAAGACAATCCCGGCGCAGGCCGCCAGTACGCCGTTCAGAGTGAAGGCCAGCATCCGCGTGCGATTTACCGCCACGCCGAGCTGTCGCGCGGCCGCGAGGTTATCCCCCACCGCATAGAAGTCGCGGCCAAATGCCGTACGGGCGAGGATCCAGGTTCCCACGCCCAGCACCAGCAACACCAGCCAGCCCAGCGGCGATACCCCGACAGCCCCCGCCGCAGAGAGGGATTTCAGGCTGGCGGGTAACCCTTCGATCCATTTGCCGCCCGTCCATAGCAGCATCGCACCGCGATACAGCCCGAGCGTACCCAGCGTCGCCACGATTGCCGGAATTTTCAGCCCCACCACCAGCACGCCGTTAAACGCCCCGGCCAACGCGCCAATCGCCAGCGAGAAAAGCATGGCGACGGGCAGGCTATAACCGCTGTTCAGCGCGACCCCAACGGCAATGGCGCACAGCCCCACCGTGGAGCCGACCGACACGTCGATGTTGCGGGTCAGCATCACCAGGGTCGCGCCGAGCGCCAGCAGCATCAGGATCTGGCTACTGGCGAAAATCATCCCCACCGTTTGCAGACTAAAAAAGGAAGGATTCAGCGCCACCAGCACCACAAACAGCGCCAGGATAGCCAGAAACGCGCTGAGCTCACGATTTTTCAGTAACGTTTTCATGGCTGTCCTCCGCCGAAAGCCAGTGTCATCATGCGATCCACACTCACCGCGTGACGCGGCAGTTCCCCGCTAAGTCGCCCCTGGTGCATCACCAGCACCCTGTCGGCCAGCCCCGGGAACTCATCCAGATCGCTGGAGATCATCAGCACCGCCACGTTTTGTGCCGCCACGCTTTTGATCAACTGATAGATATCCGCCCGCGCCGCTACATCCACGCCGCGCGTCGGCTCATCGACAATCAGCAACAGCGGGTTAGCCTCCATGCAGCGCGCCAGCAATACTTTTTGCTGATTCCCGCCGGAGAGGGTGCGGACAATCTGATCCGCATGATTCAGCTTGATACCCAGCGCCCGGTGATAACGCTCCACCACCGCCGCTTCACGTTTGCGCTGCTGCCAGAGCGAGGGTTCATTGAGGGCGACCGTGTTCCAGCGTACCGGGGCATCCAGGAACAAGCCCGAGACCTGACGGTCCTCCGGCAGATAGACCAGCCCCCGCGCCAGGCGAGCGCGGGTAGAATCGCCATTGATTTCACGATTCTCCAGCCAGATGCGTCCGGCACGCACCGGGCGCAGGCCGTAAAGGGTTTCGGCAAATTCAGTACGCCCGGAGCCGACCAGCCCTGCCAGACCGACGATCTCCCCGGCGTGGATTTCAAGGCTGAGATCGATAAACCCTTCCCCCGTCAGCGCATCTACCCGCAGCACGGGGAAATCCTGCGGCTGAGTACGACGATTACCCGGCAGCGCCAGCCACAATTTTTGCGTATCGCTTAAGCTTTTTTCGCGGCTCGCGGGCGTCATGGCGGTAATCAGGGCGTTGTCATCGAGACTGGCGATTTCACCGCTCAGCACCACCGCCCCGTCGCGCATTACCGAGACATGGCTTGCCAGGGCGCGGATTTCCGGCAATTTATGGGAGATAAAAACAATGCCGACGCCCAGCTCTTGCAGGGCACGGATCTGGCGAAACAGCCGTTCGGTTTCACCGGGCGTAAGAGAAGCGGTGGGCTCATCGAGGATCAGGATCTTCGCGTCGCGCATCAGGCCACGTAAGATCTCCACCATTTGCTGGTCGGCGACTTCCAGCGTACTGGCGGCCGCCTGCAGGTTAAGCTGACAGTTAAGCTGCTGCAGTTTTTCTGTCAGCTGCGCGTCGTGTTGCGCGCTGCGCGGCAGACGAAACAGGATATTTTCCCGCACGCTCAGGTTGGGAAACAGCATCGGTTCCTGCGGGACCAGATAGATACCAAGCTGATGCGCCTGATTCGGCTTAAGGCGCGCAAACGCCTTGCCGCAAACGAAAAGTTCACCGCTGTCTGGCGTTTCCACCCCGGCGATAATTTTCATTAGCGTCGATTTTCCCGCGCCATTCCCCCCCATCAGCGCATGGACCTGGCCTGAATATAGCGTGAAATCAATACCTTTCAGGACCGTTACGCCTGAAAATTGTTTATTGATGCCTCGCGCTTCAATCAGTGGATTCATTGCAGCCCCGCTATTGAACAAATGATTTTTTATTTAAATAATGTTCAAAAGCGTAGACGGTGAACTATATTTACAACCGTGCAATGATCACACTTTTATGTATTTGGATCTCTCTATTCCAACAGCGACATCAAAAGATCCGTTTTGCCAGGCGGCTCACACTTTCACCCCAGGCAAGCACGAACATATGATCTAAATTTTTATAAGAGTTCAGATATGAGCGAAAAAAGAACATCAGAAGAAGGACGCTTTGCAGGTCTGGCGCTGGCAGAAGAAGAACTGGTGGCCCGTGTGGCCTGGTGTTACTACCACGACGGCCTGACGCAGAACGATATCGGAGAGCGCCTGGGTTTACCGCGCCTCAAAATTTCTCGCCTGCTGGAGAAGGGGCGCCAGTCCGGGGTGATCCGCGTACAGATTAACTCCCGCTATGAAGGATGCCTGGCGCTGGAAACGGAGCTGCAGCGCCAGTTTGGCTTACGTCTGACCCGCGTGCTGCCTGCATTGAATACCCCGCCAATGAGCGTGCGGCTCGGGATTGGCGCAGCGCAGTCGTTGATGGGGGTACTGGAGCCAGGCCAGCTTCTGGCGGTGGGATTTGGCGAAACCATGATGAGTTGTCTGCAGCATCTGAGCGGGTTTATCAGTTCGCAGCAAATTCGTCTGGTGACGTTATCCGGCGGCGTCGGCCCCTATATGACCGGGATTGGTCAACTCGATGCCGCCTGTAGCGTCAGCATGATCCCCGCCCCACTGCGCGTATCGTCGCCGGAGGTGGCAGAGATCCTGAAACGGGAATCGAGCGTACGGGATGTGATCCTCGCCGCCACCGCCGCCGACGTTGCCGTGGTGGGCATTGGGTCAGTAAACCAGAAACGCGATGCCACGATCCTGCGCTCGGGCTATATCAGCGAAGGTGAACAGTTGATGTTTGCGCGCAAAGGCGCTGTCGGCGACATCCTGGGTTTCTTTTTACAGGCCGATGGTAAACGGGTCGAAGGGCTGGAGATTCACAGGGAATTACTTGGCGTCACCCTGGATGAGCTGGCGCAATTGCCGACCATCATCGGTGCCGCCGGAGGTGTGGAAAAAGCAGACGCGATTTATGCCGCACTCAAAGGTCGCCGTATCAATGGCCTGGTGACGGAAGAAACAACAGCACGCGCGGTTCTGGCGCTGGCGCAATAACGCGCCGCTTGCCGCGCTGCGCTGATAACAGCGAGGCAAGCCCATGAGTTACCTTTTAGCGTTAGATGCAGGGACCGGCAGCATACGTGCAGTGATCTTCGATTTAACCGGCAGACAGGTCGCCGTCGGCCAGGCGGAATGGAAACACCTGAGCGTGGAAAACGTGCCGGGCTCAATGGAATTCGATCTCGCGACCAACTGGAAACTCGCCTGCCAGTGCATTCGCCAGGCGCTGGAGCGCGCGGGTCTTTCCGGTGCGGATATCAAGTCCATCGCCTGCTGTTCCATGCGCGAAGGCATCGTGCTGTACGACCAGTACGGTGACGCCATCTGGGCCTGCGCTAACGTCGACGCCCGCGCCAGCCGGGAAGTCGCCGAACTCAAAGAGATCCACAATGATCAGTTTGAATCCGAAGTCTATGACGTCTCCGGACAGACGCTGGCCCTGAGCGCCATGCCACGCCTGCTGTGGCTGGCGCACCATCGCCCGGATATCTATCGCAACGCGGCCACGATCACCATGATCAGCGACTGGCTGGCGGCGCGCCTTTCCGGCTGGCTGGCGGTCGATCCCTCCAACGCTGGCACGACCGGCATGCTCGATCTGTTTACCCGTGACTGGCGGCCGTCCCTGTTGGATATGGCCGGACTGCGCGCCGATATTCTCTCGCCGGTCAAAGAGACCGGTAGCGTGCTGGGTGAAGTGACCAAAGAGGCGGCGCAGGAGAGCGGTCTACGCGAGGGCACCCCTGTCATTATGGGCGGCGGCGACGTGCAACTGGGTTGTCTTGGGCTCGGGGTGGTCCGCCCCGGGCAGACGGCGGTGCTGGGCGGGACATTCTGGCAACAGGTGGTCAACTTGCCACAGGTGCGAACCGACCCGGAGATGAATATTCGCGTGAATCCGCATGTGATCCCAGGCATGGCACAGGCGGAGTCGATCAGTTTCTTTACCGGCTTAACCATGCGCTGGTTCCGCGACGCCTTCTGCGCGGAAGAAAAGTTGATTGCCGAACGCATGGGCATGGACACATATAGCCTGCTGGAAGAGATGGCTGCTCGCGTCCCGGCGGGCTCCCACGGCGTGATGCCGATCTTTTCCGATGCGATGCATTTCAAGCAGTGGTACCACGCGGCGCCGTCGTTTATTAACCTCTCCATCGACCCGGAAAAATGCAATAAAGCAACGTTATTCCGCGCGCTGGAAGAGAATGCCGCCATTGTCTCAGCCTGTAATCTGGCGCAGATTTCCCGTTTTTCCGGGGTGAAATTCGACAGTCTGGTGTTTGCCGGCGGCGGTTCAAAAGGGGCGCTGTGGAGCCAGATTTTAAGTGATGTCACTGGCTTACCCGTGCGCGTGCCGGAGGTTAAAGAGGCGACCGCGTTGGGTTGCGCCATTGCCGCAGGTGTCGGGGCAGGTCTGTACGACGATATGGCGGCGACCGGTGAGCGGCTGGTGAAATGGAGCCGGGAGTTCACGCCGAACCCGCAGCACCGTGAGCTGTATGACGAGATGATGCAGAAATGGCAGGCTGTGTATGCCGATCAGCTCGGCCTGGTGGACAGCGGACTGACAACGTCCATGTGGCAGGCTCCGGGGCTGGTACGTTCACCCTCACCCCGGCCTTCTGCCTGAGGGTCCTGGCAGCAATCCCGGATGCGGCGTAAACGCCTTATCCGGGCTACGGGAGAGGCCCCGAGGAATCCCAGTCATATTACGTTTTACAGCGATGACACCGCTTAATAAGAATAAAACAGTGACAGCAATGACAGGGTCCGGCTGAAAATCGATGAGGCGTTGACGGCTGACCGGGGCCGCCCGCAGGGATGCGGGCGGAGGGGATAGCCTGCAAGGACGCAGGCTGGTCCCCGACCCGAAAGTCAGACGACATAAGCCTCATGGACCGCGCCAGCGGCGATTTTCGTGGCCGGGAGCCCGGGTCGCCAGGGTGGTGGCGGTGAGCCACCCTGGCACGTTCACGGGTTCTGTCGTTATAGAAAAGCACAGAACATAAGGTGAACGGAATGACCATCAGAGCCGCATTTTCCCCCTCACCCTGGCCCTCTCCCACGGGGAGAGGGGACCGATCATCGTGCTCGCATTTTTTGTGGGGTTCCCTCTCCCCGTGGGCTGAGGAATCCCGGTCATATTACGTTTTACAGCGATGAGACCGCGTCATCAGAATAAAACCGTTACCGCGATGACAGGGTCCGGCTGAAAATCGATGAGGCGTTGACGGCTGACCGGGGCCGCCCGCAGGGACGCGGGCGGAGGGGATAGCCTGCAAGGATGCAGGCTGGTCCCCGACCCGACAGTCAGACGACATAAGACGAATGGACCGCGCCAGCGGCGATTTTCCTGGCCGGGAGCCCGGGTCGCCAGGGTGGTGGCGGTGAGCCACCCTGGCACGTTCACGGGTTCTGTCGCGACAGAAAAGCAAAGAACATAAGGTGAACGGAATGACCACCAGAGCCGCATTTTCCCCCGCACCAATCTTTGAATCCCATCACAATCGCCACATTCCCCTTTTCCCTTTTCTCCGGTAAACGCTAAATTACAACTCATCCGACCACATAACAAAAAATTAACACTGGAAGCGATATGAGCCACTACCCATCGTTGTTTGCACCCCTGGAGCTGGGTTTTACCACGTTAAAGAACCGCGTCTTAATGGGGTCAATGCACACCGGCCTGGAAGAGCGCCCCGATGGCGCGGACAGGCTGGCGGCCTTCTATGCCGAACGCGCGCGTCATGGTGTGGCGCTGATTGTCACCGGCGGCGTAGCGCCGGCGCTCTCGGGGGTAACCATGCAGGGCGGCGCGGTGCTTAATGATGAAAATCAGCTTCCTCATCACCGCCTGATAACCGATGCCGTGCATCAGGAAGGGGGCAAAATCGCCCTGCAAATTTTGCATACCGGGCGTTACAGCTATCAGCCGAATCTGGTGGCACCGTCCGCCATTCAGGCACCGATTAACCGCTTTACTCCGCACGAGTTGACCCACGACGAGATCCTCGCCCTGATTGACGACTTCGCCCGCTGCGCGCATCTGGCACAGCAGGCAGGCTATGATGGCGTCGAAGTGATGGGCTCAGAAGGCTATCTGATTAACGAGTTTCTTGCCGCGCGGACCAACCAGCGGAAAGACGAATGGGGCGGCGATTACGCCCGGCGGATGCGCTTCGCCGTGGAAGTGGTCAGGGCGGTGCGTGAGCGGGTTGGCCGGGAGTTTATTATTATCTATCGCCTGTCGATGCTCGACCTGGTGGAAGGTGGCGGCGTGTTCGCGGAAACTGTGCAACTGGCGAAGGCCATTGAAGCGGCGGGCGCGACTCTCATCAATACCGGTATCGGCTGGCATGAAGCCCGTGTCCCGACCATTGCCACCCCGGTGCCGCGCGCGGCATTCAGTTGGGTCACCCGCAAGCTGAAAGGTAAAGTCGGCATCCCGCTGGTAACCACCAACCGCATTAACGATCCGCAGGTAGCCGACGATATTCTCTCCCGGGGCGATGCTGATATGGTGTCCATGGCACGCCCGTTCCTTGCCGATGCCGAGATCCTCTCCAAAGCGCAAAACGGCCGGACCGATGAGATCAACACCTGCATCGGCTGCAACCAGGCCTGCCTCGATCAGATTTTCGTGGGCAAAGTGACCTCTTGCCTGGTCAACCCGCGGGCCTGCCACGAAACAAAAATGCCGCTCACGCCTGCCCCCCGCCAAAAAACGCTGGCCGTGATTGGCGCCGGTCCTGCCGGACTGGCCTTTGCCGTCAACGCCGCAGCGCGTGGTCATCGCGTGACGCTGTTTGATGCGGCCGCCGAGATTGGCGGTCAGTTCAATATCGCCAAACAGATCCCCGGCAAAGAGGAGTTTTACGAAACCCTGCGCTACTACCGCAAAATGATCGACATTACCGGCGTGACGCTGCGGCTCAATCAGTTTGTGCAGCCCACCATGCTGGACGCCTTTGATGAGGTGATCCTCGCCAGCGGCATTGTGCCGCGCACGCCGGAGATCGAGGGGATCGCCCATCCGAAGGTGCTGAGCTACCTTGACGTTTTACGCGATAAAGTGCCGGTCGGCGAGAAGGTGGCCATTGTCGGCTGTGGGGGAATTGGTTTTGATACCGCGATGTATCTCAGCCAGCCGGGCGAGTCCACCAGCCTGAATATCGCGGAATTTTGCGTGGAATGGGGGATCGATACCAGCCTCGACCAGGTGGGCGGCCTGCGCCCGGAAGGGCCACAGTTTCCGAAAAGCCCGCGTA
This sequence comes from Citrobacter sp. MNAZ 1397, assembly GCF_023613995.1. Lineage (NCBI taxonomy): Bacteria > Pseudomonadati > Pseudomonadota > Gammaproteobacteria > Enterobacterales > Enterobacteriaceae > Citrobacter > Citrobacter sp. MNAZ 1397. Next base: position 243,991 of record NZ_JAKIVH010000004.1, read on the forward strand.
AGATTGTGATGCTCCAGCGGAAAGCCAGCAAACCGGGTGAAGGTTTGGGTAAAACCACCGGCTGGATCCACCGGGCTACCCTGCTGTCGCGCGGGGTGAAAATGATCCCGTCAGTCAGCTATCAGAAGATCGACGATGAGGGTCTGCATGTGTTGATCGGCGGCGAACCGCAATTGCTGGCGGTGGACAATGTGATCCTCTGTGCGGGTCAGGAGCCGCGACGCGAGCTGGCGGATCCGCTACGGGCAGCGGGAAAAACGGTGCATTTGATTGGCGGCTGTGATGTGGCAATGGAGCTTGATGCTCGCCGGGCGATTGCGCAGGGCACCACGCTGGCGCTGACGATCTGAGGTTTTGCGATGTTCCCGGATGCGCTGCGCTTATCCGGGCTACAATTTTGTAGCCCCGCTTAGCGAAGCGCATCCAGGAGGAAAATCAGCGCTGTTTGCGCAATTTCACTGCTTTTAGCACCACGAACTTACCGTTAGACGCCACGTTGCTGCAGTTGCTAAAAATCTTCTTAAGCTTACGGAAGTAATCGAGATGACGGTTGCCGACCACGATTAATTCGCCGCCGTATTTCAGGCTACGGCGCGCATCGTGGAACATCTGCCAGGCAATATGATCGGTGATGGCGCTTTGCTGATGGAACGGCGGGTTGCACAACACCACATCAAAACGGTCCGGCTCAATACCTGACAGCCCGTTATTGACCATAAACTCGCTGCGTGCCAGCGCATCCGGCATATTGCGTTCCACATTCAGGCGGCTGGAGGCGACGGCCATGTGGGATTCATCGGTAAACAGCACGCGCGCCTGCGGGTTCTGCGCCAGCAGTTGCAGACCAATCACGCCGTTACCACAGCCAAGATCGACCATCTCCCCTTCCACATTTTCCGGCAAATGCTTGAGGAAAAGACGCGCGCCAATGTCCAGCCCGCTGCGCGAAAAGACATTCGCATGGTTATGGATGGTCCAGTCCGTTCCCTCTAATTGCCAGTCATAGGTCTGCGGCGCATCGGCCACGGCCGGGGCAGTAAAGGTACAGTAGATCAGGCGTGCTTTCTTCCACGCCAGCGATGTCGTGGTCGGCCCGAGGTATTTTTCAAACAACGCCATAGTGGAGTTGTGAATATCGCGCGCTTTGGCTCCGGCGATAATCTGCGTTTGCGGGGTCACGACGCGACGCAACGCGCAAAGCTGCTGCTCCAGCAGCGCCAGTTGTTTGGGTACTTTAATCAGCACGCGGGCGGGGGCAGCCGGCAATTCGCTCAGGCTGTCCAGGAAAGTCACCGCATCTTCGTCCATTCCGTTCAGACGCAGGTTATGGCGCGTAGCCTGCTCCGCGATAAATGAGTCATTGACGCTGACAGGACGATACTCCGCCAGGGCACAGGCCAACGCGCCGAAGCTATCGTTAAAGATGAGCGTCGTGCCTTCGGTCTCATTTACCTGATTTAACAGATATTCATCTGCCGCGTCCCACGCCTGTAACGATGCTTCTTCAGCATTAGGTGGGAAACGCTCTAATGCAAATGACTGTCCAATTAACTCAACCTGGCCCATCGACCCTCCGGGATGCTAGAATTCGCGCGTTTTATCGCTTAATTATCCGGAGTTGTAAACCCCTTAAACATGACAACACTCACTTATTTGCAGGGTTACCCCGAAACACTGCTGACGCAGGTACAAACGCTGATTACGCAAAACCGACTGGGCGAGGTTTTACGCAAGCGCTACCCCGATACGCACGACATCACGACCGATAAAGCGCTCTATGTTTATACGCAGGATTTTAAAAATCAGTTTTTGCGTAACGCGCCGCAAATCAACAAAGTCGCTTATGACAGCAAAATCCACGTTCTGAAAAACGCATTAGGGCTGCATACCGCCGTGTCGCGCGTGCAGGGGGGTAAACTTAAAGCAAAAGCCGAAATCCGCGTCGCTACCGTTTTTCGCCAGGCGCCGGAAGCCTTTCTGCGGATGATTGTGGTGCACGAACTGGCACACCTGAAAGAGAAAGAACACAACAAAGCGTTCTATCAATTATGTTGCCACATGGAACCTCAGTACCATCAGCTGGAATTTGATATGCGTTTGTGGCTTTTATGTAAAGACGAAGGGTGGCTTTAAGATGAGATTAAATAAACCATCAACAACTAATAAATAATTCCAGTGATTTATTCAACATTTATTAATATGCGATCCCAGTCACTAATCGTGCAATGAATTTATCTTTAAAGACCCACATAAAATATGCGTAACTAACGGTAATATAAGTGCTTATTTAGAAATAACCTGCATTTTCACCCGCCAGAACGCAAGCAGATACCCCCCCGGAACGTTATTTATTTTGATTTTGAATCATATGATTCAACATTTGAATTTGACGCAGAGGCACAATAAAATCATTATGCAGAAATACTTTTACAGCTTGTTGTAGAAGTATTCTCGAAGCATTTAGATGATTGGTTTAATACATATTCGCACTCAGGCACATGAATCATTTGTCAGTGGATATGGACATAAACCCTTTACTCACCATGTATCCCTTGTGGGATACATGGTTTTTTTATGTCTGAACTTATTCAAGAGAGGCTTTAAGGCGGGCAACGGCTTTTCTCAGGTTTTCATCTGCCACTGACACGTAAGACATACGCAACGTCGACGCATCCGGGTTATCCGCATAGAAGAACTCGCCCGGCACATAGACCACGCCGTTTGCCAGCGTCTTTTTCAGCCAGTCAGTGGTGTTCTTTTGATACTTAAATTTAGCCCACAGGAACATCCCGCCCTGCGGACGGTGGAAGGTCAAATGCTCGCCTAACTCGCGTTCAATCTCTTCACATAACACCTGACATTTATCTTTATAAGAGGCACGGATAATTTTTAACTGATCTGGCAGGCGCCCCGTCTGCAAATAGTGATAAGCCAGCGACTGCGAGAGTGAACTGGTATGCAAATCCGTGGCCTGTTTCAGGGTCACAATCTGTTTCTTAATCCACTCCGGCGCGACAACCCAACCCACGCGCGCACCCGGTGCCAGGATTTTAGAGAACGTCGAGGTGTAAATAACGTTTTCGCTGTTATCGATCTCTTTCGCCCATGCGGTTAATGGCTTGAACAGTTTGTCAGTGAAATTAATTTCGCTATAAGGATCATCTTCGATAATGACAAAGTTATAGCGTTTGGACAGTTCAACCAGCTTTTTGCGACGCTCATCAGAAAGTGTGACTCCGCCAGGATTGCCGAAGGTCGGCACAATATAAACGGCTTTGATGGTGGTGGTTTTAACCAGCTCTTCCAGCTCATCAACCTTCATGCCTTCACCGTCTGTGCCCACAGACGCAAGCTGCGCTTCCGCCAGATGGAAGACCTGCAATGCGGCCAGGTAGGTGGGTCTTTCCACAACAATGACATCACCCGGGTTAATCAGTACGCGGGCGAGCATATCCAGAGACTGCTGAGAACCCGAGGTAATCACGACGTCGTCAGGGTGGCAGGTAATCAGACGCTGTTTCAGAAGCTGGCAGATCGCCTCACGCAAATCCGGGCTGCCTTCGCTCAGACCGTATTGAAAAGCATCTTTCCAGGAAACAGATAACACTTTATCCATCGCCATCTGGAGCCCTTCGCGATCGAAGAGATCGGGGTTAGGAATGCCCCCGCCAAGAGAGATAACCCCTTCCATTTTGCTGTGTTTTAATAATTCGCGGATGGCAGATGACTGCACGTTTTTGACTTTCTCGGAGATTCTCTCGTCTGACATTACCTTAACCTTTGTTTTGCCGTTCGTTCTTATTATGGTGCGATAGTTTTCATGCTAAGCAATTCCGTTATACAGCAATAAAAACAGGTCGTAAACGGAGCCGCTTCGCCCCTGACTTTATTTATATTCTGCCAGTATTTTTATCTTTTTTGGTTTAATACTCTATACATGACGAGAAATATTAATTAAATAGATATCTATGACCGGTGAGTATCCGGAATTTCCTCTGATCATCGTGCGATGATTTTAAAACAATGCAGACGGCTCATCTGCGATCAACCATCCAGCCAGCATTATCATGTGAATTGCGTTCCGTCTCGTGTGAGAGCTGACTGACTGTATTTATACACAGCTAATGCACACATCAGGTCGAGGCAAATGAAAAGAGAAAGATACTGCCTTTCTGTTGCGGTTTTTATCCTGCTCGGAAGAGGCAATCAGACAGGTATGTTCAGACGCACGGGCACAGGGTGGATAGAGGGTTATTCCAAATACGGCTGGTGACGCTTCTCACCCTATTTTCGTCTCATCGCCGGAGCATTGCTCCGGCGTGATGGTTTAGCCCTGATTTACTTCCGCTATCAGAACGGCGGCGGCGCGTTTTTTCTTCCACATATAGCCCGCCCCCAGCACCAGCAGCCATGCCGGGATCAGACATACGGAGATGCGGATCCCCGGCGTCATAAACATCACCACCAGAATCGCCGCCAGAAACAGCAGACAAATAACGTTAGTCAGCGGGTAACCCAGGCTTTGAAAGGCGGTGGTTTTCCCGGCTTTCTGCATGGCGAGACGGAATTTCAGGTGGGTGATACAGATCATCGCCCAGTTGATCACCAATGCGGCAACCACTAATGCCATCAGCAATTCAAAGGCCTTACCCGGCATCACATAGTTGATCAGTACACACAGCGCCGTAGCCACAGCGGAAACGCCCAGCGCGGTCAGCGGGATCCCCCGGCGGTTTACCTTAAGCAGCGAACGCGGGGCGTTACCCTGCTGCGCCAGGCCAAACAGCATGCGGCTATTGCAGTAAACACAGCTGTTATAAACCGACAGCGCGGCGGAGAGCACCACCAGATTGAGGGCGTTGGCGACGATATTGCTGTCCAGTGCATGGAAGATCAGCACGAACGGGCTGCCGCCTTCCACCACGTTTTTCCACGGGTAGAGCGACAGTAAAACGGCCAGCGATCCCACGTAAAACAGCAGAATACGGTAAATAACCTGATTCGTGGCTTTGGGAATGCTTTTTTGCGGATCGTCGGCTTCTGCTGCGGTGATCCCCACCAGCTCCAGGCCGCCAAAGGAGAACATGATCACCGCCATTGCCATAACCAGACCACTGATGCCGTTCGGGAAGAATCCGCCATCCTGCCATAGATTCGCCACCGATGCGTCCGGACCACCGTTGCCGCTAAACAGCAGATAACCGCCAAAAACAATCATACTGATGATGGCAGCGACTTTAATAATGGAGAACCAGAACTCCATCTCGCCGTACACTTTGACGTTCGTCAGGTTGATAGCGTTGATCGCCACAAAGAAAATGGCCGCCGACACCCACGTTGGCACGTCCGGCCACCAGTACTGAATATAAATCCCAACCGCCGTCAGCTCTGCCATACTCACCAGCACATACAGCACCCAGTAATTCCAGCCGGACATAAACCCGGCAAAAGGTCCCCAGTAGCGATTGGCAAAATGGCTGAAAGACCCCGCCACCGGCTCCTCTACCACCATTTCGCCGAGCTGGCGCATGATGAAAAAAGCAATCAGTCCGGCAATCGCATACCCCAATAGTACGGACGGCCCGGCCATGCGAATCGTCTGTGCAATGCCCAAAAACAGCCCGGTGCCTACGGCCCCACCAAGCGCAATCAACTGGATGTGGCGGTTTTTTAACCCGCGTTTTAATTCGTTATCGTGTTGTGCTGCCATCTCTGACCTCTCCCCTGTCTGTAAAAGTCACCACCGGCCTGAGCAACTTTCAGGCCAGCCAGTGGGGAGAGAACGACAATAGCAGGCTAACTCACTGAATAAGCGAACAATATAAATTTTCATGCAGATTCACACTTTGTGAGAATCGGTTGAATGTTCAGCAGTTTCGCGCATTAACGACGCCAATCACGCACGACTTATGAGAAAAGTGACTTTCGAATGCATGAAAACGAACCGTTTTAGTGCAATGGGAAAAAGCGCAGCGCCGTCAGGCTTCCCGCCATCAAAAAAGCTGTTAGTCTGGTAGTCACTCTTTCGTTCCGGTATTGGCGCACATGTATAACATCGACGACTTTGATCTGAAAATCCTCACCCTGTTGCAGGCCAACGGCCGTTTGACCAACCAGGAACTGAGCGATCTCATTGGCCTTTCTGCTTCCCAGTGTTCACGGCGTCGTATCGCACTGGAGCAGGCACAATTGATTCTCGGTTATCATGCGCGGCTCGCGCCGGACGCCGCCGGGCGTGAAATGCTGGGGCTGATTGAAGTGCGTCTTTTAAACCACACGCAGGAGTATGTGGAAAGTTTCCACCAGATGATAAGCGAAGTGGACGCGATTCTCGATGCCTGGAAAACCACCGGTGACGCCGATTACCTGCTCCGGGTTGCCGTGCCGGATTTACCCGGCCTGAGTCATTTAATCAGCCATATTCTGGCGCAAAACAAAGGGGTTGCGCATTTGAAGACCTCCGTTGTCCTTAACCGCCTGAAAGAAAATGGTCAGTTGATGCCTGACAGCGGTTTGCTGCCCTGATACAGGGCAGTGCGCCTTATTTTGGTGCAACCAACCGGTTGATTAATGTATAGAATGAGAAAAAATCACACACATCACCCGAATATCGGCATGTAAACGCACAAAACACGCACCCCTCTCTTTTCGCCATATCAATATGTTAGGGATATGGCCGCCTGTTTTTTCCCCACTCAGTTATGCCGGAAAGCGGATCTGGTGTGGTTTTTGCAGGATATTTCTTATCTCTGGCAATTGTTGAATCGTACTTTCTTATGGATAACGTCCTGACTCCCAATAAACTTGCTCATACCTGGCTGGAAGATGCGCTGGCGCTGCTGTTCGGTACGCTGATGATCTCTTTTGGCGTGATTATGTTCCGCCAGGCGGGCGCGCTCACTGGCGGTACGGCGGGTATCGCTTTTCTGATCCACTACGCAACCCATTTGCCGTTTGGCGTGGCGTTCTTTTTGATCAACCTGCCGTTTTACTGGCTCTCTGTTCGCCGGATGGGCATGCAGTTTACGCTGAAAACGTTCTGCGCCGTGGCGCTGGTGTCGCTGTTCTCCGATCTGCACGGGCGCTTTATCCATTTCGATCAGCTTAATCCCTACTACGCCACACTCTTTGGCAATATCATGGTTGGCATCGGCTTTGTGGTGCTGTTCCGCCATAAAGCGAGCCTCGGCGGCGTAAATATTCTGGCGCTCTATCTGCAGGATAAAAGCGGCATCCGCGCCGGTAAATTCCAGATGGTGGTTGATGCCTGCATCGTGACCGCATCGCTGTTCTTCGTGAGCCTGCCGATGCTCGCGGCCTCTATTGTGGGTGCCGTGATTCTGAATTCCATTATTGCCATGAACCACCGCCCGGGACGCTACGCGGTGTAATGGATTGACCTCTGACTGTAATTTCAGGAGTAGTGACTGTGTTCCAGAATGTTGACGCCTACGCGGGCGACCCTATCCTGTCGTTGATGGAGACTTTCCATCAGGACAAACGTGCTGACAAAGTGAATCTCAGCATCGGGCTGTATTATGACGAGCAGGCCATCATTCCTTGCCTTAAAGCCGTTCAGGAAGCTGAGACCCGCCTGCAGAGTCAGCCACACAAAGCCAGCCTCTATCTGCCAATGGAAGGTTTTGCCCCTTATCGCAGCGCCATTCAGACACTGCTGTTTGGCAACAACCATCCGGCGCTGAACGCCGGGCGTATTGCCACTATCCAGACGCTGGGCGGCTCAGGTGCGCTGAAAGTGGGCGCCGATTTCCTGAAACGCTACTTCCCGGACTCCGACGTATGGGTCAGCGATCCGACCTGGGAAAACCACATCGCTATTTTTGCCGGTGCCGGATTTAACGTACACACCTACCCGTACTTCGATAACGCCACGCGTGGTGTCGATTTCAGCGGCATGCTCAGCACCTTAAAACAGCTACCGCCGCGCAGTATCGTGCTGCTGCACCCGTGCTGTCATAACCCGACGGGTGCGGATCTGACGAATGCGCAGTGGGATGAAGTGATTGAAGTGCTGATTTCCCGCGATCTGATCCCGTTCCTCGACATCGCCTATCAGGGATTTGGCGCGGGTCTGGAAGATGACGCCTACGCCATTCGCGCGATTGCCAGCACTGGCCTGCCTGCGCTGGTCAGCAACTCGTTCTCCAAGATTTTCTCGCTGTACGGCGAGCGCGTGGGCGGGTTGTCCGTGGTGTGTGAAGATGCCGATGCCGCCGGACGCGTGCTGGGCCAGTTAAAAGCCACCGTGCGTCGCAACTACTCCAGCCCGCCGAACTTTGGCGCGCAGGTGGTTTCCATGGTGCTCAACGATCCAGAGCTGAACGCCCTGTGGCGTGCCGAAGTGGACGCCATGCGCACCCGCATCAGCGAAATGCGCCAGGCGCTGGTGGATGTGCTTAAAGACGCTCTGCCGGATCACGATTTTACCTACCTGCTCACCCAGCGCGGGATGTTCAGTTACACCGGGTTCAGCGCCGAACAGGTGGATAAACTGCGTGAAGCCTTTGGGGTCTACCTGATTGCCAGCGGCCGTGTCTGCGTGGCGGGCCTTAACCACAACAATATCGCACGCGTAGCCTCAGCCTTCGCCGCCGTGCAGTAAGGTATCACGCCTGTTTTTGTTGCCCGAGCGTGACAAAAACAGGCGGTTCCCAGGCCGTTACCGCTGGCAACCTCCCCTCAAATTTCGCAATCTCCACCCGGCAACTCTGCGCGCTACAGCCTTGTCCCAGACGCGAACTGCCGCGATCTTCGGTTAACACATTGGGATTACCGTGTTTATCCAGCGGCTGGGCGTCGGCGGTATTTTCCGGGTCATACCAGGCGCCGGTGGACATCTGCACCACGCCGGGCCGTATAGCCTCACTCAATTTCACCCCGGCCAGTAATGCGCCTCGCGTATTGAACACTTTCACCACGTCGCCGTCGCGAATACCGCGCGCGGCAGCATCATACGGATGGATCCACAGCGGCTCTCGCCCGGAAATTTTGCTCTCCCGGCTTACGCTGCCGTGGTCGTACTGACTGTGCAGCCGGGTACGCGGCTGGCTGGAGAGCAAATGCAGCGGCCATTCCCGGGCAACCGTCTGCTGATACTGCGCTTCCGGCTCGTGCCAGTACGGATGCCCCGGACACTCTTCGTAGCCAAAATCGGCAATCGTCTGCGAAAAAAGCTCTATCTTACCGGAAGGTGTGGCAAGCGGGGCGTTAAGCGGATCGTCACGAAAATCCTTAAGCAGGATTTGCGGCTCTTCAGGACGCATAAATTCCAGCACGCCCTGTTGCCAGAAATCATCGAACGCCGGGAGTGCGATCCCTTCGGCCTCGGCGCGCGGGCGCGACTGCTCATACATAACCTGTAGCCAGGCCCTGACGTCCCGTCCTTCGGTGTAAGCCTCGCCAAACCCGAGACGGGCAGCCAGCCCGCTGAAAATAGCATAGTCATCGCGGGCATCGGCAAACGGCGCAATGTGCTGGCGCATGGCGATCATAAAGCCGTCGTTGCTGGCGCTCCCGATGTCCTCGCGCTCAAGCGAGGTGGTGGCGGGCAGCACAATGTCGGCGAATTTCGCCTGCGCCGTCCAGTACTGCTCGTGGACCACAATGGTTTCCGGACGCCGCCAGGCGCGCACCAGCCTGTTGAGATCCTGATGGTGATGAAAGACATTGCCGCCCGCCCAGTAGACAAAGCGAATGTCCGGGTAAAAGTGGGTCTGCCCGTCAAATTCATAGGGTTCGCCGGGATGCAGCAGCATGTCGGCGAAACGGGCGACCGGGATTTTGCCCTCAACCGGATTGCGCCCCTGGGGCAAACGCGGGCCGGAAAAGACGCGCCGGTCGGCTCCCGCCAGGTTGGTCGAAGCGTAGCCAAAGCCCAGTCCACCGCCGGGCGTGCCAATCTGCCCCAGCAGCGCGGTCAACGCCACCGTCGCCCAGAAGGTCTGTTCTCCCTGGCGGGCACGCTGAACCGACCAGGCTATGTTAATCATCGTGCGATGCCGTGCCATCTCATGGGCCAGATGACGGATCGCCCCGGCGGCAAGCCCGGTTCTGGACTCAGCCCATTCCGGGCTTTTCACCACGCCGTCATCCCGGCCAAAGAGATAATCCCGGTACGGTGCGAACCCCACCGTGTGGCTGTCAACAAACGCCCGGTCGTATAACCCGTCGGCAATCAGCACCTGGCAGAGCGCCAGCAGTAGCGCAGTGTCGCTCCCCGGGATAACGGCCAGCCAGTCGGCATCCGGTACGGCAGAGAGATCGTTTTTTACCGGACTGATATTGATAAAGCGGGTGCCGTTACGGCGCAAGGTCTGCAACCAGTGTTGCAGGGCATGATCGTTGGCCCCGCCGCCGTTCACCTGCGCATTACGCAGCGGCAAGCCGCCAATGGCGACAAATAACTCGCAGTGCTCCGCCAGCACCGGCCAGTGAGTATGCTGGCGTTGCAGGGTGTCGAGATCGCCGAGAATATGCGGCAAAATGCGCTCTCCGGCGGCGATACTGTAGGTATTGGTGCTGCCGGTATAGCCACCAAAGAAATTGAGAAAACGGTGCAGCTGGCTTTGCGCATGATGAAAACGTCCGGCGCTCGACCAGCCATAAGAGCCGCCATAAATCGCCGCATTGCCCTGCTCGCGTTTCACTCTGGTGAGTTCATCGGCCACCAGCGTCAGCGCCTGCTCCCAGCTCACTTCGACAAAAGGTTCACGTCCACGCCCTTCCCGCGAGGCGGCGCCTTTTTGCAGAAACCCCTCCCGCACCGCCGGACGGCGTACGCGTGAGGTTCCCTGCACCGCACCCGGCAGCGATTGCCCAATGCGCGACGGGTTGCTGTCCCAGGCCACCGGGCTGACAGCGGTCAGTTTGCCGTTATCGGTGGTCACCCGGTAGGTTCCCCAGTGCATTACCGCAAGTTGATCAGGTTTCATTGTGATACCTCAGAAATGAAACCTGCCCATCAGGCGTTATTGTTGCAGGCAGTTTGGACACGGACAGCGCGCAACAACCGGAGCGTACACGTAGTACGTGAGGATTGTGAGCACTGCCCAGGTCCAAAATGGCAAATAAAATAGCCTGATGGGCAGGTTTTAGTGCATCGTCATCCCACCAGTAACATTAATCGCCTGCCCGGTCATATAGGCCGCCAGCGGGCTGGCAAGAAACGCCACTACGCCAGCCACATCTTCTGGTTGCGCCGTGCGTCCCAGCAGAACCTGGGAACAGTCTTCGGCGTAGATGGCTTCCGGCGTCATGCCGCGCAGTTCCGCACCTTCGCGACGTTCGCGCCACTTCATCTCCGTCTCGACAATGCCGGGGCACACCGCGTTCACCAGGATATTGTCACGGGCGAGCTCAATGGCCATCACTTTAGTCAGGCCGAGGACCGCATGTTTAGACGCCACATACTGCCCCATTAGCCGATAGCCATTTTTTCCCGCCTGTGAGGCGATATTGATGATGCGGCCACCGCTTTTGACTTTCATTAGCGGTATGGCCGCCTCCGCCAGGTAACCAATGCTTTTGACGTTGACGTCCAGAATGCGCTGCCAGTCGGCATCGCTCATCTGCGTTACCGTACTCATCGCCGAGACGCCACAGCTGTTGACCAGGATGTCCACGCCGCCGAAAGTCTCCACCGCGGCGCCAATGAGCTGATGGGCCTGTTCGCGAGAGGAAACATCGGTACGTAGCACTAGCTGGCGCAGCGTCTGCTCCCGCGCTCTGGCGGCGATATCGCCTACCACTACATTTGCGCCGCCGCGATGCAGCAGTTCTGCAATGGCTTTACCAATCCCCTGCAGGCCGCCGGTCACGACGGCAGTCTGGCCGCGAAAATCGAGGGCAATCATCGCTTATTCCCGAAACGGGTCGTCGCTGATACCGGCATCCAGCACCAGCTTCGCGTATTCCTGGGCCGAGAACAGTGAGTGATCGCGATAGTTGCCGCAGGCAAGCGGCGTGACCGCAGGCACATCTGTTGCGGTAAGCACACGCTGCAAGACCCGTGTCAGCGCCGCTGCGATGTGTTTCGGATCGTGCTCATCCCACAGGATCAGATAGAAACCGGTACGGCAACCCATCGGTGAAATATCGATAACGCCTTCCAGTTCTTCACGCAGACCAAACGCCAGCAGGTGTTCCAGAGTGTGTAGCGCGGCGGTGGGAATGGCATCCGCATTGGGTTGCAGGAAACGTAAATCAAACTTCTGCACCACACTGCCAAGCCGGTGACGCTCATAACCGGCTACGCGGACATACGGGGCTTTGACTTTGGTATGGTCGAGGGTAAAGCTCTCTACAACTGGCATATTGCTCTCCTGAATAGATGAAATAGCAGCCTCACTCGCGGCGAATACGGCGAGCAACGCGGGTTCCGAGGGTCTGGATAAGCTGAACGATGACAATCAGCACCAGCGCGGTGACCAGCGTGGCGAAAGCATCAAAGCGCTGGTAACCATAGGTAATGGCTAAATCGCCGATCCCGCCGCCGCCCACGGTTCCGGCCATGGCGGTCGCGCCCAGCAGGCCAATGGTGGCGGTAGTAAGGGCCAAAATCAGAGATGATGCTGCTTCCGGCAACATAAAGTGCCAGATGGTCTGTAAGGCGGTGGCGCCCATGGCATCGGCGGCCTCAAGGATCCCCTCATCCACTTCCAGCAGCGAGCTTTCGACCAGCCGGGAAATATAGGGCGCAATAAAAACAATCAGCGGCACAATCGCCCCTGCCGTACCGATGGTGGTACCCACCACCAGACGGGTAAAAGGCAGAATGGTGATCAGCAAAATGATAAACGGCAGCGAGCGGACAACATTGATTATCGGGTTCAGCACCTGGTGCACAAACCGATTGGGCAGAATGCCGCCAGGACGGCAAACGACCAGCACAATGCCCAGCGGGATGCCGAGCAGTGAACCGAAACCCAGCGAAACGGCGATCATCACCAGGGTGTCGTGCAATGCCAGCAGGAATTGATCGCCGGTGACGGCTGTGTCAATAAACTCAAACATGGGTGATTTTCACTCCTGCGTCGCGAAGGTGGGCAATGGCGTTGTCGGTTTGCTCTGCCTCACCGAGAATCTGCACGATCATGAACCCCAGAATTCGCCCCTGAACGTCGGACATGCTGGCAAAGAGAATATTCACCTCAATGGCATAGTCCTTGATGATGCGGTTGATGATGGGCTGCTGCGCCGTTGCGCCAACAAACTCAAGGCGCAGAGCCTGCGCGCCGTTATCCCGTTGCAGCACAGAGGAGACGCGCTCCGGCAGCTTGTCATGAATCACCGACTGCACGAAGCTGGCGGTGACCGGATGTTGCGGCTGGGCAAACAAGTTAAAGACCTCTCCCTGCTCCACAATGCTGCCGTTCTGCATTACCGCAACCTTGTTACAGATCTTCTGAATAACCGACATTTCGTGCGTGATCAGCACGATGGTGATGCCATAGCGGCGGTTGATCTCCTGCAACAACAGTAAGATCTGCACCGTGGTATGGGGATCCAGCGCCGATGTCGCTTCATCACACAATAAAACGGATGGATTGGTCGCCAGCGCGCGAGCAATACCGACACGCTGTTTTTGCCCGCCCGATAATTCGTTCGGGAAGCTATGCAGCTTGTCGCTGAGATTGACAAACTCCAGCAACTCCGTCACCCGTGCCTGAATAAATGCCTTATCACGCCCCTGCAAAATGAGCGGAATGGCGACGTTATGGAAAACCGTTTTCGAATTCAGCAAATTAAAGTTCTGAAAGATCATTCCAATATCTTTCTTGATCGCACGCAGACGTTTACCGCTAAATTCCTGCAATACTTCGCCATTAATCACCACCTCTCCCTGGCCTGGCGATTCGAGACGATTGATTAAACGTAGCAAGGTACTTTTCCCTGCACCGCTATAACCAATAATCCCGAAAATATCGCCCTTAGCAATACTAAGGTTAATGTCCTTTAATGCCAGAACCGGGTTTCCATTACGGGAGAATGTTTTGCTGACATGGCGAAGCTCAATCATTGCATTGCTCATTTCAAATAATCAGGCTGCAAGTAACCGTTATATTGCTCGTGAGTCAAAATATAATTTTTGAAATCAGCTGAGTGGTATCCGGCAACAATATCTTTAGCAAACTGCGCGTCTTTATTTTTACCGGCAATGGTCACGACGTTAATAAACTGGCTTACCGGGGTTTCAAGCTGTAATGCCGAATTGAGCTTCAGACCGCTGGATACGGCAAAGTTGCCCTGAATCAAACCGTAATCCACATCCGGCAGCGCACGGACCTGCTGCGCGTTATCCATCTCTTTGAGGACAATTTTGTACGGATTTTCGAGGATGTTGCGCTGTGAGAAGGTGGCAGGATCGCTGTCTGGCTTGAGTTTTACCCAGCCGAGGCTTTGGAGTACTAACAGAGCCCGATATTCATTAGGTGGCTGATTAGGAACAGAAATTACGGTGCCTGCCGCCGGGGTTTTCAGCGCTTTAATTTTGCCGCCATACAGCCCCATTGGCGGTGTCGGCACCTGCACGATACCAATGTTGTCGATACCCAGACGTTCATTCACCGATTTCAAATATACCGGATGCTGCATGATATTGGCTTCAATGTTGCCACGGGCAACCGCATCGTTTACCTGAATACCATCGCTGAAATCTTTATATTCGACTTTATAGCCTTTCTTAATCAGAAAGGGTGCGACACCCTTTTCAAATTGTTCTTTATAAGGCCCGGGATTAAAACCGACTCGAATAATATTATCCTGCGCCGCAGCCAGAAATGAAGATGATGACAATAAAGCAAAGACAAAACCTAATACTACTGGCTTGTTCATAACGCATTTTCCCTGTTGGTGTGCAAGTAAAATCGATTAAATCACAGCCGACTGTGCGTTGTAAGTCACATTACCGGATTTCATTTTGCTTTTTTCGCATAAATATAATCAGGAAATCCATATCTAAAAATCAGAAATCAATAGCTAATTTTGTTGCTTAGACAATGCAGAAAAATAAATTAAAGATGGAAACATATTAATAAATAAATCCGAGAACCCCATGCCTGATTTTAACGCCTCACCGCTGGTCGATGCGCTGGAAGAGAATTTATTCAGTGTACTGGAAAAACTGGCAGCCCAGGTGAACACGCCCGATTTACCGCTGATCGATCTCTCGAGCGGCAGCCCGGATCAACCCACGCCGCCGGAAGTGGTCGCCTCGCTGCAGGTAGCGATTGAGAGAAGTGAGAACCACGGGTATCCCTCATTCTGGGGCAAGCCGCAGATCCGCCAGGCCATTGCCGATTTTTATCTGCGCCATTACGGCGTGGCGCTCGATCCCGACAGCGAAGTGGCGGTATTCCAGGGGTCACATATCGGGGTGAGCGGGATCCCTCGCGCGGTCCTCAGCCCAGGGCAATATCTGATTTCTACCGACCCCTGCTATCCCATTTACCGCTCGGCGGCATTGCAGTCTCAGGCCTGTTTTTACGGCCTGCCACTTCGTGCTGAAAATCAATTCCTGCCTGATTTCAACGAGGTACCGGGTAACGTTGCAGACAAGGCCGGACTGGTGGTACTCAACTATCCACATAACCCGACGGGTGCCCTGGCCACACCGGAACTGTTCGCCAGCGCGTTGCGCTTCGCACGGCGTTATCACGTGCCGATCCTGCATGATTTTGCCTATGCCGCCATTGGCAGCGATACCGCAGACACTCCGCTGAGCCTCTTCTCGCAATCCGACGCGAAAGCGTGGGGAGTGGAGACGTATACCTTCTCGAAGACCTTTAATATGGCGGGCTGGCGCTTTGGCTTTGCGGTCGGCAACGCCTCGATCATCCGGGCATTTAAAAAATTGCACACGCACAGCTACAGTACTGTGTTTGGCGCGATTCAGGATGCGGCGGTCACGGCACTCGCCCTCCCCTCTGAACGTTTAGCGCAACTGGTATCGGTCTACCACCAGCGTCGCGAACGCGTGTTACAGCGCCTGGCGGCGCTACGCTGGCCGGTACGCGAAACGCAAGGGACTTTTTTCCTCTGGCTTGCGGTACCGCCTGCGTTTAACTCGCAGCAATTTGCCCAGTTGTTGTTGCACGAGGCGCATGTGCTGGTCGCGCCTGGCACAGGTTTTGGGCAAGGTGGGGAAGGTTTTATTCGCATTAGCCTGACAGCGGGAGATGAAGCGTTGCAAAGTGCGCTGGATCGCATTGCCGGGCTTAATCTTTTTTAACAAAAAGAGTGACATGCGAGACGTCTTCCATAACCGGGAGATCAACCTTTTTTCCTCTGTGCGCATCATGCTACATTGCCAGACAGTGCTCAGTTAAAGGAACTCGCTTAATGATACGTTTTGCTGTCATTGGCACAAACTGGATCACCCGCCAGTTTGTCGATGCCGCCCATGAAACGGGCAAATATAAACTCACGGCGGTGTACTCCCGCAGCCTCGAACAGGCGCAGGATTTCTCCCGGGATTATCCTGTCGAACATCTTTTTACCTCGCTGGAGGCCATGGCGCAAAGCGATGAGATTGATGCAGTTTATATTGCCAGCCCCAACTCGCTGCATTTTCCGCAAACCCGACTCTTTCTCAGCCATAAAAAACATGTCATTTGCGAAAAGCCGCTGGCGTCGAACCTGCAAGAAGTGGAAGAGGCGATTGCCTGTGCCAGAGAGAATCAGGTAGTCCTGTTCGAAGCCTTTAAAACCGCCAGCCTGCCCAATTTTGTGCTACTGAAACAGTCTCTTGCGAAAGCAGGTAAACTGCGCAAAGCGTTTCTCAACTATTGCCAGTACTCCTCGCGCTACCAGCGTTACCTGGATGGCGAAAACCCGAACACATTTAATCCGGCCTTCTCTAACGGCTCGATTATGGATATCGGTTTTTATGTCCTGGCCGCCTCTGTTGCACTCTGGGGCGAACCGAAGGGCGTGCAGGCCACCGCCAGCCTGCTGGAAAGCGGCGTAGATGCTCACGGCGTGGTCGTGCTCGACTACGGCGATTTCAGCGTCACGCTGCAACATTCCAAAGTGAGCGACTCGGTACTGCCAAGCGAAATTCAGGGTGAAGCCGGCTCGCTGGTCATCGAAAAGATCTCCGAATGCCAGAAGCTCTCTTTCGTGCCGCGCGGCGGTAAAGCGCAGGAGCTGACGCAGCCTCAGCATATCAACACCATGCTGTACGAAGCGGAAACGTTCGCCAGCCTGGTCGAGCAGAATGAAGTAAACCATGCAGGCCTGGCAGTTAGCCGTATCACCGCGAAGCTGTCGACGGAAATCCGCCGTCAAACGGGGGTAGTTTTCCCGGCAGATGATGTGAGCGTGGAACTGCCTGCGTAAAGGTATGTAAAACATATGTTACAGATCATTGACGGGGTGAATCCCCTGTCATATTTTGTTACGAGCAAAGGGGAGTAACTTCGTTGCCGGTGGGTCGTCATTACGATGCCTCTACCCTAAAGATTTCGCGTTGCAGGAAGGCGGCAAGTGAGAGAGTCACGATGAGCTTACAAAGTAAGTGAGTCGGATGAACGAATGTAGCCAACGCACCTGCGGTTCGAAATATGACGGGTATAAGCATCCGGTCGCCGGGCGTCATTAATGTGACGTAAGTGAGACCTTGCCGAAAGGCGAGGACCCAATTGCACCTAAAGCATGCGGCTGACGTCTTTCGACGTTAGCCGTTTTTGTTTATACACGCCATCATCAAGGATGACGTGTAAGGTGCTGAGGAACCTCACATGAATACTGTCGGTACACCGCTACTCTGGGGCGGCTTCGCCGTTGTTGTCGTTATCATGCTGGCTATCGACCTCCTGCTTCAGGGGCGTCGTGGCGCGCACACGATGTCCATGAAACAGGCGGCCGTCTGGTCTCTGGTCTGGGTTAGCCTTTCTCTCTTATTTAACGCTGCATTCTGGTGGTATCTGGTACAAAACGAGGGCCGCGCTGTCGCCGACACCCAGGCGCTGGCGTTCCTGACCGGCTACCTGATTGAAAAAGCGCTGGCGGTGGATAACGTCTTTGTCTGGCTGATGCTGTTCAGCTACTTCTCGGTACCGGCTGCGCTGCAACGTCGCGTGTTGATCTACGGTGTGCTCGGCGCGATCGTCCTGCGTACCATCATGATCTTCGCCGGCAGTTGGCTTATCTCCCAGTTTGAATGGCTGCTGTATGTCTTCGGCGCATTCCTGCTTTTCACCGGTGTGAAAATGGCGCTGGCAAAAGAAGATGAAGGCGGCATTGGCGACAAGCCTCTGGTTCGCTGGTTACGCAGCCATTTGCGCATGACGGATAAAATCGAAAACGAGCACTTCTTTGTGCGTAAGAATGGCTTGCTGTTTGCCACGCCATTGCTGCTGGTGCTGATTCTGGTTGAACTGAGCGATGTGATATTTGCGGTCGACAGTATTCCGGCAATTTTTGCTGTCACTACCGACCCGTTTATCGTACTGACGTCTAACCTGTTTGCAATCCTGGGCCTGCGGGCGATGTACTTCCTGCTGGCAGGCGTGGCAGAACGCTTCTCGATGCTGAAATATGGCCTCTCGGTGATCCTGGTGTTTATCGGTATCAAGATGCTGATTGTCGATTTCTTCCATATCCCGATTGCCATCTCGCTTGGCATCGTGGGCGGCATTCTGGTGGTGACTTTGCTGATTAACGCATGGGTTAACCACCGCAACGATAAGCGTGAGCTTGCTGAATAAGCAGTTCTAAGGCGCTGAGTTAACAACGTCCCTGGTTCGCCCTCTTTCCGGAGAGGGCGTTTTTCTGATTTTTCCCCCCGCCAGTATCTGAAACAGCCCTCCGAGCAGCGAATTCTTTATACTCAATCCGTTGCGCCTGCTGGCGCAGCACCGATGGAACACCAATAAAACCAAGGAAAAGGTATGCACACACAACTCACTACGACATGGTTGCAACGCATGATGCGCGGCAATATCGTCAAGCAAATTCTCGCCGGACTGGTACTGGGCATCTTGTTGAGCTGGCTTTCGCCTGATACCGCTCTCGCCGCTGGCATGCTGGGTACACTGTTTGTCGGTGCGCTAAAAGCCGTGGCTCCGGTTCTGGTATTGTTTCTGGTGATGGCCTCGGTGGCTAATCATCGGCAGGGGCAAAAAATCAGCATTCGTCCTATCCTGCTGCTTTATTTAATCGGCACCTTCTCCGCCGCATTGACTGCGGTGATCGTCAGTTTTCTGTTCCCTTCCACTCTGCATCTGGTAGCAGGCGCGACCGATATCGTTGCGCCTTCCGGTATTATTGGCGTGCTGGAAGGGCTGCTGATGAATATCGTCGCAAACCCGGTCGATGCGCTGATCAAAGGAAATTACATCGGGATCCTGGCCTGGGCCATTGGTCTCGGCTTTGCCTTGCGCCACAGTAGTGATGCCAGCAAAAGCCTGCTTAACGACATGTCCAGTGCGGTGGCGTTTATGGTTACGTTAGTGATTCGCTTTGCACCGCTGGGTATTTTGGGGCTTGTGGCCTCCACCCTGGCGACAACGGGCTTTGGCGCGCTCTGGAGCTACGCGCAACTGCTGCTTGTGCTGGTCGGTTGTATGTTGCTGGTTGCGCTGGTGATTAACCCGCTGCTGGTCTGGGTGAAGATCCGCCGCAACCCTTATCCGCTGGTGCTTCTCTGTTTACGTGAAAGCGGTGTAACCGCTTTTTTCACCCGTAGCTCGGCGGCGAATATCCCGGTAAATATGGCGCTGTGCGAAAAACTCGGGCTTGATAAAGACACCTATTCCGTATCGATCCCCCTGGGGGCGACAGTCAATATGGCTGGCGCGGCCATCACCATCACCGTGCTCTCGCTGGCGGCAGTACATACATTGGGCGTGGCCGTGGATATCCCGACAGCCGTGCTCTTAAGCATCGTGGCTTCGCTCTGCGCCTGTGGCGCATCCGGGGTAGCGGGCGGCTCGCTGCTGCTTATTCCGCTGGCCTGTAACTTGTTCGGCATTTCAGCCGATGTTGCCATGCAGGTCGTCGCCGTCGGCTTCATTATTGGCGTCGTGCAGGACTCCTGCGAGACCGCCATCAACTCCTCAACCGATGTGCTGTTTACCGCGGCCGCCTGCCAGGCAGACAGCGAGCGCGCGTCGTTAATGCCTCTGCGCAATTAACGCGGAGAAGTACTCTCTTTTTGCAGCGCGGTTTCGACTTTAAACGGGTCGATGCCGCGTTTTTGCATTCGCCAGAAACGGATAATGTTCAGGCCGTTCACCACAAGGAAGCTGCCTTCTATCAAAGTGCCGCCAATCGATCCCAGCCACAGGTTATGCGTGACCCAGCAGGCGGTTGAACACCACATGATGCAGCGCACGGAAAGTCCTTTGCAGCGAAACAGCGCCCAGGTACTGGCAACCGTACCAATAATCGGCAGCAGTTCGACCGGGTGGTGTAATTTGATCAAACCAAAAAACAGCGTCAGTACAATAAACACGGCCATGACCCACAGCTTGCGGGTATGCATGGAGATAATAGTACGTACGGCGTTGAGTTCTGCGCTCATGCCAGCAGGCAGTGCGCCCATCAGAAAGAAATGCGCGCCGATCGTGGCGCTGTAGAGGGAAAGCTGGAGCTTGAAACGCTTTTCGTCGCGGTTAATGAACGTGGTGATACCGATGATAAACGCCAGTACACCAACGCCCTGGGCTAACCAATACGCGCTCATGGAAGATCCTTGTTAATAACGCAAAAAGAAACGACGCTTCATAATATGAAACGTCGTTTTTAAATTCTACTGCTGTGTTACCCAAAAGATGTCGTGCTACAGCCAGGCGGCAAGTCCAGGAATCCCCGGAAGCTTACATACGTAAGTGACCGGGGTGAGCGGACGTAGCCAACACCGCTGTAGCGCGAGAGATGAAGGGTAACTTATAACGTTACGCCGCTCTTGAAGATAGCCAGCTCGCGGAACTCATTGCGTTCATTACAGGTCTGCTTACCGTTGGCAAAATCCACGATCGCATCCACGAACTCGCTCAGCAGTTGCGGCATGGTTTTTCCGTGAATAAGCTGACCCGCGTCGAAATCGATCCAGTGTTTCTTCTTCGCCGCCAGTTCGCTGTTAGTCGCGATTTTTACTGTCGGCACAAAGCCGCCGTAAGGGGTGCCGCGACCAGTGCTGAACAGCACCATGTGGCAACCCGCCCCCGCCAGTGCGCTGGTGGCAACCGCATCGTTGCCCGGCGCGCTCAGCAGGTTGAGACCGTGGGTTTTCAGGCGTTCACCGTAACGCAGCACGTCGACCACCTGGCTGGCGCCCGCTTTTTGGGTACAGCCAAGCGATTTTTCTTCCAGCGTCGTGATTCCACCGGCTTTATTACCCGGCGATGGGTTTTCGTAGATCGGCTGGTTATGCGCGATAAAGTACTGTTTGAAGTCGTTCACCATGGTGACGGTCTTCTCGAAGGTCTCTTCGTCGCGGCAATGGCTCATCAGAATCTGTTCTGCACCGAACATTTCCGGCACTTCGGTTAATACCGTGGTACCACCGTTACCGATAATGTAGTCAGAAAAACGTCCCAGCATCGGATTCGCAGTGATCCCGGAAAGTCCGTCTGATCCCCCACACTCCAGACCAAATTTCAGCTCGCCCAGTTTGCCGGGCTCGCGCTTGTCATGGCGCATGGCTTCATACAATTCGTACAAATGCTCAATGCCCGCTTCCACTTCGTCGTCCTGGTGTTGGCAGATCATAAAGTGGACGCGGGACGGATCGTATTCGCCCAGCGTTTCGCGAAACGCATCGACCTGGTTGTTTTCACAGCCCAGACCAATGACCAGCACCGCCCCCGCATTCGGGTGACGTACCATATTTTGCAGCATAGTACGGGTGTTAATATGGTCATCGCCCAACTGTGAGCAACCGTAGGTGTGGCTAAACAGGTGCACGCCATCGATATCTTCGGCGTTGTGCGTCTCTTTCAGAAAACGGGTCTGGATTTGACGAGCAATGCCGTTAACACAGCCCACCGTCGGTAGGATCCACAGTTCGTTGCGAACCCCAACCTCTCCGTTTGCACGGCGGTAGATCTGAACTTCACGATCGGCCGCCGGTGCATTTTCATCAATGAGATCAGGTTGATAGCTATACTCATCCAAATCGCTTAGATTGGTACGCACATTGTGAGAATGGATGTGTTCACCTGCGGCAATATCTGTTGTGGCATGGCCGATAGGAAGACCATACTTCACCACATTCTCACCCGTCGGGATGGCCTGCAGGGCAAATTTATGTCCACGTACCACCGCCTGACGAAGCAAAATCTCATGACCGTCAACAACAACTTCTGTGCCTTCGGCGAGATCCGCCAGCGCTACCGCGACATTATCCAGCGAGTGGATCTTGATGTATTGCATATCAACCTCAAACGGCCTTAGTTCAGTTCAATCGCGAAGTAGTCACGCGCATTGTTAAAGCAGATATTTTTCACCATCTCGCCCAGCAACTGGATATCAGCCGGGGCTTCACCCGCGTGCACCCAGCGGCCAATCATCTGGCACAGAATGCGACGGAAATATTCGTGACGGGTATAAGACAGGAAGCTACGGCTGTCGGTCAGCATACCCACGAAGCGGCTCAGCAGACCGAGCTGTGCCAGTTGGGTCATCTGACGTTCCATACCGTCTTTCTGGTCGTTGAACCACCAGCCGGAACCAAACTGCATCTTGCCTGGCATACCTTCACCCTGGAAGTTACCGATCATGGTGCCCAGCACTTCGTTATCACGCGGGTTCAGGCAGTACAGGATAGTTTTCGGCAGCAGGTTTTCTTCATTCTGCTTGCTGAGTAATTTCGACAGCTCTTCCGCCAGCGGACGGTCATTGATGGAGTCAAAGCCCACATCCGGCCCCAGCAATTTGAACTGACGCAGGTTGTTATTACGCAGCGCACCGATGTGATACTGCTGTACCCAGCCGCGACGGGCATATTCCGCACCGAGGAACACCAGAACGGCAGTTTTGAACTGCGCGACTTCATGCTGGCTTAAGCTTTCACCCGCCAGGCGGCGAGCGAGGATGCTATCCAGTTCCGCGTCGCTTGCTTCGGCGAAGAGTACGACGTCAAGCGCGTGGTCTGACACTTTACAACCATGTGCTTCAAAGTGATCCAGACGTTTAGTCAGCGCGGTTTGCAGATCGGCAAAGCGACGGATGTCGGTGTCAGACACTTCACCCAGCTTGCTCATGTAGTCGTTAAACGTGGCCAGTTCAATGTTGAAGGCTTTATCCGGACGCCAGCTTGGCAGCACTTTGATGGTGAAGGTGGTGTCTTTGGCAACGGCAGCGTGGTGCTCCAGAGAGTCGATCGGATCGTCGGTGGTGCCGACCATCTTCACATTCATCTGCTGCATGATACCGCGAGCAGTAAATTTATCCTGCGCCAGTAATTCATTGCCCAGATTCCAGATTTCATCCGCCGTAGACGGCGAAAGCAGCTTACCTGTAATACCAAATGGGCGACGAAGTTCTAAATGGGTCCAGTGGTATAACGGGTTGCCGATCGTATGCGGTACGGTTGCGGCCCAGGCGTCAAACTTCTCACGATCGCTGGCATCACCGGTACACAGGCGCTCCGGCACACCATTGGTGCGCATTGCACGCCACTTGTAGTGATCACCTTTTAACCAGATGTCATACAGGTTTTTGAAGCGGTAGTTATCCGCGATCTGCTGCGGCGGCAGGTGGCAATGAAAGTCAAAAATCGGCTGATCTTTCGCGTAGTCATGGTACAGGCGGCGCGCAAATTCGGTATCTAACAGAAAATCTTCGGTCATAAACGGGGTCATTATCGTCTTCCTCTAAACGAGTGCGTCTGATGCTTACCTTAATGCTGACAAAGTTATCACACCAATTTCCAGTGGCCGAAGACTTTTTCGTGAGTTAGATCAATAAACGATGACAAATATTTACAAGATTGCGCATCAAAATCACCGCCAGCCCGCGCCAGTACTGGTCTGGTACCGCAAAGCTAAAAACCACACAAAGAAAAACACTTTTGTGATGTCACTCACCTTTTGAAGTTGTATGACAAGTTATCTTTCTGCCGTCGAATACATCAGCCGACGGAATGCATTGCCGGTGATTAATCATCGGTCTTTACGGTACGGATACCGAATTGAGCACGTTGAATAGCAAGGTTCGGGTCGTTCCGGTGTTTACCGGTTACGCCCTCCGTTTTCACCTCCCGACCGCAACCGGCAGGTGACCGCGCTAGCGGAATTAACATAACGATGAGGTTTACATGCGTAAAATTAAAGGGTTACGTTGGTACATGATAGCGCTGGTGACGATCGGCACCGTGCTGGGTTACTTGACGCGTAACACGATTGCTGCGGCAGCGCCTACGCTGATGCAAGAGCTAAATATCTCCACACAGCAATACTCCTATATTATTGCGGCCTACTCGGCTGCTTATACCATCATGCAGCCGGTCGCAGGTTACGTACTGGACATCCTCGGTACCAAGATCGGCTACGCCGTTTTCGCCGTGACCTGGGCCATCTTCTGTGGCGCAACAGCGCTGGCAGGTAGCTGGGGCGGTCTGGCGCTGGCGCGCGGTGCCGTTGGTGCAGCAGAGGCTGCTATGATTCCGGCAGGCCTGAAAGCGGCTTCTGAGTGGTTCCCGGCGAAAGAACGTTCTATCGCAGTGGGCTATTTCAACGTCGGTTCTTCTATTGGTGCGATGATTGCACCGCCACTGGTCGTGTGGGCAATCGTCATGCACAGCTGGCAGCTGGCGTTCATTATCTCTGGCGTACTGAGCTTCGCCTGGGCCATGGCATGGTTAATTTTCTATAAACACCCGCGCGATCAGAAAAAACTGACTGAAGAAGAACGCGAATACATCATTGGCGGTCAGGAAGCGCAACACCAGACCTTTAACGGCAAAAAAATGTCCGTCCTGCAGATTCTGGGCACCCGTCAGTTCTGGGGTATCGCGCTGCCGCGTTTCCTGGCAGAGCCGGCATGGGGTACGTTCAACGCCTGGATCCCGCTGTTCATGTTCAAAGTCTACGGCTTTAACCTGAAAGAAATCGCCATGTTCGCCTGGATGCCAATGCTGTTCGCTGACCTGGGCTGTATCGTTGGTGGTTACCTGCCGCCGCTGTTCCAGCGCTGGTTCGGTGTGAACCTGATTGTCTCCCGTAAAATGGTTGTGACCATGGGTGCGCTGCTGATGATCGGCCCAGGCATGATCGGTCTGTTCACCAGCCCGTATGTAGCAATCGGCCTGCTGTGTATTGGTGGTTTTGCTCACCAGTCTCTGTCCGGCGCGCTGATTACGCTCTCTTCTGACGTGTTCGGTCGTAATGAAGTAGCAACCGCAAACGGTCTGACCGGGATGGCGGCATGGACGGCAAGTACCATGTTTGCTCTGGTGGTTGGTGCGCTGGCTGACACCATCGGCTTTAGCCCGCTGTTCGCTGTGCTGGCGCTGTTCGACCTGCTCGGTGCGGTGGTTATCTGGACGGTGCTGAAAAGTAAATCCGCCAGTGAATTAGAGCAGGAAAATGCGGTCGGCGGTACCGCAACGCAAAGCTAGAACACGCACTTATTTGTACTGCTGTTTGTCCAAAAGCCGCCCACCGTTTCGGGCGGCTTTTTCTTGCCGGGTTGTGGTGAGAATGACGTAAAAGTGGTATAACAAATCTACTAATGCCTTATCTTGCCTGGAGCGCATATGGAAATCACTGAATCACGTCGTTTGTACCAGCAACTTGCCGCCGAGCTGAAAAGCCGGATCGAGCAGGGTGTCTATCTTGTGGGTGACAAACTTCCCGCCGAGCGCTTTATCGCAGACGAAAAAAGCGTCAGCCGGACCGTGGTTCGTGAAGCGATTATCATGCTGGAAGTCGAAGGCTACGTTGAAGTCCGTAAAGGTTCCGGCATTCATGTTATTTCCAATCAGCCTCGTCATACTCAGGCTCCTGACGAATCGCTGGAATTTGCCAACTACGGTCCGTTCGAGCTTCTGCAGGCGCGTCAGCTGATTGAAAGCAATATTGCGGAATTTGCCGCAACCCAGGTTACCAAGCAAGACATCATGAAACTGATGGAAATTCAGGAAAACGCGCGCAAAGAGAAGTGCTTCCGCGATTCTGAATGGGATTTACAGTTTCATGTGCAGGTGGCCCTGGCGACACAAAACAGCGCGCTGGCGGCCATTGTCGAAAAAATGTGGACCCAGCGTGTGCACAACCCGTACTGGAAAAAACTGCACGACCATATTGACCTGCGCACCGTGGATAACTGGTGTGACGATCATGATCAAATTCTCAAAGCATTGATTCGCAAGGATCCGCATGCGGCTAAAGTCGCGATGTGGCAGCATCTGGAAAATACCAAACAGATGTTATTTAACGAAACCAGCGATGACTTCGAGTTCAATGCTGACCGCTATTTGTTTGCGGAAAACCCCGTTGTTCACCTTGATACCGTAGCAAGTGGCGTAAAATAATGCTTTTCTCTGTCAGGCGCACAGCATCGCTGCGCCTGGCCACTTAAGGGTCAGTAAAAAGTATAGAGTGTCAGCCTTTGTAAATACCCTCGCCACCCCTCCTTTCGACAAGCAAAATCATTTTCTGACAAAGCGTAATTTCTCTGCCGCAGAACTATGGCATTTGTTACAATTGGACGCACTTTGCCACTGCGTGAGTTAGCGCTTGCTCACAGCGTTGTTACCGAAATAGCCAGGCTGCTGAATGCGCCACGAGCGACCATAATGTCACTATCAATAATGTCGCCGTGCTGTTTTACAGGTATCCGACGTGCCGTAAACCGATGTACCAGGAACATTGAATGGAACTTTTAAGCCAATTACTGCATGCCCTCTGGAGCCAGGATTTCGAAACGCTGGCAAATCCATCCATGATCGGCATGCTCTACTTTGTGTTATTTGTCATCTTATTTCTCGAGAATGGCCTGCTTCCGGCCGCTTTCCTCCCTGGCGACAGTCTGTTGGTGCTGGTCGGTGTTTTGATTGCAAAAGGGGCAATGGGCTATCCGCAGACCATTTTGTTATTAACGACGGCCGCCAGTCTGGGATGTTGGCTGAGCTATATCCAGGGCCGATGGCTGGGGAACACGCGAACCGTACAAAATTGGTTGTCGCATCTTCCGGCGCATTATCATCAACGTGCGCATCATCTTTTTCATAAACACGGTCTTTCAGCGTTGCTGATTGGACGTTTTATTGCATTTGTTCGCACCCTGTTACCAACTATTGCCGGAATCTCGGGTCTTAGTAGCGCTCGCTTCCAGTTTTTCAACTGGATGAGCGGTTTGTTATGGGTGCTGATTCTGACGACACTGGGGTATTTATTGGGTATAACGCCGGTGTTTCGTAAATATGAAGACGCATTGATGTCTTGTTTGATGCTGCTTCCCGTTGTTCTGCTGGTGATTGGCCTGGTTGGCACACTGGTGGTGTTGTGGAAGAAAAAATACGGTAATCGGGGTCAATAATGGAATCGCAACGTCCCTTCCTGCGCTGGTTATTGATGGGCATCGCCGCGATGGCGCTGTTCAGCGTACTCTTTTTAGGGTGGGTGACAGTGCAGAACCGTGAATCTACGCTGGCGATACGCCCAATCGCGCAAAACACAAGTGTGCCGGATGGTTTTTCCATTTGGCATCATCTGGATGCAAACGGCATCCATTTCAAGAGCATTACGCCGTTAAACGACACGCTGTTAATCAAATTTGAGTCCAGCGCCCAGAGTGCTGCAGCAAAGGAAGTGCTGGACAGAACACTCCCTCACGGCTACATCGTCGCGTTACAGGATGACGACAGCCAGACCTCTGCCTGGCTTTCACGTTTACGCGATACCACCCATCGATTCGGCTGATCCTCCAGGATTCTGAATCTTTTCACCTACTTTGGTGCTTTAGCCGTTAACGTTCTATGCTTGAGTTAATGGAACCAAAGTCCACGTTATGTCACTGGATGCTGGCGAGCCTTGTTTCGCCAGCCAACAATGGAAGGTTTCGACTATGAAATACCGCATCGCACTGGCGCTAACCCTATTATCTGTAAGCGCGATGTCTCAGGCATCCTCCCCCTGTCAGGAGAAGGAGCAGGAGATTGCGCGTGAAATCAGCTATGCCGAAAAGCACAACAATCAGAGTCGGATTGATGGGTTGAATAAGGCACTGCACGAGGTTCGCACCACCTGTTCCGACAGTAAATTGCGTGCGGAGCATCAGCGCAAAATTGCCAGACAGAAAGACGAGGTTGCCGAACGTCGCGATGATCTCGCCAAAGCGAAACAAAAAGGCGATGCGGACAAAATAAGCAAACGCGAGCACAAGCTGAAAGAGGCCGAGACAGAACTTAAGGCGCTGGAAGCCCGTGACTACTGATTTTGATGGAAGTTAACACTCACTCACCTGGAGAGAATTATGTCTAAAGAGGCAAATACAGAACATCTGCGCGCTGAGTTGAAATCCCTGGCGGATACCCTTGAGGAAGTACTGAGCACCTCCGGGGACAAATCAAAAGAAGAGTTGAGCAAACTGCGCAGCAAAGCCGAAAAAGCCTTGCAGGAAAGTCGCTATCGCCTGGGCGAAACGGGTGATGCTATTGCCCGCCAGACCCGGGAGGCCGCTGCAAGAACCGACGAATATGTACGTGAAAACCCATGGGCCAGCGTGGGCATTGGCGCGGCGATTGGCGTCGTGCTGGGCGTGCTCCTGACGCGTCGCTGATTATGGCGGATTCACGACACACGCAAGGACCGGGCAAAAGCGTCCTGGGTATCGGGCAGCGCATTGTTTCCATTATGGTTGAAATGGTGGAAACGCGGCTCCGCCTGGCTGTGGTCGAACTGGAAGAGGAAAAAGCTAACCTTTTCCAGTTGCTCCTGATGGTAGGGTTGACCATGCTTTTCGCTGCGTTCGGCCTGATGAGTCTGATGGTGCTGATTATCTGGGCCATCGACCCGCAATACCGGCTCAACGCCATGATCGCCACAACGGTGGTGCTCCTGGTACTGGCGTTGATTGGCGGTATCTGGACCCTACGTAAAGCCCGCGAATCCACAATCTTGCGCCACACGCGCCAGGAACTGGCCAATGACCGTCAGTTACTGGAAGAGGAAAAACCATGAGTCACCAGGCCGAGCGTCTCAAGCGTAAAGCCCTGCTGCTCAGTCAAATTCAGCAGCAACGGCTGGATTTGACCGCTGCTCGCCGTGACTGGCTGGACGCCACCGGTGGTTATGACCGCGGCTGGAACACCTTCCTGAGCCTGCGTTCCTGGGCGCTGGTTGGCAGCAGCTTCATGGCGGTGTGGTCTGTGCGCCACCCAAACATGCTGATGCGCTGGGCGAAGCGCGGACTTGGTCTGTGGAGCGTCTGGCGGCTGGTAAAATCCACGCTTGATCAACAACGTTAATCCCTTCCCCGGCGGCAATGTGCTGACCGGGGTCGCCACCTGTTTCTCGGCAACTCCTTCAGTATCTTTGAAAAATTTCGACAGTTTTCCTTGCTAACAATCTTTTCCCGCCCCGTTTAATATCCTCTCCATCGACAGCAAGCATGCGGCCAGCGCCGATGATTGCCGGACTTTTTACTTAAGAAGACACTGTGGTTCCCTGGAGAGAAAGATGAAAAAATTAGAAGATGTTGGTGTACTGGTAGCGCGTATTCTGATGCCAATCCTGTTCATTACCGCAGGCTGGGGCAAAATCACCGGTTATGCTGGCACTCAGCAGTATATGGAAGCCATGGGTGTCCCGGGCTTTATGCTGCCGCTGGTTATCCTGCTTGAGTTCGGCGGCGGTCTGGCTATTCTGTTCGGTTTTCTGACGCGCACCACTGCGCTGTTCACCGCAGGCTTTACCCTGCTGACCGCGTTTATCTTCCACAGTAATTTTGCGGAAGGTATGAACTCCCTGATGTTTATGAAAAACCTGACCATCGCTGGCGGCTTCCTGCTGCTGGGTATCACCGGGCCGGGCGCATTCAGCATCGACCGCGTACTGAATAAAAAATGGTAAGCGCTCTATACTGATAAAGAGACATGAAGCGAGGGGACATCTCCTCGCTTTTGCCATCTATAAGGAGGATGCATCATGGGACAACTCATCGACGGCGTCTGGCATGATACCTGGTATGATACCAGCTCGACCGGTGGACGATTCCAGCGCTCAGTGTCAGCATTTCGTAACTGGCTCACCACCGATGGCGCGCCTGGCCCGTCTGGCGAAGGCGGCTTTGCGGCGGAAAAAGACAGATATCACCTGTATGTTTCTCTCGCCTGTCCCTGGGCCCACCGCACGCTAATCATGCGTACGTTAAAAGGCCTGGAAGACTTTTTACCGGTTTCCGTAGTGAATCCGCTGATGCTGGAAAACGGCTGGACGTTTGACGATACCTTCCCGGCGGCAACCGGCGATTCGCTCTATCAGCATGAATTTCTTTATCAGCTTTACCTTCATGCCGACCCGCAATACACCGGACGCGTAACGGTCCCGGTGCTGTGGGACAAAAAGAATCACACTATTGTCAGCAATGAATCCGCTGAAATCATTCGCATGTTCAATACAGCGTTCGATGCGCAGGGCGCGCGTGCCGGCGACTACTACCCGTCAGACTTGCGGGCGCAAATTGACGAGCTGAATAGCTGGATCTATGACAACGTCAATAACGGCGTCTATAAAGCCGGTTTCGCCACCAGCCAGGAGGCTTATGATGAAGCCGTCAACAAGGTCTTCGAATCCCTTGCCAGGCTGGAACAAATCCTTGGGCAACACCGTTACCTGACAGGCGATCGCCTAACCGAGGCGGACATCCGCCTGTGGACAACGCTAATCCGTTTCGATCCGGTCTATGTGACCCACTTTAAGTGCGATAAGCATCGCATCAGCGACTATCTCAACCTTTATGGGTTCCTGCGGGATATCTATCAGATGCCGGGCATTGCGGAAACGGTCAATTTTGACCACATCCGTACCCACTACTACCGCAGTCATAAAACCATCAATCCGACGGGAATTATCTCCATCGGCCCATGGCAGGATCTTAACGAACCCCACGGTCGGGACGTCCGTTTCGCTTAATATTTTCGGGTGCAGTCACTGCGCCCGAATATATTTCACGTATCCTTTTTTCCCCGTCTATTCTTACAGTGATCGCTGAGAAAACAATGCATTGAGCGTATTCCGAGGTAGAGAATGGACTGGTATTTCAAAGTGCTGAGCAACTATGTCCTCTTTCGTGGCCGTGCGCATCGCCGTGAGTTCTGGACGTTTATGCTGGTCAACATCATTCTCGCAGGCGTGCTTGTCGTAGTGGATAACATTTCGGGCTGGCGCGCGGGTAGCGTTGGCCTGTTAAGCCTGATCTACGCTTTGCTGGTTTTCCTGCCTTCCCTTGCCGTTCAGTCGCGTCGCTTGCACGATACCGATCGCACCGCCAAATGGTTGTGGTTGTGGTGTTTTCCGGTGCTGGGTTGGCTGATGCTGCTGGCCTTCTGGAGTCAGCACGGCACCCCCGAAGAAAACCGCTTCGGGCCGGAGCCAAAAGCGTTTCCTTAAGGGTGCTGCCGGGAGGATTACTTACCGGAGAAAAGTTTAGGAATCTCGCGCAGACACCAGGCTTTCGCTTCGCCCATGCTGTCACGCCGCCAGGCCATGATAATGTCGACTTCGCTGGTATATTCCGGGCTGACAACGCGCAGACGCCCTTCTGCAATGTCCTGCTCAACCAGCGGATAAGGCATTGTCGCCACCCCCAATCCCGCCAGTAATGCCTGACGCTTGTCTTCGATCGTACTGACCGTCAGACGCGGCTGTTTGTCCAGTAATTGCACCGTCAGAACCGGACGCTCACGCGCGGTATCCGCGACCGCCACTCCGCGATATTTCACTCGCGTCACCTCAGACAGCGGTTCCGGTTCGTGGTGAATCGGATGATCCGGCGCCGCGACATAGACGTTGAGGACTTTATACAGCTTGCGAGAGTTGATTTCTGACGAAGAGCGGAAATGCATATCCGGCGCAATCACAATATCCGCGCGCCCCTGCTCCAGCCGTTCCCATGCACCCGCAAGCACTTCGGTAATGATCGAGAGTTGTGTGTTGGCTTTCGCCGCCAGTTTATCGACAAGCGGGAACAGTTCGTGCGTCGGCACCAGTGCTTCGGTGACCAGCGTCAAATGTGTTTCCCAGCCGCGTGCCAGCGCTTCGGCATCGGTAGTGAGTTTGTCAGCCGCTTCGAGCAAAACACGCCCGCGTTCCAGCAACATGCGACCCACGTTGGTAAACTTTGTTCTATGGCCGGAGCGGTCAAACAGAACAACGTCCAGCTCTTCTTCCAGTTTCTGCATCGTGTAGCTAAGTGCAGAGGGGACTCGCCCCAGTTCATCTGCTGCAGCGGCAAAGCTGCCGCGACGGTCAATTGCGTCCATGACGCGTAACGCTTCCAGCGTAAGTGCCCTATCTTTCGCCATTTTTGTTCTCATTCAGG
This sequence comes from Citrobacter sp. MNAZ 1397, assembly GCF_023613995.1. NCBI lineage: Bacteria > Pseudomonadati > Pseudomonadota > Gammaproteobacteria > Enterobacterales > Enterobacteriaceae > Citrobacter > Citrobacter sp. MNAZ 1397. The sequence goes on from NZ_JAKIVH010000004.1 coordinate 276,502, forward strand.
AAATTTGAACATACCGGGCAGAATATCTGGCTAACAATGCAGCGTCCATACCTTTACCATTGTTTTAGTGTAAAGAGAGGTCAAGAATTATGATTACTACCAGAACAGCCAAACAATGTGGACAAGCGGACTTCGGCTGGCTGCAGGCCCGCTACACCTTTTCCTTTGGACATTACTTTGACCCGAAGCTTTTGGGCTACGCCTCCCTGCGCGTACTGAACCAGGAAGTGCTGGCGCCTGGCGCATCATTCCAGCCGCGCACCTACCCGAAAGTGGATATTCTGAACCTGATTCTGGAAGGCGAAGCCGAGTATCGCGACAGCGAAGGTAACCATATTCAGGCCAAAACGGGCGAAGCATTGCTCATTGCGACTCAGCCGGGCATCAGCTATAGCGAACATAACCTGAGTAAAGATAAGCCGCTGACGCGTATGCAGTTGTGGCTGGATGCCTGCCCGGAACGTGAAAATCCGACGGTGCAAAAAGTGATGATTGCCGATCAGGCTCACCAGTTGCTTGCCTCCCCGGATGGTAGCCAGGACAGTCTGCAATTACGTCAGCAGGTGTGGTTACACCATATCGAGCTGGAAAAAGGTGAAGAACTTACGTTTCAACTGCATGGGCCACGCGCCTACCTGCAGTCGATTCACGGTACGGTACACGCAGTCACGCCGTGCGAATCACGGGAAGCGCTCACCTGTGGTGACGGCGCTTTTATTCGTGATGAGGCTAACATAACGTTAGTCGCCGATACGCCGTTGCGCGCTTTACTGATAGATTTACCCGTGTAAGCGCGAGAGTTTTACGGAGTACGACGGTGAAGAAAAAGAGTGTTCACTACAGAACGTCAACGCACATGCCCACACAGCAAACTAGCCCGGCCGAATCGCCGCAATCTTTTGATTACGACGATATGCTGAGCGAACTGGAAGCAATCGTCGCCGATGCAGAGCAGCGGCTGGCGCAAGAAGACGAAGCAGCGTAACAGAAGCCCTGGTCTAAAAACCGGGGCTTTTTTGTGGCGCTTACGGAAAAATTAGCCTGACGGCAACTCGCTATCGAGCAAATCGGTGCCGTAAGAATTATCGATAGTGCACCAGCCCTGCGAAGCAATGTGGCGATAAAAGATGTCGCGCGACGGATTGTCTCGACAATGCCACTCTGAATAGGGTTGTAGCCCGGTAAACGCAGTGCCACCGGGGAATGTTCAGGCTTCCCCACACCCCACTGGAGCCAGGGGGAAGATCGTGCAGAAATTTGAAACCACGGAAAAGCAAAAACCCGCCGAAGCGGGTTTTTACCTGAAAAGATCGAAACTGACCGATAAGCCGGGTTCTGTCGTGGACAGTCATTCATCTAGGCCAGCAATCGCTCACTGGCTCAAGCAGCCTACCCGGGTTCAGTACGGGCCGTACCTTATGAACCCCTATTTGGCCTTGCTCCGGGTGGAGTTTACCGTGCCGCGAACTGTTACCAGCCGCGCGGTGCGCTCTTACCGCACCCTTTCACCCTTACCTGATCCCACTTGCGTGGGCCATCGGCGGTTTGCTCTCTGTTGCACTGGTCGTAGGCTGTTACACCCCCCAGGCGTTACCTGGCACCCTGCCCTATGGAGCCCGGACTTTCCTCCCCTCCGCCTGTCTCCCCCGAAGGAGGACAACGACGAAGCGGCGACTGTCTGGTCAGCTTCGGCGCGCAGTATAGAGGGTTTGCGCGCCGATGTCACCCCTCAGCAGACATGCCAACCTGTAAGGTGGCCGCAATGTTGCGGGATGCACGATAAATATTGTCAAACGCGCCACGGAACGCCTCTTCAAGCGTACCAATACTCGTCAGAACGCTGAATACTGCGTCAATACCATACTGATGCACAATGCCAACATCACGCGTCAGGCTCCCGGCAATACCTATAACCGGTTTGTGGTATTTTTTTGCCACGCTTGCCACGCCCACCGGCACTTTGCCGTGGATACTCTGGCTGTCGATACGGCCTTCACCGGTGACCACCAGGGTGCAGTCGTGGATATGTTCTTCCAGATTCAACGCCTGGGTTACGATTTCGATGCCGCTACGTAGCTCCGCGCCGAGGAATGCCATCAACGCGGCACCCATACCGCCCGCCGCACCGGCCCCTGGCACGTTTTTCACATCAATATGCAGCGATTTTTTAATCACATCGGCGTAATGAGCAAGGTTACGGTCCAGCTCAACAATCAGCTCCTCCGTCGCGCCTTTTTGTGGTCCAAAGATACGCGATGCGCCTTTTTCGCCGGTGAGCGGATTCGTCACATCACAGGCAACACGAATAGTGCAGCCACCAAGACGCGGATCGAGCCCGGAAACGTCAATAGCATTCAGGCTTATCAGGCTACCGCCGCCGTTACCGATGTCGGTACCATTGGCATCGCACAGCTTCGCGCCAAGCGCCTGAACCATACCCGCACCGCCGTCATTCGTTGCGCTGCCGCCGATACCGATAATGATATTTTTTGCCCCATGATCCAGCGCGTGCAAAATAAGTTCCCCGGTGCCGCGCGAAGTGGTGATCAGAGGGTTTCGTAATTCAGGGGGCACAAGTGCCAGTCCACTGGCAGCGGCCATTTCTATAAAAGCAGTTTTACCGTCGCCGGACATTCCCCAACGCGCATCGACATTTTCACCTAAAGGACCGGTGACGCGCGCCGTGTGCACAGAACCTTTTGTTGCGGCAATCATGGCTTCAACCGTTCCCTCACCGCCATCTGCGACCGGAACTGAAACGTATTGAGCATCCGGGAAAATTTCCCGAAATCCTTTTTCTATCGCCTGCGCTACTTCGGTAGCAGAAAGGCTTTCTTTATAAGAGTCTGGGGCGATTACGATTTTCATAGTTGATTAGCCTGACATTGCCGCGCAAGGCATTCTTTCACCTCGCGGGCCATTCACGTCACCGCGATGTCCGCCCTGCAAGGTGTTGATGCTTAAGAAATTCAGGGCGCGCTCCCGCGCCCTTCTTATTAGCGAGAGATTTCTACCTTCGCCAGTTTTTCGTAGTAGTACGCGAGCGCACTGTGGTCGTCGCTACCATGACCATCGGCACGCAATGCCTGCATCATTTCCATGACTGCTGCTGTCAGCGGCAACTGCGCGCCTACGCCATGAGAGGTATCCAGCGCGTTGGACAGGTCTTTGATATGCAGGTCGATACGGAAGCCCGGTTTAAAGTTGCGGTTCAGCACCATCGGCGCTTTGGCTTCCAGCACAGTGCTGCCAGCCAGACCGCCACGGATTGCCTGGAACACCAGCTCCGGATTAACGCCCGCTTTCGTTGCCAGAGACAGCGCTTCAGACATTGCCGCAATGTTCAGCGCCACGATGACCTGGTTAGCCAGCTTGGTCACATTACCCGCGCCGATATCGCCGGTGTGAACAACGGAACCCGCCATGGCTTTCAGCAGATCGTAGTATTTGTCGAACAGCGCTTTATCACCGCCAACCATTACCGACAGGGTGCCGTCGATAGCTTTCGGTTCACCGCCACTTACCGGCGCGTCCAGCATATCGATGCCTTTTGCTTTCAGGCCTTCGCTGATTTCACGGCTGGCCAGCGGGGCGATGGAGCTCATATCGATCAGAACAGTACCCGGTTTAGCGCCTTCAATAATGCCGCCTTCGCCCAGTGCAACGTCTTTCACGTGCGGGGAGTTCGGCAGCATGGTGATGATCACATCACACTGTTCTGCAATGGCTTTAGCGCTGCTGGCGGCTTCTGCGCCTGCGGCGATCAGTTCAGCGACCACATCGCTATTGCGGTCGGAGACCACCAGTGAGTAACCTGCTTTAATGAGGTTTTTACTCATTGGTTTACCCATGATGCCCAGGCCAATGAAACCAACTTTCATCGTCATAATTGCGTCTCTCTCTTTATTCAGTGGTGGTTTGATTATTTTTTGAAGGAATCAGCCAGCTTCTGCGTACCCGCACGGAACACCCCGAGGTCGCTGCCAACAGCAACGATGGTCGCTCCCCATTCCAGATAGCGGCGGGCATCCGCTTCAACAGGCGCCAGGATACCGCTCGGTTTGCCGTGTGCTTTTGCACGCGCAAAAATATGCTGGATGGTGCGCTGTACTTCCGGATGCCCGGCATTGCCGATGTAACCCAAGGTTGCCGCGAGGTCGCTCGGGCCAACGAATACACCGTCAACCCCGTCGGTCTGGAGGATAGCGTCGAGGTTATCCACGCCCTCCTGACTTTCGATCTGCACAATGATCGTGATGTTTTTGTTCGACTGCGCGAAGTAATCCGGTACGGTCCCGAACATATTGGCGCGGTGAGAAACAGACACGCCGCGGATACCTTCTGGCGGATAACGGGTTGCCGCCACGGCGTTGGCGGCTTCTGCTGCCGTTTCAACGAACGGGACGAGGAAATTGTAGAAACCGATATCCAGCAGACGTTTGATCACTACCGGATCGTTCGTCGGGATACGTACCACCGGTGCGCTGGCGCTGCCTTTGAGTGCCATCAACTGCGGTACAAAAGAGAGCACGTCATTCGGGGCGTGTTCACCGTCCAACAGCAGCCAGTCAAAACCTGCCAGGCCCAGAACCTCAGTGCTGATATGACTACCCAGCGCCGACCAACAACCGATCTGAACCTGATTTGCCGCCAGCGCAGCTTTAAATTTGTTCGGGAAGATATCGTTACTCATCTTTTGCACCTTAATTTTTTAAGCCGTTGCTTACTTTTTCAATTCCATACGTTTGATGTCGCCTACCACAAACAGGTAGCAAACCATCATCATCAGGGCCGAGCAGCCGACAAAAATCAGCGCCCCGTTGAACGAATGCAACTCTTTGACCATGTACCCAATCACCAGCGGGGTCACAATCGATGCCACATTACCGAACACGTTAAACACGCCGCCGCACAGACCGACAATTTCTTTCGGTGCGATATCGGAAATAACCGGCCAGCCCAACGCGCCAAAACCTTTGCCGAAGAACGCCAGCGCCATCAATGCGATAACCAGCACGGTGTTGTCGGTGTAGTTACACAGAATGATGCTGGAAGCCAACAACATCCCAACAACGATGGGGAATTTACGCGCCATGGTCAAAGTGCAACCACGTTTAATCAGGTAGTCAGAGAACAGACCGCCCAGCACGCCGCCCCCAAAACCACACAGGGCCGGAATGGACGCAACAAAACCCACTTTCAAAATTGACATGCCCTTATCCTGTACCAGGTAAATCGGAAACCAGGTCAGGAAAAACCATGTGATCGTGTTCAGGAAGTACTGACCAAAGAACACGCCAAGCATCATACGGCTGGATAACAACTGCTTGATGTAATCCAGTTTCGGGCCGGATTGCTTATCACTGTCGGTTTTTTTGTGGTCCATATCGACCACCGCGCCGTTAGCAGAAATATAATCCAGCTCTTCGCGAGTCATACGCGGATGGTCGGTTGGGTTATGAATGTACTTAACCCAGGCCGCCGTCAGCACAAAACCAATCACGCCCATCACGGTGAAGACATGTTCCCAGCCCCATGCGAAGGTCAACCACCCCAGCAGCGGAGAGAACAGCGCGAGCGAAAAATATTGCGCCGCGTTAAAAATCGCCGAAGCGGTACCGCGTTCTTTTGCCGGGAACCAGGCCGCCACAATACGGGCGTTTGCCGGAAAAGAAGGGGCTTCGGAGAAGCCCAGCATAAAGCGCATGATAAACATCGAGACCCCGGCCCATGCGAGCGGGAAGACGTCGACAAAGCCTTGCAAGAAGGTAAAGAGCGACCAGAAGAACAGGCTCCAGGTATACACCTTTTTCGAGCCATAGCGGTCAAGTAACCAGCCGCCTGGGATCTGCATCAGCAGATATGCCCAGCCAAACGCAGAAAAAATGTAACCCATTGATAGCGAGTCAAGATGCAACTCTTTTGCGACATCGGTCCCTGCAATGGAGAGCGTGGCGCGGTCCGCATAGTTAACTGCTGTAACAATAAATATAATAAGCAGAATTAAATAGCGAGTTGGTATTCCCCTTTTTATCTCAACTGAACTTTGCACAGACATATGGTTTCCCCTGGTGCCGCTTAATTTAAAAAATATAATTTTCTTGATATGTAATTTACCCGATATATAAAGATAAACTCACGAAACGTAATATCAGGTAATAGCATGTTTGTATTTTATTACCGCACAGTATAATCACCGTCAGGCAGTCACGCACTGGTGGTTTGCTCAATTTTAACGTAACCCATTAAGATTATTTTGAGCATATGCACACATGGCTGGGCGCTGATGCACAGATCTGGTAATTCTCATCCTTGCAGGCCGGGTAATCACGAAAATAAGTGATTTAGATCACATTTTAATATTGAGACTCCTGACATTCTTATTTCATCAAACGAGGTTTTAACTTCTGATAATTACAGAACATCCCCTCTTTATTTTTTTGAGTAATGCATCGTATCGTTAGCTGGAGATTACTTGATAATGGCCGACATTGAAATTAGACAGCAGTCGCCTACGGCGTTTTATATTAAAGTACACGACACCGATAATGTCGCTATCATCGTTAATGACAATGGATTAAAAGCGGGTACCCGTTTTCCGGATGGTCTCGAATTAATCGAACATATCCCGCAAGGCCATAAAGTTGCGCTGGTAGATATTCCTCATCACGGGGAAATCATCCGTTACGGTGAAGTTATCGGTTATGCGGTGCGCGATATTGCGCGCGGCAGCTGGATTGACGAATCCACCGTTGAATTACCGAAAGCACCGCCATTGAACACACTGCCGCTGGCGACGAAAGTACCGGAACCGCTGCCGCCGCTGGAAGGTTACACCTTTGAAGGCTATCGCAATGCCGATGGCAGCGTCGGCACCAAGAATCTTCTCGGCATCACGACCAGCGTGCATTGTGTGGCGGGGGTCGTCGACTATGTGGTGAAAATTATTGAACGCGACCTGCTGCCGAAATATCCGAATGTGGATGGCGTGGTCGGTCTGAACCACCTGTACGGCTGTGGCGTGGCGATTAACGCACCGGCAGCCGTGGTGCCTATCCGTACCATCCATAACATTTCGCTGAACCCGAACTTTGGCGGTGAAGTGATGGTGATCGGTCTGGGCTGTGAAAAACTGCAGCCTGAGCGTCTGCTGCAGGGTACCGAAGATGTGCAAGCCATTCCGGTAGACAGTGCGAGTATCGTCCGTCTGCAGGACGAGCACCATGTTGGCTTCCGCTCAATGGTCGACGACATTCTGCAAGTGGCTGAACGTCACCTGGCAAAACTGAACGGACGTAAACGTGAAACCTGCCCGGCGTCTGAGCTGGTTGTTGGCACCCAGTGTGGTGGTAGCGATGCATTCTCCGGTGTGACCGCGAACCCGGCGGTCGGCTATGCATCTGACCTGTTTGTACGCTGTGGCGCGACCGTCATGTTCTCCGAAGTGACCGAAGTGCGAGATGCTATCCATCTGCTGACACCGCGTGCAGAAACCGAAGAAGTGGGCAAACGCCTGCTTGAAGAGATGGCATGGTACGATAACTACCTGGACATGGGTAAAACTGACCGCAGCGCCAACCCGTCTCCGGGGAACAAAAAAGGCGGTCTGGCGAACGTGGTAGAAAAAGCCCTCGGCTCTATCGCTAAATCCGGTAAAAGCGCCATTGTTGAAGTGCTCTCTCCGGGCCAGCGTCCGACCAAACGTGGTCTGATTTACGCAGCCACCCCAGCCAGTGACTTCGTCTGCGGTACGCAACAGGTGGCTTCCGGTATCACCGTTCAGGTCTTCACCACCGGTCGCGGTACACCGTACGGTCTGATGGCCGTGCCGGTTATCAAGATGGCAACCCGTACCGAGCTGGCAAACCGTTGGTTCGACCTGATGGATATCAACGCAGGGACTATCGCAACGGGCGACGAGACTATCGAGGAGGTGGGCTGGAAGCTGTTCCACTTTATCCTTGATGTCGCCAGCGGCCGTAAGAAAACCTTCTCGGATCAATGGGGTCTGCACAACCAACTGGCTGTGTTTAACCCGGCTCCGGTGACGTGATTCATCATTATAAAAATCTCATCGTATTATTAGCATGGCTTCGGCCATGCTTTTTTTTATTCCTGAATCAGTAATACCTCTATCCCTAACTTCCGTAACCCGCTCAGGCTTTCTGGTGGGATATTTTCATCAGTGATAACGGTATCAATACGTTGGGTATCGATGATTTTATGCAAACTGGAGCGGTTAAATTTGCTTGAGTCAGTGACCACAACGATTCGTTCAGCCACTTCGCACATACGTCGGTTTAATCGCGCCTCATCTTCGTTATGGGTACTCACTCCCCGTTCAAGATCGATGGCATCGACGCCAAGAAAGAGCATATCAAAATGGTAATTTTGCAAAGACTGTTCAGCGCGATCCCCATAGAAGGAGAGTGACTGGCGACGCAGATGCCCCCCCGTTAAGAGTAACTCCACGCCTTGCGCTTCAAGCAACGCATTAGCCACGTTCATTCCATTTGTCATCACAATAACGTCGGTATGCTGTCGCAGTAATCGCGCAATCTCAAAGGTAGTCGTGCCGGAGTCGAGGATGATGCGATGTCCAGGCTTAATCAGTGCCACGGCAGACTGCGCAATGCTACGCTTGAGGGAAATGTTGAGCGTACTTTTGTCTTCCAGCGTCGGTTCCGCGACGGGTGGAGCATTGCCATCGCAGATCAGCGCTCCGCCATAGGCACGAACCGCAATGCCCTGTTTTTCTAAGAAAGCGAGATCATTACGGATAGTGACCGTAGAGACGCCAAACTGCTCTGAAAGATCGTTAACCTGCACACTTCCCTGCTCACGCAATTGCTGAATAATTTGCTCACGTCTGCCGCTGGTGCCGCCCGTGCGCTTTCCCGCTAAAGAATCTGTACTCATCATCAGAAATTCCTGTGAAAACCTTTCGTTTCATTTCGATTAACTTATTAACTCTTTTCTCTAAATAGAATGCAAGGGCTGGATCTTGCTGTTGCGACATCTTACGTTTTATTTGTTTCGATCCATTTCTTTTGTGAGGCAGATCGTGCTTTACAGATCTTTCATTTTCCTTTAAACAAAAAACAAAACACAGTAAAAGAAACGAAATGAAAGATAAAAAGTGTGATACATCATTATGGAGAAGAAAGTGAAAAATATTCTTGAGATTGTAAGGGCGCATAAGCAAGGCAGTATGGAAGGTATATATTCGGTGTGCTCTGCACACCCCATGGTGCTGGAAGCCGCCTTACGTTATGCCCTTGCTCATCACCATCTTCTGCTGATTGAAGCGACCTCCAATCAGGTTGATCAATTCGGCGGCTATACGGGAATGACGCCGAAGGATTTTCGCCACTTCGTACTCCAGATGGCTTCCCGACTGAACTTTCCCCATAACCAGCTCATTCTGGGTGGCGATCATCTTGGCCCCAATCGCTGGCAAGATCAGCCCGCCGCAGAAGCGATGGACAATGCCTGCGAACTGATTACCCATTATGTTGCCGCAGGGTTTAAAAAAATCCACCTCGATTGCAGCATGCCTTGTGCCGGAGATCCTGTGCCATTGAGCGACGACATTGTCTCGTCACGAGCGGCAAGACTGGCGCAGGTGGCAGAAGAGACCTGCCAGAAGACCTTTGGGGTGCGTGATTTAATGTATGTGATTGGCACCGAAGTTCCTGTACCGGGCGGCGCGCACGAAACCCTCATGGAACTTGCTGTGACATCACCACATGCGGCACAACAGACATTGCATGCGCACATTCATGCTTTTGAAAAACAGGGGATCGGCGATATATGGCCGCGAGTTATCGCACTTGTCGTTCAGCCAGGCGTGGAGTTCGATCATACGCATGTCATTGACTATGTTCCCGAAAAAGCGAAGGCGTTGAGTAAAATGGTCGAGGGAATTGATTCGCTGGTTTTTGAAGCGCACTCGACGGATTACCAGACACCGCAAGCATTACAGCAACTTGTGCGCGATCATTTCGCCATTTTGAAGGTAGGTCCGGCCTTAACCTTTGCCATGCGGGAAGCATTGTTCGCCCTTGCGGCAATTGAAGAGGAACTTCTACCCGCCCATAAACGCTCCGGGCTGCGCAACGTAATGGAAAATGTCATGCTCGACAGACCTGACTTCTGGCAAAGCCATTACCAGGGAAACCATCAATCCCGTCACCTGGCGCGCAGCTTTAGCTATTCCGATCGAGTACGTTACTACTGGCCGGATAAAGAGGTCGACTGTGCAATGGAACACCTGTTAAAAAACCTGGCGGCCATACCGCTTCCATTACCACTGATTAGCCAGTATTTACCTCTGCAATACAATCGCCTGCGTGAAGGCGCCATTGCTGCAACGCCTCATGCGCTGGTTATCGACCATATTCAGGATACTCTGCGTCAGTATCACGCCGCCTGTCGGGGCATCGCAGAGTGACATTACCAACCCATCACACGCAATGATTATCAAAAAGGGAGAACACGTAATGCTGGGCATCGTATTAACCGGGCATGGAGGCTTTGCTACAGGCCTTGAAAAAGCAATGAAACAGATCCTCGGCGAGCAGGAACACATGGTCGCTGTCGATTTTCCAGAGGATTCAACCACGGCGTTATTAACCACACAACTGGAAGCGGCGCTGGCGACGCTCCGTGAATGCGAAAGCATCGTCTTTTTAACGGATTTATTAGGCGGCACGCCATTTCGCGTGGCTTCAACACTGGCCCTACAGCAGACGGGTTGGGAGGTCATTACTGGCACCAATTTGCAATTATTACTGGAAATGATGATGGAGCGTGATGATCTTGATAGCGAAACCTTTCGCCTGAGAGCGCTGGAGTGTGGTCATCGAGGCTTAACCAGCCTGGCAGATGAATTGTCGCGAAGCCCTGCCACCGTAGAGAGCGATGAGGGCATTTAGTGTATTAATGGCGTATCCTGGCGGTCATCCATTCACAGGCCGCCTCATCCTGTTTTTCCTCCCGGCTGTCTGACGCATAATCTTTCGTTTCATTTCGAAAATTGACATAACAACGTGTAAGCCTGTTGCTTATCGTTACGTTACCTTTTTGTTTATTGTGTCACAATTTTCGATTTATTAATTTATCTCAGTTGATCTTTCGATTTCTTATCAGTAGATTTCAAGAAAAGGAAAATCCCTTAAAGAGAAACAAAACGAAAGAAGAAGAACACTCTCCTTTCGTTCACCCAGACTGACTAAGGATAAAGAAATGATCGACGCGAGGCCGTCCCCTATGACCGGGACCAAAACCTGGACAGAACAAGAAATTCGTCAGCAGCCCAACAGTTGGCGCCGTTCGCTGGCGTTCATTAACGAACAAAGAGACAAGATTGATGCTTTTCTCGCTACGATCCTCGCGGAAAAGAACGTGAAAATTATCCTGACTGGCGCAGGAACATCGGCTTTTATTGGCGACATTATTTCGCCATGGCTCTCGCGCCAGACCGGGGAAAACATTGTCGCCATCCCCACCACCGATCTGGTGACGAATCCAATGGATTATTTACAGCCTGAACAGACGACGCTACTGATCTCTTTTGCCCGCTCAGGCAACAGCCCAGAAAGCGTCGCGGCCGTAGCGCTTGTCGATCAGTACGTAAAAAAATGCTTTCACCTGGTGATTACCTGTAACGAAGAGGGCAGTCTGTACCAAAACGCCATCGCCAGTAAGAACGCCTATGCGCTCTTGATGCCCGCAGAAACGCATGATCGTGGTTTCGCGATGACCAGCAGTATCACTACGATGATGGTCAGTTGCCTGGCAGTCTTCGCCCCGAAGATTATCAATAGCACCACGTTTGGCGATGTTGCCGATCGCTGTCAGCAAATTATTGATGGTCAACCTGATTTTACGAAACCTGTATTTGGCGATCTCCCTGTGCGCCGCATCGTCTATCTTGGCAGCGGCGGGTTACAAAGCGTAGCGCGCGAATCCGCATTAAAAGTGCTGGAACTGACAGCCGGTAAACTGGTGGCCTTTTATGACTCGTCAACTGGTTTCCGCCACGGCCCGAAATCGCTTATCGACAACGAAACGCTGGTTGTTGTATTCGTCTCAAGCCACCCCTACACACGTCAATATGACATGGACTTGATTGCCGAATTGCGTCGTGACAAACAGGCAATGCGTGTCGTTGCCATTTCCGCGACGAATGAACCCGCGCCAGACGGCGACTTGCATATCACACTCCCGCCAGCCCGGAAGTTTATCGACATTGAGCAAGTCTTCTGTTTCCTGATGTATGCGCAAATGTTCGCACTTAGCGAATCCATCAAGGCAGGTATAACGCCGGACAGCCCATCGCTAAGCGGTACGGTTAACCGCGTGGTACAGGGCGTCTACATTCATCCATGGCAACCGGAGGAAGCATAAGATGGGCATCATTTCGACGAAATATTTGCTGCAGGATGCTCAGGCAAAAGGTTATGCGGTACCGGCCTTTAACATCCATAACGCGGAAACCATCCAGGCGATCCTGGAGGTCTGTCGGGAGATGTGTTCTCCGGTGATTTTGGCGGGCACGCCGGGCACCTTTAAACATATCTCTTTTGAGGAGATTTTCGCCTTATGTCAGGCCTATTCCACGAGCTATAACATGCCGCTGGCGCTACATCTTGATCATCATGAATCACTGGAAGATATCAGTCATAAAGTACATGCAGGTGTGCGAAGCGCCATGATCGACGGTAGTCATTTTTCATTTAATGAAAATGTGGCGCTGGTGCAATCGGTAGTCGATTTTTGCCATCGCCATGACTGCAGCGTGGAGGCGGAACTGGGACGCCTGGGCGGTGTAGAAGATGATATGAATGTCGATGCGGAAAGCGCATTCCTTACCTCGCCACAGGAAGCTCGCCGTTTCGTTGAGCTGACGGATGTTGATAGTCTGGCTGTCGCTATCGGCACCGCACATGGTCTGTATGCCAAAACGCCGAAAATAGATTTTCAGCGTCTGGAAGAAATACGTCAGGTGGTCGATGTTCCCCTGGTTTTACATGGTGCCAGCGATGTGCCTGATGAATATGTACGCCGAGCCATTTCATTGGGAGTTTGTAAAGTCAACGTGGCGACGGAATTGAAAATCGCTTTCGCCAGCGCCATCAGAAAATGGTTCCATGATAATCCTCAGGGTAACGATCCTCGTTATTACATGCGTGTGGGAATGAATGCCATGAAAGATGTAGTCAGAAATAAGATCACCGTTTGTAGCGCAGAGAACCGCATCGTACTTGATAAGGAAATGATATCGTAACGCGTATTTCTGTACCCTCAGAAATATAGCCGGACAACATAGAGTTATGATAATGAAATTATCATCTCAAAATAATGGCAGGCAACAATGAACACTCCAAATATTCTTTTAACACGCATTGATAATCGACTGGTACACGGACAAGTCGGTGTAACCTGGACATCAACAATTGGTGCAAACCTTGTTGTCGTTGTTGACGACGTGGTAGCTGGTGACGAAATCCAACAAAAATTAATGGGTATCACAGCTGAAACTTATGGTTTTGGCATTCGCTATTTCACTATTGAAAAAACAATTAACGTAATTGCTAAGGCTGCACCGCATCAGAAAATTTTTCTTATCTGCCGCACGCCGGATACCGTCAGAAAACTGCTTGAAGGCGGCGTACCATTAAAAGACGTTAACGTCGGAAATATGCATTTTTCCGAAGGGAAAAAACAGATCAGTAGCAAAGTCTATGTCGACGAAAAAGACATTAGCGATCTCCGATTTATTCGCGACCAGGGGGTCAATGTTTTTATTCAGGACGTGCCCGGAGATAGCAAAGAGGCCATTCCGAATTGATGTGTCTCGTCTCTGACGATCCAATGATCCTTAAGGAGCTTAAAAATGCATGAAATTACGCTTATCCAGGGAATATCGCTTGCCGCATTAGTGTTTTTCCTTGGTATCGATTTTTGGTTAGAAGCCCTTTTTTTATTTCGCCCAATAATCGTCTGTACGTTAACTGGGGCAATTCTCGGCGATATTCATATTGGCTTAATCACCGGCGGTTTAACAGAACTCGCCTTCGCCGGGTTAACGCCTGCAGGCGGGGTTCAGCCCCCCAATCCGATCATGGCTGGCGTCATGACCACCGTCATTGCCTGGTCAACTGGCGTGGACGCAAAAACGGCAATTGGACTTGGCCTGCCGTTTAGTCTGTTGATGCAATACGTAATTTTGTTCTTCTATTCCGCCTTCTCCCTCTTTATGACCAGGGCGGACAAGTGTGCCAGAGAAGCGGACACGGGCGGTTTCGCCAGAATGAATCTGCTTACGACCCTGATCGTCGCCTGCGCCTACGCAATTATTGCTTTTCTGTGTACCTACCTGGCACAGGGCGCGATGCAGTCACTGGTGAAATCCATGCCAGCCTGGCTGACGCATGGCTTCGAAGTCGCCGGGGGTATCCTGCCTGCCGTTGGTTTCGGGTTGTTGCTACGTGTGATGTTTAAGGCGCAATACATTCCTTATCTGATCGCTGGCTTCCTGTTCGTTTGCTACATCCAGGTTAACAATCTCCTGCCAGTGGCCGTGTTGGGCGCGGGTTTCGCGGTGTATGAATTCTTCAATGCGAAAGCAAAAAACCAGAGTCAACCTCAGCCGCAAGTGAACAATAATGACAAAGAGGATTACAGCAATGGCATCTGAAATCAGTAAAAAGGATATTACCCGCTTAGGGTTTCGTTCTTCGGTTTTGCAGGCCAGTTTCAACTATGAAAGGATGCAGGCTGGCGGTTTTACCTGGGCCATGCTGCCGCTGCTAAAAAAAATTTATAAGGACGATAAAGCCGGCCTCAGCGCCGCCATGAAGGACCATCTGGAGTTTATCAACACCCACCCTAACCTTGTCGGTTTCTTGATGGGGTTGCTGATTTCTATGGAGGAAAAAGGCGAGGACCGCAACACGATAAAAGGGCTGAAAGTCGCGCTTTTCGGGCCAATCGCAGGGATCGGCGATGCCATTTTCTGGTTTACTCTGCTGCCGATTATGGCCGGGATTTGCTCCTCGTTTGCAAGCCAGGGGAACCTGCTTGGGCCGATTCTCTTTTTCGCCGTCTATCTCGCCATTTTCTTCCTGCGCGTCGGCTGGACGCATGTCGGTTACTCCGTGGGTGTTAAAGCGATAGACAAGGTGCGGGAAAACTCGCAGATGATTGCGCGCTCCGCCACAATCCTGGGGATCACGGTGATTGGAGGGCTTATCGCCTCCTATGTCCATATCAACGTGGCGACCACATTCGCCATTGACGATACGCACAGCGTGGCGTTGCAAAAAGACTTCTTCGACAAAGTATTCCCAAATATTCTGCCGATGGCCTATACCCTGCTGATGTATTACCTGCTGCGGGTGAAAAAAGCGCATCCGGTGGTATTGATTGGCGTCACCTTCGTGCTGTCTATTCTGGGTTCAGCATTGGGGGTGCTATAAATGGCCGACATGATTTTCAAAGGATGTGAAAATTATCAGGAGCTTAGCGAGTATGCCAGTCAATACCTGTTTGAAGTGATTACGGCGAAGCCCACGGCAACCATCTGCCTGGCGACAGGGGAAACACCGAAACTGGCTTATTCACTCTTTGTCGAGAAGGTGTGCCGTCACAAACTGGATGTCAGCCGCGCCACCTTCGTTAAACTCGATGAATGGCTGGGGATATCGCTGGACGAACCGGGAACCTGCGAGACCTTTTTACGCCAGCATCTTCTGGAACCGTTAAAGATCGCCGACACACAGTACATCGCCTTTGAAACACACAGGGATCCAACAGAGGCATGCGAACAGGTAGAAAGAAAAATCACTGAGCGAGGCGGGCTGGATGTATGCCTGCTCGGACTGGGGAAAAACGGTCATCTGGGGCTGAATGAACCCGCTGATGAACTCGAACCGTTAACGCATATTGCACAACTTGATGAACGAACCCTTAGTCATCAGATGCTTAAAGAAACTTCTCATCCCGTAAAACAAGGCGTTACTCTGGGATTAAAAGAAATTCTTTCGGCGAGGGAAATCCTTTTACTGGTCGCAGGGTCAGGGAAAGCGAAACCATTCACGCAATTGATGAGCAGAAAAATTACCACTCGGCTCCCGGCCTCGTTTTTATGGCTTCATCAGCACGTGACCTGTGCTTACAATGCCGGAGAATATTAATAGAAACAAACAGGGCATCTCGCGATGCCCTGTTTTTTGAACCAGGCTGAATAATGGCAGCATCATGAACACAATGCGCTTTTGCGGCATTACTCGCCCTGCAGCTCCAGCGCATATTTATAGAGCGCGTTTTTCTTCACGCCGTGGATTTCCGCAGCCAACGCAGCGGCTTTTTTCAGGGGGAGTTCAGCCTGCAACAGCGCCAGCGTACGCAGCGCATCGGCAGGTAAGGCATCTTCCTGCGCCTTATGGCCTTCGACGATCAGCACCATCTCACCCTTACGGCGGTTCTCATCCTCTTTCACCCACGCCAGCAATTCCCCTACCGGCGCGCCATAAATCGACTCCCAGGTTTTAGTCAGCTCGCGGGCCAGCACCACGTAACGTGCTTCGCCCAGCACCGCAACGATATCCTCCAGGCTTTCCAGCAGGCGATGCGTTGATTCATAAAAAATCAGCGTACGCGGTTCTGTCTCCAGCGATTTTAAGGTATCGCGACGCCCTTTCGATTTGGCGGGCAGAAACCCCTCGTAACAAAAACGATCGGACGGTAACCCCGCCGCACTTAATGCTGCTATGGCGGCACACGGACCGGGCAGTGGAACCACCCGGATACCTGCTTCGCGGCAGGTGCGGACAAGGTGGTAGCCAGGGTCGTTGATCAGCGGTGTGCCGGCATCGGAGACCAGCGCGATGTTTTGCCCTTCTTTTAGCTTCGCCACCAGCGTGTCGGCCTTTTGTTGCTCATTATGGTCGTGCAGGGCAAACAGACGGGCATTAATGGCAAAATGAGAAAGCAGCAGCCCGGTGTGGCGCGTATCCTCGGCAGCGATAAGATCGACATCCTGCAATACGGTGAGCGCACGCTGGGTAATATCACCCAAATTGCCGATGGGCGTAGGGACAATGTAGAGCTGACCCTGATAATTGTCCGCAGATTCGTGTTGTTTCATTGTTCTATCCGTATTGCCGATTTAATATTGAGCATTGCGTAAAAAATATCACTGGATACAGTATGCTACCGTCAACATTTCTACGTTCAAAAGCCATGCGCTGCCTGCCTGTCGTGCTGGCCGCTCTGCTGTTCGCAGGCTGCGGCACACACCCGGTCGATCAAAGCACCGGGCACCTGGAGGGTAAGGCTCAGGCTGATTCGGGTTTTTATCTGCACCAGATGCAGCAAAGCTCAGATGATAGCAAGACCAACTGGCAATTACTCGCCATTCGTGCACTGCTGAAAGAAGGCAGAACCCAGCAGGCCAGTGAATTGTTGGCCCAATTACCTCAAGAGTTGAATGACGAGCAGCGTGCTGAGCAAACCTTGCTGAGTGCTGAGCTCAAACTCACGCAACAAGACTACGCCGGTGCGCAGGCACTGCTGAGCAAGGTCGATCTGAAAGGGTTTAGTCAGAATCAGCAGGCCCGTTACTGGCAGGATGTGATCACCGCAAGCCAGAACAAACCGTCGCCGACACTGCTGCGTGCCCTTATCGCACAGCAACCGCTGCTGACTGCCGCGCCGGATAAACAAAAGAATATTGATGCAACCTGGCAAGCGCTCTCTTCCCTGACGCCCGATCAGGCCAATGCCATTCAGGTGAGCCAGGACGAAACGGTGCTGCAAGGATGGCTGGATTTACACCGCGTGTGGTCCAATAACCGCAACGATCCGAACATGCTAAAAGCGGGTATTGCCGACTGGCAGAAACGCTTCCCGCAAAATCCTGGCGCGGTTCTGTTACCGAGCCAACTGGCGAATGTACAGAATTTCCGCCCGGCGTCGGTCAATCAAATCGCATTGCTGCTGCCGTTAAATGGCCAGGCTGCTGTCTTTAGCCGCGCGATCCAGCAGGGTTTTGAAGCAGCGAAAAACGGCACCACCACCGTTTCTGGCCCGGCAGTGCCTGTCCAGGTGGCACAGGCCGCGACGATGGCGACCACAGCGGATGTTGTCAGCCCTGCGCAGACCAATGTTAGCGATCTGACTACGCCGCAGCCAGCGCCTGCGGCTGGCACATCACCGGTAACGGCGCCGGCACAGGCACAGGCACAGGCACAGGCAGACCAGACGCAACAAACGCCGCCTGCGGTGCAACCCTCTCAGCCCCCCGCAGAACAAACCGATCCGGCCGCTCCGGCAGGGCAACCGGTGAATACCCCTGCTGTTGCCAGCACCCCGGCCAATCCGAGCGCGGTGCTGAAAGTGTATGACACCAGCTCACAGCCGCTTGACCAGGTTCTGAGCCAGGTTCAGAAAGATGGCGCGAGCATTGTTGTCGGACCGCTGCTGAAAAATCACGTCGAAGAGCTGATGCGTAGCCAGACGCCTCTGAACGTGCTGGCGTTGAACCAGCCAGAGAAAGTCGAAAATCGTCCTAATATCTGTTACTTCGCTCTGTCCCCGGAAGATGAAGCCCGCGATGCGGCACGCCATATTCACCAGCAAGGCCGTCATACGCCGCTGCTTCTGCTGCCGCGTAGTTCACTTGGCGACCGCGTCGCCAATGCTTTCGCCCAGGAGTGGCAAAAACTGGGCGGCAGTGTTGTGCTGCAGCAAAAATTCGGCTCGACGACAGAATTACGCATGGGCATTAATAGCGGTTCCGGTATTGCGATGACGGGGAGTCCTGTCACGGCAAGCCTGCCGCAGCAGCAGGGCGTAACCATCGGCGGGTTGAATATTCCGGCTCCGCCAACCGAAGCGCAGATCACCGGCGGCGGCAATATTGATGCGGTCTATATCGTCGCGACACAGGATGAAATCGCCCTGATCAAGCCGATGATCGCTATGCGTACCGGCAGCCAGAGCGGTATCGTGCTGTATGCCAGCTCCCGTAGCGCTCAGGGCGGTTCGGGCCCGGACTTCCGTCTGGAGATGGAAGGCTTGCAGTTCAGCGAAATCCCGATGCTTGCAGGTAGCAATCCGGCGCTGATGCAACAGGCTTTGATGCACACCAATAACGACTATTCACTGGCGCGTCTGTATGCGATGGGCGCGGATGCCTGGACGCTGGCAAACCACTTCTCGCAAATGCGTCAGGTGCCAGGATTTGAAATTAATGGTAACACGGGCGATTTGACCGCCACTCAGGAATGCGTGATTAACAGGAAGTTGTCATGGCTCAAATACCAGCAGGGGCAAATCGTCCCCGCCAGTTGACCCGTAAGCAGACCGGTGATGCCTGGGAGTTACAGGCGCGTCGCTGGCTTGAGCGCAAGGGAATGCGCTTTCTTGCCGCTAATGTGCGCGAGCGCGGCGGTGAGATAGACTTGATTATGCAGGACAAGTCGACAACGGTGTTTGTGGAAGTGCGCTATCGCAAATCGTCATTTTTCGGCGGTGCCGCAGCGAGTGTCACCGCCAGCAAGCAACGTAAATTACTGCATGCCGCTCGTGTGTGGCTGGCCCGGCACAATGGGAGTTTTGATACTGTGGATTGCCGGTTCGATGTGGTAGCCTTCACCGAAAATGAAGTTGAGTGGATACAAAACGCCTTTAACGACCACTCATAATGACTGAATGATAGGGATCACCCGTGCTCGATAGAATTAAAGTTTGCTTTACAGAAAGCATTCAAACTCAGATTGCGGCGGCAGAAGCGCTGCCAGACGCAATTTCACGCGCCGCCATGACCATGGTCCATTCCCTGCTTAATGGCAACAAAATCCTCTGTTGTGGCAATGGGACTTCCGCCGCCAATGCACAGCATTTTGCTGCCAGTATGATTAATCGTTTTGAAACGGAACGTCCAAGTTTACCTGCCATTGCACTTAATACCGATAATGTGGTCTTAACAGCCATCGCAAACGATCGTCTGCATGACGAAATTTATGCCAAGCAGGTCCGGGCTCTTGGTCATGCAGGCGATATATTGCTGGCGATTTCCACCCGTGGGAACAGCCGCGATATTGTCAAAGCCGTTGAAGCCGCAGTAACGCGCGATATGAGTATCGTAGCGCTTACCGGGTATGACGGTGGCGAACTGGCCGGTTTGTTGGGACCGCAGGATGTCGAAATACGTATTCCTTCCCACCGCAGCGCGCGCATACAGGAGATGCATATGCTGACGGTAAATTGTTTGTGCGACCTGATAGATAACACGCTTTTCCCTCACCAGGATGATTAAGGAGTACATATGAAGGCATTTACGCCCCTCGCAGTCCTTATTTCCGCACTGCTGCTACAAGGCTGTGTAGGCGCAGTGGTGGTCGGTTCAGCTGCTGTCGGCACCAAAGCGGCAACCGATCCACGTACGGTCGGCACTCAGGTGGATGACGGTACTCTTGAGTTACGCGTAAATAGCGCGCTGTCCAAAGATGAACAAATTAAAAAGCAGGCTCGCATAAACGTCACCGCCTATCAGGGGAAAGTCCTGCTGGTGGGTCAGGCCCCCACCACAGAGCTGGCGTCACGTGCTAAGCAAATCGCTATGGGTGTCGACGGTGCAACGGAGGTCTATAACGAAATCCGCCAGGGCCAGCCCATTGGTATGGGAACGGCCGCCAGTGACACCTGGATCACCTCCAAAGTACGTACACAGTTGCTGAGTAGCGACCAGGTGAAATCGTCTAATGTGAAAGTCACCACTGAGAATGGCGAAGTATTCTTGCTGGGTCTGGTGACCGACCGTGAAGGTAGAGCCGCTGCGGATATCGCCAGTCGCGTCAGCGGTGTGAAACATGTCACCACCGCGTTTACGATGATTAAATAGCGTTGATTCTTCTCCCCGGCAGATACACGCCGGGGAAAATCAGTTAACGCTGAGCCGCAGTTAAAACAGCGCCAGTGTTCCGGTAATCACGCCACCGAATGCCACCAGCCCCCCCGTTAGCCACAACGCTTTTGCCGGAAAGGATTTGCGCAGCATAATCAGCGACGGCAGACTGACCGCAGGAAGCGTCATCAGTAGCGCCATTGCCGGGGCTGCCCCCATTCCCGCCAGCATCATTGTTTGCACAATCGGAATCTCCGCCGCCGTTGGGATCACGAACAGGCAACCCGCTATCGCCATCGCTATCACCCACATCAGCGAATTATCAATCGCGCCATCGGCATGCGGAAACAGCCAGACGCGCGCCGCGCCAAGTACCAGAACGGCCAGAATATAAACCGGAATGGTGCTCCAGAATAGCGCCCACAGCGCCTTTCCCCAGCGGGCAAAAAAGTGCCCTTCCGGCTCCGGCAACGAAAGATCGACCGGCGCCGTCTGCTGAACATCATCTTTGACCAGATACTGCACCAGCGTCGCCACGCCAATCACTATCACTAACCCGGCAATAAGCCGCATCGCGACAAAATGCCAGCCCAGCACAAACCCCATAAAAACCAGGGTTGCCGGGTTAAGCAACGGGTTGCCCATCCAGAATGCCAGCGCGCCCCCCATCGATACCTGCTGACGACGCATTCCCGCCGCAACGGGCGCTGCACAACAGGAGCACATCATGCCCGGCAGGGAAAACAACGTACCGAACAGCGTCCCGCTCAGTCGCTTTTGCCCAAGGGTACGAATCAGCCAGTTTCGCGGAATAAGTACCTGAATTAACGAACCCAGCAACACCCCCAGCACCGCCGCTTTCCAGACGGCAAGAAAGTAGACCATGGCATAGTCGAGAGCCGCCTGGAATGGGCTGGCATCGGCCTGAGCGAGAATAGATTTACCAATGCTGTGGGTTTCTGCGGCAGTGAAGGCCTTGCCATAATAAGGCTGCCATTTCACATACCAGAGCCCCACGATCACGACGAGAAAAAAGAGAGCGGGTTTCCACCATTGCACAGGTGACGCCGCCCGAGATGAAGACTGACCAGTCATACATTTCTCCGGGGGAAAAGCGGATTTAGTTATCCGGCGAATAGTACTCCTGCGCTATTTATTTGAAAATGATTAATCACCTGCCATGGCGCGCAACCGGGCAGAGGAGAGAATCTCCACGCGCTCCAGGGAAGGGGAAAAGGCCGCTTTCAGCATCGCACTGGCAACATCCTGCGCATCAATGGATTTCCAGTTCCCCGGCATGATGCGAAACAACGGTGCCAACAGTGATTCGTTAATACGACGTTTTTCGCGCTCTCCCACCAGCATCGACGGACGCACAAGGGTCAAACGCTCCCATTCTTGCTTCATCAGCGCATTTTCCATCTCACCTTTTACCCGATTATAGAAAAAAGGCGAACGTGCATTTGCACCCAGCGAACTGACCACCAACATATGCCGCGCCCCCAGACGTAACCCTGTTAACGCCGTATCGACCACCAGGGTGAAATCGGCATGTATAAAGGCCTCTTTGCTACCCGCTTCACGTCGTGTCGTTCCCAGGCAGCAAAAAACGGTATCAATGGGCTCCGTGACCATCGAGAGCGCATCACTTAACTGCGGGTCGTAAGGATTGAACACGCCAGAGATGGGTTCTAATGGCCGACGCGTAGGGGCGGTAATGGCATTAACGCGGGCGTCATTCACCAGCATCCGTAATAAGATCCCGCCAACCAATCCGGTCGCGCCCGTTATCAATACCCGACTCATACCCTCTCCTTTTGCAGAATAGTCTGTCTTGCAATGTCATCGCCCTGAACCAGGCTTAGTAGTCCTGATAGTCATTATTGTTGAAAATGACCAGCCTGAGCTGAATAACGGAGGATACATGAGCAAGAAAATTGCAGTCTTGATCACCGACGAGTTTGAAGATTCAGAATTTACGTCTCCGGCAGAGGAGTTTCGTAAAGCAGGCCACGAAGTGGTCACCATAGAGAAGCAGGCGGGCAAGACAGTGAAAGGTAAGCAAGGTGATGCCAGCGTCACCATTGACAAAGCGATTGATGATGTCCAACCCGCCGATTTTGATGCCCTGCTTCTGCCTGGCGGACATTCGCCAGATTCTCTGCGCGGCGACAATCGTTTCGTCACTTTTACCCGCGATTTTATCAACAGTGGGAAACCTGTCTTTGCCATCTGCCACGGGCCGCAACTGTTAATCAGCGCCGACGCCCTGCGCGGCAGAAAATTAACGGCGGTGAAACCGATCGTGGTAGATGTAAAAAACGCGGGGGGCGAATTCTACGACCAGGAAGTGGTGGTTGATAATAACCAACTGGTCACCAGCCGTACTCCGGACGATCTCCCCGCGTTTAACCGCGAAGCGTTACGGCTGCTGGGTGCCTGAGTCACGGATCCAGTGAAGCTTTTTACCAAAGCCCAGTGTGTTATCGGTGAATTTCAGCTCGGTGAGGCGAATTTCCCACATCGGCGCCGATAATACGCGGGCAACGGGAAAGCGTCGGTTGTACTGCGCACGCGGGCCGGCGCTTTCCGTCTCCTCAAGACGACGTATCTCTCCGGTAAACTGCACGCCGCGAATGAGTGCGACCGTCTTCGGTTGCCCATTCACAGTTCCGGCGATGTTCGCCTGGAGGCCGGTCATTTGCGAATGACGCGTATGATCCTCACTCAGAAGATAAAATGCGACCTTCTGCGGATCATAGATATAAAAGGCATTGGCACACCACAATTCCCCCCTGTTGGCCACACACCAGGTCACAACATGCTGCTTCGCCAGCCAGCGACTAATGGCCGCAAGAGTTTCCATTTCTCTTCATCCTCGTGTTATTTTTCTTTCACATTAGCACAATGAATGACGTTATGACGCTCTGGTCTCTTTATCTCATCCGCACCGCGGACAACCGTCTCTATACCGGTATTACCACCGATGTGGCGCGTCGTTTTATGCAGCATCAGAGCGGCAAAGGGGCAAAAGCACTGCGGGGAAAAGGCGAACTTATACTGGTATTTTCCGCGCCAGTAGGAGAGCGCTCGCTGGCGCTGCGTATGGAATATCGCATTAAGCAACTGACAAAACGTCAGAAGGAGCGCCTCGTCGCCGAAGGTGGCATCTTTGAAGCGCTGCTAGAAAGCCTGGTACCGCAGCCAATTAAAAGCGATTAAAGTGCTCGTGGTATTCCACCAGCCCTTTGACGTGACTTAACGCATCGTCTGCCAGCGGGTGGAGCTGGAAAGCGCTTTCGGTATCTGGCCAACGACAATGCAAACCGAACTTCGCCGCAGGCTCAAAACCTAAATGACCGAAGAAATCTGGGCTACCCAGCGTCACCACGGCGGCATAGCCAAACTCATTCAGTGAATCCAGCCCTTCATATACCAACTGGCGCGCAAGGCCCTGGCTGCGATAAGCCTCATCGACGGCCAACGGCGCAAGGCCGACCCACTGTAAATCTTCGCCCTGCACGGCAACCGGACTGAATGCGACATAACCGATGACCTGCCCTTCATCATCCGTTGCGACAAGTCCAAGCGTAATTAAGCCGTCTTCGCGCAGATCGTGCACCAGAGTTGCTTCGCGCTCATCCGCAAAAGTGCGGCGCAACAGCGCGTCGATTCCCGGTGCATCAATCCCAATTTCTACTCGAATCAGCATGGTTCACCTACAGAAGGTTGTGGCGTTGAGGTCGGCGTTTGCAGGCCGGCTTCAACAAAATCCGCCAGTTGCAGCAGCATGACGCGAAGTGCTTTTGGCATCTGCTCCAGCTCAATGGCGTCCATCAGGTTTTTCACATACAACCCCAGTTCCGTGTCGCCTTCAATGACCAGTCGGCGTTGAAAGAACAGCGTATCCGGATCCTGTTTACGTGCAGCAATCATCAGCAGATCGCTGGCATCCGCGCTGAAACTGACATCAGCTACGGCAGACTCTCGCACGATTAATCGTGAATTTTCAACCGAGGTATACCACGTCAGGCCAATATCGCGTACCTGAATACTTAACCAGCGGCCTTCAAGAAACTCCAGCTCCCCGTCCGCCAGCGCCTGCTGGAACTGCCAACATAAGACCTGCTCAAGAACCTGCCGTTTAATGGCGAAAGGCGTCAGCTTAACCGGCACGCTCAACAAAGACGGGCCTGAGTGCACAAGACGTGAGCGCAGTTTTTCCAACACGAGCGTTACTCCCTGAAATGAAAATTCCTTCTATTTTGCCATATCAGATAAACGACATAGCGGCGTAAATCAACAATTACGTAAGAAGAATGCCTCGATTATTGATGTCACCAATACACAATTAACTGCCTCAAATCAAAAATTGTCGCTACCAGGTTAACTAAAATCCCAGTTCGTTAACAATTTAGCGCCCCTCGTGGGCTGCCAGGGCCAATACAGCCCCTGATTTCAGGATAAATTATGGAGTTGCTCTGCCCTGCCGGAAATCTTCCGGCACTCAAAGCTGCCATCGAAAACGGTGCCGATGCCGTCTATATCGGCCTGAAAGATGATACCAACGCCCGCCACTTTGCCGGTCTCAATTTTACAGAAAAGAAACTGCAGGAAGCGGTCAGTTTTGTGCATCAGCACCGACGTAAATTGCATATCGCAATTAATACCTTCGCGCACCCGGATGGCTATCAACGCTGGGAGCGCGCGGTGGATATGGCGGCGCAAATCGGGGCGGATGCGTTGATTCTCGCCGACCTTGCGATGCTGGAATATGCTGCCGCTCGTTATCCCCATATCGAACGCCACGTTTCTGTGCAGGCATCGGCGACCAATGAAGAGGCCATTCGCTTCTATCATCGCCATTTTGACGTTGCCCGCGTTGTCCTGCCCCGCGTCTTGTCTATTCATCAGGTTAAACAATTAGCCCGCACCACCCCTGTGCCGCTGGAAGTCTTTGCCTTTGGCAGCCTGTGCATCATGGCAGAAGGTCGCTGCTACCTCTCCTCTTACCTGACGGGGGAGTCACCAAATACCGTGGGCGCCTGCTCTCCGGCACGTTTTGTGCGCTGGCAGCAAACCCCGCAGGGGCTGGAATCGCGCCTCAATGAAGTGTTGATTGACCGCTACCAGGATGGTGAAAACGCAGGCTATCCGACGCTGTGCAAAGGCCGCTATATGGTCGATGGTGAGCGCTATCACGCGCTGGAAGAGCCCACCAGCCTCAATACGCTGGAATTATTGCCTGAACTGCTGGCCGCCAATATTGCCTCGGTAAAAATCGAGGGGCGTCAACGCAGTCCGGCCTATGTGAGCCAGGTGGCCAAAGTCTGGCGACAGGCCATCGACCGCTGCATTGCCGATCCGCAGAACTTCGTACCGCAATCCGCCTGGATGAACACACTGGGCGCAATGTCAGAAGGCACGCAGACTACACTTGGCGCTTACCATCGCAAATGGCAGTAGGAAATACGATGAAATATTCACTTGGACCGGTGCTCTGGTACTGGTCGAAAGAGACGTTAGAGGCGTTTTACCAGCAAGCCGCAACCAGCAGCGCGGACGTGATTTACCTTGGCGAAGCGGTGTGCAGCAAGCGTCGCGCCACCAAAGCAGGCGACTGGCTGGATATGGCGAAACAACTGGCCGACAGCGGCAAACAGGTCGTGCTCTCGACTCTCGCGCTGGTGCAGGCCTCGTCTGAGCTTAACGAACTCAAACGCTATGTCGATAACGGCGATTTCCTGCTGGAGGCCAGCGACCTCGGCGTGGCGAACCTGTGCGCCGAGCGCAAACTGCCCTTCGTCGCGGGACATGCGCTTAACTGCTACAACGCCGTTACGCTGCGTCTTCTGCTTAAACAAGGCATGATGCGCTGGTGTATGCCGGTAGAACTCTCCCGCGACTGGCTCATCAACTTGCTCGATCAGTGTGAAACGCTGGGTATCCGCGATCGGTTTGAAGTGGAAGTGCTGAGTTACGGACACCTGCCATTGGCGTATTCTGCGCGCTGCTTTACCGCACGCTCGGAAGACAGGCCAAAAGATGAGTGCGAAACCTGCTGCATTAAGTATCCCAATGGACGCCGCATGCTGTCGCAGGAAAACCAGCAGGTGTTTGTGCTTAATGGCATCCAGACCATGAGTGGTTACGTTTACAACCTGGGCAATGAGCTCAAGTCGATGGCGGGTATCGTGGACATGGTACGTTTGTCACCCATGGGCGAGGATACGTTCGCCATGCTCGACGCCTTCCGCGCTAATGAACATGGACAAGCCCCATTGCCGCTGACCGCAAACAGCGACTGTAATGGCTACTGGCGTCGCCTGCCGGGTCTGGAGCTCCAGGCCTGAGAAACCGCTCACTTTGTTAACAACGGTAATCAGATTTTAATGCACTATTAAAGATGCAGCTTTTCTGGCCGACGCATCCTGGATGCGCCAGGCTGGAAGAAGACCTTCAATCTGATGACTATGCTGTAGCAAAGTGAGCCGTTATGACTGACAAAACGATTGCCTTCTCGGTGCTGGACCTGGCACCGATCCCACAGGGCGCTTCTGCCAAAGATGCCTTCGCCCATTCACTTGATCTCGCCAGGCTTGCTGAAAAGCGTGGATATCACCGCTTCTGGCTGGCTGAGCACCATAATATGGTGGGTATCGCCAGTGCGGCGACGTCTGTCCTGATTGGTTATCTGGCGGCCAATACCACCTCTCTGCATCTGGGATCCGGCGGTGTCATGCTGCCAAACCATGCTCCGCTGGTGATTGCCGAACAGTTCGGAACACTCAATACGCTCTATCCGGGTCGTATCGATCTGGGGCTTGGACGCGCGCCAGGCAGCGATCAACCGACGATGCGGGCACTGCGTCGCCATATGAGCGGCGATGTGGATAATTTCCCGCGCGATGTTGCCGAACTGGTGGACTGGTTTGATGCCAATGACCCGAATCCGCACGTTCGCCCGGTTCCGGGTTATGGCGAGAAAATTCCGGTGTGGCTGCTCGGTTCGAGCCTGTATAGCGCCCAACTGGCGGCACAGCTCGGACTGCCGTTTGCGTTTGCCTCGCACTTTGCACCGGACATGTTGTTCCAGGCGTTGCATCTGTATCGCACCCAGTTCAAGCCTTCCGCACGACTGGAAAAACCGTATGCCATGGTGTGTATCAATATCGTTGTGGCGGACAGTAATCGCGATGCGGAATTCCTGTTTACCTCCATGCAGCAGGCTTTCGTGAAATTGCGCCGTGGAGAAACCGGCCAGTTGCCACCACCGATCCAAAATATGGATCAGTTCTGGTCGCCATCCGAGCAATACGGCGTACAGCAGGCGCTGGGGATGTCTCTGGTGGGCGATAAGGCGAAAGTGCGTCACGGGCTGGAGTCTGTACTGCGCGAAACGCAGGCCGATGAGATTATGGTTAACGGGCAAATCTTTGATCACCAGGCGCGTTTGTATTCGTTTGATTTAGCGATGCAGGTGAAAGAGGAGTTGGTGGGGTAGTTTTTTGCCGGATGGCGGCTTCGCCTTATCCGGCCTACGCGATCCCTGTAGGCCCGGTAAGCGTAGCGCGCCACCGGGCTTTATGTTTATTGATACACAGGCAGCAGGTTGAAGCTCGACAGGACATGTACCAGCGCATTGCCCACGCCAAACACCAGGATTAGCGCAATCATTGGCTTGCCGCCCCAGACGCGAAAACGTGGGCTGCCAAAACGTTTACGCGATGCGCGGGCCAGTAAAGCCGGCACAATGGCCGCCCAGATGGTCGCCGCCAGCCCCGCATAGCCAATCGCATAGAGAAAGCCATTCGGCCACAACAAACCACCGACAATCGGTGGCAGAAACGTCAGCAGCGCGGTTTTAAAACGCCCCAGCGCCGAATCATCAAAACCGAACAGATCGGCAAGATAATCAAACAGGCCCAGCGTTACGCCGAGGAAAGAACTCGCCACCGCAAAGTTGGAGAAGACCACCAGCAACAGATCCAGGCTACGGCTGTTCAGTACGCCGCTTAATGCCTGCACCAGCACATCAATGTTGCCACCCTTCCGGGCAATATCGATAAACGCCGGGCGCGGAATATTCCCCATCGTGCCCAACAGCCATACCATATACAGAACCAACGCCAGCAGCGTGCCGTATACCAGGCAACGCACAATAGTGCGCGGATCTTTACCATAGAACTTCATCAGGCTTGGCACATTGCCATGGTAGCCAAACGATGCCAGACAAAACGGCAGGGTCATCAGCAAATACGGGGTATAAGATGCGTTGCTTTCCGCCACGTTGAATAAGGTCTCAGGCTGAACATGCCCCAGCAAACTGCCGAAGGTCAGGAAGAAGGTGATGACTTTCGCCCCCAGCACAATCGCCGTCATCCGGCTCACTGCACGGGTGGATAGCCAGACGATAAACGCGACCAGCAGCGCAAACCCAAGGCCTGCGACACGAGGCGGGACATTTAACGACAGCTCAGCAAAGGTGTGGTGCAGAATGGAACCACTCGCCGAAATATAGGCGTAGGTCAGAATATAGAGCACAAACGCGATGGACAGCCCGTTGATCGCATTCCAGCCGTTGCCCAGCAAATCTTTGGTAATGGTGTCGAAGCTGGCACCAATGCGGTAATTGAGGTTCGCTTCCAGAATCATGAGCCCGGAATGCAGCATACAGAACCAGGTAAACACCAGCGCCGCTATCGACCAACAGAACCACGCGCCTGACATGACCACTGGCAGTGAAAACATCCCCGCGCCAATAACCGTACCGCCAATAATCACCACACCAGCAAGCAATGAAGGGGTAGCTTGTGTGGTTGTCAGTGTTGCCATGTTTCTTCTCCAGTAAGGTAAAATGCCGCTGCATTGTACCAGTACAAGAGTACATAACAGATAAAAGAAACCCCGATGTTTTGCACCGGGGTTGTATTAATTACTTTACGAAGTGTAAAGCTGACTTACTGAGCGATTATGCGTCACCGAAACGACGACGGCTGGTGCCTTCTTCGCGGTCGCGACGCGGCGCGCGACGTTCACCACTGAAGCTACGGCCTTCACCGCGACCGCCTTCACGACGCTCACCACCGAAGCTGCGACCACCTTCACGACGTTCGCCACCACCGAAGCTGCGGCCACCTTCACGACGCTCACCGTTACCACGGCGCTCACCACCGCGGTCAGGACGCGGCTGTGCATCGCCCAGCAGTTGCATGTTCATCGGCTTGTTCAGGATGCGGGTGCGAGTAAAGTGCTGCAGTACTTCGCCCGGCATGCCTTTCGGCAGCTCAATGGTAGAGTGGGTACCGAACAGCTTGATGTTACCGATATAACGGCTGCTGATGTCGCCTTCGTTAGCAATCGCGCCAACGATATGACGAACTTCAACACCATCATCACGGCCAACTTCAATACGGTACAGCTCCATTTCGCCCGCATCACGACGTTCACGACGCGGACGATCTTCACCGTTACGATCGCCACGCGGAGCACGATCGTTGCGGTCACCACGGCGCTCGAAGCGCTCATCACGGTCGCGGAATTCACGACGCGGACGGCGTTCAATAACCGGATCCGGCGGCAGAATCAGTGGACGCTCGCCCTGTGCCATTTTCAGCAGTGCTGCGGCCAGAGTTTCGATATCCAGCTCTTCTTCCGGCTGCATTTTAGCCAGCAGAGCGCGGTACTGATCCAAATCGCTGCTTTCCAGCTGCTGCTGTACTTTCGCGGCGAATTTTTCCAGACGGCGTTTGCCCAGCAACTCAGCATTCGGCAGTTCAACTTCCGGAATGGTCAGCTTCATGGTGCGTTCGATGTTACGCAGCAGACGACGTTCGCGGTTCTCAACGAACAGCAGCGCACGACCAGCACGACCTGCACGACCGGTACGGCCGATACGGTGAACGTAAGACTCGGAATCCATCGGGATGTCATAGTTAACAACCAGGCTGATACGCTCAACGTCCAGACCACGTGCTGCCACGTCGGTTGCAATCAGGATATCCAGACGACCGTCTTTCAGACGCTCCAGCGTCTGCTCACGCAGCGCCTGGTTCATGTCGCCGTTCAGCGCAGCGCTGTTATAACCGCTACGCTCCAGCGCTTCCGCCACTTCCAGGGTCGCGTTTTTGGTACGAACGAAGATGATCGCCGCATCAAAATCTTCTGCTTCCAGGAAACGTACCAGCGCTTCGTTTTTACGCATGCCGTACACAGTCCAGTAGCTCTGGCTGATATCCGGGCGCGTGGTCACGCTGGACTGAATGCGCACTTCCTGCGGCTCTTTCATAAAGCGGCGGGTGATGCGGCGAATCGCTTCCGGCATGGTTGCAGAGAACAGCGCGGTTTGATGACCGTCCGGGATCTCTGCCATGATGGTTTCAACGTCTTCGATGAAGCCCATACGCAGCATTTCATCGGCTTCGTCCAGCACCAGACCGCTCAGTTTAGAGAGGTCCAGCGTACCGCGTTTCAGGTGGTCAAGCAGACGACCCGGGGTACCGACAACAATCTGCGGCCCCTGGCGCAGTGCGCGTAACTGCACGTCATAACGCTGGCCGCCATAAAGGGCAACCACGTTCACGCCGCGCATATGTTTAGAGAAATCTGTCATGGCTTCGGCAACCTGAACCGCCAGTTCGCGGGTCGGCGCCAGCACCAGGATTTGCGGTGCTTTCAGCTCAGGATCAAGATTGTTCAGCAGCGGTAATGAAAACGCTGCGGTTTTGCCGCTACCCGTCTGGGCCATACCCAGAACGTCGCGACCGCCCAGCAGATGCGGAATGCACTCTGCCTGAATTGGAGATGGTTTTTCGTAACCCAGATCGTTAAGGGCTTCAAGGATAGGAGCCTTCAGGCCCAGATCTGCAAAAGTGGTTTCGAATTCAGCCATGTAGTACGTGTGCCTCGATATTAATGGCGGCCAGTCTACATAACTCATCGTGAAAATTTTCGGTAATTTTCATTAAAAGTGTGAACCGGCTCAAAGTAGGTGTATTAACGAACAACAACGCCCTCACCCGCGAAGGTGATGGCAATCAAGATAATGATTACGGGCTGATGTGTACGTCAGCTATTGCTGGTCCGATTCTGCCAGGTCATCTTGCTCCTGGCCCAAGAGCGCTAATTCCAACAATGCATAACGGTGCTCAACAAAATTGTGAACGTTGTTAGCCACCGCTAATTTGAACAGAGCCGCAGCGCTGTCCTTTTCCCCCAGACTTAGGTAGTACTTACCTAAATAGAAGTTGGTTTCACTGAGATGCTCAGCGAGCGAGGTGTTATCCGTTGCGTCTGCCTTCAGGCGGTTCATTAGCTCTTGTTCGCTAATATCGCCAAGGTAGAACTCGACAATGTTCCATCCCCATTGCTCTTTGCCCGATTTTTCGAAGCGTTGTTTCAGCGCTTCTTTAGCCTGCTTCTCATCAAGCTTCCGCTCAACGATGTAAAGCCACAGACTCCGGAAAGGGTCATTGGGATCGTCTTGATAAAACGCCAGCAGATCATCTTGCGCTAACTTATTGCGACCGCCGTAATATAATGCGATACCGCGATTCAAGTGCGCGTAGTTGTAAGTTGGATCAAGCTCAAGTACAGAATCAAACGCTTCATAGGCAGCATCAAAATTGCCTGCCTGCGTTAAATAAATGCCTAAGTAATTGAATACTTCAGGCATATCCGGTCGGATAGCCAGCGCTTGTGAAAAATCATTTCGCGCCAGTGCCCTCAGACCGAGACTATCATACAATACTCCGCGCTCATATAAAAGCTGTGCGCGTTCATCATCGGATAAAGCCCGACTGGCAAGAATTTGTTCCATGCGCGCCAGAATCACTTCTTGCTGCAAAGTCGGTTGCAATGGCACCGCGAGGACTTCGCTCTTACGCCAGGCAGAGTTGCTGCATCCTGCCAGCGTTAAAGCTGTCGCAACGAAACACCAGCGCAAAAAAGGCTTCATTTCCCACTCCCGAAGACAACAATTGGATGAACGTCCTGTCCCCCGGCTGCAAACACGGCGTCCTGCCAGTTAAATAGCCCCCCGCTTACGCGGAGGGCAAACACCATTTTACTCGCCCTGCTCTGCTTGCGGCGCTTCCGGCGCGGCTTCAGGCTGAGTTTGTTCAGTGGCTTCTTTAATGCTCAGACGGATACGGCCCTGGCGATCAACTTCCAGAACTTTCACCGGTACTTCCTGGCCCATCTGCAGGTAGTCGGTCACTTTCTCAACGCGCTTGTCAGCAATCTGAGAGATGTGAACCAGACCTTCTTTACCGCCGCCAATGGCAACGAATGCGCCAAAGTCAACGATACGGGTCACTTTACCGTTGTAGATACGGCCGACTTCGATTTCCGCAGTGATCTCTTCGATGCGACGGATAGCATGTTTCGCTTTATCGCCGTCGGTCGCTGCGATTTTAACGGTACCGTCATCTTCGATTTCGATGGTGGTGCCGGTCTCTTCGGTCAGCGCACGGATAACAGAGCCACCTTTACCGATGACGTCTTTGATTTTGTCCGGGTTGATCTTGATGGTGTGGATACGCGGTGCGAATTCAGAAATGTCGCCACGCGGCGCGTTGATCGCCTGTTCCATCACGCTCAGGATGTGCAGACGAGCACCTTTAGCCTGGTTCAGCGCAACCTGCATGATCTCTTTGGTGATGCCTTCAATTTTGATATCCATCTGCAGTGCAGAGATACCGTCGCGGGAACCCGCTACTTTGAAGTCCATATCGCCTAAGTGATCTTCATCGCCCAGGATGTCAGAAAGAACAACGAAGTTGTCGCCTTCTTTCACCAGGCCCATCGCGATACCCGCAACGGCCGCTTTGATTGGCACGCCAGCGTCCATCAGTGCCAGAGAGGCACCGCACACGGAAGCCATGGAAGAAGAACCGTTGGATTCGGTGATTTCAGATACCACGCGAACGGTATACGGGAATTTTTCCATTTCAGGCATAACAGCCAGCACGCCGCGTTTCGCCAGACGGCCGTGACCAATTTCACGACGTTTCGGCGAGCCGACCATACCGGTTTCCCCTACAGAATACGGAGGGAAGTTATAGTGGAACAGGAAGGTATCAGTACGCTCACCCATCAGTTCATCAATGATCTGCGCATCGCGGGCAGTACCCAGTGTTGCAGTCACCAGAGCCTGAGTTTCACCACGGGTAAACAGTGCGGAACCGTGGGTACGCGGCAGTACGCCAGTACGCACATCCAGACCACGGATCATGTCTTTTTCGCGACCATCGATACGCGGTTCGCCAGCCAGGACGCGGCTACGAACAACATTTTTCTCGATCGCGTGCAGGATGTCGCCCAGCTCGTTAGCATCCAGCGTTTCATCTTCTGCAACCAGCGCAGCAACAACATCAGATTTAATGACATCAACCTGAGCATAACGCTCTTGTTTGTCAGTGATGCGGTAAGCATCGCTCAGACGCGCTTCTGCCAGAGCAGCAACACGCGCGTTCAGCGCTTCGTTGACGGCTTCCGGCTGCCAGTCCCAACGCGGTTTGCCCGCTTCTTTTACCAGATCATTGATGGCCTGGATAACAACCTGCTGCTGTTCGTGGCCAAATACGACTGCGCCCAGCATCTGGTCTTCGCTCAGCAATTCAGCTTCGGATTCAACCATCAGTACCGCACCTTCGGTACCCGCAACAACCAGGTCCAGCTTGCTGGTTTTCAGTTCTTCCTGGGTCGGGTTCAGTACGTATTGATCGTTAATGTAACCCACGCGCGCTGCGCCAATCGGGCCGTTGAACGGAATACCTGACAGAGACAGTGCCGCGGAAGCACCAATCATAGAAACGATATCAGGGTTAACCTGCGGGTTAACGGAAACCACGGTTGCAATAACCTGAACTTCGTTAACAAAACCTTCCGGGAACAGCGGACGAACCGGGCGGTCAATCAGACGCGCAATCAGGGTTTCGCCTTCGCTTGGACGGCCTTCGCGACGGAAGAAGCCACCCGGAATTTTACCCGCAGCGTAGGTACGCTCTTGATAGTTAACCGTTAAAGGGAAGAAATCCTGGCCCGGTTTAGCTTTTTTAGCACCCACAACGGTAACGAATACCGCAGTGTCATCCATGCTAACCATAACAGCGGCTGTCGCCTGACGCGCCATCATGCCGGTTTCCAGTGTCACGGTGTGTTGGCCGTACTGGAATTTACGAACGATCGGATTAAGCAAAATATTATCCTTTCTTAATCTTGATGAATGACAGCAAACCCCAGGAATGCTGTCGTTTAAACCCGATCTTCCTGCATCCTCGCGACTAATGACAACCCTAACCCCGCTCTTGTGGGTAAAGCCTCTCATTAGCCGCGCGAACCTCTGCAACGAAGATCATTCATAGCAACAATACATTATTGTACTGTTAATTACTGCCGTCTGGTTGAAAAAAGGGGCCTTACGGCCCCTTTCTTGAAACTCGCAAGAATTAGCGACGCAGACCCAGACGCTCGATCAGCGCGGTGTAGCGTGCAACATCTTTACGTTTCAGGTAGTCGAGCAGTTTACGACGCTGAGAAACCATACGCAGCAGACCACGACGGCTGTGGTGATCTTTTTTGTGCTCTGCAAAGTGGCCCTGCAGGTGGTTGATCTGTGCAGTCAGCAGTGCAACCTGAACTTCGGTAGAACCGCTGTCGTTTTCGCCACGACCAAACTCAGAAACGATTTTTGCTTTAGCTTCAACGCTTAGAGACATTTTGTACTCCAGTGATAAAAAAATGAAAGGGTGCCGATCTCTAATTCAGCAACCCCGGAATTAATACCAGATATTGTTAAACAATTGACCCGGCATTAAGCGCCAATATTCTACTCTCAGTGGCTGGTTATCGCAAGATGAGGCTTAGGCAGGCGGGTACTCAACCACCAGACGACGCGGAGCAACACGCCCTTCGTCATCGATTTCACCCATACCGATAAATTTAGCCTCTTCACCTTCGGTGACACGCACCAGACCCTCATAGGGCGTACCAGTGGTTCGCACAGGATTACCGTTGCGAAAGTACACTGATGAGGTCAACGGGAGGTTAACAACCGGATAGTCAGCTGCCGGGCTATCCATTGGCATTAATAACGGATCAAGGAGTTGAGCCGCCGGGATATCGCGCTGCTCGGCCTGCGTAACCAGGTCATGCAGTTGTTCCAGCGTAACCATTCGCTCGGCAGGATATTTACTCACCGCCAGGCGACGCAGATATATCACGTGGGCGCCGCAGCCCAGTTTCTCGCCCAGATCATCAATAATTGTGCGGATGTAAGTGCCTTTCGAACAGTGTACTTCCAGCTCCAGCTCATCGCCTTCGTGACGGATAAACTGTAGCTCATACACCGTGATAGGCCGGGCTTCACGCGGGACCTCGATACCCTGACGTGCGTATTCATAGAGCTTTTTGCCCTGATATTTCAGCGCCGAATACATGGAGGGTATTTGTTCGATATCGCCACGGAAGGTATCCAGGGCGGCAGCCAGTTGCTCAGCATTAAAATTGACCGGACGTTCTTCAACCACCTGGCCATCGGCATCGGACGTATCTGTGCGCTGGCCCAGCTTCGCGATCACGCGGTAACGTTTGTCTGAATCGAGAAGATACTGGGAGAACTTTGTCGCCTCACCCAAACACACCGGTAACATCCCCGTGGCCAGAGGATCCAATGCACCGGTGTGCCCGGCGCGATTGGCATTAAAAAGACGTTTAACTTTTTGCAGTACATCGTTGCTGGAGGCGCCTTGCGGTTTATCCAGCAACAGCACGCCGTGCACATCGCGACCGCGACGACGAGGACGACTCATTAGTCCTCCTTGCTGTCGTCCGGGTTCACACGACGCTCTTCGTCATGTTTCACCACGCTGGTAACGAGGTTGGACATGCGCATCCCTTCCACCAGTGAGTTGTCATAAAAGAAGGTCAGTTCCGGCACGATACGCAGGCGCATAGCTTTGCCAAGCAGCGTACGGATGAAACCGGATGCTTCCTGCAGCGCTTTGATGCCCGCTTTAACGGCGGCTTCATCTTTGTCGTTCAGGAAAGTAACGAACACTTTGGCATAGGCCAGGTCGCGAGAGACTTCAACGCCCGATACAGTGGTCATCATACCAACACGCGGGTCTTTAATTTCGCGCTGCAGGATGATGGCGATTTCTTTCTGCATCTCCTGGGCTACGCGCTGTGGGCGACCAAATTCTTTCGCCATAATAAATTCTCCAGACAAAAAAGGGGCTAAAGCCCCTTTTTAAGATTACTGCCGGGTGGCGCGAGGCGATCCCGGCCTGCATATGGACTTATCCCAACGGGATTAGTCGATGCTGCGTTGGATCTCGATGATTTCGAACACTTCGATCATATCGCCAACGCGAACGTCGTTGTAGTTCTTCACGCCGATACCACATTCCATGCCGTTACGGACTTCGTTAACGTCATCTTTGAAGCGGCGCAGGGATTCCAGCTCGCCTTCATAGATAACCACGTTGTCACGCAGGACGCGGATTGGGTTATGACGTTTAATCGTGCCTTCGGTAACCATACAGCCCGCGATCGCACCGAATTTCGGTGATTTGAACACGTCACGAACTTCTGCCAGGCCAATGATCTGCTGTTTCAGTTCCGGAGACAGCATGCCGCTCATCGCCGCTTTCACTTCGTCGATCAGGTTATAGATGACGGAGTAGTAACGCAGATCCAGACCTTCGGCTTCGATCACACGACGCGCAGAGGCGTCAGCACGAACGTTAAAGCCAACCAGAATGGCGTTCGAAGCGGTGGCCAGCGTTGCATCGGTTTCGGTAATACCACCGACACCAGAACCTACGATCTTCACTTTCACTTCGTCGGTAGACAGTTTCAGCAGAGAATCGGTGATCGCTTCGACAGAGCCCTGAACGTCCGCTTTCAGAACGACGTTCACTTCGTGAACTTCGCCTTCGGTCATGTTGGCGAACATATTTTCCAGTTTGGATTTCTGCTGACGCGCCAGTTTGACTTCGCGGAATTTGCCCTGACGATACAGTGCAACTTCACGCGCTTTCTTCTCGTCGCGAACAACAGTCGCTTCATCACCCGCCGCCG
The DNA here is from genome assembly GCF_023613995.1 of Citrobacter sp. MNAZ 1397. NCBI lineage: Bacteria > Pseudomonadati > Pseudomonadota > Gammaproteobacteria > Enterobacterales > Enterobacteriaceae > Citrobacter > Citrobacter sp. MNAZ 1397. Next base: position 314,504 of record NZ_JAKIVH010000004.1, read on the forward strand.
GAACACCAGACAAGCCGAGGATTTCAACCGGAATAGACGGACCTGCTTCGCTAACTTCACGACCAAGCTCATCACGCATCGCACGTACGCGGCCATATTCAAAGCCACACAGAACGATATCGCCTTTATGCAGGGTACCTTCGCGTACCAGAACAGACGCAACCGGGCCACGACCTTTATCCAGGAAGGATTCGATCACAACACCGCTCGCCATACCGGTACGGATAGCTTTCAGCTCAAGAACTTCAGCCTGCAGCAGGATAGCGTCAAGCAGCTCGTCGATACCAGTGCCCGCTTTTGCTGAGACGTGAACGAACTGGCTTTCGCCGCCCCACTCTTCCGGCATAATGCCGTACTGGGACAATTCATTCTTAACGCGATCCGGATCCGCTTCTGGCTTATCGATTTTGTTGACCGCAACAACAACCGGTACCTGCGCCGCTTTTGCGTGCTGGATAGCTTCGATTGTTTGCGGCATCACGCCATCGTCAGCAGCCACAACCAGAACCACGATATCCGTTGCCTGAGCACCACGTGCACGCATCGCGGTAAACGCGGCGTGGCCCGGGGTATCCAGGAAGGTGATCATGCCGTTTTCGGTTTCAACGTGGTAAGCACCGATGTGCTGAGTAATACCACCCGCCTCGCCTGAGGCTACTTTCGTTGAACGAATGTAGTCCAGCAGAGAGGTTTTACCGTGGTCAACGTGACCCATGATGGTCACGACCGGCGCACGCGGTTCTGCCGCAGCACCCGTATCACGGTCGCTCATTACCGCTTCTTCCAGTTCGTTTTCACGACGGAGGATAACTTTGTGGCCCATCTCTTCGGCTACAAGCTGCGCGGTTTCCTGGTCGATGACCTGGTTAATGGTGGCCATTGCACCCAGTTTCATCATCGCTTTGATGACCTGAGAACCTTTCACCGCCATTTTGTTAGCCAGCTCGCCAACTGTCAGCGTTTCACCAATCACAACGTCACGGTTAACCGCCTGCACAGGCTTCTGGAAGCTCTGTTGCAGCGCAGAACCTTTACGCTGTTTGCCGCCTTTACCACCGCGAATGGCCGCACGGGCTTCTTCACGATCGGCTTTGCTTTCGGCATGCTTGTTGCCTTTTTTCGCTGGGCGTGCCGCTTTCGCGTTACGACCACGACCACGACCACCTTCAACTTCGCGGTCGCTGTCGTCCTCAGCCTGGCGTGCATGGCGAGAAGTGGTTACATGATAGTCGCTGCTTTCTTCTTCTTTATCGCTGCTGGCATTCCAACGGGATTCGTTTTCCTCAGCCATGCGACGAGCTTCTTCCGCTACGCGACGCGCATTTTCTTCCAGCTTACGACGAGCCTCCTCTTCCGCTTTGCGCTTAAGATCTAGCGCTTCAGCTTCACGGCGGGCTTTTTCACCCTGGGCTGTCCTGGTCATTTCGTCAGATTGTTGGTTGCTCACTTTGCTATTTTCCGCAGCTTCACGTTTTGCTTTATCAGCAGATTCGCGTTTGGCTTTTTCATCCGCTTCACGCTTCGCTCTTTCTTCGGCATCACGTTTGGCTTGTTCCTCGGCTTCGCGCTTAGCAGCTTCCTCTGCTTCACGACGGGCCTTCTCCTCCGCTTCACGCTTCGCCTCTTCTTCCGCTGCGAGACGTTCCGCCTCTTGTGGATCGCGTTTTACAAAGGTGCGTTTTTTACGGACTTCGATCTGCACCGATTTACTTTTCCCACCGGTGCCCTGAATGCTTAATGTACTGCGCGTCTTGCGCTGCAACGTCAGCTTGTCAGGACCTGAGCCATGTTCACGGTTCAGATGCGCTAACAGCGTCTGCTTTTCTTGTGCTGTCACTGAGTCTTCAGCGGACTTGCGGATCCCTGCATCAGCAAATTGCTGTACCAGGCGGTCCACAGAGGTCTGAATCTCAGCGGCCAGCGTTTTTACGGTTACATCTGTCATGCTGTTCCTTCCTGCTACAGTTTATTACGCTTCGCCACCAAACCAGCAAATATTACGTGCGGCCATGATGAGCTCCCCGGCTTTCTCGTCGGTTAAACCTTCGATATCGCTCAGGTCATCTACGCCCTGATCGGCGAGATCTTCCAGCGTACAAACACCGCGGGCTGCCAGTTTAAACGCCAACGCACGATCCAAACCTTCCAGGTTCAGCAGGTCTTCAGCCGGTTCTTTATTACCGATGCTTTCTTCCTGCGCCAGGGCCAGAGTGGTCAGGGCATTTTTCGCGCGTTCGCGCAGGGCTTCAACGGTATCTTCATCCAGACCGTCGATTTCCAGCAGCTCTTTCATTGGCACATATGCCAGTTCTTCCAGCGTAGAGAAACCTTCTTCAACCAGAACAGTGGCGAAGTCTTCGTCAATGTCGAGGTGGCGAGTGAAGGTGTCGATCGCCGCATGGGCTTCTGCCTGATGCTTCGCCTGCAGGTCTTCAACGGTCATTACGTTGAGTTCCCAGCCGCTCAGCTGCGAAGCCAGACGAACGTTCTGGCCATTACGGCCAATCGCCTGAGCCAGGTTACCGGCTTCAACAGCGATATCCATGGTGTGCTTGTCTTCATCGACAACGATAGAAGCAACATCAGCAGGTGCCATGGCGTTAATAACGAACTGCGCCGGGTTATCATCCCACAGGACAATATCGATTCGCTCGCCGCCCAGTTCGGTTGATACCGCCTGAACGCGCGCGCCACGCATCCCCACGCACGCACCGACCGGATCGATACGCTTGTCGTTGGTTTTCACAGCAATTTTTGCACGAGAACCAGGATCGCGAGCCGCTGCTTTGATTTCAATAACTTCTTCGCCGATTTCTGGTACTTCAATGCGGAACAGTTCGATCAGCATCTCAGGTTTGGAACGCGTCACGAACAGCTGGGCACCACGCGCTTCGGGACGTACAGCGTAGAGCACACCGCGAATACGGTCGCCCGGACGGAAGTTTTCACGCGGCAACATGTCTTCACGCAGAATGACCGCTTCGGCATTGCTACCCAGATCAAGCGTGATGTTATCGCGGTTCACTTTCTTCACCACGCCGGTGATGATTTCGCCTTCATGCTCACGGAACTGGTCAACAACCATCGCACGTTCAGCTTCGCGAACTTTCTGCACGATAACCTGTTTTGCCGTCTGGGTGGTAATACGGTCAAAGGTGACAGATTCGATCTGGTCTTCAACAAAATCACCCACATTCATGCTTTCGTCTTCGAAGCGAGCAGCTTCCAGCGTAATTTCGCGCGTCGGCTGGGTAACTTCTTCAACCACAACCCAACGGCGGAACGTATCGAAATCACCGCTTTTACGATCGATCTCTACACGGACATCGATCTCTTGCTCATATTTTTTCTTGGTTGCTGTAGCCAGAGCACTTTCCAGCGCTTCGAAGATTTTTTCACGCGGCAGCGCTTTTTCGTTAGAAACAGCTTCAACAACAGCCAAAATTTCTTTATTCATCGGGGGCCTTTCACCTCAATCCAGACTGTTAAAAGTGGGGGACCAGGTTCGCTTTCTGAATGTTGCTCAATGCGAACACTTCATCTTTACCTTCGACCGTAACGGTGATCATCTCGCCATCGACACCTTTGATAACACCTTGCCATTTGCGACGGTTCTGTACCGCCATGCGCAAGACCAGCGACACCTCTTCACCCGTAAAACGCGCGTAGTGTTCCGCTGTAAATAAGGGACGATCAAGGCCTGGTGAGGACACTTCCAGGTTATAAGCGACGGTAATAGGATCTTCAACATCCATCACCGCGCTGACCTGATGGCTGACATCGGCACAATCATCAACATTGATGCCATCTTCACTATCAATATAGATGCGCAGTGTAGATGTGCGACCACGCACAAATTCAATACCAACCAGCTCGTAGCCCAGCGCTTCAACCGGTGCTGTGATCATCTCTGTTAATTTTTGCTCTAATGTGGACAAGCCCACCCCCAAGACATAAAAAAAGGGCGTAAAGCCCAGTTATTCCGTAGTCAGATAACAAAAAACCCCGATAAATCGGGGCTTTAAATAACTGAACCCTATAGCCGCAACTGCGGCCTGGAGAACCTTCCGGGAGTATTTTTTTCAAATCCAGCGACGAAGGCGTTAAGTCTTCATAGTATATTTGAAAAAGAACACTTCGGGAAAGTGGTTGCGGGGGCCGGATTTGAACCGACGACCTTCGGGTTATGAGCCCGACGAGCTACCAGGCTGCTCCACCCCGCGCCTGAAACGTGGCAAATTCTACTCGGTTAGCAGAAGATTTGCAAATAATGCTGGGATTTGGTACCGAAGACGGGACGTATAATCTGCATCCATTATATTGATAAACATAACTATCTGTCAACCCTGAGAAGTTTGCATTTTATGCGCCCTGACTTGTATTATCATGCGCAAGGGTGGATGCATTTTCAGAGGGCATTCCCCGTCATTATTGCGATGAAAATTGCACTCTTCTCTTCCTGTCATCGCCAAAAGATGTTTAAATGAAAACTCATTTATTTTGCATAACCATTCACTATCGCAACAACTGAGAATGGTATTAAACATCATGGCGTGGCTGTTAAGTCTCTCACCATAGGTATATAAAGCAGGGATTTATTTTATGACGACGATTCTCAAGCATCTTCCGGTTGGTCAACGTATTGGTATCGCCTTCTCCGGAGGCCTGGATACCAGCGCGGCATTGCTGTGGATGCGCAAAAAAGGTGCCGTTCCTTATGCATACACTGCGAATCTGGGTCAACCGGACGAGGACGACTATGACGCAATTCCTCGTCGTGCGAAGGAATATGGCGCGGAGAATGCCCGCCTGATCGACTGCCGCAAACAACTGGTTGCCGAAGGCATTGCTGCGATTCAGTGCGGCGCGTTTCATAATACAACGGGCGGATTGACCTACTTCAACACAACCCCGCTCGGTCGCGCGGTGACCGGTACAATGCTCGTGGCAGCAATGAAAGAAGATGGCGTTAACATCTGGGGCGATGGCAGTACCTATAAAGGTAATGATATTGAGCGCTTCTATCGTTATGGCCTGTTGACCAATGCCGAGCTGAAAATTTATAAGCCCTGGCTGGACACCGACTTTATTGATGAGCTGGGTGGCCGTCAGGAAATGTCCGAATTCATGATCGCCTGTGGTTTCGACTACAAAATGTCCGTGGAAAAAGCGTACTCCACTGACTCGAACATGCTCGGTGCAACACATGAAGCGAAGGATCTTGAATTCCTCAATTCCAGCGTGAAAATCGTTAACCCAATCATGGGCGTGAAGTTCTGGGACGAAAATGTCAAAATCCCGGCGGAAGAAGTAACCGTACGCTTTGAACAAGGCCATCCGGTTGCCCTTAATGGCAAAACATTTAGCGATGATGTCGAGCTAATGCTGGAAGCCAACCGGATCGGTGGTCGTCACGGTCTGGGCATGAGCGACCAGATTGAAAACCGTATCATTGAAGCGAAGAGCCGCGGTATTTATGAAGCACCGGGTATGGCACTGCTGCATATTGCGTACGAGCGCCTGCTGACGGGCATTCACAACGAAGATACTATCGAACAATATCATGCGCATGGGCGCCAGTTGGGTCGTTTGCTCTATCAGGGCCGCTGGTTCGATTCTCAGGCATTAATGCTGCGTGATGGTCTGCAACGCTGGGTAGCAAGCCAGATTACGGGTGAAGTCACGCTGGAACTGCGTCGTGGTAACGATTACTCCATCCTGAATACTGTGTCTGACAACCTGACTTATAAGCCAGAGCGTTTGACCATGGAGAAAGGCGATTCCGTCTTCTCTCCGGATGATCGTATTGGCCAGTTGACCATGCGCAATCTGGACATCACCGATACACGTGAAAAACTGTTTGGTTATGCACAATCTGGCCTGCTTTCCGCCTCCTCTGCGACGGGTCTGCCGCAGGTTGAAAACCTGGAAAACAAAGCCAAATAAGCACCGACAGAAATGAGAAAAGCCGCGAAAGCGGCTTTTTTTATGCAATAACGTCTATGTAATGACACCTGCCGCAGCGAAACGCCATCAGCCCAGGCGGCGCCATGTAGCTTCTGGAGAACGGGCTTTTCTGCAGGCGAAAAAAAAGACGCTTTTTAGCGTCTTTTTTCCGGAATATTGGTACCGAGGATGGGACTCGAACCCACAAGCCCGTTAGGGCACTACCACCTCAAGGTAGCGTGTCTACCAATTCCACCACCTCGGTACGACGACTGCTTATTTCGGGATATCGCTGCTCGGCTGCGCCGGAGCTGCTGGCTGAGTCTGCTCAGTATGAGCCGGAGCACTCAGTCTTTCCCATTCACTTCCTTTATTGGTTTTGTTGGTATTGATGTTACCCAGCACCAGACTGATGATGAAGAACAGTGTCGCCAACACAGCGGTCATACGGGTCATGAAGTTACCAGAACCACTTGAACCGAACAACGTTGCAGAAGCGCCTGCGCCAAATGAGGCTCCCATATCAGCGCCTTTACCTTGCTGCAGCATGATTAAACCAACAAGGCCAATTGCCACAATAAGGAAAACAACTAAAAGAGCTTCGTACATAATCAACCTGTTCCTTGCGGGGTTGCCGCATGCCAATGCTTCAAACCAATAAAAGTGGGGTTGTTAATGTTTCCCACTGAAGCGGGTGTGAATACTAACCAAAGCGAATCACCTTCGCAAGGGCATTTTAAGCGCATTTTATCAAGTGAGGAAAAAAACAGCAAAAACGGAGACATCTCGTATTAAAAAGGCAGCAAACGCCGCCTTTTTAGACACTTAATGGCCATCAAACTGCTTTAACCGCATCTGCGATACGGTTGGCAAACGCAACTACGTGCTCTTCAACCTCGCCTTCCACCATGACGCGAATCAATGGTTCAGTTCCGGATTTACGCAACAGTACGCGGCCACGATTGCCCAACGCCGCTTCAACCTCAGCGGTCACGCTTTTAACCTGCTCATCTTCGAGCGGATCAATGTCGCTGGAGGTATAGCGCACATTCACCAGTATCTGGGGGAACATGGTCATCCCGCTGCATAAATCATGCAGGCTCATGTGATTACGCACCATTGCCGCCACAACTTGCAGGCCTGCTACAATCCCATCGCCGGTTGTCGTTTTGTCCAGCAGAATGACGTGGCCGGAGTTCTCTGCGCCAAGGCGCCAGCCTTTTTCCTGCAATTTTTCGAGGACGTAGCGGTCACCCACTTTCGCGCGCGCAAATGGAATGCCAAGCTGTTTTAACGCCAGTTCCAGTCCCATGTTACTCATCAGCGTCCCTACAGCGCCGCCGCGTAATTGCCCCTGACGCAAGGCTTCGCGCGCGATGATGTAGAGAATTTGGTCGCCATCGACCTTGTTGCCTTCATGGTCGACCATGATCACGCGATCACCGTCGCCATCAAAAGCAATACCTAAATCCGCTTTTTCACTCAGGACACGTTGCTGCAATGCCCTGACATCCGTTGCGCCGCAGTTTTCATTGATGTTGACGCCATCAGGCTCGCATCCCATTGCGATTACCTTCGCACCCAGTTCGCGGAAAACACTCGGAGCAATGTGGTAAGTAGCGCCATTCGCGCAGTCCACAACAATTTTAAGCGTATTCAGGCTGAGCTCGTTCGGGAATGTTGCTTTGCAAAATTCGATATAACGACCAGCGGCATCCACGATACGGCTGGCTTTACCCAGCTCGGCTGAATCCACGCAGGTCAGTTCTTTTTCCATCTCAGCTTCGATGGCTTCTTCTACCGCGTCCGGCAGCTTGGTACCGTCAATAGAAAAGAATTTAATGCCGTTGTCATAGAAAGGGTTATGCGATGCTGAGATGACAATCCCCGCTTCCGCACGAAACGTACGGGTAAGATATGCCACTGCGGGAGTAGGCATCGGCCCGGTAAAAGAGGCAGACAAACCCGCAGCGGCGAGACCAGCTTCGAGTGCAGATTCCAGCATATAGCCGGAAATGCGGGTATCTTTGCCAATGATAATTTTGCGTGAGCCATGACGCGCCAGTACCTTACCGGCCGCCCAGCCCAGTTTAAGCACAAAGTCAGGGGTAATTGGCGCATCACCAACGCGACCACGGATACCATCGGTGCCAAAATATTTACGATTACTCATAGCGTTTGTTTTCCTTCGCTGACGCTGACAGTGTGGCTTCCACCACCCGCATGGCTTCAACCGTTTCTTTTACATCGTGGACACGAATAATGTGCGCACCTTGCATGGCGGCAATCACCGCACATGCCAGGCTACCACTCAATCTTTCGTTCGGGCCAACGTTCAGTAGCTGGCCAACCATCGATTTACGCGACATTCCTACCAACAGAGGCAGGTTAAAATGATGAAACTCCGCCAGGCGGGCGAGGAGCGCGTAGTTGTGTGTGAGATTCTTACCGAAACCAAATCCGGGGTCGAGTAACAATTTCTCTTTTGAGATACCAGCCCGCACACAGCGTGCAATGTGGTCAATAAAGAAACGATTTACATCGGCAAAGACATCATCATATTTTGGCGCTTCTTGCATGGTCTTAGGCTGCCCCTGCATATGCATCAGACAGACAGGGAGCCCCGTTTCCGCCGCGGCCTCCAGTGCGCCAGGTTCAGTCAGCGAACGGATGTCATTAATAATGTGCGCCCCAACCCTGGCCGATTCACGGATCACTTCGGGCTTAGAGGTGTCGACAGAAATCCATACTTCAAAACGCTGCGCTATCGCTTCCACCACCGGAATCACGCGCTCCAGCTCTTCCTCCACGCTGACCTCTGCAGCACCAGGGCGGGTAGATTCGCCACCGACATCCACAATCGTTGCGCCGGCATTAATCATCAGATTGGCATGCCTGACCGCCTCGACCAACGTGTTATGCGTTCCGCCATCTGAAAAAGAATCCGGCGTCACATTGAGGATCCCCATCACATGCGGATGAGAAAGATCGAGGGTGGTACCCTGAGCATGCAATTTCATGACGTAAAACCTTTTGAATATTTGGTTGTGCAAAAAAGAAAAACCCCGGAGCAAGCCCCAGGGTTTCAGCAAAAGAACACATCATCGGCAAGAGAAAACTTACTTGTCGCCCAACTGTTCAGACATCGTGTTACCCGGGTTCGGCGTACGCGGTTCGTCTACCGGACGCGGTGCACGCGGGGTGCCATTGCTGTCAGAATTGTTGGTGCCAGGATCTTCCCAGCCGGCTGGCGGACGCACGTCGCGACGAGCCATCAGGTCATCGATTTGCGGCGCATCGATGGTTTCATATTTCATCAACGCGTCTTTCATCGCATGCAGGATATCCATATTTTCGTTCAGGATCTGGCGTGCACGATTGTAGTTGCGCTCAATCAATGCTTTCACTTCCTGATCGATAATCCGTGCGGTTTCATCAGACATGTGTTTCGCTTTCGCTACGCTACGACCAAGGAACACTTCGCCTTCTTCTTCAGCGTAGAGCAATGGACCGAGTTTGTCTGAATAACCCCACTGGGTCACCATGTTACGCGCCAGGTTTGTCGCCACTTTGATGTCGTTCGACGCACCGGTAGAAACTTGCTCAGCACCGTAGATGATCTCTTCTGCGAGGCGACCGCCATACAGTGTAGAGATCTGGCTTTCCAGCTTCTGGCGGCTGGCGCTGATCGCGTCCCCTTCCGGCAGGAAGAACGTCACGCCCAGTGCGCGACCACGCGGAATAATAGTGACTTTGTGTACCGGATCGTGTGCCGGTACCAGACGACCAATAATCGCATGGCCTGCTTCATGATAAGCAGTCGATTCTTTCTGTGCTTCCGTCATCACCATGGAGCGACGTTCCGCACCCATCATGATTTTGTCTTTCGCTTTTTCGAACTCAACCATCGAAACGACGCGCTTGTTGCCGCGTGCAGCAAACAGCGCTGCTTCGTTCACCAAGTTTGCCAGATCCGCACCGGAGAAACCAGGCGTACCGCGAGCGATAATTGCCGCATCAATATCCGGAGAAAGCGGTACGCGACGCATATGCACTTTCAGGATTTGCTCACGACCGCGCACATCCGGCAGGCCCACAACAACCTGACGGTCAAAGCGGCCCGGACGTAACAGTGCAGGGTCAAGAACGTCTGGACGGTTAGTCGCAGCAATAACGATGATACCTTCGTTACCTTCGAAACCATCCATCTCAACCAGCATCTGGTTCAGCGTCTGCTCACGTTCATCATGACCGCCGCCCAGGCCGGCACCACGCTGGCGACCGACGGCATCGATTTCATCAATGAAGATAATACACGGTGCCGCTTTTTTGGCTTGTTCGAACATGTCACGCACACGTGATGCACCGACACCAACGAACATTTCCACAAAGTCAGAACCAGAAATGGTAAAGAATGGCACCTTCGCTTCACCCGCGATCGCTTTCGCGAGCAGCGTTTTACCGGTACCCGGAGGGCCGACCATCAGGACGCCTTTCGGGATTTTACCCCCCAGCTTCTGGAAACGGCTCGGTTCACGCAGGTATTCAACCAGCTCACCCACTTCTTCTTTCGCTTCGTCGCAACCTGCAACATCCGCAAAAGTCGTTTTAATTTGGTCTTCGGTGAGCATACGCGCCTTGCTCTTGCCGAACGACATGGCACCTTTGCCACCGCCGCCCTGCATTTGGCGCATAAAGAATATCCAGACCCCAATCAGCAACAGCATCGGGAACCAGGAAATAAAGATTGAAGCCAGCAGGCTAGGTTCTTCCGGCGGCTCGCCAACCACTTTGACATTTTTAGTCAGCAGGTTATCAAGCAGTTTCGGATCGTTCACCGGGATGTAAGTCGTGTAACGGTTACTATCTTTCTTGGTAACGTTGATCTCACGTCCGTTGATACGCGCTTCGCGAACCTGGTCCTGGTTGACCTCCTGCAGGAAGGTAGAATAATCCACCTTACGGCCATTAGACTCGCTGGGCCCAAAGCTCTGGAATACTGACATCAGCACAACGGCAATGACCAGCCAGAGTATTAGGTTTTTCGCCATGTCACTCAAGGGATTAACCTCATATTACAACTGTGTTAAAAACAGCGTCAGGTTACTATAGTTTTCGCCCGGTCGCTACAATGTACACTTCTCGTGAACGGGCACGGGAAGAGTCCGGCTTACGAACTTTCACTTTCGTAAACAGAGAGCGAATTTCCCTAAGGTACTCATCGAAACCTTCGCCCTGAAAGACTTTCACAACAAAACCACCACCAGGCGCTAACACATCCCGGCACATCTGTAGCGCCAGTTCCACCAGGTACATAGAGCGGGGAATATCAACTGCTGGGGTTCCGCTCATGTTTGGTGCCATATCTGACATGACAACTTGTACTTTACTGTCCCCGACTCTATCCAGTAATGCTTTCAGGACTAATTCATCACGAAAGTCACCCTGAAGAAAGTCCACACCAACGATTGGATCCATAGGTAAAAGATCACACGCGATGATTCGGCCTGTGCCCCCGATCTGCGTGACCGCATATTGCGACCAGCCACCAGGAGCGGCACCGAGATCGACAACTGTCATTCCCGGCTTAAAAAGTTTGTCACTTTGCTGTATTTCATCAAGTTTAAACCAGGCACGGGAACGTAACCCCTTTTTCTGCGCCTGTTGAACATATTTATCGCTAAAGTGTTCCTGAAGCCAGCGACTCGAGCTGGCAGAACGCTTTTTACCTGTCATTTCACATTCCGTCTGGGTTCATCGTATACAGCAACGTAAAATTACACGCGGCGATTTGGTGATATATGGGAGATGGCGGTAGAATGACCCGTTTTCAATCCCAACGTAAGCAAAATATACGATGAATCTGAGTACTAAACAAAAACAGCACCTGAAAGGTCTGGCACATCCGCTCAAGCCTGTAGTTATGCTTGGCAACAATGGTTTGACCGAAGGGGTACTGGCCGAGATCGAACAAGCGTTAGAGCACCATGAGCTTATCAAGGTTAAAATCGCTACCGAAGACCGCGAGACTAAGACCTTGATCGTGGAAGCTATTGTACGCGAAACCGGCGCCTGTAACGTACAGGTCATCGGTAAAACGCTGGTACTTTATCGTCCTGCTAAAGAGCGCAAAATCTCGCTGCCGCGCTAAGAATATCCTTAATTGAACACAAAATCTGTGTAAAACGAGGGGTTTTCGCTAACAGACGAGCAAAATGCCATGCTCATTGAGTTGTTAAAAGGCCGCAGTGCGGCCTTTTTCTTTTCTTTACAATACGTCAACAAGTGCGGTTAACGAAATTATTCAGAGATATTCCACTTTGATAATTTCGAATTCGACATCGCCGCCCGGGGTACGAATGACAACGACATCGTCTTGTTCTTTACCGATCAGACCACGCGCGATCGGTGAATTTACGGAGATCAGATTTTGCTTAAAGTCAGCTTCGTCGTCACCCACAATACGGTAAGTCTGCTCTTCCTCAGTATCCAGATTGAGCACACTGACCGTACTACCAAAAATTACACGACCATTGTTCGGCATTTTAGAGATATCGATAACCTGCGCATTGGACAGTTTTGCTTCGATATCTTTGATACGACCTTCACAAAAGCCTTGCTGTTCGCGGGCTGCATGGTATTCCGCATTTTCTTTCAGGTCACCATGCTCGCGCGCTTCCGCGATCGCGGCGATAATTTCAGGACGGCGCACTGATTTCAAAAAATCCAGCTCTTCGCGCAGTTTTTCGGCACCACGTAAGGTCATCGGAATAGCTTGCATTTGTTATACCTCTTAAACTTTCCTGTATGGAGCAGTCTCCCGCCCCGGCTGCTATGTCTGCCCGGATTCAGGTGCATAACCCCCGACCAGAAGCAAAAGAAAACTGACCCGGAGACAAAGCCCCAGGTCAGCAACAATTTTTCAATTTGATACGTATTTTACCCGGAAGTTCACTATGGGTCATCGTTTACTTTCCGGGTCGATGCGCCGTAGTATGACGGCTTGTTTCCAGGTTGTTAGCGCGAGATTATGCGATTTCCCAGATTTTTCATCGGATTGACAACAAGTATAGCCCTGAATGTTCAGGCCGCGAATGTCGACGAGTACATAAACCAGTTACCGGACGGCGCGAATCTCGCCCTCATAGTGCAAAAGGTGGGAGCACAGGAACCGGATATCGATTATCACGGCAAGCAAATGGCTTTACCGGCGAGTACGCAAAAAGTCATTACCGCGCTGGCTGCTTTATTACAGCTTGGCCCTGATTTCCGCTTCACCACGACGCTGGAGAGTAAAGGTACGGTTGACAATGGTGTATTAAAAGGTGACTTAGTCGCAAGATTTGGCGGCGATCCGACGTTAAAACGTCAGAATATACGCAATATGGTCGCGACCCTGAAAAAATCTGGAGTGCAAAAAATCGAGGGAAATGTCCTTATCGATACATCGATTTTTGCCAGCCATGACAAAGCCCCCGGCTGGCCATGGAACGACATGACCCAGTGCTTTAGCGCCCCACCCGCAGCAGCTATTATCGACCGCAACTGTTTTTCTGTTTCGTTATACAGCGCGCAGAAACCCGGAGACCTTGCGTATATCCGCGTCGCATCATACTACCCGGTAAACATGTTCAGCCAGGTCCGTACGCTGGCGCGCGGCTCATCCGAAGGGCAATACTGCGAACTGGATGTTGTTCCTGGCGATTTAAACCGCTTCACGCTGACCGGCTGCCTGCCACAACGTACTGACCCGCTACCGCTGGCTTTTGCCATTCAGGATGGCGCCAGTTATGCCGGCGCTATAATCAAGGCAGAACTCAAAGATGCAGGCATTACCTATACGGGAACCCTGTTGCGCCAGACACAAGTCAACGAGCCCGGCACAGTTATCGCCAGCACACAATCGGCCCCGTTGCATGATTTGCTGAAAATCATGCTGAAAAAGTCGGACAACATGATTGCCGATACCGTTTTCCGCATGATTGGTCATGCCCGCTTTGGCGTACCGGGAACCTGGCGCGCCGGTTCTGATGCAGTTCGTCAGATTCTGCGTCAGCAAGCCGGCGTGGATATCGGAAACACGATCATTGCGGATGGCTCGGGTCTGTCGCGCCACAATCTGATTGCGCCTGCCACCATGATGCAGGTACTCCAGTACATTGCCCAGCATGACAACGAGCTCAATTACATCTCTATGCTGCCGCTTGCGGGTTATGATGGCTCATTACAGTACCGGGCGGGTCTGCATGAAGCTGGCGTGGACGGCAAGGTATCTGCCAAAACAGGTTCGCTGCAAGGCGTTTACAACCTGGCTGGTTTTATCACTACCGCAAGCGGGCAGCGAATGGCCTTCGTACAATATTTGTCGGGTTATGCGGTAGAACCCGCCGATCAGCGTAACCGACGTATCCCACTGGTTCGCTTTGAAAGCCGCCTGTACAAAGACATCTACCAGAACAATTAATAAAAAAGCCGGGTAGCGTTAACGCTTTCCCGGCTCAGAGTGTCTGTAATCCCCCTCAGACGTTCGTCCGTGGGGGAATAGCAGAATCAGTGTTTGTAGATGAACTCAATGCCTTCTTCGTCATCTTCGTCCCAGTCATCATCGTCCAGGTCGTCTTCTTCGGCTTCTTCAAGCTGCTGACGGTGATAATCGTCCCACATAAACTCGACCTTCTCTGGCTGTTTCTCTTCCTGCGCCTGAGCGATCGGGTTTTCGATGATAAAGGTCATCACATCCCAACAGAGGTCCTTAACACCTTGCTGGCTGGCCGCAGAGATAAGGTAATACTTATCTTGCCAGCCCAATGCTTCGGCGATCTCTTTGGCTTTGGCTTCTGCTGTAGCTTTGTCCATCAGGTCAATTTTATTGAAGACCAGCCAGCGCGGTTTAGCCGCCAGTTTTTCGCTGTATTTTTCCAGCTCGCCAATGATGATCCGCGCATTATCAACCGGATCGGAACCGTCAATCGGATCGATATCGATCAGATGTAGCAATACGCGGCAGCGCTCAAGATGTTTGAGGAAGCGAATACCAAGACCTGCGCCCTCAGATGCCCCTTCAATCAGCCCTGGGATGTCCGCTACCACGAAGCTTTTTTCGTTATCCATACGCACGACGCCGAGGCTTGGAACCAGCGTGGTAAACGGATAGTCAGCCACTTTAGGTTTTGCCGCAGAGACAGCGCGGATGAAAGTAGATTTGCCCGCATTCGGCATACCCAACATCCCCACATCCGCCAGCAGCATCAGCTCCAGCATGAGGTCGCGTTTATCACCCGGCGTCCCCATCGTCTTCTGACGCGGCGTACGGTTAACGGATGATTTGAAACGGGTATTGCCCAGACCATGCCAGCCGCCTTTCGCCACCATCAGACGCTGACCGTGTTTGGTCATATCGCCCATGGTTTCGCCTGTGCCCTGGTCAATCACACGAGTACCTACCGGCACTTTCACCGTCACATCTTTACCGCGCTTACCCGTGCAGTCACGGCTTTGACCGTTCTGACCACGTTCAGCGCGGAATGATTTTTCAAAGCGGTAGTCAATTAAGGTGTTCAGGTTCTCGTCTGCTTCCAGCCAGACGTCGCCGCCATCACCACCGTCGCCGCCATCCGGTCCACCGTTGGGAATGTATTTTTCGCGACGGAAGCTCACACAACCGTTACCGCCGTCACCCGCCACGACCAGGATGACCGCTTCATCAACAAACTTCATTTTACTCTCCGTAACTCATTCGCCTGAGCGGGGCAAAGTGACAACCACTTCACGCTTGCGCCAGCGTCCCCAAAGACGATGACCAATGGCGGAATACATTGCTCCCGCAACCACGACAAACGCACCGAGATAACCGATAAGGTTTAACATCGGTCTGGCGAAAACATCGGGCCAGGCCATTGATAATAAATCTGAAAACAACAACGTAAACAGCGGCGTCAGGGTGATGAGCGCGCTGACCTGCGCAGCCTGCCAGCGAGCCATTGCTTCCGCCAACGCGCCATAGCCGACCAGCGTATTCAGGCCACAGAAAAACAGGCACGCAAGTTGCCAGTTACTGAGCTGGGAAATCACGCTAGGCCGGGCCAAAGGCAGTAACGCTATCGTACATAAAGTGTACAGCAAAAAGAGGATCTGTTGTGAAGCCAGACGCCTCAATAATACTTTTTGCGCGACACCATAACTGACCCAAACCGTTGCCGCCCCGACGCCGAAAATGACGCCCCAGGTGTAGTCGGTCAGTTTGGTAAAAATCTCAATCAGGCTGGTGTTGAAAAACATAACCAGACCGCAAAGCAACATGATTGCGCCAATCACCTGCGTCCCGCGCATCTTCTCTTTCAGAATAAAGACACTGGCGACCATCATACCAACCGGCGACAGTTGCCCAATCACCTGCGACGCAGTCGGGCTTAAATACTGCAGGGAGGAACTAAAGAGCACGAAATTACCGAATAGCCCACCGGTCGCAATGGCGAGCAACACCAGCCATTTCGGCTTGCGAAACTGGCGCAGCGAAGGGAGTTTACGTTTACAGGCCAGAATCGTACCAAGGCCGATTGCCGCCATTAAAAAACGATAAAACACCACTGTCGGGGGTTCCATTACCGTCAGCACCTGTTTCATTGCAATTGGCAGTGCTCCCCAGCACATTGCGGTAGTGAGCGCCAAAAGAATACCAATGCCAGCCTGCTGCTTCATGCCCGTTTTCCCTACAGAAAGTTTTCCGGACTTCTAATGTAAAAAGCCCCGCAACGTGTTGCGGGGCTTTCATCCGTTACCGGACCACGAAAAACTTACTCAGCAACGATGCTGATGTATTTACGGTTATTCGGGCCTTTAACTTCAAATTTCACTTTACCGTCTGCTTTAGCAAACAGAGTGTGGTCACGACCGCAACCTACGTTAGTACCAGCGTGGAATTTGGTGCCACGCTGACGAACGATGATGCTACCCGCCAGAACGGATTCGCCACCGAAACGCTTAACGCCCAGGCGTTTAGCTTCTGAATCGCGACCGTTACGAGTTGAGCCGCCAGCCTTTTTATGTGCCATTTAAATCTACTCCTCAGGTCTTAGGCGCTGATGCCAGTGATTTTCACATCAGTGAACCACTGACGATGGCCCTGTTGCTTACGATAGTGTTTACGACGACGAAACTTAACGATTTTAACTTTCTCGCCACGACCGTGAGCAACAACTTCAGCTTTGATTACGCCGCCATCAACGAAAGGAACGCCGATTTTGACTTCTTCACCGTTTGCGATCATCAGAACTTCAGCGAATTCAACAGATTCGCCAGTTGCGATGTCCAGCTTTTCCAGGCGAACGGTCTGACCTTCGCTTACTCGGTGTTGTTTACCACCACTTTGGAAAACCGCGTACATAAAAAACTCCGCTTCCGCGCACATCATCGTGTGATTCAGAGTGCGCTATAAATATTCACAATAGGGCGCGAATATTACGCAAAACGCGAGCCTTTGACAAGTGCGATCGTCAATCCATGCAGAAAAAAAACACAATGCGTAGGGCAACGTTTATCTGGCGCGTTTTTTCAGTACAATCAACAATACTATTCTAACCCGTAACCCTTCGTTATCCCATTTTGATATGTGGTAAACAGGACTGAAAGCCCGGCTTTTGCGATGAATTTAGAAAAAATCAATGAGTTAACCGCGCAAGATATGGCGGGTGTTAATGCGACAATCCTGCAACAGCTCAACTCTGATGTTCAGCTAATCAACCAGTTGGGTTATTACATTGTTAGCGGCGGCGGTAAACGTATCCGTCCGATGATTGCCGTACTGGCTGCGCGTGCCGTTGGCTACGAAGGCAATGCGCATGTCACCATCGCCGCATTAATCGAATTTATCCACACTGCGACGCTTCTCCATGACGATGTTGTGGATGAATCAGATATGCGCCGCGGCAAAGCCACCGCTAACGCTGCGTTTGGTAATGCAGCCAGTGTGTTGGTCGGTGATTTTATTTACACCCGCGCCTTTCAGATGATGACCAGCCTTGGCTCACTGAAAGTACTGGAAGTCATGTCCGAAGCGGTGAATGTCATCGCCGAAGGTGAAGTTCTGCAGTTGATGAACGTCAATGACCCGAACATCACCGAAGAGAACTATATGCGCGTGATATACAGCAAGACTGCGCGCCTGTTTGAAGCGGCTGCACAGTGCTCTGGCTTACTGGCAGGTTGCAGCGACGCCCAGGAAAAAGGGTTGCAGGATTATGGCCGTTATCTGGGCACTGCCTTTCAGCTGATTGACGACTTGCTGGACTACAGTGCGGATGGCGAAACGCTGGGTAAAAACACCGGCGATGACCTTAACGAAGGTAAACCGACTCTCCCCTTGCTGCATGCGATGCATAACGGCACCGCAGAACAGGCGCAGATGATTCGTGAAGCCATTGAGCAGGGCAACGGGCGACATCTTCTGGAACCTGTTCTGGAAGCGATGGCCGCTTGTGGTTCGCTGGAATGGACGCGTCGTCGTGCAGAAGAAGAGGCGGATAAAGCTATCGCTGCCCTGCAGGTTCTTCCTGACTCCCCGTGGCGCGAAGCACTCATCGGCCTCGCCCATATCGCGGTCCAGCGCGATCACTAATTCACGCTTTTATTCGCTTTCCCGCTGACCACGGGAAAGCGTCAATAAGTTCTTATAACAATCACAAAAAAACGCTCACTGTTATAATCATCAGCCCTAATCATCAGCCCTGGTGAATTCTTAAATGCTGCGATATTACATGAACTTTTTAGAGCAATAGCTCTCATATGCGTATAGTAAACATTCTTCATATTGCCATAGCGTTTTAAGGATTTTTACCAGGGAGGAAGAATGGAAAACAAATTTATTGACTGGCACCCGGCGGATATCATTGCCGGACTTCACAAAAAAGGGACGTCACTGGCCGCTGAATCGCGTAAGTGCGGTTTGAGTTCATCAACGCTTGAGAATGCGCTAACGCGCTCCTGGCCGAAAGGAGAACTTATTATTGCCCGCGCGCTGGATACCGATCCCTGGGTGATATGGCCATCGCGCTATCACGATCCCGTCACCCATGAATTTATCGACAGAACCAGCATGATGCGGCAAAGGAAGCCAAAATAAACAAGATGACCCCCTTCCCGAGGCGGGTTGGGGGTTTGACGGCAAAGAGAGATTATTCGCCTTTCACACGCTCAATATGCGCACCAAGTGCGCTCAGCTTGTCTTCAATGCGCTCATAACCACGATCGATATGGTAAATACGATCCACAATCGTCGTCCCCTCCGCGATACAACCCGCCAGCACGAGGCTTGCAGATGCACGCAGGTCGGTTGCCATCACTTGTGCGCCGGAGAGTTTTTCGACGCCATGGCAAATCGCGGTATTGCTTTCGATTTCCGCATGCGCACCCATACGAATCAGTTCAGGGATGTGCATAAAACGGTTTTCGAAGATCGTCTCGGTGATCACGCCCGTGCCTTCTGCAACGAGATTAAGCAGCGTGAATTGCGCCTGCATGTCTGTCGGAAACGCCGGATGCGGCGCTGTGCGCACATTAACAGCTTTCGGACGTTTACCGTGCATATCCAGGCTAATCCAGTCGTCACCCACTTCGATTTCCGCGCCGGCTTCGCGCAGCTTAGCCAGTACGGCATCCAGCGTATCGGGTTTCGCGTTGCGACATACGATTTTGCCACCAGAGATTGCAGCCGCTACCAGGAAGGTGCCCGTTTCAATACGGTCCGGCAGCACACGATAGACACCGCCACCGAGACGCTCAACGCCTTCAATGGTGACACGGTCGGTACCCTGACCGCTGATTTTCGCACCCAACGCATTGAGGAAGTTCGCGGTATCAACGATTTCCGGCTCACGCGCGGCGTTTTCGATAATGGTGGTGCCTTCTGCCAGCGTTGCCGCCGTCATGATGGTGACAGTCGCGCCAACGCTGACTTTATCCATGACGATATGCGCGCCTTTCAGGCGACCATTCACGCTCGCTTTGACATAACCTTCTTCGAGCTTAATTTCCGCGCCTAGCTGTTCCAGACCCGTAATGTGCAGATCCACCGGACGCGCGCCAATTGCACAGCCACCCGGCAAGGAAACCTGACCCTGACCAAAACGTGCGACCAGCGGCCCCAGCGCCCAGATAGAGGCACGCATGGTTTTAACCAGATCGTAAGGCGCGCAGAAAACGTTAACCTTGCTAGCATCGATCCAGACAGATCCGTTGCGTTCAACCTTGGTACCCAACTGGCTCAGCAACTTCATAGTGGTATCAATGTCTTTCAGTTTCGGAACGTTGCGGATCTCTACCGGTTCTTCTGCCAGCAGTGCGGCAAAAAGGATGGGTAACGCGGCGTTTTTAGCACCTGAAATTGTGACTTCGCCCTGGAGCCGGGTTGGCCCCTGTACACGAAACTTATCCATTCATCTGATCTCTGTTAAGAATTCACACGCGCTGCGGGCGTAATACCCGTAGCTCAAAAACCGTTTAGTTTGCGATCGCGTGCCCACTCTTGCGGGGTATACGCTTTGATCGAGAGAGCGTGAATGCGGTTGTCCGCTATATATTCCGCTAATGGGCCATATACGGCCTGCTGTTTTTTGACCCGGCTCATGCCGTCAAAAACCTCACCCACAGCAATAACCTGAAAGTGACTGCCGTCGCCAGAGACGTGGGCTTCCTGGAGAGAAAGTGCGTTCATCAGCACTGCCTGAATTTCATGATTTTCCATGGGCGTTAATTTCATCTGATAGTGAAAACAGCCCCACATCTTAGAGGAAAGTGAGGCGGTCTTAAATAAGCAAAAAGCCTCGTCGGTATACCAAACGAGGCTTTAAAGAGTAACGTACTGAAAAAATTAGCGAGGCAATACGTCCGCAGGCAAATTATAGAGTGCTGCAAGCGTCTGCAAATTCTCGCTTATCCCTTCGAGTGAAACCTGGTGGCCCTGAATTTTTCCCTGAGCAATCAGGTGAATTAATAGGGCCACGCCAGCAGTATCAACGCGCGACACGGCGCGCAGATCGATACAGGTAGTCCCTTTCATTGCATCCTGGCGGGCATTCCACAAAGGATTAAGCACATCCTGATCGAGCTCGCCCTGCAGCACCAGCCGTTCACCCTCACGCGCCCAGCTTAATTGCGGCGTCATTATTTCTTCTCATCCAACGTAATTTTCTGGTGAGAAATGGCCTGCAACTGCGCGGTAAGACCATCGATACCTTTAGTGCGCAACAGATCGCTCCACTCATTTTGTTTGGTGGTGATCATACTCACCCCTTCGGCAATCATGTCGTAAGCCTGCCAGTTACCGGACTGCGTGTTTTTGCGCCACTGAAAATCCAGACGCACTGGCGGACGGCCGTTTGGATCGATAATAGTCACGCGGATCGGGACGATCGTGGCGTCACCTAGCGGCTTCTCCGGGGCAATCTCGTAGGTCTGACCGTGATACAGCGCCAGAGCCTGGCCATAAGCCTGCTTCAGGTATTCACGGAAAGCAGCGAAGTAGGCCTCCCGCTGCGCAGGCGTTGCGTCTTTATAGTAACGCCCCAACACCAGGGCACCGGCGTATTTAATCTGGACGTATGGCAGTAATTCTTGATCGACCACGTCACGTAAATAATCTGGATTCGCGCGAATCTTTGGCTGTTCGTTTTTGAGGCGATCAAACGTTTTCTTTGCCGCCTCCTGCATTGCTTTGTACGGATTGCTTTGTTCCGTCGCGTTGGCGAGTCCAAGTGGCGCGATAACCAGCATGGCAACCATTAATAGACGTTTAAACATGCGTCAACTCTCCTCGTTAATTCGTCTTACCAGCAGACGGTGCGCTGGAAGTATCATCCTGCTGTTTTGACTGCGCATCGCCAGAATTCTTATTGTCACTGCCTTTACTGTTGTAAAGGAATTGTCCGATCAGATCCTCAAGGACCATTGCGGATTTCGTATCCTGGATTGTGCTGCCTTCTTTAAGCATAGAAGTTCCCAGTTCAGGATCCTCAAATCCCACATTCAAAGCCAAATATTGCTCCCCCAGCAAACCTGACGTACGAATAGCCAGTGAGCTTGTATCAGGAATCTGGTTGTAACGCTCTTCGATGTCCAGCGCGACGCGCGGCAGATAAGTTTTTGGATCGAGTTCAATATCAGCAACACGGCCAACCACCACGCCACCAATACGGACCGGCGAGCGCGCTTTCAGGCCGCCAATGTTGTCGAAGGTTGCGTACACGCGATACGTCGGTTCGGTACGCATAGAGGCAACATCGGCCGCTTTCAGGCAGATAAACAACCCCGCCAGCAGCGCCAGTAACAGAAAAATGCCTACCCAAATTTCACTTTTTTTCGTTTGCATGAACTCAATTCCCAAACATCAATGCGGTGAGCACAAAATCAAGACCAAGCACGGCCAGCGAAGAGTGCACAACGGTACGCGTCGTTGCCCGACTGATCCCGGCGGAAGTCGGGATCGCGTCATAACCATTAAATAAAGCAATCCAGGTTACGGTAATGGCAAAGACAACGCTCTTAATCAGACAGTTCACCAGATCCAGTCGCCAGTCGACGGCGTTTTGCATCGCCGACCAGAAGAACCCTGAGTCGATTCCTTTCCAGTTCACACCCACCAGCGAGCCGCCCCAGATACCGACCGCAACGAAGATAACCGTCAGCAATGGCAAGGAGATCACCCCCGCCCAAAAACGAGGAGAAATCACGCGCCGCAGGGGGTCAACAGCCATCATTTCAAGACTTGAAAGTTGCTCAGTCGCGCGCATCAGGCCAATTTCCGCCGTCAGTGCAGAACCCGCGCGCCCGGCATAAAGCAGAGCAGCGACAACGGGCCCCAGTTCACGCAACAAGGAGAGCGCCACCAGCATTCCCAGACTGGTTTCCGCGCTATAGGTCGTAAGCACCAGATAGCCCTGCAAGCCAAGCACCATGCCGATAAACACGCCGGACACGATAATAATGAGCATCGACAGGACACCCACATTATAGAGTTGGCGCACCAGCAACGGCGCGTGTTTGCCAAATTCCGGCTTACCGACCAGCGCATTGAAGAGCATTAAACCAGCGCGGCCAAACGTCGCGATCGTCTTAATCCCGCGATGTCCAAGCGACGCCAGTGCATGTAACAACATGAGTGGCTTAACTCCCTGTCTCAAATAAATCGGATTGATATTGACCTGCGGGATAGCGGAACGGAACGGGGCCGTCAGCAATGCCGTCGAGGAACTGACGGACGCGAGGGTCGGCGTTTTCTTGCAAGCCTTGCGCGCTGCCCTGCGCCACAATTTTACGGTCTGCAACAATATACGCATAGTCGGCGATGCTCAGCACTTCCGGCACGTCATGGGAGACGACAACACAGGTGACGCCCAGCGCGCTATTCAGTTCAGAGATAAGCTTCACCAGCACACCCATGGTAATAGGATCCTGGCCGACAAAAGGTTCGTCGAACATGATTAAATCTGGCTCCAGCGCGATAGCCCTTGCCAGCGCCGCGCGGCGCGCCATCCCACCAGAGAGTTCGGAAGGCATGAGTTTTGCTGCACCACGCAGTCCCACCGCCTCCAGTTTCATCATGACCGTACTTTTCAGCAACGGGGCTGGTAAGTTCGTATGCTCGCGCAACGGATAGGCCACATTATCGAACACAGTCATGTCGGTAAATAATGCGCCGGACTGGAACAACATGCTCATTCGTTTGCGAACGGTAAACAGCCGGGAGCGACTCATCGCGGGGATATTCTCACCGTCGAAGAGGATTTCGCCCGCGTCTGGCGGTATCTGTCCGCCAATAAGACGCAGCAATGTTGTTTTACCAATCCCGGACGGCCCCATAATGGCGGTGATTTTACCGCGTGGCACCGTCAGCGAGATATTGTCGAAAATACGCCGACTTCCACGGGAGAAACTCACGCCACGGATATCGACCAGATTCGCCACAGTCTGGCTCATTCACTCTTCCTTATAAGCCTTGATTGGGTCTAAGCATGACGCCGGATAACTGCAAGAACCCACCATTTTTACAGAATATTACCCGTATGAGTTAGCGAAAGCTGGCATTTGTTTTACTTTTGAGCCGCATAAAGTCAAAATTAAGAATTCTCTACGCCGCTTAAAATTCCCGGTTTTCCCCGGCAATCGCAGCCTGCGGACCGGCAGATTATACCTCAAGAAAGGACTTTAGATGCTTTTAGCGACGGCGCTGTTAATTATTGGTTTACTGTTAGTGGTATACAGCGCTGACCGATTGGTATTCGCCGCCTCAATTTTGTGTCGCAGTTTGGGTGTTCCACCGTTGCTCATTGGGATGACAGTGGTGAGTATTGGCACCTCTCTTCCGGAGATGATTGTCTCCGTTGCGGCCTCCATGCACGGCCAACTTGATTTGGCCATTGGGACGGCTCTCGGCTCTAACATCACCAATATTCTGTTGATCCTGGGACTCGCAGCGCTCCTGCATCCATTTACCGTCCATTCCGATATCCTGCGCCGTGAATTGCCGCTAATGTTAATAACCAGCCTGCTGGCAGGGTTGGTGCTGTTTGACGGGCAACTGACCTGGCTGGACGGCCTGTTTTTACTTCTGCTGGCCGTGCTATGGCTGGTATACATTGTTAAAATCGCCCGTCTGGCTGAGCTGCAAGGTAGCGATACGCTAACACGTGAGCAAGTTGCAGAGTTGCCGCGTGGCGGTAGCCTGTCAGTGGCATTCTTGTGGCTCGGGGTCGCACTTATCATTATGCCGATGTCAACGCGCATGGTAGTGGACAACGCCACGGTGGTCGCAAACCATTTCGCGATGAGCGAATTAACCATCGGCCTGACGGTGATTGCCATTGTGACGGGTCTGCCGGAACTGGCAACCGCCATTGCCGGGGCACGTAAGGGAGAAGACGATATTGCGATCGGTAATATCATCGGCTCGAATATTTTCAACATCACGCTGGTGCTGGGTTTACCCGCGCTGATCGCGCCAGGTCATTTTAATAGTCTGGCTTTTACACGAGATTACGGCGTGATGTTACTGGTCAGCGTCATTTTTGCCCTCACCTGCTGGCGACGTAAGCAGCAGACAGGCAGAGGAACTGGCGCATTACTATTAGGCGGTTTTATCACCTGGTTAGCATTCCTGTACTGGGTTACGCCGCGTCTGACAGGATAATTGGACACACATTTATGTCGCATATCGATCTGCAACCGGGCTTCGACTTTCAGCAGGCTGGCCGGGACGTTTTGCAAATTGAACGTGAAGGTCTGGCCCAGCTTGACCAATACATTAATCAGGACTTTGCACAGGCTTGTGAAAAGATTTTCTATTGCAGCGGCAAAGTCGTCGTAATGGGGATGGGGAAATCGGGTCATATTGGTCGAAAAATGGCCGCAACATTCGCCAGTACCGGTACCTCTTCTTTCTTTGTTCATCCGGGAGAAGCGGCGCATGGCGATCTGGGTATGGTCGGGTCGCAGGATGTGGTGATCGCGTTGTCGAATTCCGGAGAGTCGAATGAGATCCTGGCGTTGATCCCGGTGCTCAAGAGACTGAAAGTATTCCTGATCTGTATGACAAGCCGTCCTGACAGCAGTATGGGTCGCGCGGCTGATATTCATCTGTGTGTGAAGGTGCCGCAAGAGGCCTGTCCATTAGGGTTGGCGCCGACCTCCAGCACTACCGCCGCGTTGGTAATGGGAGATGCTCTGGCAGTCGCACTGTTGAAAGCCCGGGGTTTTACCGCTGAGGATTTTGCGCTTTCTCACCCAGGCGGCGCGCTTGGACGTAAGCTCCTGTTGCGGGTCAATGACATCATGCACACCGGGGATGAAATTCCGCATGTGAGCAAAGACGCCACGCTGCGTGACGCTCTTCTCGAAATCACGCGTAAGAATTTAGGCCTGACGGTGATTTGCGACGATCTGATGAAGATCGAAGGCATTTTTACCGATGGCGATTTGCGCCGTGTCTTTGATATGGGCGCAGATGTACGTAGTTTAGGGATTGCTGAGGTAATGACGCCTGGAGGTATCCGCGTGCGTCCTGGCACACTGGCGGTGGACGCGCTTAATCTGATGCAGTCCCGCCACATCACCTCTGTTTTGGTTGCAGATGGCGACCAATTGCTGGGTGTGGTACATATGCATGATTTGCTGCGCGCGGGCGTGGTGTGAAAAAGGATCGAAGAATGAGTAATGTTGGAGCGTCGCTTGCGACATGCTACGGACCCGTCAGTACGCAGGTAATGGCGAAGGCAGAAAAAATTAAGCTGTTAATTCTTGATGTAGATGGTGTTTTATCGGATGGATCCATCTACATGGGTAATAATGGAGAAGAGTTGAAAGCGTTCAACGTCCGCGATGGTTACGGTATCCGCTGTGCATTAACATCCGACATTGAGGTTGCCATTATTACTGGCCGAAAAGCTAAACTGATGGAAGACCGCTGCGAAACGCTGGGCATTACGCACCTCTATCAAGGACAATCAGATAAGTTGTTAGCTTATCGCGAGTTATTGAACAAACTTTCTCTGGTACCGGAACAAGTTGCGTATGTCGGAGACGATCTCATCGACTGGCCTGTGATGGCAGAAATTGGTTTAAGCGTGGCGGTGGCGGATGCGCATCCGCTGCTGATTCCCCGGGCGGATTATGTCACCCGTATTGCAGGCGGACGCGGTGCGGTTCGTGAAGTGTGTGATTTGTTATTGCTGGCGCAAGGCAAGCTTGATGAGGCCAAAGGGCAATCAATATGAGTAAAACCAGACGTTGGGTCATCATTGTGCTGTCACTGGTCGCACTGATACTGATTGGGGTGAACCTGGCCGATCGCGAACAGACTGAACAAGTTACGGTTAACAATACTGACCCAACGTATAAAAGCGAGCATACCGATACGGTAGTCTACAGTCCGGAAGGTGCGTTGAACTATCGGCTGATAGCACAGCATGTTGAATACTATTCTGCTGATGCTATCACCTGGTTTACCCAGCCAGTGCTGACGACTTTCGACAAAGATAAAATTCCTGACTGGTCCATCAAGGCGGATAAAGCGAAGCTGACCAATGACCGGATGCTTTATCTTTATGGGCATGTTGAGGTCAACGCCCTGACTGCGGACGCTCAACTGAGAAAAATCACGACGGATAACGCCCAGATAAACCTGATCACGCAGGATGTCGCCTCTGATGATCAAGTCACGTTATACGGAACAACATTTAATTCCACCGGCCTGAAAATGCGCGGCAATTTACGCAGCAAAAACGCCGAGCTTATTGAAAAGGTTAGAAGCTCCTATGAAATTCAGAACAAACAAACTCAGCCTTAATTTTGCCCTGGCCAGTGTCCTTTTTGCCGCCAGTCTTCCGGCGCTTGCGGTAACTGGCGATACCGAGCAACCTATCCATATCGATTCCGATCAGCAATCGCTGGATATGCAAGGGAATGTGGTGACCTTCACTGGCAATGTTGTCGTAACGCAGGGCACCATCAAAATCAACGCCGACAAGGTTGTGGTTACGCGCCCAGGTGGCCAGCAAGGTAAAGAGATCATTGATGGCTACGGTAATCCTGCCACCTTTTATCAGATGCAGGATAGCGGCAAACCCGTAAAAGGCCATGCTTCCCAGATGCACTATGAGCTGGAAAAAGACTTCGTGGTCCTGACAGGCAATGCCTACCTTGAACAGCTTGATAGCAACATCACGGGCGACAAAATTACCTATCTGGTGAAAGAGCAGAAAATGCAGGCTTTCAGCGATAAAGGTAAACGCGTGACGACGGTTCTGGTGCCGTCGCAGTTGCAGGATAAGAACAACAATCAAACCCCGGCTCCGGCGCAAAAAAAGAGTAATTAATTCGTTATGGCAACATTAACTGCAAAGAATCTCGCCAAGGCCTACAAAGGCCGCCGTGTGGTGGAAGATGTCAGTCTGACAGTCAATTCAGGCGAAATTGTCGGGCTGCTCGGTCCTAACGGTGCAGGTAAAACCACAACGTTCTACATGGTCGTGGGTATCGTGTCGCGTGATGCGGGCAATATCATCATCGACGATGAAGATATCAGCCTGCTGCCGCTGCATGCCCGGGCGCGTCGCGGTATCGGCTACTTGCCGCAGGAAGCCTCTATTTTCCGGCGCCTGAGTGTATTTGACAATCTCATGGCAGTACTGCAAATTCGCGATGATCTCACATCCGAACAGCGCGTGGATCGGGCGAATGAGTTGATGGAAGAGTTCCATATTGAACATCTGCGCGACAATATGGGGCAGGCGCTTTCTGGCGGCGAACGCCGTCGTGTCGAAATTGCTCGTGCGCTGGCGGCAAACCCTAAATTTATCCTGCTGGATGAACCGTTTGCCGGCGTTGACCCGATATCGGTCATTGATATCAAACGCATCATTGAGCACCTGCGTGATAGCGGGCTTGGCGTGTTGATTACCGATCACAACGTTCGCGAAACGTTGGCGGTGTGTGAGCGTGCTTATATTGTCAGCCAGGGGCATTTGATCGCGCACGGTACGCCTCAGCAAATCCTTGAAGACGAACATGTTAAGCGCGTATATCTTGGGGAAGACTTCAGACTCTGATAGGGTAGGGTTTATTGACGTGTTTAGTCGGAGAGTACTGCTCTGAATATGAAGCAAGGTTTGCAATTAAGGCTCAGCCAACAGCTAGCCATGACGCCACAGTTGCAACAGGCTATTCGCCTGCTGCAACTGTCCACGTTGGAACTTCAGCAAGAACTCCAGCAAGCTCTGGAAAGTAATCCATTGCTTGAGCAAACCGATCTTCACGAAGAAGTGGATGCGCAACAATCTCAGGATAATGAAGGCCTGGATACTGCCGACGCTCTCGAACAAAAAGAGATGCCCGAAGAGTTGCCCCTGGACGCCAGTTGGGATGAAATCTATACCGCTGGCACCCCGTCTGGCAGCAGCACCGATTATCTTGACGATGAACTGCCTGTTTATCAGGGAGAGACCACCCAGTCGCTGCAAGATTACCTGATGTGGCAGGTGGAGCTCACCCCTTTCTCAGACACCGATCGCGCCATTGCGACTTCAATTGTCGACGCTGTTGATGACACAGGTTATCTCACCGTTCCGCTGGAAGACATCCTGGAAAGCATGGGCGATGAAGAGATCGGTCTGGATGAAGTCGAAGCGGTACTGAAACGTATTCAGCGTTTCGATCCGGTTGGCGTCGCGGCCAGAGATCTACGCGATTGCCTGTTGATCCAGCTCTCTCAGTTTGCCAAAGAGACCCCCTGGTGTGAGGAAGCGCGTTTAATCATCAGCGATCATCTGGATCTGCTCGCAAACCACGACTTCCGTACGCTGATGCGCGTAACACGTCTGAAAGAAGAAGTGCTGAAAGAGGCGGTCAATTTAATCCAGTCTCTTGATCCACGTCCGGGTCAGTCAATCCAGACAGGTGAGCCCGAGTATGTTATCCCTGATGTCCTGGTGCGTAAGCACAATGGGCGCTGGACGGTCGAGCTCAACTCCGACAGCATCCCTCGTTTGCAGATCAATCAGCACTATGCCGCCATGTGCGGTGGTGCGCGTAACGATGCCGACAGCCAGTTTATCCGTAGCAATCTGCAGGAAGCGAAATGGCTGATTAAAAGCCTTGAGAGTCGCAACGACACCCTGTTAAGGGTGAGCCGCTGCATTGTTGAACAGCAGCAGGCGTTCTTCGAGCAAGGCGAAGAATTTATGAAACCGATGGTTTTGGCCGATATCGCTCAGGCCGTCGAGATGCATGAATCCACGATTTCCCGTGTCACGACCCAAAAATATCTGCACAGTCCGCGTGGCATCTTTGAGCTTAAATATTTCTTCTCCAGCCATGTGAATACCGAAGGCGGTGGCGAAGCCTCGTCGACGGCTATCCGCGCACTGGTGAAGAAATTAATTGCCGCAGAGAATCCTGCGAAGCCGTTGAGTGACAGTAAGCTGACTACCATGCTCTCCGATCAGGGTATTATGGTAGCGCGGCGAACCGTTGCGAAGTATCGAGAGTCTTTATCCATTCCGCCGTCTAATCAGCGCAAACAGCTGGTGTGACTTAACCGATAAGGAAGACACTATGCAGCTTAACATCACAGGACATAACGTCGAGATAACCGAGGCCCTGCGCGAATTCGTTACCGCGAAATTTGCCAAACTCGAACAATATTTCGAAAGGATCAATCAGGTCTATGTTGTGTTGAAAGTGGAGAAAGTGACTCATATCTCGGATGCGACCCTGCATGTAAACGGGGGGGAGATTCATGCCAGTGCGGAAGGACAAGACATGTATGCTGCCATCGACGGTTTAATTGATAAACTGGCGCGGCAACTCACGAAACATAAAGATAAACTGAAACAACACTAATTGTCCGGGCACTCGTCTGGCGCGTATCACCCTGCCGCAACCCGGCAGGGTGTCTGCACTGGCGACGCTTAGGTGAAATTATGATGAATAACGATTCCGCTCTTCAATTGAGCAATGTCCTTAACCAGGAATGTACCCGTAGTGGTGTTCACTGCCAGAGCAAGAAACGTGCGCTGGAAATTATCAGTGAACTGGCAGCAAAGCAGTTGAGCCTGCCACCACAAGTGGTCTTCGAAGCGATCCTGACGCGTGAGAAAATGGGCAGTACCGGTATTGGTAACGGTATCGCCATCCCTCACGGAAAACTCGAAGAAGATACTCTTCGTGCCGTTGGTGTTTTTGTGCAACTGGAAACACCCATCGCCTTCGATGCTATTGATAACCAGCCAGTCGATCTGCTCTTCGCGCTTCTGGTTCCCGCCGATCAGACCAAAACCCACCTGCATACGCTTTCGTTGGTGGCCAAGCGTCTGGCGGATAAAACCATCTGTCGCCGTCTGCGCTCAGCGCAAAGCGATGAAGAGTTGTACCAGATCATCACGCTGACAGAAGGCGAAAATGACGATGCGTAACGCAACAGCTTCCCTTGTGTCGCTGGTTCTGAGGAGAATTGGCCCATGGTCCTGATGATCGTGAGTGGTCGTTCGGGCTCAGGTAAGTCAGTGGCCCTGCGCGCCCTGGAAGATATGGGATTTTACTGCGTCGATAACCTGCCGGTCGTTCTTTTGCCGGAGCTGGCAAGAACGCTGGCTGACCGTCAGACGTCTGCCGCCGTCAGCATCGATGTGCGTAATATGCCGGAATCGCCGGAAATTTTTGAGCAGGCAATGAGCAGCCTGCCGGATTATTTTTCTCCGCAACTGCTGTTCCTGGATGCCGATCGCAACACGTTGATCCGCCGCTACAGCGACACACGTCGTCTGCACCCTCTTTCCAGCAAAAACCTGTCGCTGGAAAGCGCCATCGATGAAGAGAGTAATCTGCTGGAGCCACTGCGCTCACGCGCCGATCTCATCGTCGACACATCGGAAATGTCCGTTCATGAACTCGCCGAGATGCTCCGTACCCGACTGTTGGGTAAACGCGAGCGCGAACTGACTATGGTGTTCGAGTCCTTTGGCTTTAAGCATGGTATCCCTATTGATGCCGATTACGTGTTTGACGTTCGCTTCTTGCCTAACCCGCACTGGGACCCGAAATTACGCCCGATGACCGGGCTGGATAAACCGGTTGCAGCCTTCCTTGACAGACATACGGAAGTGCACAATTTTATTTACCAGACCCGCAGTTATCTCGAACTGTGGCTACCAATGCTGGAAACCAATAATCGCAGCTATTTAACGGTAGCGATTGGATGTACCGGCGGTAAGCACCGTTCCGTCTATGTTGCTGAACAGCTTGCAGACTATTTCCGCTCACGCGGTAAAAACGTTCAGTCTCGTCATCGTACGCTGGAAAAACGGAAAACATGACCGTAAAACAAACTGTTGAAATCACCAATAAGCTGGGTATGCACGCGCGCCCGGCGATGAAACTGTTTGAACTGGTTCAGGGCTTTGATGCTGAGGTACTGTTGCGTAACGACGAGGGAACCGAAGCCGAGGCTAATAGTGTGATTGCGCTTCTCATGCTGGACTCCGCGAAGGGCCGACAAATTGAGATAGAAGCGACGGGCCCTCAGGAAGAAGAAGCGCTGGCGGCT
This sequence comes from Citrobacter sp. MNAZ 1397, assembly GCF_023613995.1. Classification (NCBI taxonomy): domain Bacteria; kingdom Pseudomonadati; phylum Pseudomonadota; class Gammaproteobacteria; order Enterobacterales; family Enterobacteriaceae; genus Citrobacter; species Citrobacter sp. MNAZ 1397. The sequence continues at coordinate 346,536 of NZ_JAKIVH010000004.1, forward strand.
GTCATTGCGCTCTTTATCGCCGGGTTTGACGAAGACTGACAACGCGCGTTTTCCCTCTCCAGGCGGAGAGGGAATCATCAATGCAGTTTATTGCGCGCCAGGAAATCCTCTCCTCCAAGCTGACGCATCTGGCGCATAATCCACGCCTGTCGGCTGCGCACATACCCTGAAGGCGCATCAGCGCGAAAGCGTACCGGATTCGGCAATACTGCTGCCAGCAATGCCGCCTCAGCCATCGTCAACTTGCTGGCAGGTTTATGAAAATAACGCTGCGAAGCCGCCTCCACGCCAAAGATACCATCGCCAAATTCAGCAATGTTCAAATAGACGGTCAGAATACGCCGCTTTGTCCAGACAGCCTCGGTGACCAGGGTTAAACCCGCTTCAAAGCCTTTTCGCACCCAGCTTTTGCCGTCCCAGAGCAGCAGATTTTTAATGGTCTGCTGGGAAATGGTTGATGCACCGCGAATCCGATTTTCATGCTGCTCATTGTGCGATAAGGCCTTTTCAATCGCGCCAAAATCAAGCCCCCAATGGTCCGGGAAACGCTGATCTTCAGCGGCAATCACTGCCAGCGCCACCCAGGGTGAAATCTCGTCCATACCCACCCAGTCCGAATGAGCAACATAACCGAAATCCCCCGTCAGCCAGGCCCCCACTTGCCGTTCGACCATGACGGCTGAAAACGGTACCGGCATAAAACTGAACAGCAAAATACCACCGCCCCAGAAGATTCCCAGCGCCAGGACCACACGGAGTAATAGCTTTTTGATTTTCGCCATGAGTGGGCCACGCAACCCTCTCATTCAGCGAGCACCAGAACGCGGGAGACCAGTTTTTCGATCCCTGTAGCCGCCTCCGCAATATTCTGCGCCAGCATGTACGCCGGTGTGGTCACCACTTTGTTATCCTCATCGACCACAATATCGTCGACAGGGCAAGGCACGTGTTCAGCACCCATATCTTCAAGCACCTCCGCCGTATCGATATCCGTTCCAATCGTCAGGCGCAACGGAAAATCAAAGATTTTCGGCAGCATCGCAGGCGCAATACAGATAAAACCGAGTGGTTTTCCCGCCTGGTGCATCTCCAGAACCAACCGTTTCAGATCCGGGTCAACCACACATTCACTACCGAGACTGGCAAAGCTGCTCAGATTTTTCGCTGCGCCAAATCCGCCGGGCACAATCAGCGCATCCAGATCGTTTATTGATGCCTGCGCGATCGGAAGGATCGCACCACGAGCAATGCGGGCCGCCTCGATCAGCACGTTTCTACTTTCACTCATCGGTTCACCCGTGAGATGATTAATGACATCGGTCTGACGCTTGTCAGGCGCAAAGCATACTGCCTCAGCGCCTTCACGAGCGATCGCCAGCAGGGTAATGACAGCTTCGTGGATTTCCGATCCGTCATAAACGCCTGATCCGCTGAGAACAACACCGATTTTTTTCATTTTGCTCGTCCTTTATGCAACGTACTCGGGATAATTAAATATTTTGATAAGGGCGCTATGCTTCACACATTTCACTGATTGATGTAACAAATACTTTAAGATTTGCTATCTTATGTGCGTGCAGTTCAAATTTTCCCGACTGCGCCCTTGATAAAAAAATATAACTTTACGGCGCAGCCACGATTTCCCTGGTGTTGGCGCAGTATTCGCGCACCCCGGTTAATCCGGGGTCATTTTTTTCCAGCGGTTGCTACCCACGCTTTCAATACATCCACATCGTGCTGCCACTCTTGCTTCATCTCTTCAACCCATTCACCGACGTTATCCCACCAGGCTGGCAGATCGGGTGACTGAATTTGCTGACCCAGCTGTTGCAGGTGACGAAGGCCGACCGATCCAGCGGCACCCTTGATCTTGTGCCCCTCTTCGACGATCCCTTTTTGATCCCGCGCAGTGAGATTTGACTCCAGAACGCTCAGATAGCCCGGCATCATTTTCTCAAATACCGCCAGCCCATCGGTAATCAGCTTCGGCCCAACCAGATCGATATACTGCTCAAGCATCGGGATATCCAGCAGGTTTTGTGATTTTTGACCATCGGTATGAGACATTGCGCCTTGCTCCTCTTCTTCGTCCGCATCCCAGAATTTCTTAATCATGGCAGTTAATGCCGGGACCGCCAGCGGCTTGCTTAAGACATCGTCCATCCCTGCATCCAGATATTCTTTTTTATCTTTCAGCACGTTGGCGGTAAGCGCCACCAGCGGTGGTAAATCGTCGCGGGCAAACTGGCTGGTGAGAATGCGCGAGATGTCCAACCCGGTCATATCCGGCAACTGAATATCGAGCAGTACCAGATCGTATTCGCCGGGTTTAAACATCTCCAGCGCGGCCTTGCCGGTCATCGCAACGTCCACGCTACTGCCCAGTTTTTCCAGAACGGAACGGGCAACGATCACGTTAAGTTCAATGTCTTCCACCAAAAGCACATGCAGCGCTGGCAGCGGCATATCATCGTCTTCAAAGGCATCTTCCACCTCCTCCGCTACCGCAGGCGCGTGAACGGTCAGCGTGAAGATAGAGCCTTTGCCCGGCTGGCTGGCAACAACAATGTCACCGCCCATGTTTTTCGCCAGACGACGTGATACGGCGAGGCCAATCCCTGTGCCGGTAGCAGGCTTGCCGCCATGGCTGTCTTTCACCTGGTAATACATGGCGAAAATTTTATCCAGCTCATCGCGAGGAATGCCAATCCCGGAATCTTCGACCTCGAAGTGCAGCATATCGCCTTCGTCATAGCGCACACGTACGGTGACTTGTCCCTCACGGGTAAATTTGACGGCGTTGCTGATAAGGTTCCACAGGATCTGTCGCAACCGCGTACCGTCAGTGACCACCTTATGCGGTAACGGCAGCGTAGGCTCCATGACAAAGCGCAGACCTTTCTGGTGTGCCTGCAGGCCGGAAAGGTTCTCCAGGTCGGCAAGGAAGCTGGTGAAATCCACCGGCTGATTATCGAGCTGGACTTTACGGCGTTCCATTTTATCCATGTCGATAATATCGTTGAAGATATTGCCCAGAGTGACGGCAGAAACATGGATAGTTTTCAGGTATTTTTCCTGCTCAGCCGTTAAATCAGTATCCAGAAGAATTCGGCTCAGACCGACGATGCCATTAAGCGGCGTACGCAGTTCGTGGCTGATAGTGGAAATAAAGGTGGTTTTATCGCGGCTGGCACGTTCCAGGGCGTCCTGATAGCGTTTACGCTCGGTAATATCACGCCCGAAACCCATCAAGCCGTGGCGCTTACCTACGCGGTCATAGTAGGGCACCTTACGGATTTCAAAGCAGGCTTTTCGCCCATCCGGATAATCCAGCCACTGTTCATAGGTCAGCGAAACATTGTGGCGAAACACCTTCTCATCGGTCTCGATAACCTTTTCCGCCGCTTCCGGCGCATAGACATCCTGCGGTTTCAGGTTAATCAGTTGCTTCTCGCTTTTGCCCGTCAGCAGTTCCATCGCCCGGTTACAGCCGGAAAACTCTTTGTCTTCGTTGCGATAGAAAACCAGGTCCGGGGAGGCATCGAGGAAAGAGCGTAAAAATGTGGATTGCTGTTCAAGCTGAATCTGCGTCTGCTCGCGCTCCTGCATCTCTACTTTAAGCTGCTCAAATGTCGACTGACGTTCAGCTTCGGCTTTCTCGCGATCGGCCATCTCCTGGTTAAGCCGGGTGATGTTGTCCTTAAGTTGAATATTGAGTTTGAGGTCGCGATCGCGCATTTCTTCCAGTTTGTCCACCAGCCGCGAAAGGCGCTGACGTGACTCTTCAAGTTGCTCAACGACAACCGATAAGAAATAGACCGCCCAGGGGGTAATCAACAAGCCAAAAAATATAGAACGAATGACGTCGATGCTCGCCACCTGCCCCTGCAATACCATCGTCACCGCCATTTGCACGACGATAGCCAGCACCACCAGCGCCAGGGCAAGTAACAGGGAGAAACGAACCAGCCCGAGCTTCATCATCAGGTCGACGTAATACTGCGCCAGTAAACGGATTTGCTTCATAGCGATTTCCTTAAACAATTCCGCTCAATAATACCCAATTCTGAGCAACGCGTTGAAGGTTGTGCGAAAAATGCGGTGTCAGGCAACCGTCACGGCTGGATCCATGGGCGGCCCAATGCGGAACCCTGCACACCATGTTCAGTAAGATAACGATCCAGCTCCACCATTCCCGTCCAGCGATTTTCACACCACAACGGCGCCAGCAGCGTCGGACGGCGAGCGCTGGCGGAGACGCGATGGTAAATCACCTCCGGTGGCGTTGCGCGGATCATCTCCCCGGCAGTGACAGTATAGTCTTCCAGTTCAATGCCCTGCAGACGGCCCGCCTCCCAGGCTTTTGCCATGATGCTGCCCTTCACAATATGCAGGGGATGCAGCTTGATACCGTCTACGCCTGTCTCTACCACACGATGGAGGGTTTGCAGGCATTCCGACTGCCCTTCACCTGGCAAACCAACAATAAGATGACTACATACTTTCAACCCGCGCTCGCGAGCCAGACGGGTGGTCTGCTGATAACAGGCGAAATCATGCCCACGGTTAATACGGTGCAGTGTTTTATCGTGTGCGGTTTGCAATCCCAGTTCGAGCCAGACCTCATAGCCTTGATCGTTATACTCACTCAGTAAATCCAGCACCGCCTCGGGTACGCAATCCGGGCGCGTGCCGACGCACAGGCCAACAATGCTGGCCTGGCTTATCGCCTGTTGATACATAGAACGCAGCACCTGTACTTCGGCCCAGGTACTGGTGTAAGCCTGAAAATAGGCGAGATAACGTTTAGCACGATTCACCAGGTTCGCCTGATGTGCCAGCTGTTCGGCAATGGAGTGATGCTGCTGCGCCTCATCGGCGAAGGAGGCCACATTACAGAACGTGCAACCGCCCCGACCGATAGTGCCATCACGATTCGGGCAGCTAAAACCGCCGTGAAGCGTCAATTTATGAACCTTTTGCCCATAACGACGGGCAAGATCCCCACCAAACATATTGACTAATTTTTGTAACTGCATAATCTGACAGGCCGTGCCTTTGAAAAGGGCCAAGCCTGCCATTTTTAGCTTTCGACGGCGATGATGTGGATCAATCGCCCGGCAAGGCTTTTATTCATTGCATAAACAGTCAAGATTACCGCCATTTCATTCACCTCTCCGGCAATTACTTTTCCTTATGTTCAGGCGATATTTTGCAGAAATACTGTCGCAAGTGAAAAACAGTGTGTTCCTGCGCCTGTAAGAACATTCTCAGAATAATATTCTGAAATCTATATTAGCCTTAGTAGGGTAGCGCATTAACAACGCTTCCCGATAGTGAGTCAGATCACATTACTCTGCCGCTCAGCGTTGGGCTTATTGATTGTAAATAAGGTTAAATTCAATTATATATCAATACATTAAATAAGCTTTAGCACATTATTAGATAAATAAGCCTGGCATTTGACCTGTGTACGGATTCCCGATAAGTTGGGAATCCGCTGGAAGCTTTCTGGATGAGTGGTCTGCTCATCATATTTATGCAGTTATTGAGATTCCCTCTTAAGCAAGTCCTCAACACTTGTGTACCGATGCGAAAAGGAAATTAAAGAGGGCGACATGCGAGGCTTTATTAGCCCCGTCGCCATGCTCTTGCTGTGCCCGTGCGCAATCGGTATCGGATGGGAATCCCGCAGAGCCTGGGGAGGTTCACTGATATGTTGTACGATAAATCCCTTGAGAGGGATAACTGTGGTTTCGGCCTGATCGCCCACATAGAAGGCGAACCTAGCCACAAGGTAGTGCGTACCGCTATTCACGCACTGGCCCGTATGCAGCACCGTGGCGCGATCCTCGCTGATGGTAAAACCGGCGACGGTTGCGGCTTGCTGCTGCAAAAACCCGATCGTTTCTTCCGTATCGTTGCGGAAGAGCGCGGCTGGCGTTTAGCCAAAAACTATGCCGTTGGTATGCTGTTCCTGAATAAGGATCCTGAGAAAGCCAGCGCATCACGCCGTATTGTAGAAGAAGAACTTCAACGTGAAACCCTGTCTATTGTCGGCTGGCGCGACGTGCCAACCAACGAAGGGGTACTCGGTGAAATCGCCCTCTCCTCGCTGCCCCGTATTGAGCAAATTTTTGTTAACGCCCCGGCTGGCTGGCGCCCGCGTGATATGGAGCGCCGTCTGTTTATCGCCCGTCGTCGCATTGAAAAACGTCTGCAGGAAGATAAAGAGTTCTACGTTTGTAGCCTCTCGAACCTGGTAAATATCTATAAAGGTCTGTGTATGCCGGCTGACCTGCCGCGCTTCTACCTGGACCTGGCGGATCTGCGTCTGGAATCGGCCATTTGCCTGTTCCACCAGCGCTTCTCCACCAACACTGTACCGCGCTGGCCGCTGGCACAGCCGTTCCGCTATCTGGCGCATAACGGTGAAATCAACACCATCACCGGTAACCGTCAGTGGGCACGCGCGCGTACCTACAAATTCCAGACCCCGCTGATCCCGGATCTGCATGATGCGGCGCCGTTCGTCAACGAAACCGGTTCTGACTCCAGCTCCATGGATAACATGCTCGAACTGCTGCTGGCAGGCGGGATGGATATCGTGCGCGCCATGCGCCTGCTGGTACCGCCAGCCTGGCAGAACAACCCGGATATGGACCCGGATCTGCGCGCATTCTTCGACTTCAACTCCATGCATATGGAACCGTGGGATGGCCCGGCGGGCATCGTGATGTCCGATGGCCGTTTCGCGGCCTGTAACCTCGACCGTAACGGCCTGCGTCCGGCACGCTATGTCATTACCAAAGACAAGCTGATTACCTGCGCTTCCGAAGTGGGTATCTGGGATTATCAGCCTGACGAAGTGGTCGAAAAAGGTCGCGTCGGTCCGGGTGAATTGATGGTTATCGATACCCGTGGCGGTCGCATTCTGCACTCCGCAGAGACCGATGACGATCTGAAAAGCCGCCACCCTTATAAAGAGTGGATGGAGAAAAACGTCCGCCGTCTGGTGCCGTTTGAAGATCTGTCAGATGATCAGGTTGGCATCCGTGAAATGGACGACGATCTGCTGACAAGCTATCAGAAGCAGTTTAACTACAGCTTCGAAGAGCTGGATTCGGTTATTCGCGTACTCGGTGAAAACGGTCAGGAAGCGGTGGGTTCAATGGGTGACGATACCCCGTTCGCCGTGCTCTCCAGCCAGCCACGTATCATTTACGACTACTTCCGTCAGCAATTTGCGCAGGTGACCAACCCGCCAATCGACCCGCTGCGTGAAGCGCATGTCATGTCGCTGGCCACCAGCATCGGTCGCGAGATGAACGTCTTCTGTGAAGCAGAAGGCCAGGCGCATCGTCTGAGCTTCAAATCGCCGATCCTGCTGTACTCCGATTTCACGCAGCTCACCACCATGAAAGAGGAGCACTATCGCGCAGATGTACTGGACATCACCTTCGATGTGACCGAAACCTCGCTGGAAGAGACGGTGAGAGCGCTGTGCGACAAAGCAGAACAGATGGTGCGTAACGGCACCGTGCTGCTGGTGCTGTCTGACCGTAACATCGCCAAAAACCGTCTGCCGGTACCGGCACCGATGGCTGTTGGCGCGGTGCAGACCCGTCTGGTTGAGAAAAGCCTGCGCTGCGATGCCAACATCATCGTAGAAACCGCAAGCGCCCGCGACCCGCACCACTTCGCTGTGCTGCTGGGCTTCGGCGCCACCGCGATTTATCCGTACCTGGCCTATGAAACACTGGCGAAACTGGTCGACACCAAAGCCATTGAGAAGAATTACCGCACGGTGATGCTGAACTACCGCAACGGCATCAACAAAGGGCTGTACAAGATCATGTCCAAAATGGGCATCTCGACGATTGCCTCTTACCGTTGCTCAAAGCTGTTCGAAGCCGTCGGTCTGCATGAAGAGGTGTCCGAGCTCTGCTTCCAGGGTGTGGTCAGCCGCATCAGTGGCGCAGGTTTTGCGGACTTCCAGCAGGATCTGCTGAACCTCTCCAAACGCGCCTGGCTGGCACGTAAACCGCTCGAAGCGGGTGGTCTGCTGAAGTACGTGCATGGCGGTGAATATCACGCCTATAACCCGGACGTGGTGCGCACGCTGCAACAAGCCGTTCAGAGCGGGGAATACAAAGACTACCAGGAATACGCGAAGCTGGTGAATGAGCGCCCGGCGGCCACCCTGCGTGACCTGCTGGCCATCACGCCGAACGGCGAAACCGTCAGCATCAACGACGTTGAACCGGCAAGCGAACTGTTTAAACGCTTTGATACCGCGGCAATGTCCATCGGCGCATTGAGCCCGGAAGCGCATGAAGCGCTGGCAGAAGCCATGAACAGCCTCGGCGGCTTCTCCAACTCCGGTGAAGGCGGCGAAGACCCGGCACGCTATGGCACCAACAAAGTGTCACGCATCAAACAGGTCGCTTCCGGTCGCTTCGGTGTGACCCCGGCATATCTGGTCAATGCTGACGTGATTCAGATTAAAGTCGCTCAGGGTGCGAAACCGGGTGAAGGCGGTCAGTTACCGGGGGATAAAGTGACCCCGTATATCGCTAAACTGCGCTATTCCGTACCGGGCGTGACGCTGATTTCCCCGCCGCCGCACCACGATATCTACTCTATCGAGGATCTGGCGCAACTGATTTTCGACCTGAAACAGGTCAACCCGAAAGCGATGATCTCCGTGAAGCTGGTTTCCGAACCGGGCGTCGGCACCATTGCGACCGGCGTGGCAAAAGCTTATGCGGATCTCATCACCATCGCTGGTTACGATGGCGGTACCGGCGCAAGCCCGCTGTCATCGGTGAAATACGCGGGTTGTCCGTGGGAACTGGGCCTGGTGGAAACCCAACAGGCGCTGGTGGCCAACGGTCTGCGCCATAAAATTCGTTTACAAACGGATGGCGGTCTGAAAACTGGCCAGGACATCATCAAAGCGGCAATCCTCGGCGCCGAAAGCTTCGGCTTTGGTACTGGCCCGATGGTGGCGCTGGGCTGTAAATACCTGCGTATTTGCCACCTGAACAACTGCGCAACCGGCGTAGCAACTCAGGATGAAAAACTGCGTAAAAACCACTACCACGGTCTGCCGTTCAAAGTGACCAACTACTTTGAATTTATCGCCCGTGAAGTGCGTGAGTTAATGGCGCAACTGGGCGTTAAACGCCTGGTGGATTTGATTGGTCGTACCGACCTGCTCAAAGAGCTGGACGGATTTACCGCCAAACAACAGAAGCTGGATCTGTCGAAACTGCTGGAAACCGCCGAGCCGCATCCAGGCAAAGCGCTGTACTGCACGGAAAACAACCCGCCCTTTGACAACGGCGTACTGAACGCGCAGTTACTGCAGCAGGCCAAACCGTTTGTTGATGAGCGCCAGAGCAAAACTTTCTGGTTTGATATCCGCAACACGGACCGTTCTGTCGGCGCGTCGCTGTCTGGCTACATCGCGCAGACGCATGGCGATCAAGGGCTGGCGGCGGATCCGATTACCGTTCACTTTAGCGGCACAGCAGGCCAGAGCTTTGGCGTCTGGAATGCCGGTGGCGTTGAGCTGTACCTGACTGGCGATGCCAACGACTATGTCGGCAAGGGTATGGCAGGCGGTTTAGTCGCAGTACGTCCACCGGTAGGCTCTGCTTATCGTAGCCACGAGGCCAGCATAATCGGTAACACCTGCCTGTATGGCGCAACGGGTGGTCGTCTGTATGCCGCAGGTCGTGCGGGTGAACGTTTCGGCGTGCGTAACTCCGGCGCGATTACTGTTGTGGAAGGCATTGGCGATAACGGTTGTGAATACATGACCGGTGGTATTGTCTGTATCCTCGGTAAAACAGGCGTGAACTTTGGCGCAGGGATGACCGGCGGCTTCGCCTATGTGCTGGATGAAGACGGCGAGTTCCGCAAACGTGTGAACCCGGAACTGGTGGAAGTGCTGAGCGTCGATGACCTCGCCATCCACGAAGAGCATCTGCGCGGGCTGATTACCGAGCATGTGCACCATACCGGTTCTTCTCGCGGCGAAGAGATTCTGGCGAACTGGCCAGCCTTCGCAGAGAAATTCGCACTGGTTAAACCGAAGTCCAGTGATGTGAAAGCACTGTTGGGTCATCGTAGTCGTAGCGCAGCAGAGCTGCGTGTGCAGGCGCAGTAAGGGGCAGCAATGAGTCAGAACGTATACCAGTTTATCGACTTACAGCGCGTGGATCCGCCAAAGAAACCGCTGAAGATCCGTAAGATTGAATTTATTGAAATCTACGAGCCATTTTCGGAAGGCCAGGCCAAGGCGCAGGCAGATCGCTGCCTCTCCTGTGGTAACCCGTACTGCGAATGGAAATGTCCGGTCCATAACTACATCCCAAACTGGCTGAAACTGGCCAACGAAGGGCGTATTTTTGAGGCCGCAGAGCTGTCTCATCAGACTAACACCTTGCCGGAAGTCTGCGGACGCGTTTGCCCGCAGGACCGCCTGTGTGAAGGTTCCTGTACGCTGAACGATGAGTTCGGCGCGGTCACCATCGGCAACATTGAGCGCTACATCAACGATAAAGCGTTCGAGATGGGCTGGCGTCCGGATATGACCGGCGTGAAGCAGACTGACAAACGTGTGGCAATTATCGGTGCAGGTCCGGCCGGTCTGGCATGCGCCGACGTGCTGACCCGTAATGGCGTCAAAGCCGTGGTGTTTGACCGTCACCCGGAAATCGGCGGTCTGCTGACCTTTGGCATCCCGGCCTTCAAGCTGGAAAAAGAGGTGATGACCCGCCGTCGCGAAATCTTCACCGGCATGGGTATTGAGTTCAGGCTGAATACCGAAGTCGGTCGCGACGTACAACTTGATGACCTGCTCAAAGATTATGACGCTGTGTTCCTTGGCGTGGGGACCTATCAATCCATGCGCGGCGGTCTGGAAAACGAAGATGCAAATGGCGTGTTCGATGCCCTGCCGTTCCTTATCGCGAATACCAAACAACTGATGGGCTTTGGTGAATCGGCTGATGAACCTTTCATCAGCATGGAAGGCAAACGCGTTGTTGTGCTGGGCGGTGGCGATACCGCGATGGACTGTGTACGTACCTCTGTACGTCAGGGTGCCACCAACGTGATTTGTGCTTACCGCCGTGATGAAGAAAACATGCCGGGTTCAAAACGCGAAGTGAAAAACGCGCGTGAAGAGGGTGTGGAATTCCAGTTCAACGTGCAGCCGCTGGGCGTCGAAGTAAACGCCAACGGTAAAGTCTGCGGCGTGAAAATGGCGCGTACCGAAATGGGTGCGCCAGATGCCAAAGGCCGCCGTCGTGCGGAAATCGTTGCGGGTTCCGAACATGTGGTGCCGGCCGATGCGGTCGTGATGGCGTTTGGTTTCCGTCCGCATAGCATGGAATGGCTGGCGAAACACAGCGTCGAGCTGGATTCACAGGGTCGCATTATCGCGCCGGAAGGTAGCGAGAATGCTTTCCAGACCAGCAACCCGAAAATCTTTGCGGGCGGCGATATCGTTCGTGGTTCCGACCTGGTGGTCACCGCCATCGCCGAAGGCCGTAAAGCGGCAGACGGCATTCTGAACTGGCTTGAAGTGTAAGTTTCTTTTGCGTTGACAATAAAAGCCGGATAACTGTTTATCCGGCTTTTTTTATGCCGTCAGGAGGCGGGCGCGCACCTTCACGACGACTTTTTTAATGTCCCTTGATACGGTAACGTTGCAACCCGGCTTATGTGGCTCACCCGGCATAAAAACGATGAACATCCCCGGTAATAACGTCGCTGTCTGCTCATTCGCTATCGCAGAACATAGCTGATAATCGTCCTCCCTATGCCATTCATCGCACTCCCGCGCGGAGCCTGCAACGCCATAGAAAATGCGTTCCTCCCCGGCGAGCAGAAGCTGAATATCAATAAACGCCTCATGCAGTTCAGCCCGTTTTTGCTCTGGCAACCCGGTGGGAAACTGCATGACATTCATATAGATGTCTTCACGCAACAGCGCGTAACGTCCCGGAGCCTTTTCCTGCGGACAGGCGGCCAGGGCCAGCATCAGCGCCTCCGCCAGCACCGGATGCAACTCCGCATGCGCAAGTGATGTCAGTTCACTGATAAACAAAGTGACCTCCCTGCGCCAGCAGAGCTGCGCCCAGCAGCCCAGCATCATGCCGGTAATGTGCTGCGTTCATCGCCACCTGATACACCGCTGGCAATTGCGCCAGAGACGCCTGAACCTGCGCCAGATACCCCGATGCCAGGCCAACACTGCCTCCCAGCACGACACGCTGGCAGTCAGTTGTGGCTTTCACATCGGCAATCAGCCGCGCCAGGGTGTGCGCAGAATGGGTAATCAATGCCTGCGCTTGCGCATGCCCTTCGGCTGCACGGGTAAAAATGCTTTTTGCATCACACCCGGCCAGATCATCTTTCGCGGCAGCGGCTATCCCACGACCGGACGCAATAGCTTCCACACACCCAATTCGTCCGCAGCCGCATCGCGGGCCATGGGGATCGGCCAGCGTGTGGCCGAAATGACCAGCCAGCCCGCCACGCCCGGTGAGTAACGTACCGCCGCTCACCACGCCGCCGCCCACCCCAGTAGAGACGGTGATAAACACCATGTCGCTGGTCTCGTCCTGGCAGGCATGATATTCCGCCCAGGTCGCCGCCTGCGCGTCGTTTACCGCCAGCACAGGCAGACCAGAGAACATTTCAAGTGTTGATACCAGCGGAAAATGCAGCAGGCCGCCCAGGTTTTGCGGGTTAATCGCCAGTAAAGTCCCATCGTGGATAATCCCGGTTGAGGCAATCGCCACCTGCCGCGCGTGAGGAATAAGCGGTGCGACGAGTGTCTGGAGTGCGGATCGTAAAGCATCCGGCGTTTTGCTTGCGGGCGTCGGCAGTTCACGACGTTGATGCATATGCCGTTCGCTGTCAATCAACGCAGCAGCCAGCTTGGTGCCGCCGATATCAATTGCCAGCGTGGTCATTCGCCGCCTCCTGAAGTGCGCTGCAATACCACTGGCATATATGCTCCAGCCGGGTAATGGCAGAGCCAACCGTCACCGCCCATGCGCCGTGGCGTCTCGCCTGCGCGGCCAGCTCAGGCGTGTTATAACGCCCTTCCGCCATTACCCGGCATCCTGCCTGGCTAAGCGTCGTCACCAACGCCAGGTCCGGCGCCAAAGGCGTATGCTCATGGGTGTAGCCAGACAGCGTCGTACCAATCAACTCTGCGCCCGCTTGCTGGCACATCAGACCGTCCTGTTCACAGGAACAGTCCGCCATTGCCACCAGTCCGTGCTCATGGATCCTTGCAAGCAACTCACGGACCGGAACCGGACGAGTGCGTTCCGTACCGTCAATGGCAATAATATCCGCCCCCGCCTGTGCCAGCTTATCGACATCATCCAGATAGGGCGTAATGCGTACCGGAGAGTCCGTTAAGTCGCGTTTAATAATACCGATGACAGGCAGCGTAACAACCTGACGCACGGCGCGCAGATTGTTAATGCCTTCGATACGCAGCGCCACCGCCCCGGCCTGCTGCGCCGCCAGCGCCATCGCAGCCACGATCTCCGGTTTGTCCAGCGGACTGCCCGGAACAGGCTGACAGGAGACCACCAGCCCGCCCAGACGAGCAATGTGTGCATCCATTTTCGCTATCAGAGACATGTCTCAGTTATCCTTTCGTTTTTAATAACCCGTTCTTCGCGCCGTCATGACCCAGCGCGCCGCTGAATGGTTTGCCATCGATCGCATCATGCGTACGCAGCGCTTCCGGACGCAGCCAGCGCTGCACGCGCGAGGGCATATCCAGACCAATCAGCACGATCACCACAAAGGTCAGGCTAAAGGAGAGTGCGCCTAACGCGGTGCCCAGATGCAGACGCTGGGCGATCAGCGCTCCCAGGATTGGAGCCAGCGCGCCGCCCAGCGCCCCGACGTTGTAGGTAAATCCCAGCCCTGCCGCACGCTGATCGGTATCGAAATAGCCCCCGATAAGCTTAGGCAGAATACCGGAGATCCCCTGCCCCAACATTTGCTGAAAGAAGAGTAAAAACCCCAGTACCCAGACGCTGGTACCACCAATGGCAAACACCGGGATGATCAGGATTTGCGAGGCGAGCAGGCTGTAAACGTAGGCTTTGCGCGTCCCCAGCCAGTCACCCAGAAAACCGCCGACACAGCAGCCCACCGCCGCACCAAACCCACTAAAAAAGAGCACCCGGGCGACCGTAGAAGGAGAGTAAGCCAGTTCGGTTTTGAGATACGTTGGCAGCAGCGCCTGGATAGGCCAGGAGTAGAGAAAAGCAAAGAGCACGACCACCATTAACATCACGCCGGTCGGCCAGCGCTTGCCGCTGCTTTGCACCATAAAACTGATAAAAATAAAGGCGCACGCCAAACCCAAAAGCGCCACCAGCGCCGCGTTTTTCATTTCACCGGCAAAGCAGTACCAGAGAGAGAGCGCCGCAATCACCGTCATCGCCACGTTTATCAGGCGAAATTTGCCACGGTAGAGAATATCGACCATCGTACGTACCGGCGCTTTACCCGCATGCCTCTCTTTCCAGTCTTCGGCTTCCGGAATGTTTTTCCTCAGCCACAGGGCAAAGACGATAGGCAAAATGCCAATAAAGAACAGAGCCCGCCAGCCCCAGACCGGCACCACCAGGCTATAAACCTGCGCCGCGATAACCGCCCCGACAGAGAAACCGGAAATCAAAAAACCGCTGGCCTTGTTACGCAGATGCCTGGGCCAGCTTTCAATCACATAGGTCGCGCTGGAGCCATACTCGCCGGCCATCCCCATACCGATCACCAGACGGGCGATAAACATGGTGGTATAACCTGGAGCCAGCCCACAGGCCAGCGTACCGCAAGAAAACAGAAGAATACTGGTAACCATCGCCAGCCGTCGGCCGTAGCGATCGCCCATTGCGCCCAGCATTAGCCCGCCAAACCAACGGGAAATAAAAGCAGCGGAGATGAGGCTTGCCGCCTGCACCGTCGTTAACCCAAACTCGCTTTGAATTTCTGTTAACACCAGCGCGATAAGGACAAAATCAAAACCATCAAGCAGATAGCCCAGCCAGGCGGCGAAGAAAGCCCGCCATTGCGCCCGATTGAGGTGGCGATACCACGGGAAATTTTGCATAGCAGTACTCATGTGATACTCCCGCGACGGGCATTACCCATCACTTTTGTAGACCGACAGAGTTAAGCACGGCTCTGCCTGCCCGGTCAGCGTGGGGCCTCCGGGCAGACAGCCCGGGATCACTGTTGTTCTTGCTCTTGTTGCAGCGCAGCTGCCAGCGCTTTGAGTTCTGGCAAGTATTTTTCCGCAACCGGGGCAAACGGCTTACGGCACAGCGGTACCGCCAGCACATCCATATAGTGCAGCACCGTTTTCAGGCCGCGGAAAACACCGACTTTGATTAGCAGATCGATAACCTCATTGCATTGCTCTTGCAGGCGCTGCGCAGTCGCTATGTCCCCTTTTTGCAACGCGCGGACGATCCCCTGATAACGCCAACCCATAATGTTGTAAGTACTGCCGATACCGCCATCCGCGCCCGCCATCAGCCCGGAAGCAAAAATCTCGTCATAACCGTTATAGAGCACCAGATCGGGATGCGCCCGGCGGATCTGCTCCATCTGGAAGAGATCGCCCGATGTTTGTTTCAACGCCCCCACGCCTGGCAGGGTGACCAGCGTGTCAATTTGATCCAGCGTGAGTTTCACGCCACTCAAAGCCGGAATGTTATAGACCACCATCGGCAGCCCATCGGCAGCGTCGATTACCGCACGATAGTGGTCGCAGTGTTCCTGAAAGCTGAACGGATAGTAGAACGGAGTAACGGCAGATACCGCGTCAAAGCCATAACGACTGGCGGCACGGGCAAGTTGCTGGCTTTCATGGGTACTGACAGTACCGACATGGGCAATAAGCGTTAGCTTTCCTTTCGCCTCTTCGGCGACGATCTCCAGCACCTGTTCGCGTTCAGCGATGCTTTGTACAAACGCTTCCCCGGTAGATCCCCCCACATACAGCCCATCGATCCCCTGATCGATATTAAACCGCACCAGACGGTGCAGGCTTTCGGTATCCAGCTTTTCGCTGGCATCAAACGGAGTCAGCAGCGCGGCCATTACCCCTCTTAACTGAGCACTCATCCTCTTCTCCTGTTGCATAACTGTGGCTTGACTATATACCTTTATACCTTTTATACCAGTACAAATGATCGCCATCGGGATGAGAAAACGCTAAATGGGATCTAACGCACTAAACGATCGTTAGCATGAAAAAGGGATCGGGCGATCAGTTGCGAGATTTTTGCTGTTTATCGAAGGCGTGCCAGGTGGCGAAAACGCTGTTGAGATGGGTATGCAACGCGCGATCGGCGGCATCAGGGTCGCGCTGGCGGATCGCGTTGACGATCTCAATATGCTGCTGGTAGCTCACATTATTGTGCTGATGCAGATCTTTTTCCGGCACCGCAGGGCGCGCGGCTATCAGCCAATCCAGTAGCGCAACATGAATGGTCAGGAAAATCGGATTACCGGGGATTTCGGCTAAAACACGGTGGAATTCTACATCGGAGCGAATAAATAGCGCGTTGTCATCCAGCGCCTGGCTGTTCAGCTCCAGCGCCTTACCGAGACGTTCAATCTGCGCATCCGTGGCGTGTTCCGCCGCATGACGCACAAGGCTGGATTCGAAAAACAGACGAAGCTGCTCAAAATGGGCGATACCACCAGGCCGCGAGAGGAAATCCTTCGCCATACCAGAGAGTTCGCCAATGATGGTATCGGCAGACGGACGGGAAACGCGGGCACGTTCGCCGTTATTGATTTGCACTAACCCTTTACGTTTGAGCGCAGCCAGCGCTTCACGCACCGAAGGGCGCCCCACGTTGAAAAACTCCATTAGCTCACGCTCTGAGGGCAGCGCATCGCCTTCGGCAAACTCCCGACGGCGGATCATCTGCTCAAGTTCTTCTTCTACCATCTCGGACAATTTTTTACGCGCCAGCGGACGGCGACGCAACGTGCGCCCGACATTTTCAGTAGTGTTTTCAGCGTGCGAATCCGATGATTTCATAGCGCTCATGGCAGTGGAGTGTGACGAATGTGACAGCAACTTCATCATATCACAGGAATATCTGACTGGCGAAGTGAGCGCCAGAGGGGGAAGTCGGTGAGCAGGGCTATTTCGGGTGGCGCTTCGCTTACCCAGGCTACGCGCTCTCACGTAGCCTGGGTAAGGTATTAACGCCGGTAGATCTCCTCCGTCAGATAATCCGGCCAGTTCTTCTCAAAGAAGATCGTCGAAAGATCGTCAAGTGCGCGTAATGGCCGCCGATCGACAATAAACTCGCCGTTGCGCCATGTCACCTGTATTTGCTCCTGCCGGTGCTCCGCTTTTTCAGAGATGAAACGAAACTCAGACATTACGCCTTCGCGCGTTTGCGGCGCGACATCTCCCTGCGCCGAGCACAACATCCTCGCGCCGCGACTGCCACCGCCGCGGGCAATATAGTTTTCCAGCGCCACCAGTAAGGCTTCCGATGCCAGCGCCATCTGCCGCCACTGGAGGCTAAACGCCGCCTGGTTTGGATGGGTTATTGCCACCCCGTTTCGCGCAATACGTTGATTGAGTCGACGTGCCGCCTCAACGGCGTCAGGTACCTGCGCGGCATCGCAGACAAACCCGGCACGCTCACTCATGCGCTGCTGGATTTCGTCGCGAATATCATCAATCCGCAGCGCCTGAGGATGGCTGCTGTCATGCAGGATCTGCTGCAGGAGTTCGGCCGTTTCGCGGGCAAAAAGGGAGTCCGATGCGACGCGCGGCGTCGCCGCGATATGCTTCGCACAGCGCAGCCCGAAAACCTGCCCGGCATTCAGCGCCGCGCCGCCGGGGCGTGTCACCCCGTGGGTGCCCGCCGCTTCGCCAATCGCATAGCAGCCGCTTAACGACGAGTGACCCCATATATCCACCGCAATCCCGCCATTCATATGCTGGTGGTTCACATTAAACGGCAGCGGCTTGGTGGTCAGGTCATGCCCGTGATGCTTGTAGAGTTCTATGGCCAGTGGATTCATCCGTTGCAGGCGCGCGATGGGCAGCTCCAGACAGGCATCGTTATTGCGCAGATAGTGGTACACATCCTCATCCAGATTGCCGAGGGCGAACGGTTCATCACCCGGCACCGGCAGCGGATTGCGGTTAAAATCCATGTAGATAGTACGCCCGGCCTGCGACTCATTGTAGATTGCCAAATCCACCAGGCTGGAGCCAAAATCCAGCATCCGCGTGGCATGAATCGGCCATTGATATCCCTTACGGAAGATATTCGAGGCCAGTTCACGCGTGGTGCGGTAGTAGCGGGCAAGGAAGTTATGCTCCTCGCCCTGCTCGTCTACCGAGTAGATATAAGGCATGCTCTGCACATAGGTGCCGGAAAGATTCCAGGGAAACTCATCCCGCCGCGTGCCAATACCAAACTGATGTTCCGTCAGGTTGACCGTCGCAATCCCCGCCTCCAGCGCCAGCCCCAGCGAGCCAAAACACCGTTTCGGGTAGACGCTATCGCGGAACAGTTCACCCGGCCCACCGGCCGCCAGGACCACCGTCGCGCTGCGCATCAGGCACAGCCCCCACGGGTTATCCTCCTGCCGCGCGCCTTTCACAATGGCCAGTACCCCGGCAACCCGGCGCTGCTCCCCTTCCCCTTCGGTGAGCAGACGCACCGCCGTCGCGTGATCGACAAACGGCACACCCAGCAGCGCCGCCTCTTCCGCCAGCACTTTGACCATCAGGCGGGAAGTACGTGGCCCACAGCTGGTTGCGCGACCCACTTCATCGTGATCGGTCTGATAGCGCAACACGGCGCCGTAACGATCCTCCGGCAAGGGAAGCCCCATGCTTTTCAGGCCGATAAAGGCTTCCACCGAACCGACCGCCTCAACGTACGCCGTGTCGGCGTCCATCGCGCCACCGGCGCCAATGGCGTTGGCAAGCGCCGTAAAATTATCACCGCGAAAGCTGGTAGAGGCGGTATGCAGGGTCTGTTTATCAGAACCGGAACAGGCCGACGTCCCCCAGAACAAGGTTTGTGTCGCCACCAGCACGTCCACTTTGCGCCGCCGCAGCTCTACTGCGGCGCGCAGCCCGGCGGCACCGCTGCCGACCACTAACGCCTCGCTGTGGTAAACCGGAATGCGGTACCCCTCCACCTCCAGCGTCTGTTGCGGTTGCGCCATCTTGACGTGACGCGGCATGGAGACATTCGTAAGCGCTTCCAGGATCGATTGCGGGATCGCTGTGCTCATGTATTACCTCGTTAAACGCGTGATGACAGGCCGGATATTTCCATCTCTGTCACTGGCCTGGGCGCTTTACGCACTCCCAGCAGCAGTACCGAACTGACAACCATCACGCAGGCCGCGACGAACCAGACGGCAGACATGGAATATTTATCCGCGAAATAGCCCGCCAGGACGGGTGAAATCCCACCGGCCGTCATGCCGACATTCATCACAAAACCAATGGCTGAGCCGCGAAGCTGTGGCGGCACCAGTTCGGCGGTAAAGGAGAGGACCAGCGGTGTTATCGGATAACCAAGCAGTCCCAGGAACAGCACCAGAATCACCACCGCAAAGACCGGCAGTTGCAGCACCATCGCCGCCATCAGCAGGCTGCTGGCCAGAGTAATACCAATCAGCACCGCACGTTTACGCGAGAAGTCACCACGGTCACACAAACGCCCAAGCAGGAAGCCTCCCAGTGCGCCGGTCAGACCCAGCAGGCTGGCAATCGTCCCTGCGGTACTGATTGGCAACTGTTTCACATTCATCAGGAAGGTCGGCGCCCACAGCAGCACAATCCACCAGCCGCTCAGCAGCAGGAAGTAATAGAACGCCATCAGCATCACGGACTGGTTACGGAACAGCTGTTTTAACGGCACTTTCTCTTTTGTCGTAGCGACAACCACTTTTTTCGGCGCGTTTTTCACCATCACGGCGTACGCCAGCGCCACCAGCAAGCCAAGCGCCCCGGCCACATAAAACACGACACGCCAGCCGTATACCGGGCCGAGCATCGCGCCGAGCCAGGTACCGAAGAAGCCGCCAATCGGGTATCCCATCCAGTAAAGTGACATCACCGTCGTGCGTTGTTTTTCGGTGGTAACGTTGGCCACTTCCAGCGATGCGGCGGGCCAGAAGACCCCTTCGCCGATACCGGTCATTACGCGGTAAAAGATAAGCGACGTCAGGCTACCCGCCACCCCGGTCAGGATCGTCGCAAGCGAGAACATCACTAAGCCAAGAATGAGTACCGGCTTGCCGCTGAGTTTGTCGGCAATGATCCCGGAGATAAACAAGAAGCCAATAAAGCCATAGAAGAATGAACTCATCAGGATACCGGACTGGGCTCTACCGAGCCCAAAATCCGTCGCGATAAGTCCAATGGCGGAGGAGACAGTCATACGGTCGACGGAGTACATCATGTAGCCCAGGCCACACAGCACCGACACCAGTATCATCTTTTTTGTATCTGTATTCATAATTCCCTCGACTAACCTGGTAAGACTGACGAGACATCAGATACAGCCAAAATCTGATTAACAATGCGTTAAATGACGCGCTTTGCAGGTAGCGAGCACCGAATCCGGGTCACGTTGCCACCAGTTATGTTCGGAGAAAATCTCCACTTCATGCGCCCCCTGATACCCCAGCGCCTCCACCGCCTGACGGGCTGCGCGAATGTCGATCACCCCATCGCCCATCATGCCGCGATCGAGCAGCAGATGCTGTGTCGGCACCAGCCAGTCGCAGATATGGAAACCCAGGATACGTTTCCGTCCGGCACGTTCGATCTGCTGGAAAAACTTCGGATCCCACCAGGTGTGATAAAGATCGACGGCCATCCCTAACCCGTCGTCACCCAGTTCATCGCACACGTCGTTGGCCTGCTCCAGGGTGTTTATGCAGGCGCGGTCCGCTGCATACATGGGGTGCAGCGGCTCAATCGCCAGCGGCATTCCCACCTTGCGCGAATACTCCAGCAGGCGGCCCAGACCATCCCGTACCTGGCTACGTGCGCCGGCAATATCTTTCGAATCACCCGGCAAGCCGCCCACCACCAGCACCAGACAGGCGGCATTCACTGCCAGCGCTTCATCTACCGCCCGGCGGTTATCGTCATCCGCCGCACGGCGTGCCGCCTCATCAATACCGGGGAACATCCCGCCGCGGCAATAGCCGCTGACGGTCAGTTCGTTACTGCGAATCATCTGCGCGGTACGTTCCAGACCCAGTGCCTGAACCTGATCGCGCCACGGCGAGATGCCGCGAATTTCATGACGGGCGCAGCCGTCGATGATCTTATCCAGTGACCACTGCTTACGGACGGTGGCGGTATTCAGCGATAAACGACGTGGATCGGGCTGTTGCATATGGCCTCCTTAGCGCACCAGTGACGGAACATCGACCCAGCGGCGTTCTTTCCAGCTTTGCAGCGCCAGTTCAACCAGTTGTACCCCTTTTGCCCCTTCCAGCAGGTTCCAGCGGAAGTCGATTTCACCGTGAACATGGCGCAGGAAGAGTTCCCATTGCACTTTGAAAGCGTTGTCATAAGTCGTGGTATCAGGTACTGGAGCCCAGTCTTCGAAGAAGTCATGTGTCTGGCGAACATCCGGGTTCCAGACCGGTTTCGGGGTGTTCACACGTGATTGCGTCAGACAGTCGGTCAGCCCCGCGACCGCAGAACCGTTCACGCCATCCACCTGGAAAGTCACCAAATCATCGCGGCGCACCCGGACACACCAGGAGCTGTTGATCTGCACGATGGTGCCATTATGCAGCTCGAAGGTGGCGTAGGCGGCGTCATCAGCGGTGGCTTTGTAGGCGTTCCCCTGCTCATCAAAACGTTGCGGAATATGGGTCGCACCCAGGCAACTGATGCTTTTGATTTCGCCAAACAGGTTGTCGACGACATAACGCCAGTGGCAGATCATATCGAGAATAATGCCGCCGCCATCTTCCTGTCGGTAGTTCCATGATGGGCGCTGGGTCGGCTGCAAGTCGCCCTCAAACACCCAGTAGCCAAACTCACCGCGCACCGACAACACCTGACCAAAGAAGCCCGCCTGATTGAGCATCTGCAGTTTACGCAGCCCCGGCAACCACAGTTTGTCCTGTACCACGCCGTGGCAAACGCCCTGCTGCTCTGCATAATGATAAAGCTCGACGGCCTCTGACAGGCTGACCGCTACCGGTTTCTCGCAATAGATGTGCTTACCGGCAGCGATGGCTTTTTTCAGCAAGCCGGGGCGCGCCTGCGTCGTGGCGGCATCAAAGAAGATAGTATCGTTTGGGTTAGCCAGCGCCGCATCCAGATCCGTGCCCCAACGGCTGATACCGGTTTGTTTCGCCAGTGCGGCAATTTTTTCTTCATTACGACCAATCAGGATCGGGTCCGGCATGAGTCTGTCGCCGTTCGCCAGCTCAACACCGCCCTGCTCACGAATTGCCACGATGGAGCGGATCAGATGCTGATTTTTGCCCATCCGCCCGGTTACGCCATGCATAATGATGCCAACGGATATTATCGCCATTGCTGTGCCTCGCAATTAAAAGTGGGATTTGTTCAGGCCGCCGTCGACATCAATAATTTGACCGACAGTGAAAGGTAAGTTGCCGTTTGCCAGCGCATCGACGACCACGGCAATGTCCGTCGGCTGGCCCCAGCGTTTCATCGGCACCAGACCGCCGCCGATCAACTGGTCATACTTCGGTTTCACACCGCTGGTCATGTCAGTTTCGATGATACCAGGGCGAATTTCATAAACACCGATGCCTTCTTCCGCCAGGCGCAGCGCAAAAAGTTGCGTCACCATGCTGGCGGCTGCTTTCGATACGCAATATTCCCCGCGAGAAATCGATAAGCTGTGGGCGCTACAGGAAGTGATGTTGATAATAGAGCGGTGCTGATTATTAAGCTCACCCTGCGAAAGCATGGCGCGCGCCGCTTTTTGGCAAAAGAAGAACATTGCCCTGGTGTTGACGTCCTGACAGTACTGGTAATTATCCGGCGTGACCTCAAGCAGATCGCCACGCTGCTTTGCCGCCGTCCCGGCGTTGTTGACAAGGCAGTCCAGTCGCCCCCAGCGTTGCAAAACGGTGTCCAGCATCCCTTGCTGAATAATTAAATCTGAAACATCACCCGGTAACGCCAGAGCTTCGATGCCAAATTGTTCTAATTCCGCTACCATGGCTTGTTGTCGGGCGCGACCTTCTTCGTTATCGCGTCCGTTGATTGCGACGTGAAACCCGGCTCTGGCAAGCGCCAACGCGCACGCTTTACCAATTCCCCGTGTCGAGCCTGTCACTAATGCTACCGGACGTTGCGAATGGATCATGAGCATACTCCCTGATGAGTGCCAAACATTTCAACTAAACAGTTGAAATGGTAAAAGCAGTATAGAAAGAGAGAAAAATTAAATTCATGATCGACTTCTCAAAATCAACCAACTGGTTGATTTATTTAAAACTACAATTAAAACAATAAATTGAATGGAGGATCTATGAAAGGGGAAGCCAGAACAAAGCGTAGGCATGATCCAGATCTCACAAAAAGCCTGATCCTTGATGCGGCCAAAAAGGAGTTCGCTGAGAAGGGTTTTGACGGGGCAAGGATTGATCAGATCGCCGCGACGGCAAATGTGAACAAGCAGCTGATTTATTATTATTTTGAGAACAAGGATACGCTGTTTACCCATGTCTTACAGGTCGCGTACCAGGATATCCGCACCAAAGAGGCCGCGCTGGAGCTGGATCATCTGCCTGCCCGCGACGCGGTACTTGAACTGATGGATTTCACCTGGCACTACTATCTTGAGAACCCGGAGTTTATCCAGTTGCTTAACAGTGAGAACCAGCTCAAAGCTCGCCATCTCAAGGAAGTGGATACGATTGTCCCCATCAACAGCAGTTGGCTTTCAATAACCCAACGCATTCTGGACCGCGGCCAGCAGGATGGAACGATCCGCCCCGGTATCGATGCGATGCAGCTCAACATCACCATGTCAGCGCTGGGATTTTTCTATCTGATTAACCAGTCGACGCTGTCGATCATCTATCAGCAGGATCTTAAGCGTCCGGAAGCACTGGCCACAAGGCGGAAGGTCATGCGCGAAACGATCGCCTGTTGGCTGGCACCGGGGTTGCTGACGTAAAAAAAAGCAGGGTCGATTGACCCTGCTTTTATGTTACTTCACGACACGCAGCGATGGACGCCCGCCACGTGGTGGAGGATCATCATCCGGATCGTTATCGTCCGCATGATCGGGTTTGTCGCCATCAATAACCGACATCACCGTCTCACTGTCCGGCTGAGCGGTTTCGTCGTCGTCATTCACCGTGGCCACATCTTCATCGTAAGCCGTTTCAGGCTCAAACATCGTGCCCGCACCGTTTTCACGGGCGTAGATGGCAAGCACAGCGGCCAGCGGCACAGCAACCTGACGCGGGACGCCGCCAAAGCGCGCGTTAAAACGCACTTCATCATTCGCCAGTTCAAGATTACCCACGGCTCGCGGCGCGATATTCAACACGATTTGTCCGTCGCGCGCATACTCCATGGGCACACGCACACCCGGCAACGTTACGTCAACGACCAGATGCGGGGTGAGCTGGTTATCGAGCAACCACTCATAAAAGGCCCGCAACAGGTAAGGACGGCGCGGTGTCAGTTGCGACAAGTCCATTCGCTTAGCCCCGGCCCAGGCGCATTTCGCGCTCGGCTTCTGTCAGAGACGCGAGGAATGAATCGCGTTCGAAAACACGTGTCATGTAGCCTTTCAGCTCTTTCGAGCCTGCGCCGCTGAGTTCAATACCCAGAATCGGCAAACGCCACAGCAACGGCGCCAGGTAGCAATCCACCAGGCTGAATTCATCACTCAGGAAGTACGGCTTCTGGCCGAACACCGGAGCAATCTGCATCAGTTCTTCACGCAGTTGACGGCGGGCGTTATCGGCCTGCGCGCCGCTGCTGGACATGATCACTTCCATCAGCGAATACCAGTCTTTCTCAATGCGATGCATGTAAAGACGGCTTTCACCACGCGCAACCGGATAAACCGGCATCAGCGGCGGATGAGGAAAACGCTCATCCAGGTATTCCATGATAATGCGTGATTCCCACAGAGTGAGTTCACGATCGACAAGAGTCGGTACGCTTTGATTCGGGTTGAGGTCAATCAGATCCTGAGGAGGATTATCCTTTTCCACGTGCTCAATTTCGAAGCTGACACCTTTTTCTGCCAGCACGATACGGACCTGATGGCTATAGATGTCAACAGGACCAGAAAACAGCGTCATTACCGAACGTTTGTTGGCAGCGACAGCCATGAAAACCTCCAGGTATATTCAGTATTTTTACTGCAACCAGTCTTACTTTGACCGGCGAGATGTTGGTAACCCACCCACGCGCACAGTCACTCTCGTTTAAAAATCAAACAAAAAATGAACAATCCCAGGCATTTGGGCAGAAAATTGGATGATAGTTTACCAGATTTTGCGGGCTTTGTGGTGAGGGGATTCTGGAAATGCTGAAAAAGAAGCGCGAATCAACTCGTTACTGTGGATAACGTGATTTTTATCCATAAAAAAACCCGGTATAAACCGGGTTTTTCGCCAATCGTTCTGCTTTCGCAGAAAGCAATTAACGTTTGGAGTACTGCGGACGGCGACGTGCTTTACGCAGGCCGACTTTCTTACGTTCAACCTGACGAGCGTCACGAGTGACGAAGCCAGCTTTACGCAGTTCAGAACGCAGGGACTCGTCGTACTCCATCAGAGCGCGGGTGATACCGTGACGGATCGCACCAGCCTGACCAGAGATACCACCACCTTTAACAGTGATGTACAGATCCAGTTTCTCAACCATGTCGACCAGTTCCAGCGGCTGACGAACTACCATGCGGGCAGTTTCACGACCGAAGTACTGTTCCAGAGAACGCTGGTTGATTACGATTTTACCGTTGCCCGGTTTGATGAACACGCGAGCGGCGGAGCTTTTGCGGCGACCAGTGCCGTAGTATTGATTTTCAGCCATTGCCTATAATCCCGATTAGATGTCAAGAACTTGCGGTTGCTGTGC
The DNA here is from genome assembly GCF_023613995.1 of Citrobacter sp. MNAZ 1397. Taxonomy (NCBI): domain Bacteria; kingdom Pseudomonadati; phylum Pseudomonadota; class Gammaproteobacteria; order Enterobacterales; family Enterobacteriaceae; genus Citrobacter; species Citrobacter sp. MNAZ 1397. Next base: position 372,715 of record NZ_JAKIVH010000004.1, read on the forward strand.
CGCGTGGTTGTGCTCGTTGCCAGCGTAAACTTTCAGTTTACGGTACATAGCACGACCCAGCGGGCCTTTTGGCAGCATGCCTTTAACCGCGATTTCAATCACACGCTCAGGACGGCGGGCAATCATCTCTTCAAAGGTCGCTTCTTTGATACCACCGATGTGGCCGGTGTGGTGGTAGTACATTTTGTCTTCGCGCTTGTTGCCGGTTACAGCAACTTTTTCTGCGTTCAGAACGATGATGTAGTCACCTGTATCAACGTGCGGAGTGTATTCCGCTTTATGCTTACCGCGCAGGCGACGTGCCAGTTCAGTAGCCAGACGGCCCAGAGTTTTACCTGTCGCGTCAACAACATACCAGTCGCGTTGTACGGTTTCTGGTTTAGCTGTAAAAGTTTTCATTAAAAGCTTACCCAAATAATAAGTTACACGTTGGTGAACACCCAAACGTTTAGTCAGTTGAGGTTCACACGACATTGTCCAGCAAACCTACCCCTTCGAATAGCCTATGCCGGCGCAGAGAAAGTTTTGGGAAAAAAACCTTCTTGTAACGTGGGGTCGCAGGATTATAGAGAAGTCGGGGTCAAAGATCGACCCCTATTTGTGATTTGAAGAGGGTTTTTCGGTAGGGGGTTATGCCATTTAGCGTCTTCCCACCAGCCCATCGCCCACAGTGAGAGGGTATCATTTATGGCATATGCTGCCGCTTGAGGTACTCTTCGCTCTGCATCTCCTGTAGACGTGACAGGCAACGCTGGAATTCGAATTTCAGTCGCTCGCCCTGGTAAATCTCGTACAGCGGAACCGCCGCGCTCACCACCAGTTTCACATGGCGCTCATAGAATTCATCCACCAGCGCGATAAAACGCCGCGCCTCATTCTCCATCAGCGACGTCATGACGGGAACATCAAACAGCATGACGGTGTGATACAGACGAGAGAGCGCAATATAGTCATGTTGACTGCGGGCATCCACACACAGCGTGGCGAACGATACGGCCAGCGTCTGATTTTCCACGCCCAGCGTCGCCAGCGGGCGATGATTGACTTCTAATTCCGGGGAATGAGTACGTTTTGCCCCTGCCAGCGCTTGCCAGAGTTTATCCATCTGCTGCTGCGTCTCTTCGGTTAAGGGCGAAAGCCACAGATGGGCCTGGGTCAGTGTACGCAGACGATAATCCACACCGGCATCGACATTCATCACATCACAGTGCTGTTTGATGGCATCAATGGCCGGTAAAAAACGCGCCCGTTGCAACCCGTTACGATAAAGTTCGTCCGGTGGAATATTCGAGGTGGCGACCAGGGTAATCCCTCTGGCGAAGAGTGCCTTCATTAATCCGCCGAGCAACATGGCGTCGGTGATATCCGACACGAAAAATTCATCAAAGCAGAGCACATCAGTTTCGGCTTTGAAATGGTCGGCGACAATCTCCAGGGGGTCACTATGCCCCTGTAGTTGCGTTAATTCCTCATGCACACGCAGCATAAAACGGTGGAAGTGCAGACGCTGTTTCCGCTCCCCTGGCAGGCTTTGATAAAAGAGGTCCATCAGCCAGGTTTTACCCCGCCCGACGCCCCCCCACATATAAAGGCCGCGTACGGGGGTCTGCGTGGTGGGCTCACGCTTACCCAACAATTTGCCAAATTTCGCCATCAACCCGCCGCTTTGCGGGGCCGATTGTTCTTTAGTCACAATCTGCTGGTAAATGAGATCAAGACGGCTAACAGCTTCTTTTTGCACATCATCCGGCTGATGGCTACCCTCGTTGAGGGCATTGAGGTAACGCGATGTCGGGGTAAGGCTCTGCATGGTGTTATCGTTATTCCTTGAAAATCGATCCTGCCCACAGGGTTGGCGAAAAAAAGGTCGTTCTACCCTACGCGATGCCGCGTCGGGATTCCACTTCTGCGCGAATAGCGGTTATAGTGGCATAATCAGGCGCAGGCAAGGAGCTTGCAGCTATTACCCTACGGAACCATAAGACAATGGGAGAAGTACATGACCTGGGAATACGCGCTAATTGGGTTAGTCGTCGGCGTCATCATTGGTGCTGTGGCCATGCGTTTTGGAAACCGGAAATTACGCCAGCAACAGGCAATGCAGTACGAGCTGGAAAAAAATAAAGCAGAACTTGAAGAGTACCGTGAAGAGCTGGTCAATCACTTCGCTCGCAGCGCAGAGCTTCTCGACAATATGGCGCATGATTACCGCCAGCTTTATCAGCACATGGCGAAAAGCTCCAGCAGCTTACTGCCGGAAATGTCTGCTGAGGATAACCCTTTCCGTAACCGTCTGGCGGAGTCCGAAGCGGGCAACGATCAGGCGCCGGTGCAGATTCCTCGCGATTATTCCGAAGGTGCATCCGGCTTGCTGCGCGGCAACGCAAACCGCAAATAATCACTTAATTTCTGCATTTTTAACGGGCGCACAAGTTGCGCCCGTCCTGTCTTTATAATCACAGCTATCATTTAGTCATTAACCTCATTGTTACTCGATTGAAATTTCAATAACATCAAACTGTTTTGCATCGTTTTCCCTTTCACTTTAGGTTGCGAGAGCCAGCATCAATGAAGAAACAAACCCAGCTGTTGAGTGCGTTAGCGTTAAGTGTCGGGTTATCTCTCTCGGCACCCATCCAGACTATGGCAGCGATGCCATCGCAGGTTCCAGGCCAGGGAGCGCTTCCCAGCCTCGCGCCAGTACTGGAAAAAGTTTTACCTGCCGTGGTTAGCGTGCAGGTGGAAGGTACGGCGGTACAAGGACAAAAAGTCCCTGATGAACTGAAAAAATATTTTGGCGACGAGATGCCCGAACAGCAGCAGGCTCAGCCTTTTGAAGGGTTGGGTTCCGGTGTCATTATCGATGCAGCAAAAGGTTACGTATTGACGAATAACCACGTCATTAACCAGGCGCAAAAAATCAATGTCCAGCTCAACGATGGTCGCGAGTTCGAGGCCAAACTGATTGGCGGCGACGATCAAAGCGACATTGCGCTGTTGCAGCTCCAAAATCCCAGCAACCTGACGCAAATCGCTATCGCCGATTCCGATAAATTAAGAGTGGGCGACTTTGTCGTTGCTGTCGGGAACCCGTTCGGACTGGGGCAAACAGCGACATCCGGGATTGTTTCTGCGCTGGGTCGAAGCGGACTTAATCTCGAAGGGCTGGAAAACTTTATCCAGACAGATGCCTCGATTAACCGCGGTAACTCTGGCGGCGCATTGCTGAACCTGAACGGTGAGCTTATTGGTATCAACACTGCGATCCTTGCGCCGAGCGGCGGCAGCGTCGGTATCGGTTTTGCAATTCCCAGTAATATGGCACAAACACTTTCTCGCCAGTTGATCCAGTTCGGCGAAATCAAACGTGGCCTGCTGGGTATTAAAGGCACGGAGATGAGTGCTGATATCGCCAAAGCCTTTAACCTGAATGTGCAGCGCGGTGCCTTTGTCAGTGAAGTATTACCGAACTCCGGTTCGGCGAAAGCAGGCATTAAATCGGGCGACGTGATTGTCAGCCTTAATGACAAGCCGCTGAATAGCTTTGCCGAGCTGCGTTCGCGCATTGCAACGACGGAACCGGGCGCAAAAGTGAAATTGGGCATCCTGCGCGATGGCAAACCGCAGGATGTTGAAGTGACCCTGGATAAGAGCACTTCGTCTTCCGCCAGCGCTGAACTGATCTCCCCGGCGCTGCAGGGCGCCTCGTTGAGTGACGGTCAACTCAAAGATGGTACGAAAGGTATCAATATTGAGAACGTCGAAAAAGGCAGCGCGGCCGCTCAGGCAGGCCTGCGTAAAGATGATGTCATCATTGGCATTAACCGTACGCAGGTACAGTCTATTGCCGAGCTACGCAAGATCCTTGAAACTAAACCATCGGTCATTGCCCTGCAAATCATCCGCGGCAATGAAACCCTCTATTTATTGCTACGTTAAGCAAATGCGATCCCGGACATCACCGCTGCATGTGATGTCCGGATAACTCGTGTTATGCTGCTGCGACTCCCTAATGACGACGCCCGCATCATGTTTTTGAAGCTCTTACGCTCGGTAGCAATTGGTTTGATGGTTGGTGGCATTATCCTCGCCGCCCTGCCTTCGCTACGCCAGCATAACCCGCTAACCGCAACGCAATTTGACAGTACCGATGAAACGCCCGCCAGCTATAACCCGGCGGTTCGCCGCGCTGCGCCCGCGGTCGTGTATGTCTACAACCGCAGTATGAATACGTCATCGCATAATCGTCTGGAAATCCGTACCCTGGGTTCCGGGGTGATCATGGATCAACGCGGCTATATCGTGACGAATAAACATGTCATTAACGATGCGGACCAGATTATCGTTGCCTTGCAGGATGGCCGCGTTTTTGAAGCGCTTCTGGTAGGTTCGGATTCTCTTACCGACCTTGCGGTGTTGAAAATCAACGCCACAGGCGGTCTGCCGGTGATTCCGATCAATCCGCATCGTGTACCGCATATTGGTGATGTGGTACTGGCGATTGGTAACCCCTATAACCTGGGGCAAACCATTACCCAGGGGATCATCAGCGCCACCGGGCGAATTGGCCTGAACCCTACCGGTCGACAGAATTTCCTACAAACGGATGCCTCCATCAACCATGGCAACTCCGGCGGCGCGCTGGTGAACTCGCTGGGGGAGTTAATGGGCATCAATACGCTCTCTTTCGACAAAAGCAACGATGGCGAGACGCCGGAAGGTATTGGCTTCGCTATCCCCTTCCAGCTCGCGACGAAAATCATGGATAAGTTGATTCGTGATGGTCGGGTGATCCGTGGCTATATCGGTATCGGCGGGAGAGAAATCGCCCCTATGCATTCCCAGAGCGGCGGCATCGATCAGATACAAGGAATTGTGGTCAATGAAGTCTCGCCAGATGGTCCTGCAGCCCGGGCCGGTATTCAGGTGAATGATGTGATTGTCAGCGTAAATGGTAAGCCGGCCGTCTCTGCTCTGGAAACCATGGACCAGGTCGCGGAAATCCGTCCCGGGTCAGAAATCCCGGTTGAAGTAATGCGTGATGATAAGAAGCTGAAACTGCAGGTCACGATCCAGGAATATCCGGCGACCAACTAGCCGCGATAAAAAAACCGGAGCCCAATGAACTCCGGTTTTTTTGCGCATCTCTGGAGGCAAACGGCACACCAGACGACGGCAGCTATTTACTTGTTAACAAAATCTTCGCCGAGCTGAATATCTTTTTTCAGGGTGTCCAGCATCCCTTCCAGCGCCTGCTGTTCAAATGCGCTTAATTTGCCAATCGCCTGGCGTTCTTCAATACCATTTTTACCTAACAGCAACGGCTGAGAGAAGAAGCGGGCATACTGACCATCGCCTTCAACATAAGCGCATTCAACAACGCCTTTTTCGCCCTGCAACGCACGCACCAGCGACAGGCCAAAGCGCGCGGCAGCCTGACCCATGGAGAGTGTTGCTGACCCGCCACCCGCTTTCGCTTCGACCACCTCTGTGCCCGCGTTCTGAATACGTTTTGTCAGATCGGCAATTTCCTGTTCAGAGAAGCTGACACCCGGGATTTGCGACAGCAACGGCAGAATGGTGACGCCCGAATGTCCACCCACGACCGGCACTTCGACTTCGCCCGGCTGCTTACCTTTCAGCTCTGCCACGAAGGTGTTAGAACGGATAATATCCAGCGTCGTTACGCCGAACAGTTTGTTTTTGTCATACACACCGGCTTTTTTCAGCACTTCTGCCGCAATCGCCACCGTCGTGTTAACCGGGTTAGTGATTACGCCGATACAGGCTTTAGGGCAGGTTTTTGCGATTTGCGCGACCAGGTTTTTCACAATGCCGGCATTCACATTAAAGAGATCGGAGCGATCCATACCTGGTTTACGCGCGACGCCAGCGGAAATCAGCACCACATCCGCACCGTGCAGAGCAGGCGTTGCGTCTTCGCCAGAAAAGCCTTTAATTTTTACAGCAGTGGGAATATGGCTGAGGTCAACAGCAACCCCAGGGGTTACAGGAGCAATATCGTAGAGAGAGAGTTCTGAACCTGAAGGCAGTTGTGTTTTAAGTAGTAGAGCTAACGCCTGGCCGATGCCGCCAGCTGCGCCGAGGACTGCAACTTTCATCATAAACTCCTTATTATGGTTAGCTAAATATTTTGTTACTCCATTGCGGCGACCTTAATTCACCCTGATAATTATGGCAACGAACCAGCCAAAATTCTGCGGCATGGCACGCTTTTAAAATATTATAATGGGCTTTCATGACCGTCGGACCGGCAAACCAAGCAACTAACATTGAGAGTTTACAATATAGCGCTGATATCCATCTAAACAATATCATTCTAGTAACATTTATTTTACTTTTGCTTGAATTTGCGACACATGACACAGTGGGTTCCATAACGTAATTTGATAAAATTCACGTGAACCATAAGAAGATTTGAGTTATTTCCCCAGCAGATTATTTGCATAAAAATTCATCCATGTGCATAATAATGTAGTTTTCACGGCCTTAATACGGGTGACTTATGCGAAGCTCGGCAAAACAAGAAGAATTAGTTAAAGCGTTTAAAGCGCTACTTAAAGAAGAGAAATTTAGTTCTCAGGGAGAGATTGTTCTGGCGTTACAGGAACAGGGCTTTGACAATATCAATCAGTCTAAAGTCTCCCGCATGCTGACTAAATTCGGTGCGGTGCGCACGCGCAACGCCAAAATGGAGATGGTCTACTGTTTGCCCGTCGAAATGGGCGTTCCCACCACCTCCAGCCCGCTCAAAAATCTGGTGCTTGATATCGACTACAACGACGCTATTGTCGTTATCCATACCAGCCCGGGTGCTGCGCAGTTAATTGCGCGCTTGCTGGACTCACTGGGCAAAGCGGAAGGTATTCTGGGCACTATTGCCGGTGACGATACCATTTTCATCACCCCGGCAAGCGGCTTTACGGTCAAAGAACTTTGCGAGGCCATCCTCGTACTGTTCGAACAAGAGCTTTAATTCGCTCCCCGGTTTCACGCCGGGGATACGCCCCGCCAACGGTCTTTTTCTTTCTACCGCCCCTTTGTTTTAACACAATGTGCGAATTTCTGTCGCATTTCATTCACGTGATGAATGTTTTCGCACAAAAAATCAAAGCCACTCATCACACTGATTTTCAACAATAAAAAAATGCACACAGGGCAAGAACAGCCGTTTTTTATATCTTTTTGACTATAAAAAAAGGTTTCTTTACCACTTACTTACAATAGCAATAATTAGCTCAGTATTAATTTTACGCGTTATTAGTGTATACTTGATTTTGTGATGAGGGTCACGAAACAAAGCCCTCAGGAATTACGATTCGACGAGGTAAGCATTATGAAAATCAAATCAACTGTAGCAACACTCAGCATTCTTTCTGTTCTGTCATTCGGCGCCTTTGCGGCGAGCTCTATTGATACTGGCCAGGCGCAAAACCGCCAGTCATTAGGTACCGTCTCTGTCGGCGGCGTTGCATCGTCCCCCATGGATATGCGTGCAGAACTGAACAAAAAAGCTGAAGAGCAAGGTGCGTCTTCTTATCGCATCATCGAAGCACGTACGGGCGATAGCTGGCACGCCACTGCAGAACTGTATAAATAATTAACCGAAAACCCTATGTCATCATCACTCAGCGGCACCAGGCATAAAAATAGCGGTATAAACCTTCTCGCCGTTGAGTATTGAGGAGAAAGACAATGAAACGTAACGTCATCATCGCAGCCCTTGGTTTAGCTTCACTGATCTCATTTGGCGCCAGCGCAGCTACCCAACTTTCCGATAATCAAACGCAAAACATGCAGGCCATGGGCTCTATTTCTGTTTCCCAGACCGCAAGTTCTCCAATGAGCATTCGTGATGAACTGTCTGCCAAAGCGGACGCGGCGGGTGCGAAAGCCTACCACGTGACCGAACTCCAGGAAGGTGATACCTGGCACGCAACGGCGGAACTCTACAAATAAACCCTCGTCGTCTACTCCGACGACTTGCCCCCGCCTGTCGGGGGCTTTTTTTTTGCTGCATTAACGGATGTTAAAACGCAACTGACCTTCCAGCTCTTCCTCTGCTTCATCAAACAAGAGAATTAACGCGCCAAAACGACGCCGCAGCGTTTCGCTAAGATGAATGAACTCAATTTCAACCGGCAACGGCAACTTTTCCGTCACCGCTATCCATAATGAATCCAGATCGGTAATGCTGGCTCCAGCGAGCGCAAACCGGCGGGAAAATTCTCGATAGAACATGTGTTGAGTGTCTATCTCAGCAAAATCGAAGGTATAGATATTCATTGTCCGCCATCCAGCCCTGTCGGGCGGCTTACGCCGCCCGTTTCATTACAAGCCCCCGAGATGCAGGGTTTTGACTTCCATAAACTCTTCCAGCCCCAGAACGGAGCCTTCCCGCCCCAGGCCAGACTCTTTTACGCCGCCAAACGGCCCCAGTTCAGTGGAGACCGCACATTCATTAATACCAATCATCCCACTTTCAATCGCCTGGGAGACGCGAAATACGCGGGATAAGTTTTGGGTGTAGAAATAGGCTGCCAGGCCAAACGGCGTTGCGTTAGCGCGCTGGATAACTTCATCCTCGGTCGTAAAACGAAAACAGGCAGCAACCGGACCAAAAGTCTCTTCGTTCGCCAGCTTCATGCCATCGCTGCAATCACCCAGCACGGTGGGTTGCCAGAAATTCCCCCCCAGCGCATGGGCTTTCCCACCTGCCAGAATTTTCGCCCCTTTCGCGACCGCATCTTCCACGTGTTCACGCACTTTATCCACGGCAGAAGTTTCAATAAGCGGACCGACGATAACACCGTCATCAAGACCGTTCCCGACCTTGAGGGCACTAACCGCCTCTGCCAGTTTTTGCGTGAAAGCGTTATACACCGACTCATGGATGTAGAAACGGTTTACGCTCACGCACACTTGCCCGGCATTACGGAATTTGTTGGCAATCGCCCCTTTGACTGCCGCATCAATATCGGCATCTTCAAAGACGATATAAGGCGCGTTGCCCCCCAGTTCCATCGACACTTTCTTCATGGTTTCGGCCGCGTTACGCATCAATGTTTTGCCCACGGCGGTAGATCCGGTAAAGGAAATTTTGCGTACCTCATGACTCGCCATGATCGCGTCGCTGATTTCGGATGTATTCCCGGCAACCGCATTCAGCACACCGTCCGGCACACCCGCTTTTTTTGCCAGCGCCAGGAGCGCAAAGGCGCTCAGTGGAGTGTTATTGGCAGGTTTAATCACCCCCGTACATCCTGCGGCTAACGCGGGTCCCAGCTTACGGGTCAGCATGGCCATCGGGAAATTCCAGGGGGTTATCGCTGCCACCACCCCTATCGGTTCACGAGTCGCCAAAATACGCGAACCGGGTTTTATCGGCGGAATAATTTCGCCATTAGCCCGCTTCGCTTGCTCGGCGAACCATTGAATAAAGCTTGCAGCATATTCCACCTCGCCTTCGGCTTCTTTTAACGGCTTGCCCTGTTCGGTGGTCATCAGCCTTCCCAACCAGCTTTTGTTTTCAATAATCAATTCGTACCAGCGGTAGAGGATGGCGGAACGCTCTTTTGCGGTTTTCGCACGCCAGGCGGGAAAAGCCCTTGAGGCTGCGGCGATAGCGGCTTCAGTCTCTTTTTTCCCGGCTTTCGCGACTTTTACGATAACCTCACCCGTTGCCGGGTTCAGTACGTCAAATGTCGTGTCCAACGATTTCCAGACACCATCGACAAGATAACCCGTCTGGAACAGTTCGCTGTCCTGCAATGCCTGCGTTGTCATTTGTCCTCCCGATCTGTGATTTCCAAAAGCTCCCGTAAAGTATAGCCATAAAAAAACCGACGCTTCTGGCGTCGGTTTCGGCTCTAGCTGCTGGTTAGCGCATGCTGGTATTTGTGTAACATCCCGGCAAGTCGTTTTACCGGTTCTGTCACCTGCGGCGGCGCATCCCAGCGATGCAATTTCTCCTGATAGACACCCAGTTCCTCCAGCAACTGCGAGAAATAACGCCGTCGTTTACTGTCCGACCTGGCAGAGATGACACTGTCTGCCGTACGGCGAAGCTGTCGATGGAATGCCGAGAGCTCATCATTCACCGGTACAGGCGCATCACGTAAACGCTGATGAGCGATAATCAACGTCAGCGCCAGGCGGAATTTCGCCACATCACCAGGGAACTTATTCAACAATAAAAATAGCTGCTGATAGAGCGCAGGCAGATGGTTCTCTTTCCGTCGCGCGCTGTTGGTTGTCATCGCCGAGACGGCCGCCGAGACAAACTGGTTGAGCAGCATACGTCCGGTCCGTGCCTGCGAATTATCCCGCACCAGTAAAATGACGATCAGCGCCAATCCACAGCCGATAATTTGCCCAAGCGCATTATCAAGAAACTGACTGAATTTAAAGGTCATCGGGTTATCGAGCACGATAATATTAATGGTACTCGCCAGCGCGCCCAGCGATCCCAGCCGCCGTTTCTGCACCTCGATACCGGCAAAAAAAGCCAGCACAGCCAGGCTGATACAGAGCAACAGCATGCTCTGCTGCGTCGAGGGAATAATAAACAGAAAATAGAGCGCCCCGACCGGCAGGGCGACCAACGTACCTATCAGAAAATCGATGGCCACCATTTTCGGATTTGGCAGACGCATTGCCAGCGACGTCACCACCGCGATCATCACCATGGTCCCACTGCCTGAAGTCCAGCCGCTCCACAACCAGAACAACGTTCCTAACCCGCAGGATAAAGTGGTACGCCAGAAGTTGACCATCGCATGATGGCGTTCCGCCGATGCCGGTTTGATAACCACTTCGCCACGCAGAACCTCTTCTTCCGTCGCACTGATTTTGGTATTGCTCACCACGCCGCGCTTGAGCAGTAAATACCGCGTTGCCGCACCGACCCAGCTATAAATGGTGACGGGCGTTTCGCGTTCACCGGTCCAGGCAATCACCCGGCGCATCCGCTTCATTTGTCTGTGCACATCCTGAACGGTTTCTACAGGTGCGTCGAACAGCTCACGGAATGTGTCGGTCATCAGCTCGGGTCGCGTATTCTGGATCAGATACGTTTCACAAGCCTGGGTAATCAGCGTAAGCGACAAGGTATTGATCGCGGTCAGGCGACGGTTCGCGCGCCCCCAGCGGGAGGATTCAATTTTAAGGTTGCTGCGCATCCCTTCCAGGGCAGTCGTGCGACGCACCAGTGCTCCCCAGGCTTTATCCACTTCTTCAGGGTCGCCATGTTTAATGCACATCTGCATGAGCTGGTATTGGGCCACCAGCAGGCTGTCCACCTCGCGGTCAATTTCGCGTTTGATCGAACGGGGAGAGAACAGCAAATCTGCCGCAATGGCGCAGACAATACCGATGACGATTTCACTGCAACGCTCAACGGCAAACTGAGGCGCCAGCAGCGGTTCGCTCTGGATTGTCACAACAATGATCAGCGCCGTATAGCCCGCCAGTCCCCAGGCATAAGAGTTCTCCACCCGGACGAGCGAAGAAAGCCAGGTACAAAACCCCGCCCAGATACAACACACCGTCAACATTAAGAATGGAGCACGGATCATGGCGATGATAATGGTCAGAGCGGCGATACAGCCAATAAAGGTACCGATAATACGCAACATACCGCGATAACGAATCGCACCCGACCAGGGTTCGCCCCCGGCAGCAAAAGCCGGACCTGCCGCCACAATCGCCGCCGTCAATACCGCCCAGCGCGGCGTTTCCAGTTGAAAATGAAAGCCGACGAACAGCGCCAGTACGATAGCGCACGCCAGTTTTAGCGCGAAGCGAACGTGGTAACTGGCGATGGAAAACATAGCCATAGTAATTAACCAAACTCACGCAGGCGATGAGCCAGTTTGCGGAAGAAAGAGTCGTGGCTCTCATCGCGATCGGTTTGACCCGTTACCACAACCGTGGCCGTCGTACCTGCCGGCCAAAGGTTCCCCTGCTGCTCATCCAGGCGAATACGTACCGGCACGCGTTGCGCCAGACGTACCCACTCAAGATTTGAGTCAATGGTCGCCATCCCTTTGCTGTCGTTGCTGCTGCTGGCATTGGTCACCCCGGCGGCCACGCTTTCCACGGTACCTTTCAGAACGCGGTTGCTGCCCAGCGGGGTAATTTCAGCCCGGAAGCCCGGATGGACGCCTTCGAGCTTGGTCTCTTCCATATAAGCCTGAACATAAAAGGAATTCTGCTTAACCAGCGCAACAGCAGTAGAACCACGGGTAATGAACTCACCGGCGTAGACATTCAGGTTGGTAATCCAGCCGTCTGCCGGCGCGCGAATAACCGTACGTTCCAGATCCAGTTTGGCCAGGTCACGCGTGGCCTGCGCTTTAGCCAGTTGATGTAATACTGTCTGCAAGACGTTGTTGGCCTGATCGATTTCTTCGCGGGACATCGCCTGAACGCCAAGCTGGTTACGGCGGCCGGCCTCACGGCGCTTTTCACTTTCCAGCGCCTGGTAGTAAGCGACATCGGCTTCGGCCTCTTCCAGCGCTTTCTGGTAACGCGGCCGATCGATGGTAAACAGCACCTGGTCTTTTTTAACCAGTTGGTTATCGTGAACACTGACGTCGGTAATTAACCCGGCAACGTCAGGCGCGATAGCGACCACGTCAGCGCTAAAGCGCGCATCGCGGGTCCAGGGGGATTCTGTGTAGTACACCCATGCGCGGAAAATAGCGATGAAAGCAAGGATAACCAGCGCCAGGGTGATGGCGGTACGAAAGAGATTTCTTGTTAGTGTTTTCACTTCAACCTCAAACAAACAGACGCGACAGCAGGTAAAACAAGCAGCAGTAAAGCGCAGTGTTGAACAACGCCGGATGCCAGACAAAATCATAGATCCCGGTTGGGATCAGCATGCGGCGCACCAGCCAGAAGATCGCCAGTGACAAAAGCAATTCAAAAAAAATCGGTGGGAACGACAGACCGAACACCACGATAACGGGAAACAGACTCATGTTGACCTTGATTAGAGAGAATGCAGGCGACAATATTTCTTATACGCACCGCAGCGGAGCAGGAAGCAAGGCGAGATCGGCACGTTAATTATTCAGCAAATAGTATATTAACGTAACTGTTATGCTGTTATCTATATTATGTGATCTAAATCACTTTTAAGCCAGAGTGAATAATGGAACGACTGAAACGCATGTCGGTATTCGCCAAAGTGGTGGAACAAGGCTCGTTTACTGCCGCGGCGCGGCAGTTACAAATGAGCGTGTCATCCATCAGTCAAACGGTGGCGAAGCTGGAAGATGAACTACAGGTAAAGCTGCTAAACCGCAGCACACGTAGCCTTGGGCTCACCGAAGCCGGGAAAATTTACTACCAGGGGTGCCGACGCATGCTGCACGAAGTGCAGGATGTGCATGAGCAGCTATACGCTTTTAATAACACGCCTATCGGTACGCTGCGCATTGGTTGTTCTTCAACCATGGCGCACAATGTCCTCGCGCAGATGACCGCCGCGATGCTGAAAGAATATCCTGGTTTATCGGTCAATCTGGTGACAGGTATTCCGGCGCCGGACCTGATTGCCGACGGGCTGGATGTGGTCATCCGGGTGGGCGCGTTGCAGGATTCGAGCCTGTTTTCACGCCGCCTGGGCGCGATGCCGATGGTCGTCTGCGCGGCCAAAAGCTATCTGGCGCAATATGGCATTCCGGAAAAACCCACGGATCTGGTGAACCATTCATGGCTGGAATACAGCGTGAGGCCGGATAATGAATTTGAGCTGATAGCACCAGAGGGCATTTCCACTCGCCTGATCCCCCAGGGTCGCTTTGTCACCAACGATCCAATGACCATGACGCGCTGGCTTACCGCCGGGGCCGGGATCGCCTATGTACCCTTGATGTGGGCGATCAATGAGATCAATAACGGGACGCTGGAGATCTTGTTTAGCCGCTATCAGTCCGATCCGCGTCCGGTCTGGGCGCTGTATACCGAAAAAGACAAATTGCCGTTAAAGGTGCAGGTATGTATTAACTATCTGACAGAGTATTTTACCGAGGTCGCAAAGCTGTATCAGGGCGTACAGGGACGGGGGTTGTGAACCCGGTTGCGGCATAACGCTTTAACCGGGCTATATGGTGGTGACCCGGTTAAGCGCTGGCGCCGCCGGGACACTCACCGCGATTACGCCGTGCCGCCGACGGTCAGGTTGTCCACTTTGAGCGTCGGTTGACCAACGCCCACTGGCAGGCTCTGGCCTTCTTTACCGCAGACCCCCACGCCGTTATCCAGTTTCAGGTCATTACCCACCATGGAAATCTGCTGCATGGCTTCAATGCCTGAGCCAATCAGGGTTGCCCCTTTCACCGGCTTTGTCACTTTACCTTTCTCAATCAGGTAGGCCTCAGAGGTAGAGAACACGAACTTACCGGAGGTGATATCAACCTGACCGCCGCCAAAGTTCGGCGCATAAATACCAAACTCGACCGACTCAATGATCTCCTGCGGCGTCGATTTCCCTGCCAGCATGTAGGTGTTTGTCATACGCGGCATCGGCAGATGCGCGTAAGATTCGCGACGACCGTTACCGGTTGGCGCAACGCCCATCAGACGGGCATTCAACTTATCCTGCATGTAGCCTTTCAGCACACCGTTTTCAATCAGCACATTGTACTGACCCGGCGTACCTTCATCATCGATAGAGACGGAGCCACGACGATCGGCGAGGGTACCATCATCCACAACGGTACAAAGTTCCGATGCTACCAGTTCGCCCATGTGGCCACTGAATACTGACGTGCCACGGCGGTTAAAGTCGCCTTCCAGGCCATGTCCGACCGCTTCGTGCAGCAATACGCCCGGCCAGCCGGCTCCCAGTACAACAGGCAGTGTTCCGGCAGGCGCCGCCACGGCAGAAAGATTCACCAGCGCCATCCGCACGGCTTCTTTTGCCCAGGCATCGGCACGTACATCGCCGTCGACATCGTTGAGGAACCAGTCATAGCCAAAACGACCGCCGCCGCCGCTGGAACCGCGCTCGCGTTTGCCGTCGTCTTCTACCTGCACACTCACAGAAAGACGCACCAGCGGGCGAACATCCGCCGCCAGCGTACCGTCCGTCGCGGCAACCAGAATCAATTCATACACGCCCGTCAGACTGGCGGACACTTCCTGCACACGCTTATCCGCCGCGCGGGCGACTTTGTCCACACGGCGCAAAATATCCAGCTTCTCTTCGCGGCTCATACTTTGCAATGGATCAATGCTGGCATAGAGCCCCTGATGCTCAACGGCGCCAAGCGTTTGCACACGGCCATCGCCTGCCTCACGCACGATGGTGCGCGCCGCCTGCGCACTCTGTTCCAGTGCCAGCAGACTGATTTGGTCGGCGTAGGCAAAACCGGTTTTCTCGCCGCTCACCGCACGTACACCAACGCCCTGGTCGATGTTGTATGACCCGTCTTTGATGATACTGTCTTCCAGCACCCAGGATTCGTGATAGCTCGACTGAAAATAGAGGTCACCGTAGTCGAGTCGGCGCTCGGTCAATTGACCAAGGATGGAAAACAGATCCTGATGATTCAGGCCATTTGCTGCCAGCAATTGTTCACTTACCAGGTTCAGACTCATCGTTTGCTACTCGTCGTTGCCGCCACATCGGGCAATAAAAAAAGTGTGATATAAGGAGCTTGAGGCAATTCGCCGACGCCGTCAAATCATTGCTTTTTATCTGTACGCGGCTGGCGTAAGACTTCATTGATTTGTGGTTTGTCTACCGGACCGGTAATGCGATAACGCAAAATGGAGACTTTATTCCACAGCGGCCCCAAAACTTTACTGGCGGCGAACACCGCCGCACCAACAATAGGGTTGACGGCAAAGGCGGCCGCAACACCTACCGTTGCTGAGATTTCCGGGGCGACAACTGCCTCAACATCTAATTGGCGCTGTACCAGATCCACCGACCCTTTCATCGCAATATCGGCTTCCAGGCCGTCCACCAGCGTATCATCAGTATGCAGAACACCATCTTTGATCCATGCCGCACTGCGGATAGAGTCAAAGTAGAACCCTTCACTACTGAACGTGTCGCTGAAATCGAAACGAAGCTTGCGCAGCAACGCATCGACGCTAAACAGGCGCAGCAGCTGCCCGGCGTGCCCGGTACTGATATCGGTAATATCGCCTTTGCCAAGGCGAGTGCGCAGAATACCGTTAAGCGACTCTTCCTGCGGCTGCCATGGCGCGCTACGCCAGTGTAAATCATAGTTCACATCAAACGGCGCATTGCGCACAGGCGTTGAAATGCCAAAGAAATTCATCGCCGAATCGATTTTGTCGCCGTGCAAGGTGCCTTTCAGTGAAGTCCGTTCACCACCGATTTTATTGACCCACTCGCCATCGGCAGTCAGGCGGACAAAACCACTGTCTATCAGGCCATTCGCCAGCGACAGGGTATCTCCTTTAATCGCAAAATCGCCCTCAATGCGGCCATACTTTTGTCCCCATAGCCAGCACTCCGCACAGCGCAGTTGCAGATCCGGCCAGCCGGTGAAATCCACCTGCATCTTGCCGCGCAGCAACGTCGACGGCGAAGAGATGTCGTTGTCATCCGATGCCGTTGCAGACGGGTTGTAATAAAGATAGCGAATCGCAGCCTGCCACGGTGCGTTATCCTGCAGCGTAAACGTCCCGTTGATTTCACGACCTTGCACTTCAACAACTGACCCAGAGGCCTGGGGCTGCGAGACAATACTCAGATTGTTCCATTGCTGGCCAGCCAACGTGAGAGCAGGCGTACGCAGCGTAACACTGGCCGGGAACGCGGTCGCATTGCTGACATTGTTGGCGACCCCCTGATGCAGCAGGCCCAGCCACTGCGCGCCATTCATTGGCGGCAGATTCAACTCAAGACCGGCCTGCTCAGGCAGTGGCGGCATCGTGCGGCTATCTGAGGTCCAGATTGCCCTGTCGAGGGTGAGTTTCTGGTTGAGTAACCAGCGACTGTTGAAGTGGTTGTTATTGCCTGCGCTGCCGGTCAGATCGAAACTGCGCAGATTGCCTTCAACATTTACCTTCACCGGCAACGCCTTCCCTGCAGGCTTATCAAGCGGCGGTGGCAGGCGACTGGCGATACCCGTCAAGTCACCGTCGATACTAACGTTATATTTCGCCCCGGCGCTATGCGGCAATTCGATGTCTACTTTGCCTTTCCAGCCCATACTGCCGCTCACCGCATCACTGACTTGTTGCGGCATTACGCCCGTTTTCGCCGGCTGCCAGTTGCCATTGAGATTCACCGCTACCTGATAGGCTTTCGCCCCTTCGGTAGTCGTGAAATCAATGTTCACAGGCTGGTTAAACCACATCGCCTGCAGTGGTTCGCTTTTCAAATTGCCGTTCACAAAGCTGAACGCACCCCGTAGATCCTTCACCGTGCTGTTAAGCGGTTTAATGAACAGGTTATTGTGATTGAGAACGACATCGCCTTTCGCCGTCGTCATTTCGCCGTCGAGCGGAATATCAAGATGTAAGCGAGCACTCACATCACCATCCAACTGGAGTTCATCAAGGGCTGTAGAAAGCGTATCTTTCAGCGGCGTATCTTTAAAATAGGGTCCAACCGCTTTCCCCGGCCCGTTGATATCGGCATCAATGAGCAATTTCTCTTTGAGGTAATCCGGAATGACAGCCGTCAGGTTTGTGGCTTTGACACCGCCTAATGCCACGTCATCCGTCTTCATCCACAGGCCATCATTGATGAAATCGAGCTGAATATCGAAATTTTTCAGCGCCGGCCAGTCTGGCTGGAAGGCAAAGGTGGCATTACGTAACGGCACCAGCACCTCAAACTGCCCTTCATTGTGCTTATAGGGAAACAGCCGCGGGTTACCGCCATAGACCAGCGTCGCGTTGTCCGCCTGCCCGCCCTGAATGGCCGCACTAAGGTAATCTACCAGCGCTTTACCCATCAGGTTTTCCGGGAAATAACGCCATGCCTGGCCGCCATCGGTCACATTAATGCCTGCCAGAATACCCAGCCACGGCTCGTCGCCTTCCGGCTGGAGATAGCGGAAATCGCCCCTGGCATGAATTGCATTCGCCTGCACGTCGATATCATGCCCATCAATCTGCAGACCACGTTCATCGTTTTGCCAGGCAAGGGTCGCCACCCCTTTATCTATTTCCAGCGGCGCACGGAAAACGGTGGCATAAGGCATTTTCGCCTTTGCCATGTCGATCGTTACACGCCCATTTTCAACGCTGCCGGATAACGTACCGGAAAGGTTCTCAACGCCTGGCAGCAGTTCCCACTGTTTCCAGGAAATGTTTTTCCATCTAGCCTGGAAGCGCGTTTTTTCCGTCGCCTGTAGCGGAATATCCAGCGCCAGGTTTTCCAGCAACCCTGCTGGCGCCATCGTCCGCCACACTTTCCCCAGCTCTGGAGAAATTTTTTCGGCAATCGGCAGCATACCGTCAAGCGCATTCAGCTCGAGACGACTGGCCCTGACGCGTAATTCATCACTGCGCTGGTCGTTTGCGCCCCCCGTTTCCTGGGCAGGCACCCACGCAAAGGCCAGCGAGCCTTGCGGCCACGGGTTGCCATCCATTGTGATGCGCGTTGTAGGAATATCAAATTGCCAGCCCTGTTGCTGACGCGAGACGTGTGCCGTCAGGTTATCGACCAGGAGATGGTGTGTGTCGTTGTCGCCCTGCCAACTGGCGCCGCCCTTTTTAAGCCAGACATCGCCACTTTCCACCACACCTTTGTTAAGGGTCATCCAGCCTTCAAGGCTAAAACGGGCGCTATCCAGCGCAACGTTGTCCTGCATCCATTTATTAAGCCAGGGCTTAACGTCAATGTCGTCTGCCTGTAGCCACAGCCGGCCATTATTGAGAATGCCCCGGTCATCGCGCAAATCCATTCTTACCTGCATAACGCCGTGTTGTCCGGTCAGACTGGACAGGCTCACCTGGCCCTCTGCGCGGTGTCGATCATCGCTGTTAAGCCAGGTCAATTGCGGGATCGCGAGTTCGGCGCGCTGGCCGGAGAGCGTCAAAAAGCTAAGTCGACTGTCGCGCAGATCGAAGTGATCGAACTGGCGAAGGAACAGATCCCGGATGCGGTCAGTTTCGATCGCATTACCATCGTCATTGCGCTGCAAGGGGGTATTTGTGCGTACAGCTAACTGATAAAACGTGAGGTCGCGGAACTGCCAGCGCATTTGTAGCAGACTTTGCCAGACGTCCAGCGCCAGGGTAACACGTTTAACGGACAGATCGCCGCCATCTTTGAGGGTGGCTTTAACATCACGAACGTCGAGGATAGGGCCGAAATTTTCCCAACTGGCGTTCAGATGACTCGCATCGACCACAATGCCGGTTTGCGCCTGAATTTTCGCCAGGATTTCAGGGCGCCAGCTATCCAGATGGGGCAGGACAAGGCGCAGGCCACTTACCAGCAGCGCCACTATCACCACCAGTGTCGCCCCTGTAAGCAGCAATATCCCCGGCAATCGCCTCACGCACCTCTCCTTGTCAACAAACGTCTGGACGTAATCGTCTTTTACATCATCACCACATCAAACTGCTCCTGATTATAGAGCGGCTCAATTTGCACTTTAACTTGCTTACCGACGAAGATTTCTACCTCAGCCAGCGCATGGGACTCTTCCCCTTTCAGGGTTTCCGCCACAGCAGGAGAAGCATAGACCAGGAAACGATCCGAGTCGTAAGCATGGTGTACGCGAACAATCTCGCGCATGATTTCGTAGCAGACGGTTTCCACCGTTTTTACTGTGCCTCGTCCATGGCAGGTTGGGCATTCATTACAGAGAACATGTTCCACGCTTTCACGGGTACGTTTACGGGTCATCTCGACCAGGCCGAGCTGGGAGAAGCCGTTGATGCTGGTCTTCACCCGGTCTTTGCTCAGCGCTTGTTCCAGTGAGTGCAGAACACGGCGACGATGGTCGTCATTATTCATGTCAATGAAATCAATGATGATAATGCCGCCAAGATTACGTAAACGCAGTTGGCGAGCGATGGCCTGCGTGGCTTCAATATTGGTATTGAAAATGGTGTCATCGAGATTACGGTGGCCGACAAACGCCCCGGTGTTGATATCCACCGTCGTCATCGCTTCGGTCTGGTCAATAACCAGATAGCCGCCGGATTTCAGTTCCACTTTTCTTTCCAGCGCGCGCTGAATTTCATTCTCAACATCGTAGAGATCGAATATCGGCTGGCGACCGCTGTAATGTTCAATCATGCTGGTCATTTCCGGCATGTATTCCGCGGTGAACTCCAGCAACATCTCATAAGTCAACCGTGAGTCAACGCGGATCCGGTCGAGTTGCGCATCGGCAAAATCTCGCAGCACACGCTGCGCCAGCGCCAGTTCGCCGTAGAGCTTACACCGGGTCTGCTGACGCTTTTTACGCTCCATTACCTTCGTCCATACCCGCTTGAGGTAGGCTGCATCTGCGGCGAGATCTTCATTGCACACCCCTTCTGCCGCCGTACGAATAATGAAGCCGCCCTGCTCATCACAATACTCAGAAACAACCTGCTTGAGTCGCTCGCGTTCAGCCTCGCTTTCGATTCGCTGAGAAACTCCGACATGTGATGCGCCTGGCATGAAGACCAGATAACGTGAAGGTAAGGTGATGTCTGTGGTCAGGCGAGCGCCTTTGGTACCCAGCGGATCTTTCACCACCTGTACCATCAGGTCCTGCCCCTGGCGCACCAGCTCAGAAATATCACGAACGGTGAAGTTCTTCTGCTCTTCCCCCGCCACACATTCGGTGTGAGGCATAATGTCCGAGGCATGAAGAAACGCGGCCTTATCCAGACCAATATCTACAAAAGCCGCCTGCATACCAGGCAGTACGCGACTGACCCGACCCTTGTAGATATTGCCTACAATCCCGCGTCGCGCTTCACGTTCGATGTGAATCTCTTGCAGGATACCGCCATCGATATAGGCCACGCGTGTTTCCGATGGCGTAATGTTAACTAACAATTCAGCCGTCATGATTGTCTCTTCCCTCGCGCAATGCGTTAAAGTTGCTCAACAGTTCCCAGGTCTCTACCAGCGGTAAACCCACCACAGCGTGATAACTCCCGTTTATTTTTCTGACAAAACAGCCGCCCAGCCCCTGAATGCCATACGCGCCTGCTTTGTCCATCGGCTCACCGCTGGCAACATAGGCAGCAATATCATCATCAGAAAGGGCTCGGAACGTCACCTCGGTTGTCACCAGACAATCCAGCAGGTGTTGGTTGTCCGCCAGTGCGACGGCCGTCATCACCTGATGGGTCTGACCAGAGAGCTGTCGCAGCATTTTAGCAGCATGCGAGGAGTCTTTCGGTTTTTCAAGCACTTCACCATTAAATATGACAATGGTGTCTGCGCCCAGCACCGGTAAATCGCGGGAAACCATCGCCACACCTGCACGCGCCTTTTCCCTTGCCAGCCGTACAACATAATGTTGGGCGCTTTCTTGCGCCCGACGTTGCTCTTCAATACCGGGAATAATTCGCTCGAAGGTGACGCCCAATTGAGTGAGCAGTTCCTGACGACGCGGGGAACCAGAGGCAAGCCAAATCGATGTCATAGAAACCTTTATTGCACGGCAAACTGTTGGCGAATTTTACGCATAAGCAGGAAAAGCCACGGCCAAAGCACGCCATTAACGAAGCTACTCCAGAAAATCTCTGGTTTGAAGGAGACATTAATGACCAAAAACTCTGCCCAGAAGACGATGACTTCGGTTGCCAGCGACAAAACCATCACCACCAGCGCCTGTTGCCACAGCGCCAGGTTACGGAACAGTTGAAATTTAAGCGCGACCAGGTAGGCGATAATGCTCAGAGACAACGCACGAACGCCAAGTGTGGATCCGCTAATGAGATCCAGTATGGCACCCATAACGAAACCTGTGCCGACATTTACGCGGTGCGGTAGCGCCAGAATCCAGTAAAGCAGGATAAGCAACACCCAGTTTGGCCGGTAGACAAGAATGTCATCCGGCCAGGGCATAATTTGAAGCAACAATGCGATAAGAAACGAGAGCCAGATAACCCAGCGCCCCTGGCTACGGTAACTTGCCACTATTGGCCTCCCCGGGTACCTTGAGAAGGTGACGGTGGCCCGGCAATACCAGTTGCAGGTGCAGGAATCGGCGCAGGCGGCCCCATGGCATCTGGCGCAGGCAATACTTGCGGCATCATCTGCATCAGGCGTTCATTAGCCACACGGTGTACTTCTTCCGGCGTCATCGGATTTGTGCCGTTACGATCGGCCCCCCACAGCAAGAGTAAGTAGCGTAGACGCT
This sequence comes from Citrobacter sp. MNAZ 1397, assembly GCF_023613995.1. Taxonomy (NCBI): domain Bacteria; kingdom Pseudomonadati; phylum Pseudomonadota; class Gammaproteobacteria; order Enterobacterales; family Enterobacteriaceae; genus Citrobacter; species Citrobacter sp. MNAZ 1397. Next base: position 395,058 of record NZ_JAKIVH010000004.1, read on the forward strand.
GCAAACCTGCGGTAGGACGCGCCTGGATAACGGTATACGCCCGCTGCGTGTCGAGTTTTACCGAGGAGACCACCCCAACAGGATAACCTTCCGGGAAACGTCCACCCAGACCGGATGTCACCAGCACATCGCCTACCCGAATATCGGTATTTGCCGGCAAATGTTCCAGTTGCAGATCGTCAGTACAGCCATTGCCTGCGGCAATAACGCGAATATCATTACGCAGCACCTGAATCGGTAGCGCATGGGTCGCATCACAAATCAACAACACCCGACTGGTCAGTTTAGCCACCGCGACAACCTGGCCTACCACGCCTTTATCGCTGATGACCGGCTGGCCTTCATAGACACCGTTTACGCTGCCTTTGTCGATAACAACCTGATCGCTATAGGGATCGTTGACCGTCGAGATAACCTGAGTGACCATTTTCTGTTCGTCCTGACGCAGCGGCGAACCCAGCAGCTCGCGCAGTCGCGCGTTCTCCTGTTTATATTGCCCTAACATCAGCAGCTCGCTGTTTTTCAACAGCAGTTCCTGACGCAATGCCCGATTTTCAAGCTCAAGTTGATCGCGCGACGAGATCGTTTGTGAAACGCTATCTAATAATTCGCGAGGACCGTTGGAAATAAAGTAGAAAGGACTGACGGCAGTATCCATGTACGTTCGAATTTGACTGAACGTACCGAGGCGGCTGTCGGCAATAATGACTCCGAGCGCCACTACCACCGCCAGGAAAAGGCGAATCTGTAGCGACGGGCCACGGCTAAAAATTGGCTTCATAGGCTTTGCGTATTCTCAGGACTGACAAATCGGGGCGACATCTTCGCCCCGAATCTGAATCAGACTATTCTTCGCTGAACAAATCGCCGCCGTGCATATCGATCATTTCCAGCGCCTTGCCGCCGCCACGCGCTACGCAAGTCAGTGGATCTTCTGCAACTACGACAGGAATACCTGTCTCTTCCATTAACAGGCGGTCAAGGTTGCGCAGTAACGCGCCACCACCGGTCAGAACCATACCGCGCTCAGAAATATCGGACGCCAGTTCTGGCGGGCACTGTTCCAGTGCAACCATCACCGCGCTTACAATACCGGTCAGCGGTTCCTGCAGAGCTTCCAGAATTTCGTTAGAGTTCAGGGTGAAGCCGCGCGGAACGCCTTCTGCCAGGTTACGACCACGAACTTCGATTTCGCGGACTTCATCACCCGGGTAGGCAGAACCGATCTCATGCTTAATACGTTCAGCGGTCGCTTCACCGATCAGAGAGCCGTAGTTACGACGCACATAATTAATGATCGCTTCATCGAAACGGTCGCCACCGATACGCACGGAGGAGGAGTACACCACGCCGTTCAGAGAGATAACGGCCACTTCTGTGGTACCACCACCGATATCGACAACCATCGAACCGGTTGCCTCAGAAACCGGGAGGCCTGCGCCAATTGCCGCAGCCATCGGTTCTTCAATCAGAAAGACTTCCCGAGCACCCGCACCCTGAGCAGATTCACGGATCGCACGACGTTCTACCTGGGTCGCGCCAACCGGTACACAAACCAGCACGCGCGGGCTCGGACGCATGAAACTGTTGCTGTGCACCTGTTTGATAAAGTGCTGGAGCATTTTTTCTGTCACGAAGAAGTCGGCGATGACACCGTCTTTCATCGGGCGGATAGCTGCGATGTTGCCCGGTGTACGGCCCAGCATCTGCTTAGCTTCATGACCTACCGCGGCCACACTTTTCGGTGAACCGGCACGATCCTGGCGAATGGCTACCACGGAAGGCTCATTCAATACGATGCCTTGTCCTTTTACATAAATCAGGGTATTCGCGGTACCCAGGTCAATGGACAGGTCATTGGAAAACATGCCACGAAATTTTTTCAACATACTAAGGGATAATCCTGAAAGCTGGGGCGGAAAACAAAATCCGCTTACTTTACCAACCACACGCAGCAGCGACAAGGCGCAAAAATCATCTGCTACGGTGAAAATTAGTGCAGTTTGTTTCCTTTGTTACAAACAACCTGACTCCTTCAGGAGTGAACCATGGCGGGAGTAATCCTTACCCTGCGTTTGCAACCTGTCAAAGGTTAAAACTAGCGTTCGCGCTGTGGCAATCTGGCGGGCAGACAAGCACACCCCCATACGTGCGATACAGCGCGCGTTATTCTACGTGAAAACGGCTTAAACGGCAGTTCAAACCGAATATCTTTGCGAATATTTTTTCACATTGGTGTCAAGCGGCTGGGAGGAGGCAAAAAAATCGCCCTGACCACCTGAAACGCCACATTCAATCAGCGTCTGCCATTCGCCACGCGAACGAACGCCAGTGGCGAAAACGCGCGTATGCGTACCTTTGCAGGCCTCCACGAGGCTTTGCACCAGTAACTGATTTTCCGTGCGTTTCTCAATGTTCCGGACAATCCCAGGATGAAGTTTGAGCAATTCAACGTCCAGCGCTTTAATCCAGCTGGTACTGACCAGGGTGAGACCCGCCTGCGTGACAGCAACGCGCGAGCCTAACGCATTAATTAACCGCACCACCGGTTGTAACCGGCTGATATGTTGACAAACATCAGCCTCGGCAAGTTCAAAAATAATCCGTCGACGCTGTGATTTTTCACATTGCATCAAGGTATCGCGTAGCCAGCGCTGAAAACGTGGCCGAATCAGAGACTCTACCGTCACCTGCATGGCGAGGGTTTCTTCCGGCCAGTAACGTAAATAGGGAATGAGGCGTCCGATTTGCAGCCGGTCATACTCCTCAGACAGCCCAAACTGCAGCACCATGGGCATATATTCCGCAGAAATAACTTCCAGGTCGCCATCGTAGATGCGGCACATCAGTTCGCGATGGTGAACAATCCCTTCGCGATTCACTGCTGGCTTCTGGTAGACCCGCGGACCGCCACGACTCAGCATTTGCTCAATGAGCGTGCGCCAGCGAACATTACCGCGCCCCTGCTCCGGTAGCGTATCGTCGTAAACCGACCAGCTATTTCCCCCTTGCAGTACCGCATTACGGGTCGCCGCTTCGGCATGTTCCATCACCTGTTGTGTCGACTGACCGCTACGCCAGGCGCAAATACCAATGTGCATCATATCTTCGCGATCGAGCATTTTGCTGGGCTGCAGACCGTCCACCGCTTTGAGAATCTGCCCGGCAATACTTTCCGCTTCTTTTAATGTCCGGTGCGGTAACAGCACGGTAAAATCACTGCGGTGATAGCGCGCCAGCAGCGCGCCGGGATAACGCATAATAAATGTCGATAACAGGTTAATGAGCATAAACAGATGCTCTTCAACGGCGGGACGCCCCCAGCTATCGCGCAATAATTCAAAATCGGGTAGCCGGATCATCATGACAACGCCATGTGCGCCGACTTTCTCCTGATCCTCAAGCAGCGTGGCCAGTTGATTATCAAAGAACAGACGGTTATTGAGACCGGTTTTAGTATCCTGCGCGGCGTAGGAGCGAATCAGCGTGTCAATATGGCTGCGTTGGTCGCTGGCAAACTGGATTTCTGAAAGCAGAACATCCAGCGCGCTGCTGGCGCGGGATGGCCATTCATAAACAGAACCGCGCGCCTGCGCTCCTCGCTCCCCATTAAGAATACGGGTAGAACGAAGTTCGAGTAACTCCTGCCCCGAGAGCTGTCGGCGCAACCAGCGTACGGAGAGGAAAATAATCAGGACCATGAAGCCGATAGCCAGCGTCAACGGCACGGTAGTCATCAGCGAACGGAAATAGTTAGCCATCGGGTCCTGGTAAACCAGCGTGATGGTCATGCCCGGATTTTTAAGGGAATTAATCTCTAATTCACGGTACTGGTAATTACTGCCGGCCGGACGATAGCTGCTTTTGCGGGTGTGCTGCAGAACGGTTTTCTTTCCCTGACGGACCTCAATACCCACAATGTCCACTGGCACCATCAATTCATCAAGATGAGATGAGATGGCAGACGGAGACATAAAAATCAAACGGGTATCGACCACCGCCGCAACCGATTCTACGCGGTTCGTTACCTTAGACTGGATGGCATTATAAAAGCTTAATGAGCAGCCAAGCAGGGTAACAAATATTGCCAGCCCCGTTAGTAGCGTCACAAAAGCTGAGAATTTCGTCGTTAATCGCATCCTTGTGTTAACTCCGTAGTGTAAAAGAACGAGACGCGGCAAACCCGGGAAAACTAAGTAAGCGCTAACTAGAAAATGAGCCCGGCATACTAGCAGGCCTGACGCCGCTGGCAATCAGTATTGCATACAACTATGCGAGTATAGCCCTCAGAATTTTTTTGCCAATCATCCTGGGGAGTAAAGGCCGCCAGCGGGAAGTAAACAGTCAGATTTCAATTTTTCGTGATAATCCCCCGACGGCATATTCGCCGTGCTACAAGTATTGAAAAGGGGGAAGATTATGCAAAAGAAAAAACTTACCGAAGCCGATGTCACCGCCGAATCCGTATTTATGCTGCGACGTCGCCAGATCCTGAAAACGCTGGGCATCAGTGCCGCTGCACTGAGTCTGTCTCCTGCTGCACGCGCCGATCTGCTTGACTGGTTTAAAGGAAACGATCGCCCTAAAGCCTTGCCAGGCAAACCCCTGCAGTTCAGCAAACCTGCCCAGTGGCAAAACACGCTGACGCTGACTCCGGAAGATAAAGTAACGGGCTATAACAATTTCTATGAGTTTGGTCTGGATAAAGCCGATCCCGCAGCCAACGCAGGCAGCATGAAAACCAATCCATGGACGCTCAAAATTGACGGTGAAGTAGCCAAACCCCTTACGCTCGATTATGACGCGCTTACCACGCGTTTCCCGCTGGAAGAACGAATCTATCGCATGCGCTGCGTTGAGGCCTGGTCGATGGTGATCCCATGGACGGGTTTCCCGCTGCATAAACTGCTCTCCCTGGTCGAACCCACCAGCAACGCAAAATATGTGGCATTTCAAACCCTCTACGCACCCGACGAGATGCCAGGTCAGAAGGATCGCTTCATTGGCGGCGGCCTGGAATATCCTTACGTAGAAGGGTTACGTATAGATGAAGCCATGCATCCCCTCACGTTGTTGTCTGTTGGCGTTTATGGGAAAGCGTTGCCGCCGCAGAATGGGGCACCGATCCGCCTGACCGTCCCGTGGAAATACGGCTTTAAAGGGATCAAATCGATAGTCAGCATCAAGCTAACGAAAGAACGTCCCCCGACGACCTGGAACCTTGCGGCGCCAGATGAGTATGGTTTTTTTGCCAACGTGAATCCGCATGTCGACCATCCTCGCTGGTCACAAGCAACCGAACGCTTTATCGGATCCGGTGGCGTGCTGGATGTAAAACGCCAGCCTACGCTTCTCTTTAATGGTTATGCGGATGAAGTGGCGTCCCTTTATCGTGGTTTGGATCTGCGGGAGAACTTTTGAGTGCGTTTAACAGCGAAACAGATTGTCTGGCTTAAAGTATTGCTGCACCTGGCCGGTTTTTTGCCGTTTGTCTGGTTGTTTTGGGCATCGTCGCAGGGGTATTTTAGCGCCGACCCGGCAAAAGATATTCAACATTTTACCGGCAGAATGGCGTTGAAATTTTTACTGGCAGGCTTGCTGGTTGCGCCACTGGCGCGCTACGCTAAACAACCGTTGCTTATTCGCACCCGTCGTTTACTGGGACTATGGTGTTTTGCATGGGCAACATTGCATCTGACCAGTTACGCATTGCTGGAGCTGGGCATCAACAATCTGGCGCTACTTGGTCGGGAACTGACAACGCGCCCTTATTTAATGTTAGGAATTGTTAGCTGGTTTATCCTGTTGGCACTGGCAGCGACATCTACCCAGTGGGCGCAGCGAAAATTGGGCAAACGATGGCAACAATTGCATAACTTCGTCTATCTGGTCGCGATCCTGGCACCCATCCATTATCTGTGGTCCGTGAAGATTTTATCGCCATTGCCCCTCCTTTATGCAGCCGCTGCATTCGCGCTATTAGCGTGGCGATACAAGAAGTTCCGCCAGTGGTGGCGCTAAAGTTCCGATATGTGCAGTCCTCCGCAGTTCCATTATCAATCGCAGGGTTAAAACCAAATGCGGTTGATAATCTTCCCTGATAAGACCAGTATTTAGCTGCTAAATGCTACGAAATAGTTATAATGTGCGACTTTGGTTTTGCCCGGAGGGCTTTTTAAGGCCCAAAAAGGTGACAACCACGCAATGACGGTATATTTTGTTTTTTACCGGAAAATTGCAGGAGATAGCAGCACGATGGCTGGCAAGTTGCGCATTTTGCTTTTAAACGGCCCCAATCTTAACATGCCGGGAGCACGCAAGTCGGAAACCTATGGCACCCTTCGACTTTACTGAGTTCACTCAAAGCAATATGCATGCGCACGAACCATCTCGCCATCATTCCTGGCTCTCCGAAATCGCTTCCGGCGTGGTCTTCGGACCTGATGCTGGCAGTTGTACATACGCTTTACAGACGGCGGTAAAACGCCTGTCACAATCAAACTAAACAAGAGTACGGAACCCACTCATGGATATTCGTAAGATTAAAAAACTGATCGAACTGGTTGAAGAATCAGGCATCGCTGAACTGGAAATTTCTGAAGGCGAAGAGTCTGTACGCATCAGCCGCGCACCGGTGAACACGGGCTTCCCGGTGATGCAGCAAGCTTATGCGGCTCCGGTTATGCAGCAGCCAGCCCCTGCGCTTTCTGGCGCAGTCGCTCCCGCAGCTCCGGCTACGGCAGCAGAACCTGCGGCAGCGCAAATCAGTGGTCACATCGTACGTTCCCCGATGGTCGGGACCTTCTACCGCACGCCGAGCCCGGACGCAAAAGCGTTCTGTGAAGTCGGCCAGAAAGTCAATGTAGGCGATACCCTGTGCATCGTTGAAGCCATGAAAATGATGAACCAGATCGAAGCCGACAAAGCGGGCGTAGTGAAAGCCATTCTGGTTGAAAGTGGCCAGCCGGTAGAGTTTGACGAGCCGCTGGTCGTCATCGAATAACGAGGCGCACATGCTGGATAAAATTGTCATCGCCAACCGCGGCGAGATTGCACTGCGTATTCTTCGTGCCTGTAAAGAACTGGGCATCAAGACCGTCGCTGTGCACTCCACTGCGGATCGCGATTTAAAACACGTACTCCTGGCGGATGAGACGGTCTGTATCGGACCGGCGCCATCCGTAAAAAGCTATCTGAACATCCCGGCTATCATCAGCGCGGCGGAGATCACCGGCGCGGTGGCGATTCACCCCGGTTATGGTTTCCTCTCAGAGAACGCCAACTTTGCCGAGCAGGTTGAGCAGTCCGGCTTTATCTTCATCGGCCCGAAAGCCGACACCATCCGCCTGATGGGTGACAAAGTGTCGGCCATTACCGCTATGAAGAAAGCGGGCGTACCGACCGTACCGGGCTCCGACGGCCCGCTGGGCGACGATATGGATGTCAACCGCGCGCATGCCAAACGCATTGGCTACCCGGTCATCATCAAGGCGTCCGGCGGCGGCGGCGGTCGCGGTATGCGCGTAGTTCGCGGTGACGCTGAGCTGGCGCAGTCCATTGCCATGACTAAAGCTGAAGCCAAAGCGGCGTTCAACAATGACATGGTGTACATGGAAAAATACCTGGAGAATCCTCGTCACATCGAGATCCAGGTACTGGCTGACGGCCAGGGCAACGCCATTTATCTGGCAGAACGCGACTGCTCCATGCAGCGTCGTCACCAGAAAGTTGTCGAAGAAGCACCGGCTCCGGGCATTACCCCGGAATTGCGTCGCTATATCGGCGAGCGTTGCTCCAAAGCCTGTGTGGATATCGGCTACCGTGGGGCAGGTACGTTTGAGTTTCTGTTCGAAAACGGTGAGTTCTATTTTATCGAAATGAACACCCGTATTCAGGTGGAACATCCGGTGACCGAAATGATCACTGGCGTGGACCTGATCAAAGAGCAGTTGCGTATTGCTGCCGGTCAGCCACTGTCCATCAAGCAGGAAGAAGTGGTGGTGAAAGGCCATGCGGTGGAATGCCGTATCAACGCCGAAGATCCGAATACGTTCCTGCCGAGCCCGGGTAAAATCACCCGTTTCCACGCGCCAGGCGGTTTTGGCGTGCGCTGGGAATCACATATCTACGCCGGTTACACCGTACCGCCGTACTATGACTCAATGATTGGCAAGTTGATCTGCTTTGGTGAGAACCGTGATGTGGCAATTGCGCGTATGAAGAATGCGCTGCAGGAGCTGATCATTGACGGCATCAAAACCAACGTAGATCTGCAGATGCGCATCATGAGCGACGAGAAATTCCAGCAGGGTGGTACCAATATCCACTATCTGGAGAAGAAACTCGGTCTGAACGAAAAGTAAGACCAGGTGATGTATCTATGCAAGAGGCCGGATTTCCGGCCTTTTTTATTTCAGGGGATCATGGAGTATCCATAAGGTACAATCCCCGCTTTCTTTATCCACATGGGACACAAAATGGACAAGCGTTTTGTTCAGGCCCACAAAGAAGCGCGCTGGGCGCTGTGGCTGACCCTCCTCTACCTCGCCGCATGGTTAGTAACTGCTTACTTACCAGATTCAATGATGGGGTTTACCGGATTACCACACTGGTTTGAAATGGCCTGCCTGTTAACGCCGCTGGTTTTTATTCTGCTGTGTTGGGCGATGGTGCGCTTTATCTTCCGCGATATCTCACTGGAGGATAACGATGCGGCTTGAAGTCATTATTCCTCTGATTGCTTACATGCTGATTGTCCTGGGCTTGTCGGTCTATGCCATGCGTCAGCGTACATCCGGGACATTTCTGACCGAGTATTTTCTTGGCAGCCGTTCGATGGGAGGACTGGTGCTGGCGATGACGCTCACCACGTCCTATATCAGCGCCAGTTCTTTTATAGGCGGCCCAGGAGCAGCCTATAAATACGGCTTGGGTTGGGTGCTGCTGGCGATGATTCAGGTGCCCACTATCTGGCTATCGCTGGGTATTCTTGGCAAAAAATTTGCGATTCTCGCCCGCCGCTATAACGCTATTACACTGAACGATATGCTGCTGGCGCGCTATCAAAGCCGCACCGTAGTGTGGGTAGCCAGTATCAGCCTACTGGTTGCGTTTGTGGGGGCCATTGCCGTGCAATTTATCGGCGGTGCTCGCCTGCTGGAAACCGCTGCCGGTATTCAGTATGAATCAGGGCTGCTGATATTCGGGATCAGTATCGCGCTCTACACTGCATTTGGCGGTTTTCGCGCCAGCGTGCTGAATGACACCATGCAAGGTATGGTGATGCTGGTTGGCACTATTGTCTTACTGGTCGGTGTGGTCCATGCCGCAGGGGGCTTACACAGTGCCGTAGATAAATTACAGCATATCGATCCGAAGCTGGTGACGCCGCAGGGGGGCGATGACATTCTTTCCCCCGCGTTTATGACGTCGTTTTGGGTACTGGTCTGTTTCGGCGTAATTGGTCTTCCCCACACTGCCGTTCGCTGCATCTCCTATAAAGACAGTAAAGCCGTACATCGGGGCATTATCATCGGTACCATTGTGGTGACGCTTCTGATGCTGGGTATGCATCTGGCCGGGGCACTGGGACGCGCAGTGCTGCCTGATTTGAAAGTACCTGACCTGGTTATCCCGACATTGATGGTTGAAGTGCTGCCGCCGTTTGCCGCCGGGTTGTTCCTGGCCGCACCAATGGCGGCGATTATGTCGAATGTTAACGCGCACCTTTTGCAGGCATCCGCTACGATCATTAAAGATCTCTGGCTGAATACGCGCCCGGAGCAACTTCGTAATGAGCAGCGTCTGAAACGCATTTCCATGATCATCACCCTAGTGCTCGGTATTTTAATGATGCTTGCCGCCTGGCGACCGCCGGAGATGATCATCTGGCTGAACCTGCTGGCGTTCGGTGGGCTGGAAGCCGTTTTCCTGTGGCCGCTGGTGCTGGGGCTTTACTGGGAACGTGCCAACGCGGCAGGCGCGCTAAGCGCCATGCTCGTCGGCGGCGTGCTTTATGCCGTCCTTGCAACGTTTAAGATTCAGTATCTGGGCTTCCATCCGATTGTGCCTTCGTTACTGTTAAGTTTACTGGCGTTTGTGGTCGGGAACCGTTTCGGTCAGCCCGCCTCACAGCCTGCTACGATTTCTACTGATAAATAAAGAGTTTTGCCATGCCGTGGATCCAACTAAAACTGAATACAACCGGCGCTAACGCCGAAGATCTTAGCGATGCGCTGATGGAGGCCGGCTCGGTCTCCATCACCTTTCAGGACACGCATGACACGCCGGTCTTCGAACCGCTGCCGGGTGAGACACGCCTGTGGGGTGATACCGACGTTATTGGCCTGTTCGACGCCGAAACCGACATGAATGAGGTTGTCGCGATCCTTGAGCAACATCCGCTGCTGGGTGCCGGTTTCGCACACAAAATTGAACAGCTTGAAGATAAAGACTGGGAGCGTGAGTGGATGGATAACTTCCACCCGATGCGCTTTGGCGAACGTCTCTGGATCTGCCCGAGCTGGCGTGATGTGCCGGACAAAAACGCGGTAAACGTGATGCTCGATCCGGGCCTGGCGTTCGGTACTGGCACGCACCCGACCACGTCATTGTGCCTGCAATGGCTTGATGGCCTGGATCTCGCGGGTAAAACAGTGATCGACTTCGGCTGCGGTTCCGGCATTCTGGCGATTGCGGCGCTGAAACTGGGGGCGGCGAAAGCGATCGGTATTGATATCGATCCGCAGGCCATTCAGGCGAGCCGTGATAATGCAGAGCGCAACGGCGTCTCTGAACGTCTGGAACTGTATCTGCCACATGAGCAGCCTGACGCGATGCAGGCGGACGTGGTGGTCGCCAATATTTTGGCAGGCCCCTTACGTGAGCTTGCCCCGCTTATCAGCGTACTGCCGGTCTCAGGCGGCCTGCTCGGCCTTTCCGGCATCCTCGCCAGCCAGGCTGAAAGCGTATGTGAAGCTTATCGTGAAACCTTCGCACTCGACGCCGTGGTGGAAAAAGAAGAATGGTGCCGCATTACCGGGCAGAAAATGTAACCCAACGGCAGGGTAATAAGGCCGAGAAGCATTCAGCAACATAATGCTCCACTGGGTGAAAATGGGAGTCTGATCTCATTTTCACCCTCTTTTTTGACGATTAAAACAGCAAAATATGTCGCTGGATCAGGCTCATGATGAAGAAAAACAGAGAAGTTTAACGAATTTATATTTGTTCACAAATTCGCCATTGATATATAAGCCAATGATTTTAAATCATTAATATTTTCGCCAGCCGTCTTACGCTGTGATTCATTGATCTGCGACAGTGGATTGGTCAAAGTTTGGCCTTTCATCTCGTGCGAAAAATGCGTAATATACGCCGCCTTGCAGTCACAGTATGGTCATTTCTTAACTCATGCGCATCGGACACCACCAGCTCAGAAATCGACTGATCGCAGCGCCAATGGCTGGCATTACTGACAGGCCGTTCCGGACGTTGTGCTACGAGATGGGGGCCGGGTTAACGGTATCCGAGATGATGTCCTCCAACCCGCAGGTTTGGGAGAGTGACAAATCAAGACTGCGGATGGTGCATATCGATGAGCCCGGTATTCGTACCGTGCAAATTGCCGGTAGTGATCCGGAAGAAATGGCGGAAGCCGCACGTATCAACGTGAAAAGCGGCGCCCAGATTATTGATATCAATATGGGCTGCCCGGCAAAGAAAGTGAATCGCAAGCTTGCGGGCTCTGCCCTGCTGCAATACCCGGATCTGGTGAAGTCTATCCTGAGCGCGGTAGTGCAAGCAGTGGATGTGCCCGTCACGCTTAAGATTCGCACTGGCTGGGCTCCGGAACACCGTAACTGCGTAGAAATTGCCCAACTGGCTGAAGACTGTGGCATTCAGGCTCTGACCATTCATGGACGCACCCGCGCCTGTTTGTTCAACGGAGATGCTGAGTACGACAGCATTCGGGCAGTTAAGCAGAAGGTTTCCATTCCGATTATCGCGAATGGCGACATCACTGACCCGCTTAAAGCCAGAGCTGTACTCGACTATACGGGGGCTGATGCCCTGATGATAGGCCGTGCAGCTCAGGGAAGACCCTGGATCTTTCGGGAAATCCAGCATTATCTGGACACTGGGGAGCTGCTCGCCCCACTGCCTTTGGCAGAGGTTAAGCGCTTGCTTTGCGCGCATGTTCGGGAATTGCATGACTTTTATGGTCAGGCAAAAGGGTACCGAATTGCACGTAAACACGTCTCCTGGTATCTCCAGGAGCACGCTCCAAATGACCAGTTTCGGCGCACATTCAACGCCATAGAGGATGCCAGCGAACAGCTGGAGGCGTTGGAGGCATACTTCGAAAATCTTGCGTAATGAAATAAAGAGCTGACAGAACTATGTTCGAACAACGCGTAAATTCTGACGTACTGACCGTTTCTACCGTTAACTCTCAGGATCAGGTAACTCAAAAACCCCTGCGTGACTCGGTTAAACAGGCACTGAAGAACTATTTTGCTCAACTGAATGGTCAGGATGTGAATGACCTGTATGAGCTGGTACTGGCTGAAGTTGAACAGCCACTGTTGGACATGGTGATGCAATACACCCGCGGCAACCAAACCCGCGCTGCCCTGATGATGGGTATCAACCGTGGTACGCTGCGTAAGAAACTGAAAAAATATGGCATGAACTGATAGCCATCAGAGACTGCTAGTTAAAAGGCGCGGACCGGCATGGGGACGCGCTTTTTTTTCGCTGGAATTCCGCCAAAAAACTTATCTTTCCTCAACACCTGCCGATAACATTTTCGTGTATATTCCCAACGAATGGTTGCACGAAAAGGATATGCGGGATGATTCGAAAGTATTTTTGGCTGGTTATTTTTGCCCTTTCTGTCCTGTTGCTGGATGCATTGATCATGCAGTGGATCGAATTCCTGACAACAGAGGTAGATAAATGCCGAAACATGGATTCCGTCAATCCTCTCAAGCTGGTGAACTGTGCTGATTTAAATTAGCTTTTTCCCGCCCGGCCTCTTGCTTCGTGCAAGCAGAGAAACCGCTTTGAGTCGTCCATTTGCAGTGATCATGTCACCATCTTTTTTGTCTTCTCAAGTGTAGTTACGCATAAGACCTTTTGTGAATGAGTTGATGACATAATGCTGGTTAGCCAATACGACCAAATCCTTGTTGTTGTTTCTTTTATTGTCGCCATTCTGGCTTCCTATACTGCGCTAAATATGGCAGGTCGTGTGTCCACCAGCTCAGGGTCTTCCTCATGGGTGTGGTTGACGGGCGGCGGTGTCGCAATGGGCATTGGTATTTGGGCCATGCATTTTATCGGCATGCTGGCGATGGATATCTCAATGCACCTGAGCTATGACCCGTTATTGACGGCGATCTCCATGCTCATCGCCATCAGCGCCTCATGGTTCGCACTCTGGTTAGTCAGCGATAATGAACTGACAATGCTGCATCTTCTGCCCGGTTCCTTTGTGATGGGTATGGGGATCGTTGCCATGCACTATACCGGCATGGCAGCGCTGAAAGTGGAACCCGCCATTATCTGGGATATGTTCTGGGTCGCTATCTCGGTCATCATTGCGCTAACCGCCTCTTTTGCCGCGCTATGGCTGACATTTCGTCTTCGTCATGAAGCCGCTCAGGTGGCGTTAATGCGCTTTGGCGCGGCCATTTTGATGGGGCTCGCCATTGCCGGTATGCATTACAGCGGCATGATGGCCGCGAAATTTCCTGACCAGGAACCAATGAGTCACCATGGTGTTAACGGCAGTTGGCTGGCCGTACTGGTAAGCGTCGTGGCATTTTCCATCCTCGGCATCACCCTACTCGTTTCCATGCTGGACGCGCGCCTGCAGGCGCGAACATCTCAGTTGGCCTCTTCACTGGCGGAAGCGAACCGCGAACTTGCCCAACTGGCGCTACACGATACCCTGACGCGCCTGCCTAACCGCGTACTGCTGGAAGACCGTCTGGATCAGGCGATACATAAAGCCAGACGTGAAGGGTCCTTCTTTGCTCTGATGTTTATGGACCTGGACGGCTTTAAAACTGTTAACGACGCCTATGGGCACGATGTGGGCGATAAATTGCTGGTTGCCGTCACTGAACGCCTCAAGCAGCAGCTCAACGGACAATACACGCTGGCTCGTATGGGCGGTGACGAGTTCGTCCTGCTGACTGACGTAAGCGCCCCGGATGAAGCAGCGGCGCTTGCAGGCTCGCTGGTGCGCGTTATCGACAAGCCGTTTAATATCGATCCCTATGACATGATGGTCACCCTGAGTGTTGGCATTGCACTCTATCCACATGATGGTAAAAATGAGCGTGAGCTGATGTTTAACGCGGACGCCGCGATGTATCACACCAAACATATGGGGCGAAACGGCTATCACTTCTTCCAGCCCTCTATGAACACCCTGGCGCAAACGCAGTTACAACTGATGAACGACCTGTGGCTGGCAACGGAACGTAAAGAATTTCGCCTGGTTTACCAGCCCAAATTCCAGGCGCCATCAGGACCAATCATTGGCTTTGAAGCCCTGCTCCGCTGGCAGCATCCAAAACGAGGGATGCTCTCTCCGGATGTCTTTTTACCCCTGGCAGAGAAGACCGGTCTGATTGTCCCACTCGGAAACTGGGTCATTGATGAAGCGTGCCGTCAGTTAAGCGAATGGCGTAAGCAGGGTAATATCGACTGGTCGGTAGCGGTCAACTTATCCACATTGCAATTTGAACAGCCGTCTCTGGTTCAGACCATCATGGATAGCCTGCAAAAGCATGGGGTGCCGCCTGACACGCTGATCCTGGAGGTCACCGAGACCACGGCGATGACTAACCCTGACGAGAGCGTTCGCGTCCTGACGGAACTGACCGATGCAGGCGTGCAGGCGTCTATTGACGACTTTGGCACCGGCTATTCCAGCTTGCTCTATCTCAAGCGGCTTCCCGCATGCGAACTGAAGATTGATCGCGCTTTTGTCAGAGAACTCAGCAGCGATGGCGACGATGCGACTATCGTCTCGGCTATTATCGCACTAGCAAAAACGTTAAATCTGAAGGTGGTGGCGGAAGGGGTCGAAACCGCAGAACAGCAGGCCTTTTTGACTGAACTGGGGTGCAATACCTTACAAGGCTATCTGCTCGGTCGCCCGGTCACGCCTGAAATCATCAGTTCCCAGGGAAATACCTTGTGCCAGCAGGAACCTGTTTGTTAAATATCAATAGAATAGATAAGTAAGGGTGTTCAGTGTTGCACCCTTTTATCGAAGCACCTGTCAGGCTTTTTTACTCTTTTCCGTTAGTGCTATTTACAGTATCTTTATTAAAATCATTGGCTCACCACAAATAACGAACCTGAAATCTTTATATTCCCTTATCAATATCTCACAGCTTTTTTGTACTTCCATTTTTTCTGCACTATTCGATGGAATATCATAATTCTCTCCATGATGTTTACACTGCTCATACTTTGAGATTATTGAACGGGACATTCTTAATCTCCGCGATGTTAAAATAGCGTATCGATTCTGCGCTGATGTCGTTATTTGATATCGGGGATCGGGACTATTTAGAGGTAACATCATGAAAAGATTAATTTCCGTTGTTCTGCTTACCGCTACCCTGGCAGGCTGTGCGCACGACTCTCCTTGCGTCCCTGTATATGACGATCAGGGCCGTCTGGTCCATACCAATACCTGCGTAAAAGGAACCACTCAGGATAACTGGGAAACCGCAGGTGCGATTGCCGGCGGGGCTGCAGCATTGGCAGGGTTAACGCTGGGTATCGTCGCGTTAACGAAATAATGGGTCCAAAGCGCGGCGATGCCGCGCTTTGCTTTATTACAGTGCATATCTTTTTATTGGCGTAAATTTTTAGCATCAAAAGCGAGCAAATCATTTAAATAATTCTGCAGTTCTGCATGATTTCCCACCACATTTTTAATTATTTCCTCTGTGCTCGTGACGTGATTCACAAAGTAATACGTTTAACTACCTTGCTTATATTACCCCAGGAAACTTACTTGTTAGCAGAATTGGCTAAGTGAAAGTTTTTTGCTCTGTTTTGTGGCGCAGGTTGTAATTTTGCACCATTGCAGGGCGTTGAGGTTATTTTTTCCTGTCTACACTCTCCATATTGCGCTCACGGCTCGCATTTTTCCGTGTTCGCAAAAACTGGCACTACCTTTGCTTTAAAGAGTATGGCCAAAGCCACAGACAGGTTTAAGGCGTTTCCCGGACGCCTTCATATAACGATAATTTTTTCGCCACACAGGATGCATTATGAAAAAGATGATGATTGCCAGCCTGGCAGCTGCCGGCGTGCTGTTTGCCGTTGCTAATCAAGCCCATGCTGGCACAACGCTGGATGCCGTTAAGAAAAAAGGCTTTGTACAGTGCGGTATCAGTGACGGTCTCCCTGGCTTCTCTTACGCAGATGCAAACGGTAAATTTACCGGTATAGATGTAGATGTGTGCCGTGGCGTTGCTGCTGCCGTATTTGGCGATGACACGAAAGTGAAATATACCCCGCTCACCGCTAAAGAGCGTTTCACTGCGCTGCAATCCGGCGAGGTCGATATTCTTTCCCGTAATACGACCTGGACCTCTTCACGTGACGCGGGCATGGGTATGTCCTTTACTGGCGTAACCTATTATGACGGTATCGGCTTCCTGACCCACAACAAAGCTGGCCTGAAAAGCGCCAAAGAGCTGGACGGCGCAACCGTATGTATTCAGGCGGGTACCGATACCGAGCTCAACGTGGCGGATTACTTTAAATCCAACAACATGAAATACACGCCGGTAACCTTTGATCGCTCTGATGAATCCGCAAAAGCGCTGGAATCCGGTCGTTGCGATACGCTGGCATCTGACCAGTCCCAGTTGTACGCGCTGCGCATTAAGCTGAGCAACCCGGCTGAATGGATCGTTCTGCCAGAAGTCATCTCCAAAGAGCCGCTGGGCCCGGTCGTTCGTCGCGGTGATGAAGACTGGTTCTCCATTGTCCGCTGGACACTGTTTGCAATGCTGAACGCAGAAGAGATGGGCATCAACTCGAAAAACGTTGACGAGAAAGCGGCTAAACCGGCAACGCCAGACATGGCGCACCTGCTGGGTACCGAAGGTGATTTTGGTAAGGACCTGAAACTCGACAACAAATGGGCCTACAACATCATCAAGAAAGTGGGCAACTACTCTGAAATTTTCGAGCGTAACGTCGGTGCTGACAGCGCGCTGAAAATCAAACGTGGCCAGAACAATCTCTGGAACAACGGCGGCATTCAGTACGCTCCGCCAGTACGTTAAGACGTAAGCGCTGTAACGGGCGCTGCACATGCGGCGCCCACTCCAGAGTCATGGTTACCGAGGTTTTCTTATGTCCCAACGCCGCCCAACCGTTAAAGGATCGCTCTCCTTTTCAAACCCTGCGGTTCGTGCCTGGCTGTTTCAAATTATCGCTATTCTTGTTGTTATCGGCATCGCGATCTATTTGATACACAATACTATTACCAACCTGAACAGTCGCGGCATTACCTCTGGTTTTGCTTTTCTCGACCGCGCTGCCGGATTTGGCATTGTTCAGCACCTTATCGACTACGAACAGGGTGACACTTATGGCCGCGTCTTCTTTGTAGGCCTGCTGAATACCTTATTGGTATCTGCGCTATGTATTGTTTTTGCATCATTTATCGGCTTTTTTCTGGGGCTTTGCCGTCTTTCAGAAAACTGGCTGTTACGTAAGCTCTCTACCATTTATATCGAGACGTTCCGAAATATTCCCCCGCTGCTGCAAATCTTCTTCTGGTATTTCGCCGTATTGCGTAATTTACCTGGCCCACGTCAGGCCATTGGCGCGATGGATTTGCTTTTCCTCAGTAACAGGGGACTCTATATCCCCTCACCTCAACTGGGGGAAGGGCTATGGGCGTTTATCGGCACGATCGTTTTCGCGCTGGCTATCAGCATCGGTCTGTATCGCTTTAACAAAGCGCACCAGATTAAAACCGGCCAACTGCGTCGTACATGGCCAACGGCATTGGGGCTAATCATTGTGCTCCCGCTGCTGGCACATTGGGTATTTGGCGCGGCGCTTCACTGGGACATCCCGCATTTACGCGGTTTTAACTTCCAGGGTGGCATGGTGTTAATTCCGGAGCTGGCCGCACTGACGATTGCCCTGTCGGTTTACACCTCGGCATTTATTGCTGAGATTATCCGCTCAGGCATTCAATCTGTTCCCTACGGTCAACATGAAGCGGCACGTTCGCTTGGCTTGCCCAATCCGGTGACATTACGTCAGGTCATCATTCCGCAGGCGCTGCGTGTCATTATTCCACCGCTGACCAGCCAGTATCTAAACATTGCAAAAAACTCGTCTCTGGCAGCCGCGATTGGTTATCCGGATATGGTGTCGTTGTTCGCCGGTACGGTACTCAACCAAACAGGCCAGGCCATCGAAACTATCGCGATTACCATGTCGGTTTATCTGATTATCAGCCTGTCGATTTCGTTACTTATGAATATCTATAACCGCCGCATCGCATTAATTGAGCGCTAAGGACACCTGATGACAAAAGCTATTCTGTCTCAATCTACGCGCCAGACCCGTGCAGGAAGCAGCGGTATTGTGCTGTGGATAAAGAAAAATTTATTTTCAAGCTGGCTGAACGCGCTACTGACACTCTTCTGTCTGTGGCTGATGTGGGAGTTAATCCCGCCATTACTGAACTGGGCTCTTTTTCAGGCGAACTGGATAGGCTCTACGCGTGCGGACTGTACCAAAGCAGGCGCGTGCTGGGTGTTTATTCATGAGCGCTTTGGTCAGTTCATGTATGGCCTCTATCCGCATGAGCAACGCTGGCGCATCAATCTCGCCCTGATTGTCGGACTGCTTTCTATAGCACCGATGTTCTGGAAAAAGCTACCGAGCCGTGGTCGCTATATCGCCTGCTGGGCTGTGGCCTATCCGATCGTGGTGTGGTGGCTGATGTACGGTGGTTTTTTGGGACTCGATCGTGTGGAAACGCGCCAGTGGGGCGGGTTAACGCTGACGTTGATCATCGCTTCTGTCGGTATCGCTGGCGCTTTGCCTCTGGGCATATTGCTGGCGCTTGGGCGTCGCTCAAAAATGCCGGTGGTGCGGGTATTGTCCGTGATCTTTATCGAGTTCTGGCGTGGCGTACCGTTGATCACCGTACTGTTCATGTCCTCGGTTATGCTGCCGCTGTTTATGGCGGAAGGCACAAGTATCGATAAGTTGATCCGCGCACTGGTCGGGGTGATTCTGTTTCAGTCCGCCTACGTCGCCGAAGTCGTGCGTGGCGGTTTGCAGGCTCTGCCAAAAGGGCAATACGAAGCTGCCGAGTCACTGGCGCTGGGATACTGGAAAACACAAGGGCTGGTGATTTTACCACAGGCATTAAAACTGGTGATTCCAGGTCTGGTGAATACCATCATCGCGCTGTTTAAAGATACCAGCCTCGTGATCATCATCGGTCTGTTTGACCTTTTCAGTAGCGTCCAGCAGGCAACGGTTGACCCGGCCTGGCTCGGTATGTCGACCGAAGGTTATGTATTTGCCGCGTTAGTTTACTGGATTTTCTGTTTTAGCATGTCGCGCTATAGCCAACATCTGGAGAAGCGCTTCCATACCGGGCGTTCAGCGCATTGAGGAAATTATGAGTCAAATTACTATGCAACCTGCCGATGCGATGATTACGCTCGAAGATGTGAATAAGTGGTACGGACAGTTTCATGTGTTGAAAGATATCAATCTCAAAGTAAAGCAAGGGGAACGTATCGTACTATGCGGTCCTTCCGGTTCGGGAAAATCAACAACCATTCGTTGCATTAACCATCTGGAAGAACATCAGCAGGGCCGTATCGTCGTTGACGGGATCGAGTTAAACGAAGATATCCGTAACATTGAAAAGGTTCGTCAGGAAGTAGGGATGGTGTTCCAGCACTTCAATCTTTTCCCGCATTTGACGGTACTGCAGAACTGTACGCTGGCACCAATCTGGGTGCGTAAGATGCCTAAGAAAGAAGCCGAAGCGCTGGCAATGCACTATCTGGAGCGCGTTCGTATCGCTGAGCACGCCCATAAATTCCCTGGGCAGATATCTGGTGGTCAGCAGCAGCGTGTGGCTATCGCCCGCTCGCTCTGTATGAAACCGAAGATTATGCTCTTCGATGAACCGACCTCTGCGCTTGATCCTGAGATGGTGAAGGAAGTGCTGGATACCATGATTGGTCTGGCAGAATCGGGAATGACAATGCTGTGCGTAACACATGAAATGGGCTTTGCACGTACCGTTGCGGACCGGGTGATCTTTATGGATCGCGGTGAAATCGTTGAACAGGCGCCGCCACAGGAATTTTTCGCGAATCCTAAGTCTGAGCGCACCCGTGCTTTTCTGTCACAGGTTATCCATTGATATTAATGACAGGAATGCAAAAGGCCATCCGCAGGGATGGCCTTTTTTATTGCCGATTGAAAACCACGCCCGCAGGCCGTGGTTTTCAACAGGTTTTAACTCTGCCTCATTGTCTTTGGATTTTTAATCTCACAAGACTGGCAGGGACTTATTTTTTAAGGATTTTAGTAAGCCCCTATGGGTGGAATCAATGCCGCGCTCATGAAGGCGGATTTTTACTAATGCAGCTTCAGGAGGTTGTACGGAAAAAACGCTACAAACTCACTCAAAATTCCATGCCAAAAACAAAAGGCCCAGTCTTTTGACTGGGCCTTTTGTCTTAATTGATGTCTGGCAGTTCCCTACTCTCACATGGGGAGACCCCACACTACCATCGGCGCTACGGCGTTTCACTTCTGAGTTCGGCATGGGGTCAGGTGGGACCACCGCGCTAAAGCCGCCAGACAAATTCTTTCTAAGCGCCGAACTTTAACCTTAAAACTGGTGCTGATACCCAGAGTCGAACTGGGGACCTCACCCTTACCAAGGGTGCGCTCTACCAACTGAGCCATATCAGCACGCTTAATTTGATGCCTGGCAGTTCCCTACTCTCACATGGGGAGACCCCACACTACCATCGGCGCTACGGCGTTTCACTTCTGAGTTCGGCATGGGGTCAGGTGGGACCACC
>NZ_JAKIVH010000005.1:0-154078 GCF_023613995.1 Citrobacter sp. MNAZ 1397
ACTTTGAGTGCCCACACAGATTGTCTGATAAATTGTTAAAGAGCAGTGCAACGCGGCTTTCGCTCACCGTTGCGAGGTGGCGTATATTACGCTTTCCTCTTTCAGAGTCAAGCGTTTATTTTCGCTTTTCTCTGTCGGGACTCTCAGGAGAACCCCGCTGACCCGGCGGCTTGTTTGCCGTTGTTCCGTGTCAGTGGAGGCGCATTATAGGGAGTTCTTGTGAAGTGACAAGTATAAAATTCAAAAAAATTATCGTTCGCTCACTTTCCAGGCAAAACAGATATTGAAAGGCAATTCTTGCCTGGTTTTTAAACAAAAACGAGCCCCTGGAGGCTCGTTTTTGCTGTTTTGTGACTTACTGCACTGCCACAATCCGATCATCTTTCACAACTAACTGAATTATTTTGCCCGGTAAAAGTTCGCCAGACAAAATTTGCTGCGCCAGCGGGTTTTCAATCTGCTGTTGAATTGCACGTTTCAAAGGCCGTGCACCATACACCGGATCAAAGCCATTCTCGCTCAGCAGTTTCAAGGCTTCATCGGAAAGACTCACTTCATATCCACGCTCTTCCAGCCGTTTGTACAAACGCTGCAACTGGATTTGAGCAATAGAGGCAATGTGTTTTTCACCAAGCGGATGGAACACTACCACTTCATCTATACGGTTGATGAATTCCGGACGGAAGCTATGGCTGACCACACCTAACACCAGCTCTTTCATGTGACCGTAATCCAGTTCGCCAAATCGCTCCTGAATTAAATCCGATCCCAGGTTAGAAGTCATAATGACAACCGTGTTACGGAAGTCCACCGTCCTCCCCTGCCCGTCGGTCAGGCGACCATCATCCAGCACCTGCAACAGAATGTTGAATACATCCGGGTGCGCTTTCTCAATCTCGTCAAGCAAAATGACGGAGTAAGGGCGGCGGCGAACCGCTTCTGTCAGATAGCCACCTTCTTCATAGCCAACATATCCCGGAGGAGCACCGACGAGACGCGATACCGAATGTTTTTCCATAAACTCAGACATATCGATACGCACCATGGCGTCATCGCTATCAAACATAAAATTAGCCAGCGATTTGCACAGCTCGGTTTTCCCCACCCCGGTCGGCCCAAGGAACAGGAAGGAACCAATCGGCCGATTTGGATCGGACAACCCGGCACGGCTACGGCGGATGGCATTCGACACGGCCTCAACAGCTTCATCCTGGCCAATCACACGCTGATGCAGTTCTTGCTCCATACGCAGCAGTTTTTCTCGTTCGCCTTCCATCATTCTGGAAACAGGAATCCCGGTCCAGCGCGCCAGCACTTCGGCAATTTCGGCATCCGTCACTTTATTACGTAACAGACGCATCGTTTTACCTTCAGACTGGGTAGCCGCTTCCAGCTGTTTTTCCAGCTCCGGGATCTTGCCGTACTGCAACTCAGACATCCGCGCCAGGTCGCCAACACGGCGCGCTTGCTCAATAGCGATTTTCGCCTGCTCAAGCTCAGCCTTAATCGTTTGAGTACCAGAAAGCGAAGCTTTCTCAGCCTTCCACTCTTCTTCCAATGTGGAATATTGCCGCTCTTTATCAGAAAGCTCGTCGTTGAGCATCTCCAGACGTTTTTTGCTGGCATCATCCGACTCTTTCAGCAGCGCTTGCTGCTCCAGTTTGAGCTGGATAATACGGCGATCCAGTCTGTCCAGTTCTTCCGGCTTAGAGTCAATCTGCATACGAATGCTGGACGCCGCTTCATCGATCAGATCGATAGCTTTATCCGGTAACTGGCGGTCAGCAATATAGCGGTGCGATAACGTCGCGGCAGCCACAATCGCCGGGTCAGTAATCTGCACGTGATGATGCAGCTCATAACGCTCTTTCAGGCCACGCAGAATTGCGATGGTGTCTTCAACAGAAGGCTCAGCGACAAACACTTTCTGGAAGCGACGTTCCAGTGCTGCGTCTTTTTCGATGTACTGGCGATACTCATCAAGCGTCGTTGCCCCTACGCAGTGAAGCTCACCACGCGCCAGCGCCGGTTTCAGCATATTCCCGGCATCCATTGCGCCGTCTGCTTTCCCCGCGCCCACCATGGTGTGCAACTCATCGATAAAGAGAATAACGTTACCTTCCTGTTTGGAGAGGTCGTTAAGCACGCCTTTTAAGCGCTCTTCAAATTCACCACGGTATTTCGCCCCGGCCACCAGCGACCCCATGTCCAGCGCCAGTACCCGACGGCCTTTTAAACCTTCCGGGACTTCGCCGTTAACAATACGCTGTGCCAGCCCTTCCACAATAGCGGTTTTACCGACGCCAGGCTCCCCAATAAGAACAGGGTTGTTTTTAGTACGACGCTGCAATACCTGAATGGTACGGCGAATTTCTTCATCACGCCCGATAACCGGATCGAGTTTGCCTTGTTCAGCACGCTCGGTCAGATCGACCGTGTATTTTTTCAAGGCCTGACGTTGATCTTCGGCCCCTTGATCGTTCACGTTGTCACCTCCACGCATTTGATCAATTGCCTGAGTCACATTTGCCGTCGTCGCACCGGCTGATTTCAGCAGGTCAGTAAGCGAACCGCGTGATTCAAGCGCCGCCAGAATAAAAAGCTCTGACGAAATAAAGTTGTCCCCTCTTTTCTGCGCCAGCTTGTCGCAGAGATTCAGCACTCGCATGAGGTCTTGCGAAGGCTGTACATCGCCACCGGTGCCCTCCACCTGAGGCAAACGGCTTAACGCCTGCTCAATAGCCGTACGCAATTGCCCGGCGTTAACGCCAGCAGAGGTTAATAAAGGACGTACCGATCCCCCTTCCTGATTTAGCAAGGCGCTCATTAAATGAAGAGGTTCGATGAATTGGTTGTCGTGCCCCAGTGCAAGCGACTGGGCATCGGCAAGAGCAAGCTGGAATTTATTGGTAAGACGATCCAGACGCATAACTCCCCCCATAACAGGTCAAAATTGCTACTGGAGATTAAATGAGGTCATCCCTCAATTATTCAAGGTGAATGACCTGAATTATGCGAAAAGAAAGTTACACGTTCCGGATCGTCTTGATTCGTTAGGTTATATCAGCCAAATGAAACTTGCCATACGACCCGTGTTTTTGTCGCGACGATATGAGAAAAAATCACCCTTTTGGCTGAAGGTACAGCGATCTCCGCCGAAGACTTGCGTCACGCCGACGCTTGTCAGGCGCTGACGGGCGAGGGTATAGATATCCGCGTAATATTTTTCCCCTGCCGGACGAAATGCCCTGTCTGCAATAGCCTCAACTGCCATAAAAGCATCGCGCACTTCCGGGCCGACCTCGAAAGCATCAGGCCCAATAGCAGGCCCCAGCCAGGCAAGAATATTTTCCGGTTTATCAGCAAAGCAGGCGACGGTCTCTTCCAGCACACCGGCGCAGAGACCACGCCACCCCGCGTGAGCCGCTGCCACTTCGGTGCCATTACGATTGCAAAACAGCACCGGCAGGCAGTCCGCGGTCATTACTGCACAAACTGTCCCCGGCGTATTGCTGTACGACGCATCGGCACGCTTACTGGCATAAGGCTCACCGGTAAGTTTCAGGACATCCTTACCGTGAACTTGTTCAAGCCAGACCGGTTTCGACGGAAGCTGACCTGCCGCGAACATCCGTTTGCGGTTCTCCTCAACATGCACGAGGTCATCGCCACAGTGCGCACCCAGGTTGAGTGAGTCATAAGGTGGCTGGCTCACCCCTCCAATACGCGTAGAGCTACATGCCGCTACGCCAGAAGGCAGCGGCCAGTCAGGGACAATCAGTTTGGTCATAACCAGGCCACATCATCCTTATGAGTTTCGAAGTCGGCACGCATGGCATCAATCAGGTCGATCATGTCCTGAGGGATCGGTGCATGCCATTCCATCTCAATGCCGGTGATCGGATGGTACAGACGAAGCATCGTTGCATGCAGCGCTTGTCTGTCGAACTTACGCAACGCAGCAATGAACTCCTCCGACGCACCTTTCGGCGGACGCGGACGGCCACCATAGAGCTGGTCACCCACCAGCGGATGCGTGATGTGTGCCATATGCACGCGGATCTGGTGGGTACGCCCGGTTTCCAGACGCAGACGCAGACGCGTGTGAATGCGGAAATGTTCCATGATGCGATAGTGCGTCACCGCCGGTTTACCCATCGGATGCACGGACATATGCGTACGTTTAGTCGGGTGGCGGCTGATAGGTTCTTCAACCGTGCCACCAGACGTCATGTGACCGATCGCCACCGCTTCATATTCCCGGGTGATCTCACGCAGTTGCAAAGACTCCACCAGACGCGTCTGAGCAGGAACCGTTTTTGCCACCACCATCAGACCGGTCGTGTCTTTGTCCAGACGGTGAACAATCCCGGCGCGCGGAACATCAGCGATAGGGGGATAATAATGCAATAACGCATTGAGTACCGTCCCGTCTGGGTTACCGGCACCCGGGTGAACGACTAAATCACGCGGTTTGTTGATTACAATAATGTCGTCATCTTCATAGACGATATTGAGCGGGATATCCTGTGGTTCGAAACGCGCTTCTTCTTCAATCTCAGCGTTAATAGCAACGCTTTCTCCACCCAACACTTTTTCTTTGGGTTTGTCACACATTTTGCCATTGACCAGTACTTTCTGGTCGAGAATCCATTCTTTTATACGCGAACGCGAATAATCCGGGAACAATTCGGCCAAAGCCTGATCTAAGCGTTGACCGAGTTGATTTTCGGTAACCGTTGCGGTGAGTTGTACTCGTTGTGCCATATACAGCTTCTTCGTTAACGTTGGGTTTTACGGCTTTGCCGTTTAATATAGTGTGCTATTGTAGCTGGTCTTAGTCGGGAGCAGGAAAGACAATCTCCCGCATACACATTCTGAGGAAAGTCTAATCGTCATGACGCGCATGAAATATCTGGTGGCAGCCGCCACGTTGAGCCTGGCTTTGGCGGGTTGCTCCGGTTCAAAGGAAGTGGTGCCTGATAATCCGCCAAATGAAATCTACGCGACTGCCCAGCAAAAACTGCAAGACGGTAACTGGAAGGCAGCCATAACGCAACTGGAAGCGTTGGATAACCGTTATCCGTTCGGACCTTACTCGCAGCAGGTGCAGCTGGATCTGATCTACGCTTATTACAAAAATGCAGATCTCCCGCTGGCTCAGGCCGCAATCGACCGTTTTATACGTCTGAACCCAACCCATCCTAACATTGATTATGTCATGTATATGCGTGGTTTGACTAACATGGCGTTAGATGACAGCGCCTTGCAGGGGTTCTTCGGCGTTGATCGCAGCGATCGCGATCCGCAACATGCGCGTGAAGCATTTAAAGATTTCTCTAAATTGGTTCGTGGCTACCCACGTAGTCAATACGTTACCGATGCAACCAAACGACTGGTTTTCCTGAAAGACCGCCTCGCGAAGTATGAATACTCTGTTGCTGAGTACTACACTAAACGTGGTGCATGGGTCGCCGTGGTAAATCGTGTTGAAGGTATGATGCGTGACTTCCCGGATACCAAAGCAACGCGCGATGCGCTTCCGCTGATGGAAAATGCATACCGCGAAATGCAGATGACCGCTCAGGCAGACAAAGTGGCAAAAATTATTGCCAGCAACGGTCAAAGCAGTTGAGTCATCCTTAAACGCAAAACGGCAGCCCTGAGCTGCCGTTTTTTATGCCTGAAAGGCAGAGCTGAAGCGGTTTAGCTTCAAGTCATCCTATCAACTATGACGGGTAATCCGGACTTCGACAAGTAATATTTGCCCTCTTCCTGTCCTGCCTCACAAAACATTGCCCTTGACAAAAAGTGACAAAATAATGTGATTTAAATCACACATTTTGACATTAGCCGAGGTATGCTGGAATCACCAAGACGGAAAGACAAGAGGTAAAATTTATGACAGTGAACATTACCAGCAAACAAATGGAAATCACCCCAGCAATTCGCCAACATGTCGCAGACCGTCTCGCCAAACTGGATAAATGGCAAACACATCTTATTAATCCACATATCATCCTGTCGAAAGAACCGCAGGGCTTCATCGCAGATGCCACTATTAATACGCCAAACGGACATCTGGTCGCCAGCGCCAAACACGAAGATATGTATACCGCTATTAATGATTTGATCAACAAGCTGGAACGGCAGCTCAATAAAGTGCAGCACAAGGGTGAAGCGCGTCGCGCCACAACGTCGGTGAAAGACGCGGACTTCGTTGAAGAAGAATAACCTTACAGTATTGAGTTAATCAGCAACGCGCCTTCGGGCGCGTTTTTTATTGACAGAGAGAAAACAGTACAGGTACTTTAGTCTGCACACTCAAAAGGAAATCTCCATGAAACATGTTCCGTTCTTCTTCGCATTCTTTTTTACCTTCCCCTGACCGGGAGGCGATTCGTTTTGTGATAAAGAATGCGAAGACGAACAACAAGGCCTCCCACTCCGGGAGGCCTTTTTTATTGATAACAATTAAGGCAACAACATGACAGCGGATAACCCTTTACTGGATTTACGTGTAAAAATAAGCGCCCTGGATGAGCAGTTACTTTCCCTGTTAGCCGAGCGGCGTCAACTGGCAGTCGAGGTGGGTAAAGCAAAACTGGCTTCTCACCGTCCTGTGCGGGACATTGACCGTGAACGCGACTTGCTGGAGCGCCTGATTGAATTAGGTAAAACGCACCATCTTGATGCGCATTATATTACCCGCCTGTTCCAGTTAATTATTGAAGACTCCGTTCTTACGCAGCAGGCGCTACTCCAGCAGCATCTCAACAAAATTAATCCCCATTCAGCCCGAATCGCCTTCCTCGGCCCGAAAGGCTCTTACTCGCATCTGGCAGCGCGTCAGTATGCCGCCCGCCATTTTGAGCAATTTATCGAGAGTGGCTGTCTTAAGTTTCACGATATCTTTAATCAGGTTGAAACCGGCCAGGCCGACTATGCCGTCGTGCCGCTGGAAAACACCAGTTCCGGGGCAATCAATGACGTTTACGATTTGCTGCAGCACACCAGTCTATCGATTGTGGGTGAGCTGACGGTGCCAATTGATCACTGCGTACTGGTATCCGGCTCAACCGATCTGGATAAAATCCAGACCGTTTACAGCCATCCGCAACCTTTCCAGCAATGTAGCCAGTTTTTGAATCGCTACCCGCACTGGAAAATTGAATATTGCGAAAGTACCTCCTCCGCCATGGAACGCGTGGCGCAGGAAAACTCTCCACACGTGGCCGCTCTGGGTAATGAAGCCGGTGGTGCGCTGTATGGATTACAGGTACTGGAGCGTAACCTGGCAAACCAAGCGCAGAATATCACTCGCTTTGTGGTGCTCGCCCGTAAAGCGATTGATGTCTCCGATCAGGTGCCAGCCAAGACCACACTGCTGATTGCAACCGGCCAACAAGCTGGTGCGCTGGTTGAAGCATTACTGGTGCTGCGTAATCACAATCTGATCATGACCAAACTCGAATCGCGCCCGATCCACGGCAACCCATGGGAAGAGATGTTCTACCTGGATATTCAGGCGAATTTACACGCTTTGGATGTGCAAAAGGCCCTTCGCGAGCTGACATCCATTACCCGCTCGCTTAAGGTGCTGGGCTGTTATCCCAGCGAAAACGTCGTGCCTGTCGATCCGGCTTAACGTTCTATAAAGGCTGATTTCTTCACTCCTGCCACTTCCACCGGTAGGGTGAAGATCGCCCCCGAAAGTGGATAATCTGCTACCTCCTGTGCATCCATATTCTCCCGCGTGGTCGTAATAAACAGCGTTTTCATATCAACACCACCAAAGCAGACCATTGTCGGGCAACGCACAGGCAGACGATACTCCGCCAGTTGCTCTCCCTGCGGCGAAAATCGTGCAATACGCCAGCCATCAAACATAGCGCTCCAGTAACAACCTTCCATATCCATTGCCGCACCGTCAGGGATCCCTTCACCGGGCTGAAATCGCCGGAACACTTCACGCGCGCCGGGCTCCCCCTGCTCATCCAGCGGCGTTCGATAGATAACGCCATTTGGCGTATCAGAGGTAAACATCCACTGTTTGTCGTGGCTAAATGCCAGACCGTTATGGCCCTGGATATCACACTGGATAACAGTGGGTTTAAGATCATTATCAATACGCATCAGTAGCGCGCCGTTGTAATCACCCGGCCCCCAGAATGTGCCTGCGTAGAAACGGCCAAGATGATCGGTGCCGCCGTCGTTAAAACGCGCCAGTTGCGGGTTTGACGGATTATCGCACACTTTCTGTACCAGCAGCCCTCGCTTATCTGCGAGCCAGATAGCGTTACGCATCGCGACAATAAAACCGCCCTTCTCCCTCAATGCAAAGCAGCCAACCTCCTCGGGAAAACAAAGCACCGAGTGTTCACCAGTGTCAGTGTGGTAGCGATGGAGCTCACCTTCAAGAATATCGGCCCACCAGAGCGCCTGCTCTTCCTCACTCCATGTCGGGCATTCCGGCAGGTGCCCGGTATAATCAAACAGCAGTTGCGGTTCAGCCATATCTGTCCCTTACAAAGAAAAAAGCCAGCGGTATATGCCACTGGCTTTTCAGTATAAACGGCTTTTTATTTATTGGCGGCTGTCATTCGCCTGGCGCAGCAAGACGCGACTTTCACTCTGGAAGCGCTTAGCATAATCGCCAAACCAGTGTTCTACTTTCCGGAAGCTATCAATAAACGCCTGCTTGTCACCGTGTTCCAGCAGACTGATCGCCTCGCCGAAACGCTGATAGTAGCGCTTGATCAGCGCCAGGTTATTCTCCGATGACATAATAATGTCGGCATAGAGCTGCGGATCCTGGGCAAACAAACGGCCCACCATCGCCAGTTCAAGACGGTAAATAGGCGACGAAAGTGCCAGTAACTGCTCAAGCTGTACATTCTCCTCTGCCAGATGCAGCCCATAAGCAAAGGTGGCAAAGTGGCGTAACGCCTGGATAAACGCCATATTCTGGTCATGTTCAACGGCGCTGATACGATGCAGACGCGCCCCCCATACCTGAATTTGTTCCAGAAACCACTGATAAGCATCCGGGTTTCGGCCATCACACCATACGACAACCTGTTTCGCCAGGCTACCGCTGTCAGGACCAAACATCGGGTGCAAACCGACAACAGGCCCTTTATGAGCTTCCAGCATCGCCTGCAACGGCCCGCTTTTTACTGACGCCAGGTCGACAAGGATGCAGTCGTCCGGTAACGGCGGGAGTTGGGCGATCACTTTTTCAGTGATATGAATAGGGACACTCACAATAACCATGCCCGCATCAGCGACGATAGCCTGCGCCTGCGACCAGTCATCTTTTTCCAGAATACGAACCTGGTAGCCAGATAGCGTCAGCATTTTGGCAAACAACTGTCCCATTTGTCCGTTGCCGCCGACAAGTACTACCGGCCGCAGCGAAGGACAAAGCGTTTTGAACCCTTTGTCGTTTTCACTGGAATAGGACTCACGCATAACGCGACGCAGAACATCCTCAATCAAATCCGGCGACACCCCCAGGGCTTCGGCTTCCTGACGACGGGACGCCAGCATTGAGGCTTCACGCTCCGGAACATAGATCGGCAGGCCGTATTTACTTTTTACTTCACCGACCTCAGCAACCAGTGACATACGACGCGCCAGTAGTTCCAGCAACGCTTTATCGACTTCATCTATTTGATCGCGTAACGCGGTCAGTTCTGCAACCATAACATCCTCTTAAGCCAGACGTGCCGCAAGGCTACTGCGCAAGTCATTGCCGATTTCACGCAGCAACGCCTCGGTGGTTTCCCAGCTAATGCATGCATCGGTGACGGATACACCGTATTTCATTTCACTACGCGGCTGCTCGGAAGATTGATTGCCTTCGTGGATATTACTTTCAATCATTAAGCCAATGATTGAACGGTTTCCGTCTTTGATCTGCGCAACAACCGACTCAGCCACTGCAGGCTGGCGACGGTAATCTTTATTCGAATTGCCATGACTGCAATCTACCATCAGCGCTGGCTTGAGTCCCGCCTGCTCCATCTCTTTTTCACACTGAGCGACATCCGCAGGGCTGTAGTTTGGCGCTTTACCGCCGCGCAGAATCACGTGGCCATCGGGATTACCTTGCGTTTGCAACAGGCAAACCTGACCAGCCTGGTTAATACCGACGAAACGGTGCGGCATTGCTGCCGCGCGCATTGCGTTAATCGCCGTTGCCAGGCTACCGTCAGTGCCGTTTTTGAAGCCCACGGGCATCGACAAGCCAGAGGCCATTTCACGGTGAGTCTGTGACTCAGTTGTGCGCGCACCAATGGCGGACCAGCTAAACAGGTCGCCCAGGTACTGCGGACTATTCGGGTCGAGCGCTTCGGTTGCCAGCGGCAGCCCCATGTTGACCAATTCCACCAATAGCTGGCGAGCAATTTTCAGCCCGGCCTCTACATCAAACGAGCCATCCATGTGAGGATCGTTAATCAACCCTTTCCAGCCAACGGTGGTACGGGGTTTTTCAAAATAGACGCGCATCACCAGATAGAGGCTATCGCTGACCTCAGCGGCAAGTGCTTTAAATCGACGAGCATATTCCAGTGCGGTTTCAGGATCATGAATTGAGCAAGGGCCACAGACGACCAACAAACGAGGATCTTCGCCAGCAATGATGCTGGAAATCGTCTGACGAGACTGCGCGATCTGCGCTTCCTGAGCAATGCTCAGTGGAAAAGCGGCTTTCAATTGATCCGGAGTAATCAGAACTTGTTCGTCGGTAATGTGTACGTTATTCAGCGCGTCTTTTTGCATGATGGTGATCCTGTATGACTCGTTTGCGATAGTTATTCCTCAGTGAGGAGGTGACACAATACCATAGTTAGTAAAGAATTCAATCCAAAATACGTACATTTATCTTTACAATACAATTTTAAGCCTCATTAATCGGGAAAAATGTGTAAATAATTTATTACACCTAAAGATCTCTCTGTCCATACAGAAAGTAAGTCTGAGGTTAGATGCTTGCGCGAAAATATCAGGAAGGGCAAGCGATTATGCCGGGGTAACGAGCATTGATAGCAGGGAAGCTGCGCAGGTTTTGACGACGAAGCAACTGTCGCCAGTAAACACGCTGGAGGTAAGGATGTGATTTAGTGGCTGAGATTCCGGATAAACATCTCCTTTCATAATCGTCCGGGTAAATGCAGTTGCTTTCCCCCTCTTCAGACCATAAAAAAAAGGGCCAGCCCACAGGCCAGCCCTTTTTAACAGGATGTCGCGAAAGCGAATCTTAGTTAAGACGCTCTTTGATACGAGCAGACTTACCAGTGCGCTCACGCAGGTAGTACAGTTTAGCTTTACGTACAGCACCACGACGTTTAACAGCAATGCTGTCAACTACCGGAGAGTGAGTCTGGAAGACACGCTCAACGCCTTCGCCGTTGGAAATTTTACGAACAGTGAATGCAGAGTGCAGACCGCGGTTACGAATAGCGATAACCACGCCCTCGAATGCCTGCAGACGTTTTTTGGAACCTTCAACAACCCATACTTTCACTTCCACGGTATCACCCGGACGGAAGGAAGGTACGTCCTGCTTCATCTGTTCTTGTTCAAGTTGCTTAATAATGTTGCTCATAATTTAATCTCTTATCCTGGGTAAACTGATATTGGGGGCTTACGCCGTCCCATCATGTTTATGTTGCTGTTGTGCGTGTTCTTTTTTGAACTCCGCCAGCAACCTTGCTTGCTCTTCAGTCAGAGCCAGGTTTTCCAGAAGTTCAGGTCTTCTAAGCCAGGTGCGGCCCAGCGACTGTTTCAAACGCCAGCGACGTATCCCGGCATGATTTCCCGACAGTAATACTGGCGGTACTTCCATACCTTCTAACAACTCAGGTCGAGTATAGTGGGGGCAGTCCAGTAATCCATCAGCAAAGGAATCTTCCGTTGCCGAAGCTTCATGACCCAGAACACCTGGAATAAACCGGGAGACCGAATCAATCAGCGTCATGGCTGGTAACTCACCACCGCTGAGAACGTAATCGCCGATAGACCATTCTTCGTCAATCTCGGTTTGGATTACGCGCTCATCTATCCCTTCGTAGCGCCCGCACACCAGAATCAGTTTCTGATTCGTTGCCAGTTCGCTGACGCCCGCTTGATCAAGCTTACGCCCCTGAGGTGACAGATAAATCACTTTTGCGCCTTCACCGGCCGCATCTTTTGCTGCATGAATGGCGTCCCGCAAAGGTTGCACCATCATTAACATCCCCGGTCCGCCGCCGTAGGGACGATCGTCCACGGTACGGTGCCGGTCATGAGCAAAGTCACGTGGACTCCAGCTCTGGATGCTCAGCAGGCCATTTTTTACTGCCCGGCCAGTTACCCCGTAGTCGGTAATCGCGCGGAACATTTCAGGAAACAGGCTAATTATGCCAATCCACATAGCGCCGTCTTTTACCGTATATCCGGAGGTTTAAAAACCAGGATCCCAATCTACTTCAATGGTTTG
This sequence comes from Citrobacter sp. MNAZ 1397, assembly GCF_023613995.1. Lineage (NCBI taxonomy): Bacteria > Pseudomonadati > Pseudomonadota > Gammaproteobacteria > Enterobacterales > Enterobacteriaceae > Citrobacter > Citrobacter sp. MNAZ 1397. Next base: position 12,488 of record NZ_JAKIVH010000005.1, read on the forward strand.
AGTAGCGAGATCGACTTTCTTGATAACCTGCCCATCGAGGAACGGAACCAACCGCTCCTTGATACCAAATGCATCTTTCAGGTTTGCCTTAATGACGAGAACGTCATTTGACCCGGTTTCCATCATATCGATGACTTTACCGAGACTATAACCTTCGGTGGTCACTACCTGGCAGCCCATCAGGTCTTTCCAGTAGTAGTCACCCTCTTCCAGTTCCGGCAACTGCGATGAATCTACGACAATTTCGCAATTGGTCAGCAGATTCGCTGCATCTCTGTCATCAACACCTTTCAGTTTGATGACAATGTCCTGATTGTGGTAGCGCCAGCTTTCCAGCTCAATGCTCTGCCACTGACCCGCCCGTTCAATAAACCATGGCTGGTAGTCAAAAATGCTTTCGGCGTCTTCGGTGGAGGAAAACACTCTGAGCCAACCACGGATACCGTAAGAAGATCCCAGTTTACCCAGAACGATAGGATTAACAGGGCTCTGCGCGGCGTGTTGCTTGCTCATCATGACCACCGTGACAGATTAAGCTGCTTTGTTTACTTCTTTGATCAGCGTAGCTACGCGATCAGAAACGGTAGCGCCCTGGCCAACCCAGTGAGCGATACGATCCAGATCCAGGCGGGTGCCTTCTTCTTTCTCGGACGCGATCGGGTTGAAGAAGCCAACGCGCTCAATGAAGCGACCGTTGCGTGCATTACGGCTGTCGGTGACAACAACCTGGTAGAACGGACGCTTTTTAGCGCCGTGACGAGCTAAACGAATAGTTACCATAACATCCTCTTGTGTGAATAAAACAACCGGGCCCCATCGAGGAACGGAGCCCGGTGTCATATTAAAAGCCCGAAAATTTTACTGATTTTTGGGGAAAATGCAATCAGGATATAGCAAACAAGGGAGATAAGGCGTATATCGGTGCAGCCAGTTTAGTTACGGCGTGCGCACAGAAAGCGGAGCGTACACGTAGTACGTGAGCATTTCGAGCACACCCCGGGGCTAAAATGGCAAACAAGATAGCCTTATACCCTTGTTTTTAGCGGCCAGGGAACCCCGGCGGCATCATCCCCTTCATACTTCTCATCATCTTCGCCATACCGCCCTTCTTCATCTTCTTCATCATGCGCTGCATGTCGTCGAACTGTTTCAGAAGGCGGTTAACATCCTGCACCTGCATCCCGCAGCCCGCAGCAATACGGCGTTTACGGGAGCCTTTGATGATTTCAGGGTTCGCACGCTCTTTAAAGGTCATCGAGTTGATGATCGCTTCCATACGCACCAGCACTTTGTCATCCATCTGCGCTTTCACGTTATCCGGAATCTGACCCATGCCAGGCAGCTTGCCCATCAGGCTCGCCATACCGCCCATGTTTTTCATCTGACGCAGTTGTTCCAGGAAGTCGGTCAGATCAAAACCGTCGCCTTTTTTCAGTTTGGACGCCAGCTTCTCGGCCTGAGCGCGATCGACCTTACTTTCAATATCTTCGATCAGCGACAGCACGTCGCCCATACCAAGAATACGCGAAGCAATACGGTCCGGATGGAACGGCTCCAATGCTTCGGTCTTCTCACCTACGCCCAGGAACTTGATCGGTTTGCCGGTAATATGACGAATAGAGAGCGCCGCACCGCCGCGGGCGTCGCCGTCCACTTTGGTCAATACAACCCCCGTCAGCGGCAGCGCTTCGTTAAACGCTTTCGCGGTATTCGCCGCATCCTGACCGGTCATGGCGTCAACAACAAACAGGGTTTCTACCGGATTAATCGCGGCATGGACCTGTTTGATTTCATCCATCATCGCTTCGTCGACATGCAGGCGACCAGCGGTATCCACCAGCAGCACGTCGTAGAATTTGAGCTTCGCTTCTTTCAGCGCGGCATTAACAATATCCACCGGCTTTTGCGCAACATCAGACGGGAAGAAATCGACGTCCACCTGTTGCGCAAGGGTTTCCAGCTGTTTGATCGCCGCCGGGCGATAAACGTCCGCGGAAACCACCATCACTTTCTTCTTGTGTTTTTCACGCAGGAACTTACCCAGTTTACCCACGCTGGTGGTTTTACCTGCACCCTGCAGGCCCGCCATCAACACAACGGCTGGCGGCTGGGCGGCCAGATTAAGGCTTTGGTTCTCTTCACCCATCGCCGCAACCAGTTCGTTACGAACGATTTTGACGAACTCCTGACCGGGCGTCAGGCTCTTATTCACTTCATGACCAACCGCTTTTTCTTTTACGCGGTTGATGAAATCACGCACGACCGGCAAGGCGACGTCCGCTTCCAGCAGCGCCATACGCACTTCGCGTAGCGTGTCTTTAATATTGTCTTCAGTGAGGCGTCCACGACCACTGATATTGCGCAGGGTGCGCGACAAACGATCGGTTAAATTATCAAACATTGTCTCTCGCCTGAGGTAAAACGATGGGCCGCCAGGGCGACGCATAACAGAAATTTGCGCCAGTATAACATGAAGACATTCGTGATGTATGTGATGCAACGGTTGGAGCCAGAGTCACGTAACGTTATACTGCATCTCTTTCTTCTTAGGTCAACTGTCGACGCCACTATGCCCGTGTTCGCCTTAATTTCTCTTGCCGCCTATTCCATCAGCCTCGCACTGATCGTTCCCGGTTTGTTGCAGAAAAACAGCGGCTGGCGCCGCATGGCGATTTTATCAGCGGTTGTCGCGCTGATGTTTCACGGCTTCGCGCTTAAAGAACGGATTTTCCCGGACGATGGTGGGCAAAACTTAAGCTTATTAAACGTCGGTTCGCTGGTCAGCTTAATGATCTGCACAGTCATGACCATTGTGGCGTCGAAAAACCGCGGCTGGCTGCTGCTGCCCATCGTCTATACTTTTGCGCTTATCAATCTCGCCTTCGCCATTTTTGTGCCAAACGAGTACATAACGCATCTCGAAACCACTCCGGGTATGATGATCCATATCGGGCTTTCACTCTTCGCCTATGCCACGCTGATTATCGCAGCAATGTATGCGCTACAACTGGCGTGGATTGACTATCAACTTAAGAATAAACGACTGGCATTCAGCAGCGAAATGCCGCCGTTAATGAGCATTGAGCGCAAAATGTTTCATATCACCCAGATTGGCGTGGTTCTGCTGACATTAACGCTCTGTACAGGTCTCTTCTTCCTCAAAAACCTGTTCAGCATGGAGAATATCGACAAAGCTGTCCTGTCGATCATTGCGTGGTTCGTCTATATCGTATTGCTGTGGGGCCATTACCATAAAGGGTGGCGCGGGCGCCGTGTCGTGTGGTTTAACGTCGCAGGCGCCGGCATTCTAACGCTGGCCTATTTCGGTAGCCGCGTTCTGCAGCATATCCTAAGTTAAGAAGGAGTTCCCCCTGGAACACATTTCCACCACGACGCTGATCGTCACCCTGATCATCATGGTGGTGATTTCGGCGTACTTCTCCGGTTCTGAAACCGGCATGATGACCGTTAACCGTTATCGCCTGCGTCATCTGGCAAAGCAGGGCCATCGAAGCGCTAAGCGCGTCGAAAAACTGCTGCGTAAACCCGACCGACTTATCAGCCTGGTATTGATTGGCAATAATCTGGTCAATATCCTCGCCTCTGCGCTGGGTACCATCGTTGGTATGCGTTTATACGGTAACGCTGGCGTGGCAATTGCAACCGGCGTGCTGACTTTTGTCGTCCTGGTGTTTGCCGAAGTCCTGCCGAAAACCATCGCCGCCCTGTATCCCGAAAAAGTCGCTTTTCCCAGTAGTGTTCTGTTAGTACCGTTGCAGATCATCATGATGCCGCTGGTCTGGCTGCTTAATGGGGTAACGCGCGTTCTGATGAGGATGGTGGGTATTAAGGCTGATGTCGTTATCAGCGGCGCACTGAGCAAGGATGAATTGCGTACCATCGTGAATGAATCCCGCTCCCAAATCTCCCGACGCAACCAGGATATGCTGCTGTCGATACTGGATCTGGAAAAAGTAAGCGTCAATGACATCATGGTGCCGCGTAGTGAAATCGTCGGTATCGATATCAACGACGACTGGAAGTCGATCGTGCGTCAGCTTACCCATTCGCCGCATGGCCGTATTGTGCTCTACCGGGATTCACTTGACGATACCATCAGCATGCTACGCGTACGCGAGGCCTACCGTCTGATGACAGAGAAAAAAGAGTTCACCAAAGAGGTCATGCTGCGCGCCGCCGATGAAATTTATTACGTGCCGGAAGGCACGCCGCTCAGCGTACAACTGGTGAAATTTCAGCGTAATAAAAAGAAAGTCGGCCTGGTCGTGGACGAATACGGCGACATTCAGGGGCTGATTACGGTTGAAGATATTCTCGAAGAGATTGTCGGAGACTTTACGACATCAATGTCGCCGTCGCTGGCCGAGGAAGTGACACCGCAAAATGACGGGTCAGTGATTATTGATGGCAGCGCCAATGTGCGTGAGTTGAATAAAGCCTTTAACTGGCAATTACCGGAAGCCGAGGCCCGGACGATTAACGGGATGTTACTTGAGGCACTAGAAGAGATCCCGGCAGCCGGAACCCGCGTGCGCATTGAACACTATGATATCGATATTCTCGATGTGCAGGACAACATGATTAAGCAGGTACGCGTTATTCCGGTCAAATCCCTTCGCGACAGCGTGGCGGAATAATGATGTTAACCCTCTCCCCGCAGGGTGAGGGTTAACATGAGGGAAATTAACCCTTCGCTTTCGCGACCGTCACCATTGCGGCGCGGATCGTGCGGCCATTGAGGGTAAAGCCTTTTTGCATCACGCCCAGCACGTTGCCCGGTGCCACATCTTCTGACTCCACCATCGCGATAGCCTGATGCACATTCGGATCCAGCGGAACGTTGGTATCGGCTACCACTTCAACACCGAATTTTTTCACGACATCCAGCATAGATTTCAGCGTCAGTTCAATACCTTCGACCATCGAGGACATGTCGGCATTGTTCTTGTCCGCGACTTCCAGCGCGCGATCCAGGCTATCAATCACCGGCAATAGTTCGTTGATGAATTTTTCCAGCGCAAATTTATGCGCCTTCTCAACGTCCAGCTCGGTACGGCGACGCAGGTTTTCCATTTCTGCTTTAACACGCAGAATACCGTCACGCTCACGGTTCTGCGCTTCAATCAGTTGCGCTTCGAGGTTGGCAATCTTCTCATCGCGCGGATCCACCTGCTCAGCAGAAGCGTCTGGTTCAACCGCCTCAATATCTTCGTGCTGATCCATGATAATTTCTTCCGGGGCTTGCCCGTCAGGCGTTTTCTGTTCTTTACTACTCATGAATTTCTCCGCGTTTTTTCGCATTCATCTCGCTAACTTCGCTTATTATGGGGATCCGTTTCCGGGTTTCAAGGGAACGCGACAGATTGTCATCATTCATTTGGCACAAGGACCACCAGAAAATGGCTCATCATTTCAAGTGTATTGGTATTGTCGGTCATCCGCGTCACCCCACCGCGCTGACCACACATGAAATGCTCTATCGCTGGCTGTGTACAAAAGGGTATGACGTCATTGTCGAGCAACAGATTGCACAAGAGTTACAGCTTAAAAACGTGCGCACCGGTACGCTGGCAGATATTGGTCAGCAGGCGGATCTCGCGGTAGTCGTCGGCGGTGACGGTAATATGCTTGGCGCCGCGCGCACACTGGCGCGCTACGATATTAAAGTCATTGGCATCAACCGTGGCAATCTGGGTTTTCTGACAGACCTCGACCCCGATAACGCACAGCAGCAGTTGGCTGATGTTCTGGAAGGTTATTATATTGCCGAAAAGCGTTTTTTGCTGGAAGTACAAGTCTGCCAGCAGGATTGCCAGAAGCGCATCAGCACCGCGATCAATGAAGTCGTTCTCCATCCCGGCAAAGTCGCCCATATGATTGAGTTCGAAGTCTACATCGATGAGATTTTTGCGTTCTCTCAGCGTTCAGACGGTCTGATCATCTCCACGCCAACAGGCTCCACGGCCTACTCGCTGTCGGCGGGCGGTCCAATCCTGACCCCCTCGCTGGATGCCATCACGCTAGTGCCCATGTTCCCGCACACGCTTTCTGCACGCCCACTGGTCATTAACAGCAGCAGCACTATTCGCCTGCGTTTCTCACATCGTCGCAGCGATCTGGAAGTGAGTTGCGATAGCCAAATCGCGCTGCCCATCCAGGAAGGCGAAGATGTGCTGATTCGTCGGTGCGACTATCACCTCAATCTGATACACCCAAAAGATTATAGCTATTTCAATACATTAAGCTCAAAACTCGGCTGGTCAAAAAAATTATTCTGAATAACGTAGTCCGGGGCTTTACTGTATATAAAACCAGTTTATACTGTATTTAAACACAGTTATGGTTATTCATACAGGAAAGCAACCATGTTGGCACAACTGACTATCAGCAACTTTGCGATTGTTCGTGAACTTGAGATCGACTTCCATAGCGGAATGACGGCTATCACGGGTGAGACCGGGGCAGGTAAATCCATCGCCATTGATGCGCTGGGGCTTTGCCTGGGTGGTCGTGCAGAGGCCGACATGGTGCGAGCGGGCGCCGCACGCGCTGACCTGTGCGCGCGCTTTGCCCTGAAAGACACCCCAGCAGCACAACGCTGGCTGGAAGAGAACCAGCTTGAAGACGGACGTGAGTGTTTACTTCGCCGCGTTATCAGCAGCGACGGGCGCTCTCGTGGTTTTATCAATGGCACGGCAGTTCCGCTTTCACAATTGCGCGAACTGGGGCAGTTGCTGATCCAAATCCACGGCCAGCACGCACATCAGCTGTTAGTGAAATCTGAACATCAGAAAGCTTTGCTGGACGGCTATGCAGGTGAGTACACACTTACTCAACAGATGGCAGAACATTACCGCCAGTGGCATACGAGCTGCCGCGAACTGGCGCAGCATCAACAGCAAAGCCAGGAACGTACCGCACGTGCCGAACTGCTGCATTATCAATTAAAAGAGCTTAACGAATTCAACCCACTGCCGGGCGAATTTGAACAGATTGATGAAGAGTACAAACGCCTCGCCAACAGCGGCCAGTTACTTAGCACCAGTCAGCATGCGCTGAATTTGCTGGCAGACGGCGAAGATGCCAATCTACAAAGCCAGCTCTATACCGCACGCCAAATGGTTACCGAACTGGCCGGGATGGATGCCAGCTTGTCCGGCATCCTCATTATGCTCGAAGAAGCGGCTATTCAGGTCAGCGAGGCCAGCGATGAGTTGCGTCATTACTGTGACCGTCTTGAACTGGATCCGAACCGCCTGTATGAACTTGAGCAGCGTATTTCAAAACAGATTTCGCTGGCGCGTAAACACCACGTCAGCCCGGAAGCCTTGCCACAATTCCATCAATCATTGCTGGAAGAGCAACAGCAGCTTGATGACCAGGCAGACTCACAGGAAACGCTGAAGCTTGCAGTGGCGAAGCACCACCAACTGGCACTTGAGGCCGCCCGCCAGCTCCATACGCAACGGGTGCACTACGCGCACGAGCTGGGGCAATTGATCACCGAGAGTATGCATATGCTTTCAATGCCGCACGGGGTATTTGATATCGACGTCAGCTTTGATGAGCATACCCTCACCGCTGATGGCGCCGATCGCATTGAGTTCCGCGTCACAACCAACCCCGGTCAGCCCCTACAGGCTATTTCTAAAGTCGCCTCCGGCGGTGAGCTGTCACGAATTGCGCTAGCCATTCAGGTCATCACCGCCCGGAAGATGGAAACCCCGGCGCTGATTTTCGACGAGGTGGATGTGGGAATCAGCGGCCCGACCGCGGCGGTCGTCGGTAAACTTCTGCGTCAATTAGGCGAATCCACCCAGGTCATGTGCGTGACTCACCTGCCTCAGGTTGCAGGCTGTGGGCACCATCACTTCTTTGTTAGCAAAGAGACCGACGGCGCAATGACCGAAACACACATGCTGCAGTTGGATAAACGCGCACGTTTACAGGAACTGGCACGGCTGTTAGGGGGTAGTGAAGTCACCCGAAATACACTGGCAAATGCGAAAGAGCTACTCGCTGCGTAAACTTTTTGTCATTAGTACGGTCTCAGTACACGATAAATTCGCCGTCAGACCAGGTAGCAAAGGTTTTAAACTGGCTAAAGGTCTATTATTATCGGCACATTACAAATGAGCCACGTACTGTTCGGGCCCGAAAAGGAATCAAATCATTATGCGCTGTAAAATGCTGACTGCTGCCGCAGCGGTTCTTCTGATGTTGACCGCAGGCTGTTCCACTCTGGAACGCGTGGTTTACCGTCCTGATATCAATCAGGGGAACTACCTGACTCCGAATGACGTTTCTAAAATCCGCGTAGGGATGACGCAACAGCAGGTTGCATACGCATTAGGTACGCCGATGATGACCGACCCGTTTGGAAGCAGCACCTGGTTCTATGTATTCCGCCAGCAGCCGGGGCACGAAAATGCAACCCAGCAGACGCTGACGCTGACCTTTAACAGCAGCGGCGTATTAACCAACATTGATAACAAACCCGCACTGACAAAAGAGTAATTGCAGAATCAGAAATGGCGCCTTATGGCGCCATTTTTCATTTCAGGGGATGAAAACGATGGCTGTTCCGGAAAGCAAAACCGCCCTACTTGAAGCAATGGAAAAATCCGCCCTCGCATTACGCAAAAAACTCGCCCGCATACCTCCCGAGATGGCCTTTCAGCCATGTCTTGACGGTCATGTAGCCGGGAGCCGCATGAGTGTCGCCAACCTTGTCAGCTACCTGATTGGCTGGGGAGAGCAAGTTCTCTACTGGCACCACCAGGAAGCGGCAGGCGAGCAAATCGATTTTCCGGCAAAAGGCGTAAAATGGAATGAACTGGGGAAGCTTGCGCAAAAATACTACGCCGATTACCAGCATATTACGTCATGGTCGATGTTGCTTAATTTGCTGGAAGAGAACCAACAGCAACTGGTGGCTCTGGTGAATGGCTTTAGCGACGATGAATTGTACCACCAACTCTGGTACGGAAAATGGACGCGAGGTCGTATGATTCAATTCAATAGCGTCTCACCGTACAAGAATGCCAGCGCCAGATTGAACGTCCTGTTAAAAGCGCTTGCAACAACCTGAACAAGGCTATTTCTTCGCCGCTCTCTCCGCGCGCTGCCTGCGCAGTTCTTTCGGATCAGCAATCAGGGGGCGATAGATTTCGATACGGTCGCCATCGGCAACCACATCATGCAGTTTCGCCGGGCGGCTATAGATGCCCACTTTGTTGTGGCTGAGATCGATATCGGTGCGTAATTCCAGCAGTCCAGAGGCAACAATCGCTTGCTCAATAGTTGCCCCGTCTTCAAGGTTTACCCGCTGCAGGTACTGCTTTTCAGGCAACGCATACGCCACTTCCACCACAATCTTACCCGGCACTGTAAACCTCTTTCGCACGCACGGTAAACGCTTCTACCATATTGGCAGCCAGCTCTTTGAAAACACGCCCAAACGCCAGCTCAATCAACTTATTGGTAAATTCGAAATCAAGATTAAATTCAATGCGGCAGGCATCCGCCGAGAGCGGCGTAAACTTCCAGCCCCCCATTAATCTCTTAAATGGACCATCGACAAGATGCATCAAAATGGTCTGATTTGCCGTTAAGGTATTTCGCGTTGTGAAAGTCTTACTGATTCCCGCTTTCGAGACATCCACTGCTGCCGTCATCTGCGTCGGGCCGGACTCCAGCACGCGGCTTCCCGTGCACCCTGGCAGAAACTGTGGGTAAGATTTCACATCGTTAACCAATTCATACATTTGTTCTGCGCTGTAAGGCACCAGTGCAGAGCGACTAATCTGAGGCATAGCATTTCCTGCGATCACACAATCATCAAATAATAACATTTCCCATACATGAAAGGAAAACGCTACGCCGGAACTCGTGCTAAGATAACGCGTTGAACCTCACAGGATGCAATGAGGTCTTTTTGGATATCAGATTACCAATGGCTTCACGACACTTATGACGAAGAAAAAAGTACACAAACCCGGTTCCGCCACCATCGCGATGAATAAGCGCGCCCGCCACGAATATTTTATCGAAGAAGAGTTTGAGGCGGGTCTGTCTCTGCAGGGCTGGGAAGTCAAATCCCTGCGTGCGGGTAAAGCTAACATCGGCGACAGTTATGTGATTCTAAAAGATGGCGAAGCATATCTGTTTGGCGCCAACTTCACCCCGCTGGCAGTGGCTTCGAGCCACTATGTTTGCGACCCGACCCGTACACGTAAGCTGCTGCTCAATCAGCGTGAACTGGACGCCCTCTATGGTCGCGTAAACCGTGAAGGTTATACTGTTGTTGCCCTTTCGCTGTACTGGAAGAATGCCTGGTGCAAAGTCAAAATCGGCGTTGCGAAAGGCAAGAAACAGCATGATAAGCGTTCCGATCTTAAAGAGCGCGAATGGCAACTTGATAAAGCCCGCATTATGAAAAACGCAGGCCGTTAATAACGCCCACCGGATGCTTCCCCTGCGGGAGTGTCCGGGCCAAATATCTTTCCCGCCACTCTCACTATGAGAGTAAAGAATGTTTGGCATCATAATTTTTCGTATGTCCTACCCTTCTCGCCCAGGTGCATTCTCCGAACCTTCTCCCGCTAAGCTTATTAGCGTTTTTATGCGTAAACAGTAGCAATTGCTCATATTGTCGCCAGACATCTCTGATTGAAGGCATCGCAGTGATATGGACTGGCATGCTGCGTCACAAATCTGTTATACTTGCCGCAACACTTTTGGGGCTGATTCTGGATTCGACGGGATTTGCGAAACCCAAGGTGCATGCCGAGGGGCGGTTTGCCTCGTAAAAAGCCGCAAAAAATAGTCGCAAACGACGAAAACTACGCTTTAGCAGCTTAATAACCTGCTCTGAGCCCTCTCTCCCTAGCTTCCGCTCTTAAGACGGGGATCAAAGAGAGGTCAAACCCAAAAGAGATCGCGTGGAGGCCCTGCCTGGGGTTGAAGCGTTAAAACTAATCAGGCTAGTCTGGTAGTGGCGTGTCCGTCCGCAGGTGCCAGGCGAATGTAAAGACTGGACTAAGCATGTAGTACCGAGGATGTAGAAATTTCGGACGCGGGTTCAACTCCCGCCAGCTCCACCACTTACTCTTCCGGATACGTCCGGGGAAATCCTGAAAGCCCGCACGGCACAAGCCCTGCGGGCTTTTTTTGTGTCTGTAATCGTCCGAGGAAATCCGGCTGAATCCAGAGAAAATTGGTACACGTTTAGGTACACGTTATACTGTGGGCCAAAAACGTGTACCAATTATGGAAGGGATCCAGACATGGCGCGCATTACACGCCCACTTACTAACAACGAAATCCTAAAAGCGAAACCCCGCGAAAAAGACTTCACCCTTCATGATGGTGATGGCCTGTTCTTACTCGTCAAAACCTCTGGGAAAAAACTGTGGCGCTTCCGTTATCAGCGACCGGGAAGCAGCAGCCGAACTAATCTAAGTCTCGGTTCATACCCTGCCCTTACACTCGCAGCAGCTCGTCAGATACGCGACCAACATTTAACTACGCTCGCACAAGGCATGGATCCACAACAGCAGCAAGAGCAAGCCTCAGAACAACGCCAGATTGAGCTGGACAGTATTTTCTCAACAGTAGCGGCTAACTGGTTCCAGATTAAAAGGAGAAGCGTCACAGAGGATTATGCGAAAGATATTTGGCGCTCTTTAGATAAGGATGTGTTTCCAGCAATCGGCGCTATACCTGTTCAGGAAATTAAAGCCAGAACGATAGTTGAAGCACTTGAACCAATCAAAGCGCGTGGTGCACTCGAGACAGTTCGCCGTTTGGTGCAGCGTGTTAACGAGATAATGATCTACGCAGTAAACACTGGCCTGATTGATGCAAATCCAGCATCTGGTGTGGGTATGGCATTTGAGAAGCCCAAGAAGCAAAACATGCCGACGTTACGGCCAGAAGAATTGCCAAAGTTAATGCGTTCCTTGGCCATGTCTAATCTGTCTGTTCCAACTCGGTGCTTAATTGAGTGGCAGCTCCTAACACTTGTTCGTCCTTCTGAAGCATCAGGTACTCGATGGGCTGAGATTGATCTCGATACTAAGATTTGGACAATTCCAGCCGAGAGAATGAAAGCGAAACGTGAGCACATTGTTCCTTTATCCCCTCAGGCATTAGAGATTTTAGAGGTGATGAAACCTATTAGTGCTCATAGAGACCACGTTTTCCCAAGCAGAAGCAACCCCAAACTTCCCATGAACAGCCAAACCGCAAACGCTGCACTAAAAAGAATCGGGTTCGGTGGTAAGCTGGTTGCTCATGGTTTAAGAAGTATTGCGAGCACTGCTTTAAATGAGGCAGAATTCAACAGTGATGTTATTGAAGTTTCTCTAGCTCATGCCGATAAAAATGAGGTCAGAAGAGCTTACAATCGCTCCATTTACCTTGAAAGACGCGTGACTATGATGAAATGGTGGGGTAATTTTGTGAGGAACCATTAAAATAAGGAGATAAAATGTTACGTGACATGGTTGATGTTACGGATGATAAATGCTTAACCCAGGGTACAATATTTAATTGTGCTTACAGTGCTTCTTATCCAAACAACGAGACATTAGGTTTAATCATCACAGCCCGATGTGATATAGCAAATATCGACAAGGTGAAGTTTTATAATTTCATACCAGCGATTCCATTTGACATCTGGAAAGAAAAAGACCTTCTTCCTATCATAAAAAAACAAACCTATAAAAATTTACTTTCGCAATATTTAAGCTTACTTAACGAGGCTGGCTTTTCAAAAGACAATCTCGAAGCATATGGTTATGATCGCATTTACGATGTAATCGCGGATAAAAAATCACTCAAGGCCAAACAATTAAATAGACTGGCATCATTAAAAGAAAAAATTGATTCAATTGAACAGAACCAATCGTATGCGGAATTATTATTATTTTTCCGTGAAGAAATTTCAAAAATCCTTAGCGACATAATTGAAAATAAAAACCCTGACTATTTCTTCATTGATGAGATTGTTGGTTACAAATCCGTAGTAGTTAATTTAAGAGAAATTTATGAGTTAAATATTTTGACTGCCAAAAGAATTCCAAATGGCATTGAAATTGATGATGGGAATATATACTCAGGTTTAAATTTAAATATCGCGAATAAATTCTGTAGCATCGTCGGCCAACTGAAATCACCATTTATAGAGTTGTTAATGCAACGTTTCACAAATAACTTTGTTAGAGTTGGCGTAGACAATCATCATCTCTCATTATTAACCAAAATCATGGATGTATAAATATGAGCTTCATAGCAATTGAAAGTAATGCCGCACGTAAAATAGTCGCTGAAAGAATGCTCCAATCAGCTGATTACGATAAGGGCCAACTACTTGCCGATGTATTAAAGGAACAACAACCTTTTGACTTTAGCTTGGATGTCAAAGCGATATCTTCTGGTGCAGGAATATACATAGTAACAAAAAATCCTAATAAGAAAAACATGCTTATTTTTGACACTTCAAGTTTTAACGGTTTCAAAAGAAGTAGTAATGAAATTATTACTATCCTTCAAAAATCCTGTAGGCTTGCAATTAAACTCTGGGATAAAATAGGTCATAGCCCATGTGAAAAAATAATTAATGGTTCCTCTTTAATTGCTTTGTTGCCATTATCATTTACTACAGGCAAGTCTTATAAAGTAATACTCGATAAATCTCCTGATAAAGAACGCCAAGAAAAAAGGAATGAAAGTAGCTTCCTTATTTTCCTTGATGGGTACGAAACCAACAACACTCCACCTAAATTAGCTAATTTCCGTAAAGCAAAAGAAGGAATAAATGAACTAGATGTTGCTTCACAATTTTTAGCTCCCAAAGAAGAAGAAAGTAGCTCCTCCTCTTATCTCAATATCAATGAAATCGACAATACAGACAATCTTTCTAACCCACATATGGGGCTAGATTATTGGGTAAAAAACCTGACTGAAAGTCAAAAAAGATTTGTCTTCAGTGAAAGCTACGGACCAGATATTCTAAAGGGCGCAGCAGGAACAGGTAAAACTTTGAGCTTAATTTTAAGGTGTGTTGTTCAATTGAACAATGCAAAAAAAACAGGAAGTCAACTAAAGGCTATATTTATAACACATAGCATTGCAACCAAAACAAATATTGAAAACCTGATCGCATCAAATGGTGGCGCGGAATATATTGATTCAGTAAATCTACAATCCGTCGAGGTTACTACTTTACAGGAATGGTGTATTAAGAACCTTGGAAATAGGATTGAAGCCACTGAATACTTAGATAGTGATGCATTTGAGTCTAAACAGTTGCAACTTTTATATATAAACGAAGCGCTCGAAGACTTTTTAATAAATGATTATGCAGGCTCTATTAACTTTATATCACCTGCATTAAAAAACTTCTTTGGTAATAATGACCCGTGGGGTGTATCAATACTATTACAAGAGGAAATTTCAACCTACATAAAGGGCAGAGCTGGAGATGATCTTAAAACTTATACATCTCTTTCTAGAAGCAAAAATGCCATACCTCTTGAAATCGAGGATGATTATAAAACGATCTTCTCAATTTATAACAAATATCAAGACAAGCTAATCGCTCTAAACTTATTTGATAGTGATGACATTACACTATCCGCACTAAAGGAAACATCAACACCAATATGGAAAAGAAGAAGAATTAATAGCGGCTTTGACATAATGTATATTGATGAAACACATTTATTTAACATCAATGAATTAAGTTTATTTCACAATTTACTTAAGCCAAATTCAAATCACATAGTATTTACAATGGATCGCAGCCAAGCTTCTGGTGACACTACCATTACCAAAGAAGATGTTGCTAAAGAGCTTGATGCTACTTTAGCTCGTGAGCACGGATTAAATGCCGTTTTCCGTTCATCGGAGCACATTATTAATTTAGCAAGCTGCGTATTAGCTTCTGGCGCTACTCTTTTTCAAGAATTGGAAAACCCCCTTGCCGAATCGATGACTGGTCATACTTCACTGATTGAAGATAAATGTAATATCCCATATATCATTAGCAAGCAAAACGCAAATGAAGTCTATAGAACCACCTTCGCTCTCGCTGATCACATCTCGCAAAAAACAGATATTCCACGGAGTGACATCCTAATAGTACCCTGCACTGACAATATCTTAAAAGAAATTAAGGAATACGCAGTTTCAAATTCTAAACAACACATTTGCATTGAAAGACGCGGTGATAACCTTGCTGTTATGAAAGCTGCCGAAACAAACGCCTACATAATAGGCGGCATAGAGTATATTGGAGGTTTGGAATTCTCTGCGGTTATAATTGTTGGAGCTGATTCAGACAAATTCCCTGAACAGTCCAATTATAATGGAGAATCACTTCATTTCATTAACTATTCATCTTTTAATAAACTATACGTCGCCATTACCAGAGCTAAGTATCAGGTTGCCTTTGTCACTGAGAAAACTCAAAAATTAAGCCCGTTGCTTGAGACGGCTTATCGTGAAGGACTTGTCATTCAAGATGACGAGCTAGCTAGCTCTTTATGAGTGTGTAAATGTGCAAATGCTTAATCCCCATTAGCGCGCAGTGCTTTCCCCGCCTCGCCTGCCCGCTTAACGGGGCGGTTTTAATGCAGGTGCATGAACCGGCTCAGGCCGCGCCGGGACTGGTGCGGGAAGGGGTAAAAAAAGTGCGTAAACACATGCAAAACCATGCACCCTGGGGATGCATGGCGTAATTCAGGAAAAATAGCAGGATTTACGGGGATTTTCAGGCGGGGTGCTGCGCGGCCATGTCTGCACACCGGCGCGCATAAATCTGGTGCTGTACAGGTGTGTATTTTTCCTGATTATCTGCCCGCGAAGCCGCGTCAGGCCTGTGTCCGGCGGCAATTAAAATGTCATTATCCTGCGCACAATAATGAATGTCCTGACCGGTATTCAGCCACGCGGCCAGCGCATCACGCAGATACGTGGTTGCGCGGTCGAGGGCGCGACGTTTAATAAAGTCCGGCTGGCCGTTCAGCGCTTTTAATTCCGGGGCCAGCACGGCGGCCAGTGTGGCCCCGTGTTCCTGCATAAATCCCTCAAGGCCGTTTTGTATGCTGACGTGCTGTAAGGTTTCATGCGAGCGGATATAGCGACCGGCTGCCCGGTTAATCTGCCATGTATTCATCTCAATGCGCCCGCGCAGTGCCGCCACCCTGACCGGGCAGTTTTCACTGTCTCCGGAAAGATACGCGTTGAGCGCCTGCTCTGCCTTTTCCCGTTCCGTTTTCAGGTTAAGCCAGGCGGTTTTGTCGGCCTGACAGATGTCAAAGGCCTGCTGTGGTGTGAGTGTGGTCAACGGTGTTCTCTCCGTGGTCTTTAACAGTATATGAGGGGGGGGGTATTTACGGTGCCGGCGGGCTGTCCGGCTCCGGGGACGGCACAAGCACCCCGGCACGTATCACCCCGTCAACCGATTCGGTGGTACGGAACGTGGCCGAGCATTCAATATTCCGGCACTGGTGATAGCGGCGTTTGACGTTTTCCGACAGATAGTTGCTTGTGCGCGAATGGGCGGCGTGTTTGCAGAACGGGCAGTGAAACATGATTTATACCCCCGTCCCGTTAGCGGCTTTTTTTGCGGCCAGTGCCTGAGCGAGTTGCGTACGTCTGGCCGGGCTGTTATAGAGCTTCATATCCACCCCCGTCAGTGCCGGGCGGTACAGACCTGTGACGGACAATACCGGCTCCTGTGCCATATCAAACTCGTGAACAGCCTTCATTGTCCCCAGGCTGTTCGCAAGCTCACGGGCCGCAGTGGCATATGCTGATTCGCTGCCGCTTAACTCCAGCGAACGGATGCGCAGCACAAAAGCGCGTATCAGTGCCGGGTCAATGGCCGTAAGGGCACAGGCCCATTCACCGTCAGCATACGTGGTGAATGCGGTGTTGTGGGCGGTTGTGTACTGATGCGCTGACCCGCATGCGCCGAGCATTGCACTGTCTTTGTCGTCTTCCAGTTCGGCAATCAGGGCGGTGAACTCTTCCGCCAGTTCGCGGTTCGCAATGCGCTGTGAGTGTTCGGCTTTCATTTCCGGGGTGAGGTTACCGCGCAGACTGCGGAACCGGCTGCGCCAGCTCTGTTCCGCTTCTGCGCTTTCATTCAGCGCGGCCTGCCGTTCCTGTTCACTGCGGCGAATGGCCGCCTCGGTGTCATACAGTTTTTTCATGCTGGCCGTGTGGGCGTCACGGGCCTGCGTGAACGCCTCCAGGGCAACGGCCACGCGCTGTTCATTCTCCTCCCTCTGCTTCTCTGCTGTCGCTTTCATGGCGGCGGTAATAATGTCTGCGGGCTTCATCATTTCAGGCTCTCCGTGTGTGTTGGCTGAGGTCATTCTGCCGTGCACCACACAACGGGGCGATTCATTACGGTTGTGGCAGGGATGGCACAAAAGGGATGTAACCCCGGCTCGCCAGAAAGAGGTCGCAGGAAAACCTTACTCACCGTTTATTTTTTTACTGATAACTGTTCACTACTGTTCACTGAAAATAAAAAGATAAGTAATACAGTAAGTTAAAGAGTGAACAGTTGAGGGGGCAACTGTTCACCGACTGTTCACTACTGTTCACCGTCCTGATTTTTCACTCAGCCTCATCGTTAGACTTTTTATCGATTAAAAAATGAAAATATATAAATAAAAGTAATCAATAATGAGCCATCAGTTTGCCAACATTTACCAAAAGATTGCCAACGTTTGCCACTGCTTAAAAATCAGGCTGTTGTGTGGTGGGCCAGTACAAAATGACTTGTTGCCCTGCGTCAAAATATTCACAAAATAGGGAGCTACCCGAAGCCGGACAGACATACCCGGCGCTGTACAAACCCAATGAGGTAGCCCGATGCACACTGCTTTTTCTTCTCCATCTTCCGCACCGCTCACCCCGGTAATGCCCGTCCCTGACAGGACTCAGGAGCGCTTTTTACGCCTGCCCGAAGTGATGCATCTTTGTGGCCTGTCCCGTTCGACCATTTATGACCTCATCAGCCGCAGCGAATTTCCGCAACAGGTCTCTCTCGGTGGAAAGAATGTCGCCTGGGTACATTCCGAGGTCAGCGCCTGGATGGCGGACTGTATCGCCCGTCGTAACGGAGGGATGTGCGCATGATTATCCTGACCCTTGGCGGACAGAAACACACACTTACCCCCGAAGATGCCCATCTGCTGAGTCTTGCCCTGACCTCTGTCACGGAAGGGAAAAGCGCCAGCCGGGGCTACAGAGTGCGTTCACCGGCATTCAGTGTGGAGCGTGCCGCCCCACAGGGTGAGCAGAAGCATCACCGTTCCCGCCCCGCCGGGGAAGACACGCTCACTGACTGCTGAGGTGCCGTTGTGTTAATTATTCTTTTCCCTGGCTTGCCTGCCGGGGTTTTTTACGGGTATAGTTCCTGCGCTGTCGCAAAATCGGCAGCCGGAATTGGCGTTCCGAATAACTCAATGGCGACACCAGACGCGCCACGCGTCTTTTTTTTCGTCGTAGCTCAGACACACCCATATTCAGGGCTGTGGTGTTTATTCGTACACCAGAGCTCGTTTCTGATAATGGCAGTCCGGGCGGGGCAGCCTTCGGGCTGGCCGGTATCCATTGAGGCCGGTTACGCCAACCCCGTTCGGGCTGCCACCAGTGAAATTGGCGTTTCCGGTGGTAGCAATAACCGCTACTCAATGGAGGCTGCCATCATGGCTACTATCCTCACCCCGTCACACCCGCAGTTTGTCTTTGTGTTTGCCGCCGTTCGTCGTGCAGACCGTAAACCCCGTATCTGTATGCTCCGCACCGTGGCCGGTGATGAGCAGGCCGCCCGCCTGTCCCTTGTCCGTGATTACGTCCTTTCATTTGCTGGCCGCCTGCCGGTTGCGGAGGTGCTTGCATGAACGAACTCACCCTGACCATCACCCGTGCTGACCTCCTGCACCTTGAGCACCTGCGTAATGTCGGCCAGCTGGTCGGCGAACTTATGCAGGTACAGGACTGCATGTCTTCCCGTCGTGACCCGGCACAACAGTTACAGCTCGCTTCCGTCATTCACCTCATGACTGCCCGGCTTGATGATGTGGTCGAACGCTGTAACGCGCGCTGGCTCACTGAGGAGGTACGCGCATGAAACAGCCCTTACCGCCCGTCTTGCGTGCCGCCCTGTACCGCCGTGCCGTCGCCTGTGCCTGGCTGACCCTGTGCGAACGTCAGCACCGCTATCCACACCTCACCCTCGATGCACTGGAAAGCGCGATGGCCGCCGAGCTGGAGGGCTTCTATCTGCGCCAGCACGGCGAGGAGAAAGGCCGTCAGATTGCCTGTGCACTGCTGGAAGATTTGATGGAAGCAGGGCCGCTTAAGGCCGCCCCGTCACTGTCCTTTCTGGGACTCGCCGTCATGGATGAGCTTTGCGCCCGTCATATCACAACGCCTGTGCTGCACTGAGGGAAAAAACAATGAACATGAACGTAACGGAAACCGTCAACCAGGCATGCGGCCACTGGCCGCGCATTCTCCCGGCGCTGGGGGTGAAGGTCATTAAAAACCGGCATCAGGCCTGCCCGGTCTGTGGCGGGAGTGACCGCTTTCGCTTTGATGACAAAGAGGGGCGCGGCACCTGGTTCTGTAACCAGTGCGGCGCGGGTGACGGCCTGAAACTGGTCGAAAAGGTGTTCGGTGTGAAACCGGCTGAGGCCGCCCGGAAGGTGAACGCCGTCACCGGCAGCCTGCCACCGGTGGCCCCGGCGGTGATTGCGGCCACTGAGGCCGGAACGGAAGCTGACCGTAAAGCGGCGGCTGCACTGGCCGTCAGACTGATGGAGAAAACCCGCACGGCCACCGGTAACGCCTACCTGACCCGCAAGGGCTTCCCCGCGCATGAATGCCTGACGCTGACGACCACGCACAAAACCGGCGGCGTGACGTTCAGCGCCGGTGATGTGGTGGTGCCACTGCATGACGGGTCCGGTGCACTGGTTAACCTCCAGCTCATTAACGCCGGGGGCGACAAGCGCACCCTGAAAGGCGGGGCGGTCAAAGGGTGCTCTCACACCCTTGAAGGGAAAAAACAGGCCGGAAAACGCCTGTGGATAGCGGAAGGCTATGCGACCGCGCTCACCGTGCATCACCTGACCGGCGAAACCGTCATGGTGGCGCTGTCGTCCGTCAACCTCCTTTCTCTGGCGAGCCTGGCCCGTCAGAAGCACCCGGCCTGCCAGATTGTTCTCGCCGCCGACCGTGACCTGAACGGCAACGGCCAGAGCAAAGCCGCAGTGGCCGCAGACGCCTGTGGGGGCACGGTTGCCCTGCCGCCGGTGTTCGGTGACTGGAATGATGCGTTTGTCCGGCAGGGTGAAGAGGCCACGCGTAACGCGATATATGACGCCATCCGTCCACCGGAACAAAGCCCGTTTGACACCATGAGCGAAGCGGAATTTACCGCCATGAGCGCCAGCGAAAAGGCCATGCGGGTGCATGAACATTACGGCGAAGCGCTGGCCGTGGACGCGAATGGCCAGCACCTGTCCCGCTATGAAAACGGCATCTGGAAAATCACTCCGCCGTCCGATTTTGCCCGTGACGTGGCCGGGCTGTTCCGGCGTCTGCGCGCGCCGTTCTCATCGGGGAAAATTGCCTCCGTCGTGGAGACACTGAAACTGATTATTCCGCAGCAGGACACCCCGGCGCGGCGTCTGATTGGTTTTCGTAATGGCGTGCTCGACACGAAAAGCGGGACATTCAGCCCGCACCACAAAGCGTACTGGCTGCGCACCCTGTGCGATGTCGATTTCACCCCGCCGGTGGCGGGGGAAACGCTGGAAACCCACGCCCCGCATTTCTGGCGCTGGCTTGACCGTGCGGCCGGTGGCCGCGCCGACAAACGCGATGTGATTCTGGCGGCGCTGTTTATGGTGCTGGCAAACCGCTACGACTGGCAGCTTTTCCTCGAAGTGACCGGGCCGGGGGGCAGCGGAAAAAGTATTCTCGCCGAAATTGCCACGATGCTCGCCGGGGAAGATAACGCCACCTCCGCCACCATCGAAACACTGGAATCGCCCCGCGAACGCGCGGCACTGATTGGTTTCTCACTCATCCGTCTGCCTGACCAGGAGAAATGGAGCGGTGACGGGGCCGGGCTTAAGGCCATCACCGGCGGCGATGCGGTCTCCGTTGACCCGAAGTACCAGAACGCCTATTCCACACATATCCCGGCGGTGATTCTGGCCGTGAACAACAACCCGATGCGCTTCACTGACCGCAGCGGCGGTGTCTCCCGTCGCCGGGTGATTATTCACTTCCCGGAACAGATTGCCCCGGAGGAGCGCGACCCGCAGCTTAAGAACAAAATCGCCCGCGAGCTGGCCGTCATTGTGCGCCAGTTGATGCAGCAGTTCAGCGACCCGATGACCGCCCGCACCCTGCTCCAGTCTCAGCAGAACTCGGACGAGGCACTGAGCATCAAACGCGACGCTGACCCGGCCTTTGATTTTTGCGGTTATCTGGAAGCCCTGCCGGAGGCTGACGGGATGTACATGGGGAATGCCAACATTATCCCGCGTCAGCCGCGCCTGTACCTCTATCACGCCTATCTGGTGTATATGGAGGCACACGGCTACAAGAACACCCTCAGCCTCACCATGTTTGGCAAAGGACTCTCAGCCATGCTGAAAGAGTACGGACTGAATTATGACAAACGCCGGACGAATCAGGGGATGCAGACCAACCTCACACTGCGGGAGGAAAGCAACGCTGACTGGCTGCCAAAGTGCGATGAACCCACCGCGAAATGAACTACCCTGACCGGCAACAGCCGGTCTTTTTTTGCCTGCCAAACGGCAAAAGTGAACAGTGAAGCGTTCACTGTTCACCATGTGTTCACCCGCTAACATTATGATAATAAGAAATAAAAAAACCAAGTGAACAGTGTGAACAGTTTTTTCAGAAAAAACTTTTTACCCTCAAAGGGTGTCAGACCACTCAGTTCCAGAAGCTGGCTTTGTAAGAGTGTAGAGGCAAGTTACGAATAACAAAAATGTACTGACAAATCACTGCAACACAGAAGATGGCATGGTTAATTTTGTTTTAATCAGGGCATTACGGCTTAAGTAAAAGCCGTCTTGAATGACGGCTTGTGATTTCAACAAAAACTCCATGTATCAGACAAAGTTGGGAAGATTGCCAAGATTGTCACGTTTTGTCTTGTTTGGATCAGTTGTGATGTAACCATCAGTCATCACTTCAACTTTTGCTCCTACAGACCATTTTTCTGTTGTTTTGTTCCAGGTTATAGTTTTGAACTCAATTTTCCCTGTTTTGATCAGTTGGCCAACGAAAGCACGTGAATTAACGGTAGCTGGCCCGACCATATCCCCTTTGTTCTCATGTACTTTTACAAATTCAATATGCTGATTGGTACTGTCCATTTTGATTGCTGAGATGTAGAAATCTTCCATTACTATTTTCTCCAGAGGCAAGTGCCCGATGCAGCTGCTTTTATTTATATCAGTGTTTTTCAGACTGATTTCAAGGGGAAGAATAAAAAAAACCACACTATTAATGGGCTCATATAAAGCTTTCTTCACTAAGTCGACTCTTCGCTCAAAGCAGACGATGACGTTTAAATCTGTAAACCTGCGGAGGTGAACAGTAAAGTGTTCACTGTTCACGTTGTATTCACCAGATAACCTACTGAAATTAAATAATAAAAATCCTCAGTGAACAGTGTGAACAGTTTTCACCAAAAAAACTTTTTCGCCAGCCTTTGTAAGAGCAGAAAAGTGATCATGAGGAAGAACAATCGACGACTTTAGGCAGTCTAGAGCGCAATGACATTTCATAATTGGTACACGTTTAGGTACATAATTGAAAACTGAATTCATAAAAAGCCATTTTATTTAAATAGTTAAGAGATTTATTCAGACTCCGCCAGCCCACCAAAATTCTCCATCGGTGATTACCAGAGTCATCCGATGAAGTCCTAAGAGCCCGCACGGCGCAAGCCCTGTGGGCTTTTTTGTTGTATGTGCCCCATCCTGCATAGCGTTGACACGTTCCATTGGTTTGGTAAAACTGCTTTTAGCGCCTTGGATGTTTCACCGCAGGGGATAAATGAATGCATATTACCGAAGCCGAACTGGCCAGCCGTGCCCTCGTCTGGCATGCGTTATCTGAGCTTTTTACTGCGCGGGTACTCCAGGACTACGACTACCGATGGATGGCACAAAAGCTGAATGAGTCCGGTTTAAGCCGGGAAAAGATCTTCATGATTCTGGATGAAGAAGTTGCCCCTGCCCTCCAGGCAAATCTTCTTTACAACCCAACGCCGGTGATGGATAGCTGGACAGAAGAAGATGTTAAACGACTCGTAATGGAGTACGTGACCGGGAAGTCGACAATAATAGAGCGAGTTATTCCTGCAGGCTTGCTGTTTAAACTACGACGAAAATATATTCAGGATGAGCTAAACAGGCTTGCTGCCGAGCTGGATAACTGCAGTCAGTAAAAAGCATAAAAAGAAGACAACCTACAACTGATATTTCTTAAAACGCTATTTCACACGGTCACCTTTACAATTGATCAAGTAAAACCCGCCTTTCTGACAAAACCGATTACTCCCAACAAACGATGCGGTTTGATTTAGAATTCGCGACAAAGCGCACAAATCATTCACCATCTGTTTCGAATATAAGCAAGACGTAACGGCCAAATACTGGGTGGCATTGGCAATCAACAGGAAAAAGACCTGTAATGAAAGGGGTTTTCTATGGTAACACTCCATAAAATGGTTCAGGTTGATGGAAGGGGTTATGCTTTTTACTGAGCACCGAAATACTCTACTTAGAAAAAAAAGAGTAATGACACTAAAAGACAGACATTTCTATTCATAATTTGCTATATATTATTTTGCATACACGGTATATACATTGTGTCCAACTGAGAAACAAAAATGATACGCTCGTTTAGTTTCCAGGAACTATTCGCAAAGAAGCCATTCGAAACACCACCAAATTCAAGTAAAAGGATCTGCAAATGTCAGAAGCACTGAAAGCCTTAAACAACATTCGCACACTGCGTGCTCAGACGCGTGAAGTTAGTCTGGAATATCTTGAAGATATTCTCGAAAAATTTACGGTCATCGTTGAAGAACGCCGCGAAGAAGAAGCCTCTCAGCGTAAGGAACTCGAGGATAAACAGGCAAAACTCGAGGCCTTTCGCGTGAAGCTTCTTGAGGAAGGCATTGACCCGGCAGAGCTTATCTCCTCCTTAAAAGGACAGGCGACAAAAACAAAATCTACCCGTGAGCCTCGCCCGGCGAAATACAAATATATCGACGAAGACGGCAGCGAAAAAACCTGGACGGGCCAGGGTCGCACGCCTAAAGCGATTACCTCGGCGCTTGAAAAAGGGAAAAAACTGGAAGATTTCGCAATCTAATATCCAGCTATGGGGGAGGCACGCTCCCCCTCAATGCGATGAAATTGTTTATCTGGCGTAACCTGACACTTATGCCGATATCCCACGATGGTTAACCATCGGTCACGGAATAATCTTAAACACGCGACCGTGAATTAAAAAACTCTCCTGCCTGCGTCCTCACATTACAGTACTTGATGCTGCCCTCAGTACATATATGTTTCTCTGTCGTAGCTGGTTCCTTTAACGGATAGAGACGCCTCCGGTTCAATAAAACAGTCGTTCTCATTATTAGCAGCAGCGCCAGCATAAAAAATGTTCTGCTTATCCGGATCAATAACACCGCAGCGGGTCTCTGCCCCCCGGACCGTTAACATTAATACCCGATGTTATCTACGCTTATTACGTCACGGTTCTTCTTCAAGCCGATGCGAGCACCCGCCTGTTAAATAATCATGCGGCGTAAAACGGCAGGCAGCCGCAGACGTGTTACCCGGCTACCGATACCGCATCGTGAAATAGGGCGGTCATCCCGTCTCTTTTTCGCGCACGTCATTTTTTTTATTTCAGGCGAAACTTTCCCACGACATCCAGCGAACTGTCTATGTATGTCAAATTATCTAATCCTGTGGAGCGCAACATGACACCGATGAAAAAACTCTTTTTGAGCCTTACCTCTGCCGTACTGCTTAGCGTTTCAATGCCGATATTCAATGCCCAGGCGGCATTGCCGACCGGCGCGCAGGCCCCCGATTTTCAGTTGCAGGGCGCACTGGCGGGCAAGCCTCTAACATTCTCCTTGAAACAAGCGCTGCAAAAAGGCCCCGTAGTCCTCTACTTCTTCCCGGCAGCATTCAGTAAAGGCTGCACCATCGAAGCCCACGCCTTTGCCGAAGCCACCGATGATTTCAAGAAACTGGGCGCGACTGTCATCGGCGTGACTGCAGGGAATGTGGACCAGGTAGATGAGTTTTCTAAACTGGAGTGCCGCGATAAGTTCACCGTCACCGCGGACCCGGGCGCGAAAGTCGCTGCGGAGTACCAGACGCTGATGCAGATGAACGGCAAAACGCTGTCTGACCGCACCTCGTTTGTTATCGCACCGGACGGTAAGATCCTGCTGAGCTACACTGACAGAAACCCTGAAACCCATATTCAGAAAACAATGGAAGCGGTGAAACAGTACGCGAATTCGCATTCGTAAGAGGCAGATGTCAACCACCCCATTAGCCTTCAGGGAATCATTATGTTAACTGCTATGCTCGCCGCCTTCGCAGGCGGCATTATCCTCAATTTTATGCCCTGCGTTTTCCCGATAATCTCGCTAAAGGCGCTGGGCCTGGTTCGCCATTCGCACAGTACAACGCAGACCCGCAAAGAAGGGCTTGGATTTTTGCTCGGCACGGTCGTCACCATGCTCATACTGGCAGCGATTCTACTGGCCCTGCGCGCGGGTGGTACTGCCGTTGGCTGGGGCTTTCAGCTCCAGTCGCCACTGGTCATTGCCTTTCTCGCCCTGATTATCCTGGGTGCCGCCCTGAATTTACTCGGCGTGTTTGAAGTGGGTCTGTCAATGCAGCGCGCTGGAGAAATATCTATTGAGCGCGGCGCGTTTGCCCGGGCGGCGCTGACCGGAGCACTGTCGATCATTGTGGCTACGCCTTGTGCGGCCCCGTTTATGGCAGGTGCGATTGGTTATGCTCTGGTGCAACCACCTGCCGTGGCGCTGGTTATCTTCTTTGCTCTCGCCCTTGGTTTCGCGGCGCCGTTCAGTCTTATCTCCCTCTTTCCGGCACTGGGAAAATGGCTGCCACGCCCCGGCGCCTGGATGAATACGCTTAAACGCGGCCTGGCATTTCCCATGTTCGGCGCCTTCGGCTGGCTGGTATGGGTACTGGCTCAGCAGGCTGGCACCACCGCTCTCGCTGCGATTCTGGCCGCCTCCGTGGTGCTGAGTTTCGCCGCCTGGCTCTATGGCATGGCGCAGCAGCGGCGTTTTGCCGGTAAACGGCATCTCGCGTTGTTTGCGGTCACCGCTGTGCTGATTCTGGCGGTGATTGTTCCACTGCCGTCGGTTATCAAAAACGGCGCACCTGTTCAGACGGCGGCACATATCGAAGAGGTAAAATGGTCGCCGCAAAATGTGGCGGATAATCGTGGTCACGGTAAAGCGATTTTCGTCAATTTTACTGCATCCTGGTGTATCACTTGTCAGGTAAACGAGAAGACATCTCTGACTACGCAGGCCGTAAAAGAGGCGCTGGCGCGCACGGGCACGCTCTATATGGTGGCCGACTCGACCAAATTTAATGCCGATATTGATGATGCAATGAACGCCCTGGGTCAGGGCAGTCTGCCGCTGTATGTGGTCTATCCCGCAGATGGCAGCGAACCGAAAATTTTGCCGCAGGTGCTCACTCCGTCGATTGTGGTTAACGCCCTGACGCAAGCCAGCGGTAAAAAGACATGAAGCCGTAATTAAGGCGGGATATGGAAAAATATGAAGCAACACGTGAGCAGTGGCCGCAATTGATGGCGCTTGCCCAGGCAGGCGATCAGGCGGCCTACACGCAGTTGCTAAAAGCGCTGGTTCCAGTTATTCGCTCGCTGGTACGTAAGCAGATTGACGATGACATACTGATTGAAGATGTGATTCAGGATGTGCTGCTTACCGTGCACAGGGTCCGTCATACCTACGATCCCGCCTCACCTTTTTTGCCGTGGCTGATGGTAATTGCTCATGCCCGTTCGGTTGATGCGCTTCGCCGTCGTGGTCGCTATCGCCAGCGTGAACAAGACGACAGCGACGCGCCAGAGTATGTAAGTGAGGATCGTTACCGGATCACCAGTGTTGAGCAACACCAGTCCCGGGAAGAACTCGCCGTGTTGTTAAACCAGCTTCCGGCACGCCAGCGGCAGGTCATTGAACATGTTCATCTGCACGAAATGACCCTTTCGGAAACCGCGACACGCAACAACCTGACGGTAGCAGCCGTTAAGTCTCTGCTGCATCGCGCATTAAATAACCTTCGTCGGTTAGGAGCACATCATGGCCGATCATGATCTTTTTATTGAGCAGTTAAGTCGTACCATCGAACCCGTAAAACGTCCGTGGCAGCCTGGATGGCGGGTGGTGGCGTGGATCGTTATGGCATTGCCCTGCGGGGCGCTGGCCAGTTTATTGGTGCACAGAACCTTCACCGACTGGTCACAGACAGGGGCTGCGTGGGTTATCTTCCAGCTATTTCTGACCTTTCTTACCGGCACGCTGGCTATCCGTAACGCCTTTCTGCTGAGCATTGCGGGGCAGCAATCCCTGAGCTGGAAATGGTTTGCGCCCCTGGTCAGCCTCTGGCTTGTTATTACCTTTACCAACATGCGGTTGCATCACCTTCCCCCGGTACAAGGCAATGAAGTGGGGACAAACTGCTATCTCTTTATGGTTGTAGTAAGCGTGCCGATGATGGCGATCGTGATTGGTTATCTGCGTCGCACCCGCACCTTATTCCCCGCCCGTAGCCTGGCCGCCGCCGGTGCTGGCGTCGCCTGCATGGCACTGACGTTGCTCGCACTTTGTCACCCAACCCATGTCAGTGCGCTGGATTTTCTGATGCATATCAGCGCCACGGCCACTATCGTACTGGGCACCATGGCGCTGGGTTATAAGTGGGTGTCGCTGCCCCGCCCTTAAACGCCCGTCATCCTTCCGGTTGCATGACATTCGTGCGCAGAGCGGTTTTGAGTCCTGTTCCGGCGTTTATGGATATCAACAGTAATGCTCACCTCTGGGTCAAATGAGTGATATATTTTCACGCATTAACCCAAGGAGACGTCATGTCGGAATTTGATTCAATCGCGCAGGAGCTTCAGCGCCAGGCCGAAGCAGAAGAGAAACGGCAACGGGAAGACGACAACGCATTGCTGGACCGGGTACTGGAAATCTACGGACAAAAGTATGTGGCGGAACAGTTACGCAAACTGGGTCAAAACGAATGGAGTCGTGAAAAATTAAACCGGCGGGTCAATGGGAAAGGCACCCCGACGCCCTTTACCGCCGTTGAGGAAGCTTTGCTGCGTAAAATGCTTCCCTCGCCGCCTGCGCACCATCCGCATTATCAATTCCGCTTTATCGACCTGTTCGCCGGTATTGGCGGCATCCGTAACGGTTTTGAAGCGATTGGCGGGCAGTGTGTATTTACCAGCGAATGGAACAAAAATGCGGTGCGTACGTATAAAGCCAACTGGTATAACGACGAACAGAGTCATCGTTTTAACCAGGATATTCGCGAAGTCACACTGAGCGGCAAACCGGATGTCACCGATGCGCAAGCCTACGCGCATATCGACGAACAGATCCCCGATCATGACGTCCTGCTGGCAGGTTTCCCGTGCCAGCCATTCAGCTTAGCCGGGGTGAGCAAAAAGAATGCCCTCGGTCGCGCCCACGGTTTTGAATGCGAAGCGCAGGGCACGCTCTTTTTCGATGTCGCGCGAATTATCAAAGCCAAGCGTCCGGCCATCTTTGTACTGGAAAATGTCAAAAACCTGAAAAGCCACGATCAGGGGAAAACTTTTACGGTGATCATGAATACCCTTGATGAGCTGGGGTACGACGTGGCCGACGCCGAAGCGACCGGTAAAGACGATCCGAAGATTGTGGATGGCAAACACTTTCTGCCTCAGCACCGTGAACGGATAGTACTGGTGGGTTTTCGTCGCGATTTACAGCTAAAGCAAGATTTTACCCTGCGTCATATTGACCGCTACTATCCGCATAGCAGGCCGACCTTTGGTGAGCTCCTTGAGCCCACCGTCGATGCGAAATATGTCCTGTCGCTCAAGCTGTGGGATTACCTTTTCCATTACGCGAAGAAACACGCAGCGAAAGGCAACGGTTTTGGATTTGGGCTGGTTGATCCCACCCATGCCGGCAGCGTGGCGCGAACCTTATCGGCCCGCTACCACAAAGATGGCTCAGAAATTCTGGTCGATCGCGGCTGGGATAAAGCACTGGGTGAAAGCAATTTTAGCGACGCCGTCAACCAGCAGCGTCGTCCGCGCAGGCTAACACCGCGCGAATGCGCGCGCCTGATGGGGTTTGAAAAGCCAGGCGAAAAGCCATTTCGTATTCCGGTATCGGACACTCAGGCGTATCGCCAGTTTGGTAACTCCGTGGTGGTGCCCGTCTTTGCTGCTGTCGCCCGGCTGCTTGAGCCTTATATCTTGCGGGCCGTTACCCTCAGGAAAGCTCGACCCACGCGTTAATATTTTCGAGTAAATGAGCAATATAGCGCGTGAGTTTAGGTAACGGGCGGCGCTGATGGCGATAAAGCAGCCACACCTGACGCGGCTGCGGCGCAAAGTCCGTTAACACGCGTACCAGTTTGCCGTTTGCCAGTTCATCGGTGAGTAAGATCTCCGGCTGGAGTAACAACCCCGCTCCCGCAACGGCGGCCAGGCGTAATGCCTGACCGTCATTACAGCGAAATACCGGGTCACGCCGCCAGGACATGTCACCGTCCGTTCCCGGTAGTTTCCATTCGTTATTCGCATTCCAGACCATGTGCGACAGGCAGCGATGATGCTGTAAATCATCCGGCGTATGTGGCTCACCGTGCCGCGCCAGATAGCCGGGCGAGGCACAAATGACCATGCGATAAAGGCAAAGTGGCTTTGCAACCACATCATCGTTGTGTAACCCGCCAATGCGGATCGCCAGATCGAAACCTTCCTCAACCAGATCAACCCGTCGGTTGCTCAGGTCCAGTTCGACGCGTACCTGTGGATACGCATTCAGAAAAGTGGCCGTCAGCGGAGCCACCACACAGGAGCCAAACGTGGTGGAGGCACTGACCCGCAACGTACCGGCGGGTGTATCACGCAGTCGTTCAATGGAGGTATCCGCCATGTGCACCTGCTCAAGTACCCGGCGCGCCTCTTCATAATAGACTCGCCCGGCGTCGGTCAGACTTTGCCGCCGGGTATTACGCTCCACCAGCCTTGTGCCAAGTTGCTCCTCCAGCGCACTAATGTATTTCCCCACCATCACCGCCGACAGGGTCAATTGGCCTGCCGCCTGGGTGAAACTGCCGCAATCCGCAACGGTAACGAACACTTCCATACTGCGCAACTTATCCATATTACTAACCCACACTTAGTAATCAATTAACGTTTAGCTCATTTATCTTATAAATAATTAGCGAAAGAATAGCCACTCCAGCAACCGAGGAGCATAACGATGAAAATTTTACTGATTGGCGCAAGTGGCACCGTAGGTCGGGCAGTTGAGTACGAACTGAGCCAGGGTGAGCATGAAATTATCCGCGCGGGGCGCACCAGCGGAGATGTCCATGTCGATATCACGTCCGATGAAAGCGTGGCAGCACTGTTTGAAAATGTGGGAAGGGTCGATGCCATCGTCGCCACTACCGGCAACCTCTTCTTTGGTCCGCTGGAGAAAATGACCACCCGGGATTTTGCGATTGGCCTGCAGGATAAATTACTCGGCCAGGTTCGTCTGACGCTGACGGGGCAACATTATCTACGGGATGGAGGCTCGATTACGCTCACCAGCGGTATTGTCGGCCAGGAGCCCATCGCACAAGGGGTGAATGCCACTACGGTTAACGCGGCGCTGGAAGGTTTTGTGAAAGCCACGGCATGCGAACTGATACGCGGACAGCGTATAAATGTGGTCAGCCCAACCATGCTGAGCGAATCGCAAGAAGCCTACGGCCCGTTCTTTCCGGGATTTGAGAGCGTGCCGGCCGCACGGGTGGCACTGGCTTATCGCCGCAGCATTGAAGGCGTGCAGACAGGGCGCGTCTATACCGTGGGATATTAATCGCCCCTCATCCGTCAATGAGGGACGGTGGATTAGACATCCGTTTTCAGGTCCGCGACAAAACTCTGCCACTGTTCATGTAGTGCGCTGATATGGCCTTTCTCGATTTCAAGGATGTACGGCAACGAACGGTTTTGCTCAACCCAGTTATTAATTGATGAAAACCAGGCCTCACTGTCTGTCGTGCTGGCGGTGAGGCTCAGCATTTCGTTGCGGATCTTCTGAGAAGGATGCGTGCCTTCCGTCAGTTGCGCGATGGCATCCTGATGATGCTGAGCCTGGTCGCGATCCCCAAGGCTTTCTGACAATCTGTTCGCCTGTGTGAGGACCACTTTGGTCATCTGATCGGCCTGTGACGACTTCTCACCAATAAACCGGGCAACAAATGCGCTGGCCTCATTCTGATAATCCGTCGTCACATACTTCTGCACCACCAGATTCAATTTGGCCTGGGTTAAGGCCAGATCCATCGCATTGGTGGTGTAATCCCCACTTTGGGTTGGGGAGCTCAGGGCTTTATGCAGTGCGTCAGCCATCTCATCGGCGCTAACCGTGGCGTTCTGGAAAAAGGCCTGAAAACTGACCGCGTCATTGGCGGTGGCGGGATCGGTATAGAAATCACTAGCAAGACTCGGCCCCGTTGGCATACGCGCTATCGCCTGATTACGCAGGTTGAGTACCTCACGGGCGCTCGCGTCCCTCTCCTCCTGAGTCGGCGGCGTTGAATTATCCCTCGCTTGCGCCATCGCTTCCGGCGACAGGCTAACCTCAAAGGAATCCACAGGATCAACGTTTTTTCCCGTCATGGCATGTATCGTTTCCTGGCGGGTAGCAGGCATAGCCCTCAAACTGGCCATCGAACTGACATCCTTAATGCTCATCTCTTCTCCTTAGAATTAATGCCAAACGTATTTTTTATCGTCTCAACGGCGAAGAACTTTACGGATTTGCACAAAAAACAGGAGGAAATACTGATTTAACAATGAGTTATGAAAACATAAGGGCGAATGACCTCGCCCTTCGCCTGTTAGTCACGTAACTGGACCCAGAAAGCGTGAATCAAACCGGGGAAATAGCCAAGCAGCGTCAGAATAACATTGAGAATAAAAGCCCAGCCAAAGCCTTTGCCAATGAGTACGCCCAGCGGGGGAAGAATAATTGTAAAAATAATACGCCAAAAACCCATAACTACTCCATTGCGATACACATGCAGGTGATTGTAAAAAAAGCATTTAATTTTAAAGGTTAGTCTTTTTATATGGCGCCGCCAGCGATGCCTTGTGCTTTTACCCTCTTTTACGCAAAACAACATTTCATCAATAGCAACCATAATCAGGCCCAACTGTACCTTGTGGGCAGTTCGCGCTAAGGTTTAATGACAAGGAATTAAGGAGGACAATATGATTAGTGTTGGTGATGTTGTGCAGCCGCGTATCGGCGGGCCGAAGCTAAAAGTCATTGAAGTGCATGAGGACCAAATTGTCGCCGTACCGGTGCACAATGACGCGGCAGAAAAAATTACGCTCAAAACGGCTGACGTCTCTCTTTATAAAGAAGAGGGCGATTTCGGCGTCTGCTAACCCCCTTTTTGCGGTGAGCCCCTCACCGCAACTTACTCTCTATTCCCAGCCTCCATCACCTTTCTTTATGCAAAGAATCCGCATAGTTACCCAGTCAGATAAACAGCATTTAACACTGGCAAAAGCGTTTGTTTAGCATAAAAAATGCTACTACTTGAATTGCGAACACAGCGAAAGGATTGTTTGCTGAAAGTGGTTATTGCCACGATGCGTGGTTTTGTGAATAACTTCACAAGTCAGCCATAAGCTAATGATATTAAATACTTTTATTTTCCACCCCAACAAAAATAATGAAATGCGCAAAAAACAGACAAAAGCAGAGCGATTTATCCAGAAAAACAAAATAAATAAAAATTATTAGCTAGTTGTTAGTTTATATCCAGACAGATAATCTAGCACCATCAAATGAACTACCGCAAACTGCTAGTTACCGTCCGGTATCAGCTTATTTTATCTTTTCAAGGAGCAGTACCATGTTCTCTTCGCAGTCCCGCCTGCGTCATGCCGTGGCAGACACCTTTGCAATGGTTGTCTATTGTTCGGTAGTGAACATGCTCATTGAAATATTCCTCTCTGGAATGACCTTCGAGCAGTCACTTTCATCACGTCTGGTTGCTATTCCGGTCAACATTATTATTGCCTGGCCTTATGGTCTGTATCGTGATGCGATCATGCGTTATGCCCGCCGTATTAGCCCGAAAAGCGGGATGCGGACACTGGCCGATGTTGTAGCCTATGTCACCTTCCAGTCACCGGTATATGTCGCTATTTTGCTGACTGTCGGCGCCGACTGGCATCAAATTGTCGCAGCGGTGAGCTCAAATGCGGTACTGTCAATGCTGATGGGCGCGCTGTATGGCTACTTCCTGGATTACTGCCGCCGTCTGTTTGGTGTGAGCTTTCAGCAGGCGAAAGCCTGAGGGTAGAGTGACAGGCCTGTGCCTGTCACTGTTTATTGAAACTCGCCGAACAGGCCCGATAAAAAACGCTCAAGCGCCAGTCGGGAACTGAAACCATGGGGAATACCGTAATGTTCCTGCGCGTCCCCGCCTAAATATAACGGGAAGTTTTGATAGTGATCGCACGTCTTGATTTCCGAGGCAGGTTCCGCAAGGGACAGACTTCGTTCTTTTAGCGTGGGGTGAATGATGAGCGCCGTACGTCCCATTCGCGCCTCTCGATTAACATACACGTAATTATCCCCACGGCGATAACCATAGGTCTTCGGTGTAGCGACATCCATTTTAAATCCCACTTTCTCAAGAACGCGTGCCACCTCATCGGGTCGTAAATACATATTTTTTCCTCGTCATCTTTTTACTGCATCGCAACCTTACATTACTCAGCATTAGCAACGCTTTCAGAAAAGTCCATAAACGAGGGCAAATGCCGTTTCGGTGATTAGCTGCACAAAATTATGGTCTAAACTGAAATTCACATCGAAAACAAAGGAGGATCCGATGTTTAACAGACCTAATCGCAGTGATGTAGATGATGGCGTTCAGGATATCCAGAATGATGTTCACAAACTGGCTGATAGCCTGGAAGATGTGCTGAAGTCTCTGGGTAGCGATGCAAAAGACGAAGCGGATACCGCGCGTCGTAAAGCGCAGGCGCTGTTAAGAGAGACCAGGGCACGTCTGCATGGTCGGACACCTACACATCAGGCAGCCCGTGACGCGGTAAGCTGTGCAAGTTCCTATGTTAAAGAGAATCCGGTCTATGCACTGGGAGCCGTCGCCGCCGTCGGGATTTTCCTGGGCGCGCTGATTTGTAACCGCCGTTAATCCCGTTTACTCTCCCCTCCTCAACCCCGGACGTGATGCACGTGCGGGGTTTTTTATTGCAGCAGGCATGTTTTACGCATACACCACGCCCTCCTCGTTGCGCTCATCAACCCGGAAAAACTTATCTTAATTTCCTATATGTTGTGTGGTTGAAAGTTTTATTAACTACATCTAGTATTCCTGTTAGCAACAAACACACGAC
Organism: Citrobacter sp. MNAZ 1397; assembly: GCF_023613995.1. Lineage (NCBI taxonomy): Bacteria > Pseudomonadati > Pseudomonadota > Gammaproteobacteria > Enterobacterales > Enterobacteriaceae > Citrobacter > Citrobacter sp. MNAZ 1397. The sequence goes on from NZ_JAKIVH010000005.1 coordinate 47,366, forward strand.
TGACGCGAATCTTCGCGCCGTTTTCTTATTTTAAATGGAAACACGAATCATGCGCATTACTATTTACACTCGAAATGACTGTGTACAGTGCCACGCCACAAAACGGGCGATGGAGAGCCGTGGCCTTGAATTCGAAATGGTGAACGTCGATCTGGTACCGGAGGCTGCGGATGAACTGCGCGCAATGGGTTTTCGTCAGTTACCGGTCGTGGTTGCAGGTGAAACGCGGTGGTCTGGTTTCCGCCCGGATATGATTAACCGTCTGCATACCGCGCCGCGTGTGGCCAGCGCGTGAGCATCCTCGTCTACTTCTCCAGCAGCTCGGAAAACACGCAGCGGTTTATCGAGAGGCTGGGGATGCCAGCGGTGCGTATTCCACTCAATGAGCGTGAGCGCATCCAGGTAGACGCCCCCTATATCCTTGTCGTTCCCAGTTATGGCGGCGGCGGTACGGCAGGTGCCGTACCGCGTCAGGTTATACGCTTTTTAAACGATCAGCATAACCGGGCCCTGATTCGCGGTGTGATTGCTTCCGGCAATCGCAATTTTGGCGAGGCCTACGGGCGAGCGGGCGATGTGGTCTCGCAGAAATGCGACGTGCCGTTTCTCTATCGTTTTGAGCTGATGGGAACCCAACAGGACATTGAAAACGTGCGTAAAGGAGTGAGCGAATTTTGGCAACGACAACCGCAGAGCGCGTGATGCAAACCGCACCGGATTACCATGCGCTGAACGCCATGCTGAATCTGTACGATAAAGCGGGCCGCATTCAGTTCGATAAAGATCACCAGGCGGTAGATGCCTTCTACACGGGTCACGTATTGCCCAATACCGTCACGTTCACCAGCGAGGATGAACGTCTGAATTATCTGGTACAGGAAGGCTATTACGATGAAAGCGTGCTGGCACGTTATGATCGCGCTTTCGTGGTCGACCTTTTTGCTCGCGCACATGCCAGTGGTTTCCGTTTCCAGACGTTCCTCGGTGCGTGGAAGTTCTACACCAGCTATACGCTGAAAACCTTCGACGGCAAGCGTTATCTCGAACACTTTGAAGACCGGGTGTGCATGGTGGCGCTAACCCTTGCACAGGGTGATAAAGCCCTGGCGCAGCAACTCACCGATGAGATCCTTACAGGGCGTTTCCAGCCCGCGACGCCCACCTTCCTCAACTGCGGCAAGAAACAGCGAGGCGAACTGGTCTCCTGCTTCCTTCTGCGTATTGAAGACAATATGGAGTCGATAGGTCGCGCGGTGAACTCAGCGCTGCAGTTGTCCAAACGCGGCGGCGGCGTCGCTTTTTTGCTCTCTAATCTGCGTGAAGCCGGCGCGCCGATTAAGCGCATTGAGAACCAGTCGTCAGGCGTCATTCCGGTGATGAAGATGCTCGAAGACGCCTTCTCTTACGCCAACCAGCTCGGTGCGCGTCAGGGTGCCGGTGCCGTTTACCTCAACGCGCACCACCCGGATATTCTGCGTTTCCTCGACACCAAACGGGAGAACGCCGACGAAAAAATCCGTATTAAAACGCTCTCACTGGGCGTAGTGATCCCGGATATCACTTTCCGTCTGGCGAAAGAGAATGCCGAGATGGCGCTGTTCTCGCCCTATGACGTGGAACGCCTCTACGGCAAACCCTTCGGTGATATTGCAGTAAGCGAAATGTACGACCAGTTGGTTGCTGACGATCGCGTACGCAAGAAATACATTAATGCCCGCGATTTCTTCCAGACACTGGCCGAAATCCAGTTCGAATCGGGCTACCCGTACATCATGTTTGAAGATACGGTGAACCGCGCCAATCCGATTGCCGGGCGTATCAATATGAGCAACCTGTGCTCCGAAATTTTGCAGGTCAACAGCCCATCCAGGCTGGGTGAGAATCTGGATTACGTGGATATTGGTCATGATATCTCCTGTAATCTCGGTTCGCTGAATATCGCTCATACCATGGATTCGCCTGATTTTGGCCGCACGGTGGAAACGGCGGTGCGTAGCCTGAGCGCAGTCTCCAGTATGAGTCATATCCGCTCGGTTCCCTCAGTAGAAGCCGGAAATGCGGCATCACATGCCATTGGCCTGGGGCAGATGAACCTGCACGGCTACCTGGCGCGTGAAGGCATTGCCTACGGCAGCGAAGAGGGACTGGATTTCACCAACTTTTATTTCTACACCATCACCTGGCATGCGCTGAACACCTCAATGATGATGTCCCGTGAACGCAACCAGCGTTTTGCCGGGTTTGAACAGTCACGCTATGCCAGTGGGGAGTATTTCCAGCCGTATCTGGAAAAGGACTGGCAGCCGAAAACAGAGAAAGTCCGTGCGCTCTTTGCCCGAAGCGGCATCACCATCCCTGATCGCAATATGTGGGAGCAGTTGCGTGAGAACGTGATGCGCCACGGTATTTACAACCAGAACCTGCAGGCGGTGCCGCCTACCGGGTCCATCTCCTACATCAATCACGCCACCTCGAGTATTCACCCGATCGTGTCGAAAATTGAAATTCGCAAGGAAGGCAAAACCGGGCGCGTTTACTACCCGGCCCCGTTTATGACCAACGAAAACCTCGCGTTGTACCAGGATGCCTATGAAATCGGGCCGGAGAAGATTATCGACACGTATGCCGAAGCCACAAAGCATGTGGATCAGGGGCTGTCGTTGACGCTGTTCTTCCCGGATACCGCCACCACGCGCGATATCAACAAAGCACAAATTTATGCGTGGAAAAAAGGCATCAAGACCCTGTACTACATCCGCCTGCGCCAGCTGGCGCTGGAAGGTACTGAAATCGAGGGCTGCGTGTCCTGCGCGCTGTAAGGAGAAAAGGATGAAACCACTATCACGGGTGAGCGCAGTTAACTGGAATAAAATTCAGGATGATAAAGATCTTGAGGTCTGGAACCGCCTTACCAGTAACTTCTGGCTTCCGGAAAAGGTACCGCTATCGAACGATATCCCTGCCTGGCAAACGTTGAGCCACGCGGAGCAGCAGCTGACGATCCGTGTTTTTACCGGGTTGACGTTGCTTGATACCATCCAGAATACCGTGGGCGCGCCGACATTAATGGCCGATGCCCTGACGCCACATGAAGAGGCGGTCTTGTCGAATATCAGCTTTATGGAAGCCGTGCATGCGCGCTCTTACAGCTCGATTTTCTCCACGCTATGTCAGACAAAAGATGTGGATGCTGCCTATGCCTGGAGTGAAGAAAACACGGCACTACAGCGTAAAGCTCAGCTGATTCTGGAGTATTACCGTGCCGATGATCCCTTGAAGAAGAAAATTGCCAGCGTGTTCCTGGAGTCATTTCTGTTCTATTCAGGCTTCTGGCTGCCGATGTACTGGTCCAGTCGCGGCAAGCTGACCAACACGGCGGATCTGATTCGTCTGATCATTCGCGACGAGGCGGTCCATGGCTATTACATTGGATATAAATATCAGAAAGGGCTGGAAACCGTCAGCCCTGAACAGCGTGAAGAACTCAAGAATTTCGCGCTGGATCTGATGATGGATCTCTACGAGAACGAAGTGACCTATACCGAAGATTTATACGCCAATTCCGGCTGGGCGGAGGATGTTAAAGCCTTCCTCTGTTACAACGCCAACAAGGCGCTGATGAATCTTGGCTATGAGCCCTTATTCCCGGCGGACATGGCGGAAGTCAATCCGGCGATTCTGGCGGCGCTCTCGCCTGGAGCCGACGAAAATCACGACTTCTTTTCGGGTTCCGGCTCGTCTTATGTAATGGGCAAAGCAGTGGAAACCGAGGACGAGGACTGGGATTTTTAATGTTCCAGTAAGCTGAAATATCCCCGGTGGCGCTGCGCTTACCGGGGCTACGGTTTTGTAGCCCGGATAAGGCGTTTACGCCGCTATCCGGGACTGGTACCTGGCAAATATAATTCCCCCATCCTCTCTGCGAATATTCACCCTTATTTCCGGCGTCATTCTTCCGTCATATTCTGCTGAAACAACGTGTGCAATATCAAAATTCAACGCCAAAACGAGAAAAATCTCATAAAAATTCAGTCACCGCTCAGCCCTTATCTCATGGGAAATTCAGGCGATTTCGCACTTGTCAAATTCCACGAATACGGGAATGGAGGGTTGTCACAGAATCTCAGTATGTTAGGGTATACGCGGTCAATTATTCGCATCAGGTAACATATCGACATAAATAAATAACAGGAACCGTTCTATTGCATGGCAATTAAATTAGAAGTTAAAAACCTTTACAAAGTATTTGGTGAGCATCCACAGCGAGCTTTCAAATATATTGAAAAAGGACTTTCGAAAGAACAAATTCTGGAAAAAACAGGGCTATCGCTTGGCGTCAAAGACGCCAGTCTGGCCATTGAAGAAGGCGAGATATTTGTCATCATGGGATTATCCGGTTCGGGTAAGTCCACAATGGTACGCCTTCTCAATCGCCTGATTGAACCCACCCGCGGGCAGGTACTGATTGATGGCGTGGATATCGCCAAAATATCTGATGCTGAACTCCGTGAGGTGCGCAGGAAAAAGATTGCGATGGTCTTCCAGTCATTCGCCCTGATGCCGCATTTGACAGTGTTAAACAACACTGCGTTTGGCATGGAGTTAGCGGGTGTCAGCGCCAGCGAACGTCAGGAAAAAGCATTAGACGCATTGCGTCAGGTCGGGCTGGAAAATTATGCCCATGCTTATCCTGATGAACTCTCTGGCGGTATGCGCCAGCGTGTGGGTCTGGCCCGCGCATTAGCCATCAATCCCGATATTCTATTAATGGATGAAGCCTTCTCAGCGCTCGATCCATTAATTCGTACCGAGATGCAGGATGAGCTGGTGAAATTACAGTCGCGCCATCAACGCACCGTGGTATTTATTTCCCACGATCTGGATGAAGCAATGCGTATTGGCGATCGGATTGCTATTATGCAAAACGGCGAAGTCGTTCAGGTCGGAACACCGGATGAAATATTAAATAATCCGGCAAATGATTATGTGCGAACCTTCTTCCGTGGCGTGGATATTAGCCAAGTATTTAGCGCAAAAGATATTGCCCGTCGCACACCAGTTGGCCTTATCCGCAGAACGCCAGGTTTTGGCCCACGCTCAGCACTGAAAATGTTGCAGGATGAAGACCGTGAGTACGGTTATGTCATTGAACGCGGAAATAAATTTGTCGGCATTGTCTCCATCGATTCTCTGAAAACGGCGCTGAGCCAGAACCAGGGTATCGATGCGGCGTTAATCGATTCCCCGCTTGCCGTAGAAGCGGAAACGCCGCTCAGCGAATTGCTCTCTCATGTTGGCCAGGCGCCCTGCGCGGTACCCGTGGTCGGTGAAGAACAACAGTACGTCGGCATCATCTCCAAACGGATGCTGCTACAGGCTTTAGATCGCGAGGGGGCAAACAATGGCTGATCAAAATAACCCGTGGGAGAGCGCACCGGCAACCGACAGCGCGGCACAATCGACTGACGCATGGGGATCATCCCCCACACCGACGGACGGCAGCGGAGCCGACTGGCTCGCCAACGCCCCGGCGCCTGCACCAGAGCATTTCAATATTATGGATCCGTTCCATAAGACGCTGATCCCGCTGGACAGCTGGGTCACGCAGGGGATCGACTGGGTCGTCACCCACTTCCGTCCGGTGTTCCAGGGCATCCGCGTACCGGTAGATTACATTTTAAGCGCCTTTCAGCAATTACTGCTGGGCATGCCAGCGCCGGTGGCGATCATCGTCTTTTCATTGATCGCCTGGCAAATCAGCAGTGCCGGAATGGGCATCGCAGCGCTGGTGTCACTGATTTTAATTGGCGCAATCGGCGCCTGGTCGCAGGCGATGGTCACGCTGGCACTGGTACTGACCGCCCTGCTGTTTTGCATCATTATCGGCTTACCGCTTGGTATCTGGCTGGCGCGCAGCGAACGTGCGGCGAAGATAATCCGTCCCCTGCTCGATGCCATGCAGACAACGCCTGCGTTTGTCTATCTGGTGCCAATTGTCATGCTGTTTGGTATCGGCAACGTACCGGGTGTGGTAGTGACCATTATCTTTGCCCTTCCTCCGGTGGTGCGGTTGACGATCCTGGGTATTAACCAGGTGCCGGAAGATTTGATTGAAGCATCACGTTCATTTGGCGCCAGTCCGCGTCAGATGCTGTTCAAAGTACAGTTACCACTGGCCATGCCCACCATTATGGCGGGGATCAACCAGACGCTTATGCTTGCCCTCTCCATGGTAGTGATCGCATCGATGATCGCCGTCGGCGGGCTTGGCCAGATGGTACTTCGCGGTATTGGCCGTCTCGATATGGGACTGGCAACCGTCGGTGGCGTGGGGATTGTTATCCTCGCCATCATCCTCGACCGCCTGACGCAGGCGATGGGTCGCGATGCCCGCAGCCGGGGTAATCGTCGCTGGTACAGCACCGGCCCGCTTGGGTTAATTACTCGCCCGTTCATTAAGTAACGATGTAGCCGCCCGGAAACACAGACTTTCCGGGCGAGCTAACGCTCACACTTTTGCCCACAATCATTCACGTTGCAGGAAAGCGATGCTGCAGTGAACCTCCAGGAACTTACAGAAGTCGGTGACCGGGGTGAACGAGAACGTCAATACATCTGCGACGTGAAGTATGAAGGGCGTCAAATTAAGGAATAACAACGATGCGACAGAACATCATTCTCGCCACAGCGTTTGCCACCCTTGTCTCCACCAGCGCATTCGCGGCCGATCTGCCAGGCAAGGGCATCACCGTGCAGCCGTTTCAGAGCACCATCTCCGAAGAAGCGTTCCAGACCTTATTAGTCAGCCGCGGGCTGGAAAAACTCGGCTATACCGTCAATAAACCGAGTGAAGTGGACTACAACGTCGGCTACACCTCTATGGCCGCAGGGGATGTCACCTTTACCGCCGTGAACTGGCAGCCACTGCACGACGATATGTATGCGGCGGCAGGCGGGGATAAAAAGTTCTACCGTGAAGGGACATTTGTGACCGGTGCGGCGCAGGGTTATCTGATCGATAAGAAAACCGCCGAGCAGTACAAAATCAAAAGCATCGACCAGCTTAAAGATCCCAAAATCGCCAGACTGTTTGATACCAACGGTGACGGCAAAGCAGACCTGACTGGCTGTACGCCGGGCTGGGGCTGTGAAGCGGTGATCAACCACCAGATTGACGCCTTTGGGCTGAGCAATACCGTGGTGCATAACCAGGGCAATTATGCGGCGATGATGGCCGATACCATCACTCGCTTCAAAGAAGGCAAACCCGTGCTCTATTACACCTGGACGCCGTACTGGGTCAGTGATGTGCTGAAACCGGGGAAAGATGTGGTCTGGCTGCAGGTGCCCTTCTCTTCTCTGCCGGGCGAGCAGAAAAATATCGACACCAAACTGCCTAACGGCATGAACTACGGTTTCCCGGTGAACACCATGCACATTGTCGCCAATAAAGCCTGGGCCGAGAAAAACCCGGCGGCAGCGAAACTGTTCTCCGTGATGAAGTTGCCGATTGCCGATATTAATGCGCAGAATGCGATGATGCATGCCGGTCACGCTTCCGAAGCAGATATTCAGGGGCATGTTGATGGCTGGATCAAAGCCCACCAGCAGCAGTTTGACGGCTGGGTGAAAGAGGCGCTGGCCGCACAGAAGTAAATAAAGAAAGTGGTTTTTTAATCGCCGTTTACCCGGCATCCTGGTTTCGCCATAGCCCCGGTCATACAGAAGTGTTACCGGGGACACTTCCCGGATACGGCGCAAGCGCCTTATCCGGTCTACCTCTCCCTCAGGATGAATGCATCAGAGCGCATCACACCCACCTGACCGCACTAACCGACACGCGATCCCTCCCCTCTTTTTATCTTCATTCGTTATTATTGGTATCCACGAAAATAATCAGTTAATGAATCATTCCAGCAAAATGAACAAACACCATCATGGGCTTAGCCCGGCGCTGATAGCGCTTATGTCCATCGCCACTGGTCTTTCCGTCGCCAGCAACTATTACGCGCAGCCGCTGCTCGATGCGATAGCTCGCGCCTTCTCACTCTCCCCCGATCAGGCTGGCTTTATTGTCACCGCAGCCCAACTCGGCTATGCCGCAGGCTTGTTGTTCCTGGTGCCCCTGGGCGATATGTTTGAGCGCAGGCGGCTCATCGTCTGTATGACCCTGCTGGCTGCGGGGGGAATGTTGATCACGGCCAGCAGTTCCACGCTGGGGATGATGGTTCTTGGCACCGCGCTGACAGGGCTTTTCTCGGTAGTGGCGCAAATCCTCGTCCCGCTGGCCGCTACCCTTGCCGCACCGGAAAAACGTGGCAAGGTCATCGGCACGATTATGAGTGGCTTGTTGCTGGGTATTCTGCTGGCGCGAACCGTTGCCGGCTTGCTGGCAAGCCTTGGCGGCTGGCGCACGGTCTACTGGGTAGCCAGCGTGCTGATGGTCATCATGGCAATTGCGTTGTGGCGTGGTCTGCCAAAGGTCAAACAGGACACTCACCTGAATTACCCGCAGCTTCTGGGGTCGATCTTCTCACTGTTTGCTAAAGAGAAGGTGCTGCGCACCCGCGCCCTGCTGGGCTGCCTCTCCTTCGCCAACTTTAGCATCCTCTGGACTTCCATGGCCTTCCTGCTTGCGTCCCCCCCCTTTAACTTCTCAGAAGGGGTGATAGGCCTGTTTGGGCTGGTGGGAGCCGCAGGTGCACTGGGCGCGCGTCCTTTTGGCAGCCTGGCGGACAAAGGCAAAGCTCATCTGACAACCACCGTCTCGCTGGGGTTGCTGCTTCTCTCCTGGCTGGCTATCGCCTGGGGACAAAATTCGGTACTGGCGCTGATCGTCGGGATTCTGCTCCTGGACTTGACCGTCCAGGGTGTACACATTACTAACCAGACCGTCATTTATCGCCTCAAACCGGAAGCCCGTAACCGTCTGACTGCCGGTTATATGACCAGTTATTTTGTCGGTGGCGCGGCCGGATCGCTTATCTCAGCATCAGCATGGCAGCACGCAGGCTGGACCGGGGTAAGTATTGCAGGCGCCAGTTTCGCTGCCCTTAACCTGTTGGTCTGGTGGCGAGGCTATCAAAACCCGCAAAAAGCAGAATAAAATCACGCCCACGTTACGTCGAAACACCAAAAAACCGGGGTGTTAAGGTGCCCCTGAGTCTGATATGGTTATGCGACTTATTTATCCCGGTGATTTTAACGTGGGTGATATTTAACACATACTATGGATAGTTCAGATACGACAACCGACCCTTTCCCCGTTGCACCTGCAACATTTCGGAAAGGGATCAAAGACCGTCTTCCTGACGTACTGAGTTACGTTCCTGTGGCATTCCCATTCGACCTGCATGCCACAGAGCCAGGTTTTTCACCATCCGGCAAGTTCTTCTCCCGCATCACTCTGTTCTTCATCCCTGCCGCGCCCCTTACGGGCTGCGTTAACGTTTTATTTATCTCTCCGGGGCTGCGTTTCTGGAAAACGTACAGCCTGAGTATTGCGGGATTATTGCGCGCGCTCGCTTACGGAATCGTCTGGAAATTACTGACAGTCCCATCACTAAAGCAAATTTATTAGAGAAAATAATACATTTACTTTATTTGTCACTGTCGTTACTATATCGACTGCAATTAATGAGGTTATGCCCAAATGGATAGTTCGTTTACGCCCATTGAACAAATGCTTAAATTCCGCGCCAGCCGCTATGAAGATTTCCCGTTCCAGGAAATTCTGCTCACCCGCCTGTGTATGCACATGCAGGGTAAGCTGCTGGAAAATCGCAATAAAATGCTGAAAGCTCAAGGGATTAACGAAACATTATTTATGGCGTTAATCACCCTGGAGTCTCAGGAAAATCACAGTATTCAGCCATCCGAACTGAGCAGCGCGCTGGGCTCTTCTCGCACCAATGCGACCCGTATCGCCGATGAGCTGGAAAAACGCGGCTGGATTGAACGCCGTGAAAGCGACAATGACCGTCGCTGCCTGCATCTGCAGTTGACCGATAAAGGGCATGAATTCCTGCGTCAGGTTCTGCCACCGCAGCACAACTGTCTGCACCAACTCTGGTCTTCGCTGACAACCGCTGAAAAAGACCAACTCGAGCACATCACACGCAAGTTGCTCACTCGCCTGGATCAAATGGACGAAGACGGCACCATCCTTGAGGCGCTGCGCTAACGCTGAGATCCGCTCGAACATCCAGATTGAATAAGAATTCCGTCAGGCCGGCACGTCACACTGCTGGCCTTTCTGACAAAACAGGTCGGCCTTGCCGATATGAAATAATAAGATCGTGGAGAAAAGCATGAGCGCAAATGCGGAGAGTCAAACCCCGCAGCAACCGGTCAAAAAGAAAGGCAAACGCAAAGGCGCCCTTCTGCTGTTGACCTTGCTCTTTATTGTTATTGCCGTGGCATATGGGATTTATTGGTTTTTAGTACTGCGTCATTTTGAGGAAACCGATGACGCCTACGTGGCAGGGAACCAGGTTCAAATCATGGCGCAGGTATCCGGCAGCGTGACAAAAGTCTGGGCTGACAATACCGACTACGTCAAACAAGGGGATGTGCTGGTGACCCTCGATGCCACCGATGCCCAACAAGCATTCGAAAAAGCACAGACCGCGCTGGCCTCAAGCGTTCGCCAGACCCGCCAGTTGATGATCAACGGCAAACAACTACAGGCAAGTATCGAATTACAACGTACCGCTCTGGCTCAGGCGCAAACGGATTTAAATCGCCGAGTGCCGCTGGGTAATGCTAATTTGATTGGTCGCGAAGAGCTGCAACATGCCCGTGACGCCGTCGCCACTGCGCAGGCGCAGTTGGATGTTGCTATTCAGCAATATAACGCCAACCAGGCGATGATTCTGGATACCCGTCTGGAAGATCAACCCGCGGTAAAACAGGCCGCCGCTGAACTGCGTAACGCCTGGCTCGCGCTGCAACGAACCAAAATTGTCAGCCCGATCACCGGTTATGTTTCTCGCCGTGCCGTCCAGCCTGGCGCGCAAATAAGCCCGACGACATCACTGATGGCCGTGGTTCCGGCGACCGGTTTGTGGGTGGACGCAAACTTCAAAGAAACCCAGCTTGCGCATATGCGTATCGGCCAGACTGCGACTGTCGTCAGCGATCTTTACGGTGACGAAGTGAAATACACAGGCAAAGTGGTGGGTCTGGATATGGGTACAGGCAGCGCCTTCTCACTGCTTCCGGCACAAAATGCCACCGGTAACTGGATCAAGGTGGTTCAGCGTCTGCCGGTACGTATAGAACTCGATGCAAAGCAGTTGAGCGATCACCCGCTGCGTATCGGCCTCTCCACGTTGGTAAATGTTGATACCACCAACCGTGACGGCCAGGTACTGTCAAGCCAGGTTCGCACCAGCCCGGCGTATGAGAGCAGCGCACGTGAGCTTGACCTGCAACCGGTCAACACCCTGATTGAAAATATCGTGAAGGCCAACGCGGGTTAATCCGAGGTACGCGTAATGCAACAGAGAAAACCGCTGGAAGGGGCGCAACTGGTCATTATGACTATTGCGCTATCGCTGGCGACCTTCATGCAGGTGCTGGACTCCACCATCGCTAACGTCGCGATCCCCACGATTGCCGGTAACCTTGGCTCCTCCCTGAGCCAGGGGACCTGGGTTATCACCTCTTTCGGGGTAGCAAACGCCATCTCGATTCCGATAACCGGCTGGCTGGCGAAACGGGTGGGCGAGGTCAAACTGTTCCTCTGGTCCACCGTTGCTTTTGCTATCGCCTCCTGGGCGTGCGGTGTTTCCAGTAGCCTCAGCATGCTGATCTTCTTCCGCGTCATTCAGGGGATTGTCGCCGGGCCGTTGATTCCACTCTCACAGAGCCTGTTGCTGAGTAACTACCCGCCCGCTAAACGTTCGATTGCGCTGGCGTTGTGGTCAATGACGGTGATCGTCGCCCCCATTTGCGGCCCGATCCTCGGCGGTTATATCAGTGATAACTACCACTGGGGTTGGATCTTCTTTATCAACGTCCCTATCGGTGCCCTGGTGGTGCTGCTAACCCTGCAATCGCTGCGTGGTCGTGAAACGCGTACCGAACAACGCCGCATCGACGGTGTGGGGCTGGCGTTATTAATCGTGGGTATCGGTAGCCTGCAGGTGATGCTCGACCAGGGGAAAGAGCTGGACTGGTTCAATTCCCGCGAAATCATCATCCTGACGATTGTCGCCGTGGTATCGATAAGCTTTCTGGTGGTGTGGGAGTTGACGGATGAGAATCCGATAGTCGACCTGTCGCTCTTTAAGTCGCGAAACTTTACCATCGGTTGTTTATGTATCAGTCTCGCCTATATGCTCTATTTCGGCGCGATCGTGCTGCTGCCGCAACTGTTGCAGGAGGTTTATGGCTACACCGCAACATGGGCGGGACTGGCCTCTGCGCCAGTTGGGGTAATCCCGGTTCTTTTATCGCCGATCATTGGTCGTTTTGCTCATAAGCTCGATATGCGCAGGCTGGTCACATTCAGCTTTATTATGTACGCCGTCTGCTTCTACTGGCGCGCATATACGTTTGAGCCGGGAATGGATTTTGGCGCTTCCGCATGGCCGCAATTTATTCAGGGCTTCGCCGTGGCTTGCTTCTTTATGCCGCTGACGACGATTACGCTGTCCGGCCTGCCGCCAGAGCGCCTGGCTGCGGCGTCGAGCCTGTCGAACTTTACCCGAACGCTGGCGGGCTCCATCGGCACATCGATCACCACCACCATGTGGACTAACCGGGAATCGATGCACCACGCGCAACTGACCGAATCTGTCACCCCCTACAACCCGAACGCGCAGGAGATGTATAACCAGCTGCAGGGGTTAGGGATGTCACAACAGCAGGCATCCGGCTGGATAGCTCAGCAAATCACCAATCAGGGGCTGATTATATCCGCCAATGAGATTTTCTGGATGTCGGCCGGGGTATTTCTGGTCTTGCTGGGCCTGGTGTGGTTTGCCAGACCGCCATTTGGCGCGGGCGGCGGAGGCGGCGGCGCGCACTAAGCGCCGTCTGTTCTGACAGCCAAAATGGCCTGCCTGATTAGGGATCTTCGGATCCCTTTCTTATCCCCCTACGCGCAGGTGGTTGTTTTATCATCATAACGCGTGTATCTTTATGCCCGCCCCGAAATCTTCCATTCACCCTAACCGGTTCTGAGCAACGCGCTCAGGTTGTTTATCCCTCTGACGTCGTCCACCCCTTTTGCGGGTGATTTTTATCCTCACATTTTTAACCCACTCAACCTGGCATTCGCACGCCGCGCGGGCGAACAATAATTACACAAAAAAATAATGGATTATCATGAATTCACAACGAAAATACGGGAGAACCTGGCACTATCCTTTCTCCCCTGGCACCACCAGCGATGACCGCATCAATGCCAGTTACTGGCGAGATATGCAGTCGATCGCGTCGCTGATCCATACGGAAAAGCTGGACGGTGAGAATAACTGCCTGAACCGCTACGGCGTTTTTGCGCGCTCTCACGCCACGCCTACCCAGTCCGCATGGACGCATAAAATTCGCCAGCGCTGGCAATTGCTGAAAAACGATCTCGGCGATCTCGAACTCTTTGGCGAGAACCTTTACGCGGTTCACTCCATCGAATATCACGCCCTCGAACAGGACTTTTTTCTGTTCGCCGTCCGCTGTCAGGACATGTGGCTCAGTTGGGAAGAGGTCAAATTTTATGCCGCACTCTTTGATTTTCCCTGCGTACCAGAGATGAATGGCCCGCAGCCCGGAAACGATGAAAAGGCCTGGCAGCGTGAGTTTCTGGCGCTAACAACCGGCAGTGGCGCATTTGCGCCCTGGGATACCCAGACTGGCAAACCCTGTACGCTTGAAGGCGTGGTCAGCCGTAACAGTGAGGAATTTCCAGTTGATGAATTTGCGCATAATGTCTTCAAGTTTGTACGCAAAAATCATGTGAAAACCACCGAGCACTGGAAACGCAACTGGCAGCGCGCCCGTATGGCGTATGAGTTTGCAGCAGGAGGCACACGATGATCTGGCAACTAAGCGAAGACAAACGCTGGCCTACTCTGCGTCAGCGCTTTAACTGGGTGGAGGAGATGCATCAGGTTCCGCAGGATCCCTTTCACCATGCGGAAGGCAATGTCGGTATCCACACCGAAATGCTCCTTAATGCATTGACGAAAATGGACGCATACCAGCAACTCCCCCACCAGCAGCAGGAAATCGTGTGGGCCGCGGCGCTACTGCACGATGTCGAAAAGCGCAGTACCACGCATCAGGACGATGAGGGGCGTATCCACTCACCAGGCCATGCTCGCAAAGGTGAACTCACTGCACGGCACATTTTGTGGCGAGATATCCCGACGCCCTTTGCCCTGCGCGAACAGATTGCGGCACTCGTGCGTCTGCACGGCCTCCCCTTATGGCTGCTGGAACGCCCGTCGCCTGAGCGCTTACTGCTGAGTGCTGCGATGCGAATTGACACTCGCCTGCTGGCATTACTGGCGCGTGCCGATATGGAAGGACGTCATTGCGAGGACAAACAGGAGATGATCGACCGCATTGCTTTGTTTGAACTCTTTTGTCAGGAGCAGCACTGCTGGGGGCAAGCGCGCCCCTTTGTATCCGATATTGCTCGCTGGCACTACCTGACGCATGAGAACAGTCCGGCAGATTTTATCCCCTGGGACACCGGGCGTTTCGAAGTGACGTTGCTTAGTGCGCTGCCGGGTATGGGAAAAGATCGCTATATCAGCGAACATTGCCAGGGGATGGCCGTCATCAGCCTGGATGATATTCGCAGGCAACTGGGCGTAAGTCCCGCCGATCGCACGGCAACCGGGCAAGTCGTTCAACAGGCGAAAGAGGAAGCCCGCGTGTTACTGCGGCAAAAAATCCCCTTCGTGTGGAATGCCACGAACATCAGCCGACAACTCCGAACTCAGCTTATCAGCCTGTTCACGGCTTATGGGGCGAAGGTAAAAATCGTTTATCTGGAAGTGCCCTGGCCACAATGGAAAGCGCAAAATGCCAGTCGGCAGCATGCCGTACCGGAAGAGGTGATTCTGCGCATGGCATCAAGGCTGGAAGTTCCTCAGCCCGATGAAGCACATTGCGTTGAATATCGGATAGTAGATGCCTGACCTGTAAGCGCCTCCAGTCAGGAGGCGCTTTTTTGGGTTATTTCACAATACCAAGAATTTCCATGGTTATCTCCGAGGCCACCCCTGGCGGCACGGTGCCGGGTATCCCCTGCTCACCATAGGCAAGTTCAATGGGAACAGTGATCCTGACCTTTCCACCGCTGCCGACGCGCAGCACGCCTTGCTGCATTACTTCCGGAAGCTTGCTTACCCTACCCACTCGGATCTCCCCGCCAGACATTTTCTTTCCGGTACTGATTTTTTCATCAAGTCGGAAACGAATCGTATCGTTTACCGTTAACAGTGGTGTTTTGCCTTTTTTGACAACGAGATAAACCACACCATTTGGGGCCTGCTCAGCCCCTTTGGCTTTGGCAGCGCGTTCAACAAACTGGATGCTCTGTTTTTTATTGCGCTCCCGCTCACGCCCTTGCACTTCGGCTACCTGCTGATCAAAGCGGGTAAGGATGCGGCCAACGTCTTCTTCGCTCAGTTGCATTGTATTGGCGAGTTTATCTTTAAACCCCTGCTGGAAGGCCAGAGGCAAGAATTTGTGCCCTGCGTACTCCAGCGCCTTGAATTCGTGTGGAACTTTTACAGCATAATACGCACCGTAGGCGTAGTTTATTTTTGACTCTTCAGACTTGTGTGTTTTCAGCGAATAGGCAGACTGCTTTGCTTTAACCAGTTCAGGGGCAGCGGCATCATGCTCCTTTTGTAACGTGGACAGACTGGCCAGAGCCTGCTTTTTCTCTTCGTCGGCTTTTTTGGTCTGTTGCTCAAGCTCGCCAAGACGCGCGAGCTGCTCTGCAATCTTGTTGTTCGCACTATTCAGTTGTTCCAGCTGTTCGCTGTTTTGTTTACTGCAGTGCGCAAGTTGCGTGGTGAGTGCTTTCTCACTCCCGACCTGCGTAGCCAGTTGTTGTTCCAGCAGCGTTTTCTGACTGGCGGCCTCATTCAGACTCTGCTCGAGCGCGACGGTGCGTGCGGTATTCGCCTGCGCCGCTTTCTCAAGTGTTGCGATATTCTCACTTAGCACTGTGGTTTTCTGATTCGCCGCCGCCAGTTGGGTGCGCAGTTTTTCGGCTTCCGCCCGTTGCGTCGCCACTGTTTTATCACTGTCAGGCTGTTTCGCCAGTTGTTGTTCCAGCAGCGCTTTCTGGCTGACGGCCTCATTGGCAGCCAACTGCAAGCGGGTCATTTGCGTCTGTAATTCTTCTGCCCGCGCAGTCAGTACGCCAACCTGTTTTTCATAGCGACGCGCATTTTCAGCCAGCTGTTTCTCGCTGGCCAACAGTTGCAGGTGCAATTGTTTATTTTCATCTCTGAATGCTTCGGCCTGTTGCGTCGCAACGTCTGGTTGCCGATTTTTGAGTGCCTCATTCTGCTTACGAAGCGCCTGAAGTTCATGCTGTAAGGTACGAAGTTTACGTTTAAGCTGACTGAGTTCTGTTTGTTGCAGAGCACTCTTTTTGACTACAACGGTGCTTTTTGCCTGCGTGACAGGTTCAGGGCGCGTCAACAGGGGAACGGCAGGTATAACGCTGCCTGATTTATCGTCAGCATCGTTAAATAAAATATTCGGTTCGGGAGCCAACAGCCCTTCTCGTTGTAGTCGTTCAATTAATAACGTTGAGTCAGCTTCAGTTATGCCTGAGAATACCGCCCCCAATATCATTACGACAACAGATAATAAGTTTCTCATAATTTATTCAATTCATTTGCACGTTTTGACATATTGGCAAATACGGCGCTGCGTACACGAGCGCAAACAACATCGACTTTATCATTAAGCTCAAGCTTAATGATTTCCGCAGAATTACCCTCTATAAAGCTCTGATTCTTTTTATATATTGCGTAGTTATTATTGATAACACTGAACTGGTGCTGAAACTTTTTAAAGGATGCGTTATCAAGTGATTTTAACGCCGTAAACATTTGATAACACTGCGTCTCTTTCTGTTTTCCCAATGTCAAAGGCAAGGGTTCCGGTGTTTTTGTTCCTGAGCACCCGACCAGCAGCAGTGAGAGTGTCATTATTAGTCCAACGTGCGATGACCGCATAATAGCCTCATACCTGAGCTTAACATTCCCTGTGAATGCATCCGCAATATGAATACATTCATTCCCGATTAATTACCAACCCCAAAATAATAAAAACAAAAACTACCACGAGAGAAAAGAAATAACAATACAAAGAGATGAAGCAGTTGATTAGCCAATAGAGCATCATCAAACAAATCATTCAAAAAAGAAATTTAAAACAGGATGACATTTATTATCAAAATAAAGCAATCACAGAATATAATTAATGCATATTGTAATAAACAAAATATGCGTACAGGTTCCAGCATGTTTACATCGGGCATCGTAGCAACGGTGTCCCTTTCTCACTAGTTTCTGTCCGCGGCGCTAAAGCATTACTTCCTTTCTGCCACCAGGATAATGCACAGACACAAGGAGAAGACCATGCTCAAAAACCCGGCAGAAAAATACCGCCCTTATACACCGATTTCCTTACCCGACCGTCACTGGCCTGAAAAGCAGCAGACCCGGGCGCCACGCTGGCTGTCTACAGATCTGCGCGATGGCAACCAGGCGTTAGCAGAACCGATGGACAGTGAACGTAAGTTGCAGTTCTGGGAATTGCTCCTCGCCTGCGGTTTCAAAGAGATCGAAGTGGCATTTCCATCTGCATCGCAAACCGACTTCAACTTTGTACGTCAGTTGATTGAAGAAAACCGTATTCCGCAGGATGTGACTATTCAGGTATTGACCCAGGCGCGCGAGGATCTGATTCACCGTACCTTCGCATCGCTGCTGGGGGCACGCAGCGCCACCGTTCACCTCTACAATGCAACGGCACCGCTTTTTCGCAAACTGGTGTTTGGCATGGAAAAGGCAGACGTGATCGCTCTTGCCGTACGTTCTACGCGGCTCATTCGCCAGCTCTGTGAACAGCACCCACAAACCCGGTGGCAGTACGAATATTCCCCGGAAACCTTCTGTTTTACCGAGCCGGAATTCGCGCTGGAAATCTGTGAAGCCGTGGCCGATGTATGGGAGCCCTGCGCCGAACGCCCCATGATCATTAATCTGCCCGCGACGGTGGAGGTGAACACACCGAACGTTTACGCCGATCAGATTGAATATTTCTGCCGCCACTTTACCCGTCGTAAAGCGGTGAGCATCAGCGTCCATCCTCACAACGATCGCGGCACTGGCGTGGCAAGTGCCGAGCTGGCCCTGCTGGCGGGAGCCGATCGCGTTGAAGGTTGTCTTTTTGGCAATGGCGAACGTACCGGCAACGTTTGTCTGGTCACGCTGGCGATGAACCTTTATAGCCAGGGTATCTCACCGCAACTCGATTTCAGCAATATGCAGTACGTGGTCGAAACCGTAGAAAATTGTAATCAATTGCCTGTTCACCCTCGTCACCCGTGGGCCGGACGCCTGGCCTATACCGCTTTTTCCGGATCGCATCAGGATGCGATTAAAAAAGGCTTCGATGCCCGCAAGGCTGACGAGCGCTGGGAGATGCCTTATCTGCCCGTCGATCCGCAGGACATTGGTTGTACCTACGAAGCAGTAATCCGCGTAAACAGCCAGTCCGGTAAGAGTGGCAGCGCGTGGCTGATAGAGCAAAATCATGGACTGAAATTGCCCCGCGCGTTACAGCAGGATTTTAGCCAGCATGTACAGCGTGAAACAGACAGTCACGGCAAAGAGATGACGCAAAATGCGCTCTGGCAGCTCTTTCGTCAGCGCTACGGTCTGGTTGCGCAGCCTGCGCTGGCCCTGGTGGATTACAAAAGCGAAAGCCGCCAGGATGGTCAGTTACATTTGCAGGCCACATTGCTGCAAGAAGGAACCCAGCGGAAAATCGAAGCGCTGGGAAATGGCTTATTGTCTGCGGCAGCCGGTGCCTTAAGCCACCTGCTTAAAAAGCCTTTCAGCATTAAGGATTATCACGAGCATACGCTCGGAGAACGTAGCGACAGCCGTTCTGTGGCCTACATTCACTGCCTGTATCCGGACGGCAGCGGAAGCTGGGGGGTCGGTATCGATAATGACGTGGCGAGGGCATCTTTACAGGCGTTGCTGAACGCGCTGAGCTAACACTACTCGTTTTCCTGAGCGCGGAAATAATCGCTGGGTGATATCCCCATCACCCGGCGAAACATCGCCGTAAATGCGCTGTGGCTGCCGTATCCCAGATCCAGCGCGACACGTAGCACCGAGTGACCTTGCGCCAGCCTGACCAGCGCTTCCATCAGCTTTGCCCGCCGAACCCACTCGCCATAGGTTAACGCCGTTTGCCGTTGAAAATGACGGTTGAGGGTCTTTTCACTCATGCTCATCAAAGCCGCCGCCTGCGCGCTGCTCCAGGGCTCGGCTATCGACTCGCGAATATGCCGACACAAATTTTTCAGCCCCTCGCTCTCCGGTTCCGGCAAGAAAAAAGGCAACACACGCATGCCGCGGATCTCATCCAGTATCAGTTCATAAACATGCTCATCGCGACTGGCAGGCGCATATTTTTCGGCAAGGGAAAACGAGGCAACAATCAATTCACGCAGCAACGGTGTGATTTGCACAATCTGGCAGGAGGCGGGTAAATCCGCGCGGGCAAGCGGGTCAATAAACAGCGTTCGTGCAGCAACTTTGCCCGTAATGCGAATCGCATGTTGGGTACCGGCAGGTAACCAGACGCCGCGCCCTGGCGGGACGACCCAGCAACCTGATGCTGTGTCCACCCGGACGACGCCACTTAAGATATGCAGCAATTGCGCGCAATCATGCTGATGCCACGGCTCACTTTCTCCGTGTTCATAATCATGCGCAAAGGGGACCAGAGGACGATGGGCAAAAGAGAAGGTTAAGGTAGTCGACATCTCTTAACCTCCTTTGCCCATCCCTCTCCCTGAGGGAGAGGGCGCATACGCACTAGATGTGCAATTCCTGCAGTTTCTCTTTCGGCAACGCCAGCTCTTCGTTGCTGTTAACACGCACGTCTTTTTCGAGAATATGGCGCGCGATGTCCTGCGCTTCGCTCAGCGAGTGCATCTGATAGGTACCGCACTGATAGACGTTAAGTTCCGGAATCTGGTTCTGGTTCTGAACTTTCAGAACGTCTGCCATTGCCGCTTTCCAGGCATCGGCCACTCGTTGCTCGTCAGGCGTACCGATCAGGCTCATATAAAAGCCAGTACGGCAACCCATCGGGGAGATGTCGATAATCTCCACACCATTCCCATTGAGATGATCACGCATGAAACCCGCGAACAGGTGTTCCAGCGTATGGATGCCTTTTTCCGGCATGACTTCTTTGTTAGGCACGCAGAAACGCAGGTCGAAAACGGTAATGGCGTCGCCATGAGGAGTGTTCATGCTCTTTGCAACACGGACCGCAGGCGCTTCCATACGGGTATGATCGACAGTGAAGCTATCCAACAATGGCATTTAGTCACCTCCGCAGTGATTTTTTTAAAAATAAAATGAACTCTTCATTTAGATGCGAGTCTGAGTATATGAAAGACGCGCATTTGTTATCATCATCCCTGTTTTCAGAGATGAATATTTCGGCCACAGTAATGTGGCCTTTTTCTTTTCTGTCAGGCGTGTCTTGCGACAAGCGCCTCGAATGTTTCCGTATCCGACGCCTCAACCTCTTTCTGGCGTGCCCAGGAAACATCGCACTCTTTTCTGAAATCCTCTTCGCGCAAAATTTCCAGCGGTTCTTCGCGCAACATCGAACGATACTCTTCTGAGAGCGCTTTGCCCGTACCGCCAATGCCTTTATCAAGCATAGAACGCAAAATTCGCGCTGAGAATGTCAGTTCCGGGTTATCAAAACAAGCCAGCAGCTCATCGCAAACCTGTTCATATCCGTTGCCGCCGTACAGCCCATCAAGTGTCTGCGCGACACGTTTAAGGTCACGGAACAGATCTTTGCCGACCTGCGGCAGCGGGAACTGTGCTGCTTCGCAGCCCATTCCCAGCGTCAGGCCCGGTTTACGACCTTCCAGAATGACACGATTCCAGTTTTTACGCGTACAGAGCAGCTCATCGCTGCTCATTTCCGGCGCGTCCGCCAGTACACACCAGACCATAAACAGATCGAGGAAACGAACCTGCTGCTCATCCACGCCAATCGGGGTGAACGGGTTGATGTCCAGCGAACGCACTTCAATATATTCAATTCCGCCGCGCAACAGCGCATCTGACGGCGATTCACCGCTACGCGTTACGCGTTTCGGGCGTATCGGGGCATAAAGTTCGTTTTCAATCTGCAGAATATTGGTATTGATCTGCAGATACTTACCGTCTTTTTTCAGGCCAATCTTCGCGTATTCCTCAGATGGCGTTTTAATCGCGCGTTTCAGGGCCACGACGTAATCAGACAGATTGTTAAAGGTGATGCCCAGGTTGCTTTGCGATTTGTTGGTATAGCCCAGATCACTCAAACGCAGCGAAGTGGCATACGGCAGATAATACATGCCGCCAGGCGTCTTCTCGAAAGGCAGCGTCGACGGTTTACCCTGGAGAAAAGAGGGGCAAATCGCCGGGGACGCGCCAAACAGGTAAGGAATGACCCAACCAAAGCGGTAATAGTTACGAATCAGACGGAAATAACCGTCTGAAACGGATTCTTTGTCGGTTTCCCCGCATTTGGCTTCCCAGAAAGCCATCGGCAGAGAAAAGTTGTAATGCACGCCTGAAATGGTCTGCATCAATGCGCCGTAACGGTTTTTCAACCCTTCGCGGTAGAGCGTTTTCAGGCGGCCAATGTTCGACGAGCCGTACTGCGCCAGTTCGATTTCCTGACCGTTTTCGATATAGCACGGCATGCTCAGCGGCCACATGCGCTCGTCACCAATTTCACGCGCAGTAAAACGGTGGATATCACGCATGATGGTCAGCATATGCTGAATATCACCGTCTACCGGAGTGATAAACTCCAGCAACGCTTCGGCAAAATCTGTCGTAATCCATTTATGGGTCAACGCGGAACCAAGGGCGTGCGGATGACCGGTGGTTGCCAGCGTGCCATCAGCATTGACGCGCAACGTTTCGCGCTCAAGACCACGTTGAATGCCCTTAAGAGCCTGAGGATTTTTTTCCAGCCAGGACAATGCCTGTGATACGTCCGGGATCAAATTGACCTCCCGCCTGTAAAATTCATTTTATTAAGCATAATTGTAATGGTTGACGATTAAAGGTCACTCACTCAGTCCAATTAGTGCCACCACGTCATACCCTGAAGCGTTACGATGGCCAGGAGCACATAGCGTATCGCCTTCCCAAGGCACAAAAAAAATACCACTGGCCCCCAGGAGATGCGCATCCATCCCGCCAGCAGGCACAGCAAATCGCCGATTACAGGCATCCAGCTTAATAACAGTGTGGCTGCGCCATAGCGTCTTAGCCAACCTGTTGCTTTTTCCTGCCAGCGCGATTTTTCACGCAATGGAAAGAAACGCCCAAGAATAACGTTAGTCAGCCCTCCAAGGCTATTACCCATTGTTGCTATTAACACGAGTAGCCACGGCTGACTAAGGCCTGACAGCAGCATAGCAACCAGCACCACCTCAGAGTTGCCTGGAAGCAAGGTAGCGCTAAGAAAACTGCTGGCAAACAATGAAACAAGAGAAAGCGTTTCACTCACAACAGGCGCACATCCACGGCATCCATCCCGGCGGAACGTGCTGCCTGCAGGCCAAAATCCGCATCCTCAAAAACCACGCATTTTTGCGGCGCGACACCCATTTTTTCCGCACAAAGCAAAAAGGTATCAGGCGCAGGTTTATGATTTTTTACATGATCGGCAGCGACCACAGCAGCGAAATAGTGACGCAAACCAAGATGAGATAACAGTGCTTCGGCGATTGCGCTTTCGCTCCCCGTCCCGACCGATAACGGACGGCGACCATACCACGCTTTGACAACATCAATCAGCGGTAGCGGACGGACGGTATCCAGCAGCATCGCTTTCACCGCTTCTGTTTTTTCACGTGCAAGCGCATAGGGGTCCAGGTCGGCCTGATTCAGCTCAATCACCGACTGGGCGATACGCCAGGTAGGAGAACCGTTCAGCGCGATCATCGCCTGTATATCGTAGCGCAGACCATAATGCTCCAGCACGTCATGCCAGGCTTTACGGTGAGTCGGTTCGGTATCCAGGATGGTGCCATCCATATCGAAAATCAGACCATCGTAACGTTCGTACATCGTGTTCTCATAAAGCGGATAACAAAACGTTACTTTATCGTAAACAAAGATTTTTGTCGCTGTCAGACGCAGAGACAACAAAGACGCCCTGTGGCGCCTTTGTGTTTTGCGAAGGATTATTTGATCCTCAAATCATTTTCAACCACGCGCACTCCAGGAACCCGGCGAGCGACCTCCACGGCGCGCTTCGCGCTTTCAGCAGATGAGACAAAACCACTCAATTGCACACGCCCTTTAAAGGTTTCAACGCTGATTTCCGATGATTTAATGTTTTTATCATTGAATAGCGCGGTTTTGACTTTGGTCGTCACAACGGTGTCGTCTATATAGCCGCCAGTGCTTTCCTTTTTAGATGAGCCCGCACAACCGCTCAGGGTCAGTGCGACAAGTAACATTGCGCAAAACGCAGAAATAGCGTTGAACCCTTTCATGATTTCTCTCCTTGCCTTTGCCTTACTCAATTCACATCGTGATAAGTAGATAAATTATAGAGGAAAGAACAGACTGCCAATAAAAATCCATTACGGAAGGAAAAGGGATCTGCAGAGAAATGGGGATACGAAAAATAAGGAGACAATGAAGAGAGTGCTGTTCTGGAGAAGATAGCGCATCCGGGAGGATGACTCACTTTGCTCGCCCTGGTGCTGGCGATTATTTCGCAGACCATGAAACAACAAGGCTGATGTTATTTTGGAGAAGATGGTGCATCCGGGAGGATTCGAACCTCCGACCGCTCGGTTCGTAGCCGAGTACTCTATCCAGCTGAGCTACGGATGCATTGGGATTTACTGCTAATTCAATGCCGCTTAACAGGCCGCAACACTGATAAAGAGGGTGCATCCATGAGGATGACTCACTTCGTTCGCCCTGCGGGCCGTTGCTGACGCAACGTTATCTTCCCTAGTGCTGGCGATTATCTCGCAGACCGTGAAACAACGATGCTGATGTTATTTCGGAGAAGATGGTGCATCCAGGAGGATTCGAACCTCCGACCGCTCGGTTCGTAGCCGAGTACTCTATCCAGCTGAGCTATGGATGCATTGAGATTTACTGCTAATTCGGTGCTGCTTAACAGGCCGCAACACTGATTAAGATTGTGCATCCAGGAGGATGACTCACTTCGTTCGCCCTGCGGGCCGTTGCTGACGCAACGTTATCTTCCCTGGTACTGGCGATTAACTCGCAGACCATGAAACAACAATACTGATGTTATTCCTGAGAAGATGGTGCATCCAGGAGGATTCGAACCTCCGACCGCTCGGTTCGTAGCCGAGTACTCTATCCAGCTGAGCTATGGATGCATCAGAATTTACTGCTTTACTACCGATTCAATGTTGCTCAACGCGCCGCAACACTGAGAAAGATGGTGCATCCAGGAGGATTCGAACCTCCGACCGCTCGGTTCGTAGCCGAGTACTCTATCCAGCTGAGCTATGGATGCAAATGGCGGTGAGGCGGGGATTCGAACCCCGGATGCAGCTTTTGACCGCATACTCCCTTAGCAGGGGAGCGCCTTCAGCCTCTCGGCCACCTCACCACACGCCTCTTACGAGTGCTTCGAAGAACTTGTTTCTGCTCATCGTCGCTGCGTGGCGCACATATTACTTTCTGAGACTTATAAGTCAAACAATTTTTCCAGCCCCTGAATCGTTTGCACACTTCGCAGACAATTAGCCGGATAAAAACGCAAAAAGGATGTTTTATCAGCAGAAATTAGATGTTATGCACCTGATGTCAGCGGAGACAAAAACCTGAGAAAGAGGAGCGACAAGAGAGGGAATGAAATAAAAAGGTAACGCGAACAGGAGAGAATCGGGGAGAGATGTTGCGTCTCGCCGGGGAGGCGAGACGCGGTAATATCAATAACTGGACTGCTGTGATTTTTCAGCCTGGATACGCTGGTAGATTTCTTCACGATGAACAGATACTTCTTTAGGAGCGTTAACGCCAATACGTACCTGGTTACCTTTAACCCCTAAAACAGTCACAGTGACCTCATCCCCAATCATGAGGGTCTCACCAACTCGACGAGTCAGAATCAGCATTCTTTGCTCCTTGAAAGATTAAAAGAGTCGGGTCTCTCTGTATCCCGGCATTCTCCATCATATAACGCCAAAAAGTAAGCGATGACAAACACGTAAAGTGTAAGCAGTCACGGCATCACATTCTGTTAGACGTAAGTTTAGCCGATATACACAACTTCAACCTGACTTTATCGTTTTCAATAGCGTAGTGGCAAGAACGCCATGGCGACAAGGCCATGGCGACTGCTATTCGCTTTGTAATTTTTACAGTTTCGCGCCTACCCAGCCTTTTACGCTGGACATTGCTGCAGGAAGCGCTGCCACGTCCGTGCCGCCAGCTTGCGCCATATCCGGACGCCCGCCGCCTTTACCGCCCACTTGCTGGGCAACCATTCCAACCAGTTCCCCTGCTTTGACGCGATCAGTCACATCCTTAGACACACCCGCAATCAGAGAAACCTTACCTTCTGCCACTGTGGCCAGAACGATTACGGCAGAACCTAATTGGTTCTTGAGATCGTCGACCATGGTACGCAGCATCTTCGGTTCAACACCCTCCAGCACGCTGACAAGGAGTTTAACGCCGTTGATATCCTCAGCCTTCCCGATCAAGCTTGCGCTTTCCTGAGCAGCCTGTTGTTCTTTAAGCTGTTGTATCTCTTTTTCGAGCTGACGGGTACGCTCCAGCGCGGAACGCACTTTGTCACCGAGATTGGCGCTATCGCCTTTCAACAACTGTGCAATATCATGCAACTGGTCGCTTTGCGCATGCAATGCCGCAATTGCGCCTTCGCCGGTCACGGCTTCAATACGACGGACGCCCGCGGCAGTGCCTGACTCAGACACAATACGGAACAAGCCGATATCGCCCGTACGTGACGCGTGAGTGCCACCACACAGTTCAGTGGAGAAATCACCCATGCGCAGAACACGCACGCGGTCATCATATTTCTCACCAAACAGCGCCATTGCGCCAGATGCTTTTGCCGCGTCAATATCCATGATGTTGGTTTCGACAGGCAGGTTACGACGAATTTGCGCGTTCACCAGATCTTCTACCGCACGGATTTCAGACGGCTTCATCGCTTCAAAATGTGAGAAGTCGAAACGCAGCGCCTTATCGTTAACCAGTGAGCCTTTCTGCGCTACATGCGTACCCAACACTTCGCGCAACGCGGCATGCATCAGATGCGTTGCAGAGTGGTTCAGACGAATACGCAAACGACGCGCCTCATCCACCTCAGCTTTAACGCCGTCGCCCACTTTCAGCGAACCTGCGGTAACGCGACCCAGATGACCAATGGCCTGGCCATATTTCTGCGTGTCGTTGACGGCGAAGGTAAAGCCATTGCCTTTCAGTTCGCCTTTGTCACCCACCTGACCACCGGATTCGGCATAGAATGGGGTCTGATCCAGAATCACGACGGCTTCCTGGCCGGCATTAACCGCATCAACGGCTTTACCATCAACAAACAGCGCGGTCACTTTACCGGTCAGTTCCAGATGGTCATAGCCTTTAAATTCTGAGCTGCCGTCGACGCGGATCATCGCATTATAGTCAGCGCCAAAACCGCTGGATTCACGCGCACGACGACGCTGTTCTTCCATTGCGGCTTCAAAGCCTTTTTCGTCAACTTTCAGATTACGCTCGCGGCATACGTCGGCCGTCAGATCCACCGGGAAACCATAGGTATCGTACAGGCGGAAAGCGGTTTCGCCGTCCAGCGTGTCGCCTTTGAGTTTCGCCAGTTCTTCGTCCAGCAGCGCCAGACCACGCTCCAGCGTACGGGCAAACTGTTCTTCTTCGGTTTTCAGAACTTGCTCAACCTGCGTTTGCTGGCGTTTCAGTTCTTCACCAGCAGATCCCATTACGTCGAGCAGCGGACCAACCAGTTTGTAGAAGAACGTATCCTTCGCGCCCAGCATGTTGCCGTGACGGATTGCACGACGAATGATACGACGTAGCACATAGCCACGGTTTTCATTCGAGGGGATTACGCCATCAGCAATCAGGAAGGCACAGGAACGAATATGATCCGCGATCACACGCAGGGATTTGTTACTCAAATCGGTTGCGCCGGTCACCTCAGCTACCGCTTTGATAAGTTTGCTGAACAGATCGATTTCGTAGTTGGAATTCACATGTTGCAGCACAGCGGTGATACGTTCGAGACCCATGCCCGTATCAACGGACGGTTTCGGCAGTGGCTCCATGGTACCGTCAGCCTGACGGTTGAACTGCATAAAGACGATGTTCCAGATCTCAATGTAACGGTCACCGTCTTCTTCCGGGCTTCCCGGAGGGCCACCCCAGATGTGGTCGCCGTGGTCGTAGAAAATCTCGGTGCAAGGGCCGCATGGACCGGTATCGCCCATCTGCCAGAAGTTATCGGAAGCATAAGGCGCGCCTTTGTTGTCTCCGATACGGATAATACGCTCGCGCGGAATTCCGACTTCTTTTTCCCAGATTTCGTAGGCTTCGTCGTCGGTCTCGTATACCGTCACCCACAGACGTTCTTTCGGCAGTTTGAACCAGTTATCACCGGTCAACAGCTCCCATGCGTACTGGATAGCATCGTGTTTGAAGTAGTCGCCGAAGCTGAAGTTGCCCAGCATTTCGAAGAAGGTATGGTGACGCGCGGTGTAACCGACGTTTTCCAGGTCGTTGTGTTTACCACCCGCACGCACGCAGCGCTGTGCGGTCGTTGCACGGGAATAATTACGCTTGTCGAGCCCAAGGAAGACATCCTTGAACTGGTTCATCCCGGCGTTAGTAAACAGCAGAGTCGGGTCGTTATTCGGCACAAGGGAGCTGCTCGCAACTACCTGATGGCCCTTGCTATGGAAAAAATCGAGAAACGCCTGACGGATCTCAGCGGTGCTCTTGCTCATAATTATCCTGAAATCAAGCTAACGAAATGTCGTAACGGATTACTGCCCTTTGACAGACAGCAACCCGCTACTGGAAAAAGTGGGAATAAGATAAGTTTTCTTTACTGCGAAGTAAAATCCCGTATGCGGTCAACCGGCAAAATTTCGCCAGATTTCCTGAATATCTTCCAGTAAATAACCGCGATAGAGTAAAAAGCGTTGCACTTTTACTTTTTCCGCAAAGGCCACGGGTAGCGGCTCGCCGAATTTACGCTGCGCCTGTTCCCGGGCAAGTTCGCACCAGTCGATATCGCATTCTCGCATCGCGCTTTCGCTGACATCCCGCGTCAGCCCTTTCTGGCCCATCTCCTGGCGGATACGTGCAGGGCCATAGCCTTTGCGACTGCGGCTGGCAATGAACTGACGGGCAAATCGCGCATCGTCGAGGTAGTTATTTTCCATGCACCAGGCAATAACTTTGTCGACATCTTCCGGCGTGGCGTCCGTTTTTTCCAGACCATTTTTGCCCATTACAGGGGCAGTAAGTTTTCTGCGAAGTTCCTGTTCCGCATGATCACGCATAGCCAAAATGCGTAAGGCACGGTCAAGCAAGCGGGCACTGGCAGAGCGTCGGGGCGTGTTGTCAGACATGGTTAAATCCTGGCAGACTCTGAAAAACAAAAGGGCTGCATCCGCAGCCCTTGATTGTCATTCAGATTATCAGAAATCTTCGTTGGTTTCTTCGACACCTTCACCGCTGTCGTCCACCGAGAAATCGGCACCGGAAGAAGGATTGCTGAGCAGGATTTCACGCACTTTCTTCTCGATTTCTTTCGCCGTTGCCGGGTTTTCTTTCAGCCAGTTTGTCGCATTCGCTTTACCCTGACCGATTTTCTCGCCGTTGTAGCTGTACCAGGCGCCCGCCTTTTCAATCAGCTTCTCTTTCACGCCCAGGTCAACCAGCTCGCCGTAGAAGTTGATACCTTCGCCGTAGAGGATCTGGAACTCAGCCTGTTTGAACGGTGCAGCGATTTTGTTTTTCACCACTTTCACACGGGTTTCGCTACCCACCACGTTGTCGCCCTCTTTCACCGCGCCAACGCGACGAATGTCCAGACGAACAGAAGCGTAGAATTTCAGCGCGTTACCACCAGTGGTGGTTTCCGGGTTACCGAACATCACACCAATTTTCATACGGATCTGGTTGATAAAGATCAGCAGCGTGTTGGACTGTTTAAGGTTACCCGCCAGTTTACGCATCGCCTGGCTCATCATACGTGCCGCGAGGCCCATGTGAGAGTCGCCGATTTCACCTTCGATTTCTGCTTTCGGTGTCAGCGCCGCAACGGAGTCGACAACGATAACGTCAACGGCACCAGAGCGGGCCAGCGCATCACAGATTTCCAGCGCCTGCTCACCGGTATCCGGCTGAGAACACAGCAGGTTATCGATATCAACACCCAGCTTGCGTGCATATACAGGGTCCAGCGCATGTTCGGCATCGATAAACGCACAGGTTTTGCCTTCACGCTGCGCTGCGGCGATAACCTGCAGGGTCAGCGTCGTTTTACCGGAGGATTCTGGCCCATAAATTTCAACAATACGGCCCATTGGCAGACCGCCCGCACCCAGTGCGATATCCAGCGAAAGTGAACCGGTGGAGATCGTTTCGACATCCATAGAACGGTCTTCACCCAGACGCATGATGGAGCCTTTACCGAATTGCTTTTCGATCTGACCCAGTGCTGCCGCAAGCGCCTTTTGTTTGTTTTCGTCGATAGCCATTATTACTCCTGTCATGCAAGGTGAAGCGACTATGCTCCGCCGTGAATTTCTGTTCTGTTGTCGCAATTATACTGTATAGTCATACAGTATCAAGTATTTTGTAGAAAATGTTGCCACAGTGTTTGCAACGCATACACTGTCGCCTGACGACGCACCGCTTCGCGGTCGCCATCGAAGCGCTCGCGACGGGTAATCCCCTGCCCGCTTACGCTGGCAAAACCAAACCACACGGTGCCGACAGGCTTGCTGTCGCTGCCCCCGTCAGGCCCGGCAATGCCGCTTATAGAAATGGCGAAATCCGCCCGTGCAGCTTTTAGCGCGCCAATTGCCATCTCCACCACTACAGGTTCACTCACTGCACCCTGTGCTGCGAGCGTTTCTGCCTTAACGCCAATCATCTGCGACTTGGCCTCATTACTGTAGGTGACAAAGCCACGCTCAAACCAGGCGGAACTCCCGGCGATATCGGTAATGGCTTTTGCCACCCAACCGCCCGTACAGGACTCCGCCGTGGTGACGGTTGCGCCGCGTGCCTTGAGCGCCAGCCCCACACGCTCACTCAGTTCCCTTAATTCGCTGTCAGTCATAGTGACCCCTGTCGTGCAAAAACCGTGGCGGAAAAGATACCACTTTCAGGATAAAGGTGGGGATGCGGTGACGAATTTACGAGGAGGCTTCAGAAAAAAGCCAGCTTACGCTGGCTTAGCGCGGTTATTTCATGCTGTTGGCGATAGTTTCAACGTTATGGCGAAACGCTTTGACGTAGGAGTCCGCCACGCCGCCTTTTTTGCTCAGAGCCTCAGGATAGAGTTCCCCGCCAGGCTGTGCACCGGTCGCGCTGGCAATCTGTTTGACCAGGCGCGGATCAAGCTGGTTTTCCATAAACCAGGTATGTACGCCGTCGGCTTTGATCTGCTTAATCAACTCAGCCACCTGCTGCGCACTGGCTTCACTTTCCGAAGAGATACCCTGCGGCGCCAGGAAGGTCACGCCGTATGCGCGGCCAAAGTAACCAAAGGCGTCATGGCTGGTCAGCACTTTGCGTTTCTCTTGCGGTACCGCGTCAAACTGGGTTTTCGCCCAGCTATCCATCTGCTGTATCTGGTCAATATAACGCTGTCCGGTGGCTTTCAGCGCCGCTTCATCCTGCGGGTCGGCTTTGACATAGGCCGCCAGGATATTTTTCGCATAGCGCGCGCCGTTGGCCGCACTGTTCCAGGCATGCGGGTCGGTCACGGTTTTGCCCTCTTCTTCGAGCGTGTGCGTTGAAACGCCCTCAGAAGCGACAACGACCACGCCTTTGAAACCTGACGCTTTGACCAGTCGATCCAGCCAACCTTCCAGCCCCAGACCATTGACCACCACCACATCGGCCTTATTGAGCAGCGCGCTGTCTTTGGCGCTCGGCTCGAAGGTATGCGGGTCGCCATCCGGCCCGACCAGCGTGGTGACTTTCACGTGCTCGCCCCCTGTTTTGGCGGCGATATCCCCCAGTACCGAGAAACTGGCGACCACGTTCAATGTTTTCGCCATTACATTTTGCGTCATCAGCCCAAGCGCTAATGCCAGAACCACACCTGCCTTTTTCATTATGTCTCCTTGCCTGGTTTTTGTGCGCGTAACGTGCTGCGCACGCCGAATAAGATGGAAAAAATAAAAACGACGCTCGCGGTCAGGACGATAGACGGCCCTGCCGGCAACCCTGCCATCCACGAAAGACTCAGTCCAAACCATGCGCACAGCGCACCGCTAACGCCTGCAAATAACAGCAGGCCAGGTAATGTCCTCGCCCAGCAGCGTGCCGCTACCGCCGGTAAAATCATCACCCCCACCGCCATTAATGTGCCCAGCACCTGAAACCCGGCGACGAGGTTTAGCACCAGTAATGCCAAAAACAGGCTGTGGAACAGGGCGGGAAGCCGCGGTGCGTTTATCTGCAAAAAACGGCTGTCGAAGGCCTCGCTCACCAGCCCGCGATAAAACAGCGCCAGACAGAGCAGCGTCAGGCTGGCGACGCCCGCGACAAACAGCGCCGCGTCCCGATCGACCGCCAGCACCGAGCCAAACAGTAAATGCAGCAGATCAACGCTTGAGCCGCGCAGCGACACCAGCGTCACGCCCAGCGCTAATGAGGCGAGATACAAACCGGCAAAGCTGGCATCTTCTTTCAATGGCGTACGTCGGCTGATAATCCCGGCCACCAGCGCCACGATAATCCCGGCGAAAAAACCGCCCAGACTCATGGCCAGTAATGACATGCCGTTGAGGAGATAACCTGCCGCCACGCCGGGTAATATTGCGTGTGAGAGCGCATCACCCATCAGGCTCATTCGCCGCAGTTGCAGAAATACGCCAAGCGCCGTGGTGCTGACGGATAACGCCAGGCACACCACCAGCGCGCGACGCATAAAACCAAACTCAATAAACGGCTGGAAAAAGAGATGCCATATCATGCCAGGCACGCTCCGTTGTTCTGCATTGAGGTCAATGCGGTTGCTCCCCAATGGGCGCTTTCCGTGTCCAGGCGTAGCGTCTGGGGGAAGTAGCGTTTGACGCGTTCGCTGTCGTGCAACACGGCGAGAATGGTTTGCCCCTGCTGATGCATATCGACAATCTGCTCCATAAGCACCTGGCTTGTGGCCTCATCAATGCCGGTAAAGGGTTCATCGAGCATGACAAGCGGCGCCTGCTGCAGCCACATGCGGGCAAAGAGCATGCGCTGAAACTGGCCGCCGGAGAGCGCTTCAACGGTGGTTTTGGCCATATTCAACATCCCGACTCGCTCCAGCGCTTCGCAGACATGTGCTCTTGCCTGGCGATTGAGACCACGAAACAGCGAGATACGCGGCCAGGCCCCCATGCTCACCACATCCTGAACCGTAATCGGGAAATGCGGGTCCAGCGTCTGCCGCTGTGCCAGCCAGCCGATCACCGGGCGCGAAGGAGACCAGCGCAGCGTGCCGCTGACCGGCAGCAGTATGCCTGCCAGCGTTTTGAGTAACGTCGATTTACCGCAGCCATTGGCGCCGACAATCGCGGTCATGCTTCCGGCTTCAATCACGCCACACAAGGAGGGGGTAATGGCCTGCGAGCCGTAGCCCGCCACCAGATGATCAAGCGTAATCATGCCAGTGCCACCGACCATGCGGTTAGCAACCAAAGCGCAACCAACAGCGCCGTAGCCAGTCCAAGCCGCACCACGCTGGCGCAGGCGAAAAGGGTTAAATCCATCATTACTGAACCTTTAATATGTTATAACATAACAATAATCAGAAGCAGCAATGAAGTAAACGGGAATTTAAGGGGGGAGTGCGTCGAAATGTTTCTGCCCCTCCCACAGGAAGGGGCGGACAATTAGCGAACGCGCGCCAGCGCAACCGCCTGACCAAGCTGCCAGACCGCCATCGCGTAGTGCGTGCTGCTGTTGTAACGGGTGATGGTGTAGAAGTTGGGTAAGCCGTACCAGTACTCATAACTGGTGCCAACATCCAGACGCAACAGGCTGGCCTGTTGATGGTTCCCCAACGGTTGTTGCGGTGTTAAGCCCGCTGACGCCAGTTGCGCCACGCTGTAGTTGGTTTTAAAGCCATTCGCCAGTCCCGGCGCCTGGCCATTCGCTGGCACCGCCACCAGATCGCCTTTCACCCAGCCATGTTCTTTGAAGTAGTTTGCCACGCTGCCGATGGCATCGACCGGGTCCCACAGATTGATATGCCCGTCGCCATTAAAATCAACGGCATACTGTTTGTAAGACGACGGCATAAACTGGCCGTAGCCCATCGCACCGGCGAAAGAACCTTTCAAATCGAGCGGATCATCACTTTCATCTCGCGCCATCAGCAGGAACGTTTCCAGTTCGCTGGAGAAATACGCGGCGCGGCGTGGATAGTCGAAGGAGAGCGTCGCCAGCGCATCAAGGATACGCGTTTTGCCCATCACGCGGCCCCATCGGGTTTCGACGCCGATAATGCCTACGATAATTTCCGGCGGTACACCGTACACCATCCATGCGCGATTCAGCGCGTCTTCATATTGGTTCCAGAACGCCACGCCGTTTTGCACGTTATCCGGGGTGATGAACTGGCTGCGATAACGCAGCCATGCGCCATTCGGTCCAACCGGTGCCGGGCCGGTTGGCGCCTGCCTGTCCATCAGGCGCAGCACGTAATCGAGTCGCTTCGCCTGAGAGAGAATTTCGTGTAACTGCTGACGATCAAAGCCGTGCTTGCTCACCATCTCATTGATGAACTGCTCCGCCGCCGGGTTATTGGCGAAGTCACCGCCCATCGCCATCACATTGTGTTGCGGTTTGAGCAGGAAACCGCCAGAGGGT
The DNA here is from genome assembly GCF_023613995.1 of Citrobacter sp. MNAZ 1397. NCBI lineage: Bacteria > Pseudomonadati > Pseudomonadota > Gammaproteobacteria > Enterobacterales > Enterobacteriaceae > Citrobacter > Citrobacter sp. MNAZ 1397. The sequence continues at coordinate 81,766 of NZ_JAKIVH010000005.1, forward strand.
TCTGCGGGCTGACCGGTTATCACACCGTCGGTGGATGCTGCGGTTTGATGAGGTTTGCTGCTGCAGGCGGCAAGTAAAACGAGCGCAGGGAGGAGCGCTGCGTAACGACGCTTAAACATGGGACATCCATTTAACGATTCATTCAACCAGGAGGAATTATGGTAAAGCATGCGGGCTTCCACAAGGAAGCGGCTTCCATGTTTCTTCTCTCTCCTCTTATCTGAAATGCCGCGTTTTTCTTCACCTCTCATCTTTTACCTGCCAAAAACTTTCACAATGATCATTTTATCTTTCATATTGAGATCTAAATAACACTTTTTAACCTTTCATAGTGATTATTATAAGTCTCAGTTTTGCAACAACGAGAAAACCCTACAGGAGAGAACAATGATCGAAACCATTACTCATGGTGCCGAATGGTTCATCGGGCTGTTTCAGAAAGGCGGGGTTGTGTTTACCGGAATGGTGACCGGTATTCTGCCGCTGCTGATAAGTCTGCTGGTTATCATGAACGCACTGATCAATTTCATTGGTCAGCATCGTATTGAACGGTTGGCGCAGCGCTGCGCCGGCAACCCGGTAACCCGTTATCTGTTGCTACCGTGCGTGGGCACATTTGTTTTCTGTAACCCCATGACCCTGAGTCTTGGGCGTTTTATGCCGGAACGTTACAAACCCAGTTATTACGCGGCCGCGTCTTACAGTTGCCACTCAATGAATGGCCTCTTCCCCCACATTAACCCCGGCGAGTTGTTCGTCTATTTAGGCATTGCCAATGGCCTGACCACCCTCGGCCTGCCGCTGGGGCCGCTTGCCGTCAGTTACCTGCTGGTAGGCCTGGTCACCAACTTCTTCCGTGGCTGGATTACCGATCTGACGACCGCGATTTTCGAGAAAAAAATGGGCATTGAGCTTGAACAGAAAGTACAACTGGCAGGAGCGACATCATGAGCCGCATTGTGATTGAAAAAGGGACCGGTGGCTGGGGTGGCCCACTGGCACTCGATCCCTCCATGAACAAAAAAATAGTCTACATCACGGCTGGGACGCGTCCGGCGATCGTCGACAAACTGGCACAAATGACCGGCTGGGAAGCGGTTGACGGCTTTAAAGAAGGGGAACCTGCCGAAGCAGAAATCGGCGTGGCCGTCATCGACTGCGGCGGTACATTACGCTGCGGCATTTACCCGAAACGGCGTATTCCCACCATCAATATCCATGCCACCGGCAAGTCCGGACCGCTGGCGCAGTACATCCTGGAAGATATCTATGTCTCTGGCGTAAGAGAAGAAAATATCTACTGGCAGGACGGCGAACTCACCGGGAAACCGGCGCAACGCGAAACAAGCGCCCGCCATTACGACAGTAGCAAAAAAATCACCGAACAGAGCGATGGCCTGCTGGCCAAAGTCGGCATGGGCATGGGCTCTGCCGTCGCCGTACTCTTCCAGGCCGGACGCGACACCATCGATACGGTGCTGAAAACCATCCTGCCGTTCATGGCGTTCGTCTCGGCGCTTATCGGGATCATTATGGCGTCCGGTTTGGGGGACTGGATAGCCCACGGCCTGGCACCCCTTGCCAGCCATCCGCTAGGGCTGGTGACGCTGGCGCTGATTTGTTCTTTCCCTCTGCTGTCGCCGTTCCTCGGCCCAGGGGCCGTCATTGCCCAGGTGATCGGCGTATTGATTGGCGTGCAAATTGGCCAGGGGAATATCCCGCCACACCTTGCCCTGCCAGCCCTGTTCGCCATTAACGCCCAGGCGGCATGTGATTTTATCCCCGTTGGGCTGTCACTGGCAGAAGCACGCCAGGACACCGTGCGCGTCGGTGTGCCGTCCGTACTGGTTAGCCGCTTTTTGACCGGTGCGCCAACGGTGCTCATCGCCTGGTTTGTCTCAGGCTTTATTTATCAATAAGAGGTTGCTTATGAGTGTCATTTACCAAACCACGATTACGCAGATTGGCGAGTGCGCGCGCGATGCGCTTAGCGACCGCATGTTGATTACCTTCCGGGAAGGCGCACCCGCCGATGTGGCTGAGTTTTGCTTTATCCACTGTCATGGCGACTTTTGCGGACAGCTTAAGCCTGGCGCCCGCTTCGAACTGGGCGATAAGCAGTATCCGGTCACCGCCGTCGGTGAGGTGGCGGAGCTGAATCTGCGTGAGCTTGGCCATATTACCCTGCGCTTCGATGGACAGACGCAGGCCGAATACCCCGGCACGGTGCACGTCGCAGGTGACGTGCCGGAGAGCATTAATCCTGGTTGCACACTGAAATTTGTCGCTTAAGTCGTAAGGAGAAAAGTATGAAACAGGTTGCCGTTGTCATTGGCGGGGGGCAAACGCTCGGGGCGTTCCTCAGCCGTGGGCTGGCCGCAGAGGGTTATCGCGTGGCGGTAGTGGATATTCAAAGTGATAAGGCCGCTACCGTGGCACAAGAGATTAACGCCGAGTTCGGCGAAGGCGCGGCCTACGGTTTTGGCGCTGATGCCACCAGCGAGCAGAGCGTACTGGCGCTCGCCCGCGGCGTGGATGAGATCTTTGGCCGCACGGATTTACTGGTTTATAGCGCGGGCATTGCCAAAGCGGCGTTTATCAGCGATGTGCAGCTCGGGGATTTTGACCGCTCATTGCAGGTTAATCTGGTGGGATATTTTCTCTGCGCCCGCGAATTCTCACGCCTGATGATCCGCGACGGCATTAAGGGACGCATTATTCAGATCAACTCGAAGTCCGGTAAGGTGGGCAGCAAGCACAACTCCGGCTACAGCGCGGCAAAATTTGGCGGCGTGGGCCTGACACAGTCGCTGGCGTTGGATCTCGCGGAATACGGGATTACCGTTCACTCGTTGATGCTGGGTAACCTGTTGAAATCACCGATGTTCCAGTCCCTGATTCCGCAATATGCCAGCAAACTGGGGATTGCCGCCGAGAAAGTTGAGCAGCATTACATCGATAAGGTCCCGCTAAAACGCGGTTGCGATTATCAGGATGTGCTGGATGTGCTGCTGTTTTACGCAAGCGCAAGAGCCTCTTACTGTACCGGGCAGTCGATCAATATTACCGGCGGGCAGGTGATGTTCTGACAGAAGGATCCCCGGTGGCGCTGCGCTTACCGGGGCTACCAGATCGTAGCTCTGACAAGGCGTTTACGCCGCCATCCAGGAGATTCCCCGGCGGCGCTGCGCTTACCGGGGCTACCAGATCGTAGCCCGGACAAAGCGTTTACGCCGCAATCCGGGAGATCCCCCGGTGGCGCTGCGCTTACCGGGGCTACCAGATCGTAGCCCGGACAAGGCGCTTACGCCGCCATCCGGGAGATTCCCGGCGGCGCTGCGCTTACCGGGGCTATCAGATCGTAGCCCGGACAAGGCGTTTACGCCGCCATCCGGGAGATTCCCCGGTGGCGCTGCGCTTACCGGGGCTACCAGATCGTAGCCCGGACAAGGCGTTTACGCCGCCATCCGGGAGATTCCCGGCGGCGCTGCGCTTACCGGGGCTACCAGATCGCAGCTCTGACAAGGCGTTTACGCCGCCATCCGGGAGATCCCCGGTGGCGCTGCGCTTACCGGGGCTACCAGATCGTAGCCCGGACAAGGCGTTTACGCCGCCATCCGGGAGATTCCCCGGCGGCGCTGCGCTTACCGGGGCTACCAGATCGTAGCCCGGACAAGGCGCTTGCGCCGCCATCCGGGAGATTCCCCGGCGGCGCTGCGCTTACCGGGGTAACCAGATCGTAGCCCGGACAAGGCGCTTGCGCCGCCATCCGAGAGATTCCCCGGCGGCGCTGCGCTTACCGGGGTAACCAGATCGTAGCCCGGACAAGGCGCTTGCGCCGCCATCCGGGAAAAGGAGAAATAATGGTTTCTGCACTGATTACTGTTGCTGTCATCGCCTGGCTCAGCCAACTGGCGCTGGGCGGCTGGCAGATCCGCCAGTTTAACCGCGCATTTGATCTCCTCTGCCAGCAAGGACGCGTTGGTGTCGGGCGCTCCGGCGGCCGTTTCAAACCACGCGTTGTCCTTGCGGTTGCCTTCGATAAACAGGACCGCGTCGTCGATACCCTGCTGATGCGCGGACTCACTGTTTTCGCCAGGCCCGCGAAAATCGATACCTTAATCGGCCTCAAACGGGAGGAATTAGAGCCTGATGTGATCTTTCCCCATGATCCAGGCTGTCAGAATGCTCTATTATTAGCGCTTAAATTGAAACATGGATAATTTCGTTGTGAACGCAATGAGCTTGCGAAATTATCATTTTGCAACTTAACGCAGGATAAAAGCGCCCATGAAACCACGTCAGCGGCAGGCAGCCATTCTTGAGCATCTGCAAAAGCAGGGAAAATGTTCTGTTGAAGAGCTGTCAGCACACTTCGACACCACGGGCACCACCATACGGAAAGATTTAGTGGTGCTGGAACACTCCGGCGCGGTCATCCGCACCTATGGCGGCGTCGTGCTCAATAAAGACGAAGCCGACCCACCGATCGACCATAAAACCCTCATCAACACCCTGCAAAAAGGGCTGATTGCCGAAACCGCCGTGGGCTTTATTCAGGATGGCGATTCCATCATTCTCGACGCGGGCAGCACCGTGCTGCAGATGGTCCCTTTATTGAGCCATTTCAATAACATCACCGTAATGACCAATAGCCTGCATATCGTCAATGCGCTTTCGGAACTCGATAATGAGCAAACCATCCTGATGCCGGGGGGAACCTTTCGTAAAAAATCCGCCTCTTTCCATGGGCAACTGGCGGAAAATGCCTTCGAACATTTCAGCTTCGACAAACTCTTTATGGGTACTGATGGCATCGATTTGAATGCGGGGGTCACCACTTTTAATGAAGTTTTTACCGTCAGTAAAGCCATGTGCAACGCGGCGCGGGAAGTGATCCTGATGGCGGATTCGTCCAAGTTTGGCCGCAAAAGCCCAAACATTGTATGCAGCCTGGAAAGTGTCGATAAATTAATCACCGATGCCGGGATCCCGGCTGATTTTCGTGCCGCACTGGAAGAGAAAGGGATAGAAGTGATCGTAGCCGGAGAAAAACATGAGTGAGCTTTTACTGAATACCGCGCGTCAGACGCTACTGCTGGAGCTGCAGGAAGCAAGCCGCCTGCCGGAGCGCCTGGGCGAGGCGTTTTTACGCGCCGCGAATGCCATTATTCATTGCCGGGGCAAAGTGATTGTCTCGGGTATTGGCAAGTCCGGCCATATTGGCAAAAAGATTGCCGCCACCCTCGCCAGCACCGGCACGCCTGCCTTTTTTGTCCATGCGGCAGAAGCCCTGCACGGCGATTTAGGGATGATCGAAAGCCGTGATGTGTTGCTCTTTATCTCCTATTCCGGCTCGGCCAAAGAGCTGGATCTGATCCTGCCGCAGTTACAGGAACGCTCAGTGACCGTGCTGGCAATGACCGGTAAATCCCTGTCGCCGCTGGCGCTGGCGGCGGACGCGGTGCTGGATATTTCCGTTGAACGCGAAGCCTGTCCAATGTTACTGGCACCCACCTCCAGCACCGTCAATACGCTGATGCTCGGTGACGCGCTGGCGATGGCCGTGATGCAGGCGCGTGGGTTTAACGAGGAAGATTTTGCCCGCTCGCATCCGGCAGGGGCGCTCGGCGCACGCCTGCTGAATAAAGTGCATCATCTGATGCGTAAAGAAGATATCCCCCATGTGCGCATAGACGCCACGGTGATGGACGCGATGCTGGAACTTAGCCATACGGGGATGGGGATGGTGGCCGTCTGCGATGATGCACAGGAGATTCTGGGCATTTTCTCCGACGGCGACCTGCGACGCTGGCTGGTTGCCGGCGGTGCGCTGGATGCGAACATCAGTGAAGCGATGACGAAAGGCGGCATCACCCTTAATGCCGACAGCCGCGCTATCGATGCCAAAGAGTTGCTGATGAAACGCAAGATCTCCGCTGCCCCGGTAGTGGATGACAGCGGCAAGCTGGTGGGCGCGATTAACCTGCAGGCCTTCTATCAGGCCGGAATTATTTAATCCTTCAGTCCCAGACGTTTCGCCAGCCGATGCAGGTTGGCGACGTCCATCTCCAGCATCCGCGCGCTGGCGGCCCAGTTATGCTGGCTTTGTTCCAGCGCCTGACGAATGGCGGTACGCTGAAAATTATCGGTCGCTTCCCGCAAATTTTGTCTCTCCACGGAGAATGCCTGGCGGGTCACCATACTCTGTTCCGCCTCATCGTTCAGCGCAAAATGGCGCGTTTCCAGTACGATGTCATCCCCGCTTCGCGTACCGCGCGCCAGCACAATCGCACGGTGGATAGCATGTTCCAGCTCCCGCACATTTCCAGGCCAACGGTAGGCCAGCAGATGCGCCCGCGCGCCGGGGCTGAGCACCACACGCTCCAGGCCAAGGCGCAGACGGCACTGCTCGCAGAAATACCCTGCCAGTAGCACCACATCCTCACCGCGTTCACGCAGCGGCGGAACAACCAGCGGAAACACGCTCAGGCGGTGAAACAGATCGGCGCGAAAACGCCCGGCCAGCACCTCTTCACGCAGATCACGGTTGGTGGCGGCCAGTACGCGTACGTCCACCCGCAGGCTGCGATCGTCCCCGACACGCTGAATATCGCCGTATTGCAGCACCCGCAGTAGCTTTGCCTGCAGCGCCAGCGACAGCTCGCCGATCTCATCCAGAAACAACGTGCCGTTATCGGCCATTTCAAATTTACCGCTACGGTTGCTGATGGCCCCGGTAAACGCCCCTTTGACATGGCCAAACAGCTCGCTTTCCGCCACGCTTTCCGGCAGCGCGGCACAATTAAGATAGACCAGCGCGTCTGTCGCACGGGGCGAGTTTTCATGGATGGCTTTTGCTACCAACTCTTTGCCAGTGCCGGTCTCGCCGCTTATCAGCACGTTCAAATCGGAACCGGCGACAATCTCTATCTCTTTTTTAAGCTGCGCCATGCCCTGTGAAAGACCGATCATTTCGGTGTGCGCGACCTGTTCAAAGATGGTCGGCAGGCCGGGCGCCATATTCTGGCTTTCGAGTTTTTCAATGAGCAGCGCATTGTTGAGCGCCCCTGCCGCCAGCGCCGCAATCAGACGCAGTTCTTCATCGCTAAAGCTATCGAACTGATCCGGCGCCATGCCATCAAGGGTGAGCGCGCCAATCAGGCTCTGTCCGGCAAACAGGGGCAGCCCCACACAGGCGTGCACTTTCAGGCTCTCCTGGCCGGGGATCAGCCCGTCATACGGGTCCGGCAACGTGCTGTCTGCCGGGAAACGCACCACATCCCCGGCACGGGCAATCGCCTCCAGCCGCGGGTGCCCTTCCAGCGTAAAGCGCCGTCCCAGCACATCCTGCGCAAGGCCATCAATTGCCAGCGGGATAAATTGTCGCACGTCATAGCGCAGCAGTGCCGAAGCGTCACATTCCAGCACCTGGCGCAGCGTGGTAATCAGACGCTGAAAACGGTCGGCATGGCCAATGCCGCTCTGTAATTCAATGGCGATACCCGCCAGCACATTTACCGAAAAACTCATCATCGCCTCGCAGTCATTTTGACAATGCAGGTTGTCATAATGACAGTCTTTTTCATAGTCATTTCGACTACCCATCAGGGGTTAAATAAAAATAAATACATACAAATCAATTAAATAAAAATTGGCACGCATCTTGAAATAGCTATCACATCTTTTTAATACAGAACAGGTAAACAAAAATGGCTATTCACGTAAAAAATAACATTCATTGGGTTGGGCAACGTGACTGGGAAGTGCGTGACTTCCACGGGACCGAATACAAAACGCTGCGCGGCAGCAGCTACAACAGCTATCTCATCCGTGAAGGCAAAAACGTACTGATTGATACCGTCGATCATAAATTCAGCCGCGAATTTGTGCAGAACCTGCGCGCGGAGATCGATCTCAACGCCATTGACTACATCATTATCAACCACGCAGAAGAAGACCATGCGGGCGCGCTCACCGAGCTGATGTCTTACATTCCGAACACCCCAATTTATTGCACCACCAATGCCATCGACTCCATCAACGGTCACCACCACCATCCGGAGTGGAATTTCCACACCGTAAAAACCGGTGACAGCCTGGATATCGGCAATGGCAAGCAACTGATTTTCGTCGAAACCCCGATGCTGCACTGGCCGGACAGCATGATGACCTATATGACCGGCGATGCGGTGCTGTTCAGTAACGATGCCTTCGGCCAGCACTACTGCGATGAACGCCTGTTCAACGACGAAGTGGACCAGACCGAACTGTTCGAGCAGTGCCAGCGTTACTACGCCAATATCCTCACGCCGTTCAGCCGCCTGGTGACGCCGAAAATCACCGAGATCCTCGGCTTCAACCTGCCGGTGGACATGATTGCCACCTCGCACGGCGTGGTATGGCGTGAGAACCCAACGCAGATCGTGGAGCTGTACCTGAAATGGGCAGCGGATTATCAGGAAGACCGTATCACCCTCTTCTACGACACCATGTCGAATAACACCCGCATGATGGCGGACGCGATTGCCCAGGGCATTAACGAAGTTGACCCGAACGTGGCGGTGAAAATTTTCAACGTCTCCCGCAGCGACAAAAACGACATCCTGACCAACGTCTTCCGCTCCAAAGGCGTGCTGGTTGGCACCTCCACCATGAACAACGTGATGATGCCGAAAATCGCCGGTCTGGTCGAAGAGATAACCGGTCTGCGTTTTCGTAACAAACGTGCCAGCGCCTTCGGCTCGCACGGCTGGAGCGGCGGCGCGGTGGATCGTCTGTCCACCCGTCTACAGGATGCGGGATTTGAGATGTCGTTGAGCCTGAAAGCCAAATGGCGTCCGGATATCGACGCGCTGGAACTCTGCCGTCAACACGGTCGGGAAATTGCCCGCCAGTGGGCGCTCGCTCCGCTGCCAACACCGCTTAAAACCACCCCGGTTGAGGAGTCCGCCTGTGCCTGTGCCGCAAAAGCCGCCGCTGATTTAGGTCCGTCTATGCAATGCAGCGTCTGCCAGTGGGTTTACGATCCGGCAAAAGGCGAGCCACTGCAGGATGTGGCGCCAGGAACCGCCTGGTGCGATGTGCCGGATACTTTTCTTTGCCCGGAATGTTCACTGGGCAAAGAAGTCTTCGATGTGCTGGCAACGGAGGCGGTATGAGCGCAGGTATCGTGATTATTGGCTCGGGATTTGCCGCCAGACAACTGGTCAAAAACATCCGTAAGACAGATACCACCACGCCGCTGACGCTTATCGCCAGTGACAATATGGATGAGTACAACAAGCCGGATCTGAGCCATGTCATCAGCCTTGGACAGCGTGCCAGAGATCTTACCCGCCAGTCGGCGGGGGATTTCGCTGAGCAGTTCAACCTGCGCCTGTTCCCGCATACACGGGTGACGGCACTGGATGCTGAGGCGAAAGTCATCAAAAGTGCCGATAACCAGTGGCGGTACGATAAGCTGGTGCTGGCAACCGGCGCCCGTGCGTTTATCCCCCCCGTCGCAGGCAGCGAGCTGATGCTTACCCTTAACAGTCAGCAGGAGTATCAGGCCTGCGAAACGCAACTGCGTGACGCGCAGCGGGTGCTGATTATCGGCGGCGGATTGATTGGCAGCGAGCTGGCAATGGATTTTTGTCGCGCGGGGAAAGCGGTGACGCTGGTGGACAGCGAAGCCAGTATTCTCTCTTCGCTGATGCCGCCAGAAGTGAGTAGCCGCCTGCAACATCGACTGACCGGGATGGGCGTGCATCTTCTGTTGAAATCACAGCTTATGGCACTTGAGAAAACAGAGAACGGCATCTGCGCCACGCTCGACAGGCAGCGCAGTATTGCAGTGGATGCGGTGATTGCCGCCACCGGGCTGCGCGCAGAAACCGAACTGGCCCGCAGCGCCGGGCTGGCAGTTAATGGTGGCGTTTGCGTGAACAGTTACCTGCAAACCAGCAATCCGGATATTTATGCGCTCGGCGACTGTGCGGCGATCGACGGTAAGCTGCTGCCGTTCCTGCAGCCGATTCAGCTTAGCGCCATGTATCTGGCGAAAAATCTATCCGGGGTAACGGTACCGCTTAAGCTGCCTGCCATGCTGGTCAAAGTCAAAACGCCGGAGATGCCGTTGCATCTGGCAGGCGAGACCGCACGCCGGGATTTGAACTGGCATATCACCACCGAAGCACAGGGTATGGTCGCCCGCGGCCTGAACGATGAAGGCCAGTTGCGTGCCTTTGTGGTAAGCGAAGATCGAATGAAGGAGGCGTTCGCGCTGTTGAAAGCGTTGCCCGTTTGAGAGCCTGTGGCCCTTCCCGGATGCGGCGCAAAACGCCTTATCCGGCTTGTGAACACAGAACGATTTTCTCCCTCTCCCTGGGAGAGGGCCAGGGTGAGGGGAAAATGCGGCTCTGGTGGTCATTCCGTTCACCTTATGTTCTGTGCTTTTCTATCGCGACAGAACCCGTGAACGTGCCAGGGTGGCTCACCGCCACCACCCTGGCGACCCGGGCTCCCGGCCAGGAAAATCGCCGCTGGCGCGGTCCATGAGGCTTATGCCGTCTGACTTTCGGGTCGGGGACCAGCCTGCGTCCTTGCAGGCTATCCCCTCCGCCCGCGTCCCTGCGGGCGGCCCCGGTCAGCCGTCAACGCCTCATCGATTTTCAGCCGGACCCTGTCATCGCTGTCACGGTTTTATTCTCATGACGGGGTGTTATCGCTGTAAAACGTAATATTTCTGGGGATTCCTCTGCCTGAGGGAGAGGGTTGGGGTGAGGGGGAACAGACCGCAAGGTGTTTCCTGGCACCGATTGGTTTTGTAGCCCCGGTAAGCGCAGCGCCACCGGGGACGTCGTCTCAGTCTCCCGCCAGACTCCGCGCGGCGGCGATAACGCCCTGCCCCAACGCAATTGCGCCATCGCCTGCGGGAAAACGCTGCGGGAAGAGCAACGTATAATCTGCCAGATAACGCGACAAACGGGCTTTCAGCAGTCGGTTATGCAGCACGCCGCCGCCAAAGGCGAGCGTGGTAATCTGCCGCGCATCGGCCTCCTGGCTGGCAAGCTGCGCAAGCCCGCGAGCCAGCGCATCGTGAAAGGCCCAGGCACGCTGTGCAGCTGGCGCCTGCCACGCCAGCCATTGCTGCCAGAAGGTGGCTAAATCAAGCGTGTTGCCATTCAACGGCAGCGTAACCGGATGCGTGACATCCTCGCCCCCCATGGCCAGCACTTCCAGCCGACAGGCCGCCTCCCCTTCATAACTTAACTGCAACGGCGCACAGTCCAGCGCACAGGCGACGGCATCAAACAGTCGCCCGGCAGACGACGCCAGCGGCGCATTGATATTGCGCGCGATAGCCCGCGCCAGCACCGGCCAGTTCTGCCGTTGCAGCACAGCGGTTTCCGGGAACGACGGCCAGTCGGGGACAAATGCCAGCATCTGTGCCAGCAGGTTGCGCCACGGCTGAGTTGCCGCCAGATCGCCGCCGGGGAGCGCCACGGCGGGCAAACCGCCCAGATGCTCAACCTCGCGATAATTGACGCGCAGGCATTCGCCCCCCCACAGCGCCCCCTTTTCCCCCATGCCGATGCCGTCCAGCGCCAGGGCAATCACATCCCCTCCATCGCGCGGCCAGCCATGCTCTGCGAGCGTAGCCGCGATATGTGCGTGGTGGTGCAACACCGTTTGCCGTGCAAGTCCCGTCTCCTGCGCCCACTGGCTGGCACGATAGCCCGTATGCGCGTCGGCGACCACCTGCTCGGGGGTAAAGTCATAGATCGCCTGCATCAGACGTAATGCGTTACGCCACTGCGTCTCGACGCCTTCATCCGTTAAATCCCCGAAATGCTGGCTTAACACGGCGCTGTCATCCCGCACCAGGCAGAAGGTGTTTTTCATATCCGCTCCCAGGCATAGTGTGGGCGGGACAGCGCGAAATCCGGGCGGCAGTTGCACGGCATCCGGCACATAGCCACGCGAGCGGCGTAACATTTCGCCGCTCTCGCGCACCACCGAATCGTCCATACGCTGCACGATATCGCGGTTGTGCAGCAGAAACCCGTCCGCTATCTCCGCCAGGTCATCCAGGGCCTGGACATTTGTCAGCGCTGGTGGCTTGCCGCTCAGGTTGCCGGATGTCATCACCAGTGGACGCTGCAACGCCTGGGCTAACAGATGTTGTAACGGATTCGCGGGCAGCATCACCCCCACCTCATCGAGCCCCGGAGCGATGGCCGGACACAGTTCTGGCAGCAACGTTTTCGCCACCAGCACGATCGGCGCGGCGGGCGTGGTTAACAAACGGATGGCCGCCTCGTTCAGGCCGTCTGCGGATGGGAGCATCACCGCCAACGGCTTCGCCGGGCGATGCTTACGGGCGCGCAGATGCTGTACCGCCGTCTGCCGGTGCGCGTCACACGCCAGATGAAAACCGCCAATACCTTTTACCGCGACGATCCCGCCGGATTTGAGCAGCGCAATAGCTGCCTGCAGGGCTTCTTCTCCGGTCAACTGCTGTTTCCCGCTCCGCCACTCAAGCTGCGGGCCACACTCCGGGCAGGCAACGGGCTGGGCGTGAAAACGGCGATCGGCTGGATGGCGATACTCCGCCTCGCAGGCAGGACACAGCGGAAACGCAGCCATCACGGTGTAAGGGCGGTCATAAGGCATGGCGTGAATAATGGTGAAACGCGGGCCGCAGTGGGTACAATTAATAAATGGATAGCGATAGCGGCGCTCTGCCGGGTCATTCATCTCCGCCAGACAGGCGGAACAGGTGGCGGCATCGGGCACAATTTGCGTCTTCATCGTGCCCCCCGCGCTCTCGCGGATGGTAAAACTGAGCGGTGCCTGTGGCCACTGATACGGCGTAACCTGCGTATCGTCGATACGTGCCAGCGGCGGACACTGCTGATATAACAACGGGAGAAAACGGCGTTCATCGCCCCACAAGCGTACTTCAACGCCCTGGGCATCATTACAGACATCACCGGTAAGATTGAGCTGTTGCGCCAGTTGCCAGACAAAGGGGCGGAAGCCCACCCCTTGTACTTTTCCATAGACGCGAATACAAACGCCGTTGTGGATCATCGTTTATTTATTGCAACGCTGCATGCCGCAAGCGTGTCTTCATCTGCTGGTAGGTTGACTGAGTGTACTCCTCGGCCCAGGCCTGATCGTTGATCGCACTCACCCGCACCGCGCAATATTTCGTTTCCGGTGTTTTAGAGATGGGATCGAGATTATCCTGCGTCAGTTCATTACACGCGCCAATCCACCATTGATAAGTCATGTACACGCAACCGGTATTAACACGCTCATTCACGTCAGCACGGCTGATGACTTTCCCCCTGCGTGATTCCACCCACACCAGTTGCCGGTTTTTAATCCCTAACTGCGCGGCATCATGCGGATTTATCTGCACAAAACCCGGTTCATCCGCGAGCGTTTGCAACGCCGCACAGTTACCGGTCATTGAGCGACAGGAGTAATGACCAACTTCGCGCACGGTACTGAGTACCAGCGGGAAATCCGCATCCGGCACTTCGGCAGGGGCACGCCATGGCGCTGCAAACAGCAGGCCTTTCCCGTCCGGCGTATCGAACTTGTTATCTTTATACAGATAACGCGTTCCCGGATGATCCAGCGTCGGGCATGGCCACTGAACGTGTCCCATATCGCCCATTTTTTCGTACGTTACGCCGTAGAACAGCGGGCAAAGTTCGCGCATTTCGTCCCAGATTTGCTGGTTGTTGTCGTAATGCATCGGGTAGCCCATTTCGGTGGCGATAAGGCTGATGATTTCCCAGTCACGCTTGACGTCGTATTGCGGTTCGATCGCTTTTTCGAAACGCTGGAATCCGCGATCCGCGCAGGTAAAGACGCCGCCGTGCTCGCCCCAGGAGGTGGCTGGCAGCAGCACATCCGCCTGTTCAGCGGTTTTGGTCATAAAGATGTCCTGCACGACCACAAAATCCAGCGCCTCAAAACCTTTGCGCACCAGACTGAGATCGGCTTCGGTCTGCAATGGATCTTCACCCATGATGTAATAGGCTTTGACCTTGCCTTCCAGCGCCAGATGCGGCACCTCGGTGATACGCACGCCAACTTTGTCATCCATCACCGCCGGATCGATACCCCAGGCTTTGGCGAATTTGGCGCGAACATTCGGATCAACCACATCCTGGTAGCCCGGGAACTGGTTCGGGATAACCCCCATGTCGCAGGCGCCCTGCACGTTGTTCTGTCCACGAACCGGCCCAACGCCGACGTTTTCACGCCCGAGGTTACCGGTCAGCAGCGCCAGGCTTGAGAGCCCTTTCACCACATCCACCGCCTGACCAAATTGTGTAACGCCCATCCCCCACATGATGGTAGCGGTCGGCGCGGCGGCGTAGGTACGCATTGCTTCGCGCACCTGATGTGCAGGAACGCCCGTCAGATGTTCAACCGCTTCCGGCGCATAGTCTTTGACGATTTCACGATAGGCATCCAGCCCGGTGGTGAAGTTCGCAACATAGCGCTGGTCGTAGAGTTTTTCTTCCAACAGGACATAACCAAAGGCATTTACCAGCGCCATGTTGCAGCCATTTTTGAGCTGCAAATGCTGGTCGGCAATGCGCGCGGTTTCGATACGGCGCGGGTCGCAGACGATAATTTTCGCACCGTTCTGCTTCGCTTTAATGACCCTTCTCGCCACGATCGGATGCGAATCGGCGCAGTTATAGCCGAAGACAAGCAGACATTTAGAGTTTTCGATATCGCCGATGGAGTTACTCATTGCGCCGTTGCCGAGGGTTTGCTGTAACCCGGCAACAGAAGGACCGTGGCAGACACGCGCGCAGCAGTCGACGTTATTGGTATGTAAGACACCACGGGCAAATTTCTGCATCACGTAGTTGGTTTCATTGCCGGTACCGCGAGATGAACCGGTGGTCATAATTGAGCGGGGGCCGAACTTGGCTTTGATTTCACTGAGCCGTTTCGCCGTATAGCGAATGGCCTCTTGCCAGCTTACCGGAGTGAGTTTACCGCCACGCTCATAGCGGATCATGGGTTGCGTCAGGCGAGGCGTCAGCAGTTTGGTATCGTTAAGAAAATCCCAGCCGTAATAGCCTTTCAGGCAAAGTTCGTTCTGGTTGGTTTCCCCGTCCGCCGCTTCGGCGCGGATAATTTTGCCATTATCCACGACCAATTTCAGTTTGCAGCCAGCGCCGCAATAGGGACATACGCTCGTAATTTTTTTCATCAGTAACAGACCTGTTAAAAGTGAAAGTTATACCCTGAATAATTCGCGTTGCAGGAAGGCGGCACGTGGGCAAAGTCGCCAACGCACATGCAACGTGAAGAATGACGGGTATCTTTTAAAAACCCAGCGACACGGCACTTTCCAGCGCAGTGCGACGACGTTTCTCTTCGCTCATGTGTTCCAGCACTTCCCGGTCAACGCAGACCAGCGCCTTGGTCGGACATACCGAAATACAGGCCGGGCCACTTTCGCGTTGGTAGCATAAATCGCATTTGTTGGCTTCGGCCTTCTGCCCTGACATGTTCAGGCCGATGCCGTTATGGCGAACCACCGGGCGGACCACAACCTCCATGGCACCATAAGGACAGGCCACCACGCAGGTTTTGCAACCAATGCAACGTTCCTGCATGACATGGACAAACCCTTTGTCGCGGCTGATAGCGCCATTCGGACAGACATTGGCGCAGGGTGCGTCTTCACACTGGCGGCAAAGTGTTGCCGTCGATACGTTGACGCCTTTAATAACGTGGATACGGGGTAAAAAGGTTTCAGGGGTAAGGGCCGCACAGTCCTGTTGTTCCTGATGTGAGACTACACAGGCGACTTCACAGGTGCGACAGCCAATACATTTACTGGCATCCGCCATAATAAAACGGTTCATCGTCTTCTCCAGCAATGAGTTTCATCACGCCGGATATACACGTTTCATGCCAGTTATTATCTCATTGTTATATATTGGTTTTTATTAAGCAAAACACTGTCATCGACAGAAGTGACGATGACAGTTGACGAGGTTAGCGTGCGGGGCCGGAAATAAGTGAATCACGTAACATTAATTCGCCAAGGAAGGGCTGGTGGTAATTAAACTCACCGCCATCAAGCATAAAGATTAACCGTTCGATGGTTTCTTTAATCATCTCCGTGACCGGAATTTTTACGCTGGAAAGAGCAGGGATCACATACGGGGCAATAGCAATGTCATCAAAACCAATAACCGAAACCTGAGTGGGTACGGTGATTCCCCGCTCATCCAGTCTCTTCATGGCGCCAATGGCCATATCATCGTTGCTCGCCACCAGTGCGCTAAAATTGACGCCGTTCGACAGTAGTGTCTCAACACCTGCCGCCCCGCTTTCTGGCGACCACTTTCCTTGTACAATCAGATCATTACGTAACGGAATATCATGCTGCGCCAGGGCGTCTTTATAGCCAGAAAGCCGTTCAATGCCGGTCGGAGAATCCAGCGAACCGGTAATAAACGCAATATCCCGGTGGCCCATCGCAATTAATGTCGCCACCGCGTTAAAGCTTGATGTTTTTTGGTCGCACCAGACACAGTGGCTGCTGTTTTTACGCAAACGACGATTAAGCACCATAATTGGCTGGCTGTGGCTTTTGACGAGGGTATCCATTTCATCAACGCTTAAGAAACGCGGATAGATAATGATCGCATCGCATTTTAAATCGAGCAGATATTGAATCGCTTCCCGCTCTTCTTCCGCACTGTGTTTACCGTCTGCCAGAATTAAACGCCGCCCCTGATCTTCGGTCATCCGTGCGGCATGAAACAACAGCTCGCTAAAATAGACGCCGTGATACAACGTGTTGGTAACCACCAGCCCCAGCGTTTGCGTTTTGTTCGTCGCCAGACTGCGCGCCAGCAAGTTTGGGCGATATCCGCTCTCTTCGATCGCCTGAAACACCCGGTCTTTGGTCTCCTGGCTGACGTAGCCGTTGCCCGATAGCACGCGGGAGACTGTCGCCTTTGACACCCCTGCCCGCTTAGCCACCTCAAGCATTGTGGTCATGTTACTTATCCGTTTGATTTCGATGCCATGCAGTGTACTTCACCCATTTAAGAATGTCGCAACGGGATAAAACAGGTCAAAAAATATTAAGCGATCGTCATCACAAAAATAAATAAAGATGAATTTTTGATCTTGTTTGAATGCATGAAACTCATCATCATTTTGTGGAACCGGTTTCCTATGTGATGTTTCATTAGCCGCCTGAAAGCGGGTAATGAAGCCGTACTCTATTGATAAAACAGGATATAACCCGATGTCGAAGAATTATGCGGCGCTTGCCGGCTCGGTGGTGAACGCGTTGGGCGGTGTTGATAACATCGCCGCCGTCACCCATTGCATGACGCGTCTGCGCTTCGTGGTGAAAGACGACGCCAAAATTGACAGTGCGACGTTAAAAGGCATTAGCGGCGTTATGGGCGTGGTACGTAACGATAGCCAGTGCCAGGTGATCATCGGCAATACGGTGTCGCATGCCTATCGTGAAGTGGTGGCGTTGCTGCCCGGCGATATGCAGCCTGCTCAACCAGTCGGGAAACAGACGCTGACGCTTAAGCGCATTGGCGCAGGTATTCTCGATGCGCTGATCGGCACCATGTCACCGCTGATCCCGGCGATCATCGGCGGTTCGATGGTCAAACTGCTGGCGATGGTGCTGGAGATGTCCGGACTGCTGCCAAAAGGTTCTTCAACGCTGACTATTCTGACGGTGATTGGCGACGGCGCGTTCTTCTTCCTGCCTCTGATGGTTGCCGCCTCTGCCGCCGTGAAGTTTAAAACCAATATGTCGCTGGCAATTGCCATTGCGGGGGTGCTGGTGCACCCAAGCTTTATCGACCTGATGGCAAAAGCCGCGCAGGGAGAACATGTGGAATTCGCACTGGTGCCAGTGACGGCGGTGAAATACACCTACACCGTGATCCCGGCGCTGGTGATGACCTGGTGTCTGTCGTATATCGAACGTTGGGTGGACAAAATTACCCCGGCGGTGACGAAAAACTTCCTTAAACCGATGCTGATTGTGCTGATTGCCGCGCCGCTGGCCATCGTGCTGATTGGTCCGCTGGGTATCTGGATCGGTAGCGCCATCTCCGCGCTGGTCTACACCATTCATGGCTACCTGGGCTGGCTGTCCGTTGCCATCATGGGCGCCCTGTGGCCGCTACTGGTGATGACCGGGATGCATCGCGTATTTACCCCCACTATCATTCAAACCATTGCCGAGACCGGCAAAGAAGGCATGGTCATGCCGTCAGAAATTGGTGCCAACCTGTCGCTGGGCGGCTCATCACTGGCGGTGGCGTGGAAAACCAAAAACCCGGAACTGCGCCAGACGGCCCTTGCGGCGGCGGCTTCGGCTATCCTGGCCGGAATCTCCGAACCGGCGCTGTACGGCGTGGCCGTTCGCCTGAAACGTCCGCTGATTGCGAGCCTGATAAGCGGCTTTATCTGTGGGGCCGTCGCGGGGATTGCCGGGCTTGCCAGCCACTCAATGGCAGCACCTGGTCTGTTCACCAGCGTACAGTTCTTCGATCCGGCGAATCCAATGACCATTGTCTGGGTGTTCGGCGTCATGGCGCTGGCGGTGGTGCTCTCCTTTATTCTCACGCTGCTTCTCGGTTTTGAAGATATCCCGGTAGAAGCAGAGGCACAGAAACCGCAGGCGGCAAACACCGCCGTTGTTCATGAAGCCCGGGCTCAATAAGCGAGGTAACGCATGTCTGTATTTCCGAAAGGATTTTTATGGGGCGGCGCCATTGCCGCCAACCAGGCCGAAGGGGCGTATCTGGAAGGCGGTAAAGGGTTAACCACCGTCGATACTATCCCCCACGGCGCGAACCGTCTGCCGGTGAAACTCGGTCTGGAAAAACGCTTCACGTTGCGTGAAGACGAATACTACCCCAGCCATCAGGCGATCGATTTCTACCATCGTTACAAGGACGATATCGCGCTGATGGCGGAGATGGGCTTCACCGTCTTTCGCACCTCTATCGCATGGAGTCGCCTCTACCCGCACGGCGATGAGCTGACGCCGAACGCTGAGGGCATCGCGTTTTACCGCGACATGTTTGCCGAGTGCAAAAAATATGGCATTGAGCCGCTGGTCACCCTGTGCCACTTTGATGTGCCGATGCATCTGGTTACCGAATATGGCTCCTGGCGTAACCGCAAAATGGTGGAATTTTTTACCCGCTACGCCCGCACCTGTTTTGAAGCGTTTGACGGTCTGGTGAAATACTGGCTGACCTTTAATGAAATCAACATCATGCTGCATAGCCCGTATTCTGGTGCAGGTCTGGTGTTTGAAGAGGGTGAAAATCAGGACCAGGTGAAATACCAGGCGGCGCACCACGAACTGATTGCCAGCGCGCTGGCGACCAAAATCGCCCATGAGGTGAACCCGGAAAATCAGGTGGGCTGCATGCTGGCAGGCGGCAATTTCTATCCCTACTCCTGTAAGCCGGAAGATGTGTGGACGGCGCTGGAAAAAGACCGGGAAAACCTCTTCTTTATTGATGTACAGGCGCGCGGTACCTATCCGGCCTACGCGGCCCGAGTGTTCCGCGAAAAAGGCGTCACCATTGAGAAAGAAGCGGGTGACGACGAGATCCTGAAAAATACCGTCGATTTTGTGTCGTTCAGCTATTACGCCTCGCGCTGTGCCTCAGCCGAAATGAATGCGCAAAACACCTCGGCGGCCAACATCGTCAAATCCCTGCGTAATCCGCATATTCAGGTAAGTGAATGGGGATGGGGGATAGACCCGCTGGGCCTGCGTATCACCATGAATATGATGTATGACCGTTATCAGAAGCCGCTGTTTCTGGTGGAAAACGGGCTGGGTGCAAAAGATGAATTTAATGCCGAAGGTGAAATCGAAGACGATTACCGTATTAGCTACCTGCGCGAGCATATCCGCGCCATGGGAGATGCCATTGCAGACGGTATTCCGGTGATGGGTTATACCACCTGGGGATGTATCGACCTGGTGGCGGCCTCCACCGGTGAGATGAGCAAGCGCTACGGGTTTATCTATGTTGACCGTGATGACGCGGGTAACGGTACGCTGGCGCGCAAACGCAAAAAATCGTTCTGGTGGTATAAGAAGGTGATTGCCAGCAACGGGGCCGATTTGGATTAAGTGCCAAGGTATCCCCTCACCCTAATCCTCTCCCCGAAGGGGCGAGGGGATCGTTCGAGCAGACCGGAAGTGGCGGTTTTCTCCCTCTCCCTTTCAGGGAGAGGGCCGGGATGAGGGGTAAAATGCGGCTCTGGTGGTCATTCCGTTCACTTTATGTTCTTTGCTTTTCTATCGCGACAGAACCCGTGAACGTGCCAGGGTGGCTCACCGCCACCACCCTGGCGACCCGGGCTCCCGGCCAGGAAAATCGCCGCTGACGCGGTCCATTCGCCTTATGCCGTCTGACTTTCGGGTCGGGGACCAGCCTGCGTCCTTGCAGGCTATCCCCTCCGCCCGCTTCCCTGCGGGCGGCCCCGGTCAGCCGTCAACGCCTCATCGATTTTCAGCCGGACCCTGTCATCGCTGTAACTTTTGTATTCTTACGGCGCGGTGTTATCGCTGTAAAACGTAATATTACTGGGAATCCCTCAGACCCGTGGAGAGGGGACCGATCGAGCAGGCTGGGGTGGCGGTTTTCTCCTCCCTCTCCCTTTCAGGGAGAGGGTCGGGGTGAGGGTACAAACGACGCCTACTCCTCGTCTTCAGCTTCCAGCTGCGCAAACCCGCCATTACCCTGCCAGGTGGCAAGGCGCGCATAGACAGTTTCCACCGCCTCTTTTACCGGAGGCGTCATCGGGTAATAAAAACCGACGATATCCGGCTGAATGCCCAGGAAAATCACCTCCCCCACATCCTCTTTTAACTGATCGATCAGATAATTGAGTGGCATATTATGGGTGGTCATCAGGAACATCTCGGCAATATCGTCCGGATCGACAATACGAATCTCACCGGGGTTCAGCCCCATGTCTGTCGCATCGACAATCAACAGCCTGTCGGGACGAAGCTCGCGGATCGCCACCACGTCGTTTTCGGGCGCGCTCCCCCCATCAATCACCTGCCAGTTTCCGGCTGGGTTCGCCGTGCACATCTCCGCCAGTAACGGGCCTGCGCCATCGTCACCCATCATGCTGTTACCTACACAGAGCAATACGTCCGTCACCTTCTCTCCTCGCCACCCACTGGTGGTATTTACCCGGTTAATAAATTGTCGCCTGGTCATTTTTGACGTCCGGGAAATTCGCGATCGTCATTTTCGTCATCAATGAAATATCCGGAACCATCAGCGGCGGCCATTTTGCCGGAAAACAAGGTATTAACGCCTTGATCCTCGCCGTAATAAAGCGAAGAACCCTGGCATTGTTATTGCAACACGCGCCTGATTAATGAGGAGGCAGTATGCATGAAATTACCCTGTGCCAGCGCGCGCTGGAAATTATTGAACAACAGGCAAAACAGCACGCCGCCCGACGCGTAACTGAGGTCTGGATCAAAGTTGGCGCATTTTCCTGTGTGGAACCTGCCGCCTTGACGTTTTGTTTTGATCTGGTCTGCCGTGGCACCCTGGCAGAGGGCTGTACACTGCACATCGAAGAACAACAGGCGGAATGCTGGTGCGAAAGCTGCCAGCAATACGTGACCTTACTAAGCCAGCACGTGCGTCGCTGCCCACAATGCAGCAGCGATAATTTGCACATCGTCGCCGACGACGGTATGCAGATCCAGCGGCTGGAAATCGAGGAGTGAGCAATGTGTACGACATGTGGTTGTCAGGAAGGTAACCTCTACATCGAGGGCGACGAGCATAATCCCCATTCCGCGTTTCGCAGCGCGCCTTTTGCTCCTGCGGCTCGTCCGACAATGAAAATCACAGGCGTCAAGACCGACAATTTCAGCCCGACGGCGGCAGAAAATGGTGATTTACATTACGGTCACGGCGCAGCCGGAACCCACGCGCCAGGCATGAGCCAGCGGCGGATGCTGGAAGTGGAAATCGATGTGTTAGATAAAAACAATCGCATCGCCGCGCATAACCGCGCCCGCTTCACCGCCAGACACCAGCTAGTGTTGAATCTGGTCTCCAGCCCCGGTTCCGGTAAAACCACCCTGCTGACCGAAACCCTGACCCGTCTGAACGCCCGTGTGCCCTGTGCGGTTATCGAAGGGGATCAGCAAACCGTTAACGATGCCGCGCGTATCCGCGAGACTGGCACGCCGGCGATTCAGGTGAATACCGGCAAGGGGTGTCATCTGGATGCACAAATGATTGCCGACGCCGCACCACGCCTGCCGCTGGCGGACAATGGCATTCTGTTTATCGAAAACGTCGGCAACCTGGTTTGCCCGGCCAGTTTTGATCTCGGCGAACGTCACAAAGTCGCCGTGCTGTCGGTGACCGAAGGCGAAGACAAGCCGCTGAAATACCCGCATATGTTTGCTGCGGCCTCCATCATGCTTCTCAATAAAATCGACCTGCTGCCTTACCTCAAATTTGATGTCGAAAAATGCCTCGCGTATGCCCGCGAAGTGAATCCGTCGATTGAGGTCTTCCTGGTTTCCGCCACCAGCGGCGAAGGGATGGACAGATGGCTGGACTGGCTGGAGACCCAACGATGTGCATAGGCGTTCCGGGACAAATTAGCGCCATTGATGGTAATCAGGCAAAAGTCGATGTCTGCGGCATACAGCGCGATGTCGACTTAACGCTGGTGGGCAGCACGGATGAAGCGGGGCATTCTCGTCTTGGGCAGTGGGTGCTGGTGCACGTGGGCTTCGCCATGAGCGTGATAAACGAAGACGAGGCCCGCGAAACGCTGGCGGCACTGCAAAATATGTACGATGTCGAGCCGGATGTGGGCGCGCTGCTGTTTGGTGAGGAGAGATAATGCGTTTTGTGGATGAATACCGCGCGCCGGAACAGGTCATGCAGCTTATCGCGCACCTGCGTGAGCGGGCCGCACTGCTCAGTTATACCGCGAAGCGCCCGCTACGCGTGATGGAGGTCTGTGGCGGGCACACCCATGCCATCTTTAAGTTCGGACTCGACCAGTTATTGCCGGAAAACATCGAATTTATCCACGGTCCGGGCTGCCCGGTGTGTGTCCTGCCAATGGGACGCATTGATACGTGCGTGGAGATCGCCAGCCATCCGGAGGTGATCTTCTGCACCTTTGGCGACGCGATGCGGGTACCGGGAAAAAACGGCTCCCTGTTACAGGCGAAAGCACGCGGGGCGGACGTGCGTATCGTCTATTCCCCGCTGGATGCGCTGACCCTGGCAAAACAGAATCCGCAACGGAAAGTGGTCTTTTTTGGCCTCGGCTTCGAAACCACCATGCCTGCCACCGCTATCACGCTGCAACAGGCAAAGCGGCAGAATGTCAGTAACTTTTTCTTTTTCTGCCAGCACATCACCATTATCCCCACCCTGCGCAGCCTGCTGGAGGAGCCGGATAATGGTATCGATGCGTTTCTTGCGCCGGGCCACGTCAGCATGGTCATCGGCACCGATGCCTATGGTTTTATCGCCGGGGAATTCCAGCGTCCTCTGGTAGTGGCCGGTTTCGAACCACTCGACCTGTTGCAAGGCGTATTAATGCTGGTGGAGCAGAAAATCAGCGCCCGTCATCAGGTAGAAAACCAGTACCGCCGCGTGGTGCCGGACGAAGGCAACCGCCTGGCGCAGCAGGCCATCAGCGAGGTATTTGCAGTCCAGGGCGACAGCGAATGGCGCGGGCTGGGGCTGATTGGCGATTCCGGGGTGCGCTTAACCGCGCCGTACCAGCGCTTTGACGCCGAAGCCCACTTTAACCCAGCGCCTCAGCAAACCTGTGATGACCCGCGCGCACGTTGCGGCGAAGTGCTGACCGGTAAATGCAAACCGCACCAGTGCCCGCTTTTCGGTAATACCTGTAATCCACAAACCGCGTTTGGCGCACTGATGGTCTCCTCCGAGGGCGCCTGCGCCGCCTGGTATCAATATCGTGCTCAGGAGTGCGAAGTATGAATGAAGTCCAACTGGCACACGGCAGCGGCGGTCAGGCGATGCAACAGCTTATCAGTCAGCTTTTTATCGACGCCTTCGCAAATCCATGGCTCAGTGAACAGGAAGATCAGGCGCGCCTTGACCTTGCGGCCCTCGCCGCCAGCGGCGATCGACTGGCTTTTTCCACCGACAGCTACGTTATCGACCCGCTGTTCTTCCCCGGCGGCGACATCGGCAAGCTCTCGGTTTGCGGCACGGCGAACGATGTGGCGGTAAGCGGCGCCATTCCCCGCTATCTCTCCTGCGGCTTTATTCTTGAAGAAGGCCTGTCGATGGAGACCCTGAAAGCCGTGGTCACCAGCATGGCGGCAACGGCGCGTCGTGCGGATATCGCCATTGTTACCGGCGATACTAAGGTCGTGCAGCGCGGGGCGGCGGATAAACTGTTTATCAATACGGCAGGCATTGGCGCCATTCCAGCCAATATTCGCTGGGGTGCCAGCACCCTTGAGGCCGGTGATGTGCTGCTGGTTAGCGGTACGCTCGGCGATCACGGAGCGACCATTCTCAATTTGCGCGAACAGCTGGGGCTGGACGGAGAACTGACCAGCGACTGCGCGGTGTTAACCCCGTTGATTCAGCAGTTGCGCGATATTCCCGGCGTGAAGGCGTTGCGTGATGCCACGCGCGGCGGCGTCAACGCCGTGGTGCATGAATTCGCCGCCGCCAGCGGTTATGGTATCGAACTCAATGAGCGTGACCTGCCGGTGAAAACGGCGGTGCGCGGCGTCTGCGAGTTATTGGGACTGGACGCGCTGAACTTTGCTAATGAAGGCAAGCTGGTGATTGCCGTACAGCGCCAGGCGGCACAGCAGGTTCTTGCCCGGTTACGGGCGCATCCCCTCGGCCAGGATGCCGCGATCATCGGCGAAGTGGTCGAACGAAAAGGTGTGCGGCTGGCAGGCTTGTATGGGGTGAAACGAATTCTCGACTTACCGCACGCCGAGCCCCTGCCCCGGATTTGTTAATGTCGTGTCCGCGCCGGAGGAACGGAAAGACTTCGGCGCCACGACAATACCCATGATAAGAAAATGGTTATGGATAAACCGGCCCTGACCTGAGATAACTGACTCTTTCTCACTCTTCTGGAGGCAATATGGCTGTTTCAGCACGTAATCAACTCGTCGGTAAAGTCAGTGTAACCGCACACGGCGCGGTGAACGATGAGGTGGAGTTAATACTGGACGGGGGTGCAAAACTTGTCGCTATCGTCACATCCAGCAGTAAAGAAGCGTTGGGCCTGAATCCCGGGAAAGAAGCCATCGCGCTGATAAAAGCGCCGTGGGTCACACTGGCGACCGAAGACTGCGGCCTGAAATTTTCCGCCCGCAATCAGTTCGCTGGCGCGGTTAACGCGGTGACCGAAGGTGCAGTAAACGCGACGGTGCAGGTGAAAACAGACGCCGGTTTTGAACTGGTGGCGGTGGTGACCAATGAAAGTTGTGAAGCACTGGAGCTGTCTCCCGGCAAACGGGTGATTGCTCTCATTAAAGCCTCCTCCATTCTTATTGCCACACGCGCCTGAAAGGTCATAACGCCGTGCCCGCCACGGCGTTATTTTTTAGGGCGGTATTTTTCCGGCAGTTCGGGAACAGGACGTTTGTCATCAATCAGATGACGGATGGTCAAAACAGGGTGTCGCCACAGCATCCGCGGCCCTGCCCAGCGCATAATCTGTTTCATCTCTTCACGTTTAGCAGGCGGGTAACAGTGCACAGGGCATTGTTTGCAGGCTGGTTTTTCTTCGCCAAAAACACATTTATCCAGCCGTTTATCGGCGAAATCATTCAACGCCTGATAGTGCGCATCATCCGCCACAGCCTGCGGACAGTGTTGCTGGTAAAGCGCAATCATCTTGCGAATGGTCAGTTTTTCGCGGTTAATGCGTTTTCCCGTCATGACGGCCTCCTTAAAGAGGTATTTATTTTACATCTTTAAGCAAGTCAGGCGAACTCTTTATTCCCCCTTTTCCGAGAGGAATCCCCACAAAAATGCGAGCACGATCGGTCCCCTCACCCTGGCAACCCGGGCTCCCGGCCAGGAAAATCGCCGCTGGCGCGGTACAGCGTCCCTGCGGGCGGCCCCGGTCAACCGTCAACGCCTCATCGATTTTCAGCCGGGCCCAGTCATTGCTGTCACGGTTTTATTCTCATTACGCGGTGTCATCGCTGAAAACATAATATGACCGGGAATCCCTCAGCCCTTTTCCACCTGGTGCAGCCATCTTTACACTTGCACCAACTTTCCTCTTTTTCTACCGCCTCCAGGTCATCCTGGTGCGTTTTTATGCCCGTAACTCCTCATAACGGTGCACACTGCCTCGCGATGGCGTGATAAGCCGCGCTTTTGATGCGCTGGCATGTTTTCTGCATTTTAACTCTATCTTCATCAAGCGGAATGCAGGGGATGACAATGATAAAAATGACGCTTCCGAGCGCGCCTTACTACGATGAAATGCTCACCGCAGAAGGTCGGCAACGCCAGCATTATGACGCCTGGTGGCAGTGGTTACAGCAAACTGACCAGCATGCCATTCACCAGAAGAAAGAGCAGGCGGAACTGCTGTTTCACCGCGTCGGCATTACGTTTAATGTTTACGGTGAAGAAGGAGGAACGGAGCGTTTAATTCCATTCGACAGCGTGCCACGCATCATTCCGGCCCATGAATGGCGGATGCTTGATGCAGGAATACGCCAGCGGGTAAAAGCGCTCAACGCGTTCTTGTATGATATCTACCACCACCAGCATATTCTCAATGCTGGTATAGTCCCCCGTGAGCAGGTGCTCGCCAACGAGCAATATCAACCCTGTATGCAGGGCGTCGATCTGCACAACAATATTTATGCCCATATCACTGGCATCGATATGGTCCGCGACAGTGATGGCGGCTACTACGTGCTGGAAGATAATCTGCGCACCCCATCCGGCGTCTCTTACATGCTGGAAAACCGCAAGATGATGATGCGTCTGTACCCGGATCTGTTCGCCAGTTCGCATATCGCGCCGGTTGAGCGCTATCCCAGTTACCTGCTACAAACCCTGCGTGAAAGCACTTACGTTGATGACCCCTGTGTGGTGGTACTCACACCCGGACGTTTTAACAGCGCCTACTTTGAACACAGTTTTCTTGCCCAGCAGATGGGGGTGGAGTTGGTTGAAAGCGCTGACCTGTTCGTCAAAGAAGGCGGCGTTTATATGCGCACCACCGAAGGTCCGTGTCGGGTCGATGTTATCTATCGCCGTATTGACGATGCCTTCCTCGACCCACTGGCATTTCGTTCCGATTCAATGCTGGGGGTACCGGGTTTGCTGTCGGTCTATCGTGCGGGCGGCGTGGTGCTGGCCAATGCGATTGGCACCGGCGTGGCGGATGACAAATCCATCTATCCGTACGTGCCGGACATGATTCGCTTTTACCTTTCTGAGGAACCCATCCTCGGCAACATTCCCACCTGGCAGTGTCGCAAAGCCGAAGATTTGAGTTACGTACTGGGCCATCTGGATGAGATGGTGGTGAAAGAGGTCCACGGCGCGGGCGGCTACGGCATGCTGGTCGGCCCCCGCTCAACCCGGGCGCAAATCGATGCCTTCCGTCAGCGTCTGCTGGCGAACCCCGGTAATTACATTGCGCAAAACACGCTGGCGCTCTCAACCTGCCCGACCTTTGTCGAGGAAGGGCTGGCCCCACGCCATATTGACCTGCGCCCGTTTGCGCTGTACGGCGAAGAGATAAGGCTGGTGCCAGGCGGGCTGACCCGCGTGGCGCTGACCGAAGGCTCGCTGGTGGTGAACTCCTCGCAAGGGGGTGGCACGAAAGACACCTGGGTGATGGAGGAGGATGAATAATGTTAAGCCGCACCGCCAGCGAACTGTACTGGATGGCCCGTTATCTGGAACGGGCAGAGAGCTTTGCCCGCGTCCTTGACGTGACCTACAAATTATCAATGATGCCGCGCCACAGCCAGCAACAGCATGATTTAGCCCTGCCGCTCAATCTGACATTCGGGCATGAGCTGTTTCAGGAGCGTTATGCCCGGTTCAGTATGAATAATCTGCTGAATTTCTTTGCCCTTGATGGACAGAACCCGAGCAGTATCTATAGCTGTATTGAAATGGCCTGGAATAACGCCCATGCCGTGCGCGGTAGTCTTTCGTCGGAAGTGTGGGAGTGCATCAATACCACTCGTATCGATATCCGCAACCTGCGCCAGACCGGAGTGGATAAGATTGGTATCGACGCCTTTTTTGACTGGGTGAAAGAGCGAGCGCATCTGTTCCGCGGCGCCATGTTCGGCACCCTGCTGCGTAACGACGCCCAATGCTTTATCCGTATCGGCACCCTGATTGAACGTGCGTTCGCCACCGCGCAATTGCTGGCACTCAAAGATCAGCAACTCAGCAACGATCCGGATCCGGTACGCGAATATTACCGCCTCGACACACTGTTGCGTGCGGTGAGCGCCCGTGAAGCCTACCACAGCATTTATCGCCAGCCGATCAGTCGGGAAACCGTCACCGAATTGCTGGTGTTTCGCAATGACGTACCGCGTTCACTGCATGCCTGCGTCGGCGACCTGGTCCAACAGCTGGAGATGATTGGCAGCGAGCGGGCGCGCGTTCCGCTGCGTCTTGCCCATCAGTTGCATGTGGAGCTGCGTTTCGGCTCGCTTGATGATGCTCTGGCCGACGACCTTCAGGAGTGGTTAAACCGTTTTCTTACCAAAATCAACGAGCTGGCTGACAGTATCCGCCAGACCTATCTGGAGGCGTTATGAAACTGACCATTAATCACCTGACGCATTATCACTACGATGAAGAGGTGAAGTTCAGTACGCAGTATCTGCGTCTGACGCCGCAAACCTCCGGCCGTCAGTATATTAAGGAATGGAATCTGCTGCTGCCCGCCTCGGCGGTAGCGACGACCGATGCGTACGGTAATCTGATGCATGTCTTAACCCTGGATCACCCTCATCAAGAGATCATCATTCATGCTCAAGGTGTGGTTGAGATCGCCGATAATGCACAAGAAGAGGAAGAGGCCAGCGAATCGCTCTCTCCGCTGGTGTTCCTGCGTACGACCCCGTTAACCGACCCGGACGCGCCGATTCGCGAATTTGCCCGACGCTATTACCGGGAAGAAGATGCGGTTGGCAGCCTGGGGGAATTGATGGCGGAATTACGCCTGAAAATGCCGTATACGCCTGGCGCCACACAGGTACATGACACTGCCGCCGTCGCTTTTGCCAAAGGGAAAGGGGTATGCCAGGATCATACCCACGTGTTCCTGGCCTGCTGCCGTAGCCTGCGCATTCCGGCTCGTTACGTGAGCGGCTATGTTTATAGCCGGGATACCGATCATGTGGCAATGCATGCCTGGGCAGAGGCCTGGCTTGATGGCCGTTGGCAGAGTTTCGATATCACCAATAACACGCGCGACCTGAACCAACATCTTCGCCTGGCGGTCGGAATGGATTATCTGGATGCCTGCCCGGTGCGGGGTAGCCGCCTTGGCGGCGGCTGTGAAGAGATGTTTTCCGCCGCTGAGGTAAGCCTGTTTGAGCGACAACAACAGATACAGCAGCAACAATGAATTAATAAAGGTATTTTAATGACTTACTGTGTGGCCATGCGTCTTTCCGACGGACTGGTTTTTGCTTCTGACTCCCGCACCAATGCGGGAGTCGACCACATCGCAACGTTTAAAAAACTCCATGTATTCAGCAAGGAGGGGGAACGGGTGCTGGTGATCCAGTCGGCGGGGAACCTGGCCACAACACAGAGCATTGTCAGCCTGCTTAACGAACGGATACAGGGCCAGCATACGCCGAACCTGATGCAGATGGGGACGATGTATGATGCCGCCACGCTGGTCGGGGAGACGGTGCGCGAAGTGATTCACCGCGACAGTGCGGCGCAACAAAACAGCAGCACCATTTTTGGCTGCAATATGCTGCTCGGTGGGCAGATTGGCAGCGAGGTTCCGCGCCTGTTTCATATCTATCCCGAGGGCAATTTCATTGAAGCGACAAATGATACCCCCTACTTTCAGATTGGCGAGAGTAAATACGGCAAGCCGATTATCGATCGGGTGTTGACGGTTGATACCCCTCTGGAGCACGCTATGTGCTGCGCCTTGATCTCCATCGATTCGACGTTACGCAGTAATCTGTCTGTCGGTATGCCGCTGGATGTCATGATTTATCGCGCGAATACCTATGATGCCAGCGAACAGCGGCGCATCACGGAAAACGATCCCTATTTTACCGGTATCCGCAAAGCCTGGTCGGAAGGTCTGGTTAACACATTCCGCCAGTTGCCGCCTTTTCCGGCACAGGGCTAAGTTGGCCGATACCTGAAATAAACGAAGAGCGCCTCAATGAGACTGGCAGTCATTAGCACCCTATTTTTGCTTACAGCGTCAACATCCGCGCTGGCATCAACATCGAACGAAGAGACGGTCGCGGCAGCGAAAGTCACCCTGGGCCAGGCGCTGTATAAATCTGCGCTGCTTACCGGCGCTATGCCGGAAGAAGGCAAAGCAGACCCGGCCAAAATGGGCCAAAAAATGGGGGCCGAAATGTCTGAACGCCTCAATAACGTTGTGATTGGCGGCCTCAACCAGGGGGCAAATTGCGACGATATCACCGCGAATATTCAAAAAAGTTTCGAGATCATGCAAAGGGATGCGGTAAACCAGTTTTCCTCCTCTTCTGCTATTAAAAAGGCGCTGGATAATGTGCCGCTGAGCGCCGCGCAGTATGCCTCCGCAGAGTGCCTGAATTTAACCAGCCAGTAATACATCTCTTCGATCCCAGCGGTGAAAGCCGCTGAGTTCGAACATCAGCCTTACCTTTTCGCTATTGTTAACAAGCACTACACTGGCGCAATAATAGCGATTAAACCAATTTCCAAGAGAATATTCACTTGTGTGATTTGTCACATCGTTATTGCGGAAATTTATCTTATGGGCGTTAAAAAATACCAGGCGGACGAAATAAACGGATGAAAAATAATTAACCACCGCGCCGTAAATTTATTCCATTACAGGGAAACACGATCATGATCGTATTATCGATAAGCAACCGTTGATATAATTAGCATTACGATGAAATGGTCTTTAATTCAGTCTGAATTACATTCATTTAAGGGGGAGTGTTATGCAATACAGAAACAGCTACGGCCAGTGTCTGGGGCAGGAAATGCAAGACTGGGCACCCAGAAGCACCCCTGAAAAATTCTCCCTTAGCGGAAATTATTGCATGGTTACGCCACTGTCTGTCGATCATGCCGAAGATTTATTTCATGCCTGGCAAAGTATTGATGATGATCGTGACTGGACCTATTTACCGGGACAGCGCCCTGCCACGAAAGAGGCGTGTTATAACTATTTTCGCGAACTTATCGGCGCAAAAAATGGCATGCACATGTCGGTGATTGATAAAAATGACGGCACCGTGAAAGGCATTTTTTGCATTACAAGGATTAATCCAGTACACGGTACATTCGAGCTTACGGATATCAACTGGACGCCGGCATTAAAAAAAACACGGATCAGTACAGAGGCCATCTATTTAGTGTTGGCTTATTTTATTGATGCGCTCCACTACCGTCGATGCGAATGGCGTACCAATATTTTTAATGACGGGGCGATCAAAGCCGCCGAACGCATCGGCTTTCGCAAAGAAGGGGTGTTGCGCGATAAAAAAGTGACCAAAGGCCATTCGGAAGACCTCGCGCTGTTCTCCATCACCGCCAGTGAATGGCAGGATTTAGAGATCCCCATTAAAGCCTGGCTGAGGGAAAATAATTTCGACGGACTGGGCCGACAATTGAAAAAACTCAAGGATTTCCGCTGAGTCAATCACTGCTGACTCTGATATCACAAAGCCGTTGCCCAGGGTATCATCCTGCTTAATACGTTCTGTGCAACAGGAAGAGGTGATGGGTCAACGTCGGGTACTGATTATTGAAGATGATGCCGATGCGGCGAGCGTTCTTGAGGCATATCTTAAGCGGGAAAATTTCGACATTGCCATTTCCGGCGACGGACGCATCGGGCTGGAGATGGCGCGGCAGTGGAAACCGGACCTTATTCTGCTTGATATCATGCTGCCGTCAATGAACGGAAGCGAGGTGCTGGCAGCGGTACGCCGGGACGGGCTTACGCCTGTCATTATGATTTCGGCCATGGGCGATCTTCCCGATAAAATTGGCGCCCTGCGCTACGGTGCGGATGATTACATCGTCAAACCCTACGATCCCAAAGAGGTGGTTGTACGGGTCCAGGCTGTATTGAGACGCTGCCAGCCTCAGGCTGAATCGCAAGAGATCCTGCGCTGGCAAGGCCTGGAAGTCGATACCACTGCAATGACCGCCAGGGTAACGATTGACCAGCAAAAACCGATTTTGCTTGAGCTGACGCCCACCGAATTTTCATTGTTAACGTTACTTATGCGCTCACCCGTTCGCGCCTGGTCGCGCCTTTCACTGCTTGAACAATGCCTTCCGGAAAGCGATGCCCTTGAGCGCGTCGTGGATACTCATATTTATAATCTGCGTAAGAAACTCGAATCCGCTGGGATCACAGAGGTGCTGTTGAACGTGCGTGGCATAGGTTACAGGTTCCGCCAGCCCTAACGCCAGAGGATGTCGGTTATCACACCCGGTCTGCGGGTGCATGATGTTTGTTGAGGCCGCGCCGGGGCCCTCATTTTATCCCCCTTCCCTTCGCATCAGCCCTGCGGTATGCGGCCGCGCCGCTTGCGGGAAAATCCGATCAGGCTACAATTCCCGCGCCGGATTTACACCGGCCACCTGCACACAATAAAACAAAAGACCGTAAAGGAATCCGTATGATCATACGTCCGCCCCAGAACTGGTTTGTCCGGCTCTTTAACTGGCATGGCTCCGTTCTTTCCATGATTATCTTCCGGCTGGGATTGAACCTGTTCATGTCTATCGTGGCGATCATTGCCTGGCCGTACTACGAAAACCTGAACATTCACCTGACCGTGGCCCCGTTTAGCCTGCTGGGTATCGCCATCGCTATCTTTCTTGGTTTTCGCAATAACGCCAGCTACAGCCGTTACACCGAAGCAAGAATGCTCTGGGGTTCGGTGACCATCACCTCGCGTAGCCTGATGCGACAGACCGTTAGCGCCTTGCCGGAAGATACAGCAACCCAGCAAAAGCTTTCCCATTACCTGACCGCGTTTAGCTGGTGCCTGAACCACCAGCTTCGCCAACAAGATGCAACGCTGGATATGCAACGTTTGCTGCCTGCGGACGCGGCGGCTGAGGTGATGAAAAGTACCTCAGCCTGTAATCGCATCCTGATTTTTATTGGCAAGGAATACGCAAACTTACGCCGGGAAGGCAAAATCAATGATTTTGTCTGGCAGAACATTGACGAGAATCTTAACGAACTGTCGCGTTGCCTGGGTGGCTGTGAGCGTATCGCCAACACGCCGGTGCCCTTTGCTTACTCATTAATTTTGCAGCGCACGGTCTACCTGTTCTGCACACTTTTGCCGCTGGCACTGGTGTCCGACCTTCACCTGATGACCCCGTTTGTTTCAGCGTTTATCTCCTACGCTTTCCTGTCATGGGATTCTATTGCCGAAGAGATGGAGCATCCGTTTGGCACACACCCCAATAACCTGGCGCTCAACGCTATCTGTACCTCGATCGAACGCAATCTGATGGATATTACCGGGCAAAGCCCGCTGCCTGCATTGCCAGTACCGGACAAGCGTTTCAACCTGATTTAAAGCCAGATATCGCGACCTGACCGGGGTCGCGACAGGATTGACGCGCTTGATCCCGCTAACGCCAGGTTTGTTAACATGAAAAGAGATCGTCGTTTCATCCGCTCTCCTCACCAAAGTAATATTATTGAACGTAGTGCATTAAAGGAGATTTAACGATTAAAACTTCAATCAAGGCTGGATAATAAAAATAAAAAACTACCCACTCACCTCACCTGGCATGATATTTCCCAGCGCGTCAGACGTTATCCTTATGGCCGTCAACCGACAAAGCATCGCTTCCATCTGACTAAATTATAAAAGCACGACATGGATTTTACTTACTGTCCAGGAGGTGTAGATTGCCTTGCGTGGATCTTCACTGGATAGCTTAATGAATATTATTGATGTCATTATGTCAGCAGGAAAGACGTCTGTTGATGTTGCGCTTTACACGCTTATTCCCGTCATGGTTGTCATGCTCATCGTGATGAAATACCTGGAAGCAAAAGGCGTTGTCGATGCCGTTGTTCGGCTGACCGCGCCAGTACTCAAACCGTTCGGTATTTCCGGGATCGCCATCTTCGCCCTGATACAACTCAATTTCGTCAGCTTTGCCGCGCCTATTGCCGCGCTGGCCATTATGGAAAAAAGAGGCACCTCAGAGCGTCAGCTTGCCGCAGCGCTGGCGATGTTATTTGCGATGGGCCA
The DNA here is from genome assembly GCF_023613995.1 of Citrobacter sp. MNAZ 1397. Lineage (NCBI taxonomy): Bacteria > Pseudomonadati > Pseudomonadota > Gammaproteobacteria > Enterobacterales > Enterobacteriaceae > Citrobacter > Citrobacter sp. MNAZ 1397. The sequence continues at coordinate 116,333 of NZ_JAKIVH010000005.1, forward strand.
GGGCAATGTCTTTTACCCTTTGATCCCTTACGGGCTGCACTGGGGAAACGCCATCATCATTTCCATTTTAGGTGGGCTGGCCGCAGCGGCGGTCACTTATCACCTGTTCGGCATGAAGCTTTCCAACGCCGTCCAGAACGCAGCACCTGCCGATGCGTTTAACGATAAATCGTCATCCAGCCTGATTGGCATCATTAACGGTGCGGGTGCCGATGCGATACGCCTGGCGCTGGGCTCGCTCCCTATGTTGCTGCTCTCGCTGACCATCGTCGGCATACTAAAAGAAGCGGGAGCGATAGATGTTCTGACCCGGCTACTCTCGCCAATGATGGCTTATTTCAGCCTTCCCGAGGTGTATGTGTTGCCAACGCTGACCAAATGTCTGGCGGGAGGAACAGCCTACTTCGGGGTGATGTCAGAGCTTCTGCGAAAAGGGCTGGTGACGCCAGAACAGATGAACGCTTCGGCGGGCTTTCTGATCCAGACCTTCGATCTGCCAGGTATCGGGATTTACCTTGGGATCGCCAGCCGATTTGTCAGGCTTTTTCGCTATGTCATCCCCGGCGTGATCGTTGGGATCGCGGTGCGCAGCATTATCCATACCCTGTTGTATTAAAGCCAAACGGCGCATTTACCAGGCGAGATAAATAAAAAGGATTACTGGCACCCCACTGTCCAGTAATCCTTTCAGGGTCATCGCTCACTTTTTCTTTTCGCAGAAATATGGCCGGAATTTAACTGAATCGGTGATTAGCCCTTAACCAAAGCGTGATTCACTGGCTTTCCAGCTGTATGCGTCGTTTGCGACTAACGAATCCCCCCGTTCCTGATAAGCGAACTGGTAAAACTCTGCGCTGGCACCATAGCCAGAGTAGTCGACGACCGCCAGCCCCACGAACGCGCCGGTAAAGAACCCGCCATAACTTTGCAGTACATAATCATCAGAGAGAATGGCGGCATCCAGTTTGACCGGGATTTCAGTGAATTTCACCCCATCAAAACTGTATTCATAGGTATAACTTTCTTTGCGAACTTTGGTGCGGAACCAGACATATTCAACATCTTGCGGGATCTTGATGGCCTCATCTTTCAGATACGAGGTATATTTCCCACGATTATTCTCGCCTATTTCGATGACTGCCCCATTAATTTCATTCCAGGTAATGAAAACAAAGCTCCAGTGGCGATCATTATAGTAATTCGTCAACCCAGCCATTTGTTGATAATTAAACGGATTAAATTTTATTTTAACCTGGGCATCAAAATAAAAAGCCTGCCAGCGCCGCGCAATCAGCGAGAGATCGTGCGTATTTGCTAAAGAACCTTGCCCGACTAACGTTAATTTCCCCTCACCCGTTGTTCCCATTTTTTCGCTGAACGGGACACGCAGTGTGTTCCAGTTAGGATCGAGCGTTGCGGTTTTAAATTCATCATACTGGCTGTGGTCTTTGGCGCTTTCGGTATAAATAGCATCGACGGGGCCTTCAACAAACGTTTTGCCCCCGTGGCCACCTGCAATACGTGGCCAGCCATCTTCATCCCAAAACACTTTCTGAATAGACGTTTCCCTGCCCAGTGTTGACCAACCGCGAGGATCATAGACGGACTCACCGGCACGATTCCATGGACGGGCGCAGAGCGAGGCGTAATACCATTCGCCTTTGGGCGTTGAAACCAACGCACCATGCCCCTGTTTTTGGATATAGCTGTCCGGCGTATCGACGTTCGTTAAGAAAACGTCGCCTGGCTCTGTTTCAAAACTATTGGCCTCTAAGGTTTTCGAACGCGCAACCACCTCCTGATGAGTAAAAACGGTGCCACCTTGCGCGGCGAAAAGATAATAATATCCGTTTATTTTGTAGAGGTGCGGCCCCTCAACAAGTGCAACGGCAGTGCCCCGATAAAGCGTACGCGCGGTTTCTGGTTTTAATTTTAAAGTCCGGGTATCAAACTCCGTCAAGGTAATGCCATCAAAGGGGTGATGGTATTCCCGATGGTCCCAGGTTTGTTGAACTAAATATTTACGACCATCTTCGTCATGGAAAAGTGACGCGTCAAAACCGACGCCATTCAGTTTAATGGGATCAGACCAGGGGCCACGAATATCGGTTGCCGTGGTCAGGTAGTTTGTCATGTCTTTAAAGGCGCCTTCTGTGACTTTGACATCCGTATACACTAACCAGAATTTGCCGTCAGCATACGAGAGATCCGGTGCCCAAATCCCACCGGAGGAAGGATTCCCTTTCATATCTAACAGCGCGGTTGTTGACAGTGGCGCCGGCAGAAGATTCCAGTGTTCCAGGTCTTTTGATTCATGTAAACGAACGCCTGGAAACCACTCAAAGGTGGAATTTGCGATATAGTACGTGTCGTCTACGCGGATAATACTTGGGTCTGGGTTAAAACCAGGCAAAATAGGGTTTTGAATAATTGACATATCGTTTACCTTTTTAAATTGTCCATATTGTATTTATTATCATTTTTAATTTATTGAACTATACGCGAATCTCATCAAGTTGACGGTTGATATCATTGACATTGTCATCAGATATTGGATAGAAGTGAATGGCAACCATCGACATAATGGCTAACACCACCGGGATCCAGATAGCCGTCATGTTTATTCCAGCGATAGCATTGGCGTGCTGATATACACTCGTTTCGTTAAAGCCATAACCTGCCAGCAACCACAACGGAAGCGCACCACCAATCGTAAAGCCGATCTTGAAGAAAATCCCCATAATTGCGTTAATGATTGCGGCATTTCGCTTACCTGATTTTAATTCCCCATAGGCAATGACTTCCGGAACAAGCGCCCACATAAAGCCAGTAGCCGATGTTAATCCCCACTGTTTAATAAAGGTTGCGATGTAGGCAAGCCAGAGGGCATCATGCATTCCCTCAAGTGACCAAATGTAAGTCAGAAATTCGCCAACAATAAACATGCCGAGGAATAGATGGAAAAATCCTTTTTTACCAAAAATTTTCTTAAGTTTTGGCCAAAACACTGGAAATAGAATGCCCGGAATTGAGGCTACAAGACCAACCGCCCCCATCCATTCTGAGTGACCGACAACAAACTGATTAAAAAAGCCATTAGCCGTGTTCATGACAAACATGAACGTAAAGGCCAGCATGAAAAATAATCCAAGAATAACAAGCGGCCGGTTATTTTTGAGTTCCAGGAAGAGATCTGTCGTTTTTACGTTTGCTGTTTGTTCTTCAGTGGCGACCACGCGCTCTTTGGTTAATTTATAGCAGACGAATAGAGCAATTGCCCCAATAACCATATAAATGGAGTAAACACCAAACCAGGCGTAGTTAGCTGAGGGATCGGTATAATTCCCCATATTGAGCTTAAGTCCGAAAAAACCCGTATCCTTGAGGCTTCGATCTGCTGGCGCAGCCATTTGTACAAACATGGGGAAAAGCGTGTAGACAAGCAGATTGGCGCTATTGGCCAGCATCATGCGTGTGCTTGTAAGTTTATCAATGGATTCAGGATCTCTTGTTAATGAAGCATTAAGAGAACCATAAGGAATATTTACCACGGAATAGACCAAATCCAGGGCAAGGTAAATAATAAATGCAAATGGAACTGAACCTCTCACCCCTGGAATAGGGGCAAAGAGTAAAGCAGAAAGAATAACGAGCGGAATACCTGCTCTTAAAAGCCAGGGGCGATATTTGCCAGCTTTTGAACTTCGTTTGTCAACGTATGTTCCTACCATCGGGTCCCAAAGGACATTGATAATACGGACAAAAAGAAATATAAACCCTGCAGTTGCTGTACTGATTGTATTCACAGTTAACATGTGAAGAGCAAGGAAACCACCTATCGTACCAAAAACAAGGTTTTGAGCAAAGTCGCCCATCCCATAACCAATGCGTTCCACACGAGTTAACTTATGATACTCATCATGCCGATTTTGTATTAAGTTTTCACTCATTTTAATCACATCTCCGGTTTGTTTTATAAATGAGGAATACTTTCTGACACAGGTAAGCCCGCAAAATCCATTACGTTTTTGGATTAAGTAATTATGTTTTTTTACTACTGTGATCATTAGAGCAAAGGACTTATACAAGCCGCACAAGCCCGATGCTGACTGGCAATTCACAACGAATACCTGCAACAGATGAACGTTCCCGACCAATCTGGCATTTATTCCAGCGAACTCGCTTGTAAAAGCGACTGCGCCAGATTGTTATCTGCGCTCTGAATACATTAATGTATTATTTTTGCGATACTGCTCACATTTAAGCATTCTCTTAACCTTCGAGTGAAATAACGTAATTGAACTACCGTTCGGGAGAATACAGGATGTATGCGGCAATCGCTTTATTTATTCTCGCGTGGTCCGGTACATACCCACGCCATGCTTGCGATATTACCGTCGACCTTCAACGAGAAATACACGGCCTCACCACCTTATGTTCAGCTACTGGGGAAAGGGTGCCGGTGAAATATTGTCGTTTTATTCCTGACTCGCCGCGTCATTGCGACGCGCTGAGAATCCCCCGACTCACAATGAGGTCAATGCCGCTTTGGGTTTGCATATTGATGCGACAGGCGCATATGCTGGCAGTGCAATAGCAGTACGGCAAATAAGCGGATACCCGGATTAACTATGTTCAGGCAGCTCGATAACGTTACGCTTCAAATCCGAGAAGAACCAACAGCGACAGCGATGGGAAAATACGAAGTTCTGCTGGCAGCAAAAAAGACCGGTATTACCGTTCCGGTTCAGGTGCTGGAAGCGGCTGTTCAGGTAGATAACAGCCGGCTGTTGTTATTTCTTACTGATGATACTCCCTTTGAGGAAATGCTGAATATTGCATTGATTGAACTGAATGTTGGAGTGAAGGAGATACTGACGCTGGGTGGAGCATATCTCACCGGGTCGTTTGCAGATTTGCATATCCTGGCGAATGCCGTTGAATTTCGCTTTATCGGTGATACCACATGGCGAGTTGAAATACCTGCGGCGCCCTTTATGAGTCTGCCTTTTGTCGGCGATCCACGCGGCGTTTCGCGCCCTCTGGCATTGAGGCATTACATTAAAATTACCGCCAGTCCTGCGCCGGCACGTGCAGACGGTCGTCGTTAAAGATACCGCCATCAAGGTATTCCCGGATGGCGGTGCAGGCACATTTTTCGGGCTACGCGTGCTTAATCAGGGCACGATGTTACTCGTCCGCATGTTACGTTCGTTTTCAGGTTAAACAGTAAATAGCTCGCCAGCGCCAGACGAGCCTCACCCGAAGCAGACCTGCGCCCCTTATTTTTACGCACACAAACATAGACTGTCTAATGGCTAGCGATAATAATGCCAATCGTGCCAGACAATATAAATCAGCTACCTGGATTATTAATTTTGTACATAAATGTAGTGGCATGAAGAGTATTATCAATCGAGCTGGCATAACAGGGAATTTTCCCGGCTATCTGCCAGCCCAGGGAAAGATATAACTCGCTGGCCACATCGCCACTGCGGGTATCAAGCACAAGCAAGGAGATCCCTTTTTCCCAGGCCATTTCCTCTGCCCGATTCATTAACGCTCTGGCAATCCCCTGACGACGCGCCTGCGGATGAACGAGCAGTTTAGAGATTTCAGCGCGATGGCGGCCATTAGGCGTCCTGCAATAGTTTATGATGACGGTTGCAGCCAAAAAACCATTATCACGGGCGATTAATAACTCACAATCGTGACTGGCAAGGCTATAAATTTTATCTTTCCAGAAACTATCAATTGCCCGACGATCATTGGGATCGGTAAAGCCTACGCTTGCCCCATCCTTTACACAAGACTGTAACACGTCACCTAATTCGGGTAAGCACTGATGCGCCTGTGTCGCACTGAGAAGTTCATATTCAATCATGATTTACATACCACCAAAATATAATGTGCACCGAGGCTTTCATGCGCGCTAAATGATGAAGAGCCGGATAAATGAAAACGCAAACTGTCACCTTCTTTCAAGGTCCATTTTTCACTGTTCATCGTAATGGTTAATTCACCGGAATATAACCATATATATTGTTCAAGTCCCTGGACGGGAGGATTTGAATATTCAATGAAAGCACCCGGGCGCAATTTTCCCTCTACCATCTCGCATCTGAACTGATGAGAAGGTGGTATTAACATGCGTCGCTCAAATCCATTAAGCTCATCCTGCCACAGGGATTGTTGATCGGCCCTGAACAGATTATCTGCGGTCTGTTCAACCTCGCTAAGAAGCCGGGACATCGTCATTCCATATACAATGCAGAGTTGGTTAAGAACCTCTGCTGTCGGGCTGACTTCACTGCGTTCAATCCGTGACAACGAGGCCCTGCTGATGCCTGATGCAACGGAGAGCTCATCAAGCGACCAGTTCTGTTGTAAGCGTAGTGCCGCCAGACGTGCTGCTAATCGTACTCTGTAACCTTCATTATTCATGGCAAATCTCATATGTGAGAATTTATTCCCGAAAACGAGATTACCGATTACTGAAGTCCTGTCAAGCGCTATTGCACGAATCGCGATGCGTATCTTTGACGTCTGGAACGCATGTCAGAGTGCTTCCCCTTTGTCGAAGGGGATAGCGCACCACGGTGAGTGATGTTGGTTGCTGGGCGGTGTAAAGCATTTGACGGCACTCGTTTTCATTCGACGCAGCCATAACGATCATGCCGGGAATACAACGAAGCAACGCGGAGCCATCGCAACCCAGGTGTGGTACGCCATCGGCACCCACAATCCCTGCCCGATCGATAGCAAAGACAACAAGCAGATTCTGTAACGCAACAGCATGGATAAGCGGGTCGTATGCGCGCTGAAGGAAAGTTGAATAGATAGCGACAATCGGCTTTAGGCTTTCAGCCGCAAGGCCCGCAGCAAAGGTCACAGCATGCTGTTCTCCGATAGATAATTGATATGCAGGATACTTATATTCCGGCACGTCCCTGAGCCGAATACAGGGATTACTGACGCATGCCGATCGCCAGTCGGTTAAATGCGCTCATCAGGGCAATCGCAAAGGTCAGGTCGGAAATTTCAACGTCGCTGAAATGGGCCTCCAGAGGGGTATAATCCTCATCCGGCGCATGCGTTTTATCTACGTGCGTCAAAGACTCTGCCCACGCGAGGGCGGCGCGTTCACGTTCGCTGAATAATTCGCTGACGCGCCAGCCCGCCAGGCTATCCAGTCGCGCAGCGCTTTCACCGTCGGCACGCAGAGCTTTGGCGTGCATCTCAAGGCAAAATGCACAGCCGTTAATCTGGGAGATCCGCAGCCAGACTAATTCAATCAGCGCTTTCCCGAGACTGCTCTTACTCAGCGCCTTTTTGGTCGCAGCAAACCCGTTATAGGCTTCCGGGGAAAGGGTGTAATAGGGTAAACGTTGTGGGGTGGTCATCAGGTTATCTCCGGTTATTAAAAAACGTCATACTAAGCACTGGCGAAAGTGCATGCCTGCCGCCAGCAAGCCTTGTCGATAGTAGAAACGTTGGCCCAGCGCATTACCTAAACCGGTATCAAGCACCAGGTGAGTACACTTCTGACAGCGTGCCTCTTCGCGCAGAGCATCGATTAATTTCGCGCCCAGACCGTGGCTGCGGGCATGGGGAGCAGTCACAAGATCATCAACATACAGAAAGCGCCCGTAGATGAGATTTTCCGAAATTCGGTAGCCCGCCAGTGCCAGTAGCGCTTGATCCTGCCAGACACCCTGCAGGCAATAACCCTGTTCAGCCTGACGGTGAACACGGGCTATAAAGTTCTCTGCATCGGTCAGGTGTGGTCGCAACTCCCGCATGACCAGGTAAGCAGCATAGAGCGCCTGTTCACTATCAATTCTGTGTACTTCATATGTCGCCATACGTTTCTCCTGTCTGATGGCGGCAATATATCGCCGCAATGACCTATGCTACAGTGACAAGAATTACCTGAATGACCAGGACAAGAACGTGAAAGCACTGATGTCAAAACCTGACTGGCAACCCGACACGCCGCTCTATTTGCAGCTGTATCAGCGATATCGCGAGGCCATTTCCTCCGGTCGGTTACGCCCGGGGGACCGTGTCCCGTCAATACGCAATCTCGCCAGCGAGCTTCACGTCGCACGGGGAACGGTAGAAATGGCTTACCAGATGCTGGTCAGTGAAGGCTATCTTGTGACGAAGGGGGCGGCAGGAACCCGAGTTTCCCCTCAACTGGCGAGGTTACCGAATGTCGGTAATCCGTCACAACGACGCAAAACCGCCGCTACGCAGCCTTATCAGGCGCGCCTGACGGGGACTATTTTACCGTTTCAGCCAGGTGTACCGGCGCTGGACGCGTTCCCCCGGAAAATATGGTCTCGCCTGGCGGGACAAACGCTGCGCATGATTGAAACTACGGTGATGAATCAACCCGACCCGGCCGGATATGCGCCGCTTCGGGAAGCCATCGCCACCTATCTGGGGATTTCTCGTGGTATCGCCTGCACGCCGGAGCAGGTATTTATTACCATCGGCTATCAGGGGGCGCTTGAGCTGTTGTGCCGCACCGTTTTACAGGCAGGCGACGGTGGCTGGTATGAAAACCCGGGTTACTTTCCCGGCAGATATTTTTTGCAGCAGATGGGAATGACGTTGACACCCGTTCCGGTGGATAACGAAGGGCTACAGGTTGCCACCGGGGAGCAACGGGCACCGAACGCACGCTTTGCCGTCGTCACCCCTTCCCACCAAAGCCCCACAGGCGTCGCGCTGTCCTTACCCCGACGTCTGGCGTTGCTGGCGTGGGCGAACCAAAAAGACGCCTGGATCATAGAAGATGACTACGACAGTGAGTTCCGCTACCACGGCCACCCACTTCCGGCCCTGAAAAGCCTCGACCATGAGCAACGTGTGCTTTATACCGGTACTTTCAGTAAAGTCCTTTTTCCCGGCTTACGTCTGGCCTATCTGGTGGTCCCCCCCTCTCTGCAATCGACCTTTCACGAGGCGGTTAACCGCTGGCCGGGGCCGGGATCGATTCTGCCGCAAGCGATGGTGGCAGCGTTTATGCAAGAGGGGCATTTTGCCCGCCATTTGCGCAAAATGCGCCAGTTGTACGCCGTCAGGCGCGGTTACCTTGTGGAGGCACTTGAACGTGTTTTCGGCTCATCTCTGCACATCCAGCCACAGGCCGGGGGAATACAGGTTCTGGTTTACCTGAATGAACACCAATCCGATAAAGCGCTGGCAACGGCGGCTCAGGCGGCAGGGCTGGGTGTCAAGGCGCTCAGTGAATGGGATGCAGGCACCCCGCCGCAAAACGGACTATTGATGGGATTTACCAATTTTACCCGTGCAGAAGAAGCACAAGCGGCGGTGAAACGATTGTCAGCACTGCTATCGCCCTAACCGAGTCTCCAGGCAGGGCTAAACACATCAAGCGTTGTCACCATCGTCAACCGACGGGCTGGTACGGGCAAAACACATTTGTATAAAACTTCTTATTTATTGTTCTAATCTTCCTGATAATTACCCCCTCTGAATCGTGATAATTCCCGTTCTCGCCATTCTTCCCATCTTGATCTGAGAGCTTCTCTATCAGAATTTATGTGTTCGTTTAACAACAAAATGTCTAATAATCGGTCGGTACGAAAATGTCTAAAACTCTCTCTTTTTTCACACCAGGATATGAGGAGACAATGAGTCTGATTATAGCCTAGTACGATCGGCCAGATGACTCTTTTGGAGATAGTTCCATCAGCGGAACGGTACTCGATCAAAAGTTTTTTACCGTCACGGATTGCCGCCCTGATTTGTCGGGTGTCAATGTTATTGGTTACGGGTTCTTCTGGTTTTAAAAGAACGGCAGATGGGTTTAAAACACTTTGCAACCTACTCGGAACCACTGACGATATTTTTGATAATACATCCCTTGCATTGTTGGCTAGTGTCGCATCCGGCAGGCGCTGCACTAGTTCAACACCAAGCAGTAACGCATCAAGCTCATCTGGGGTGAACATTAAAGGGGGAAAATCATAATATTCACTAAGTCTATAGCCCGAACCAGCCTCACCTTCAACCGGAACCCTTTGTCCTGCTAAATCAGCAAGATCCCTATACACGGTGCGCTTAGATACTTCAAGCTCATCAGCTAACCTGGCTGCCGTTACCGGAAGTTTTGTTCGTCTGAGGATCTGAATAATCTGGAAAAGTCGGTCTGCCCGCCTCATATTTTTTTCCTGTTGCCACCATGCTGTCAGCAGAGCTGGGTGATTATCTTAGTCAGCTGCACATCGCGCAGCATTAAGGAGTAGTTTATGGAATTAGTATCAACACGACTTATTGTAAAAGACATCAAAAAGGTTGTTAATTTTTATGAATTAATAACAGGATATCAGGCTGAATGGCTTGCGCCAGTATTTGCAGAAATCATCACACCTGGGGCGGTAGTAGCAATTGGGAGCGAAGAAACAGTCGCATTGTTTAAAGAAAATTGCGCACGACCCGCATCCAATCAGTCAGCAATTCTTGAATTTATGGTCAATGATATTGATAACGAGTTCATTAGATTAAAAGAATATAACCTGGAGTTTGTGCATGAACCCAAAAATATGCCATGGGGAAACAGAACCATGCAGATTCGCGATCCTGAAGGTACGCTGGTGTCCTTCTTTACGCCTGTGACGGATGCTGCTATCAGCCGTTTTAAACGATGAAGATAATATCCACTTTGACATGATTTTACTGGCCTGATCGAGGGTACCCATCAGCAATGGCTTTATTATGTGCTAAAGCCATTGCTGCTACATATGCCGCACCAATGGCTGATGATCGCTCACAGCAGACCTTGGCCTTCGTGCAAATCCTCTGTGTGCCAGAAGCGGAAGTTGTTACCACGGTTTGTCTTAGTCAATGGGGAGCAGGTCAATATTGGCGGATAAAGCAGAAGATCCCTTGGGAGGATCTTCTTTGGGGAAGAAAAGTTGTTTATAGCGCCGCCACGGCGTGAGTGATTCCCTGGGCAGCAAAGGAGCCAGAAATCTTTAGCGTGACGGCTGCTTTGCCATTAATGACAACGTTTTTTTTGCATCGCGGGGGAAACAAATTGCCGCAGCCAGGCTGATTGCCGAAACAGCAAACATATAATACGCCGGTGCAGGGGCACCCCAGCCATGCGATAACCAGGCAACAATAAAGGGAGAGAAACCGCCGAAGGTCATGGTGGCCAGGTTATAACTAATGGACAAAGAGGTCACCCTGTTCTCAACCGGGAACAGTAATGTCAGCATGGTCGGCATGGTTGCAAACTGCGCCGCCAGGCACAGGCCAAGAACTAACTGCATAACGAACATATGGCTAATTGTTGGGAAATGGATAACCCAGGTAAAGAGCGGCAACACCAATACAAAATAGCCGATGGTTGCGATAAGAAAGACTAACTTCCGCCCTATTTTATCTGCCAGCATCCCGAACAGAGGAATGATAATGGCCATCAGGCTGACGATACAGATTTGGATCGTCAGCACGCTGGTTATCGGCATTGCTAATTGTTTACTGGCAAAGCCAGGCATATTAATCAATAAAACGTAGAAGCCCACCGTTCCACTCACCACCAGGCTGAAGCCAAGGATGATCTTTCTGAAATCCAGCCCGGTTTTATTGCCAGGCAGTTTTTTCTCGGTTTGTTGACTAATAAACTCATCGGATTCAGAGAGATTACTTCTTATCCATAGCCCTACCGGGCAAATAACCAGGCCGACCGCGAACGCAATTCGCCACCCCCAGCTTTCCAGGCTATCGTTAAACACATTGAAAATAAGCATAGAGATAACCGAAGCCAGTACCACTGCCAGGCATTGGCCGAATAGCTGCCATGAACCATAAAACGTTTTCTTGCTATCGTCCGATCCTTCCACCAAATATGAGGTTGAGCTGGCATATTCGCCACCGGTAGCAAACCCCTGGATAAGGCGCGCTATGACGATCAATATGGGGGCTGTGATACCTATCTGCTGGTAAGACGGTGTGACCACAAAAATTGCCACCGCAATAAACATCAACCAGATAATCAATTGCAGGGCTTTCTTTCTGCCATATTTATCCGCATATACGCCAATGATTAATCCACCGATTGGTCGGGTGAAAAAGCCAACGCCAAATGTCGCCAATGAGATCAGCAGTGAACTGTATTCGTCATTGGCCGGAAAAAACTGCCTGGCGATAATGGCAGCGAAAAAACCATAAATAAGGAAGTCATACCATTCGAGTATATTACCAATGGTACCCGCTATAATTTTCTTATGGCTGCTCATTTATATCCCCTTCAGGTGAATAAATTAAAGTAAATAGCGAATTAATTCGCTTTCTTTGATTGCATCCGGTTTATTTTTCGCGATCCATTGCGTGGCTTTTTCATAAGCATGAGCCAGCCGAAGTACGGCCATATCACGCTGGGGCCGTCCTATTATCTGGATGCCTGTTGGTAACCCTGATTCATTAAAACCGGCCGGGACATTGGCAATGGGGCAGCCCGTCAGACTGCCTAATATTGTTACCTCCATCCAGCGGTGATAGGTATCCATTTCCCGGCCTGATATTGTTTCAGGCCAATGACTATTTTTATCGAAAGGGAAAACCTGCGCGCTGGGTAATATCAGGTAATCCACCTCCTCAAAAAGCGCAATAATTTTCTTATACAACAACGTCCTTACCGCAGAGGCTTGCATAAGTTGCATTGCGCTTAACCCTAAGCCATTTTCTATTTCCCAGAGAGCTTCTGGCTTAAGCCATTTCCGTTTCCCGGGGTCAGAATAAAGAGGCTCAAGGCTGTGCGCGACGGAAATATGCCGGAGGGTACGCCACGCATTCCACACCGTTTCAAAATCAATATCGATGGCTACCGTGTTAACTTCACAGCCGATCGCTGAAAACGTATTTCGCGCTTTCTCACACAGGGAAAGAATACCTTCTTCGAAGGGTAAATGGCCCTGGAGATCCCCCAGCCAGCCGACTCGCACGTCAGTACAGTCCATGACAAGCGATTCAGTAAATTGATCGCCTGTCTCGTTAAGCGAAAGAGGCGCCCGGTCATCCCGACCGGCCTGCGTGGCTAACAGCAGCGCAACATCCTTGACGCAGCGCCCCATTGGGCCTTCATACGCCATCTGGTTAATGAACAACTCATCACTTTCCGTTAGTGGAACACGGCCCTGGGATGGACGAAACCCAATCACGTTATTGAAGGCGGCAGGATTGCGTAAAGAACCCATCATGTCGCTGCCATCCGCTACCGGCAGCAGATACATCGCCAGGGCAGCGGCAGCACCGCCGCTGCTGCCCCCGGCGGTGAGTTGGTGGTTATACGCATTGCCCGTAGCACCAAAAACCGAATTATACGTCTGGGAGCCCAGCCCAAATTCAGGGGTGTTTGTTTTGCCAATAATGATGGCACCAGCCTTTTTGATTCTTTCTACTATTAATGCGTCCTTGTCGGGAACATTATCAGCGAAAATGGGTGAACCACGGGTGGTCGTAATTCCTTGTGTTAATGCCAAATCTTTAACAGCAAAAGGTATTCCATGCAGCCATCCCTGATATTCCCCTTTTTCTAATGCGATATCCTTTTCATCAGCCTCTTTTAATAGCGAGTTTTTATCCCGCATGCTGATAATGGCATTAACGCGTGGATTAAAAGATTCAATATGGTCGAGGTAAATTTCCATCACTTCACGGCAGGATATTTCTTTATTCCTGATCAGACGTGAAAGTTGGTTAGCCTCGAGAAGAACAATGCTTTTTTTATCAGACATAGCCTGGCCTTCTATTTTTCTTCATTCAATACAATGCGACCAATCACCTGGAATTTTTTATTATCAAAAAGCTTGAACCAGGTTGCGATAGCCGCACCAATGACAAAACTGGCTAATACAATCCACGGTATGGCTTTATAGAACAGTGTATTTGCCGCTGAACCTGCCGCGAAATCCATATTGGCAAAAAGCAAATAGACGACGTACACCATGCCTATTCCACCCATTAAAGGTGCCAGGAATGTTTTAAACCAGTGGCTGTTTTTACGGTTTTCTGCATTTGCGTGGAAATAAAAAATCACAGCAAAGGCGCACAATGCCTGGACGATCATAATTCCCATCGTGCCGAGAATTGCCAGCAGTGTGTAAATATCAGCATAAGGGTCTTTTCCTGCCAGCAGGAAAAGAACGACGATCGCGCAGGCAATCAGGGTCTGAACCGTTGAGGCGATGTGGGGGGAACCATGTTTGGGATGGGTAAGTCCCAGCGTTTTACCCGACAAGGGGAACAGGTTCTCCCGGCCCAGGGCATAGATATAGCGTGCGGCACAGTTGTGGAACGCCATCCCGCAAGCGAAGGAACCGGTGATCACCAGAATTTTGAATACCGCAACCGCCCATTCGCCCAGATACTGGCGCGCCGGGCCATAGAAGATTTCTGCGGCCTTGTTGGGATCTTGTGCCAGTGCGATGGCCTTCTCTGGCCCGGTCCCGGCAATAGCCATCCAGGATATAAATACATAGAAAAGCCCAATACCAATCACAGCCAGTAATGTCGCCAGCGGAATGATTTTCTTTGGATTCCTGGACTCTTCACCGTACATCGCCGAGGATTCAAACCCTACCCACGACCAAAAGGCGAAAAACAGACCAATGCCCGCGTTAGCGCCCGGCACGCCCGCAGCAGGAGTAAAGGCATGCAAGGGGTTGATCGACTCAGGGACAAACCCCTGCGGCCCACCACCATGCACCAGCACTGCGCCAGCAACCACGGTAAGAATGATAATTTCCAGCACCAGACAACAGCCCAGCACTTTCGACGTCAGTGAAATATCAAAATAACTCAGCACGCCGTTGGCAATCAGCATCCCCAGCGCAAAGACAATCCAGTGGATATGCATACCGGAAAGCCCATGGATTAAGTCTTCGCAGAAGAAGGCGAAAATACCCACGAGTGCGGCCTCAAACACAATATAGGTCAATGTGACCGCAACCCCGGCCGCCATGCCGATGACGCGCCCCAGACCATGAGAGATGAAGCCATAAAATGCGCCAGTAGCGGTAATGTACTTCGCCATCTGTGCATACCCGATGGCAAACAGCGCCAGGATGATGGTCGCCACCATGAAGCCCGCCGGCGCATACTGCCCGTTACCGCTGCCTACCGCGATGGGGACATTTCCCAGCATGGCGGTAATGGGAGCGGCGGTCGCTACTGTCATGAACAGTACGCCGGTTAACCCCACCGCGTTTGGGCGCAGGCGCTGGATCGTCGACGTGCTGGTTTCGCCTCCAGCAGGGTTTTTAATAATCTGTTCGCTCATACGATTACCGCTCCGTCAGGAAATGCAGGAAGATGATTCGGGAAGGATCTGACCACCATCCACAATCAGTGTTTGCCCGGTGATATACCCGGCCGCCTGAGAGGCAAAAAACAGTGCGGCGGCAGCAATATCGTCAACACTGCCGAGGCGCTGTAGCGGGACAGATTTCGCCATGGTGGCAATGTAGTCGTCCCCCATATCCGTCAGCCCTTCAGTGATAATGTTGCCCGGAAGAATGGCATTGACGGTGATGTTGTATTTAGCCAGCTCCAGGGCGGCGGTGCGCATGAAACCCAGTTGTGACGCTTTGCTTGACGCATAATGCGCCCAGCCGGGGTAGCCCGTGACAGGGCCAGTAATAGAAGAAGTAAAGATAATGCGGCCGTGACTGGCTTGTTTCAGCCAGGGGATAGCCGACTGTACGCACAGGAATGTGCCTTTGCTGTTTACCGCATGCACCTCATCCCATTCACTTTCCGTCATATCGCTCAAAGCGGCGGAAGGAAAGACACCCGCGTTGCAGCACAGTACGTCCAGGCCGCCAAGTTGTTCCGCGCAAAACGCGACAGTCTCTTTTACCTGTTGAGCAATGCTGACGTCACAGACGTAGCCTTTTATTGTCAAGCCTTGTGCGCTGGCCATTGTGATAGCAGCTTCCAGCCTGGCTGCATTTCGGGCGGTGATCGCAACTTTGCCGCCATTGCGCGCAAAATTTAGTGCCAGCCCCAGCCCAATGCCGCTGCTGCCACCGGTGATCAGTATGCTTTTACCTTGTAGATCCTGGTACATGAGTTTCTCCCCCACTTACGCCATGCCATAAATCGTCAGCGCATCAGTTTTCGCCGATGCTGCCTGGAAACGCGCCTCTATTTTCGACAAAGAATAATCACTAAAATGTTGAATGATCAACATTATTTTGTTGGTTTTTCCACTAAATAAAATGCTTCTTTATGGTGAGCGATTATGGTGCAGGCATAAATCAATTAATTTATTGATATTTATATATATAATTATAATTTCATTGGCATTTACTGGATGCATTTTCTTCTGATAACAGAGTTTGCCCTGTTACGGAGCATTTGGCTGTTATTATTGGGAAATTTAACTTAATTAATTGAAATTAAACAATAAAAAATCATCAAACCATCGGCAGACAAATAAATTCACCTTTCATCTTGCAAAAAAGACAACACCAACATAAAAATGTTGGTACTCGTGTCATTTTTGGAGTTTTGCGATGCTTTATCACGATGGGTACATAGAGAAAATCGGCGGATTGTTACGTGCTGCACTGCCCCAGTGGGGGTTGAGCGAAAGATCGGAACTGTCGTTGCTCACTTTTTCAGAGAACGCCACTTTTCTGGTAACCGAAGCCGAAACCAAACGGCGTTTAGTGCTGCGCGTTCATCGGCCGGATTATTGTCGTCATGCAGAGATTATTTCGGAGCTGGATTGGTTGCTCTCCCTGAAAACCAGCGGCGTTATCAACGTGGCGGCACCGATTCCACAGCTTAATGGAGAGCGGGTAGCACGGCTGGAAGATGAGTCGTCCGTGACTTTTGTGGTTGCATTTGAATTCATTGCCGGCGCTGAGCCGGATAGCGCATCCGATTTGTCCTGCTGGTATCGCAGGCTCGGGCAAACCGCCGCTCATCTGCATCTGCACAGCCTCAGTTGGCAACGCCCGTCTACTTTCACCCGCAAGGTTTGGACGTTTGACACCATCATCGGCAAACAGGCGCTCTGGGGAGACTGGCGTAGCCTAAGTCAGTTTGCACCAGAAGAGATCGCGCTTTTGGAACAAACGGAGACATTGCTCAAAGCTCAGCTCGACGAATATGGTTGCTCCCCGGAGCGCTTTGGGCTGGTGCATTGTGATATGCGGCTGGCGAACCTGCTGGTGGACGGTGAGCAAATGACCGTTATCGACTTTGATGACTGCGGTCTTTGTTGGTTTGGCTGGGATTTCGCAACGGCGGTGAGTTTTATTGAAGACGACCCGTTATTGGGTAATTACCAGGCCGCGTGGCTGGAAGGTTATCACAGCGTACGCCCGCTTAGTCGGCAGGATGAGGCAATGTTACCCGTGTTGGTAATGTTGCGCCGCCTTCAGCTCAGCGCCTGGATAGCCAGCCATGCGGAAACGCCGACGGCGCAGCAACTGGCTGAAAATTACCCCGCAGGAACCGTGGCACTGGCCAGGCAGTATCTGCGTGAACATGCCATAAACGTCGCGCAGGCTGTGCAGCAGGAGAATCTACTATGAAAGAAAAAAAACAAATTCTTGGCCTGAACCGCTTTGAGAAAAATGAGAGTGTTGCCCTGGATGCCGGGCTGGCGAATCAGATAGTTCGCCGTCAAACCACCCAGGGCGCGTCTTCGGTTTTGTTCTATCAGCAGCCGATTGAAATGGTCAGTGCTCAGGGCGTCTGGATGTACGACGCTGCAGGCAACAAATATCTGGATATGTATAACAACGTGCCAAGCGTTGGCCATTGCCATCCGAAGGTGGTTGAAGCCATGTACAGGCAGGCTGGCCTGCTCAACACGAACACCCGCTATTTGTTCCCGGTACTGGAGCGTTATTCAGAAACCCTGCTGGCCACCTTTCCCGCGCCGCTCACCAATGTGGTGTTCACCTGTACGGGCAGCGAAAGCAATGATATTGCTCTGCGTATTGCCAGAATGGCGACGGGCAGGCAGGGAATTATCGTGACCGAGAGCGCCTATCATGGCAATACAACGGCAGTGATGGAGGTTTCGCCATCCGGGCATAAACGGCAACAGTTACCGCCTTATGTCCGCACGGTTCCGGCCCCCGATGCCAGCGCACTGCAGCCAGGCCAGCGGGTGGAAGAGGTATTTGCCGATGCCGTGCAATTGGCGATGGATTCGCTGGCCGCAGAAGGTTTTGGCTGTGCAGCCTTACTGGTGGACACCATTTTTTCAAGCGATGGTGTGTACGCCGATCCCCCCGGATTTCTCGGTCTGGCCGTAGCACGCGTGCGGGCGGGAGGTGGTTTATTCATTGCCGATGAGGTCCAGCCCGGTTTTGGCCGCACGGGTACGCATTACTGGTGCTTCCAGCGCCATGAACTGGTGCCGGATATTGTCACGCTGGGCAAACCGATGGGGAATGGCTTTCCGATGGCTGCGGTTGTCACACGGCCAGCGCTGCTCGAAAGGTTTAGTCAGGAAACGGAATACTTTAATACCTTTGGTGGTAACCCTGTTGCAGCGGCGGTGGGCCTGGCAGTGTTACAGGTTATCCGGGAAGAAGAGTTAATTGCCAACGCCGGACACTGTGGTCACTATCTCAGAGCCGGGTTACGCAGCCTTGCCGGGCAATACCCGGCGATAAGCGATGTACGTGGCGCAGGGCTGTTCAATGCGGTTGAATTCCGCCGGCCGGACAGCAAGGAACCGGATACAGCACTGACGCAGCAGGTGATCAATGAACTGAAAAGCGAAGGCATCCTGATTGGCGCGGCAGGTGCGTATGGCAACAGTTTGAAGATCCGGCCTCCGCTTTGTTTTAGCATCAGTAATGCAGACTTTTTTATCGATAAACTAGCGGCTGTTATGAGCCGGTGCCATCAGCATTAAGCTGTGTGTCCGGGTGCAACAATCAGCGCTTTGCATTTTGTTGCACCGCCCCGCCAGATATACTGGGGCACCGGCGATGTTCTTTCAGGAGAGGTGGTAGTTAATGTCAAAAAGAAAAGCAGTACGTCAGCAGAATATACTCAGAGCAATCAGTGAGTCACCCAGCTTACGTATTGTCGATCTGGCGCGGGCTTATGAGGTTTCCACAGAAACGATTCGACGTGATCTGGATGAACTCACTCAAAAAGGTTTGTTGAACCGCACCTATGGCGGCGCAGTGCGAACAATGAACACTGAACCTACCGTGACAGAACGCCACCGGTTGTTTACCGAAGAGCGTGAACACATTGCCCGGGAAGCAGTGCGTCATCTGGGCGATGGGAAAATATTTATGATTGGATCGGGGGCGACAACAGTGCACGTGGCCAGGCGTATGGCGACCGATCTGCGGGATATCACCGTGATTACCCACTCGTTCGGAGTCGCTACCGTACTGTCGATGAATCCTACAATCAGAGTCATTGTGGCCCCAGGAGATTATGTCGCTTCCGAAGGGGCTATGACAGGCGCGCAAACGCTGAACTTCCTGCACCAGTATTCGGCAGATTATGCCATCCTCGGTGCCAGTGGCGTGACGGCTGACGGTCCAAGCGAAGCGTTGATTGATTGCGGGATTATTTATAACACCATGATTCAACGGTCGAACAAGAGCATAATTGTGGCGGATCACTCAAAATTCGATATGGTATTTCCTTCCAATTACGCTTCCTGGCAGGCTATTGACCGTATTATTACGGACAGTCCACCCGCGGATCGCATACTTAATACCCTAAAAAAAGAAAACGTAGATATTTCCCTGTGTGAGTGAAGTGTTGCTGGCGGCTGAAAGAAGGAAATGCGGCTCAGCTAGCGCTTTGTACCGTATTTTTTGTCACATTTGGTGATCGTCTGTATATCAATGCTTATCCGCAGCCGACGGAACAAAGACCGTATCATCGGCCAAAAAAGACCACTTCAGATATCTCATATCTGGGGGATCCGAATCCGACTTGAACTGGAAAGCACAGTCCATTATTTGGGCATTGAAGTCGATGATGCGTTAGAGATCTCTGAATCGATTGAAGTCTAAGGTTGTCAGGGCTGCAACAGCAGCTCTGTGCCAGGAGCGGACATTCCCCTATCGCCCCGGACATCTCGGGTCAGGCTCTGCAGTACAACGCCACGCTGGCTAAAGGCCTGTTGAATAAACAGGAAGTTGAAGCCATTCATCTTGTGGTGAGTGAAGTATCGGGATGTGATTACTGCCTGGCAGCACATTTGCCATTTGCTTATTTAAGATATGAATGTTTAAAAACCATATTTGTAAGCGATATTACGCCAGAAGCGGACACCTATCTTCAGGTTTAATTAATCTATTGATTTCATGACAACAAAAACCTATGTGGAATACTTCTCCCCCCATACCTCGACAAGATAATCAATAAATACCCGCATCTTAGCAGGTAAAAACCTACGGCTGATGTAGACCACATACAGGTTGAATTTCCCGAAAGTCCACTCAGGAAGAATGCGTACCAGCGTCCCGTTGGCAATATCATCGCCTACAATAAAATCAGGTTGAGCCATGATACCTCCATGTGCTAACGCCAGATGGCGTAATAAATCACCATTCGTTGAATGTACGGTGGGCTGAATTTTTACCGAGGTTTCCATTCCGTTGGCATCATAAAATACCCAGCTATCATTTGAGTTAAGATAAGAGTATCCCAGGGTTTCGTGCTCTGTCAGTTCATCTGGCGTCCGGGGGATGCCCTGCTTAGCAAGGTAGTCTGGCGAGGCACAAACTATCATTTCAACGGGCGCTATTTTGCGAGCAATTAAATTTGGGCTGGGTTCATGCGTGATACGAATGGCCAGATCAAATCCTTCATGAATGAGATCAACAATCCGATCTGAAAGGTCTATATCAAACACCAAATCAGGATGGCGCCGGTGAAATTCAGGTAACACGGGCGCTAACTGATGGATTCCAAATGATAGTGGTGCGCTGATACGGAACGCCCCGGAAAGACGTATGGCATACTGCCCCACCACAGCCTCGGTTTCAGCAATATTAACCAGTATCTGTTTTCCACGTTCATAAAGCGCCTCACCGGGTTCAGTTAATGAGAGACGCCGCGTGGTTCGCTGAATCAAAAGCGCGCCCAAATAATTCTCAAGTGCCGATATTTGGCGTGAAATTGCCGCACCTGAAGTGTCAAGTTTATCCGCTGCCTTTGAAAAACTGCCCTCTTCCACAACCGTCACAAAGACTGACATCGCCTTAACAACGTCCATCCTGCCACCTTATTATTACCAATTGCGTAATAATCATATTCCTCCAGCACCATTTCTCCCAGCATTAAAGATGATTAACGTACGAATTAGCTTTTCACAGCGAAACCATCATTTTCATACTCACAAGGGAAAATTAGATGAAAATAACCGTTGTTGGCACCGGTAACATGGCAACAAGTTTCGTCAAGCAGTTGACTAAGAACGGGCACCTGGTACAGATTGTTGGCCGCAATGCTGAAAAATCTGACGCGCTGGCAAAAAAATATGGTGCGAAAGTCATTTCCCCCCTTCATGGTTCGGAAGCTGACATCATTATTTTGGCCACGGCCTACGCCGAGGCCGTCAGCGCGTTACGTTCGCTCGGCAATCTGAGCGGAAAATTGGTCGTAGATATAACTAACCCTGTTACCGCTGATTACATGGCGCTCACTATCGGCCACAACACCTCTGCCGCAGAAGAGATTTCCCAGGCATTTCCTGGCGTGAAGCTGGTAAAAGCCTTTAATACGATATTCGCCCAGGTGTTAGCGGAAGGACCGAAATTGGCGGGAAGCAACATTCCTGTTTTTATCGCCACTGATGATGAAACAGCAAAAGGGACGGTTTCCCTGTTAGTTAATTCACTGGGCTTCGATGTTATTGACGCGGGCGGTTTAAAAAATGCTCGTTATCTTGAACCACTCGGTGGGCTGAATATCTATCTGGGCTATGGGGCTGGTCTGGGAACATCGATTGCTCCGAGCTGGCTTTTCGTAAAATAACCTCTCTCCGCCATAAAAAAGGAATTCATTTTTATGAATATATCCCGTTATATTCTTAAATCAGCATTGGCACTTTTATTTACGTCTACCAGCGTATTTTCTGCTGACAAACCCTCTAGTGCTAATGATGCTATTCCCCCGATGATGCAAGAGTTGTCTAAATATCAGTCAGCGGAAAAGCAAGTTAATGATAACCTTAAAACATTCGATACCTTAGATTTTGTTGTATACACTCATCAAAAATGGGATCGTCTGCATGAAAGTCACGCTGAAAATATCCTTGTGCATTACCCCGATGGTCATACAACCCGGGGATTATCTGCTCACATTGATGAGTTAAAGAAAACCTTTATATTTGCTCCAAATACCCATATCGATGTTCACCCGGTTCGCTTTGGTTCAAATGAATGGACCGGCGTCATCGGTGTTATGGAAGGTACGTTTACTAAACCAATGCCTGTTGGAGGCAATAAAACTATCGCACCTACAGGTAAGTCATTCAAATTAACTATGGCGACAATTGGGCACTGGACAAAAGACGGCGTTATGGATGAGGAGTTTCTTTTCTGGGATAACGCCTCCTTTATGCAACAAATTGGATTAACGCACTGATTTAAAATCAGAAGTTAACAATGAAAATCTTTATTTTTAGATCGCTATGTTCATTCATCTGCAAACTTGTACTTTTAAACTTATCAATTATTAATGGTGATTATATGAAAACTCGTTCATTAGTCTTATCTCTGCTATTGATAGCCAGTACATCGGTATTCGCTTCAACTGAAATTTCAAAAGCAGACGCACAGAAATATAAAGAAATTGGTCAAGCAACCGTTACGGAAAGAACTGTGACTACCTGTACAAGTGCTCTGGCAAAAAAAGCCGACAAATTGGGGGCTGCTTACTATGTAATTGAAAGCATGGCTCCATCAGGTGGTGGTGATAATATTACCTTTAGCGGTAAATTTTATAATTAAATAAATATCAGGCTTCCCCCTCTCCGAGGGGGAACTTCTCAGCGCTATGCTTTAACCATTTTATTCAGGAGTTATGCTATGGGATATGCCACTATCAATCCGTTCACTGGCGAAGTCATAAAAACATTTCCGGATGCGACAGACTCGCACGTCTCTGACGCTATTTCAAAAGCTCATCATGCGTTTCTTGACTGGAAAAGTACGTCCTTTGCAACCCGCGTACGCATTCTACAAAAAGCAGCCGATCTGTTACGGGCCCAGAAAGATGAATTTGCGCATCTCTTGACACTGGAAATGGGGAAATTAGTGGGCGAAGCCTATGCAGAGATCGAATTGTCTGCACAAATATTTGAATATTATGTTCACAATGCCGAGCGCCTTCTTGAACCAGAAACACTGCCCGTTGCCAATCCTCGAGAAGCATCGGCCATCATTGTTCATGAGCCGCTGGGTGTACTGCTGGCTATCGAACCGTGGAACTTCCCGTATTACCAGATTGCCCGCATCATCGCTCCTCAGCTTTCCGCAGGAAATACTATTCTCCTGAAACACGCGTCTAATGTGCCGCAAAGTGCTGCACGCTTCGAACAACTGATGAAAGAGGCCGGGCTACCGGAGGGGGGATTTACCAATCTGTATGCCACCCGTAAGCACATTGAAATGATTCTGAACGATCCGCGCGTTCAGGGAGTCGCCTTAACCGGTTCAGAAGGCGCAGGCGCGACCGTCGCCCAGCAGGCTGCAAAAGCCCTGAAGAAATCGACGCTGGAACTTGGCGGTGCGGATGCTTTCATCGTTCTGGCCGATGCTGATTTAGAAAAAACAGCGAAATGGGCGGTGTTTGGTCGCCACTGGAACGGTGGGCAGGTTTGCGTTTCCTCCAAGCGTATGATCATCATTGATAATGTTTACGATGAATTTTTGGAACGTTATACACAGGGTGTCGCAGCACTTCGCGCGGGTGACCCGTTCGATAAAGATACGACTCTCGCCCCATTGTCTTCCCAGGAAGCGGCTGATGAGGTAAAACAAAAAATTCAGTTAGCCATTTCTCATGGAGCCGTTGCGCTGGAAGTTGGCCCACGCGTTCCCCAGCAAGGCGCTTTCGTCCAGCCAACGATCCTGACGGAAGTCACGCCGGATAATCCTGCTTATCACATGGAGTTTTTCGGCCCGGTATCGATGATATTCCGCGCCAAAGACGAACATGATGCGGTTAACATCGCTAACGATTCGCCATTCGGTCTGGGGGGATCGGTATTCACTGCTGATACGGCGAAAGGTGCTGAAATAGCGAAACGTATTTCAACAGGTATGGTTTATATCAACCACCCTACCAGGGTAAAAGCGGATCTGCCATTCGGAGGCGTTCGTCGTTCGGGTTATGGACGTGAACTGACGGGATTGGGAATAAAAGAATTTGTGAATCACAAATTAATTTCTGTCGTCGATATTGATGCTGAATTCTAAGTGGCAACGGTTGCTTAAGGCCTGCAGCCCCGGTAGAAAAAAAGCCCGGTACAAAAGCGTACCGGGCCTGTTATCAGCTGTTTCTGCTTAACAGCGTTCTATAATCTTAGCGATCCCCTGACCGCCGCCGTTGACGTTGACTTTTTCCGGGTCCAGAACCAAATCGCACCAGGCACTGCGCACCACAGGCCATCTTTAATCATCGAGGCAACGAGTATGCCGTCGCCCATGCGATAACCCTGACGTGCTTTTTCCAGCAGATAAGGGGCGGCGCTCATGTTTTCCATCCCACCGGTGATGCACACCTGATTATCGCCGGCCACGATGGATTGCGCGTCGAGCGCCACCGCTTTCAGGCCTGAGCCGCATACTGTTCTCGTGGTAAAAGAGGACGTTTCGCTGCCGATCCTGACGGTCTGCCCCACCTGGTGCGCCGGGTTTTGCCTCAAACCACCGCTCTGCATGTTGACCAGCATCACCTCATCGATTTTCAGGCCCTGCGGCAGAGAAGAGTGGCAATCCTTGATGGTCGCTCTCGCCAGTTCAACGGCGGAAGTACCGGCCAGACGGAAGCAGCGAATAATGGCTACAGGTTTATGTGCAGAAAAGAGTCCGGAGACACCGATTATTTATTCATCCGGTACGTCAGGAGATTGCCATGATGGACAGTTACGACGAGTTATTGAAAAAACGCTCCCTTTTGAGGAGCGTAAGCCAGTCAAAGTGACGCCAGGTGGAGGCTGAGAAGTGGAGCTGCGGGTTAATTCTGAGGTATCTTGCTATTATGCTCTTCAGCTTGTTGTTGATGTGCATTTGCCTTGCCATTATTTGTACTCTCATGCACAACAGCCGCTTTTTCATGTTCATTCATCTCAGAGAATGGCTTAGTTGTATCAGTGGTCGCGGCTGGTTTGGTTTTCTTCATTTTCCTATGCATTTCCGCCATGCTCTGATGCGCGGCTGATTTATTATTTTTCATCATTTCATGCGACGCGGCAGCTTGCTCATGTTCGTCCATGTCCATCATTTTCATACTGTCCCCCTGAATGTCGCTTTTCTCAGAGGACGATTGCATCTGATGGGCTGGAGCCTGGGCATTATTTACCTGTTCATGTATGTTAGTTGTTTCAGCGGCCCACGAAGACGAAGCAAAAACCATAACAGCGGCAAGTGATAAAAGAATTTTTTTCATGATTTGATCTCCGGCAAAATAATTAACACATATAATCGATGCGTTAACATGAATAATAAGGACTGTTTGATATATTCAAGAGTTCAAGTGAAACGTTTTCTCACTGTGTTCCTGACTTATGATGAATTATAAAAAGTAAGCTCTGTTTAATGCATGACTGAATGATGACATTTCTGTCACCTGCAATAACGAACTGAATGTGCAAACGATGCCCCTTTTATCAATAAGCATGCCAATAACTCAGGCGCTGAAACTTATTAGATGCAGGCACGAATATAACAACACGATGGGGTACTTTGTTGAAGTAACGCGGGGATTAAAACACGCTATCTGCACCTGAATAAAATACTGATCAAAAACGGCGATCAGGTTTCCCGGGGAACGGCGATGGCGCTGTCCGTCAACAGCGGGCGCTTTTCTGGCCCTCACCTACATTATGAGTTGGTCGTTAATAATACGCCTGTGAATTCGCTGGCGTTCAGAGCCTCAGCCCCAACGGATAATAAACTCGAACAACACGCTTTTGCTCATGCCAGGGCCTGGGAGCAATATCTGGACGAATAACAGGGCCGCTTTGCGGCTCCGTTTGCGAGGTGTAATTTTTTATCACCCTGCTCTCCATTATATTGATGACCTCCATGACCATGGGAAAGAAGAGCGGGATCTCTTTTCCGACAATATGGACATACTGCATAAGAAGTGTATTTCGCGACAAATCCTGATGTTCGGGCGAATGTATGCAGAAGGACACCCGCTCGGGATGTCCTTACCGTCTTATGACACGCTTTTTTTATGTCTGCGCAGCCAGATTAATTTGTAGGCAGCAGGAATAATGAACAGGGAGAGCAACGGAGCCGTGATCATCCCGCCAATCATAGGCGCCGCAATACGGCTCATGACTTCTGAGCCTGCGCCGGTTCCCCAAAGTATGGGCAACAGACCCGCAATAATGACCGCCACGGTCATGGCTTTTGGTCGGACACGCAACACGGCGCCGTGATAGAGAGCTTCATCAAGGCTTTCCGGTGTGAACACCTCTTTGCGGGATAACTCCGGATGCGCTTCTATGGCATGACGCAAGTACATCAGCATGACCACGCCAAACTCTGCCGCCACCCCCGCCAGGGCGATAAATCCGGTTCCGGTCGCTACAGACATATGGAAGCCCTGCCAGTACAGGAACCATATTCCACCCACCAGTGCGAACGGTAGACTCATCAGAATGAGTAAGGCCTCATCAACACGGCGGAACGCCAGGTACAACAGAATGAAAATGATCATCACAGTCATCGGCACCATCAGTTTGAGCTTCTTGTTGGCGTGCTCAAGTAATTCAAACTGCCCGGAGAATGACACACTCGTCCCCGGTCTCAGTTTGACTTTCTGACTGATAGCCAACTTAATGTCGTTTACCACCGACACCATGTCCCTGCCGCGGGCATCAATGTAAATCCAGCTGGCTGGCCGGGCATTTTCCGTTTTCAGCATGGTTGGCCCGGAAACCACTTTAACGTCAGCCACATCACCCAGCGTGATCTGTTGCTTCATCGGCGTCAGGATTGGCATCTGTTTCAACGCATTAGGGCTGTTTCGGTAATCCTGCGGATAACGGATATTGATTGGGTATCGGGCCACGCCTTCAACCGTTTCGCCGACCGTCGCGCCGCCGATGGCTGAGGTGACGAACAACTGGACATCGCCCACCGTCATCCCATACCGGGAGGCCTTTTCACGGTTGATATCTACATCAATATAGCGCCCGCCCTCCAGACGTTCAGCCAGAACAGACACCACGCCTGGCACGGTTTTGGCTGCCGCTTCGATACTCTGTGCTGTCACATCAATATCCGACAGAACGGTCCCTGACACCTTAATGCCTATCGGGCTTTTGATCCCCGTTGAGAGCATATCAATACGGTTACGAATTGGCGGCACCCAGAGATTAGCCAGACCGGGTAAACGGACTGTCTTGTCGAGTTCGTCAATAATTTTGTCAATCGTCATACCGGGTCGCCACTGATCTTCAGGTTTAAGCTGGATCGTGGTTTCCACCATTTCGAGCGGTGCGGAATCTGTTGCTGTCTCTGCTTTACCGGTCTTGCCAAAAACAGAAGCCACTTCCGGAACGGTTTTGATTAATTTATCCGTGGTCTGCAGGAGCGCTGCAGCCTCTGCCGGAGAGACGCCAGGCAATGTCGACGGCATGTAAAGCAGGTCACCTTCATTGATCTTCGGCAGAAACTCGCCGCCAACCTGACTCAATGGCCAGATAACCGTGAAGATGGATAAGGCCGCAACCAGCAGGGTTGTTTTTGGCCAGTGGAGTACCCGCAGCAGCAACGGATGATAGGCTTTAATCAACAGTCGGTTCAGGGGGTTGCTGGTCTCAGCAGGAATTTTCCCCCGGATCCAGAATCCCATCAGGATCGGAATGACGATGATTGCCAGCGCGGCCGCTCCCGCCATGGAATACGTTTTCGTGAACGCCAGCGGGCCAAACAGCCGCCCTTCCTGCCCCTCCAGGGTAAAGATTGGAATGAAGGATAAGGTGATGATCAGCAGACTGATGAACAGCGCGGGGCCAACTTCTACAGAGGCGTTGGTAATGACTTTCCAGCGGCTGGCGTTGTCAATCTGCTCACCCGGATGCTGATGGTCCCACTCTTCCAGCCGTTTATGCGCATTTTCAATCATGACAATCGCGGCATCCACCATCGCCCCTACAGCAATGGCTATCCCTCCCAGCGACATAATATTGGCGTTCAGGCCCTGGAAGTGCATGACAATAAAAGCGATACAAAGACCAAGTGGCAGAGAAATAATCGCCACCAGCGCAGAACGCACATGCCAGAGGAACAACGCACAGACGATGGCAACCACAATAAATTCTTCAAGAAGCTTATGACTCAGATTATCAATGGCGCGATCGATTAACTGGCTGCGATCATAGGTTGTCACCACCTCTACACCTTCAGGCAGGCTGGCCTTTAGCGTCTCCAGTTTATCTTTTACGGCCGTGATAACCTCTCGCGCATTTTTGCCCGATCTCAGGATCACAACCCCACCGGCAACTTCACCCTGGCCGTTAAACTCTGCAATACCACGTCGCATTTCCGGCCCCGTCTGCACGCGGGCAACATCACGCAGATAAACGGGTACGCCGTTTTCTCCGGTTTTCAGGACGATATTATTGAAATCTTCAATGCTCTGGAGATAACCACTGGCGCGAACCATATACTCGGCTTCCGCGATTTCTACGGATGAGCCACCGGCTTCCTGGTTGGAAGATTCAAGCGCCTGTTTCACCTCAGGCAGACTGATACCATACTGGGCCAGTTTTACCGGATTCACCTGGATCTGATACTGCTTCACCACGCCGCCAACCGACGCAACTTCTGCGACGTTCGGAATGGTTTTCAGTTCAAATTTCAGGAACCAGTCCTGTAGCGAGCGCAGTTCCGACAGGTCGTGTTTCCCGCTGTGATCGACCAGGGCATATTCAAATATCCAGCCCACACCAGTGGCATCAGGGCCAATTTCAGAGCTCACGCCGGCAGGCAGTTTCCCCTGTACCTGATTAAGGTATTCCAGCACACGCGAGCGGGCCCAGTAGAGATCGGTTCCGTCTTCAAAAATGACATACACATAGGAATCACCAAACTGGGAAAAACCGCGCACGGTCTTCGCGCCCGGTACCGACAGCATGGTGGTGGTGAGCGGATACGTGACCTGGTTTTCAACAATCTGCGGGGCCTGGCCCGGATAGCTGGTTTTAATAATCACCTGCACATCAGACAGATCGGGCAACGCATCCACAGGGGTATTGATAATAGTCCAGGTTCCCCAGATGCTCAGAAACAGGGCTCCCATCATCACCAGGAAACGATTGGCGACTGACCGCCGGATAATCCATTCAATCATCGTCGTCTCCTCAATGACCGGAATGTGCGTTTGCAGGCTGGGCAGTCATATCCGGCATCGTTTCAGGATGGCGCATACGCTCCAGTGCTCCGGTAATATTGGCTTCGGAGTCAATCAGGAACAGACCACTGACTACCACGGTATCCCCTTCATTCAGCCCAGCACCGATACCAGACTGTTGCTGTGATTCATGCAGAACCTGGATCATTTTTGGCACAAACCGGCCTTCATCATTGACCGTAATCACGCGCTGTTCTTTACCGGTATCAATCACGGCCTGGCTCGGTATCAGCAGCATTTCCTGGCTCTGGGTATTCAGTTTCAGCCAGGCATTCATACCCGGCTTAAGAAGCTCGTCTTTGTTAGTGACCTGCAGACGTACCTGCAGCGTACGGGTTGTCTGATCCACGCTGGGCAGAATGTTCCATTTCTCGACCTGGAACGTTTTATCCGGATAAGCCGGTACCGAAATTTCAAACTGTGACGTGTCTTTTAGCAGGTATGCGATGGATTCAGGGACTGCCGCGCTTATCCAGACCGGATCCATCCCCTGTATCTGCGCCACCACTTTATCTTTCGAAATATTCATTCCGCTACGCAGGTCAAACGCGGTAATGACGCCATCTATAGGCGCCTTAATGGTAAAGCGGGTCTGGATACTCCGGGTTGAACGCAGCCTCTGAATATCCTCTTCCGGCATACCCGCCAGACGAAGCCGTTCCAGTACCCCTTTAATTTGCGTGGACGTCCCTCCGGTACCCGATAACAGAAGATACTCACTTTGTGCCTCCACCCATTCCGGAATGGTGATATCGATAAGCGGGGTACCTTTTTTCACATGATCGCCAATCGTCAGCGGATACACTTTTTCAACGAAGCCGTCAGAACGTGCCTGTACAATGACAAATTGATATTCGTTATAACTCACGTTGGCCGGGATCATCTGGGAATAATTCAGCGTTCCGCGTGTAACTTTTTGCGTTTTTAATCCAAGGTTCTGGACCTGCGTCGGATCAATACGAATACCGTCACTGTTTTTCTCACCGTTTTCATCAGCATATTTTGGAATCAGATCCATATCCATAAAGGGTGATTTACCGGGTTTATCAAATTTGGTATCTGGTTTCATAGGGTCATACCAGAAAAGCACCTTTCGTTCCGGGGGCGTCTTTTCTGTTTTTTCGGTTTTCACTATTTTTTCAGATGCGTTTACATAATGATAAGCAGTAACCGATATCAGCCCTCCTGCGATGAGGCTGCTGATAATCATTGCAGCATATTTTATCTTTAAAGAAGCCATACAATTTCCCGCTAAAAAATCAAAACCCCTGGCATATGCACCTGATGATTAATCCATTGAGAAGCATTTATGAATATTCAGACACACAGGATGTATTTGTTCCAGACTGTCATCAGGACTGCGTATCTTTAATGCTTTTGAGCAAAGAGATATTTCCTTGCTGAATAAAAGAAAAATCAACATGGCTGCCAGTTTTCAGGGTAGTAATACTTTCATCAGCATTAATAAAAGTGAAACGCATGGTCATTGCAGGCCAGCCGATCGCAGGGATAGCCTCATGAGAAATGGTGATTTTTTTACTATTAAGATCAATGTCTTTTACAATCCCCGTCCCTTTGATAATTTGCTGTGACGAGGCATCACCCGCCATATTCATTTCACCGTGCTGATGTTCCTCAGCCTGGAGGCCAGCGGAGAAGATCACGGAAAGAGCACCAAATAGAATCGCTTTAAGTGAATTACGCATTTTTAAATCTCCTGATTGATTAAATAAATTTACTCTACCCAACCACCACCCAAAGCGGTGAACAGATTAATTTCATTGACCTGTCGGGAATAAATAAGATCGAGAATGGCTTGCTGTGTTGCGAACAGTGAGCGTTCCGCATCAAGCACTTCAATATAACTAACGGCACCGCTGGAATATAATCCTCTGGCCCGCTGAAGGGTTATCTGTAGCGAGTCAAGATAACGCTGTTGAGAGGCAAGTTGCCGACTGATGCTATCTCGCAGCGCGAGCGTGTCGGCAACCTCCTTAAATGCTGACTGAATTTTTTGTTCGTAATTAACAACCGACTGTTGCTGGCGAATTTCAGCCAGTTTCAGATTGGCTTTGTTCCTGCCGCCATTAAATATGGGGATTTCAATTTTAGGAATAAAATTCCACATTCCACCAGCAGACGTGAAGAGGCTGGACAACTCCGTACTGCTTGCTGAAAGACCGCTGGTCAGGGTAATGGACGGAAAAAAGGCCGCACGCGCAGCGCCAATATTGGCGTCAGCCGCTTTCAGTTGATATTCCGCCGCCATAATATCAGGGCGCTGAAGCAGAATTTGTGATGAAAGATTGGGCGGCAGATTTACTGGCTTGATATCGTTGTCATTCATCCCTTTTTCTGACGGCAGCGCACGATACGTTCCCAGAACAAGCTGCAACGCATTATTTGCCTGCGCCAGATCGCCTTCTCTTTTTGCAATCTCTGCGCGGGTGCTTTCAATTTGTCCCCGTGCCTGTTCAAGCGCCAGAACATTCGTACTCCCGGTGACCAGTTGTTGCTCGACGAAAGCCAGGGACTGTTGATAATTTTTCAGCGTTTCCCGCGCGATACGGAGTTGCTCATAAGCCAGTTGCTGGCTGAAATAGCTTTGTGAAACGTTAGAAACGAGCAGGATATGTACGGCAAGACGGGCTTCTTCGCTGGCAAAATAGTTCTGTCTGTCCGATTCGCTCATATTCCTGAGTTTGCCGAAAAAATCGAGCTCATAGCTGAGATCCCCTCCAGCTTCGTACTGTCGGGTTGTCGGCTTGTCACCTTTAAGACCACCACTGTAAGTGATATCTGACGATGCATTCAGTTGGGGATAACGATCCGCATTCGTCACGTTGAACTGAGCCCGGGCCTCTTCAACCTTCAGGGCGGCCATTCTTACATCACGGTTATTATCCAGTGCCTCAGTGATCAAGCGGGTCACCTGGGGATCGACAAAAAAGTTACGCCATCCGGTGTCCTGATAGCCATTGACCGCTGGCGTCATGCTGTTGCGGGAAAGGGAAAACTGCTGTGGTACCGGTGCTGCCGGGCGCTGATACTCCGGTGCCAGTGAAACGCACCCTGCCAGAATGAATATCGTGCTGATACTGAGTCGTTTTAATTTGAACATGTCGTTTCTCATCCAGGCAGCCCTGATAAAGGGTTCGAATGTTATCCGTAAAAAAGATAAGGCCACTTTAACGAAGGCACTCTGTTTGGCCGGTGACAAGATAATGACAATGTTGTCATTTTTACTTTAAGTCGTTGATAACGGACTTACGCTCACTAGAATGGCTGGGGAAGACCTATAGGGGGGAAGATGAAAATACTGATCGTTGAAGATGAAATCAAAACAGGTGAGTATCTCAGCAAGGGGCTTACTGAGGCCGGGTTCGTGGTTGATCACGCCGACAACGGTCTGACCGGATATCATCTCGCCATGACGGCAGAATATGATTTGCTGATTCTGGATATCATGCTCCCCGATGTGAATGGCTGGGATATTATCCGTATGCTTCGTACAGCGGGTAAGGGTATGCCGGTCTTATTGCTCTCTGCCCTCGGAACGATCGAACATCGGGTCAAGGGGCTTGAACTGGGTGCAGATGATTATCTGGTTAAACCCTTTGCCTTTGCCGAACTTCTCGCTCGTGTCAGAACCCTCCTGCGTCGTGGCAATACCGTCATATCGGAAAGCCAGTTCAAGGTTGCCGATCTGACGCTGGATCTGGTATCGAGAAAGGTTAACAGGGCAGGAAACCGTATTCTGTTGACCAGTAAGGAGTTCAGTTTACTGGAGTTTTTCATTCGTCATCAGGGAGAAGTGTTGCCCCGCTCCCTGATAGCCTCCCAGGTCTGGGACATGAATTTTGATAGCGACACTAACGCGATTGACGTCGCCGTAAAGCGGCTGCGGGCTAAAATAGACAATGATTACGAGCCGAAACTGATCCAGACAGTCCGCGGCGTGGGTTATATGCTGGAGATCCCGGATGCGTAACACGCCCGCCAGACGCCCGTTCTCCCTTGCCCTGAGGCTGACTTTTTTTATCAGCCTGTCCACGATAATGGCGTTTATCGCGTTTACCTGGTTTATGTTGCATTCCGTTGAAAATCATTTTGCCGAGCAGGATGTCAGCGATCTGCAACAAATTAGCACCACGATGCAGCGTTTATTGCAATCCCCGGCGGATAGCGATGAGAAAAAGATAAGTAAAATCAAGGAATCGATAGCCAGTTACCGCAACGTTGCCGTTCTGCTTCTTAATTCCCAGGGAGAGGTCTTGTTCAGTTCGGCACAAGGCGCAGCATTACGCCCGGCCGTGAATAGGGCAGACTTTAACGAGCACAGCCGCGCGCGGGATGTGTTTCTCTGGACGGTGGAGACGCCTGTCCGATCGATGCCCTCCACCCCTGATATGACAATGGAAACGTACAGGATAATCGCCTCATCAGGGGTAACGGCATTTCAGGGGAAAAACCAGAACTACGTCATGCTGATCGGACTCTCCATTAATTTTCATCTTCACTATCTTGATGCGCTTAAAAAGAATCTGGTTGCCATTGCCGCTGTCATCAGCCTGCTCATTATTCTTATTATTCGCATTGCCGTTCGTCAGGGGCATCTCCCCCTGCGCAACGTCAGCAATGCCATTAAAAATATCACCTCGGAGAATCTTGATGCCCGGCTTGAACCGTCACGGGTTCCCATTGAGCTGGAACAACTGGTCATCTCCTTCAATCATATGATTGAAAAAATTGAGGATGTTTTTACCCGCCAGGCCAATTTCTCTGCAGATATCGCGCACGAAATCAGAACCCCTATCACCAATCTGGTGACGCAAACGGAAATTGCGCTGAGTCAGGACCGCACGCAGAAAGAGCTCGAGGATGTCCTGTACTCCAGCCTTGAAGAGTACAACCGGATGACAAAGATGGTCAGCGATATGCTTTTCCTTGCCCAGGCTGACAATAATCAGTTGATCTCT
The DNA here is from genome assembly GCF_023613995.1 of Citrobacter sp. MNAZ 1397. NCBI lineage: Bacteria > Pseudomonadati > Pseudomonadota > Gammaproteobacteria > Enterobacterales > Enterobacteriaceae > Citrobacter > Citrobacter sp. MNAZ 1397. Next base: position 150,955 of record NZ_JAKIVH010000005.1, read on the forward strand.
GACCGGGTAATCTTTGATTTGAGTTCGGAGGTCATTAAAGTCTTTGATTTCTTCGAAGCCTGGGCGGAAGAGCGCAACATCATGCTGAAACTCAACGGCATACCCTGTCTGATAGAAGGGGATCCACAGATGTTCAGAAGAGCAATCAATAACCTGTTATCCAATGCCTTGCGCTATACACCAGAGGGACACGCGGTGACCGTCTCGATTAGAGAACAGGAAAACTATTTTGACCTCATCGTTGAAAATCCAGGAAAACCTATCCCTGAAGAACATTTATCAAGGCTGTTTGACCGCTTTTATCGGGTGGATCCCTCCAGACAACGAAAAGGCGAAGGCAGTGGTATAGGCCTTGCCATTGTGAAATCAATCGTGGCCGCACATCACGGAAAAGTTCATGTGGAATCCGATGCTCATTCGACACGCTTCATATTATCCGTACCCGGAGTGAGGAGTGTAAACCCGGCAAGTCAGCACTGATTTTCAGGAATAAAAATGTCATTAGGTTGTCAGGGGGTAAACAGAGACCATTCGATATAATCACCTATTAGTAAGGCTGAATGACTTCATCGATACAGGTCACTAACAGTAACACCATGAGATGAATATACCGCCTGCCGTGCGAAAAATAAGCTCCGGACAGTATTTATTCAGCAATGGAGTGTGGCCAAAATAATGATATACGCGCTGCATTTAAGCCAGCCTCGCAAGATCGTGGGCCAGCTGACTGTGATTACAAAAATCGCCCTAAGAACGGATGATATCGGTTAACAGGAAATCAAGCAGCGACCGGGTGGTTGCGGGTAAATACTTACGCGAGGCATATGCGGCATATACATCCAGTTGAGGTAACTGGTAGTCAGGAAACAAGGCTACCAGTGCTCCGGATTGAATATCCGCTGAACATGTGAAAGCTGGTAAATGTACGATCCCTTTTCCGCTCAGCGCTGCAGAGAGCAATACCATGGAATCATTAGCCGCGATGCTGCCTGAAACCTCTACTTCGATAACAGGCATGTCCGGCTCTTCCGATGAAGGACAGAAGCGCCACGTGTTTCCAAAACGGGTGTGATTCAGGCAGTTGTGCTGGCGCAAGTCATCAGGATGTTCCGGCACTCCGCAACGGTCGAGATACGCCGGAGCCGCGCAAACGACAGACGGGCAGCGAGTCAGTAAACGTGAAATCATACCCTGTGCCGGTTCACTCCCCACAATGATTGCCAGATCGACAGATCCCTCATTCAGGTTTACCGCGTGATCTCCCAGCACCATTTCAACTGACGTTTTGGGAAACCGCTCAGCATAGCGCGCGATCGCTCCCGCCAGATAAGACTGCCCGAACGATATACTGCTGGCCACGCGAATGAGCCCCTGAGGTTCCGTGTGTCTGCCCGCTGTGGCTAACTCAATATCTTCATTCAACGCGATGATTTGTCGGCAAAAAGAAAGAATATTGCAACCGTCACTGGTCGGGCCGAGGCAGCGGCTGGTTCTGTGTAACAACCGTACCCGAAGCTCGCTTTCGAGCGAAGCAATGTAGCGGGTCGCCATAGCACGGGAAATCTCCATCCTGTTTGCAGCAGCAGTCAGACTCCCCAGTTCGACCACATTAATGAAGACTTTCATGGCGGTCAGTCGGTCCATTTCTTCACCCTGATGTCCGTTTTATGCAACGTTTCATTGCTTTTTTAGCCGTATATTCGTTCGAATGAAGCAACTATAGTACAAAGCCTGGTCAACCCACAACGGAATGCAACATGCTGAATACCCGCTCTCTTTTACTTGCCTTAATCCTGCTGATGGCCGGAGGGACTGCGAACGCGCAGATATCCCAAACCGCCGCAGCAGAGGTAACGCCTATGGCAGGCTGTGGTCCGTCATCAACCATTAATGCTTTGTTCACAGAGTTTGGACGAACCGGAAAAATGCCAGAGGAGTTAGGTAAATGGCTGAATAACAGTGAAATCCAGTCAATTCCTCCCTTTAAGGTTTTTGATAATGTTTACTATGTCGGCATATGCTGGGTATCGGCGTGGCTGCTGAAAACAAATGATGGCCTGGTATTAATCGATACGTTGTATGAGCCATACACCGACAGGCTGCTTGAGAATATCAAAAAACTCGGTTTTGACCCTGCTGATATCAAACTGATTCTGGTGACGCACGGCCATTTTGACCACGCCGGAGGCATATCCCGCCTCAAGGCACTGACCAAAGCAAAGATCGCCATGACCCGTGAAGGCTGGATCGAAGCACGTCAGGATGCCCAAAAATCGCAGGGTAAGCCAGGTGCATGGACGATGCCGCCTGCCGCCGACCTTGAGATCAAGGATGGCGAAATACTGACCGTAGGCGATACACGCATTCAGGCGTTTGCAACGCCCGGACACACCTGGGGCACGGCATCCTATGTGTATGATGTTAAGGATGGTAAACAAACCTATAAAGCCATTACCGTGGGTGGTCTTGGCTTAAACGCAATAGACGGACCAAAGCAGGTTGAGGCTTACATCAGCAGTATTGATCGCATCAAAAAAATGGTGAACGATCCGCGCCATCCGATCAGGGTACATCTCACTGCACACCCTTTCAGCAACGGCATGATTGAAACGGTTGCCCGCCTTAAAGAGCGTCAGCCTGGCCAGCCTCATCCCATGGACGATGCCGCAGGGATTATCAAACAACTCGACCAGCTCCGTCTCGGTGCCAGCGAGCGCCTGAAAGTTGAGCAGGCCAAAACAGCGAAGTAAATCTGAACATAGACACGCATGGTGTAATGCAGTTTGCCACGTTCAGATAAGTTCCGGCCCTTACCACCTGTACGGGCCGGATTTCTAACTGACCTTTGGTGTCCGCATTCGGAGGTCATCCTTCCTTACATCTACGATCCCTCATTCGGGCCGCGGTTTTGCCTGTAGCCCCGGTAAGCGCAAGCGCCACCGGGGAATGTCCCGGATGCGGTGCTTGCCGCACCTTATCCGGACTACGATCCCTCATTCGGGCCGCGGTTTTGCCTGTAGCCCCGGTAAGCGCATGCGCCACCGGGGAATGTCCCGGATGCGGTGCTTGCCGCACCTTATCCGGGCTACGATCCCTCATTCGGGCCGCGGTTTTGCCTGTAGCC
>NZ_JAKIVH010000006.1:0-135333 GCF_023613995.1 Citrobacter sp. MNAZ 1397
AGCCATGATCAAACTCTTCAATTTAAAAGTTTGATGCTCTTAGAATTAAACTTCGTAATGAATTACGTGTTCACTCCAGAGACTTGGTATTCATTTATTGTCCGAAGACATTAAGAATCCATGTCACTTTGAGTGCCCACACAGATTGTCTGATAAATTGTTAAAGAGCAGTGCCGCTTCGTTTTTCGCTGCGGCGCGGGGTGTGCATATTACGCTTTCCCGCTGCAGAGTCAAGTATTTATTTTTACTTTTCTCTGCGGGCTTCTCACCGGCATTCGCCTGAGAACCCTGCTGACCCGGTGGCTTGCTTGCCGTTGTTCCGTGTCAGTGGAGGCGCATTATAGGGAGTTCTCTGGAAGTGACAAGCCCTAATTTTAAAAAACTCTTCAACCGTCTCTTTTTTGCTCAAAACACCACTAGAGCGCGAGTTTTTCGAGCGCTCCGAAGCCATAGCGCTGTAAAACGGGCAATAAAAGAACAGTTTCTGGTGTAACGGCCATGCAATACGCCAGATTCGTATCTGCTGATTTAGCATCAGGCGCTTCATGCTCAAGCAACCAGGCCGTACGACGCGCAATAGCCGCACCGGAATCCACCAGCCGCGTTCCCTCGGGGAGTACCTGCAACAACTCATGCTGTAATAAAGGGAAGTGTGTACAGCCGAGTACTACGGTATCGGGTGGCTCCGGCATACGCAGCCACGGGCGTAGAATACGTTTGAGCTCATCCAGCGGAACGGGCTTACCGTGTAACTTCGCTTCCGCAAGCTCAACCATCTCCGCAGAACCCAGCAATTCAATTTTGCATTCATTGGCAAAACGCTTGATAAGCTCATGCGTATAAGGACGTTTTACCGTTGCTCTCGTTGCCAGTAACCCAACCACGCCATTCGCCGTTAAGCGTGCAGCGGGTTTGATCGCGGGAACCACCCCTACAACCGGGAAAGCGAATTTCTCACGTAGCGCAGGTAAAGAAACGGTACTGGCGGTATTGCAGGCAATGACGGCAAGCGCCAGAGGATATTGAGCCTGAACGGCAGTAACGATTTCGACAACACGTTCAACGATGAATTCTTCGCTCTTTTCCCCATAAGGAAAGGCGACGTTGTCGAATGCATAAATGTAATGCAGGTCCGGCAGGAGATGCCGGACCTCATCATAAACCGATAAACCCCCTACGCCAGAATCAAACACCAGCACAGTGGGCCGCAGTTTAGAAGGTGTAGCTGCCAGACAAGGTATATTCTCGTCCTGCAGTTTGGTAGCCATAAGCTGTCTCGTAATCTTTATCGAACAGGTTAGCTATTTTACCACGAACTGTCAGATGAGAGGTCATTGGATATGACAATCCAATGTCCCACAGGCTCACGCCGCCAAGTTTTACATCACGGTTGTTGTAGTAATCATTATCGTAGCGCTGTCCGATATACTGATACATCACGTTCCAGCCGAGATCGAAGACCTGTCCTGTCAGTTCGTATTTCACCTGCTGCTTAGCGCGGCGATACAGAACTTTATCCGTTTGGTCATCACGTGGGTCAACATACTGAAGCGTCAGATGATGGTCCACCGGGCCAGTACTGAGGTTGCTGGTCCACTCCAGCCCTTTAATGGTGGCGGACTTGACGTTGAAATACTGATTATTCCTGTAGTCGATGAGGTTTTGAATTTCATAATGGTACGCCGACAGACGCCAGTCCAGCGGCCCCGTCAAACCCTCAATACCCGCTTCCCACTGTTTAGACTCTTCCGGTTTCAGATTCGGGTTGGAAGCAATACCAAAGCGCTCTGCGCCAAACTGCTGCCCAAGCGATGGCGCAAGGAACCCGGTGCCGTAAGAAAGCGTCACTCGGTAATCATCGACGAATTCCCACCCCGCCGCTGTCTGCCAGGTACCATGCCAACCGAACTGTTCGTCGTGATCTTCACGCCCGGACGCTTCCAGGGTTACCTTGTCAATTTGCTGCTGGCCGGTCAGATAGAGCCCGGTGGTGTCGCGCTTGTAGATATCCGTACTGGAAGTGCCGCTGGATTGCAGTTTCTCTTGTTTCCAGTCAACCCCTCCGCTTACCGCGCCATGCCCCACCTCGACGTTGTTACCCCACTGGATGTAACGCTGTTCCATATTGTCCAGGCTTGCACTCGCTGCATAGCGGCCATCCTGCGCATTGTAATTATAATTTTTAAGGTGCTGATAATTGGCAATCAACTGAGAGGAGTAGATGCCGGAATGATAATTGAGGCCGGTGTCCCATGATTGGGTGTAATTCTGGCTTTCATCGCCACCGCCTGCGTAACCATCGCTGCCCTGGTCGTAATCAGTATTTGAACTGTAGCCATAGCCGCGGAAGAATCCTGAGACGCTATCGTTAAATTTATGCTGAACGCCGCCCCAGAACAGTTTATTGCGATAACCGTCGCGATCGCTGTCATCCGCGTAGGTTGAATCCGGCTGTACGTTAAAACCCTTGGTCGTCTGATACGCACCAGCAGCGGTGACCATCGTATCGCCAAAGCGTTGATTTATCGCGCCGTCATAGTTCTGGTAACTGTTGCTCCCCATCCCTGCGTTAATCTGCGCACGTTCATCGTCACTCATCGTAATGATGTTAACCACGCCGCCGATGGCACCGGATCCATAAACCGCAGAACGTGGGCCACGGATGTATTCAATACGCTGTACCAGCGAGACCGGGATCTGACCAATATCGATTGCATTGCCAATACCGGCACGGGCCATCGGTACGCCGTCAATCAGCACCAGCACATGACGCGCTTCGGTACCGCGAACAAAGAGAGAAGAACTCTGCCCTATTCCACCGTACTGGGCGATGTCCACGCCCGGCAGGCGACGCATCACATCGTTAAGGTCTTTCGACTGCCAGCGTTGAATATCTTCACGCGTCACCACATCGGTGGGTGCCAGTACGGTGTTCACCGGTTGTTGAAAACGGTTTGCTGTTACCACCAGAGTGTCCGGGGAGCCATCCTGCGCCCAGCCGGAAAAAGCCGTGACGGAGAGCGCCGTCAGCAGCGAAGTTTTTTTAATCATTGTGAGAGCATCCACAAAATAATAAGGATGCCGCAGGCGTCATCAATAGCTCGCGATGATGGCACCATATGCGACGTAATACCGGCAGGTCTTCGGGCTAGGAGGTACAACAAGATGATGACTTCCCACATATATATGCAGTGTCTGCTTTCGCTATCATCCCACACATCCTTACCGCTGCGCGTCAGCTCCAGATTTACACTGGATTCCCTTTTAACTCACAGGACCGGAACAAGGATGCTACATTCAGAAACATATAGATGTCCAGACTGCTATGCCGGGAAGTGAAAAAACATCCGGGACTGGACATCCCCTGAGCAATCCCTACAATCCCCGCGTTATTCTTAATCATTCAGGAAGCACAATGACACCCGAACACCTGCCGACAGAACAGTACGAAGCCCAGTTGGCTGAAAAAGTCGTACGTCTGCAAGCCATGATGACGCCTTTTTCCGCGCCCGTTCCGGAGGTGTTCCGCTCACCGGTCAGCCATTACCGCATGCGCGCGGAGTTTCGCATCTGGCACGACGGCGACGATATTTACCACATTATTTTTGATCAACAGACGAAAAGCCGTATCCGTGTCGATAGCTTCCCGGCGGCAAGCGAGCTGATCAATCAGTTAATGAAAGCGCTGATGGACGGACTGCGCGGCAATAAAGTGCTGCGTCACAAGTTATTCCAGATTGATTATCTGACCACCATGAGCAATCAGGCCGTTGTCTCCCTGCTGTATCACAAGAAACTGGATGATGAATGGCGTGAAGAGGCTACGCGTCTGCGTGATGCCTTACGTGCAAAAAACCTGAACGTGCACCTGATCGGGCGCGCCACTAAAACCAAAATCGAACTGGATCAGGATTATATCGACGAACGTCTGCCGATCGCCGGGAAAGAGATGATTTATCGCCAGGTGGAAAACAGCTTCACGCAACCCAACGCGGCGATGAATATTCAAATGCTGGAATGGGCGCTGGGCGCGACAAAAGATTCAACAGGCGACCTGCTGGAACTCTACTGCGGCAACGGCAATTTCTCACTGGCGCTTGCACGTAATTTTGACCGCGTTCTGGCCACGGAAATCGCCAAACCTTCAGTTGCGGCTGCACAATATAATATCGCGGCGAATCATATTGGTAACGTGCAAATCATTCGTATGTCGGCAGAAGAGTTTACCCAGGCCATGAACGGTGTGCGTCAATTCAACCGCTTGCAGGGTATCGATTTGAAAGGTTATCAGTGCGAGACGATTTTTGTCGATCCGCCGCGTAGCGGGCTGGATGCGGAAACGGAAAAAATGGTGCAGGCCTATCCGCGCATTCTTTATATCTCCTGTAACCCGGAGACGCTGTGTAAGAACCTGGAAACCCTAAGCCAGACACACCGCGTTGAACGCCTTGCGCTGTTCGATCAATTCCCTTACACGCACCATATGGAATGCGGCGTATTGCTCACTGCGAAGTAAAAGCAAAGCGCATTAGCTCATGGGCCGATGCGCTTCATTTATTTGGTTTACAGTTCCGACTTACGGTTACGTATGCGATAACCAATCCAGAAAACCAGGATCACTGACAATACCGCCGGCAGGAAATTAGAGCCAATAGCCGGGTATTCCGCCCGTACCACGGTGCTGTAAAGTAACACGCCCAGAATAAAACAGGCCGCTGCCAGGCCCGGCAACCCGACTGGCATAGTTCGGTTTTGATAACGCTGATGCAGACAGTACACCGTTAGCACCAGTGAAATGATCGGGAAGACGGAAAAAGGCACGATCGAGCTAAAAATCGCTGCAAATGCGCCGTTAATCGATAAGCCAGCGATCAGCGCCAGCAACAAGGTACCTCTATCCTGGACAGATTGTTTCATTACTTATCCTTCACTCGTCGGTTTGATGCGCCATTTTTTCTTGTTCACGGCGATACCAGTAATACGCACCTTTGGAGATCATCCTCAGTTGCAATACCAGCCGCTCTTCTAATTGCCTGCGTTGCTCAACGCCGATATCCAGTGCCTCGGCACCCGCGCTGAAAACAATAGTTACCATTGCCTCGGCCTGCGCTTCGGTGAACGCACGCGGCATATGGTTTTCGAGTTCGAGATAATCGGCAAGTTCCGCAATAAAGTGCTGGATTTCACGTGCTACCGCAGCGCGGAATGCCGCTGAGGTGCCGGAACGTTCACGTAGTAGCAGACGAAATGCGTTCGGATTGTTGCCGATGAATTCCATAAAGGTCGAAACGGACGTTCGAATAACGCTGCCGCCTTTTGCGATACGCTGACGTGCCTGACGCATCAATTGACGCAGCATTAAGCCGCTCTCATCGACCATGGTCAGGCCGAGCTCATCCACATCGCGGAAATGGCGATAAAAGGACGTCGGGGCAATGCCCGCTTCACGCGCAACTTCGCGCAAACTCAGGCTGGCAAAACTGCGCTCAGCGCTAAGCTGGCTAAATGCCGCCTCCACCAGCGAACGCCGGGTTTTTTCTTTTTGTTGCGCTCTAACGCCCATCACGATGCTTGAATCCCTCCGCAGACCTGCTGGCACTATACCAGAGAATAAAACTAATCGGATTGTACTGGATTGTGAATGATTGTTTACGAGCTCTTTCTGCTTTACTGCATGAAAAAAGCACAACGATAATTGGGTTATCCCGCTAACGATGTTACTATTATGTTGTTTTTATGTATAAGAACAGGTAAGCCCTCCCATGCCACATTCCTACGATTACGACGCAATAGTTATAGGCTCCGGTCCCGGCGGCGAAGGCGCTGCTATGGGGCTGGTTAAACAAGGTGCCCGGATAGCTGTCATTGAGCGCTATCACAACGTGGGCGGAGGATGTACCCACTGGGGAACCATCCCCTCGAAAGCCCTTCGCCACGCGGTCAGCCGTATTATCGAATTTAACCAAAACCCTTTATATAGCGACCACACCCGCCTTCTTCGTTCTTCTTTCGCCGATATTCTCAATCATGCAGATAGCGTGATTAACCAACAAACGCAGATGCGGCAAGGCTTTTATGAGCGTAATCGCTGCGAGATCTTGCAAGGTAACGCCCATTTTGTTGACCCACACACAGTTTCGCTGGAGTGCCCGGATGGCTCAGTAGAAACCCTCACCGCCGAAAAGTTCGTGATAGCCTGTGGTTCGCGCCCCTATCGCCCGGCCGATGTGGACTTCTCTCATCCACGCATTTATGACAGCGACTCGATTCTGAATATGCACCACGAACCTCGTCACGTGATCATCTACGGTGCGGGGGTGATCGGCTGCGAATACGCGTCGATCTTCCGGGGAATGAATGTCAAAGTCGATCTGATCAACACCCGCGATCGCCTGCTGGCTTTTCTGGATCAGGAAATGTCGGACTCCCTTTCCTATCACTTCTGGAACAGTGGCGTCGTTATTCGCCATAACGAAGAATATGAACAGATTGAGGGAATGGATGATGGTGTGATTATGCACCTGAAATCTGGCAAGAAAGTGAAAGCAGACTGCCTGCTCTACGCCAACGGACGTACCGGTAACACTGACAGCCTGCAGCTGGAAAATATTGGTCTGGATGCTGATGGCCGTGGTCAGTTGAAAGTCAACAGTATGTACCAGACAGCGTTGCCGCATATTTATGCCGTGGGCGATGTCATTGGTTACCCAAGCCTTGCTTCGGCGGCGTATGATCAGGGGCGTATTGCCGCACAGGCGATGGTGAAAGGTGAAGCGACAGCCCATCTGGTGGAAGACATTCCAACCGGCATTTACACCATTCCGGAAATTAGCTCTGTGGGCAAAACCGAGCAGCAATTGACGGCAATGAAAGTACCTTACGAGGTGGGCCGGGCTCAGTTTAAGCATCTGGCGCGCGCGCAGATTGTGGGTATGAACGTTGGCACGCTGAAAATCCTGTTCCATCGCGAAACCAAAGAGATTTTAGGGATTCACTGCTTTGGGGAACGCGCGGCCGAAATCATTCACATCGGCCAGGCGATTATGGAGCAGAAAGGTGGCGGTAACACGATAGAATACTTTGTTAACACCACCTTTAACTACCCGACCATGGCGGAAGCCTATCGGGTAGCCGCGCTAAATGGCCTAAACCGCCTGTTTTAACGCACTGTCGAAATGGCCATCCATCGCACCACGGATGGCCTCTGCCAGCTGCTCATAGCGGCTACGCAGCGGTGAGCCAGGACGATAAACCAGCCCAATCGTACGACGCGGTTCCGGTTTAATGCATGGCAGATATACCACGCCATCACGCACACGTTCACGCGGTACTGCCAGTGCAGGCAGCAACGTGATACCGCTGCCCGCAGCGACCATATTACGCAGTGTCTCCAGACTGGTCGCCCGGAAGTGAGTGTCTTCATCGGCACCCGCTTCAAAGCAGAAGCCCATCGCCTGATCGCGCAGGCAGTGTCCATCTTCCAGCATGAGCAGCTTTTCACCCGCCAGATCGGACATCGGGACGCGGTCGCGATTCGCCCAGGGGTGGTCCTGATAAATCGCCAGCATCATGGGTTCGTCGAACAGCGGCACCTCAATAAAGGCTTCACTCTCTTTTACCAACGCCAGGATTGCACAATCGAGCTTGCCGCTGTCCAGTTGCGCCAGAAGCTGATGGGTCTGCGCCTCATGCAGATACATTTCCAGTTTCGGGAATGTCTGGTGCAGCATAGGGATAATATGCGGAAGCAGATAGGGTCCAACGGTAGGGATTAAGCCAATATGCAGTGGGCCGGACATCGTCTCCCCCTGCTGGCTTGCCATCTCCTTGAGCACTTTGACCTCACGCAGCACGGTGCGTGCCTGATCAACCAGCAGCAAACCGGCCTGAGTGAACAAGACTTTGCGGCTGGTACGCTCCAGCAGCATAACGCCAAGCTCGTCTTCCAGTTTACGAATTTGCCCGCTCAATGTTGGCTGGCTGACATGGCAGGAATCCGCTGCACGGCGAAAATGGCGGTGTTCAGCTAACGCCACCAGATATTCAAGATCACGAATATTCATTATTCATCCTCCGTCGCCACGATAGTTCATGGCGATAGATAGAATAGCAACGAACGATTATCCCTATCAAGCATTCTGTTCAATAATTAACTCAAGAAACGAAGCGGGACATATTACCCTTGATGCCACTGCCAGTTCTCTCTGAACAACTAAAGCCAACGTGAACATTTGCGGACCCCCGTGGTCCGCTTTTTTTTGCGCAGGATAAAAAACAAAAGGCAGCCAGCGCTGCCTTTGTCAGGATTGGCTCTCTCGCCCTGAGAGAGGGAACTCAGAGAGGCTTATACCAGGCGATTTTTCGCATCCGCAATGGCCTGAGCGACCTGTTTCGGCGACACGCCGCCTTTTGCTGCGCGTTTATCCAGGCAAGATTGCAGCGACAAAATCGGATACACATCATCGGCAATCACCGCATTGAACTTCTGCAAATCCGCCAGCGCCAGATCTTCGAGTGGTTTGCCCTGGCGGATAGCTTCCACCACGGCCTCACCAACAATATGGTGCGCTTCACGGAATGGCACGCCTTTGGCCACCAGGTAATCCGCCAGCTCTGTCGCGTTAGCATAGCCCTGTTGCGCAGCTTCCTGACAACGCGGGCGTTTTACCTGAATGCCATCCAGCACCAGTGCCGCCATGTGCAGGCAGTCAAGCCAGGTATCGAGCGCATCGAACAGCCCTTCTTTGTCTTCCTGCATATCTTTGTTGTACGCCAACGGCAGACCTTTCAGGGTCATCATCATGCCGGTCAGCGCGCCCTGCACGCGGCCACACTTGCCGCGGATTAGCTCCAGCGCATCCGGGTTTTTCTTTTGCGGCATCAGAGAAGAGCCGGAGGTAACGCGATCGGACAGTTCAACGAACCCGGCTTCACCGGTATTGAAGAAAATCAGGTCTTCGGCGAAACGGGAGAGATGAACCATACCGATAGAGGCGTCAGAGAGCAGCTCCAGCACATGGTCACGATCAGATACGGTGTCCAGGCTGTTACGGGTTGCGGATGCAAAACCCAGCCAGCCGGCCAGCTGTTCGCGATCAATTTCATAAGCAGTGCCCGCCAGTGCGCCGCAACCCAGCGGGCTCACGTCCAGGCGCTTGAGCGTATCCTGCAGGCGGCTTTCATCACGCGCCAGCATTTCTACATAGGCCAGGCACCAGTGGGCAAAAGTTACCGGCTGCGCACGTTGCAGGTGGGTGTAACCCGGCATCACTGCATCCTGGTTATTTTCCGCGGTTTCAACCAGCGCACTCTGCAACTGACGGTTTGCCGTCAGCAGCTCAGCCACCGTGTCTTTGCACCATAGTTTGAGGTCAGTCGCGACCTGATCGTTACGGCTACGCCCGGTGTGCAGTTTTTTACCCAACTGACCGACTTTATCGATCAGTTTACCTTCCACCCAGCTATGAATGTCTTCGGCATCGCTTTCGAGGATCTGCTGCGGATTCGCACGCACTTCTTCAAGCAGGATCTTCAGCGCCTCTTCCAGTTGTCGTTGCTCATCGTTGGTTAATACACCCACGGTGACCAACGCTTTGGACCAGGCCACAGAGCCAACGATATCCTGCTCCGCCAGGCGATAGTCAAAGCGCAAAGAGTCATTGAACTGTTTGAACCGTTGATCTGCTGCCTGAGTAAAACGCCCGCCCCAAAGTGCCATAACATGCTTCCTTAAATTCGTTTAATGTTGCCTGTCTTTCACCCCCTCCGCTCAGGAGAGGGCCAGAGAAAATTTTAAGCCAGAATACGTGTGCCGATCGGTGTGCCGTTAAACAGCGCCGGTAACTGATCCGCATGCCGCCAGGAGGCGATATCCACCGGCCGATTCAGCGTACGCGCCGCATCAAGCGCCGCATTCACCTTCACAATCATGCCATCGGTGATGATGCCCTGCGCGATTAACTGCTCGGCTTTCGCCGCCGTCATCTCGGCAATACGCTGGCCTTTACCATCCAGAATACCGCTCACATCGGAGAGCAAAATCAGGTCTGCGCCCAGTGTTGCCGCCAGCGCCGTCGCCGCCTGGTCTGCATTGACGTTCATCAGTTCGCCTTCGTCGGTCACACCGATAGAGCTAATCACCGGCAGGAAACCACCGTCCAGCAGCGCGTTAATCAGTTTAGGCGAGCCTGGCTGGGCCAGACCCACATGACCAAGCTCTTCATCCAGCTTCGTCACTTTTACGCTGTCGCCATCGCCAAGGAAGAGACCGACAGACGCAATCTGGTGTTTCTTCGCCCAGGCCAGCAGAGTTTTGTTCGCCGTACCCGCCAACGCACCGGTAATAATGTCGATTTGATCGGCAGGGGTCACGCGCAGGCCATTTTTCTTTTTCACCGGCAGGTTGAGCTGTTTCATCAACTCATCCACCACGCAGCCGCCGCCGTGGACAATGACCAGCGGACGCTGGTGCGATTCACGGTAATTCACCAGCGCGGTAAACAGACGCTCCAGCGCTTCTTCACTATCCAGCAGCACGCCGCCGAGTTTAATAATTAATGGATTCATCATCAGGCCTGCACTCAATTAGATAAGAGACTGGGTTTCAGCGTAGCCGAAACGAATATTGGCACACTGCACTGCCTGTGCAGCCGCACCTTTTAATAAGTTATCTTCGGTGGCCACGACAATCAGATGCTCGTCCTTCACGGCGAAACCAATATCGCAGAACGGCAGGCCAACCACATTTTTCAGCGCCGGAACGCCTTTATCGTACAGGCGTACAAGCGGTTTATTGCCATAAGCCTGGTGGAAAATCTCCGCAACTTGCGCATGGGTCACACCCGGCTTCAAACGGCAGGTAATGGTTTCCAGAATGCCGCGCGGGAAATTGCCCAGATGCGGGGTAAAAATAACCTCAGCCCCCAGGTGGGTGGTGATTTCCGGATGATGGCGATGGTTGAACACGCCATACGGCTGCAGGCTGACTTCACAGAAACTGTTCGAGATCGCGGCTTTACGCCCTGCACCGCTCACACCACTGGTGGCGTTAATCACTGGCCACTGATTCAGTTCCAGCACGCCCGCATCAATCAGCGGTTTAAGGGAGAGCTGAGCCGCTGTCGGATAGCAGCCCGGCACGGCTATCAGATTCGCCTCTTTCAGCGCATCCGTACTCCACTCCGCCAAGCCATACACTGCTTGCGCGAGCAGGTCCGGATGCTGATGGGTGAAGCCATAGAATTTTTCATAGAACGCGGGATCGTTAACACGAAACGCACCAGAGAGATCGAAGACTACGCAGCCCGCTGCGAGAAATTGCGGTGCCAGGTCGTGGCTCACTTCATGCGCGGTTGCCAGAAACACGACATCCACACCTTGCGCGAACTCACTGATATCCGACATCGGCTGCAATGGCAGGTCGACAATGCCTTTCAACTGCGGATGTAAATCAGAGACCAATTTTCCTGCATCATTACTTTGCGCTGAAACCGTCAAAGCGGTTATGTTCATATGAGGATGGCGATTTACATAGGTCACTAGCTCTGCGCCGGCGTAACCGCTGGCACCCACAATTAATGTGTTCAACATCGGGGCAGTCTACCTTCTTAGTACGTCATGTTTGCCAGGGAGTGATTCGGCATCAATCCCACGTCGCGCAGTAAAGGCGCCGGATGGGTTCCTTTACGCTCAGCATTAATGTATTTTTATTCACTATTAATGCATGAATATTGATACTATCACGAACTCAGGTATGTCAACAATGAAAATGAATTTGCCACCATTTATCGAGATTTACCGCGCCCTGATTGGCACTCCGTCTATCAGTGCAACGGAAGAAGCCCTTGATCAAAGCAATGCTTCTTTAATCAATCTGCTTGCTGGATGGTTTGGCGACCTCGGGTTCAAGGTTGAAGTACAACCCGTCCCCGGCACACGCAATAAGTTTAATCTATTAGCCAGCACCGGTGAGGGCGCTGGCGGTCTTCTGTTGACGGGTCATACCGATACCGTTCCCTTCGATGACGGGCGCTGGACGCGCGATCCCTTCACTCTGACGGAACATGACAACAAGCTCTACGGCCTGGGCACCGCCGATATGAAAGGCTTCTTCGCCTTCATTCTTGACGCGTTGCGTGATGTTGATGTGACGAAACTGAAAAAGCCGCTCTACATTCTGGCGACGGCCGATGAAGAGACCAGCATGGCGGGTGCACGCTATTTCTCCGAAAACACAGCGATTCGCCCGGATTGCGCCATCATCGGTGAGCCAACGTCTCTGCAACCGATCCGCGCCCATAAAGGTCATATCTCCACAGCGGTGCGTGTGATGGGCCAGTCCGGCCACTCCAGCGACCCGGCACGTGGCGTGAATGCCATTGAACTGATGCACGATGCCATCGGGCGCATCATGACTCTGCGTGACAACCTGAAAGAGCGCTATCACTACGATGCGTTCACCGTACCTTATCCAACGCTGAACCTCGGCAGCCTGCACGGCGGTGATGCTTCCAACCGTATCTGTGCCTGCTGCGAACTGCATATGGACATCCGCCCACTGCCAGGTATGACGCTGAGCGATCTCGACGGCTTACTGAATGAAGCGCTGGCACCCGTGAGCGAGCGCTGGCCGGGCCGCCTGACGGTTTCTGAACTGCATCCGCCGATCCCAGGCTACGAGTGCCCGCCGGATCATCAGTTGGTTGAAGTGGTGGAAAAACTGCTCGGCGAGAAAACAGACGTGGTGAACTACTGTACCGAAGCGCCGTTCATTCAAACGCTGTGCCCGACCCTGGTGTTGGGACCGGGATCAATCAATCAGGCTCATCAGCCTGATGAATATCTTGAGACCCGCTTTATTAAACCCACGCGTGAATTGATTACGCAGGTGGTCCATCACTTCTGCTGGCATTGATTTACCCCCCTCGCTCCGAGTGACCACATTTGGAGTGGGGATAAAATTGAGTGACATTGTTCACAATTCCATAAGCAACGCTTATTAGCCGGGAAGCGAATTAAATTTCGTAAATTCACGCCATTTATTCGTTTGCTGAACCGATTTCGCCGCAATTGACGCCGTGGGTTTTACGTGGCTTTATAAAAGGCGGTGTCTGATATCTATCCGTTTCACGTTGCATGGCGGTGGATATAACAAAATAAAATGAGATGGGGTGTCTGGGTTAACATGAACGAACAATATTCCGCTTTGCGTAGTAATGTCAGTATGCTCGGCAAGCTGCTGGGGGATACCATCAAGGATGCGTTGGGAGAGAATATCCTTGATAGGGTCGAAACAATCCGTAAGCTGTCCAAATCTTCACGTGCTGGTAATGAAGCGAGTCGTCAGGAACTGCTCAATACGCTGCAAAACCTGTCCAATGATGAACTGCTGCCGGTAGCCCGCGCATTCAGCCAGTTTCTGAACCTTGCCAACACCGCTGAGCAATACCACAGCATTTCGCCAAAAGGCGAAGCTGCAAGCAACCCGGAAGTGATTGCTCGTACTCTGCGTAAACTGAAAGACCAACCCGATCTCAACGAAGCGACCATCAAGCAAGCCGTCGAATCACTGTCGCTGGAGCTGGTACTGACAGCCCACCCGACAGAGATTACCCGCCGTACGCTGATCCATAAAATGGTGGAAGTGAACAACTGCTTAAAGCAGTTGGATAATACCGATATCGCCGATTATGAGCGCCATCAACTGATGCGCCGACTGCGCCAGCTTATCGCACAGTCCTGGCATACTGATGAAATCCGTAAACACCGTCCCAGCCCGGTCGACGAAGCCAAATGGGGCTTTGCGGTGGTGGAAAACAGCCTGTGGGAAGGTGTGCCTAACTATCTTCGCGAGCTTAACGAACAGCTTGAAGCGAACCTGAATTACAAACTGCCGGTCGATTTCGTACCGGTACGCTTTACCTCCTGGATGGGCGGCGACCGCGACGGCAACCCGAACGTCACCGCAGAGATTACCCGTCACGTCCTGCTGCTGAGCCGCTGGAAGGCGACCGACCTGTTTCTGAAAGATATTCAGTTACTGATTTCTGAGCTCTCGATGGTTGAATGTACCGACGAGCTTCGCGAGCTGGCCGGTGCCGAAGGCGCGCAGGAACCGTACCGTTATCTGATGAAAAAACTGCGCGGCCAGCTGATGGCGACGCAGGCCTGGCTGGAAGCGCGCCTGAAAGGCCAAAGACTGCCGAAACCAGAAGGTCTGCTGAGCCAGAACGAACAGCTGTGGGAACCGCTTTACGCCTGTTACAAATCTCTGCAAGCCTGCGGTATGGGCATCATCGCGAATGGTGAACTGCTTGATACCCTTAGGCGCGTGAAATGCTTTGGCGTACCGCTGGTGCGTATTGATGTGCGTCAGGAGAGCACCCGTCACACCGAAGCGCTCGGCGAACTGACCCGTTACCTGGGTATCGGCGATTATGAAAGCTGGTCCGAAGCCGACAAACAGGCATTCCTGATTCGCGAACTGAACTCCAAACGTCCTCTGCTACCACGTAACTGGGAGCCGAGCAATGAAACCCGCGAGGTGCTCAATACCTGCAAAGCGATCGTTGACGCGCCGAAAGGATCAGTAGCCGCCTACGTGATCTCCATGGCGAAGACCCCATCCGACGTGCTGGGTGTTCATCTGTTGCTAAAAGAAGCCGGTATCGACTATGCCTTGCCGGTTGCGCCGCTGTTTGAAACCCTGGACGATCTGAACAATGCCAACGACGTGATGACCCAGTTGCTGAACATCGACTGGTACCGCGGCTTTATTCAGGGCAAACAGATGGTGATGATTGGCTATTCCGACTCCGCAAAAGACGCGGGCGTGATGGCCGCATCCTGGGCGCAATATCAGGCACAGGACGCGCTGATCAAAACCTGCGAGAAAGCCGGCATTGAGCTGACGCTGTTCCACGGCCGTGGCGGCTCGATTGGTCGTGGCGGCGCCCCGGCCCATGCGGCACTGCTTTCACAACCGCCGGGAAGTCTGAAAGGCGGCCTGCGCGTGACCGAACAGGGCGAGATGATCCGCTTCAAATACGGTCTGCCGGAAGTGACCATCAGCAGCCTGTCGCTGTACACCAGCGCCATTCTGGAAGCCAACCTGCTGCCGCCACCAGAGCCGAAAGATGCGTGGCGTCACGTCATGGATGAGCTGTCTACCATTTCCTGTGACATGTATCGTGGCTATGTGCGCGAAAACAAAGACTTTGTGCCGTACTTCCGTTCCGCAACGCCGGAGCAGGAACTGGGCAAATTACCGCTCGGCTCACGTCCTGCCAAGCGTCGTCCGACCGGCGGTGTAGAATCTCTGCGCGCCATTCCGTGGATTTTCGCCTGGACGCAAAACCGCCTGATGCTGCCCGCCTGGCTGGGTGCGGGTGCGGCGCTGCAAAAAGTGGTGGAAGACGGCAAACAGAGCGAGCTGGAAGCGATGTGCCGCGACTGGCCGTTCTTCTCAACCCGCCTTGGCATGCTGGAAATGGTGTTCTCCAAAGCGGACCTGTGGCTCGCGGAATATTACGATCAGCGTCTGGTGAAACCTGAGCTGTGGGCGCTGGGCAGTGAATTGCGTAAGCTGCTCGAAGCCGACATCAACGTGGTTCTGGCCATCGCCAACGACTCCCATCTGATGGCCGATCTGCCGTGGATTGCCGAGTCTATCCAGCTGCGTAATATTTATACTGACCCGCTGAACGTGCTGCAGGCTGAGTTGCTGCACCGTTCCCGTAAAGCGGAAGAAGAAGGTAAAGAACCGGATCGCCGCGTAGAGCAGGCATTGATGGTGACCATCGCAGGCGTTGCGGCGGGTATGCGTAATACTGGCTAACCTTCACAGCCTTGTGCAAAAGGTCACACACAGTGTGGCCTTTTTTTATGTCGCCAGTTAAGGTTGAGCGGTTTCATGCGCGCGGAAAAGGAAACCATGAATTACGACGTCAGCGATCTGCTTACCCGCCTGATTAGCGGCCAGACACCTCTGCGGCAAATCTGTTTTACCACGGCCGCGGGTCCAGCACCTGCCTCAGCGTTACAGGTGGATTTCCCGCGCCTGGAGATCGTACTGGAAGGAACATTGATGGATCTGAGCATCAATGGAGAAACATCATTGATGACCGAACAAGATGTGCTTTACATCCCCGCAGGCGGCTGGAACGCTCCCCAATGGCAGATGCCTGTCACTATGCTGAGCGTACTATTTGGCAAACAGCAGTTGGGTTTTAGCGTGACTCAGTGGGATGGCAGCGCGTTGCATAATCTGGCTAAACAGCACGTCGCTCGCCGGGGCCCTCGTATTGGCTCATTCCTTCTGCAAACATTGCACGAGATGCAGATGCAGCCGAAAGAACAGCAAACAGCACGCCTTATCGTCGCCAGCTTGCTAAGTCATTGTGCCGATCTTCTCGGCAGTCAAATCCAGACGGCGTCGCGTAGTCAGGCACTTTTCGAAGCCATTCGCGATTATATAGACGAAAATTATGCTCTGCCTTTAAGCCGTGAATCGGTGGCCCAGGCGTTTTATATCTCGCCGAATTACCTCTCGCACCTGTTTCAGAAAACAGCCGCCATCGGTTTCAACGAATATCTGAACCATACGCGGCTGGAACACGCCAAAACGCTGCTAAAGGGTTACGATCTGAAGGTGAAAGAGGTGGCGCACACCTGTGGGTTTGTCGACAGCAACTATTTCTGCCGTCTGTTCCGGAAAAATACTGAGCGTTCGCCCTCTGAGTATCGTCGACAGTACCACAGCCAGCTGACGGAGAAAAAACTGCAATAACTCAGCCTCAAGACAGGTGAGTATAAAAATGCTATTTGCTGGATTTTTGTAATATGAAAACACCTCGCCATTTTTTAAACTATTTATATTCAACAGGTTAACTGTGCGTCCTCTCTAAATATGATGCAGATCATGCTTTCAGCTGGATATTACATTTGTCTAGTTTTTGGCAGAAATGTCGCGTAGCGGCTCCCGCATTCCCCTCGTATCCTGTAGGCAGAAATCATTCGGGGAAATTTAAGAGGACGTATCATGGAACTGTATCTGGACACCGCCAATGTGAAAGAAGTTGAACGGCTGGCGCGTATCTACCCCCTCGCGGGCGTGACCACTAACCCGAGCATTATTGCTGCGGGTAAGGAATCCATCTGGGATGTGTTACCGCGCCTGCAAAAGGCTGTTGGCCCGGAGGGCATTCTGTTCGCCCAGACCATGAGCCGGGACGCCCAGGGAATGGTGGAAGAAGCCAGACGCCTGAGCAATGCCGTACCCGGCATCGTTGTCAAAATCCCGGTAACTTCCGAAGGCCTCGCCGCGATTAAGCTTCTGAAAAAAGAAGGCATCCCGACACTTGGCACTGCTGTTTACAGTGCAGCGCAAGGTCTGCTTGCCGCGCTGGCTGGCGCGAAATATGTGGCGCCTTACGTGAACCGTGTCGATGCCCAGGGCGGAGATGGTATCCGCACCGTACAGGAACTGCAAAGCCTGCTCGAACAACATGCCCCGGGAAGTAAAGTACTGGCAGCCAGCTTCAAAACTCCGCGCCAGGCGCTCGATTGCCTGCTGGCAGGTTGTGAAGCGATCACGCTTCCCCTGGATGTAGCGCAACAAATGCTCAATACACCTGCGGTAGAGTCGGCAATAGAGAAGTTTGAGCAGGACTGGAGTAACGCATTTGGCAATCTAAACCTGTAACCCGGCGCCAGGGTCACGGTACGTGGCCCGCATCGCCAGAATGGAGGAAATGTATGGACCGCATTATTCAATCCCCAGGTAAGTATATTCAGGGTGCAGACGTTATCACCCGTCTCGGTGAGTATCTCAAACCGCTGGCAGCAAGCTGGTTGGTTGTGGGGGACAAATTTGTCTTAGGTTTCGCCCAGGAGACGCTGCAAAAAAGTCTGGCAGATGCCGGACTTGCCTGCGAAGTGGTGCCTTTCGGCGGCGAATGCTCCCAAAATGAGATCGACCGTCTGCGTACCATCGCGGAAAAAGCAAAATGCGGCGCGGTGCTCGGTATCGGCGGCGGTAAAACGCTGGATACGGCAAAAGCGCTGGCCCACTTTATGGGCATACCTGTCGCTATCGCGCCAACTATCGCTTCCACAGACGCACCCTGTAGCGCGCTCTCGGTTATCTATACCGACGAAGGCGAGTTTGATCGTTACCTGATGCTGCCCAATAACCCGGATCGCGTCATTGTCGACACCAAAATCGTAGCCGGCGCACCGGCGCGTTTACTGGCTGCCGGTATCGGTGATGCGCTGGCAACGTGGTTTGAAGCCCGAGCCTGTTCGCGCAGCGGCGCCACCACCATGGCAGGCGGACAGTGCACTCAGGCAGCATTAGCGCTGGCAGAGCTTTGCTACAACACGCTGATCGCCGAAGGCGAAAAAGCGATGCTGGCGGCCGAGCAGCACGTGGTCACGCCAGCGCTGGAACGTGTTATTGAAGCCAATACCTATCTGAGCGGCGTGGGTTTTGAGAGCGGCGGTCTGGCTGCGGCACATGCTATCCACAACGGTCTGACGGCTATTCCCGATGCGCACCACTACTACCACGGCGAGAAAGTGGCATTTGGTACGCTGACGCAGCTGGTTCTGGAAAACGCGCCAGCGGAAGAAATTGAAACCGTCGCTGCGCTTTGCCACACCGTTGGGTTGCCTGTTACGCTGGCACAGCTGAATATTACGGACGACATCCCTGCCAAAATGCGTATCGTGGCAGAAGCAGCCTGTGCCGAAGGCGAAACCATCCATAACATGCCTGGCGGCGCGACGGCAGATCAGGTGTACGCCGCGCTCCTGGTCGCCGACCAGTACGGTCAACGCTTCCTCGAAGAGTGGGAATAATCCCTTCACACTCCCGGCATCGTCCGGGAGTGTTTCTTTATGTTCCTTTCAAGCCATATTGTCACTGCAATTTATGTGCTTTATAGTGCGTTTTTCCCCTTAGTGAACCCGCACCATGCAATCATCAGACAGAAGAATGAGCATCTATGCCATTCTGCAACAAGAAAAAAAGGTCGTGGTTAATGACCTGGCGGAGAAGTTTGGCGTTACCAAAATGACCATACGCCGTGATCTCTCGTTCTTCGAAAAGCAGGGCATTGTGAAAACCAGCTACGGCGGCGCGTATCTCACCAGCGGTGCCAGCGTGGAGCCCAGCTTCCAGCTTAAATCGGTACAAATGGTCGATGATAAGCACCTGATCGGGAAAAAAGCGGCTGATTTAGTGGAAGATGGCGACACCCTTATCATCGACTGCGGCACCACGGCGCTGGCCTTTGCCCAATGTATTTTCGACAAGAAAATCATGGTGATCACCAACTCGGTACCAGTCGTTAACGTGCTTAAGGGGCGCAGCAATATCAAGCTGATTGTCGCGCCGGGCGAATACGAAGACGACACGCAGGGTATGATCTCCTTTAGCACGGCCGATTTCTTCGGCACGCTTCATGCCGATAAAGTGTTCCTGAGTACCCAGGGTATCAATGAACAGGGCGAACTAACGGTCCCCAAAATGACGGATGCCCATGTGAAACGGGCGCTGGCACGTGCCGGGCGGCAAAAAATCCTGCTGGCCGACAAAAGCAAATTTGGCCAGACCTTCCTCGCCGGACATGGTCAACTAGGCGATTTCGATGTGGTGATCAGCCAAAGCGGCCTCTCTGCTGACGCATTATCCCTTCTCAACAGCCATACCGCAGAACTCATCCTGGCCGACACGGCCGAATAATCCTCAGCGCCCTACCCCGGGCGCTTGTGTTTTTTTGTGCCTTTAAATGTTCTATTTGGATTCTTTTGTGATTAAAAGAACATAATAGATCATTTTTAGATTGACAAAAACACACCTCAGGCATGAAATGCAGAAAACCATTTCACCAGTGAGGGAATTTATGAACGGATTGCTCAGCTTCAAACCGGCGAACCAGGATTGCGATTTTGCCAGGATTGCCAAAAAACAGGATCAGATGTTCCACCGCGTGGCGACGCTTTGCCCGGAACGCGCTGAGATCATCACCGAATCCTTTAAACATTCTGAAGGTAAACCGATTGTTATCCGCCGCGCGCTGGCGATGGCGGACATCCTGGAAAAAATGAGCATTTACATTGAGCCGGATATGCTCATTGTTGGTAACCAGGCCAGCGCTAACTTCGCCGCGCCGGTCTTTCCGGAATATTCATTCAACTGGGTGATTGAAGAGCTGGATCAATTTGATAAACGCTCAGGCGACAGCTTCCAGGTAAGCGAAGAGACGAAAGCACGTCTGCGTGTATTGCAGGATTACTGGCAGGGTAAAACCCATCAGGATGAAGTGCTGGCTAACCTGCCGCACATTAACCGCCTGGCGGAAAAACAAGGGGTACTGCACCGCGGCGGCATCAGTATGTCTGGCGATGGTCACATCATTCCTAACCATGACTTCGTACTGGAAGTGGGCTACGGCGGTATGCGTGATATCGCGAAACAGCACCTGGCGGAAGATACCGACCTGACCGACGAACAAAAAGATTTCTACCAGGCCGTGATCATCACCATGGAAGCGGCACTGAATTACTGTAAGCGCTTCTCCCTGCTTGCTAAAGAAGAGGCAGCGAAAACGACCGATGTAAAACGTCGCGACGAACTGCAGGCGATGAGCGAGATGTTTGCCCATCTGATGGAAAGCAAAGCGCGCAACTTCTGGGAAGCCGTAGAGACCGTTTACCTCACACACCTGCTGATGATGATCGAGAGTAACGGTCACTCGTTTTCTTTTGGTCGCTTCGATCAGTACGTCTGGCCGTTCTACGAAGCGGATATCAATTCTGGCAAAATCAGCAAAGAGAAGGCGCTGGAGATCCTGACCCACTTCTTCATCATGACCAACAGCCTGAACAAAGTGCGCCCCTGGGGCCATACCCAGTACAGCGGCGGCTACCCGCTCTATTCCAACCTGATGGTTGGCGGGATGAAGCCAGACGGCACTGACGGCACCAATGACCTCTCTTACCTGTCGCTGGAAGCCATGGCACTGACCGGCCTGCCGGAACCTAACCTGAGCGTACGCTTCTCCAAAGATACTCCGCACTCACTGATGCAAGACTCGGCAAAACTGATCCGTAAAGGCTTCGGCATGCCGTCTATTTTCTGTGACGAAGTGGTGATTCCGGCGATGATGACGCTGGGCCTGAGTGAAGAAGTCGCGCGCGAATATGCCTCGATGGGCTGCGTGGAAACCGCTATCCCGGGACGCTGGGGCCACCGTGCTACCGGTATGACCTACGTAAACTTCGGCAAAATCCTTGAACTGGTGATGAACAACGGCTGCGATCCGACAACCGGCGTTCAACTGGTGAATGTGAACGGCAAAGAAGGCCGCGACATTAACTACGCCTCTTATGATGAAGTCTGGGCGGCATGGAACCAGCTGCTGGCGTTCTACTCCGACCTGGCGGTGGATTGCGACCTGGTTTGCGACCGCGCGCTGAAATATCACGATGCTGACGCCTTCGCTTCCGCCACCATTAACTGCTGTCTGGAACGCGGTAAAACACTGAAAAATGGCGGCGCGGAGTATGACTTCGTTAGTTCCTCCAATATCGGGCCATCCGTGGTGGGCGACAGCCTGGCCGCAGTGAAGAAACTGGTCTTTGATGACAAGGTGCTGACGCTGAAACAACTGCGCGACGCCATGGACAGCAATTTTGACGGCATTGAAGGCGCTCGTGTACGTAAGCTTTGCCGTAACGCGCCGAAGTTCGGTAACGATATCGACTATGTGGATAACATCGTCGCTGATGTGTTCGAGTCCTATCTCAAACTATTGCCGAAATATAAAACGGATCGTTATGGCAAAGGACCAAAAGGCTGCGGCTACACCATGTCAACCTCCAACATCACCTCCTACGTGCCAAATGGTTTTGATGTGGGCGCAACGCCGGATGGCCGCCTGGCGACCATGCCGCTTAACGAAGGAGCGTCACCGTGCCTCGGCGCGGACAAAGAGGGTCCGACGGCGGTCATTAACTCCATCGCTAAACTACCTAACCAGAAAATTGCCGGTGGTCAGTTGCTGAACATGAAGTTCACCCCGAGCGCGCTGGAAGGCGAGGATAATCTGGAAAAATTCACCGCCTTTATGGAAGCCGGTCGTGCGAAAAATATTTTCCACAATCAGTTCAACATCATCGATTCAAACATCCTGCGGGCGGCAAAAGAACATCCGGAAGATTATCCGAACCTGATGGTGCGCGTCGCCGGTTATTGCGCCCTGTTCTCCACGCTGATGCCGGAAGCACAGGATGCGATCATCGCCCGAACTGAACTGTGCTGGTAAGTGTGAGGTGATATGAAAACTGGCCTGATTTCACGTATTCAGCGTTATTCCACCAAGGATGGTCCGGGGCTGCGCAGTACGGTGTTTATGCAGCAGTGCAACCTGCGCTGCCAGTGGTGCGCAAATCCTGAAACGCTCAGGTCAGGATTCAACGTCTTCTGGTTCAAGGAGAGGTGCCGCCAGTGCGGCACCTGCGTGCAGGCGGCGGCAAATAACGCCATCACCTTCGCCGACCCCGGCCAGGGCGTGGTCATTGACCGTAAACGCTGCACTAACCTGCTGGATATGGTTGATGCCTGCCCCTACGACGCCTATGAAAAGGTTGGCAAGGAGATGACCTCGCAGGCGCTGGCAGATCTGCTGCTGCGGGATAAAACCTTTTACGACGAAAGCGGCGGTGGCGTCACCTTCTCCGGCGGCGAGCCCGCCCTGCAGGCAGAGTTTGTTACCGAAACCGCACACATTCTCAGCGCAGCGGGTGTTCATCTTTGTCTCGACACCGCGGGTAATATACGTCGCGACAAACTGTTGCCGCTGGTCGATGCGGTGGACATGGTCTCCTACGATTTCAAAGCATTCGATCCGGAAATCCATCTCACCTGTACCGGAGTAGATAACCGACTGATCCTTGAAAATGCCAAAACGATCGCGGCAACGGGTAAGCCGATCCTGGCACGGATGGTGATCGTGCCGACACGCAACGATCAGCCGGAAGATATTCGTAAACGGCTTGAGTTTATTCGCAGCCTGGGCAGTGCCGTACAGCAGGTCGATATTCTCGAATATCACATCTACGGTATCGGTAAATACGAAAAACTCGGCATGCCCTATTTGCTTAACGGGATTCCCCCCGTACAGCGTGAAATGACCGAGCAGATTAAACAGTACGCCGAAGATATTGGCTTAAAAGCCACCATCGGCGGTTAAGGAAAAAAGATGCTGAATTTTATTATTACCCAGTCATACGAAGAGATGAGCGCGCTTGCAGCCCGGCGCGTAGCTAAAGCGCTTGCCCGCAAACCCGATTTAGTGATGGCGCTCCCTACAGGCGGTACGCCGGTTGGGCTGCTGACAGAGATGAGCCGCATGGCGCAGGAAAAAGAGGCGGATTTCTCCCGTGCTTTTTCATTCAATATTGACGAATACATCCCGCTGAAAAAAGACGATCCCCAGAGCTACTACTGGTTTCTTGATCACCACTTCTATCAGCATGCCAATGTGCCGCCGGAGAACCGTTTCGTTCCCGACGTGCTGGCAAAAGACCTGAATGAAGAATGCGCCCGCTATGAACGTGCGATTGTCGATCATGGCGATTTTGATATGACCGTACTCGGCATTGGTCACGACGGGCATATTGGCTTTAATGAACCGCAGGCTACCCATAGCCCGGTTTGCCATGTCATCAATCTAAACGAAGAGACTATCGAGGCAAACGCGCGTTTCTTTTCGCGCCAGGAAGACGTGCCGCGTCAGGCTATCACCCTCGGCATGGGCACCATACTGAAAAGTAAAGAAATTGTACTGATCGCCAACGGTAAATCCAAAGCCCAGGTCATGAAGCGACTGCACGATTGCACAGCTATCGACCCGATGTTTCCGGCCTCTTTCCTGCTGCTGCATCCGAATGTAACCGTCATGTGCGACAACGAAGCAGCATCGCTGATTTCGTCATTGAGGTGAGCGTATGATCATCCAAAGTGAACGTGTCTGGCTCTCCGGCGGGTTTTATCCGGCGAACATCACCGTAGAAGAGGGACGAATCAGTAACATTGCCATCGGGCTGACGCACCATGCCGCCCATGATTTCGGCTCGCGTCGTATTATCCCTGGCCTGATTGACAGCCATGCTCACGGTGGATGGAATTACGACACCAATGAAAACGATCCGGAAGGCCTGCGCCGCTGGGCGGTAAATCTTCCGGCAGAAGGGGTCACGGCATTTTGTCCGACCACCGTGACGGATGAAGACGCCACGCTGCTGGCGGCGCTGGAAAATATCTCCCGTGTAATGGATGAAGGCAACGCGGGCGCGGAGATCCTCGGCATCCATTTTGAAGGCCCGTTCCTGTGCCAGAAATACCGCGGCGCACAGCCGGAAAAACAGATCCGTCCGGCGAACATCGCGCAGTTTCAGGGTTTTGAGAAGGCCGCAAACAATCGCATCATCGCCATTACTCTGGCGCCAGAAGAGGATGCCGATCTTGCCCTCACCCGTTACTGCACGCAACGGGGGATTGCCGTCAATATGGGTCATTCAGACGCCACGTTTGAACAGGCGCTGGAGGCCGTCGCTAACGGCGCAAAAAACGTTACCCATGTTTACAACGGCATGGCGAAATATGTAAACCGCGAACCGGGCCTGCTCGGCGCAGCCTTTCGCCTGGATGGGCTGTACGGCGAAGTCATCGCCGATGGCATTTTCGTGGGTCTGGTGTCGGCATCGCACCTCTATCGCCTGAAAAATGATGACTACGTCATCATGATCAGCGACTCGATGAAAGCCAAAGGCTGCCCGCCAGGCCGCTATATGTTCGGCGGCGAACCCATGATTCTGGGTGAAGATGGCGCAACACGACGCGAAGATGGTGTCCTGGTTGGCAGCACGCTGCAACTTAATCGCGGCTTATACAATATGGTAGAAAGAGCGATGGTGCCGTTTGGCGCGGCATTGAAATCCTGCACGATTAACCCGGCGCGCCTGCTGGGGCTGGACGGACACAAAGGCAAGCTTCAACGCGGTTATGACGCAGATATTGTGGTGCTGGAGGATAATTATGATGTGCACACCACGTTCTGCGGTGGCGAGGTGGCATACAGCATTGCCGGATGATGCGATCACCCGGCGTTTTCCGCTGGCTTATACTGCCGGGCGTACGCCCAGTGTGTGGCAGATGGCGTAGCTCATTTCCGCACGGTTCAGGGTATAGAAATGGAAGTCTTTAACCCCTTCACGGCTGAGAATTTTTACCATGTCCATGGCGATGCTGGCGCCCACCAGTTTGCGGGTTTCGGCATCGTCATCCAGCCCTTCAAACATTTGTGACATCCACGCCGGAATACGCACGTTGGTCATGTCGGCAAATTTCTTTGCCTGTTTAAAGTTGGTGACCGGCAGGATCCCCGGGATGATTTCAACATCTATGCCCGTTGACGCACAGCGGTCACGGAAACGTAAATAGCTCTCTACGTCGAAGAAAAACTGGGTAATTGCGCGATTAGCGCCCGCATCCACTTTGCGCTTCAGGTTGAGCAAGTCGGCCTGCGCGCTTTTTGCTTCCGGATGCACTTCCGGATAAGCGGCAACGGAGATATCAAAATCCGCCACCTCTTTAAGCAACGTCACCAGGTCGGCAGCGTACATATCCGGCTTACCGCTTCCCGGCGGCAGATCGCCACGCAGCGCCACGATATGGCGAATACCGTTGTCCCAGTAATCTTTGGCGATAGCACGCAGTTCATCACGGGTTGCATCGATACAGGTTAAATGCGGCACCGCCTCAAGACCGGTACGATCTTTAATGCCTTTAATGATGCTATGGGTGCGGTCGCGCTCGCCGGAGTTGGCGCCGTAGGTGACGGAGACAAATTTCGGCTTGAGGCTACTCAGACGATCAATAGAGTTCCACAAGGTCTGTTCCATTTCACTGGTGCGCGGCGGAAAAAATTCAAATGAAACATTAATCTGACCGTGCACTTCAGCCAGGCTCTGATTCAGGGCTTCCCGCTGGTTGGCGTGAAAAAAGCTCATACCTTACCTCATCAATCGCGTGTTGTTATTTGTTGCGCTACGAACATCTATCCGTTTAGACGTCCAGATGTAAAAATGACGGAAAAGCCGACGCACGTCAACTGGAAAATCATCATACTGCGTGAGGAATGTTCAGCGAAGATGAAAAAGGTTCAGGATACGGAGGGGATTAGTGCAGCCTGATGCCCTCTCCCACGGGAGAGGGCGAAAAGAGACGACTACAGCAGTTGTGCCAGACGATTGATATCCGATTGAATCGCTCCGGCGGTCACATCGCGGCCGGCTCCCGGCCCACGGATCACCAGCGGGTTATCGCGATACCAGCGACTTTCGATGGCAAACACATTATCGCAAGGCAGTAGCGCCGCCAGAGGGTGTTCCGGACGCACCGCTTCCACACCCACACGCGCTTTGCCGTTGGCATCGAAACGCGCCACATAACGCAGCACCAGCCCCATCTCGCGAGCAGCCTCCAGACGCTGTGTCATCTGCTCATTGAGCTCATCGCCGTTTTCAAAGAAATGGTCGATAGACTCCTCTTCACAGCTCGTCGGTACCAGGGACTCCACGCGCACCTGGTCGGGTTCGATGTCATAACCCGCCTCGCGCGCCAGAATGACCAGCTTACGCATCACGTCTTTACCGGAAAGATCAACGCGCGGGTCCGGCTCGGTCAGCCCCTGCTGCCAGGCCTGATCGACCAAATCAGTAAACGGCACGGTGCCGTCAAATTGCAGGAACAACCAGGAGAGCGTACCGGAGAAGATACCGCTGATGGCCAGAATACTATCGCCACTATCGATAAGATCGCGAACCGTATGGTTTACCGGCAACCCGGCTCCGACGGTGGCGTTATACAGCCAGCGACGCCCGGTTTTTTCAAACGCGTCGTGGATCTGACGGTATTTGTCACTACTGCTGGCACCTGCCAGTTTATTCGCGCTGATCACGTGAAAGCCGTGACTGGCAAAATCCAGATACTGGTCGGCAAGTTGCGGGCTTGCCGTGACATCCAGCACAACAAGATCATCGTACGGGTGCGCGCGCATCCACAGGAATAGCGCCTCTTCATCCTGCTCGACCGCCTCATCATTGAAGAAGGCCAGCGCCCGGCTGGCGTCGAGCCCCTCGTAATTCAATAAACTACGGCGGCTATCCACCACGCCTGCAAGAACAAATTCGAACCCGGTACGGGCAGACAATGCGCTCTGTTCGCGGGCAAACAGCTCGAGCCAGCGAGACCCGATATTGCCTTTACCAAACAACATCAGGCCAATGCGTTTTTCCGCGCGGAACAGTGACTGGTGCAGCCCCTGAATCAGGCTTTCCGTTGGCCCTACGCGCAGCACTGCGACAAGACTGATACCTTCATCTGACTGCCAGACGAATTCCACGGCCTGGCCTTTCAACTGCTGCCAGAAACGGTGGCTATGCAGCGGATTACGGCAAACGCCAGCCCCGACCATTGCCACCAGAGCCAGCCCCTGACGCAAACGCAGTTCGCCCGGCAGACCGGCTTCGTCGAGCAGTTTAAAGACGCTATCCACCACTTCCGAGGTGTAGCAGAGCTGCAGAAGATTACGGTCCGCGTGAGCGCCTGTCGCCAGCGGACGAACCTGAGCGCGCTTAAGGATCACATCAATATCACGTTGCGCCAGTTTGAAATCTTGCCCGGCAGGCACCTGAAATTCGATCAGACAAACATCATCATGGCTTGTGACGATACGGGCGCCCGTGCCGGATGCCAGTACGCGCTCAATACGCGTGGAACCCTGCTCCGGGTTGTAGCTACAACGCAACTGCAAATCGATATTGCTGCCGGAAACCGGCTGCAAGGTTCGGGCGTGAAGTACCGGCGCCGCCAGACGTGCCAGCTCGCTGGCTTCATCCAGACGCAGCAACGGCAGCAGACAGGCATCTTTCACTTTACGCGGGTCGGCGCTGTATACGCCGGCCACGTCGCTCCAGATCGTCACGCGGGTAACCCCGGCTAATGCGCCAATTTGCGTTGCCGAATAGTCAGAACCATTGCGCCCCAGCAGCACGGTTTCGCCCGCCTCGTTGCGGCTGATAAAGCCCGTCACAACGATACGTTTGTCTGGATGCTGCGCCAGCAATTGCTGGAACAGCGGCCAGGAAGTGCCTTCGTTGACCTGCGGCTGAGCCGCACGTTCCGCGCGCAGAAACTCTCGCGCATCAAGCCATGCTGAGGCCTGCCCTTGCTGGTTTAGTACGGCAGACATCAGACGCGCAGACCACACTTCCCCATGCCCCACCACTTCGGCATAGATCGCATCGGTAATGCCGGCATCAAGCAACCCGGCCAGCCGCTCAAGGTCACGAATAAACTCACTAATCAGACCGTCAGCCACATCAGCTGGTAACAGCCCGGCAATCAGCTCACTTTGATAACGACGTAACGACTGCTGAACCTGATGCGCAGAGAGACGATCGGTCTGGCTCAATTTGAGCCAGCTAATCAACTGGTTAGTGGTACTGCCGGCTGCCGAAACGACCATTAAATCGCCCGGTTGCGAATATTCCGCCATGATCCCCGCGACGCGCAGGTAACATTTCACATCAGCCAGACTGCTCCCACCAAACTTATGCAGTTGACGAACCTTCGCCCCTGCCTGCGCATTCACACTCATGTTTATCCCTCAGCTGCGACCCGGAAGCCATTTTCCAGGTCGGCAATCAAATCTTCACCATCTTCAATGCCGGTTGAGATACGCAGTAACGTCTCTGAAATCCCGGCAGCGGCACGTGCTTCCGGCGCCATGCCCGCGTGTGTCATCGTGGCAGCGTGGGAGATTAAGCTTTCAACCCCACCTAACGATTCCGCCAGCGTAAATAATGACAAACCGCTTAAGAAGCGACGCAGTGTTTGCTCATCGCCATCCAGTTCGAAACTCAACATTGCGCCAAAGCCTTTCTGCTGACGTGCGGCAATCTCATGCCCCTGATTTTCCGGCAGCGACGGGTGATAAAGTTTTTTCACCAGCGGCTGCTTTTTCAGAAACTCAACGATTGCCTGGGCGTTACGCTGCGCCACTTCCATACGTGGAGACAGGGTGCGCAGGCCACGCAACAGCAGATAGCTGTCGAAGGCGCTACCGGTGACGCCGATATTATTCGCCCACCATGCCAGTTCTGTGACGGTATCCGGGTCTTTGGCAATCACCACGCCCGCAACAACGTCCGAGTGGCCATTCAGGTATTTAGTACATGAATGCAATACCAAATCTGCGCCTAACGCCAGCGGGTTTTGCAACGCCGGGCTCAGGAAGGTGTTATCTACCACGCTGACCGCACCGACCTCGCGCGCGAGTTGGCAGATTTTCGCAATATCCACGACGCGCAACAATGGGTTGCTCGGACTTTCCACCAGCACCAGCTTTGGTTTTTGCGCCAGTGCCGCTTTTAATGCCTGCTCATCATTCTGATCGACAAACAAAACTTTATAGCAGCCGCGTTTTGCCAGACTGTCGAAAAGACGATAACTGCCGCCATAGCAATCATGCGGCGCAACCAGCAGATCGCCCGGTTTCAGAAAAACCGTGGTCACCAGATGAATCGCCGACATACCAGTGTTGGTCATCACGGCACCCGCACCACCCTCCAGCTCTGCCAGCGCACGCTGCACGACATCGCGTGTCGGATTACCACGGCGTGAATAGTCATGGGCTCGTGGCTCATTAAAACCGGTGAAATTATAGGTGCTGGAGAGATGAATTGGCGGAACAACGCAACCGTATTGCTCGTCATCGTTCAATCCGCTACGCACTGCGATGGTGGCCTGTTTACGCGTCATGGTGAAGGCTTCCTGGCTTAATGGATGAAAAGTCAGGCACCAGAGTAAACATAAGAATAATAGACGTCAATACATCTGGACATCTAAACTTCTTTGCGTATAGATTGAGCAAAATCGCAATAGCCGTTAAAATTATATGCTTTAGTGAAGTGGCGCAGAGCGATACACCGTGTCACGGTACTGACTCTACGGTAAACTACGCGAGATTATGGTCCGGGCGCTGCATTGATCAGGTTCTGACCTTTTATTAATGACTGAGAGGATTAAAGGTATCTCATGGCTGAATGGAGCGGCGAATATATCAGCCCGTACGCTGAGCACGGTAAGAAGAGTGAACAGGTAAAAAAAATTACGGTTTCCATTCCTCTGAAGGTGTTAAAAATCCTCACCGATGAGCGCACCCGTCGTCAGGTTAACAACCTGCGTCATGCCACCAACAGCGAACTGCTGTGTGAGGCATTCCTGCATGCGTTTACCGGCCAACCGTTGCCCAACGATGAAGACCTGCGGAAAGAGCGCAGCGACGAAATCCCGGAAGAGGCAAAAGTGATTATGCGCGAATTGGGTATCGACCCCGATACGTGGGAGTACTGATTTAAAAAGGCGGCTCATGGATTGAATCGCCTTTTTTGTCTCGAACAAGGATGTAAATCATGACAAAGAAGTTTGTCTTCTTGCTGCTCACGGTGATGGTTTTCCCGGTTCTGGCTTATGAACCGCAGACGGGCGATATCATCTTTCAGATGTCTCGCTCGTCACAAAGTAAAGCTATCCAGCAAGCCACTCATTCGCGCTTTAGCCACACTGGCATGATCGTGCTGCGTAACAATGTCCCCTATGTTTTTGAAGCCATCGGCCCGGTGGTCTATACGCCACTGCAAAAATTCATCAACCGTGGGGAAAAAGGGCACTACATCATCCGCCGCGTGAAAGGTGGGCTTTCCATTTCACAGCAGCAAAAACTGGTGCAGACGGCAACGCGCTATCTCGGCAAACCCTATGACCTGGCATTTTCATGGACCGATGAGCGCCAGTATTGCTCAGAAGTGGTGTGGAAGGTGTATGACCGTGCGCTGGGGATACAGCCGGGTAAGCTGCAGAAACTTAAAGAGTTCGATCTGAACTCCCCGGTCGTGCGCGCCAAACTCAACGAGCGTTACGGGCGTAATATCCCGCTGAACGAAACAGTGATCTCGCCACAAGCGTTATTTGACGCCCCGCAACTGGAAACCGTCGCAAAAAAATGGACGGCCAAGGGGCTGTAAAGCGCAGGGGGGACGTTGGATACGTCGCTTACGTTAACGGCGGGAAGCGTTATACACGCAGTGGATAACCACAGAGCATGCCTGAATGTGCACTGCTATCCCCAGTAATGGAGCAGAGATAAACAAAAAAGGCAGAAGAAATCTTCTGCCTTTTTGTTGGACTGTCTGTTGCGCTGGCTCAATCAGAAGCGGGTCACTTCGGGGTGAACTTCTGACAGAGAAATAAAATAAGACACAACGACATTTTTCAGTGCATTTAGCATAGTCATATCCTTTCACGCGTTGTTAATGATGTCTTTCGCTGTGAAAAGTCTATGCCTCTTCCATGTCGCCAGCAATATTTTTGTGACTTTCATCACAAAAATTTCACTCAAATGAGCGCCTACACGGCTGACGCGTGAGATTGCGCTTCACGTGCCTTCTGCCGGTTGGTGTAGCCAATATCATTATTGCCCCACAGTTTTTCGTAAGGCATACCCGCCAGCATTTCTACCGTCTTACGCGCCTGCGGCGTAATGGATTCCGGCGTCAGGCGGCCCGCACTACGCATTTTTGCCGTCTCTTCACGCAGAACGCTGTGCGTGGACAAGTTCAGACGAAAGCGCAACGACACCAGGAAACCGATCGACAGCACCAGCACGGTGCCAATACTCAGAATCATCAGGATGGTATGGCTCACTCCCGGCACCTGTGTGCTCTGCCCGGAAATAAAACCGGACATTTGCATCACAATGCCCACCAGCATTACTGCGCCAGCCTGAGAGGCCTTACGCGTTAGGGTCATGATACCGGCAAAAATACCCTCGCGACGCTGACCCGTCACCACCTCGTCCACATCGGCAATATAGGTATAGATGTTCCACGGAATATAGTTAATGCCGCCACGCCCTAACCCGGCAATACCCGAAATAAATAATAGCAGCGACATATTATCGCTCTGTCCAGCCAGCGACAGCAGGGCGAAGGAAACCGCAGCCAGACCAAACAGCACCACGACAATACGGTAAGACGGCGCAGCGCCGAAACGAATACAGAGCGGGATCATCCCCATAACCGCGATAAACTGCAGAATCGCCATGGTTCCCATCAGACTGGAGGCCAGCGTCGGACTCTGCATCAACACAAACACCACATAGTAGGTGAAGACCGCGTTGAAGACGTCCTGTGCAATATATCCGCCAAGGTACATCCCCAGATGCTGACGAAAAATACGGATACGGAAGGTGGAACTCAATTCAATGATCAGACGGCCCAGGCTTTGTCCCAGGGTCAGTTTTGGTTTTACGGCTTCCGCTTGTTCATCCCGTGGGCGCTCCCAGGTGAAGATCCACACCAGCGTCAATACTATCGCGCAGATCACGGCAAAGACGATGCTGGCATAGAAGAAAGAAACAGCATTGTCTTTACCGAAATGACTCAACAGGATACCGGGCAGGAAAGCAGCCAGAATGGCGGAAAGCTGTGCCAGCGCGATACGCGCGCCGGAAAACTTGGTTTTCTGTTTGAAATCATCGGTCATCTCCGGCACCAGCGTCTCATAAGGCACCAGAATCATGGTGTACACCACGTCAAACAGCAGGTACGTGAATAAGTAGTACCAGTAGTTCATGTGGCCGACCCACATCAGCGTATAGGAAAATACGCACGGGATGCCAAGCAGAATGAAGAACTTACGGCGACCAAATCGTTTACCGAGCCAGGTATTGCCAAAATTGTCGGTCAGATAACCCATCAGTGGGCTGACTACGGCATCCAGTACCCTGGCCATGGCGAAAATAAATGTCGCCTCAATCGGCGTCAAGCCGCAGAAGGTCGTATAAAAATAAAGTAACCATGCGGCAGTCAGTGCTGTTGTACCCGCTCCCAGAAAATCTCCGGAGCCGTACGCCAGATAATTCACTAAACCCGGTTTGCGTGTAGACATTGTTTTACCCAATCCTTAGCGAAATATAAAATCTCGACTTAAAAATTGCGAGCGGACACGGCGGCAATATATATTGCCGCCGCATTATTCAGACACAGAAAGAGAGGTAACTAGAAGTTATAACCAATACCAACGCGATAACGCGTCTGGCGATCATCAGTAATCGCTGTTTTATAACCCGAAGACACGTTACCTACTTCAACAAATGGCACCCAATTACCTGCTTTATACGCAACACGGAAATTATATTCGTAATCTTGTTTAGTGTTGTTATAAATATTCTCATTTTCGGCAAATTTATAAATACCGTTAAGCTCAAACATCCAGTTACCGGTGTTATAACCAATCCACGCTTCCGGACGATCAATACGGCGGTCATCACGGCCCTGCGCGTTACGGCGGGTGTACTCGAAGCGATAGCGGAAGGCTGTCCACCAATTTTCGTTGATATTGTACTGAACACGCACGAATGGCTTGTAAATTGTCTGATTTTCATCCGTTTCAATGGCAATACCAGGAAGCCATATCAGGTTGCTCCAGGTAAACTGGTAGTTGGCAGTATACTCAATCCCGTTCGTTTCCATATTATTCAGCGGTTTTTTAGCATCCGCATCATCAGAACGGGAAATACCTTCTAACGCTACCCCAAAACCGCTGGCAAATCGTTGGGAAATATAAACACGATCATAGTTACGTCCATCATCATAATATTCATGACGATAGTCTACGTAACCCGCATGGGCTGTTCCTGCCAGTACCGGCAGTAATAACAACGCATATTTCAACTTCATGGAAATTCCTCTTTGACGTAAATTTCAATAAAAGAAAAGCGTGTAGCTATGGATTCGCAGGCCAGCGTAACGAGTGAAAGACAGCTACAAATTAAAAATGTCTTAATAACGTGAGGAATTGTATTTTAGTGTAAATGTACAAACCTTTGAGTTTTTGCCAGCATTCCGGTTAAGTGGCAAAAAAGCAAAGATACATCAGCTCAATGTCACCAACTGAAACAATAGACCCAACAAATAGAAACGATGTGCCAAATCAAGAGAACTAACGTTGCGAAAATTACAGTCTGGGATGAGGGGAAGGAAGATGATCGCAGGAAGGACGCGGAATTCAGGGACAAAAAAAGCGCCTTGCGGCGCTTTTTTCATCAGGCAACTTATTTGCTGCCCGGGATGCTGAAGCGTTTGTTGAAACGCTCAACACGACCACCGGTATCAACTACACGTTGTTTACCAGTGAAGAACGGGTGGCAGTTGCCGCACACGTCCAGGTTCAGGTCGTGACCCACGGTAGAGTGGGTTTTGATGACATTACCGCAAGAACAGGTTGCAGTAATAGCTACATAATTCGGGTGAATACCTTTTTTCATGGGAAACCTCAGTTTAAGGCCGCGTCGCTCTTCCAGCCCTAACGCCAGACACCACGCGAGTTAATGTATTAGTGGATCTCTGGCACGTGAATACGTACCAAAGGCGGCGAATCATACAGAAATTAACCAACGTATGCAAACTGATCCGCGCCCCACCTTTAACAATGTGTATACTATCCCGCCAGTTTTCAAGTCAGGATCCTGAGATGCCCGTCGCCCATGTAGCGCTACCCGTACCGTTGCCCCGCACCTTTGACTACCTGCTTCCTGATAGCATGGTGGCCAGCGCGGGCTGCCGGGTGCGCGTACCCTTTGGCACCCAGCAACGGGTGGGGATTGTGGTTTCCGTCGGTGAGACCAGCGAATTGCCGCTCGATGAGCTGAAAAGCGTGATCGAGGTGCTGGACAGCGACCCCGTCTTTTCCGTCCCGGTTTGGCGACTTCTGCTCTGGGCGGCAGACTATTATCACCACGCCATTGGCGATGTGCTTTTCAACGCCATTCCTGTACCCCTACGCCAGGGTAAACCGGCCAGTGCAGCAGTGCAGTGGTTCTGGTTTGCGACCGAGCAGGGGCAGGCGGTCGATCTCAATAGCCTTAAACGTTCGCCAAAACAGCAACAGGCGCTGGCGGCCCTGCGCCAGAGACGCATCTGGCGTCATCAGGTTGCGGAGCTTGAGTTCAACGACGCCGCGCTCCAGTCATTACGCACGAAGGGGCTGGCAGAACTCAACAGTGAGGAGCCTGCGCATCATGACTGGCGGCATGGCTTTTCCGTCTGCGGCGAGCGTCTGCGGCTTAATACCGAACAAGCTACGGCAGTGGGAGCGATCCACAGCGCGGCGGATCAATTCTCAGCCTGGCTGCTGGCAGGTGTAACCGGTTCAGGCAAAACAGAAGTCTATCTCAGCGTACTGGAGAATGTGCTGGCACAGGGGAAACAGGCGCTGGTGATGGTACCGGAAATCGGCCTGACGCCGCAGACCATCGCCCGTTTTCGTGAACGCTTTTCTGCCCCGGTCGAGGTACTGCATTCCGGATTGAATGACAGTGAACGCCTGTCCGCCTGGCTAAAAGCCAAAAACGGCGAAGCGGCGATTGTCATTGGCACGCGCTCGTCGCTGTTTACCCCTTTTAAAAATTTGGGCGTGATCGTGATCGATGAAGAACACGACAGCTCTTATAAACAGCAGGAAGGGTGGCGCTACCATGCACGCGACCTGGCCGTTTACCGTGCCCACAGCGAGCAAATTCCGATCATACTCGGCTCGGCGACGCCCGCACTGGAGACGCTCCACAATGTGCGCGCGCGTAAATACAGGATGCTGCGCCTGACGCGTCGCGCCGGCAACGCCCGCCCCGCCATACAACATGTGCTGGATCTAAAAGGTCAGGCGCTACAGGCAGGGCTCTCTCCTGCCCTTGCGAATCGCATGCGCCAGCACTTGCAGGCGGGTAATCAGGTCATCTTGTTCCTGAACCGTCGAGGCTTCGCGCCAGCGCTGCTGTGTCACGACTGCGGCTGGATTGCCGAATGTCCGCGCTGCGATCATTACTACACGTTACACCAGGCTCAACAACATTTACGTTGCCACCATTGCGACAGCCAGCGCCAGGTACCACGGCAATGTCCTTCCTGCGGCTCAACCCATCTGATGCCGGTTGGGCTGGGCACAGAACAACTGGAGCAGGCGCTCGCCCCGCTTTTTCCAGGGGTTCCGCTGTCGCGTATCGACCGGGACACCACCAGTCGTAAAGGCGCGCTCGAACAGCATCTGGCGGAAGTGCATCGTGGCGGTGCGCGTATTCTTATCGGCACACAGATGCTGGCGAAAGGGCACCATTTTCCGGACGTCACGCTGGTTGCCCTGTTGGATGTCGATGGCGCGCTCTTCTCCGCCGATTTCCGCGCTGCAGAACGCTTTGCGCAGCTTTATACCCAGGTCTCAGGGCGGGCCGGGCGCGCAGGGAAACAAGGGGAAGTCGTACTGCAAACCCACCATCCGGAACACCCTTTGTTGCAGACGCTTCTGCATAAAGGCTACGACACCTTCGCTGAGCAGGCGCTGGCGGAGCGTCAGACGCTCCAGCTTCCTCCGTGGACCAGCCATGTGCTCATCCGTGCGGAAGATCATAACAACCAGCAGGCGCCGTTGTTCCTGCAACAATTGAAAAATCTGCTGCAATCCAGCCCGCTGGCGGACCAGCGTCTTTGGGTGCTTGGTCCGGTTCCGGCACTGGCACCCAAGCGTGCCGGGCGCTGGCGCTGGCAGCTCCTGCTGCAACACCCTTCGCGAGTACGCCTGCAACAGATTGTCAGCGGCACGCTTACGCTTATCAACACCTTACCTGAGGCACGCAAAGTGAAGTGGGTGCTGGATGTGGACCCTATCGAGGGCTAAGGTTGCGAGGCACCTCGAAAAATTCAACTTTCATCACATTTTTAATGAAAATTCTGTAACCGATTAGATTAACTATCTGATAAAAATGTGTCTGCGCCTGCGCCGCGCATGCGAGGAGAAGAAGGTGAAGACCAGGAATCAGGTTGCAGCCGCGACCATGAAAGATGTTGCCGTTAAAGCGAAGGTGTCCACGGCAACGGTGTCCCGTGCGTTAATGAACCCGGATAAAGTGTCGCAGGCTACCCGCAATCGGGTTGAGCAGGCGGCAATGGAAGTGGGTTATTTGCCGCAATCGATGGGACGTAATGTTAAACGTAATGAATCCCGGACGATCCTGGTGATCGTGCCGGATATTTGCGATCCGTTTTTTAGTGAAATTATCCGTGGTATCGAAGTCACTGCCGCAGAAAATGGTTATCTGGTTCTGATCGGCGATTGCGCGCATCAGAATCAGCAAGAAAAAACCTTTATAGATTTAATCATCACTAAGCAGATAGACGGGATGCTGCTGCTCGGTTCGCGCTTGCCTTTCGATGCCAGCATCGAAGAACAACGTAACCTGCCGCCAATGGTGATGGCGAATGAGTTTGCCCCGGAACTGGAACTGCCTACAGTACATATCGACAACCTGACCGCCGCCTTCAATGCCGTGAATTACCTGCGCGAGCAGGGGCATCAGTACATTGGATGCATCGCCGGACCGGAAGAGATGCCGTTGTGCCACTACCGCCTGCAGGGCTATGTACAGGCGCTGCGTCGCTCCGGTATTACCGTTGACCCGCATTATATTGCCCGTGGCGACTTTACCTTTGCCGCCGGTGGCGAGGCGCTGGAACGGTTACTCTCTCTGCCGAAGCCGCCTACTGCGGTATTTTGTCACAGCGACGTGATGGCGCTCGGCGCGTTGTCTTATGCGAAGCGCCGCGGCCTGAAAGTGCCGCATGATTTGTCCATTATTGGTTTCGATAACATTTCGCTGGCTGAATTCTGCGATCCCCCTCTTACTACCGTCGCCCAGCCGCGTTTCGATATCGGTCGTGAAGCAATGCTGTTACTACTCGAACAGTTACAAGGTCATACGGTAAGCAGCGGCTCCCGATTACTGGATTGCGAATTGGTCATTCGTGGGTCAACTAAGGCGTTGACTTAACGTAAATGCGTTATCGGAATCCCTCTTCTGGTCAAAAGCCCGTCGCTTAAGTAACATGACGGGCTGACAAACGAAATAAATACAGCGAAACGATAGTGGCACAACGAGATTATGTACGCCGCAGCCAGTCGGCTCCTTCGCGGCAAAAAAAGAGTAGCTCAAGGAAGAAGCAACGTAGCGTATCCGCTGTCTCGCCCGCAATGGTCGCGATTGCCGCCGCAGTACTGGTAGCTTTTATCGGTGGCCTGTACTTTATTACCCACCACAAGAAAGAAGAATCTGAAACGCTGCAAAGCCAGAAGGTTGCAGGCAATGGTCTGCCGCCAAAACCGGAAGAGCGCTGGCGTTATATCAAAGAGCTGGAAAGCCGCCAGCCAGGCGTACGTGCGCCTACCGAACCCTCTGCGGGTGGTGAAGTGGAAAAACCGGAGCAACTGACGAACGAGCAACGTCAGTTACTGGCGCAAATGCAGGCAGATATGCGCCAGCAGCCTACGCAATTGAACGAAGTACCGTGGAACGAGCAGACGCAGGAGCAGCGTCAGCAAACGCTGCAACGCCAGCGTCAGGCGCAACAACAGGTACAGCAGCAGATGCAACAACAGCAGTGGAGTAACGTTCAGGTTGAACAACCGACGCGTACGCCACCGCGGGTAGCGGAGCAGCCACGTACGGCACAAACCACGCCTGTACAGGCACCGAAGCAGACGCCGCAGCAAAAACCGTCCGCCGCCAGCCAACAGCCGTACCAGGACTTGCTGCAAACACCAGCACACACCACGGCAACCGCGCCGAAAACGCAGCAGGCAG
The DNA here is from genome assembly GCF_023613995.1 of Citrobacter sp. MNAZ 1397. Lineage (NCBI taxonomy): Bacteria > Pseudomonadati > Pseudomonadota > Gammaproteobacteria > Enterobacterales > Enterobacteriaceae > Citrobacter > Citrobacter sp. MNAZ 1397. The sequence continues at coordinate 38,820 of NZ_JAKIVH010000006.1, forward strand.
CGCCGGTGACGCATGAAGAAGCACCGAAGCAAACGGCCGAGAAAAAAGACGAACGTCGCTGGATGGTACAGTGTGGTTCGTTCAAAGGCGCCGATCAGGCAGAGACCGTTCGTGCCCAGCTCGCCTTTGAAGGGTTTGACTCTCGCATCACCAGCAATAACGGCTGGAATCGCGTGGTTATCGGCCCGGTTAAAGGCAAAGATAACGCGGACGGCACTATTAGCCGTCTGAAAATGGCCGGTCACACAAACTGCATCCGTCTCGCCGCCGGGGGTTGAAACCCCCAAAATCCCCCCCATCTATACTTGCATTCTGCCCCGTATCACTACGGGGCGTGTATTCTGCATTCGTAACCAGGGGGTCTGCTCGTGACAACAATAGTAAGCGTACGCCGTAACGGCCATGTCGTTATCGCTGGTGATGGCCAGGCGACACTGGGCAACACCGTTATGAAAGGCAACGTGAAGAAAGTTCGCCGTCTGTACAACGACAAAGTCATCGCTGGCTTTGCCGGGGGCACGGCTGATGCCTTCACGTTGTTTGAACTCTTTGAACGTAAGCTGGAGATGCATCAGGGTCACCTGGTAAAAGCGGCGGTGGAACTGGCCAAAGACTGGCGTACCGATCGCATGCTGCGCAAGCTGGAAGCGTTGCTGGCTGTAGCCGATGAAACGGCCTCACTGATCATCACCGGTAACGGTGACGTTGTGCAGCCGGAAAATGACCTGATTGCCATTGGCTCTGGTGGCCCGTATGCCCAGGCGGCTGCCCGTGCGCTGCTGGAAAACACCGACCTCAGCGCGCGCGACATCGCCGAGAAAGCGCTGAATATCGCCGGTGACATCTGCATCTACACTAACCACTTCCACACCATCGAAGAATTGACCACCAAGGCGTAAGGATCCCTCATGTCTGAAATGACCCCACGCGAAATTGTCAGCGAACTGGACAAACACATTATCGGTCAGGATGCGGCGAAGCGTTCCGTGGCGATTGCCCTGCGTAACCGCTGGCGCCGTATGCAGCTTGATGAAGAGCTGCGCCATGAAGTGACCCCGAAAAACATTCTGATGATCGGGCCGACCGGTGTGGGTAAAACCGAAATTGCCCGCCGTCTGGCGAAACTGGCGAATGCGCCCTTTATAAAAGTTGAAGCAACCAAATTCACCGAAGTGGGTTATGTCGGTAAAGAAGTGGATTCCATTATCCGCGATCTTACCGATGCCGCCGTGAAAATGGTCCGCATGCAGTCCATCGAAAAAAATCGCTATCGCGCCGAAGAGATGGCGGAAGAGCGTATTCTGGACGTGCTCATCCCCCCGGCAAAAAATAACTGGGGCCAGCCGGAAACGGTCGCTGAGCCGTCTGCTGCACGTCAGTCCTTCCGCAAAAAACTGCGTGAAGGCCAGCTCGATGATAAAGAAATTGAAATAAACCTGGCCGCGTCACCGATGGGCGTTGAGATCATGGCACCTCCAGGAATGGAAGAGATGACCAGCCAGCTTCAGTCCATGTTTCAGAATCTGGGCGGGCAAAAACAGAAACCGCGTAAGCTGAAAATCAAAGATGCGATGAAGCTGCTGATCGAAGAAGAAGCGGCGAAGCTGGTGAACCCGGAAGAGCTGAAACAAGATGCAATCGACGCAGTTGAACAGCACGGTATCGTCTTCATTGATGAAATCGACAAAATCTGTAAGCGCGGCGGTAATACTTCCGGTCCGGATGTTTCCCGTGAAGGTGTTCAGCGCGACCTGCTGCCGCTGGTAGAAGGCTGTACTGTCTCCACCAAACACGGCATGGTCAAAACCGATCACATCCTGTTTATCGCCTCCGGTGCATTCCAGGTGGCCAGCCCGTCAGATCTGATCCCGGAACTGCAGGGTCGTCTGCCGATTCGCGTCGAACTCAAGGCCCTGACCACGGAAGACTTTGAACGCATTCTGACCGAACCAAACGCATCGGTTACCGTGCAGTACAAAGCGCTGATGGCAACAGAAGGCGTCAATATCGATTTCACCGACGACGGGATTAAACGCATCGCACAGGCGGCCTGGCAGGTGAACGAGACCACCGAAAACATCGGTGCGCGCCGTCTGCACACCGTTCTGGAGCGCCTCATGGAAGACATTTCCTATGACGCAAGCGACCTGAATGGCGAAACTATCATCATCGACGCCGACTATGTGAGTAAGCACCTTGATGCTTTAGTGGCAGATGAAGATCTGAGCCGTTTTATCTTATAATCCCCGCCACAACGTTTTCATCATTTCCGATGGGGGCTTATGCCCCCATTTTTTATTACTGGCTGGTGACTATGACTGACGCACAACCTTTAAGCCGCACTCAGGCATGGCTGGAAAGCCTGCGCCCAAAAACACTGCCGCTGGCGTTTGCCGCTATCGTGGTAGGGACGACGCTGGCCTGGTGGCAGGGTTTCTTCGATCCGCTGGTTGCCGTACTGGCATTAAGCACCGCCGGATTGCTGCAAATCCTTTCCAACCTCGCCAATGACTATGGCGATGCGGTTAAGGGCAGCGACAAGCCTGACCGAATTGGGCCATTGCGCGGCATGCAAAAAGGGGCAATTTCGCTTGAGCAGATGAAGCGTGCGCTCATCATCGTCATTGTCCTGAGCTGCATCTCCGGCCTGCTGTTGCTGCTGGCGGCCTCGCAAACCCTGACAGATTTCATCGGCTTTGTGGTGCTTGGCGCGCTGTCGATCATCGCCGCTATTACCTATACCGTCGGTAAACGCCCTTACGGTTACATCGGCCTTGGCGATGTTTCGGTACTGATTTTCTTTGGCTGGCTGAGCGTAATGGGAAGCTGGTATCTGCAAACCCATATGCTGATCCCCGCGATTATCTTGCCAGCTACGGCGTGCGGCCTGCTGGCAACTGCAGTGCTGAATATCAACAACCTGCGTGATATCGACAGCGATCGCGCCAATGGCAAAATCACGCTCGTGGTGCGCTTAGGGCCGGTGAACGCACGCCGCTACCATGCGGGTTTGCTGGCCGGAGCCCTTCTCTGCCTGGCGCTGTTTAACGTGCTGTCGCTGCATAGCGCCTGGGGTTGGCTGTTCGTCTTTTCCGCGCCGTTGCTGTTCAAACAGGCACGTTTTGTGATGCGCGAGCGGGATCCGAAAGCCATGCCGCCGATGCTCGAACGTACCGTAAAAGGGGCTTTGCTGACTAACCTATTGTTTGTGGTTGGAATTATGCTGAGTCAGACGCAGTTTTAACTGACAAAAGTCAATTAACAATTGATGATTTTGCCAACAATGCGTGATGCGCGATATACTGACTACTCTCGCAGCAACTGAACGTTAAGCCTATGAAATACGATACGTCTGAGCTCTGTGACATCTACCAGGAAGATGTCAACGTCGTGGAACCACTGTTCTCCAATTTTGGCGGACGGTCGTCGTTTGGCGGTCAAATCATCACGGTGAAATGTTTCGAGGACAACGGGTTGCTGTACGATCTGCTCGAAGAAAATGGCCGTGGTCGTGTACTGCTGGTCGATGGCGGTGGTTCTGTGCGTCGTGCGTTAATCGATGCGGACCTGGCGCGCATCGCTCTGCAAAACGAGTGGGAAGGCATTGTGGTCTATGGCGCAGTGCGTCAGGTAGATGACCTGGAAGAGCTGGACATTGGCATTCAGGCCATTGCCGCGATTCCGGTCGGCGCCGCAGGGGAAGGTATCGGCGAAAGCGACATTCGCGTCAATTTCGGCGGCGTGACCTTCTTTTCCGGCGACCATCTCTATGCCGATAACACCGGTATCATCCTTTCCGAAGATCCACTGGATATCGAGTGATCAAAAAAGGCACCGAAAGGTGCCTTTTTTATGCGTTGTAGCAAGGCGGCAACTGAGCGAATCCCCAGCAACATAAACAGTGATGTGACTGGGATCAGTAAGCGCCGCCAACGCCGCTAACACGAAAGAAGAAGCGTAATCAGACTTCTTCCATACGGCCCAGCAGTGCCTGCAGACGCTCCTGCCAGCCATGCTGCTGTTCTTTCAACTGGTTGTTTTCACGAGCCAGTTCTTCGCGATCATGCTGTGCGGACTGGACTTCCTGGGACAGACTGTTGTTCTTCTCTTTCAGCTCTTCGATTTCCATCTGCAGCAGCGTGATGGTATCAATCGCCTGCTGTACTTTCGCTTCCAGCTTCTCGAATACTTCTAATGACATCGTCATACCTCTCCTGAATTGCAAGGCGTTGATGGGTATATACCACTCGGGTAAAACCGCGTTCCGTGAACGGCGACGCCTTAATGTATTTAGCGCACGGTCTTAGTACCCGATTGTATGAAGCCCTTTAGCCCCTGTCCAGCGACAACCCGCGCAGATCGCGCTTTGCAACACTTTTCAGTCTAAACCTGGTGCAATTGCGGTCCGCTTCAATAAATTGTTAAATTGAGGGTTACAAAAATGATTCAGCTCACACTTCGCATCCTGTCGCATCCCTTCGCAAACGCGCCTCATCGCGCGAAAACGCTCATTTTATTGACGCAGTACACACATTTTGATTTCGATATTTCTCGTTTTTGCTCGTTAACGATAAATTAACAGTATGTCTACACGGCATCGTGGAGTCTTCTCCCTCCATGCAAACTATAACCATTAAACTCTTTGCAGGATCCGATTATGAGTCAAACCTCAACCTTAAAAGGTCAGTGCATCGCCGAATTTCTCGGTACCGGGTTGTTGATTTTCTTCGGTGTGGGCTGCGTTGCGGCACTTAAAGTAGCAGGTGCCAGCTTCGGACAGTGGGAAATCAGTATCATTTGGGGTCTGGGCGTGGCGATGGCCATCTACCTGACCGCAGGGGTTTCCGGCGCACATCTTAACCCGGCAGTGACCATTGCATTGTGGCTGTTTGCCTGCTTCGACGGGCGCAAAGTTGTTCCCTTTATTGCTTCTCAATTTGCTGGCGCATTCTGCGCGGCCGCACTTGTTTACGGGCTTTATTACAATCTTTTCTTCGATTTCGAACAAACTCACCATATGGTGCGTGGCAGCGTCGAAAGTCTCGATCTGGCAGGCATCTTTTCAACCTACCCTAACCCGCACATCAATTTCTTCCAGGCCTTTGCTGTTGAGATGGTGATTACCGCGGTTCTGATGGGCGTCATCATGGCGCTGGGTGATGACGGCAACGGGATCCCGCGTGGCCCGCTGGCACCACTGCTGATTGGTCTGCTGATTGCCGTTATTGGTGCTTCTATGGGCCCGCTGACCGGGTTTGCGATGAACCCTGCTCGTGATATCGGACCAAAAGCGTTCGCCTGGCTGGCTGGCTGGGGCAATGTCGCCTTCACCGGTGGGAAAGATATTCCCTATTTCCTCGTACCGCTGTTTGGGCCGATTGTCGGCGCATCACTGGGTGCCTTCGGTTATCGTAAACTGATTGGCCGTAATTTACCGTGTGACGTTTGTGCTGTGGAAGATGACAAAGACGCCACCACGACTTCACAACAAAAAGCTCCGCTGTAATGTGACTACGGGACATAAATCATGACTGAAAAGAAATATATCGTTGCGCTGGACCAGGGTACCACCAGCTCCCGCGCCGTCGTAATGGATCATGACGCCAACATCATCAGCGTTTCGCAGCGCGAATTCGAACAAATCTATCCTAAGCCAGGCTGGGTAGAGCATGACCCAATGGAAATCTGGGCAACGCAAAGCTCCACGCTGGTTGAAGTGCTGGCTAAAGCAGACATCAACTCCGATGAAATCGCCGCGATTGGTATCACCAACCAACGTGAAACGACTATAGTCTGGGAGCGCGAAACCGGTAAGCCTATCTATAACGCCATTGTCTGGCAGTGCCGCCGCACCTCAGAAATCTGCGAGCAGCTCAAACGCGATGGCATGGAAGAGTATGTGCGCAGCGCCACCGGCCTGGTGGTTGACCCGTACTTCTCCGGCACCAAAGTGAAGTGGATTCTCGATCATGTAGAAGGTTCTCGCGAACGCGCGAAACGTGGCGAACTGCTGTTCGGTACCGTCGACACCTGGCTTATCTGGAAAATGACCCAGGGCCGCGTACACGTTACTGACTACACCAACGCCTCCCGTACCATGCTGTTCAATATCCATGATCTGGACTGGGATGACAAAATGCTGGACGCGCTGGATATCCCGCGCGCCATGCTGCCGGAAGTGCGTAAATCTTCCGAAGTCTACGGCCAGACCAACATCGGTGGTAAAGGCGGTACCCGTATTCCTATCGCCGGGATCGCCGGTGACCAACAGGCAGCACTGTTCGGTCAGTTGTGCGTAAAAGAAGGGATGGCGAAGAACACCTACGGTACCGGCTGCTTTATGCTGATGAATACCGGCGAAAAAGCGGTGAAATCAGAAAACGGCCTGTTAACCACTATCGCTTGCGGACCGACGGGTGAAGTGAACTATGCGCTGGAAGGTGCCGTGTTCATGGCGGGTGCGTCAATCCAGTGGCTGCGCGATGAGATGAAACTCATCAGCGATGCCTTTGACTCGGAATATTTCGCCACCAAAGTGAAAGACACCAATGGCGTCTACGTGGTGCCTGCTTTCACCGGCCTGGGCGCACCGTACTGGGACCCGTATGCACGTGGCGCGATTTTTGGTCTGACCCGTGGCGTAAACTCAAACCACATCATTCGCGCAACGCTGGAATCTATCGCCTACCAGACACGTGACGTTCTGGAAGCCATGCAGGCTGACTCCGGCATTCGTCTGCACGCCCTGCGCGTGGATGGCGGCGCGGTGGCCAACAACTTCCTGATGCAGTTCCAGTCCGACATTCTGGGCACCCGCGTTGAGCGTCCGGAAGTGCGTGAAGTCACTGCACTGGGCGCAGCTTACCTGGCGGGCCTGGCGGTGGGCTTCTGGCAGAACCTGGACGAACTACAGGAGAAAGCGGTGATTGAGCGTGAATTCCGCCCGAGCATCGAAACCACCGAACGCAACGTTCGCTACGCGGGCTGGAAAAAAGCCGTGAAACGTGCGCTGGCGTGGGAAGAGCACGACGAGTAATCCCCTCCCCCTCACCTCTGTTTTCTCCCTCTCCCTGAGGGAGAGGGCCGGGGTGAGGGCCTCAGGCAACACCGCACCTGACCGCACCCATGCCCCCTCTCTGTGTTAAACTTCGCGCAATTTCTTTCACTTCACGAGTTTGCTATGAGACGAGAACTTGCCATTGAATTTTCCCGCGTGACCGAAGCAGCGGCGCTGGCTGGCTATAAGTGGCTGGGCCGCGGCGACAAAAATACCGCCGACGGCGCTGCCGTTCACGCCATGCGCATCATGCTTAATCAGGTCAATATTGACGGCACCATTGTGATTGGTGAAGGGGAAATCGACGAAGCCCCAATGCTCTATATCGGTGAAAAAGTCGGTACTGGTAGAGGCGATGCGGTGGATATCGCCGTTGATCCGATCGAAGGCACCCGCATGACCGCCATGGGTCAGGCTAATGCCCTGGCAGTACTGGCGGTGGGTGATCAAGGCTGCTTCCTCAATGCGCCGGATATGTATATGGAAAAACTGATTGTCGGCCCTGGCGCAAAAGGCACTATCGACCTCAACCTGCCGCTTGCCGATAACCTGCGTAATGTGGCTAATGCGCTCGGAAAACCGCTCAGTGAGCTGACGGTAACGATTCTGGCCAAACCTCGCCACGACGCCACCATCGCTGAAATGCAGAAGCTCGGCGTACGCGTTTTCGCTATTCCGGACGGCGACGTTGCCGCCTCCATTCTGACCTGCATGCCGGACAGTGAAGTCGATGTCCTTTATGGTATTGGCGGTGCGCCGGAAGGGGTCGTTTCAGCTGCCGTCATCCGCGCGCTGGATGGTGATATGAATGGCCGCTTGCTGGCACGTCATCACGTAAAAGGCGACAACGAAGAGAACCGTCGTATCGGGGAAATCGAGCTGGCTCGCTGCCAGGCGATGGGCATTGAGGCCGATAAAGTCCTGCGCCTGGATGATATGGCACGCAGCGACAACGTAATTTTCTCAGCAACCGGGATTACCAAAGGCGACTTGCTGGACGGTATTAGCCGCAAAGGCAATATTGCCACCACCGAAACCCTGCTGATTCGCGGAAAATCGCGTACCATCCGCCGCATTCAGTCTATCCACTATCTGGATCGCAAAGACCCGGACGTACAGACGCATATTCTGTAAGCCGCGCGCTCAAGGAAGAGCGGATTTAATGTGGTTGTATTAACCTGTAAATTATTTGTTCAATAGAGCCTTCTTTCCTGACCGGGCTGGAAATCCTCTCCATTCACGACGAAGATAAGGCAATGATTCTGAACAGGAGAAAATCATGGCCGACTGGGTTACAGGAAAAGTCGTAAACGTCGAGTTCTGGACCGACGCATTGTTCAGTTTGACCGTTCATGCCCCCGTTCATCCCTTTACTGCCGGACAATTTGCCAAGCTGGGCCTCGAAATCGACGGTGAGCGGGTACAGCGTGCCTACTCTTACGTCAATGCGCCAGGTAACCCCGATCTGGAGTTTTATCTGGTCACCGTCCCTGAGGGCAAACTCAGTCCGCGTCTGGCCGCGCTGAAGCCAGGCGATGAGGTGTTAATCGTCAGCGAGGCGGCAGGGTTCTTTGTTCTCGACGAAGTGCCGGACTGCGATACCCTGTGGATGCTGGCAACCGGGACCGCAATTGGGCCGTATTTGTCGATCCTACAGGAAGGTAAGGACCTGGAACGCTTTACTCATCTGGTACTGGTGCATGCGGTACGCTACGCCGCGGATTTAAGTTATCTGCCGCTGATGCTCGAACTGCAGAAGCGCTATGAGGGTAAATTGCGGATTCAAACGGTGGTTAGCCGGGAAACAGTGCCCGGGTCGCTCACAGGGCGTGTGCCTGCGCTGATTGAGAACGGTACACTGGAAGAGGCAGTGGGATTGCCCATCAACACCGAAACCAGCCACGTAATGCTCTGCGGCAACCCGCAGATGGTGCGTGACACACAGCAGTTACTGAAAGAGTCCCGGCAGATGGCGAAACATCTGCGCCGCCGTCCGGGCCACATCACCGCTGAACACTACTGGTAATCAGCGGAACTGTACTTCAAGCGTATCCTTGCCGAACTTGTTCTCGCCCTGGGTGCCGATAAATGCGCCCAGGTCGATGAGCATCGTTACCATTATCAGCACTGGCACGAAGCGGCCAACAACCCATTCCCACGTACCGCCCAGTATCTCCCAGTGCCCTGCCAGCAGCATCCAGGCAAGAATAAATAACAACGACCAACTGCCGGACTTATTACGGTCATGCAGTCGTTTCACAATCACACACGCGGTTGGCCAGAGCAGGCAAACCAGCATAAACGCGGCATTTTGGCTGGCCAGAAGTTCAAAACTGACCGCGTAAAATAACGCCGCCATCGCCAGCATCCAGATAACGGTCCAGATCCAAAAATCACGACGACCAATGCGGCCTTTAAATGAGAACAACCACTGCTGAATACCCATGTAAGGTTCCTTTAATTGTAGTGCTGCGTAGTTTACCCTGGTCACGTGAGTTTTTGACAAGCCAGACTGTTATCGTTTTAATCGTGAACAAAGAGAAGTGAGGACGATGTTAATGAAAACCTGGTGGCTCCTGTTTACGGCGCTCTTCATCAACCACTATGCCTTCGCAGAGGATACGCCACCTGCGGCTGCGGCCCCGTATCTGCTGCCAGGAGCCCCCACATTCGAACAATCCATCAGCCAGTTCAGAGAAAAGTTCAACGAAGATAACCCCGACCTGCAGCTCAACGAATTTCGCGCTGTAGATTCGCGTAGTGATACCGAACGTCTGACCCGCGCCGCGACCAAAATTAACGACAATCTGTACGCCTCCACGGCGCTGGAACGCGGCACGCTGAAAATTAAATCCATGCAGATGACCTGGCTACCGGTCAGAGGGCCAGAGCAAAAGGCGGCAAAAGCCAAAGCGCAGGAGTATATGGCGGCGCTGATTCGCGCGTTTTCGCCGACGCTGACCAAAGCGCAAAGTCTGCAAAAGCTGCAAAAATTACTGAACAACGGCAAAAACAAACTCTGGTATGCCGAAACGGAAGGTGCCATCCGTTATGTGGTCGCAGATGACGGTGAAAAGGGGCTCACCTTCGCTGTTGAACCGATTAAGCTGGCGCTATCTGAAAGCCTGGAAGGCGACAATAAATGACAAAAAGCAAAGCCTTTCCGACGACGAATCTCTATACTGTCTCACAGACCAAACTGCCCTGACGGGTAGACATTTTACTTAAATTCGCTCTTATAGCGTGGAGAATTCAAATGCGACATCCTTTAGTGATGGGTAACTGGAAACTGAACGGCAGCCGCCACATGGTAAACGAACTGGTAGCTAACCTGCGTAAAGAGCTGGCTGGCGTTACGGGTTGTGGCGTCGCCATCGCTCCGCCGGCTATGTACCTGGATCTGGCTAAACAAGCCGCTGCAGGCAGCCACATCATTCTGGGCGCTCAGAACGTCGACGTTAACCTGTCTGGCGCATTCACCGGCGAAACCTCCGCTGAAATGCTCAAAGATATTGGCGCGCAGTACATTATTATCGGCCACTCCGAGCGTCGTACTTACCACGCAGAATCTGACGAACTCATTGCTAAAAAATTCGCCGTTCTGAAAGAACAAGGTCTGATCCCGGTTCTGTGCATCGGTGAAACCGAAGCAGAAAACGAAGCGGGCAAAACCGAAGAAGTGTGTGCACGTCAGATCGACGCGGTTCTGAAAACTCAGGGCGCTGCGGCATTCGAAGGCGCGGTCATCGCTTACGAACCAGTATGGGCAATCGGTACCGGTAAATCTGCGACCCCGGCTCAGGCTCAGGCGGTTCACAAATTCATTCGTGACCATATCGCTAAAGCAGATGCGAAAGTGGCTGAGCAGGTAATTATTCAGTACGGCGGTTCCGTTAACGCGGCTAACGCTGCTGAGCTGTTCACCCAGCCGGACATCGACGGCGCGCTGGTTGGCGGCGCTTCCCTGAAAGCTGACGCTTTTGCGGTAATCGTTAAAGCAGCAGAAGCGGCAAAAGCGTAATTCGCTTGTCGCGGTGAATACTCCTCTCAGGTTACAGCGGGCGGTGTTCATGTTATCTCTCCCCTCAGGGGGAGAGATAACTTCTCAAGGTACTTAACGCCCCGGCTGTATCGGCGCAGGCGTCCAGATGGCAGGCAGACTACTGCCCTAACTGGGTCGTATAATTGCTCTCCACCCAACGATACCCATTCCCCTCACGCTTCACGTGGCCAAACCCCGGAAATGAAATATGTGCGGCAGCAACCCAATACCCCTGCTCCGCGGCCTGTTTGAGCACACGTTCCCGCGTTTTGATAGCCTGCTGGCGATTGACATCAAAATGTATTGCCACGTGCGGATCAGGCATTTGTACTGCTTTGGCGTGGATAATATCGCCCCATAAAACCAGCGTCTGACCTTCACTTTCCACACGATACAGCACGCTGCCCGGCGTATGGCCCGCCGTAGATTCTGCACGAATCCCCTCCACCGGCGTTGCTGGCGCCAGGAATGTCTTTAACCGCCCGGCATTGATAACCGGGCGAAGCGTTTTCTCGCTTTCAGCAAACGTGTGCGCCTCACCTGGCTCAACCTGAGTGACGTTCGACGGATTAAGCCAGAAGTCGACGTCGCGTTTGTCGACATACACGTTAGCCTCAGGAAAGGCGAGCTTGCCGGCGTGTGATACCCCACCAGAGTGATCGGCATGAATATGGGTCAGTAATACGTCGTCAATGGATTCAGCCGGATAGCCTGCTGCGGCAAGATTCTCCAGCAGATGCCCACCCCGGCTACCGAATAGTTCACCGGCACCGGTATCCACTAAAACGCGTTTTTTGCCATCATCGATGACATAGGCGTTAATCGAGGTCTCCGCTTGCGGCGTCATTGCTTCGCTTGCCATCGCCTGACGTAATTTTTCTGCGGAGATGTTAGTCAGCAGTGTATTAAGGGGCACCGTTACCGTGCCGTCGGATACCGCGGTGATGCGCAGCTTGCCCAGTTTCATGCGGTAGTAACCGGGAGCCTGTTCATCCAGCGCACTCGTCTGCCCGGCGGCCAGAAGCTGGCTGGAAAAGAGGAGTGTCGTCACCAGCGCCAGTATCATTTTCATAAAATTGCCTCATCCCAGTGTCATTTGAACGTGCTCAGCAGTATCCTCAGCAAGCCACTATCATTCAAATTGATTAATATAATGTTCACTATCAGAGAAAATGATTTTCATCGTATCGATCTCAATTTGCTGACGGTGCTGCTTGTCCTGCATCGCGAGGGCAGCGTGTCACGTACCGCTGAAAAACTGCATCTGGGGCAACCGGCGGTCAGTAATGCGCTGGCCAGGTTACGTGAGATGTTTGACGATCCTCTGTTTGTTCGTACCGCAGGAGGCATGGTACCGACGCCGCGTGCCGAAGCGCTTATTGACTCACTCGGCCCCCTGATGGAACAGATGCAGTACGTTCTTTTTCAACCACCGGCATTCACCCCGGCGAAGGCAACTCATGTGTTCCGTCTGGGTATGAGCGACTGGGTTGAGCGTTGGCTGATGCCGGAATTACAGGCATACGTGACACGCGAAGCGCCGGGAGTCACGCTGCAGGTAACAGCCAGCGATCCTTTCCGCGATGGTGAGCAAGTGCTCCAGCGGGAGATAGATCTGGCGATTTCGGTTGGCCAGAACACTGCCGCCACGTTGAGGCGTGAACATCTCCGTTCACTCAACTTTTGTACGTTCTGGCACCCCGAACAGCTTTCGCTGCAAGCGCCGCTGACGTTGAATGATTACATCGAGCATGATCACGTGCTGGTTTCATATCGAGGTTCGACCTGGAGCGCCGTCGATGAGCAGTTAGCATTGCAGGGGAAATCACGAAGGGTACGATACGTTACGCCACATTTTTCTTCTTTGCCGCCGCTGCTGAAACGCATGTCGGCTTTCGCGACCGTCCCCTCCGGGCTGGCTGCCGACTGGATATCTCATTACGGTTTACGCTGTAGCCCCGTTCCGGTTGAGACGCCGGAAATTGCGCTCTCGCTGCTGTGGCATAAATGTTGTGATAACGATATGCCACTGAACTGGTTAAGAACGGTATTACACAATGTCATAAATGCACTGCCGTCGTTCGCCCCATCGTTATAGCGACTTGACTGCCCCTCACAAAGGTCAGTGTGAGGGGGCAGATCGCACCATAACTACAATTTCCCCAGCACGCTAAACCACGCATAATCCAGCGGCAGCAGCACCAGATACGTTGCCACCGCCAGTGCAATACATAACAACATCCCTGCCCGTGCAGGGACTTTGCCTAACGCCATGGCCACCACGATCGGTGACGCCTGATACGGCAGTAGCGGTGTGGAATAGCCCAGTACCTGAATCATAATCACTGACAGCAACGGGAAGCCCGTTGCGTCGGAAAAACTCTGCGCCAGCGTGGTAAAAAGTGCGGGCACTCCGTTAGCGGTCATGATGAAGTTGAGCGCAGTCGTAGTGCCGGTGAGCGCCAGGAAGCTGGTAAAAGGCTGCGCCGGATCCAACGGCATGATATGCAGCAGCGCGTTCCCTACTGCCGCCCCAATTCCCGTCTGCGTGACCGTAATGGCCAGCCCAAGGATGCCGGCAACATAAATACAGGTACGGATATTTACCCCGGTGGAAAACTCGTCGCCGTTGATAAACCCTACGCGTGGCAACAGGGTAATACAGGCCGCCGCCAGCCCCGTCCAGGCCGGGCCAATGCCGTGCCAGCTCTCCGTGACCCACATTGTTAAGACCACCGCCAGCAGCCAGGCGAGGCGCTTCTCCTCCCGACTCATGGGGTCAGGTGGCGTGAGATCCTTTGGTGCGTGCGGCTGTCCCGGGAAAAGCCAGCAGATAAGACCAATCAGGATGAGGCCTTTCAGAATACCCAGCACCGGCGTATGCAGCAGCAAATACGGCAGGTAGTTGAGATGAATACCGTAGGATCCTTCCGCCGCCCCACTCATCACCAGATTGGGCACATTGGCGGGTAAAATCGTCGCTGACAACTGGAAGGTGCCAAACCCCACCGCCAGCGCAAGGCCATACCAGGAGCGTGTCCCTTCATTGATGCCCGCACGCGCCGCCATCGCCGCTACAATGGGCATCAGCAGAGCAATACGTCCCATATTCGACGGCATAACAAATGCCAGCGCATAACTCAGCAGCACAACGCTTGCGACCATTTGCAACCACGAGTCGGTGAGTCTGGCCGACAGCGCTCGCGCGGCCCGGTCAGCCAGCCCCGTTTTACGAATGGCGACACCCAGGACAAAACCGCTGAATACCAGCCAGAAAGCGGAAGAGGCAAAACCGCCGAAAATGACATCCGGCGGCGCAATCTTCGCCACCATCGCGGCAGCAAAAAACAGTAGCGCCGTGATGAATTCCGGTAGCAATGATGTGGCCCACAGCACGATAGTAAGGCCGATGATGACGGAAGGCAGAAACAGAGGGTGAGTAAACCAGAGCGACATACCTGTCTCCTGTAGAATTTTTCGGCAAGTCTACGGCGACAGCCTTGCCTGGTAAACGCCAAATCTGGTGGGGCTATTTTAGAATATTACACTGATGATCCTGAATTTCCTCGGCGGAACCACGGTTAAAGGCGAGCAGATTACGCTCGGTTGCCAGCAGCACAAACGAACCGTCAGCCTGGTGTACCATCGCCATGCCGTAGCGCCCCATATGTTCACGCGCTTCCGGCACCTCTTCGGCCAGCATTAAAAACGGGCTTCGCTGTACCAGTTCGGCTTCGGTCACGCGGCGCGCCAGATAAGGATGCCCAAGAAGGCCACCCGGAAAGGCCAGCCACTGACTGCTGATACGCGAGGCTTGCTGATCAAGCTTCACGCGCACATCTTCGCGCAGACAAGAAATATGGATATGGAAATGGTTCTGCGTACGTCCGACCCGTGAGTTAATCGTAAGCGACAGGGCGTTATCCGGCAGCGGTGTCCCGCGCGTTTTACTCAACATGCCGCGCGATTGCCAGGCCTGCCAGAAGAAGTTGGGGGTATGCGATTTCAACAACAGCGGGCTTTCAATACCGTTGATACGGTACGTTGGCATCAGCAAATACTGTAATGGCCCGTTACGGTCTTTAAGCAACACGTAGCCACTATCGGGATTGACCAGCGCACAGGGAGCGGGTAGAGAGTTATTCCGCTGATTCGGCACACATTGCTCAAGTACAATATGACGCAGTACATCCCGTTTACTGCTGTTCCACCAGTATTCACCACCCACCACAGCGGCGGCCGCCGCAATCAACAACACTATGCCAAACAGGCGCACTGTTTTCATCACTCTCTCCTTACAGGGAGGAACAGGAAGCATAGCGCAGAGATCGGTCGGGATAAAACGAAAACGGCCCTGTGAAGGGCCGCTGGAGGATGATGATTAGCGTTTACTGATTTCGTCGAACTTGCCGCCGTTGGAGAAGTGCTCTTTCTGCGCTTTCGTCCAGCCGCCAAAGACATCGTCAATGGTGAACAGTTTCAGTTTCGGGAATTCATTTGCGTATTTTGCCGCGACGTCTTTGTCACGCGGGCGATAGAAGTTTTTCGCCGCAATCTCCTGCCCTTCCGGGGAGTAGAGATATTTCAGATAAGCTTCTGCCACTTTCTGCGTGCCTTTCTTCTCGACAACTTTATCGACAACAGACACGGTAGGTTCCGCAAGGATGGATTCACTTGGCGTCACGATTTCGAACTTATCTTTGCCCAGTTCGTTCGTCGCCAGCAGCGCTTCATTTTCCCAGGCAATCAGCACATCGCCGATACCACGCTCTACGAACGTATTGGTCGCGCCGCGCGCACCGGAGTCCAGCACTTCTACGTTTTTATACAGCGCTTTCACGAAATCCTGAGCTTTTGCCTGATCGCCGCCGTTCTGATGCAGGGCATAACCCCACGCCGCCAGGTAGTTCCAGCGAGCACCGCCAGAGCTTTTCGGGTTCGGCGTGATCACCGACACGCCCGGTTTGATTAAATCATTCCAGTCATGAATCTGTTTTGGGTTGCCTTTACGCACCAGGAAAACGATGGTGGAAGTATAAGGTGCGGAGTTATCCGGCAGACGTTTGATCCAGTTTTTATCGATGCTGCCACGCTCGGCAATCGCATCAACATCATATGCCAGTGCCAGCGTTACGACATCGGCATCGAGGCCGTTGATAACCGATGTCGCCTGTTTACCTGAGCCGCCGTGTGACTGGCGAATCGTAACGTTATCGCCCGTTTCCTGTTTCCAGTGGGCGCTGAACGCTTTGTTGTACTGCTCGTACAATTCACGCGTTGGATCGTACGAAACGTTTAATAACTGAATGTCCTTTGCCAGAACGCTGCCGGATGCCAGCAGCAAAGTTAACCCTACGCCCCACTTATTCATCGCCCACTCTCTCAGGTTATGTATTTTGATGTGCTCAGCCTGCCAGAAAGCAGACCAATGATTAAAGAATAAAAAAAGATTGGCTATAACTTTAGGAAATAAATGGAGGCAAAGAAACGCCCTCGAAAAGGAGGGCGTTGAAGGAAATCAGTACAACTTTTTAGCGCATTCCAGCCAGTCGCCTTTGAACGGACGCTTCATGTTCTCAATGGCGTCAATAATGTCATGGTGAACCATCTTCTCGTTCTGGATACCAACACAACGACCACCGTGGCCCTGCAGCAGCAGTTCAATCGCGTATGCGCCCATACGGGAAGCAAGAATGCGGTCGTAAGGAACCGGGGAGCCGCCGCGCTGAATGTGGCCCAGAACGGTCGCGCGGGTTTCGCGCTGCGTTTCAGCTTCGATGTATTTGGCCAGCTCATCGATATCGCAGATGTGCTCGGTGATAGCCACGATCGCGTGTTTTTTACCTTTCGCGATGCCCGCTTTGATTTCAGCCACCAGATCTTCACGGCTGAATTCAACTTCCGGCAGAACGATAAATTCGCAACCACCTGCAATGGCCGCCGCCAGCGTCAGGTCGCCACAGTAGCGGCCCATCACTTCAACGATGGAGATACGCTGGTGGGAAGAAGAGGTGTCACGCAGACGGTCAATGGCTTCTACTACGGTATGCAACGCGGTGAAGTAACCGATGGTGTAGTCAGTACCGGCAACATCGTTATCGATAGTGCCCGGCAAGCCGATGCACGGGAAGCCCATTTCTGTCAGACGCTTCGCGCCCATATAGGAACCGTCGCCGCCGATGACGACCAGCGCATCAATACCGCGCTTTTTCATGTTCTCAATAGCCACGGCGCGGACATGTTCTTCACGGAATTCCGGGAAACGGGCAGAACCAAGGAATGTACCGCCACGGTTAATCATGTCAGACACGCTATAGCGGTCGAGTTGAATCATGCGGTCTTCGTACAGGCCGAGATAACCATCGTAAATACCCGCTACTTCCAGACCTTCAGTCAATGCTGCACGGACAACGCCACGAATTGCTGCGTTCATGCCCGGCGCATCACCGCCACTTGTCAACACACCGATTTTCTTAATCATGACTACCTCTGAACTTAGGAATGCAAAAATAATGTTCTGTTGGCCAAAAAACTCCGCGAGGGAGTAAACATCTATGCTGCAATATTATATCAACTGCGGCTTGCTGAATTGATTCAGGTCAGACCATATGGCGGTAATTTATACACAAAAATCGGGTCTGACTCACTTCTTTTACAACGAAATACGACAGCCTTAATCCGCTTATCGTCCTTGAGGTACCACTGAACAGGGATCCTGATGAATAATCACATCTGATCCTGGAAAACGCTGCAAAATGGCCTGCTCCACATGTTCAGCCACAATATGCGCCTGAACCAATGGAAGGTTATCGTCCATTTCCAAATGTATTTGAATAAAGCGGGTCGGCCCTGACTGCCGCGTGCGAAGATCGTGCGCGCCGCTTACGCCTGGCCAGGAAGTGACAATATCGAAAATTTCCTGCCGTTCGGCATCGGGTAATGCCCGATCCAGTAAAGACTGAACCGCTTCATAACCCATACGCAGCGCGCTGTACAAAATATAGACGCCAATCCCCAGCGCAAAGAGAGCATCCGCCCGATGCCAGCCATACCATGACAGCCCCAGCGCGATGAGAATTGCACCGTTCATCATAACATCAGACTGATAATGAAGCATATCTGCCCGCACCGCCTGGCTTTGAGTTTTTCGCACAACCCAACGCTGAAAGGTGACGAGTATCACAGTACTGAGCAGGGCGATAACGGTCACCACAACGCCAATTCCGGGAGCACGCATCGGCTCAGGGTTCGCCAGATGCTCAATACCGGTTAAAAACAGGAACAATGCCGAACCGGAAATAAACATACTTTGCGCCAGCGCCGCCAGCGATTCGGCTTTCCCGTGTCCAAAGGTATGTTCATCGTCCGCAGGCTGCAGCGAATAACGCACTACCAGCAAATTGGTCAGTGAGGCGGCAATATCTACCAGAGAATCCACCAGTGCGGCCAGGATACTCACTGACCCGGTGAACCACCATGCAAAAATTTTAATAATTAATAATGACGATGCCATGATCGTTGCGGCAATGGCCGCGCGGCTGATCAGACGTCCATAAGATTCAATCATAAAAGCTCCCACGCTGTTCTGTGGGTAGTATAACGAAAGGCAACTCAATCGGAGGAAAATCAGGTGGCTGAATTCAGGGTAAAAAAAACCCCCTCATCATGAGGGGGAAGACAGGGATGGTGTCTATGGCAAGGAAAACAGGGTTCATTACTACTGACTACTGGGAACGCTGGGTGCTACTACTCAATACTCTCAACGGTGAACTTTGCTGCATCTGCGTCATTTCACGCAGTTGGCTCATCCGTTGCTGGTGTTTCTGGTTCAAAACCGCTTGCTGATCAGGGGTAAGCAGGTGATACATCTGGTTGCGGACTTTCGCCATTTCAACCTGACGACTTATCTGCTCCTGCGCCATTTTCTCGGCCTGAATGCGCACAGCGTTTTCATCAAAATTTTCTGCGGTGACAAGGCGATGCATTGTCTCCATTTCGCTAACATTAACAGGAGGCTTGTCGTGCCTTGCCTGTTGCATCAGATCTCGCATCTGTTGACGCTGATGTTCGGTTAAATGTATGCCGTCGAACATATGGCTCTGACTGGAACGCTGCGCGAATCCCTCAGTCGGGTGCCAGTTATCGCCTGTTACGACTTCAGCAGCCTGGCTAAAAGCACTTAGCGCCAGTGTTGAGGCCATGACGGCAGCGGTAACTTTGCGCATCATTTGCTCCCAAAAACTTTCTATGTCGCGAATCAACGATAATGAGTCTACGATTCAGGCTGCAAACATGCGTCAGGGGGTGTAAAACAACGTAAAGTCATGGATTAGCGAGCCTTGATGACGTAATTTCTGCCTCGGAGGTATTTAAACAATGAATAAAATTCTTTTAGTAGATGATGACCGAGAGCTTACATCCCTGTTAAAAGAGCTGCTCGACATGGAAGGTTTTAATGTGCTGGTTGCCCACGACGGGGAACAGGCGCTCAACCTCCTTGATGACAGCATCGATTTGCTTTTGCTCGATGTCATGATGCCGAAGAAAAACGGTATTGATACCCTTAAAGAGCTACGCCAGACACACCAGACTCCCGTCATTATGTTGACCGCACGCGGCAGCGAGCTGGATCGCGTACTCGGCCTTGAGCTGGGCGCGGACGATTATCTGCCAAAACCGTTTAACGACCGCGAACTGGTCGCGCGTATCCGTGCGATTTTGCGCCGTTCTCACTGGAGCGAACAGCAGCAGAATACCGACAACGGTTCGCCGACGCTGGAAGTAGATGGCCTGAGTCTCAACCCAGGTCGTCAGGAAGCCAGTTTCGATGGTCAATCGCTGGAACTGACCGGTACCGAATTCACCCTGCTCTATCTGCTGGCACAGCATTTGGGCCAGGTGGTTTCGCGTGAACATTTAAGCCAGGAAGTGCTGGGTAAACGCTTAACACCGTTTGACCGCGCGATTGATATGCACATCTCTAACCTGCGCCGTAAGTTACCGGACCGCAAAGATGGTCATCCGTGGTTTAAAACCTTGCGAGGCCGGGGCTACTTGATGGTATCCGCTTCATGATAGGAAGTTTGACCGCCCGCATCTTCGCCATTTTCTGGTTAACGCTGGCGCTGGTGCTGATGCTGGTACTGATGGTTCCCAAGCTTGATTCCCGCCAAATGACGGAGTTGCTTGATAGCGAACAACGCCAGGGCGTGATGATTGAACAGCACGTTGAAGCGGAACTGGCCAATGATCCACCCAACGATTTGATGTGGTGGCGCAGGCTGTTTCGCGCAATCGACAAATGGGCCCCTCCGGGGCAACGTTTGTTGCTGGTAACCAGTGAAGGGCGCGTCATCGGCGCCGAACGCAATGAAATGCAAATTATCCGCAACTTTATTGGTCAGGCGGATAACTCAGATCACCCGCAAAAGAAAAAATATGGTCGGGTAGAGCTGGTAGGGCCTTTTTCCGTCCGCGACGGTGAGGACAATTACCAGCTCTATCTTATTCGACCAGCCAGTAATTCCCAGTCTGACTTTATCAACCTGCTGTTTGACCGCCCTCTCCTGTTGCTGATTGTCACGATGCTAATCAGTTCGCCGTTGCTGTTGTGGCTGGCGTGGAGCCTGGCAAAACCCGCGCGTAAATTGAAAAACGCGGCAGATGAAGTGGCGCAGGGCAACTTGCGACAGCATCCTGAGCTGGAAGCCGGGCCGCAAGAGTTTCTTGCCGCAGGCACCAGTTTTAACCAGATGGTTATGGCGCTGGAGCGAATGATGACCGCCCAGCAGAGGCTCTTGTCCGATATTTCCCACGAACTACGGACACCGTTAACGCGACTGCAACTCGGCACCGCGCTGTTGCGTCGTCGCAGCGGTGAGAGTAAAGAGCTGGAACGTATCGAAACCGAAGCCCAGCGGCTGGACAGTATGATCAACGACCTGTTGGTCATGTCGCGTAACCAGCAGAAAAACGCGCTGGTCAGCGAAACGGTCAAAGCCAATCAGTTGTGGAATGAGGTGCTCGACAATGCCGCGTTCGAAGCGGAACAGATGGGTAAATCGCTGACGGTGAATTTCCCGCCTGGCCCGTGGCCGCTGTATGGCAACCCGAATGCGCTGGAAAGCGCGCTGGAAAATATCGTCCGAAACGCGCTGCGTTATTCACACACCAAAATTGAAGTGAATTTCTCGGTCGATAAAGACGGCATCACCATTAACGTGGACGATGACGGTCCGGGCGTCAGCCCGGAAGATCGCGAGCAGATATTCCGTCCGTTCTACCGCACCGATGAAGCGCGCGATCGCGCGTCCGGGGGAACAGGTTTAGGATTGGCAATAGTTGAAACCGCTATGCAGCAGCATCGCGGTTGGGTGAAAGCCGACGACAGCCCACTCGGCGGTTTACGCTTGACGTTGTGGATCCCGCTGTATAAACGCGCCTGAGCATTTCCCCTCGCCTTACCGGGCGGGGGGAAACCGCTACTTACCCCGCAAACGTCGGGAGTTATCTTCGATTTTTCCGCTACTTCGCCGATTTTGAATCGTTCTTGTCCAACTGGCCGAAAGCCCCGCTGCGGACACCAGCCTGCGATATTGCTCATCGTCAAAGGGCATATGCCAGGCGATTGCGGCGGCATCCAGGACGCTCACATCGCTGTTACGTGATACCCGTTCCAGTGGCGCGTCGACGTTAACTTTGCCGCCAGTAATGACCCGATAAAGCCAGCCAACGCGCCCACTCGCCTGCATCTGCGAAGACATGTCGCTAATGGAAAAGTGAAAGTTAAGTTTGAAGCAGGGCGATCGCGGCTGCGTCACCTGAATGAGCGCATTTCCCCACTGAAAAATATCACCGATAAAGACATTGCTTTCCGTCAGCCCTTCGGTCGAGAGGTTCTCGCCAAACGCCGGGGCGAAGAAAAGCGCCGCCTGTTCGGGAAACATCGCCTTCCAGTGAGCGTAGTGTTCACGGGGATAATGACAAAGCGCCCGGTCCGGGCCGCCGTGGTAGGAGGTTTCCGCCTGCTCATCACCGACTAACCCCCGTTCCGTTAACACCAACTCACCTTCCACCTGCAATTTGGCAATGGCACTGGGTCTGCTGCCAGAATAATCCCTTATTTTTCCTGTAAAAACATTCACCGGATGCTGCATGTCCCCTCCCCGGGCTTATTCATTGTCGAGGTATTAGACCACACTTTTTAGCAATAAATCGTGCAGAAATGCGACACCGATACGCCTGCGGTTTACACGTCCGTGCTATGACTTAATGGAGAAGTGAAACGCAATTTCATATTCAAGGAGACAATGACGTGAAGAAGAAAAATGAATTTTATGGCGTCTGGTGCCCGTCCATTACGCCCATGACATCGGCCGGTAAAATCGACCTGAACGGATTGAGACAGCATATTTCACGCCTGACCGAGGCCAGCATTGACGTCGTGTTGCTGATGGGCAGCATCGGCGAATTTGCCTCTTTCACCCTTGATGAACGACTCATGCTTATCCGGGAAGTGCGCGGTATGACGCCCGGCACCCTGGTCGCGAACGTTTCCTCGACCTGCCTGAATGATGTGGAGTGGATGGCGGATGAAGCCTTCCGCACGGGTTACGATGCCGTCATGGTCCTGCCCCCTTATTACTATGGGCAAACGTCTGCGCAATTGCTGAGCTACTTTCGCCATCTGGGGCAACGGCTGAAGGGTAAGTGGTTTGCCTATAATTTTCCGGCCAGGACCGGCTGCGATCTGACACCCGAAATTGTCGCAACGCTGGCAGCAGAATTCCCGAACTTCGCTGGCATCAAAGATACGGTCGATTGCCAGTCGCATACGCGCAACATCATTCTGGCAACCGAGAAAATCCGCGATGATTTCGCCGTACTGTCGGGGTATGACGAATACTTCATCCCCAATCTGCTGGCAGGCGGTGCGGGGGTTATCTCCGGGCTCAACAACGTAATGCCGGAACTGTTTGTCAGGGCGCGGGAAGCATGGAAACAAAACGATTTGGCTACGCTGCATGAAGCCCAACGCGAGATGGGCAAATTCATGTCGATTTACACCATTGGCGAGGATTTTGTTACCACTATCAAAACCGTGGTAGCCCGGAAATTCGGTTATTGTGGCGCAACGTCCCGCAATGCGGGCGGCGAATTAACGCCAGCGCAATGTGCACAGATTGATGAGGTTTTCGGTATCGGCCATTAAAAAAACCGGCCTGAGAAGGCCGGTTTCTCTTTTAAACCACGGCGTTATTTCACCGCACCGCGCAAATCCGCAACCACGGCATTTCCTTTCACTTTGCGTGACCAGAGAGAGGTCAAAATCGGCACCAGAATAGAGGTCACAATCACCGATGTCGCCACCAGCGCGGTCGCGGCGGGCGCCATCGCTTTAAACTCCGGTACCATCTCGGCAATCAGCACCGGTGTCGCCACCGCCGCACCGGCGGAACTCGAGGCAGCAAGCCCGGCGGTACCATCCCCACCGCCCAGTACTTTATCAGCAATAATCAACGGGATGCCGGTAATCACAATCACCGCCAGCCCCAGCAGGATACCGAGCAATCCGGTCTGCGCGATAACGCTGAGATCGATAGTGTTCCCCAGCGCAAAGGCAAAAAACGGAATCAGCGTCTGCACCGCTCGGGTGAAGAATTCACGTAGCTCCGGATCCAGGTTGCCCAACCCAAAACCAATCAGGAAGGGCAGCACCGCGCCGACAAATACGTGCGGTTCAAAAGAGGCGATACCCGCCGTCCCCAGAATCACCATCGTCATCAGCGGGCCGGATTCAAGCGACATTAACACAAATGCCCCAGCCTCTTCTTTGGTGCCATATTGCTGCATGATCGAGGCATAAAGGCCGCCGTTCGTCATATCCATAGAGGCCACCAGCGCCAGCGTCGACAGCCCGGCAAAGAAACCGGCTTCCACACCGTGAGCCGGAATCAAGCGGGATGCTACCGCCGCAACCACCCAGGCCACCGCAATTTTAGTCACCACCAGCGTGCCAGATTTACGCAATACCGTCCCGGTCGCGCTGAGCTTAATCGATGCGCCCATACAGAAAAACCACACCGCCAGAATCGGCACGGTACCGGTAATCATGCCATTGGTGAAGGAACCAAAATATTTCCCGGCCCCAGGCGAAAACGTATGGCACAGCGCCCCAAGAAACAGAGGAACCAACATCATCCCACCGGGGATTTTTTCTATTGCACGTTTGATTTGCATATCGCCACCTGTAAAACAGTGAGTTTTGCGCGCCATCTCACCCTATAGGCGGGCGTTTCCAGCGCTGATGGCAAAATGTTAGAACGTCGTCACACTCAGAAAAGTGATCTCCCATGCAAATTCAAAACAATATTTCATTTTTATTGGATATGCGTTTCTTTTGATTTCAGTAGCTGATCAGAAGCCATAAAAAAACCCCCGCTGGCGATGTCAGCAGGGGTCTGGTTTGCCTGTAAGAACGGGCTATTTAGCGAAAATTATTTCTTCGCAGCGAAACGTGCCGCAGCTTCATCCCAGTTCACTACGTTCCAGAACTCTTTGATGTAGTCCGGGCGGCGGTTCTGGAATTTCAGGTAGTACGCGTGTTCCCACACGTCCAGACCCACGATCGGGAAGCCAGACGCGCCAGAAATCGCTTCACCCATCAGCGGGGAATCCTGGTTAGCGGTAGAGACGACAGCCAGTTTGTCGCCTTTCAGCACCAGCCATGCCCAGCCAGAGCCGAAGCGGGTTGCTGCTGCTTTTTCGAATTCAGCTTTAAAGTTATCAACGGAACCAAAGTCACGCTCGATAGCCGCTTTGAGGTCACCCTGCAGGGTGGTGCCTTTTTTCAGGCCTTTCCAGAAGAAGCTGTGGTTAGCGTGACCACCCGCGTTGTTACGCAGAACGGTTTTTTTGTCAGCCGGCAGTTGGTCCAGTTTGGTGATCAGCTCTTCAGCAGACAGACTGGCGAATTCAGGCAGGCTTTCCAGCGCTGCATTCGCATTGTTTACATATGTCTGGTGGTGTTTAGTGTGATGGATTTCCATCGTCTGCTTGTCGAAATGAGGTTCAAGTGCATCGTACGCGTAAGGCAGGGATGGCAGTGTATAGCTCATACTAATCTCCATTATTGTCGGGCGGCAGGTATGTTAACGCCGCGTAATCAGTTGGTTCATTATAGTTAGTTAAATGATATTGAAAATGTTTATCAATGCCGTAGTTTTAATATGGTTATAACATTCTGTTATGAACCCGTGCCGACAAGAGGAATAGCGCAGCGACAGACGAAAAAAAGATCGCTAAACGCTACACACAAATGGAGTGGCTAGTTAACAGGCCGTCATTAAAACGGTGGAGTATCAAAGAGGGAGGATCATGGGCTGGCACAGCCTGGATATCAGTAAGTTGAACAACCATCACCAGGTGTCCCGTGGTCTTTGCCCTTTGCGGTCATGGAAGACACTTCATCGCACTTCCCCCTGCTTTCACTCAAGAACCTTCCTTTATAAATTCCTGGTTTAAAGGTTTTGTGAATTCCCGATTGCCTGGCCTTTGTTTTTTGCCGCGTTTGCGTATTTCCTGGCAAAACTTCAAAGGTCTCCTCTCTTTGAGCACAGTAATTTCAGCAGCAAATTCACTCATGGAGAGGTTTATATGACAAAACGACGGATAGTCCGGGCACTCTTTTTATGCCTTTTTATCTTGCCTTTCGCCGCCCCGGCGAAAACGATGCTTCGTCTCGCCTACGCGGAAAATAGCCAGCCCGTAAAAGATGCGCTGCGCTTTTTAGGGGACGAAATCGAAAAAAACACCCACGGCGACGTTCAGGTCATCTATTTTCCGGACGGGCAGTTAGGCGGTGAACGTGAGCTGGTGGAACTGACGCAGGTTGGCGTGGTGGATATCACGAAAGTATCTTCCGGCTTGATGGAAAGCTTTTCGCCTCTCTATGGCGTCTTCTCGCTGCCGTATCTCTTTGCCAGCAAAGAAGAATATTACAAGGTCATGGATAACCCGCAGGTGATGGATGGGGTATATCAATCCACGGCTGAGCGAGGCTTTATCGGTGTGGGTTGGTATGACTCAGGCGCCCGTAATTTTTATATGACCAAAGGACCTGTTAACGGTGTGGCGGACCTGAAAGGGAAAAAAATCCGCGTCATGCAAAGCGTAACGGCCATCAATACCATGAAATTACTTGGCGCCTCGCCCATCGCAATGGGTCAGGCCGAAGTCTACACCTCGCTGCAGCAAGGCATTCTCGACGGCGCGGAAAACAATGAGTTCGCGCTTACCATCGCCCGGCATGGCGAAGTCGCCCGCTTTTACACCTACGACATGCACACCCGTATTCCAGACATTCTGGTCATGAGCCAGCAGGCCCTCAAAAAGCTCACCCCTGAACAACTGGCGATTGTAAAAGACGCAATTAAGGCCTCAATCGATTTTGAAAAAGCGGCCTGGGATGCCGAGATCGAAAAAACCCGCCTGCAGGCTGTAAAAGACTTCAACGTTGAATTTAACGATGTTGATAAAAAGCCCTTTCAGGACGCCGTACAACCCATCTATGAAAGCCTGAAGGAGAAACCCGTACTGTATGCGCTGTACCAACGTATTCAGGCGGCAAAATAAGGATTTATCATGAATAAAATAAGAAAGTTACTCGATAAAATACTGGAAGTGCTTACTTGTCTGATGCTGGCAATGATGGTCATTACCGTGTGCTGGCAAGTTATCAGCCGTTATGTTCTCGGTACCCCCAGCACATTCACCGAAGAATTACTGCGCTTTGCGCTGGTCTGGCTCTCCATGCTGGGTATGGCTTATGTCTCGGGAAAACAGCATCACATCTGCCTGACGCTATTCCTTGATAAGGTATCCCCTCTGCTGCGCACGCTCTGGACGCTGGTACTGCAAATATGTTTTGGTCTTTTTGCACTCTACGCGTTGATTATCGGTGGGCTACAAATATCGTCCATTTCAATGGCGCAATACTCCCCTGCCCTGAACATATCAATGGGCCACGTCTACTACGCCCTGCCGCTGGGTGGCATCCTCATCATTATCTACAGCGTGCTGAACATCATGGACAGCCTGCGCAATATGAAAGCACTTTCAGGGACGGAATCCGCATGATTGAACCACTGTACGCCGCCAGTTTGATGATTGGCGTCTTTGTTATCCTGCTGGCGATGGGCGCACCCATTGGCTTGTGTATTGTCATTGCATCCTGCAGCACCATGATGCTGGTGCTGCCTTTTGATATTGCGATGTTTGCCACGGCGCAAAAAATGTTCTCCAGCCTGGACAGTTTTGCACTGCTGGCAGTGCCATTCTTTGTGCTGGCGGGGGTCATCATGAACAGCGGAGGGATCGCGATTCGTCTGGTGAACTTTGCGAAATTATTTACCGGTAAGCTGCCCGGCGCGCTGTCTTATACCAACATTGCAGGCAACATGATGTTTGGCGCCATTTCTGGCTCCGCCATCGCCGCCTCCACATCCATTGGCGGTGTGCTGGTGCCGATGAGCGCACGAGAGGGTTATGACCGGGGTTTCGCGTCTGCGGTCAATATCGCCTCCGCGCCAACAGGAATGCTTATTCCCCCTACCACCGCCTTTATTTTGTATGCGCTGGCCAGTGGCGGCACGTCAGTCGCTGCACTCTTCGCCGGCGGCCTGGTGGCGGGTGTACTGTGGGGTGTCAGTTGCATGGTGGTGACATGGGTCGTGGCAAAACGATGCCATTACACGCTCACGTTTGCCCTTGAAAAGGGCATGGCCTGGCGAGTCACCAAAGAGGCGCTGCCAAGTCTGTTACTTATTGTGATCATCGTGGGCGGGATAGTCCTTGGCATTTTCACCGCCATTGAAGCGTCGGCCGTGGCGGTGGTGTATACCCTTTTTCTGACAATGGTGCTCTACCGCACGCTAAAAATAACAGACCTGCCCAACATCCTCATCCAGACAACCGTCATGACCGGGGTGATTATGTTCCTGCTGGCGACCTCATCAGCCATGTCGTTCTCCATGGCCATTACGGACCTTCCGGCAGCGCTCAGTAAGCTGATTCTGGGTATCTCGGAAAGTAAGTTGGTTATTCTGCTGGTCATTACGTTGTTTTTACTGGTGATCGGTGCCTTTATGGATATCGGCCCGGCGATATTGATATTCACGCCCATTTTGCTACCGATCATGCTGAAACTGGGCGTTCACCCGGTGCATTTTGGCATCATCATGATTTATAACCTCGCGTTTGGCACCATCACTCCACCGGTGGGCAGTGGCTTATACGTGGGGGCAAGTGTCGGAAAGGTGA
Organism: Citrobacter sp. MNAZ 1397; assembly: GCF_023613995.1. Taxonomy (NCBI): domain Bacteria; kingdom Pseudomonadati; phylum Pseudomonadota; class Gammaproteobacteria; order Enterobacterales; family Enterobacteriaceae; genus Citrobacter; species Citrobacter sp. MNAZ 1397. The sequence continues at coordinate 67,238 of NZ_JAKIVH010000006.1, forward strand.
AGGTTGAGCAGGTATTAAAACCGCTGGTTCCGTTTTATATCGCCATCATCGCGATGTTACTCCTTATCACCTATGTTCCAGAAACGACCTTATTTTTGCCACGTCTTCTGGGCGTGATGTAACGCTGTTACGCCCCCGGTGCCATCCGGGGGTTGCTCAGGCGGCATGCCTTCCGCGCTGTCGCCACTGGCTTGGGGTCATCCCTGTTTCACGGGTAAATACAACCGAAAAGTAGTTACTGTCTTCAAATCCACAGCGCATGGCGATCTCACCTATCATTAACTCACTGTGCTGCAACAAATATTGCGCATGACAAATGCGTAGCTGACGCAGGTAATGGTTAACGGTCATCCCGGTCTGATCGCGGAATTGCTGACGTAGCGTACGTTCGCTGCATTGTTCACGCTCGCAAAATTGTTCCAGCGTAAAGGTGCAACTCAGGCTGCCAGATAGCGTGGTAATTAACTTATCCAACAGCGCTTCACTGCGGGTCGCCGCCAGATTATCTGCCGCAAAACGGTGCCGCCGTAGCGTGAGCACCAGTTGTGCGAACAAAACCTCGGCCATCGTGTTAGACAGGGCATCGTCCCTGGTATTTTCCTGCTCAAGCTGCGTAATCACCTGACGGACCTGGGCCATACCGGAACTACCCATTCGCCAGTGGGGGGTTAAATCCGCCCCATTCCAGCCGGGAATGTGCGCCTGCCAGTCAAAATTAAGCGACAACCTGTCGGGGCAGTAGATGATGTTTTGTAAAACCAGATCGTTAACCGAAGCATACGAGTGACGATCTTCGGCGCGAATATAAAAAAGATCGCCGCGTGTGATCCGGTAGGGCCGGTCATTAAGCACATGTAAACCGTTGCCCCGCCAGACCAGCACCAGCTCGCAAAACTCATGGGTATGCTCAGCAAACACATTTTGCGGGTAGCGGTCAGCAACCGTGACCGCCTGTCCAGGCCGCGGAAAAAAATCAGCTTTACGAAGGATTAAATGCCCTGCCACAAATTCACCTCTGCTGTGCTCAACCTGCCATTATTAGCTGATTGGCAGCAAAAATACGGTGATTACCTTCTCGTTACTGTCACTGCAGAAGTGTGTCGCGCCCCTGACGAATATCGCGAGGAGACCAGTCAAACTCGCGGCGAAAAAGCGTGGAAAAATGGTTACTGTCGCCGAAACCGCAGCGAAAAGCGATATCAGTAATACTGTCGTCACTGTGGCGTAGCAAATGGCGCGCTTTGATTAACCGTACGCGATTGAGATAACGTTGCGGCGTCAGCCCGGTATGTTGTTTCATCTGCCGATGGAGTGTTCGCAAAGAAAGCGAGAATTTATCGGCCAGGTGTTCCCAGTTCACATCGTCGGCGAAATTATCTTCAAGCCACATCATCAAATGATTGATCTGCATATTATTTTCGACAAAGTTATCGTCGAGGCAGCTTTGACGCAACAGCACAAGAAGCTGCATAAACAACACTTCGCGGCTGGCAATTGCGTGAATATTGTCATCCTTGCATTGCGCCATCTGGTCAATAATGGGACGCGCCTGTTGCAGTACGCTCTGGTTGATACGCCAGTGTGAAACATACTGCCCGTCTTCCTCTTGCGGCAGTAACTTATCCAGACCGGAAATAAACTGGAAGCCCTTCGGAGAGCGATAAAGCACATTCGTCAGGCATAAATTTTCCGTGTGTTCATAAAGATGGCGGTCTTGATCGCGAACAAAACAGATCATGCCACGGCTCAATGTATAAGGCTGACCGTTAAACACATGAATGCCGGTTCCATGCTCGACCAGGACAATTTCATAGAAATCATGGTCATGTTCAGGGAAGGCTACCTGCGGCAGTCGCGGCTCAATGGCGACCGTCGCCGTACCTGAGGTAAAAAAATCAAAGCCATGTAATTGTGCCATCTTCATTGCCTCCACATCAGTGAGAACTAGCATAGTGAAGGGTGATGAATGGCACCTTGAATTTTTGACAGCAAAAAATATAAATCCTGCTATTTTTTCAAGACGGGGCGCAGAATAAATCGAAAATGTTAGATCGATCACATAACTATTTTCATTAGAAAACAAAGGAAAAAAAGCCGACATCTTTTTCATGATGCCGGCCAAATAACCACAATAAGAAAAGTACTACCTGGCTTATCGCTTAGAGAATATCAATCATCAAAAGCTATATCCCACACCAATACGGAAACGCGTTTGTCTTTCATCAGAAGTACTACGTACTGAAACATTACCAATCTCTACGTACGGCGTCCATTTGTCTATAATGTATGCGGTGCGAAAATTAAACTCGTAATTATCCCGACCATTATCGAAAAGGTTATATTTCTCAGCTTTCTTATAAATACCTTCAACGGTCCAGTCAAAATTATTCCATTTGTAACCAGCCCAAACATCCATGCGGTTTACGGTATCATCATCCCGCGAGTCAGACGAACGGCGGATATATTCGAAACGGTAACGTGCACCCACCCACCAGCTATCGTTTAATGTCCATGTCGCGCGCAAATAAGGTTTGTAGGTGGCATAACCATTCCCCGTTTCCAATACAAAACCAGGCTGCCAGGCTACCGCCCCTGATTTATATTGATAGCTTAGCGTATACTCATTTCCCTGTGATTCCATGTCATTAAAGGGCTTATCGGTATCGTCGCCACCGGATTTGGATATTGCCTCAATGGCAAAACCAAACCCGTTCTCGAAACGATGCGAAATATAAGCACGATCGTAATTTGCTTTGCTGTCATCCAGATATTCATGGCGAACATCCACATACACTGCCTGTGCGCTTGATACCGCAAACGGTAATAATAAGAATAACAATTTTCTCATACAAACAATCCATTGAAGTGAAAAAATAAATTTTAAAGGAAAGTATCCCCATGACTTCGCGAACAACCTAATTTAAATGAAAAATTGTTTCAATAATTCTATCAAGGTAGTTACAAATATGAGAGCGCCATCAAAAACAGTAATAAATAAAATAAAAAACACATCAGTAATAAAAATACCAAAACTTAATAAATCATCACAAAAAATAATTAAGCAATCCATCAATCTTATAACTCATTGTTTTTAACGGGTTAACAAATAAAACCATTCAACAGAAAAATAATTATTTCTGCTTGCCTTGATTTCTTTTTCCCCTGTAACCCTGGTGTCGACAAAAGGTATTGCGCCAACCGTGATTTTTATCATGCCCATCTTTATTTGATTGCCATGTTGCCGTCTTTGCTGTCACTACCATCAAGGTGGCGCGAGAAAGGCATTTATACACTGTCCTTCACTCTTTGATTTGGGACTCTAATCATGACATTTCGCCATTGTGTCGCCGTTGATTTAGGCGCCTCCAGCGGGCGTGTAATGCTGGCCCGCTACGCGACGGAACAGCGGACCCTCACGCTGCGTGAAGTTCATCGCTTCCCCAACTATCTGGAAAAAAACAACGGTTTTGACTGTTGGGATATTGATGCGCTGGAAGATGAAATTCGTCTCGGGCTGGAAAAAACCTGCACGCAGGGCGTCACTATTGACAGCATCGGTATCGACACCTGGGGTGTGGATATCGTGCTGATCGACAAACAGGGTGCTCGCGTTGGCTTGCCGGTTTCCTATCGCGATCATCGCACGGATGGCATCATGGCCACGGCAGTGGAGCAGTTGGGCAAAGCCAACATTTATGGCCGCAGCGGTATCCAGTTTTTACCGTTTAATACCCTCTACCAGCTACGCGCGCTGGCGCAGCAACAGCCGGAGATTGTCGCCGGGGCCGAGCATGCATTGCTCATCCCCGACTATTTCAGTTTCCGTCTGACCGGCAACCTGAACTGGGAATACACCAACGCGACCACCACACAACTGGTTAACATCGATAGCGACAACTGGGATGCCACGCTGCTCAACTGGGCGGGCGTGCCTGCATCCTGGTTCGGTACGCCAACCCATCCGGGTAATGTTATCGGTCACTGGCAAAACCCGCAGGGCACCGCTGTTCCTGTGGTGGCGGTAGCCAGCCACGATACCGCCAGCGCGGTTATCGCTTCGCCGCTGAAAAACGCCAATGCCGCCTATCTCTCTTCCGGCACCTGGTCGCTGATGGGTTTTGAAAGCACCACGCCCTACACCAGCAGCGATGCGCTGGCCGCCAATATCACCAACGAAGGTGGCGCGGAAGGCCGCTATCGCGTCCTGAAAAACATTATGGGGCTGTGGCTGTTGCAGCGTGTTGTGAAAGAGCGCGATATCCGCGACCTGCCCGCCCTGATTGCCCGTACCTGCGAACTGCCCTCCTGTCGTTTCGTGATTAACCCGAACGACGAGCGCTTTATTAACCCGGAAAACATGGGTGAAGAAATCCAGGCCGCCTGCCGTGAAAGCAATCAGTCGGTCCCACAAAGCGATGCTGAACTGGCGCGCTGCATTTTCGATAGCCTGGCCCTGCTGTATGCCGATGTCCTGAGCGAACTTGCCGCCTTGCGCGGTCAACCTTTCACTGAACTCCATATCGTCGGCGGCGGCTGCCAGAACCACGTTTTAAATCAACTGTGTGCAGATGCCTGTGGACTGCCCGTTATCGCAGGCCCCATCGAAGCCTCTACGCTGGGCAATATCGGCGTACAACTCATGACGCTGGGCGAACTCAGCGGCGTGGATCCCTTCCGTGATGTGGTGAGCACCAGCTATGCGCTGACCACCTTCACACCCAATCCTGACAATGAAATTGCCCGTAACGTCGCGCGGTTTCAGCAGAAACGACAGACAAAGGAGCTTTGCGCATGACCACTCAACTTGAACAAGCCTGGGAACTCGCTAAACAGCGTTTTGCCGCTGTAGGCATTGATGTCGAAGAGGCCCTGCGCCAGCTCGACAGACTACCAGTATCCATGCACTGCTGGCAGGGCGATGATGTCGCCGGGTTTGAAAACCCGGAAGGCGCTCTCACTGGCGGTATTCAGGCAACCGGCAACTATCCGGGCAAAGCACGCAATCCTCAGGAGTTGCGTGCCGATCTGGAACAGGCCCTGAGCCTGATCCCTGGTCCTAAGCGCCTGAACCTGCACGCGATGTACCACGAAGCGGGTCCATCGGTCAGTCGCGACGCGATCAAGCCTGAACACTTCAAAAACTGGGTTGAGTGGGCAAAAGCCAACAAATTGGGTCTGGATTTCAACCCGTCCTGTTTCTCACACCCGATGAGTGCCGACGGCTTCACACTTTCTCATGCGAACGATGAAATTCGTCAGTTCTGGATTGATCATGTGAAAGCCAGCCGCCGGATCTCCGCTTACTTCGGCGAACAACTGGGCACGCCATCGGTAATGAACATCTGGGTACCGGACGGCATGAAAGATGTCACCGTTGACCGCCTGGCACCGCGTAAACGTCTGATGGCGGCGCTGGATGAAGCGCTGAGCGAAAAGTTCGACCAGGCGCATCACATCGACGCCGTTGAAAGCAAGCTGTTCGGTATTGGCGCAGAAAGCTACACCGTCGGCTCAAACGAGTTTTATATGGGGTATGCCACCAGCCGCCAGACCGCCTTGTGTCTGGACGCGGGTCACTTCCACCCCACCGAAGTCATTTCTGACAAGATCTCCGCCGCCATGCTCTATGTACCGCGTCTGCTGCTGCACGTCAGCCGCCCGGTACGCTGGGACAGCGACCACGTGGTCCTGCTGGATGATGAAACCCAGGCCATCGCCAGCGAGATCGTGCGCCACAACCTGTTCGACCGCGTACACATCGGCCTGGATTTCTTCGATGCCTCTATCAACCGTATTGCCGCGTGGGTTATCGGCACCCGCAACATGAAAAAAGCCCTGCTGCGCGCCCTGCTGGAGCCGACAGAACAACTGCGTCAACTGGAAGCCGACGGCGATTACACCGCCCGTCTGGCGCTGCTGGAAGAGCAGAAATGCCTGCCATGGCAGGCGGTGTGGGAAATGTATTGCCAGCGTCACGACACCCCGGCCGGCAGCCAGTGGCTGGAGAGCGTGCGGGCGTATGAGAAAGAGGTATTGAGTCAACGCGGGTAAGACCGCCCTCACCCTAACCCTCTTCCACGGGGAGAGGGAACTTTTACCCCCTCTCCCCGTGGGAGAGGGCCGGGGTGAGGGGGAATCCTCACCGCGATAACAGGAACCAAACGACTATGCAGAATATTATCAACGCCTGGTTCACCCAGGGCATGATCAAAGCCACCAGCGATGCCTGGCTCAAAGGCTGGGATGAACGCAACGGCGGCAACCTGACCCTGCGTCTGGACGCGGCAGACATTGCCCCGTACGAAGCTGATTTCCACGCCGAACCGCGTTATATCGCGCTCAGCCAGCCGATGCCGATACTGGCGAATACCGCGTTTATCGTCACCGGCTCGGGCAAATTCTTCCGTAACGTCCAGCTCGACCCGGCCGCTAACCTCGGTGTGGTCAAAGTGGACAGCGACGGCGCGGGATACCACATTCTTTGGGGTCTTACCAACGAAGCGGTGCCAACGTCTGAGCTGCCGGCCCACTTCCTGTCACACAGTGAACGCATCAAAGCTACCGACGGCAAAGATCGTGTCATCATGCACTGCCATGCCACCAACCTGATCGCGCTGACCTATGTGCTGGAGAATGACGCCAGCCTTATCACCCGCAAACTGTGGGAAGGCAGCACCGAGTGCCTGGTGGTCTTCCCGGATGGCGTCGGCATTCTGCCGTGGATGGTGCCGGGCACCGATGAAATCGGTCACGCCACCGCAGAAGCCATGAACAAACATTCGCTGGTACTTTGGCCGTTCCACGGTGTCTTCGGAAGCGGTCCGACCCTGGATGAAACCTTCGGTCTGATCGACACCGCGGAGAAATCCGCAGAAGTGCTGGTGAAAGTCTATTCGATGGGCGGTATGAAGCAGACCATCACCCGTGAAGAACTGATTGCGCTGGGTAAACGCTTTGGCGTCACCCCGCTGGCCAGTGCGTTAGAGCTGTACCAATAAGAACATCACATAATCCCTCCAGGCGATGACCAGGAGGGAAACTCTGTTACCTGCAAATTATCCATTCCCTAAGGATTTCGCGGTGCAGGAAGGCGGCGGCGCAGCGAATCCCCAGGAGCTTACAGGAGTAAGTGACTGGGGTTTGCGAGAACGCCAACGCACCTGCAATGTGAAAGACGACGGGAAACTAACTCAGTGGAGTAAAAGCAATGAAAATAAAGACAAGCTTGATCCTCACCGTTGCCGCCCTGGCGTTGTCCGGTTCCGCATTAGCAGAAGTCAAAATCGCTCTCGTGGCGAAATCATTGGGAAATGGTTTTTTTGAAGCAGCAAACACCGGCGCGCAGGAAGCCGCCAAAGAGTTAGGCGATGTCAAAGTCATCTATACCGGCCCAACCACTACCACCGCAGAAGCACAGATCGAAGTGCTTAACGGCCTGATCGCTCAGGGTGTGGATGCGATCGCGATTTCCGCGAACGATCCCGATGCCGTGGTTCCGGTACTGAAAAAAGCCATGCAGCGCGGCATCAAAGTGGTCTCCTGGGACTCCGGCGTGGCGAAAGCGGGTCGTCAGATACATCTGAACCCGTCCAATAATGCCCTGATTGGCGAAACCAACGTCAAGCTGGCCGTCGACGCATTAAAAGCGCTGAACGTTGAGAAAGGCGATGTGGCCATTCTGAGCGCCACCCCAACCTCTACCAATCAGAATATCTGGATTGAAGAGATGAAAAAGGTGCTGCCGAAGTACCCCTCCGTCAATCTGGTGACCGTTGCCTATGGCGACGATCTGTCTGATAAGAGCTACCGCGAAGCGGTGGGTCTGCTGAAATCGTACCCCGATCTGAAAGTGATCGTCTCTCCGTCCTCGGTGGGTATCGTGGCCGCCGCGCAGGCGGTGAAAGACCAGGGCAAAATCGGCAAAGTTTACGTCACCGGCCTGGGTTTGCCGTCTGAAATGGCGGGTGCCGTGAAATCCGGGGCGACGAAAAGCTTCGCCATCTGGAACCCGATCGATCTGGGTTACGCCGCGACCTACCTGGCGGATGATTTAGTGAAAGGGACAGCGACGAAAACCGAGGCCAATATGGGCAAACTCGGCAAGGTGAAACTGGATGCTGACGGCAATGGCGCAATGGCAGAGCCGTTCGTCTACGACGCCAGCAACATTGATAAGTTCTCGAAAATTTTCTAATCCCTTCTCCCTCTCCCGGTGGGAGAGGGTCGGGGTGAGGGCATCAGGCCGCCCTCACTTTAACCCGCTGCCGAGGGGAGAGGCGATATTTGGAGAACATCATGACGGCATCCACACCCCTGCTGTCGCTCAAAGGTATCACCAAGGTTTTCCCTGGTGTCCGTGCCCTTGAGAACGTACAGCTCGACCTCTGGCCCGGCAAAGTCACCGCCCTTATCGGTGAAAATGGCGCGGGCAAGTCCACGCTGGTCAAAGTTATGACCGGTATTTACCAGCCTGAAGAGGGCGAAATTCTCTACAAAGCTATTCCCATTCAGCTTCCGACCCCGGAATCTGCGCACAAGGTGGGGATCACCGCCATACACCAGGAAACCGTGCTGTTTGACGAATTGTCCGTCACGGAGAATATTTTCGTCGGTCAGTACCTGTACAAAGGCCTGCTGAAAAAGCTCGACTGGCCCGCCATGCACCAGAAGGCACGGGATATTCTGACCCGCCTGGAAGTGCAGATTGACCCGCGCGCCACGCTGAAAACCCTGAGCATCGCTCAGCGTCATATGGTGGCGATTGCCCGCGCGCTGTCGTTTGAAGCGCAGGTGGTGATTCTCGACGAACCCACTGCGGCCCTCTCACAGCACGAGATTCTGGAGTTTTATCAAATTGTTGAGCGTTTAAAACAAGAGGGCAAAGCCATTCTGTTTATCTCGCACAAGTTTGATGAAATCTTCGAACTGGCAGACCACTACACCATTCTGCGCGACGGCGTGTGGATCGGTTCCGGTGCCATGCAGGACATTACCGAAGAACGCATGGTCGCCATGATGGTCGGTCGCGCCATTACCCAGACCTACCCGAAAGTTGCCTGCGAAATGGGCGACACGGTGCTGGAAGTGAAAGACCTCTGCCACCCGACCGAATTTGCCCATATCGACTTCTCTTTGCGTAAAGGGGAGATCCTCGGCTTCTACGGTCTGGTGGGCGCCGGGCGTACCGAACTGATGCAGGCGCTGTCCGGCGTTTCGCGCCCCTCTTCCGGTGAGATAGTCCTCAACGGCAAAGCGGTCCATTTCAAACAGCCCGCCGATGCCATCCACGCCGGGATTGTCTGCGTGCCAGAAGAGCGGCAAAAACAAGGGGCGATTATCGAACTCCCCATCGCCCAGAACATCAGCCTGCCGCAGCTTGGCAAACTCAACCCGAACGGCGTGCTCAACGACGCCAAAGAGTGGGCACTGGCGGACGAGTACGCCAAACGGCTGCAGGTGAAAGCCTTTAGCTGGAAGCAGGCGGTGGAAACCCTCTCCGGCGGTAACCAGCAGAAGGTGGTGATCGGCAAATGGCTCGCTACCCACCCGGACGTGATCATCCTCGATGAACCGACCAAAGGCATTGATATCGGCTCGAAAGCGGCAGTGCACCAGTTTATGTCTGAACTGGTTTCACACGGACTGGCAGTGATCATGGTGTCGTCCGAACTGCCGGAAGTGATGGGCATGGCCGACCGCATCATCGTGATGCACGAAGGGCTGATGGTCGCTGAATATCAGGCCGGTGAAGCCACGGCGGAAACCATCGTCAGCGCCGCCAGCGGCGCCGGTAAGGAGGCAGCATAATGTGGCAACAACTCCTTAAACACCGCGAAGCCCTGCTGGGCGGCGTTATCGTGCTGATGGTGCTAGCCATCGGCAGCCGCGTGCCGTCATTTATCGGCCCCGGCAACCTGGTGGAGATGTTTAACGACACCGCCATTCTTATCATTCTCGCCCTCGGGCAGATGATGGTGCTGCTGACCAAAGGCATTGATTTGTCGATGGCGGCCAATCTCGCGCTGACCGGGATGATCGTCGCGCTGCTCAACTTCCACCATCCGGACATCCCGGTCTGGGCGCTGCTGATTCTGGCCACCGCGCTCGGGCTGGTGATGGGCATCATCAACGGCCTGCTGGTGTGGAAGATGGGCATTCCGGCGATTGTGGTCACCCTCGGCACGATGAGCATCTATCGCGGCATCATCTTCCTGCTCTCCGACGGTGGCTGGATTAACTCCCACCAGATGAGCGCCGATTTTCTCGGTCTGCCGCGCTCGTCACTGCTCGGTTTGCCATTACTAAGCTGGTGCGCCATCGCCGCGTTATTTGTGGTGGGTTACTTCCTGCGTTACAGCCGTACCGGCCGTGCCCTGTATACCGCAGGCGGCAACGCCACGGCGGCGTATTACACCGGGATCAACGCCGGAAAAATGCAGTTCGTCAGCTTTTGCCTCTCCGGGGCGTTGGCGGGTTTCTGCGGTTATTTATGGATTTCCCGCTTCGCGGTGGCGTATGTCGATGTGGCGAACGGTTTTGAACTGCAGGTCGTGGCAGCCTGTGTCATTGGCGGCATCAGTACCATGGGCGGAACAGGCCGGGTGCTGGGATGTTTGTTGGGCGCGCTGTTCCTTGGCGTGATCAATAACGCGCTGCCAGTCATCGGTATTTCCCCCTTCTGGCAGATGGCGATTTCCGGCTCGGTCATTGTCATTGCGGTTCTGCTTAATGAACGCGGTAACAAGCGCAAAGGACGTTTAATCCTGCGCGATGCAGCCCTGGCACGACAAAAACAGGCGGTGAAATCATGACCAAAATGCTGACTTCCGACGCCATGAAAAGCGCTCCCTCCGCTACTCCATTCTGGCAGCGTCTGATGTGCTGGGAAGGCTTTTTGCTGGCGGTGACCCTCGCGGTGTTTATCGTGAACGCCCTGGCGTCACCCTATTTCCTCAATATCTGGAACCTGTCCGACGCAACCTTCAACTTCACGGAAAAAGCGATCATCGTATTGCCAATGGCGATGTTGATTATTGCCCGTGAAATTGACCTGTCGGTGGCCTCCACGATGGCGCTGAGCTCAACGGTCATGGGCTTTTGCGCCGCCGCAGGTATGGACACCGCACTGCTGGTCTGTGTGGGACTGGGCATGGGGCTGCTGTGCGGCTTGTTCAATGGCTTCCTGGTGACGCGTTTTAACCTCTCGTCCATCGTTATCACCATCGGGACCATGAGTCTGTACCGCGGCATCACGTACATCCTGCTCGGCGATCAGGCGCTTAATGCGTATCCGGAGAGCTTCGCCTGGTTTGGTCAGGGCTATGTCTTCGGCGCGCTGTCCTTCGAGTTTGCGCTGTTTATTGTGCTTGCCGCCGTCTTCGCCTTTGTCTTACACCGCACCAACTTTGGTCGCCGCACTTACGCCATCGGCAATAACCCAACCGGCGCGTGGTACTCCGGCATTAACGTGAAACGCCACAACCTGATTCTGTTTGCGCTGGTGGGACTGATGGCGGGCCTGGCGTCAGTATTGCTGACATCCCGTTTAGGCAGTACGCGCCCGACGATTGCGATGGGCTGGGAACTGGCGGTGGTGACGATGGCGGTGCTGGGTGGCGTCAATATCCTTGGCGGTTCCGGCAGCATGGTGGGCGTGGTGATTGCCGCCTTCCTGATGGGGCTGGTGACCTTTGGTCTGAGCCTGCTCAACGTACCGGGGATTGTGATGTCGATTATCGTCGGCGCGATGCTGATCGTGGTGATTTCCCTGCCGATTATCTACCGCCGGGTGATGCAGCGCAGAAGGATTTAATTTACCCCTAACCCTCTCCCACAGGGAGAGGGGACTGCTCGGTGCGGCCTTCCCCTTCTTCTCCCAGAGGAGAGGGCCGGGGTGAGGGGTACAGAATACTTCCGACGACATGGAGTTTCGCCGCCGGACAAAAATCACAGCAATTATGGAGATAGATTATGAGCTTTATGTTAGCCCTTCCCAAAATCAGCCTGCATGGCGCGGGCGCAATCGGTGATATGGTCAACCTGGTCGCTGGCAAACAGTGGGGTAAAGCGCTGATTGTCACCGACGGGCAACTGGTCAAACTCGGCCTGCTCGATAGCCTGTTTGCGGCGCTGAAAACGCACCAGATGGCCTATCACCTGTTCGATGACGTCTTCCCGAACCCGACCGAAGAACTGGTGCAAAAAGGCTATGCGGCCTACAAAGCCGCGGGCTGCGATTACGTTATCGCCTTCGGCGGCGGCAGCCCGATCGACACCGCAAAAGCGGTGAAAATCCTCACCGCCAACCCAGGCCCCTCCACCGCCTATTCTGGCGTCGGCAAAGTGAAAAATGCAGGTGTGCCGCTGGTGGCGATTAACACCACCGCCGGGACCGCCGCGGAGATGACCAGTAACGCCGTGATTATCGACAGCGCTCGTCAGGTCAAAGAAGTCATTATCGACCCGAACATCATCCCGGATATTGCCGTGGACGATGCCAGCGTGATGCTGGAAATCCCGGCTTCCGTCACCGCCGCAACCGGCATGGACGCCCTGACCCACGCGGTCGAAGCCTTCGTCTCCGTGGGCGCTCACCCGCTAACCGACGCCAACGCGCTGGAAGCCATTCGCCTGATCAACCTGTGGTTACCGAAAGCAGTGGACGATGGTCATAACCTGGAGGCACGCGAGCAGATGGCCTTTGGTCAGTACCTGGCGGGTATGGCATTCAACAGCGCCGGTCTTGGCCTGGTCCACGCTCTCGCCCACCAGCCGGGTGCGACTCACAACCTGCCGCACGGCGTCTGCAACGCCATCCTGCTGCCGATCATCGAAAACTTTAACCGCCCCAACGCCGTAGCACGTTTTGCTCGCGTGGCGCAGGCGATGGGCGTTGATACCCGTGGCATGAGCGACGAAGCCGCGAGCATGGCGGCCATTCAGGCGATTCGCGATCTGAGCGCGCGTGTGGGTATTCCATCTGGTTTCAGTAAGCTGGGCGTCACTAAAGAGGATATTGAAGGCTGGCTGGACAAAGCGCTGGCGGATCCCTGTGCGCCGTGCAACCCGCGCACCGCAAGCCGCGATGAAGTCCGCGAACTCTACCTGGAGGCCTTATGATCCGCAAGGCCTTTGTGATGCAGGTAAACCCCGATGCACACGAAGAGTATGAACGTCGCCATAACCCTATCTGGCCCGAGCTGGAAGCGGTGCTGAAAGCGCATGGTGCACACCATTACGCGATTTATCTCGATAAAGCGCGCAACCTGTTGTTCGCGACGGTAGACATTGAGTCCGAAGAGCGCTGGAACGCGGTGGCCAACACCGACGTCTGCCAGCGCTGGTGGAAGCACATGCGCGATGTGATGCCCGCCAACCCGGACAACAGCCCGGTGAGCGCAGAGCTCAAAGAAGTGTTTTACCTGGCGTAAAAACGAAATAGCTCCCCGCAAGGGGAGCTATTATTTTGTAGGCCGGATAAGGCGCCTGCGCCGCCATCCGGCAAACGCGTTCAGGACGGGTCAAGCGAATAAAAAAGCCCGGCGGTTGTCCGTCGGGCTTCTTATTTTTACGGTATCAGCCGTGATTAACGGATCGGTTTACGCACAAAGAAGCCGTAGAAACAGGCGCCCATAAATAACAGGCAGCCACCCAGAATAAACACATTGGTGAACTGACCAGTCACATCCAGAATGATACCGGTGACGATCGGCGCCAGCGCGGCCCCGAGGAAACCACCAAAGTTCTGGATAGCCCCTAACGAAGCCACCTGCCCTTTCGGCGCCATATCGGTCGCCAGCGTCCAGATAACCCCTGAAGGCATCTGCGAACAGAAATAGCCCAGCGTCAGCAGCGTAATCGCGGTTGTAGTATCGCTTACGAACGGAATCGGCATTACGAAGCAGGCTGCCATCCCGGCACCTAATACAATTGGCACCTTACGCGCCGTCACCGCTGAAACACCCCGACGCACCAGGCGGTCAGACAGCGTACCACCACATAACACCCCGAGAATCCCGGCGAAGAAAGGTACTGAGGCAATCAGGCCGGTTTGTTTCAGGCTAAAGCCAAGGGATTTTTCCAGGTATCCCGGCAACCAGGTCAGGTAGACCCAAATGGTGAACATAATGCAGAAGTTACCGGCAATCATGCACCAGGTCGTCTTGTTGCGAAATAACGTGCCCCAGTTCCCTTTTGGTTCGTCCGACGCGGCGGTAGTCACCTGGCCGGTGTGGATCTGCATCGCTTCACGTGCATCAGGATCGCGATAGAACTTAAGCCAGGCCAGAATCAACGGCAGACCTAACAACCCAACGGCGATAAACATGCCTCGCCAGCCCACCCACAGCAGCAGTATGGTCAGCAGTGGCGGTGCAATCGCATTCGCAATTTGCGAACCGGTGTTGATGATAGAAGTAGGCAGACCACGCTCTTTTTCCGAGAACCAGCTCTGGGTAATTTTAATGCCGGAGGTGAAGAACGGTGATTCCGCAATCCCCAGCAGCATACGCAGGCCATAGAAGAAACTGTAAGTGTTAACAAACCCCATCAGGAAGGTCACTGCAGACCACATCCCCAGCGCGCCGGTAAACATCTTTTTCGGGCCAAAGCGGTCAACCAACCACCCGGCAGGCAGGTTCGCCAGCGCGTATGGCCATAAAAACGCAGAGAGCAGCAGTCCCATTTGGGTGGCAGAAAAACCAAACTCTTGTGAAATCGTTGTGTTGGCGATACTCAGGTTAGCGCGATCCAGATAGTTCACCACTGCAGCCAGCAGCAGAATAAGGATGATGCCCCAGCGGCGACGTGAAAGTTCAGGTGCCTTAACAACGGATTCAGCGGGAGATTGCACAGTACTCATACCGTTTCCTCCAGAAGTTCACGGTGAATTTTGATAACCGCTTTGCGCAGATGGCATGGCGCATCGCCAGGCTGGTGAGCGCACGGGCGGTGGATGTCATCAGGGAAAAAAATGGCAAACATACCAGGGGTCAGCGTCACCGGGTTTTCATCCTCATTAACCTGCCAGAACAGAATGTCCTGTTCTGGCGTACGGTCTTCCACGACGCGATGTTTACCGCAGCTCACCGAACTCACTCCCATCACTTCATGGCCGGAAATGAGGTACTGAATATCGATAAACTGGCGGTGTGATTCCGGGCGTGCATCACTGAATGGCACACTGTCCATCTCCTGCAACAGGCAGAAAAGTTTTCCCGGAATAATGTCGATTTTCCCCGGCTTCTCATGCCGAAAATCATGTTGCGCGATAAACGCCAGCGCCCGGCGAAAGACCGGATGATACGCGCTGGCCTGGGTAGGCCAGGTCTGAAGGCTGGTCACAATCATGACAGTCTCTCCGCATTAGCGCGCAAGGCGCGTCTGCCACAGCTCAGTGCCGGCACGGATTTGATCGAGGATCATCGTCAGCCCCCAGAATTTCGTCAGCACATCATCTTTGTTTACCCGGCAGGTCACATCGTCAAAGGTACCCAGACGCTGGTGGTAAATTTTGGCGTTTTTGGGATAACCCAGGGTTTCAGTCACGGCGCCCAGAGAGAGGAAAATCGCCAGTTCGTCGGCAAGCTCGCGCTGTGTTTTACCGTGATGCCACAGCCAGCTATACAGTTCTGGATGGAAGTTAGTGAACACGCCGCTGAACCCCTGTGAACCCGCCAGAATCGCTGGCCAGGCGATAGCGGCGTTGGCGTTAATGACATTCAACGGCGTGCCCTGCGCCAGTTTGACGCGACGTTCGACGGTCGGCAGGTCGCAGCTCACATCTTTCAACACCACAAAACGACCGCTGCTGGCGCACCAACTAAACTCATCATCCGTCAGCAGACGACGATACGGCGCCGGGCATTCATACAGCCCCAGAGGCAGTTCTTTTGGCAGGGTATCAAGCAGCGTATTCAGAGTGGCAAAAAAGGTCTCGCTCCCCTCGTTGCGCGGATCCAGATGGTTAGTGACCATCACCAGCGCATCAATGTTGGTCTGCGCCATCGCCAACAACTCTTCTTTTTGCGCGGCGATATCATCGCTGATATGACCGGAGGCGATCACCGGAATACGCCCATCAACGTGCTGTACCACAAAGCGGGCAAGTTCTACGCGCTCTTGCAAGGAAAGGAACTGCATTTCACTCGACTGGCAAACCGCAAACAGCGCGTCGACGCCTTTCTCCAGATACCAGTCGATCAGTTTTGCCAGCGCCGGGTAATCAATCTGTTCATCGGCGGTGAAAGGGGTCAACATGACCGGAACAATACCGTTAATGGTTTTCATTTTTTTCGTCCTGAATTAGTTGTGAGTACGGAGTCGTGCTGTTGCCTGTTCGAAGTCAGGCATATTGGATGCCCCCTCCAGCTCTACAGCGAGAGAGGCAAATGCAGAGGCCCAGGTTGCGGCCTGAACCAGGCTGTTTCCGGCAGCGAGAGAAGCCGCCAGCGCGCCATTAAATGCATCCCCGGCGCCGGTGGTATCGACCGTGACTGCCGGGAATGCGCGGATATGGCTAAATTGCTTGTTATCGAGCAACAATGCGCCACGCGAACCCATGGTAATGAGCACTTTCTTAGCACCCATATCAGCAATAATGAGCGCGGCCTCTTTTGCAGTATCCAGGTCACGAACATCAACCCCGGATAATAAAGAGGCTTCGGTTTCATTGGGGGTAATTACATCGACAAAGGGCAAACATGGAATTATTTCGTCTGAACACGGTGCAGGATTAAGGATGACGGTTTTCCCTAATCCGTGAGCCATTTCAATTAATGCCACAATAGCATCAAGGTTATTCTCAAGCTGTACCAATAAAACATCGGATGAAGACAATTCAGAGGCAATGGCCTGCACTTCACTATGGGTAATGGTTTTATTTGCTCCGGAATAAATGGCAATCATATTCTCACCATTTTCCTGAGACACATAAATAATTGCATTACCCGTAGGCTCACTATCAGACTGATATAAGGTATAAGAGTGGATTTCGGACGCGTTCAAATGATCTGCGGCAAGCTGGCTAAACTGGTCTTTTCCCACTTTCGCGGCGAAATGAACTTTCGCGCCGGCTTTACTTGCAGCGGTGGCCTGGTTTGCGCCTTTACCGCCAGGCCCGAGACTGCTTGCCAGCGCCAGCAGTGACTCGCCCCCGCGCGGAAAACGTTCTACCCGCGCGACAATGTCCACATTGAATGAACCAAAAACACAGACCTTACCCTGCATAACTTTTCCTTTTTGTTGATGATCGTTCTGTGGTTTTCTGTGGGCTATCGGCTGGAGTAAAACTTCAAATCCACGGCCGGTTTCAGAGATCAATTCCGATTGCAGACTTCGCCGCAAAATAATCGCACCGCCGTGGCAACGTTGTACCAACCCCATTTCTGCTAAAATATTTAAATCACTACGTATCGTTTCTTTAGATACGCCATGACAGGCAGAAAAATAATTAACCGTGCCACGCTCATGTTTATTTAAATATTGCCAAATAAGATGTCTTCGTTCTTCAAGAAACATAATTAGCCCCGAAATCACAATTGAAGTATACGAATCGCATACTGCTGGAAGAGTGATATCAATCTCATGTTTACAGGCAAAACGGAACCAAACAAAAATGGCAGGATAAAACGTGGTGTAGAAGATTTATTGACGTAATTCTGAATATCAGGAGGCGTGAATATAGTGATACAGACTATAAATCACCTGCGTGTCAGCATGACACGCAGGCATATTTAATTCTGCTCCGCGACTAAAATCGCCTGAGTATCCGGCGCCAGCGCTTTGAAAATATGCGGCAGATCCGCCGGGTAGCAGATGTAGTCGCCTTCGTTTAACTCTTCCGGGGCTTCCATGAGCCCGACCATCGCACGTCCACGTGTCACAATAATATGCTCAACTGAACCCGGTGGATGCGGCTGAGAAATACGATCAGCGCCAGGTTGAGCATCCAGAAAATAGATGTCACGCCGCGCGCCCGGCGGGCAAGTCGCGAGCAGCGTCGCCTGGTAGTGGGCCAGTTCGGCAACCACCTTCGTGCCTTCGCCACGCCGAATGACCTGTGTTCTGACGGCCTGCGGCTCCAGCAGACGGGCAAAAGGGATGTCCAGCGCTACGCACAAAGACCACAGGGTCTCAATGCTGGGGTTGCCATTTCCGGCCTCAAGCTGGGAAAGCGTGGATTTCGCGATACCGGCACGGCGGGCAATTTCCGCCAGTGAAAGTCCGGTTCGCAGGCGTTCTCGCACCAGACTTTTGGCGATCATGCAAATTGGCTGTGTCATGATACGACTCCAGTGTTCTATAAAATGAACGAATCGTTCACCTTGAAAAACGATTCTGATATGTTCATTATAATGGAAACTCGTTCGATATAGCTGAAAATTGTATGTTCAAACAACACTTCTCAAGCCTGACAAGCGATACGATCAAAGCCATATTGCTGGTGTGTCTGGCGGTTGGGGTCGTCGGCGTCTCCTACGGTTCACTGGCAATG
The DNA here is from genome assembly GCF_023613995.1 of Citrobacter sp. MNAZ 1397. NCBI lineage: Bacteria > Pseudomonadati > Pseudomonadota > Gammaproteobacteria > Enterobacterales > Enterobacteriaceae > Citrobacter > Citrobacter sp. MNAZ 1397. The sequence goes on from NZ_JAKIVH010000006.1 coordinate 85,731, forward strand.
GCCTACGGTTTTCCGCTGTGGGTGCCGCTCGCCCTGTCCACGCTGGTGCTGGCGGGCGCCTCCGAATTCATGTTCATTGGCATTGTCGCCAGCGGCGGCAATCCGCTGGCGGCTGCCGTCGCCGGGTTGCTGGTGAATGCCCGCCATTTGCCCTTTGGCGTTACGGTGCGCGAGCTGGTGGGCACGCGTACGGCAAGCTTCTTCGGCTGCCACATTATGAACGATGAAAGCGTCGTGTTTGGCCTGGCGCAACCGACACCGGAACAACGTAAAGCCGCCTATTGGCTATGTGGACTGGGTATCGCCCTGCTCTGGCCGCTTGGCGTCGTTGTTGGCGCGGGGGTCGGAAAACTGCTGCCTGCCCCGGAAACCATCGGCCTGGATGCCGTCTTCCCGGCTATTTTGCTGGCGTTAGTGCTACCCGCACTGAAAAAGAAAACCACGCTGATTCGCGCCGCCAGCGGCGCCGTTCTGTCCCTTGCCGCCGTGCCTTTTACGCCCGTGGGCCTGCCGGTACTGCTCTCTTTATCTGGGCTGCTGATGAGGAAGAAATAGTGGCGAATACCATGCTGGTCATGATCGGTATTGCAGTGCTGTCGGTGGGGACCTGGCTGATGCGCTTTGGCGGCGCAAAGCTCGGCAACAAACTGGCGCTGACAGAACGCTCTCAGGCGCTGTTGTCTGATGCGGCGACCACCTTACTCTTCTCCGTGGCACTGGCGGCAACGCTGTATGAAGGTGAACATTTCGCCGGCATGGCCCGCGTGCTGGGGGTGATGTTTGCCCTGTTTCTCGCCTGGCGCAAGATGCCGCTCATCGTAGTGATCCTCTCCGCCGCCGTGGTCACCGCGCTGTTACGCCTGGCCGGGGTGGCATAATAGCGCCCGCAGGCGCTATCCCTTTTTTTGCTGCAGCAAATGCGCATCCAGCCAGCTAAACAGACGGGTGTAGCTCTCTTCACTTCCCTGTTCAAAGCGAAACACCGGGCCAAGCGCCATTGGTTCGGCGTTGGCGGCAAGCACCGCCAGCTCCGGCAGATACTCCTCGCCAGGGTGGCCAACCCGTCGTTCGCCAAGGCGCCTTGCATACCGCGCGACGGCGACGTCAGGGGTAACCGCATTCCAGACTTCGAGAATCCGCGTCACCCCGGCCTTTTCCAGGTAGTCAACCAGCTTCTCCTTCGGCTGAAAACCAAACCAGGCATCGACGAGAAACGGGCAACCTGCTGGCGCATGGCGAATAATCGACCAGATGACGTCATAAGCCGCGCAGCCCAGCTTACGGTTAAAGGCCCGGTCTATTTCGCTAAACTGCGCCATAAACGGCTCTTTGATGCCGTCGATGGTCAGAATGGGTAGCGAAAACCGTTCCGACAGTTGGTGTGTCACCGTGGTTTTCCCGGATGCTGGTACACCGTTGACCAGCACGACCGTTTTCATTTGCGTAGTCATAACAGCGCCACCACCTCCTCCCTTGTCCGTGCCGCCCGCAGCGCCGCCAGCGTGTCATCGTTATCCAGCAGATGAACAATGGCGCGAATACCTTCTTCAATATGCGCATTACTGTTGCGAGCCCCGAACATAATGACGATATCCGCCGCTTCACTTTCGCCAAAGCGTATCGGTTCCTGCAATAACACCAGACTAAAACAGTCGCGCTTCACGCCGCACTCCGGGCGGGCATGCGGCATGGCGATGCCCTCATCAAACACATAATAGGCACCATGCTCCAGCGTACTGTCGATCACCGCTTCGCCATAGCGAGCCTCCAGATAGCCCCCCTTAATCAGAGGCCGGGCGGCGAGCCTGATCACCTGCCTCCAGTCCTTTTCCGTTACGCCAACCTGAATCGCATCCGCTTCGATAAGAAGATCTTTAATCGTCATCCGTTCTCCCTAAATATTACGCCGAATAATATTGCGCAATTCATCGATACGAATAAAGAGAGAATCCACTTCATGGCGATGCAGTTTACTTTTAGCAAAGACATTTAATGCCCGGTTATACAGCAACATTAATTGTTTTTGCACATCGCTATTTCGCGGGTCCTCCACCAGTTTACCTTCCAGTGTTTTAATATCGACAGCCAGCAATTCAGCCTGTCTGTCATATTCTTCCACCGCCGTATCGTCTTTTTTCCACAACGACTTCAATGATTCAAACATGACTCACTCCCGCCCCGACGGGTGCCGGAGCACCAGGGTTATGGAATAAAATTAACGTGGTAATGCAGGATTATTTAAATAAATTCATTTTCTCGACCAGCACCTGGGTGACGGCATCGTTGGCAGGGATCAGGAATTTACGCACGCTATCATTCACCTTCCCTTTTTCAAAGGTCGATTTGCACTGGCCAACCCACTGCACATTCATCTCCGTGCCGACATTCACTTTATTGATCCCTTCGGTCACGGCCTTGCGCATATCCTCATCACTGACGCCGGTTCCGCCATGCAGCACCAGCGGCGTGCCGGTGGCGGCGCTTATCTCCTGTAAACGCTGATGCTGGATCTGCGCCTTACCGGTATACAGCCCGTGTACCGTGCCGACCGATACCGCCAGCATGTCCACGTGGGTTTCCTCGACAAAACGTTTCGCATCTTCCACGGTGGTAAAGCAAATGTCCTCTTCGGCCACGGCCTTACCGTCTTCCGAACCGCCAATCGCGCCCAGTTCGGCTTCAACCGAAATACCGCGTGGACGCGCCATCTCCACCACAATACGGGTATTAGCAATATTCTCATCAATATCCAGATGCGAACCGTCGTACATAATTGAGCTAAATCCGGCATCGATCGCAGTCTGAATGGCGTTAATATCCGAGCAGTGATCTAAATGCAAACAAGTAGGCACATTTTCGCTTGCCGATAATGAGCGCACAGAATCAACCAGTAATTGATATCCCAGATAGTGCGCCGTTCCGGTTGATATCTGAATCATTAATGGGCTGTTAGTTTGCTTTGCCGCTTTAAAAAAAGCGGGCAACATTTCCAGACAATGTAAATTAAACGATCCGACAGCTTTAAATTGACGCGCTTTGGCTATTTCTAACAGCGCAGTGAAATTATGCAGACTCATGGACTTTCTCCCCTTTTGGTTTTACTGATTTGCCATTAACAAACCAGGCAAGGAACGCAACAAAGACAATAAACAGACCGACAAACAGCCAGTTATTCTGGAAGGCATGCCCCAGAACCAGGCCAGAGCTGATGACATCGGAGTCACTGAACGTCACCCCGGTAAAGCCGTAACTTTCCAGCATCGGCACCAGGATGGCCGGGAGGAAGGTGATAAACAGGCCGTGGACAACGCCACCGATGACCGCGCCACGACGCCCACCCAACGCGTTACCAAAGACACCTGCCGTGCCGCCCGCAAAAAAGTTAGTCAGCAGGCCAGGCAGAATCATCGCCAGACCAAACATCGGGAAGACCAGCATGCCGATAATCGAACCGACGGTGGTGGCCAGGAAGCCGACGATGACCGCATTCGGGGCGTAGGGGAACAGAACCGGGCAATCGAGCGCCGGTTTAGCGTCCGGGACGATGCGCATGGCGATCCCCCGGAAAGCAGGCACCAGTTCGTTCAACAGCAGACGCACGCCGCTATAAAGGACGAACACCCCAGCGACAAACTGAATGGACTGCATAAAGGCGTACATCAGAAAATTCACGCCATGGGAGAACTGGCTGATATATTCCGGGCCCGCCGCCACTGCCGGGATGAGGTACATCGGCACCATCACCACCGCCATGGCAAGATAGGTATCCTGCAGGAATTTGAAGTTGTCCGGCAGTTGCAGGTCTTCCGTAGAGCGGGAGCCTTTACCCACGACTTTTGCGACAGCCGCCTGGACCAGGTAGCCAATGGTACAGAAGTGCCCCAGCGCCACGTCATCGGAACCGGTAATGCGTCGGACCACCGGTTGCGCCAGCGCAGGCATCAGTACCGCCATCGCGCCGCCAAAAATACCGCCCGTAAGGATCAGCGGTAGCCCGGTCAGACCTGATTTATAACCAATAACCGCCCCGATGGTCGCCATCCACAACAGCGCCTGCCCGGTGAGGAAGATGTATTTCAGTGGCGTCAGGCGGGCAATGATGATGTTAACCGCAAAAATCACCATCAGCGTCAGCGCCACTTCGGAACCCAGTTCACGGTTTGCCAGCCCGGCGATGGCGGCAACGTCCGTGATGTAGCCTTTCATGCCAAAACCGTGGGTGAAGATATCGTTCAGGAAAGTCAGGGTGGCAACGATAATATTGATACCGGCCATCATGATTAAAAAACCGAGCAGCGTTTTAAAGGTTCCTTCGGCAATTTTTCCCGGCGATTTCTTTTGTAAGATCAAACCGAGCATGGCAATAAAAGCAATTAATATCGATGCCTGCCCGAGTAAATCCTTGACGATAAACTCAACAAAGCTATTCATGGTCAGTTACCTTCATGTTATGCAGTTTTAAGAACGCGATAATTTTTTGTTCGATCTCTTCTTTATCGGTTAATTTATTAAGCACAACGACTCGTTTGATTTCTTCTTCACTGGCATCTGCCGTTAAAATGTCGGCAAAGACTTTTTGTGTCAAAATCATATCGGATTTAAATGCACCGGCTTCTGAAACTGTCGTGTGTTCAACTTTTGCCGGAATTTCTAATTTTTTCAGCACCGCTTTCGCGCTCATTTCGATCGCAAAGCTGGAGCCGAGGCCGCAGCCACATACGCAGAGAACTTTAAGCATGTAAATCTCCTCAAATAATATTGAGTTGTTTGGCCAGTTTGTAGGGATGTCCTTCTGTATCTACCAGACGTTTTTTCATACTAACAAGATCAATCGGAATAGGTTTATTACTGGAATTGATAATAATGGCTTTATTCTTCATGCCAGATTGAATACAACGTACGACTTCACTGGCCATAATGGTGCCCTGATAAATTTCTTCACAGGTGGGGTCACCGTTACGTAGACCATAGCCAATAATTGTTTTACGAATACGCACACCAATCCGTGGTTCAAGCTGCTTGATCATGGTGTCGATAGCACCCTGAAAACCGGGCGTATACTCTCTGGTGTAACCTTCGGAACACAGGATCACCACACTGTTCTGGCTGGCAAGGCGGTCTTTAATACGTTGAGATAACTCATCAATGGGGATCTGGCATTCCGGAATAAGAGCAATATCCGCATTGCTTTTGATCGCCGATTGCAGCGTCAACTCGCCACAGTAACCACCCAAGACTTCCACCATAAATACACGACCGGGTAACGCCCGGCCGGTATTTCTGAGTCGGGAAACTTCTTTGATAATTTGTTCGCAAGCGGTAGAAAAGCCAATCGAATAATCGCTGCCATACACATCATTATCAATCGTCATGCCGACGCCAAAACAATTCACATCAAACTCACTGAGCGTATTCAAAAATTGCAGCGATCCGTCACCACCCGCCATAACCAGCACATCAATTCGCAACGATTTTAATTTTTTCGCAATCGTTTCGTATTCACTTCGCACTAATTTACGGGTTGTGCGACCAGAGGTAATAATAGGGATAGAGGCAATGGAAAAATCCACTAAATCCCGCCAGTCAATTTCATTGTGTTTCTTTTCAAGTAAACCAGGTATCCCTCCGTTGAACAGGGTAATTTCTGCCTGCGTCAGTCTAGCGATTTGAAAAATAAAATTATTTATTCCCGATACATCACCACCGCTAATGACTACACCGATTTTCATCGCGAATTCCCCACTGGCTGCCTGTGCGAATATTTTTCCCTGACTTCAAGGGGCATATTTGCAATGAAAGTCACATTTTACGGATAATTTTGTTACCACCAGCCATTGACAGAGATATTAACAACTCATTATTTGTGATAAAAATCACATAAATCCAGTAGGATTCAACTCACAGTATTTTTATTAATTTCTTTTCAATCATTGGGTTATAAAAAAATAAGAGCGGGGAGGTAATGGGGAAATAAAATCGTCGTTACGGTGTTTCGACAGAGAGTAATTTTGTGATTGTAGCCGCATTTTTTAGCGTAAAAGAGGCATATGGGGAGGTAATTCAGAAGAGGGAGAGAGTAAACCGGGGAAAAAAAAGAACCTGTCCCCGCTCCGAAGAGCCAGGGACAGCGGCAATGCGGGAAAACTTATTTGGTCAGTTCAGCAGTCATATGGACCTGGTTACCGGTGAAAGCTTCGGTAATCTGGTATGAAGACGCGCCAGCCTGTTGCGCCTGAGCGGCAATTTTCGCTTCTGCACCGGACAGTGTAGAGTCAGTTGCGGTGACGGTCTGCGCAGCGAAAGAACCGAAAGAAGAAGCCAGAGCGACAACTGCGACAAAAGTTTTGATGCTTTTCATGATATAAACCCTTCTGAATGTTTGTTGAGATGAGGCGCTGTGCCTCGATGGAAGAAATAATAGCCCTTAACCTCATCAACAAACAGCGGAATGATTTGCATTTATTTTTCAAATTATTTGAATCACAAAGAGAGTAAAAAATGACCCCAGACTGGCTCACCGCCCTGCAGCAATTTGGGCGCACGCGTAGCGTGTCGGCGATGGATATTCTGCAACGGCAAGGTGAGCCCCAGCGTAGCGTGTTTTGGTTGCAGGAGGGGACGGCCCGGGCGGTGTATCACTCGGCACAGGGCCACGAAAGAGTGAAAGAGTTCTACTTCGCCGGAGAGTGCTGTTTTCTCTACCTGAGCTGGCTCACCGGTTCGCTGGCGGATTACAGCCTGCAAATGCTCACCCCTGGCAGGCTTTGTGAAATCCCGCTGCGCTTGCTTGATAAACCCGAACACCTCGCCGCGCGGCTGGCGCTGCTCAGTCAGCAGGTGGTTTACAAGGAAAAGAAAGAGCAGATGTTTTTGCTCAATAATCCCGAACAGCGCTGGCAATACGTGCAGACCCATTTTCCGGACTGGGAGCAGCAACTCACGCAAAAAGATCTTGCCAGCTACATCGGTATCTCCCCGGTGAGTTTGTCGCGAATTCGCGGGCGTCTTAACAAAGGTTAACGACCGACACGCCCACCCTTCTTATGCTGCTCCCCTTTTCTGCTGCGGGCGATGCGATGACACCATTTTTCCTCTCACAAATTCTGGCGGGCCTGTCGTTTGGCCTGGATGTGCTAGCCTTTCAGTTTGTCCGTCGCCAGCGCTCTCTACAGACACTCGCCTGCTCTACCAGCCTGCTGGCGCTCCATTTCTGGCTGCTCGGTGAAGTCAGCGCCTGCGGACTGATGGCGCTGGCAGCCTGCCGATATCTTCTGGCGACCGTTACCACCAGCCAGCGTGTGAAAGGGGGATTTCTTTGCGCGTCGGTGTTATGCAGCGTGCTGACCTGGCAGCACGCAACGGATATCTTCCCGCTGGCGGGCAGCTTGCTCATGACGGTTGCCGCCTTTCAGTCAACGGCGACGGGATTACGACTGATTACCGTGAGCGGCAGCCTGTGCTGGCTTATCAATAATATTCTGGCGGGCTCGCCGATGGCGATCGTCATGGAAGGCACGTTTATGCTGAGTACGCTGGTGTCGTACTGGCGATTAAAACGAGGAGCGGCGGTAGCCGGGTAATTCAGAAACGAAAAAAGCGCCCGCAGGCGCTCTTTCGACAGTGTTACGCTTATTTGGTCAGTTCTGCGGTCATGTGCACGCGGTCACCGGTGAAAGCTTCGGTGATGTGGTAAGAAGAGGCACCCGCCTGCTGAGCCTGCGCGGCGATTTTCGCTTCTGCACCGTCCATTGTGGAGGCGGTGGCGGTCACTGTCTGTGCAGCGAAAGAACCGAAAGAAGAAGCCAGAGCGATAACTGCGACAAAAGTTTTGATGCTTTTCATGATATAAACCCTTCTGAATGTTTGTTGAGATGAGGCGTTGTGCCTCGATGAAGTAAATAGTAGACCTGAACCTCACCAACAAAAAGCGGAAGAATTTGCTCTCAATATTCAAAAAAACTGATTTATATCTTACCCTGCAATCAAACGCTGCGGATGGGTATAAATCGTTGCCCTGCCCGGCTTACAAAACCCCACCAGCGTCAGGTTACAGCGCTCAGCAACCTCAACGGCCAGGGTGGTTGCCGCAGAGACGGCGAACAGAATTTCCACGCCGCACATAGCTGATTTCTGTACCATTTCGTAACTCGCGCGGCTGGACACTAACGCTGCTCCCGTCTGCCAGGATGCCCCTTCATCGGCGCGATGGCCCAGCAGTTTATCCAGCGCCACGTGGCGTCCGACATCCTCATGCCCACCCACAAGTTGCCCGGAAGGCAGCATCCACGCCGCCGCATGGGTGCACCCCGTAAGTTTGCCTATCGGCTGGAAATCGGTGAGATGCGCCAGCGCTTGATCCAGATTTGCCACATCAAAGGTCTGCGTAAACGGCAGCGGCGCAACAGGTTTACCGATGTCATTGAGTTGTTCCACACCGCATACGCCGCAGCCTGTTCGGCCAGCCAGCGCCCGACGCCGCTCTTTCAGCCCCATAAAGCGACGGCTGGAAAGTTCAATCTGTACCTCCAGACCGTTACACGACGGCACGACCTCCATACCGAAGATTTCCCGCGGGCTTTCAATAATCCCTTCGGATAAGGAAAAACCGACGGCAAACCACTCCAGGTCTTTGGGCGAGGCCATCATCACGACATGAGAAATGCCGTTATAGACCAGGGCAACAGGAACCTCTTGCGCAAGGGTATCAGGGCGGGAATGCTGCAGATCATTACGCGACCACAGCGAAACGCGGCGGGCACCTGTGATCACGTCTGCATTTTCGAGTTGTTCTGTATGGACTTTGTTCACGTTGTTTTAACCGAATAAGAACAGTCTTACCTACATTATGATATTCTGAACGTATACCCCTTTTGGGCCAGGGGATTAGCGTCAATTTTGTACCTTTGCGGCGGCGACCGCAAAGTAAAAAAATCTCGTGACAATGTCGAAACAAGGAGCAAACCATGCAGGTCAGCAGAAGGCAGTTCTTTAAGATCTGCGCTGGCGGTATGGCAGGTACGACGGCGGCGGCGCTGGGCTTTGCCCCCAGCGTAGCGCTGGCGGAAACGCGGCAATATAAATTACTGCGCACCCGTGAAACGCGAAACACCTGCACATACTGTTCTGTCGGCTGTGGGCTGTTAATGTATAGCCTCGGCGACGGCGCGAAAAACGCCAAAGCATCTATTTTCCATATCGAAGGCGACCCGGATCACCCGGTGAACCGCGGTGCGCTGTGCCCGAAAGGTGCAGGTCTGGTGGATTTCATTCATTCAGAAAGTCGTCTGAAATACCCGGAATACCGTGCGCCAGGCTCCGACAAATGGCAACAAATCACCTGGGAAGACGCGTTTGATCGCATCGCAAAACTGATCAAACAAGACCGCGACGCCAACTACATCGCGCAAAACGCTGAAGGCACCACCGTTAACCGTTGGCTTTCCACCGGTATGCTGTGCGCTTCCGCATCCAGTAACGAAACCGGTTATTTAACCCAGAAATTTACCCGCGCCCTCGGCATGCTCGCCGTGGATAACCAGGCGCGTGTCTGACACGGACCAACGGTAGCAAGTCTTGCTCCAACATTTGGTCGCGGTGCGATGACCAACCACTGGGTAGATATGAAAAACGCCAATCTCATCATCGTGATGGGAGGAAACGCTGCTGAAGCGCATCCGGTGGGATTCCGCTGGGCGATGGAAGCAAAAATCCATAATGGCGCCAAATTAATCGTTATCGATCCTCGATTTACGCGAACCGCTTCGGTCGCGGACTTTTACACGCCCATTCGTTCCGGGACGGATATCGCTTTCCTTTCCGGGGTTCTGCTGTATCTGCTGACCAATGAAAAATACAACCGCGAATACACCGAAGCCTATACCAACGCCAGTCTGATCGTGCGTGAAGATTTCGGCTTTGAAGATGGCCTGTTTACCGGCTATGACGCGGAAAAACGCAAATATGACCGTTCAAGCTGGAACTATGAGCTGGATGAACAGGGCTTCGCCAAACGCGACACCACCCTTACTCACCCGCGATGTGTCTGGAACCTGTTGAAACAGCATGTTTCTCGCTACACGCCAGAAGTAGTGGAAAACATTTGCGGCACACCAAAAGCGGATTTCCTGAAAGTCTGCGAATACATCGCACAAACCAGTGCCCATGACAAAACCGCGTCGTTCCTGTACGCACTGGGCTGGACGCAGCACTCTGTAGGTGCGCAGAACATCCGTACCATGGCGATGATCCAGTTGCTGCTCGGCAATATGGGAATGGCGGGCGGCGGCGTTAACGCCCTGCGTGGACACTCCAATATTCAGGGACTGACCGACCTGGGCCTGCTGTCGCAAAGCCTACCCGGTTACATGACGCTGCCAAGCGAAAAACAGACGGACCTGCAGACCTATCTGACCGCCAACACGCCAAAACCGTTGTTGCAGGGCCAGGTCAACTACTGGGGCAACTATCCAAAATTCTTCGTCTCGATGATGAAAGCCTTCTATGGCGAAAAAGCGACGAAAGAAAATAACTGGGGCTTCGACTGGCTGCCGAAGTGGGATAAAAGCTACGACGTCCTGCAATATTTCGACATGATGTTTAAAGGTCAGGTGAACGGCTACATCTGCCAGGGCTTCAATCCGGTCGCGTCGTTCCCGAACAAAAACAAAGTCGTGGCGGCGCTGTCGAAACTGAAATTCCTGGTCACTATCGACCCGCTGAACACGGAAACCTCCACGTTCTGGCAAAACCACGGTGAGTCGAACGACGTTGACTCATCGAAAATTCAGACCGAAGTGTTCCGTCTGCCCTGTACCTGCTTTGCCGAAGAGAACGGCTCTATCGTCAACTCCGGTCGCTGGCTGCAATGGCACTGGAAAGGTCAGGATGCGCCGGGAGATGCGGTTACCGATGGTGAAATTCTGGCGGGCATCTTCCTGCGCCTGCGCAAAATGTACGCCGAAGAGGGCGGCGCCAACCCGGAACAGGTGCTGAGCATGACCTGGAACTACTCCACACCACACGAACCGGCTTCGGAAGAGGTGGCGATGGAGAGCAACGGGAAAGCGCTGGCGGATATCATCGATCCGGTGACCAATACGGTTCTGGTGAAAAAAGGTCAGCAACTCAGTTCGTTCGCCCAATTGCGTGACGACGGCACCACCTCCAGCGGCTGCTGGATTTTCGCCGGTAGCTGGACACCGGACGGCAACCAGATGGCCAAACGCGATAATGCCGACCCGTCAGGTCTTGGCAATACGCTCGGCTGGGCATGGGCATGGCCGCTAAACCGTCGCATTCTGTATAACCGCGCCTCCGCAGATCCGCAGGGTAAACCGTGGGATCCCAATCGCCAGCTTCTGAAATGGGATGGGGCGAAATGGGGCGGCGTGGATATTCCGGATTACAGCACTGCCGCACCGGGTAGCGATGCGGGGCCGTTTATCATGCAACCAGAAGGGTTGGGCCGCCTGTTCGCTATCGATAAGATGGCGGAAGGGCCGTTCCCGGAACATTATGAGCCGTTTGAAACACCGCTGGGCACTAACCCACTGCACCCGAATGTTGTCTCTAACCCGGCCGCGCGCGTCTTTAAAGACGACATGGCCGCGATGGGTAAAGCGGATAAGTTCCCTTATGTCGGCACCACGTACCGTCTGACCGAACACTTCCACTACTGGACCAAGCATGCATTGCTTAACGCGATCGCACAGCCGGAGCAGTTTGTGGAAATCGGTGAAAAACTGGCGGGCAAGCTGGGGATCGTCCAGGGCGATACCGTGAAAGTCTCCTCCAACCGCGGCTATATCAAAGCCAAGGCAGTGGTGACCAAGCGTATTCGGACACTGAACGTGCACGGCAAAGAGGTGGATACCATCGGTATTCCCATTCACTGGGGTTATGAAGGCGTGGCGAAGAAAGGCTTTATCGCTAACACCCTTACCCCGTTTGTCGGTGACGCAAACACCCAGACGCCGGAGTTTAAGGCGTTCCTGGTGAATGTGGAAAAGGTCTAGCGGAGACGAATTATGGCTTACCAATCTCAAGATATTATCCGTCGTTCCGCAACCAACGGTTTTACCCCCGCGCCTCAGGCGCGGGACCACCAACAGGAAGTGGCGAAGCTTATTGACGTCACCACCTGTATTGGTTGTAAAGCCTGTCAGGTAGCCTGCTCGGAGTGGAATGATATTCGTGATGAAGTGGGACATAACGTCGGGGTTTACGATAACCCGGCGGACCTGACCGCTAAGTCATGGACGGTCATGCGTTTTTCCGAGGTGGAGCAGAACGACAAACTGGAATGGCTTATCCGCAAAGATGGCTGTATGCACTGCGCCGATCCGGGTTGTCTGAAGGCGTGCCCGTCAGAAGGGGCTATCATTCAGTATGCCAACGGGATTGTCGACTTCCAGTCTGAACAGTGTATCGGCTGCGGCTACTGCATTGCGGGTTGCCCGTTCAACGTACCGCGCCTGAATCCGGAAGATAATCGCGTCTACAAATGTACGCTGTGCGTAGACCGCGTTACCGTCGGTCAGGAACCGGCCTGCGTGAAAACGTGTCCGACCGGCGCTATCCACTTCGGTAGCAAAGAGGATATGAAAACGCTGGCAGGCGAACGCGTGGCGGAGCTCAAAACACGTGGTTATGACAATGCGGGCCTGTACGATCCGGCCGGCGTCGGCGGTACGCACGTTATGTACGTACTGCACCATGCCGATAAGCCGAATCTGTATCACGGTCTGCCGGAAAACCCGGAAATCAGTGCCACCGTGAAGTTCTGGAAAGGTATCTGGAAGCCGCTGGCCGCGGTGGGTTTTGCCGCGACATTCGCAGCCAGTATCTTCCACTACGTCGGTGTCGGTCCAAACCGCGCAGAGGAAGAAGACGACAATCTGCATGAAGAAAAAGACGAGGTGCGCAAATGAAAAGACGTGACACCATCGTGCGCTACACGGCGCCGGAACGCATCAACCATTGGGTCACCGCCTTCTGCTTCGTGCTGGCGGCGGTGAGCGGGCTGGGATTCTTTTTCCCGTCCTTTAACTGGTTGATGCACATTCTGGGTACGCCGCAGCTGGCACGCATTCTGCACCCGTTTGTTGGGGTGGTAATGTTCGCGTCGTTCATCATCATGTTCTTCCGCTACTGGCATCACAACCTCATCAATCGGGATGATATCTTTTGGGCGAAGAATATTCGTAAGATCGTCGTCAATGAGGAAGTGGGGGATACCGGGCGCTATAACTTCGGCCAGAAATGTGTGTTCTGGGCGGCGATTCTCTTCCTGGTGTTGTTGCTGGTGAGCGGCATCATCATGTGGCGTCCGTACTTCGCACCCGTTTTCTCTATCCCGGTCATTCGAATTGCGATTATGGTTCATTCGTTTGCCGCCGTTGCGTTAATTGTGGTTATTATGGTGCACATCTACGCCGCACTGTGGGTGAAGGGCACGATAACCGCCATGGTGGAAGGCTGGGTCACCAAAACGTGGGCGAAGAAACATCACCCGCGCTGGTACCGTGAAGTCCGCGAAAAACAGCAGGATAAGCCCCTGCCGTAAGGACACAGGGTTCATGAACGCATAACTGGGCGCCGGAGACGTTTTTCTCCGGCGCTTTTTTTTGCCCGATTGCGACGTTTTGACAAATTTTTGACAACTTAATACAGATAACAGACCAACCCGGAGCCAGGCCGCAACAGAATGGAGGCGATTCTTATGACAAGGAGACGTATCGTGAATCTTAAACACCTCTTTGCCGCTCTGGCATTCATTCTGCTGGCCCTGACGGCCAATGCCAGTGCGCAGCAACCCGAACAGAAAGTCACCATCAAATCTGACCTGGCCTCACCCGTGATGCTGGAAAATGTGCAGGAAAAAAACTACCTGAAAGTGTCCCTGACAGGGTTCCCGCTCAGCGCCACCAGGCGTAGCCCCATTAATCTTGCGCTGGTTATTGACCGTTCGGGTTCAATGGGCGGCGATCGCATCCAGCAGGCGACAGAAGCAGCAGTGATGGCCGTTAACACCCTGAGTAGCCAGGACACGCTCTCTGTCGTGATTTATGACGATGTTGTCGATGTCATCGTGCCGGCCGGCAAGCTCAATAATAAAGAGAAACTCATCAGCCAGATTCGTGAACGTCTCACCCCGCGTGGCGGCACCGCGCTGTTTGCTGGTGTCAGTCGCGGCATTAAAGAAGCCAGTAAATATCTCGATAAAGCGCAGGTTAATCGCATTATTTTACTTTCTGACGGGCAGGCAAACGTGGGTCCGTCATCCACCAGCGAACTGGCGGAACTGGGTAAAATTGCCGCCCGTAAAGGCATTGCCGTTACGACGATGGGAATTGGTGAGGGCTACAATGAAGATCTGATGGCCGCCATTGCGCAATACAGCGACGGTAACCACGTTTTTGTGCAAAACACTGACGCGCTGGAAAAAGCCTTCGCCCATGAATTTGGCGATGTGATGTCCGTTGTCGCACAGGATGTGATGGTAGAAATCAAAGTGGACAATGGCGCAAAACCGTTGCGACTGCTGGGGCGTGAAGGCGACATCCATGGCAATACCGTGAGCGTAAAACTGAACCAGCTTTACGCCAACCAGGAGAAATATGTCATGCTGGAAGTGCTTCCGGCCAAAGGTGATGCGACGCAAAGTAAGCCGCTGGCCGAAGTGAAAGTCAGCTACGACAATCTGGCCACCCACCAAAAAGATCGCTGGGATGAATCCGTCGCCATTCGCTATACCGCGTCTGCCGATGAGGTGCAAAAAGCACAGGTGGAAGAGGTCGTCGTTGACTCCGCCATTCAAAAATCAGCCATTCAGAACGAGCAGGCCTTAAAGCTCATCGACGAAGGCAAAATGGATGAAGCGAAAGCGGTGTTGCAGGATAGCGCAAACGCGTTGAACGCCCTGCCTGTCCGCGCTCCCGCACCCAAAAAGAAAGCGCAGGCAAGCGCGGAGGAAAACCTCAAGTTGCTGGAGAAAATGGAATCTGAAAGCAAAGAGGCATCGCGCAAATCGCTGAAAGAGCAAAGTTACAAGACGAAGAACCAAAGCTCAAAATCGAACTGATCCACAAGGAGTGCCGGATGCCCGGAAGTAAGCCGATTTTTCTCATCGCCACGCTGATGTTTTTTATCCTGCTTGCGTATCTGGGCTTTCGCACCCTGGAGCATGAAGTTTTGCTACGCCAGTACCAGGCGCAGACCCTCGCCAGGACACAAACCGCCAGCATACTTGCCGGTATCGAAGGGCTTCTGCAGCAAAAAGCTTCACGTCTTCACGCCATCAGCGATTTTATCAATCCTGACGATTCTGCCATGCTCAACGCACTAAAAGAGAGCGACGATGATATTGCTGCCGTTTTTATCATGCGTAAAAACCAGCTCCTTTTCCCCGACGAGCGTCAGCTGTTAAGCAATGAGGATAAAGAGTGGGTGCGTCAGCTTACTCCCCTGGTCAACGATCCCAGTCAGCTTGCCAGCCATATCGCTCACGGTGAACAAGAATCGCCGCAGGCCGGATGGTTTATTACCAACGAAACGCAGGAGCCGCTGCTTATTTACTGGCGACTAAAAGACAGCGCGGTAATCGGCTTTCGTCTTTCTTATGTGCAGATGATGATGGACATCATCAATAACATTCAGGTCGACACTCAGGAATCGCAGCTGATAGTGAGAGTGACCGAGAATGGCCGCCAGCTTTATCAGAACGCCCCGGCGACTCTGAGTCAGTTAACACTTCTGGATTCCCACACGCTGGATTACCCACTGACCACGTGGCAAATCAGCATTTATGGTGTGAAGGCTCCGCTCTGGCACGTCTGGATTTGGGGCTGTGCGTTAATTGTTCTGCTACTGGCGGGTGTCGCGCTGCTGGGATATTTACTGTGGCGGGAATACACTCGCGCTGCACGTCTCGCCCGACAACAGGTCGATTTTGTCAGCCAGGTGTCACATGAACTCAAAACCCCGCTGACCAATATCACCTTATACGCTGAACTGCTACGCGAAGGTCTGGATGACGAACAAACGCACGAACGACGCTATCTGGACGTTATCACCCAGGAAGGACAACGGTTAACCCGCCTTATCCAGAACATCCTCACCTTTACCCGAGCACCTAACGTGCATATCCGGGAGGTGGATATGTCAGAACTTGTCACTGAGATTGCCCATATCTTCACCCCGGCGCTGCAGGCAAAGGGAATAGAGATTCATATTGCCTGCCCTGGAAATATCACGTTACGGAGCGATCGTGACATGATCACGCAAATTATCAGCAATTTTTTGAGTAATGCTGAAAAATATGCGGCCCAGGGAAAACGTGTTGATATTGAGGCACAAGCGGTATCCGGTCAGATTGAAATCGCCGTTCGCGATTATGGACCCGGCATTGCGGAGAAAGAGATTAAGATGATTTTTCTTCCGTTTTATCGGGTCAAATCGTCCATTACCGAAGGTGTTTCAGGGACCGGCATTGGTCTGACTATCGCCCGCCAACTGGCACAACGCCTGCAAGGGGAAATCCGCGTCGCGGCGAAAAACCCCGGCATATGTTTTACCCTGATACTGCCTCAAGGATGAAACCATGAAGATACTGATTGCAGAAGATGACGCCAATATCCGCCAGGGGCTTGTGGATGCTCTTGCACGTGAGGGCTATACGCTGATTGCCGCGCCCGATGGTCGTGCGGCGCTGACGAGCTACCATCGCGACATGCCCGATTTCGTGCTGCTGGACATTATGATGCCTGAAATGGATGGCTATGCCGTGTGCCGTGAAATTCGCCGGCACAACGAGCATATCCCGATTGTCTTCCTCTCCGCCAAAGATGAAGAAATTGACCGGGTTGTGGGGCTGGAACTCGGGGCAGATGATTACATCAGCAAGCCTTTTGGCATTCATGAGCTACGGGCGCGGATAAAAACTATCGCCCGTCGTTGCTTAAGCCACAATGCTCCCCAACCTAATCTCTGCTTTCCTTTCGGCGACTTAACGGTTTTTCCCAACGAACTGTGCGCGAAGCGCGGCGAGCAGAAACTGGAGCTCACGCTAAGGGAAGTTCGGATTTTAAGCTGTCTTTACAGTAATAAAAATCAGGTGGTGACCCGGGATATGTTGTTTGATGCCGCCTGGGGCTATGACTACTTTCCCAACAGCCGCACGCTGGATCAGCATATTTCTCGCCTGCGTAAAGTCATTGAGCTGGACAGCAGCCACCCACAACTGATTCGCACCGTACACGGCATTGGATATCGCTACCAGGTTCAAACATAGCCCTAAATAAGGATGGCTGCCTGCGTAAATGCCGTTATCATAAATAGATTCATTCCGCCCTTACATCAATACTGAGCGAGGGCCATAAGACAGGAATCATTACGGCATGAGTATTCGCATAATCCCGCAAGACGAGCTGGAGAAGAGCGAGAAACGCACGGCGGAGGTCATTCCGCCGTTATTATTCCCCAGACTGAAAAATCTCTATAACCGCCGGGCGGAGCGCCTGCGCGAGTTAGCTGAGCACAATCCGCTGGGTGATTACCTGCGTTTTGCCGCGCTGATCGCCCATGCCCAGGAAGTGGTGCTGTACGACCATCCGCTGGAGATCGATCTGACAGCGCGTATCAAACAGGCCGCCGCCGAGGGCAAACCGCCACTGGATATTCACGTTTTGCCGCGCGACAAGCACTGGCACCGACTGCTGCATTCCCTCATTGCCGAACTCAAGCCGGAGATGAGTGGACCCGCGCTGGCGGTGATTGAAAATCTGGAAAAATCCTCCGAACAGGAACTGGAACAAATGGCCAGCGCGCTGTTTGCGTCTGATTTTAGTTCGGTCAGCAGTGATAAAGCGCCGTTTATTTGGGCTGCGCTTTCCCTCTACTGGTCGCAAATGGCAAGCCTCATCCCCGGCAAAGCCCGGGCGGAATATGGCGAGCAGCGTCAGTTCTGCCCGGTATGCGGATCGATACCTGTTTCAAGCGTTGTGCATATCGGCACAACCCAGGGGTTGCGCTATTTGCACTGTAATCTGTGTGAAACCGAGTGGCACGTGGTGCGCGTCAAATGCAGCAACTGCGAGCAGACACGCGATTTACACTACTGGTCGCTGGACAACGAGAAGGCGGCAATCAAAGCCGAAAGCTGCGGCGATTGCGGTACCTACCTAAAGATTCTGTATCAGGAAAAAGATCCGAACGTGGAACCTGTTGCTGATGATTTAGCCTCGCTGGTACTCGATGCCCGGATGGAACAGGAAGGGTTCGCCCGCAGTTCCATTAATCCATTCCTCTTCCCCGGCGAGGGGGAGTAACGTCATTATCTGCGCCAGATTGTGAATGCGCCCGGCCGCCGTTGCCAGGGCGCACTCACTCCCGGTACACCGGTAAACTCAAAGGTATTTCGCATTGCCCGTTCACGACGCTGCGTCTGCGCTATCGCCAGGATTATGGCGTCTGGCCGCCCCATGTCCTATTCCTGACGCAGATTAAGACGCCGCTCTGCAATCTAAATTGATCGTTAATACAGGCGCCTTACGGCCTGCATTTCATCTTTGCGAGACGCTTTCCCGTTTCACCCGCCTGCGAAAAATCGCCGTTCCCATCGCCGTAAATCCAGGTTATAACACTGGATATATATACAGAAAATAGGTGTGATAATGGCGCTGGAAACAGGAATTGCAGAGCTGGTCAGGGAGTTTATCGCCGCCGGGCGGCCATCCTCGAGGGACAAAAGTATTGATGAACGGAGAGCAGGCTACATCGCCAGTACCGTGCTGGCGGGTGAAACGGAAACCCGGGTCAATGTGAAAGATGTCCATCTCGACGGTATGACATTTCGCGTTATCTCCCCGCTTGAGGCAACGGGCCCATTGCCTACGCTGGTCTATTACCACGGCGGCTGTTTTATCAGCGGCGAATTTGCCACTCATGACAAACCATTACGCCAGCTCGCCTTTTATAGCGGCTGTCGGGTGATTGCGGTGCAATATCGTCTGGCCCCGGAACATACTTTTCCTGCCGCACATGATGACGCGCAGAAAGGAGCACAGCTTATCTGGCAATACGCCGCTGAGCTGGGCGTGGATCGGCAAAAAATCACCCTCGCCGGAGACAGCGCAGGTGGCCATCTGGCGCTGGTCACGGCACTTCGTCTTAAAGCGGCGCAGGTATGGCAACCCGCTCAACTGATCCTGATTTATCCGATGCTCGATGCAACCGCCTATTTTGAAAGCTACACCACTAACGGCGAGGACTATGTGATAACCCGTGATGCGCTGCTTAGCGGCTACGCGCTCTATCTCGGTGACACGGATCCAATGCACCCGGAAGCCAGTCCACTCTGGCGCGATGATTTCAACGGCCTGCCTCCTGTGCATATTCTTACTGCAGAATATGATCCGCTCTGCGATGAAGGCGAAGCATTGTTTCAACGGATGACCGAGCAAGGGGTGGAGTGTTCCTGTCAGCACCATCTGGGGGTCATTCACGGCTTCTTTCAGCTTGGTGGCATCAGCAAAACAGCACGCGGGGCGATAAGAGATTTGGCCTGGCGGTTGGGATATTGACACTATCCTGTTGAAATAAAAAACGTAAAAATGATAATTACGTTTTTCAGCTTAAGGAAACGCCATGTCCATCGTTGCGCCCGTCGAAAGACAATTTGCCGCCTATAACGCCCATGACATCGACATGTTCACGGCCTGTTTTAGCGAAGACTTTACCGCATGGCGCATGCCTGCCACATCGCCTTCCACACGGGGTCGGGAAGCGCTGCGCGCGTTTTACAGCCAGCATCGCTTTAACAACCCGGCGCTTCGGGCGGAGTTACTCAGCCGTACCGTGATGGGGAATAAGGTGTTCGATCACGAAAAAATCTACGGCATTGGCGAGCAGGTTATCGAGAATATGGCGGTGTATGAGGTTCAGGATGGTTTGATAAAAACCGCGTGGTTTTACTTTGCCGAATAGCTGTACGTTGCCAGGGTCGAGTCCGACCCTGGCGCCGGACTCGCTAATTACTCTTCTTCGTTGCCGCCTTCTTCAAAAGCGCCATACGGTTTAGCCGGTAACACGATGTAGACCGCCTCAAACAAGGCACCCTGCTTATCGTCGCCAAACAGTTCTACCTGCAACTGAACACGCGCTTTACGCCCGCGAGCCAGTCTGTCGAGGTCGCCACTTAGCGAACCCAGATCGGCAATCGCGCTGGGTTTACCGGTGATAGGCGTGCTGTAGCGGATATGCGCATCAGCAAGAATAATCGTCCCCCCCAGATGCCGCTCACGCAACATCAACCAGATAAGCCCCCAGCCCGTTAACGTCGCCAGTGAGAACAGGCTTCCGGCAAACAGCGTATGGTGCGGATTCTGGTTGCCCGTCTCCGGCATGGTGGTGATAAATTTCTGCCCGGTGTACTGCTGAATACGCACGCCCATCTTTTCGCTAAGCGGAATATGCTGATACCAGGCCTGCTGCAACTGCCCACACCAGTCGCCGCGATGCAGAATATCCTCCAGCGTCGCCACGGGTTTGATCATCAGAAAATGGCGCACCGGCGTGGTTTGCGGGGCGGTAATTTCACCCTCATTGATAAAACCCAGCTTTGCGAAGAACTCCACCGCATCTTCACGTGCGCTACAGGTCACCCGCTTCACACCTTCCTGGCGCGCGACCGATTCCAGCGTCATCGCCATCAGCGTGCCGAGTCCTTTATCCTGCACGGAGGGGTGTACAGCCATAAAACGGATCGAAGCCTCATTGTCGGCATTGATATATAACCGACCAACGGCAACGATTTCGCCTTCTTCATCCACAACCATTTGATGATGGGCCATGGCATCCCAGGCATCGCGTTCGGAACCTTTCGGCTGATGCAGTGGCTTGCGCAGCATCTCCCAACGGAACTGGTAGTAAAGCTCTAGCTCTTCTTCTGTTTGCGGTACGCGAAGGTGATACATAGCTGTATTCTCTCTTGTTACCCGTGGCAACTCCGCAAGCTGGCTCATACTTGCAACCAGAACGTTACGGGGCCGTCATTAACCAGCGATACCTGCATATCTGCAGCGAATCGTCCGGTCTGTGTTTCTATCTGCTGGCTACGGCAGCGACTGACGAAATAGTCATATAATGCTTCCGCTTTTTCCGGCGCGGCGCCCCGGGAAAAACCAGGACGCATGCCGCGTTCGGTATCCGCCGCCAGTGTAAATTGTGACACCACCAGCACGCTGCCGCCGGACTGCTGAACGTTGAGGTTCATCTTGCCGTCAGCATCACTGAAAATACGATACCCCAGTACGCGCTCGCACAGGCGGTTCGCTTTTTGCTCGTCATCTTCCCTTTCGACACCTAACAACACCAAAAGTCCCGGACCGATTTCACCCGTCACTTCACCCGCCACGGTAACGCTGGCCTGGGATACACGTTGTATCAATGCAATCATGGTTAGTCTTCTTCTTGTTCTGCGGCTTTTTTTAATCGTCGATATTCACCGAGAGTGACAGTTATTTCAGCGCCAAGCAAGACGATACACCATGTCCAGTAGACCCACAGAAACAAAATCGGGACCACCGCCAGCACGCCATAAATGAGCTGGTAAGAAGGAAATGTGGTGATATAAAGCGCAAACCCTTTTTTTCCCGCTTCAAACAACACAGCGGCGACAAAAGCACCAATTACTGCATCACGATTGGGCACGCGCGTGGTTGGCACAATGCTGTATAACAACCAAAAAGAGATCCACGACAAAATGAGCGGGAAAACGCGCAGCATATTATCTATCGCGCCGTTGAGTCCGCTGGCCCAGCGCAGAGAGAGCAAATAGGAGCTTATCGCCAGGCTCGCCCCGGCAAGCAGCGGCCCCAGCGTCAGGATCATCCAGTAGACAGCAAAGGAGTATATCCGCGGACGAACGCGCGTACTGCGCCAGATAGAATTCAGTGCGCTGTCGATGGAATACATCAACAGCAATGATGTCACCACCAGCCCGCATGCCCCAACGGCAGTCATTTTGCTTGAATTGGCAACAAACTGTTCAATATAACGTTGAATCACGTCGCCGGTGGTAGGAATAAAATTAGCAAAAACAAAATGACGCAGCTGGATGCTAACCTCAGAAAACATCGGAAACGCGGCAAATAACGCAAAGATAACGGCAATGAGTGGCACCAATGAAAGCAAGGAAACATAGGCGAGATTTCCCGCCAGGGTTGTCATATGGTCTTCATCGATGCGCAACCAGAGTAATTTAAGCCACGACCAAATGGGTCGCGTATGGTGTTTCGTTTTATGGCGAATAAATTTCAGCATAACTGCTTCGCAAAATAGTCAGGGAGGGTGTTCTTACCCGTCACCAGAATACTGGTAATCCCCAACTGGTTAGCCCCTTCTATATTATTCGCATTATCATCGAAAAAGACAGTATTATCAGCGCTATAGCCTTCCAGTTCGAGTACACGCTGGTAGATGCGTGTTTCCGGCTTACGCATCCCCATATCTTGCGAAAGATAAACGTGGTCGGCGGCGGCCAAAATTTCCGGGTATTGATCCGGCCAATAGGTGGTGTGAAGGCTGTTGGTATTTGAGAGCACGACAACGCGGTGCCCTTGCTCGCGCAGTTGTTTCATGATGCTGATAACGTCCTTACGCAGGGAGACAAAAACCGCCTGCCAGCCCGTTGCAAATTGCTCAAAACTTAACGACATGGACATCTCTTCACACAGCGCTTTGGCAAAATCTTCATCACTGATTTCACCCCGCTCATGAAGCTGAAAAGTTTCGCCCATCGTGAAGCTTTGTTTGAGCGTTGCAAGCGGCACACGACTGAAGTCACTCCATACGCCCAGCACCCGATTGAAGTCGATATCAACGATCACGTTACCCAAATCAAAGATATAGAGCATCTCTCTCTCCTTATTTTCCGTGGAAAGTTAACTGTAGCGGGAAAGTCAGTAGTTGAGTAGTTCGCCCGCTCAGACGGGCGACAGGAATGTGACGACTTCGTGAGGAAATGCCCCGCATGGAAATGACATCATGCGGGA
The DNA here is from genome assembly GCF_023613995.1 of Citrobacter sp. MNAZ 1397. Classification (NCBI taxonomy): domain Bacteria; kingdom Pseudomonadati; phylum Pseudomonadota; class Gammaproteobacteria; order Enterobacterales; family Enterobacteriaceae; genus Citrobacter; species Citrobacter sp. MNAZ 1397. The sequence continues at coordinate 108,782 of NZ_JAKIVH010000006.1, forward strand.
ACATGCACGACTTAGCGTTGTGTGAACTGCCAGCGGGTTTCGATAACCAACGGCTGCGCCGGGGAAACATATTCAGGATCAGTATTAATGGCATTCGGAGCTTGCGTCAGTGGGTTAACACAGGTGGCATCTGGTTGCTTATCAAATACCACCAAACCTGGCGCCCCAGAGGTCATGCTTAATGCCAGTTTGCCGGGCCATTCAAGATTTACCGATACCCCCTCGGTAAAACCAAAACAATCATCCCACGGGCCTGGGCGCGGTGAGACACGCCTACCGGTCGGCAGTTCATTCGCTCCGGGCTCTTCTTGCCAGTCTGCCTCAAAGCGCAACTGTAGAGCCTCATCTGTGGGTAAACCGCTGACGTTCTGTGGTGCATCCACCCATTTCGCAAACCAGGGATGCCAGCCAGCAGAAGCAGGAAACGTGTCGGCATCGCTACGAATTTCCAGGCACATGATTAACGCATCGTCCTGTAGCATAATCCGCTGTATGACACGACCTTTCCACGGCCAGGGTTCCGCCAGTGTCATACAGAGCGTCAGGCTGTCGGAGGTTATCTCAGTAACGTTCCACAATGAGTAACACGCCATCCCGTGCAGCGCATGCGGCGGTTTGTTGGCGGGTAATTGCCAGATTTTCCCATTTGCATCCAGTTGGCCATTACCCAGACGCCCTGCCCATGGCACCATAGGAAACGAACCATACTGAAACGCACGGCGCTGCGGGTTCCACTGGCGCAGCAGTTCATAGCCAAATACCCGTAGCGATGTCATCCGGGCAGCATCCTGTGGATAGACCGTCACCTCAACATGCCCGCGCTTCAATGTAATGGCATCACCCATCGGCCCCGGCCAGGGCGCATCAAACGCCCGCTGCAGTGCCTGAAAATGTGCATTTTCCCCTTCATTGTTCATGAGATTGCTTCCTGAGAAAGTGATAATCCTGTGTCAATTTTTGCGCCTTTCCCTGGGGTGAATTGAGCGGCAGCGGTTCGATAAACCAGACGCAGACAAACGACACCACAGAGACAACGAATAAGAAGGTGGCCACATACCAGGGTTCACCACCCCCTAATGCCAACAAACTCGAGGCGATAAGCGGGCTCATTCCGCCAAGAATGGCGGAGAACTGATAGGCAAAAGAGAGTCCTGTGTAGCGCACCTGAGTGCCAAACATGCGGGTAAAGAGCGTTGGCTGAACGGCAAACATCATCGTTGGGCCAAAGTTGTAGCCCAGAATCATGCTGATCCAGATAATCGCCACGCTTTTGGTGCCCAGCAGCAAGAAGAAGGGAAACGCAAATAGCACACAAAAACCGGCCCCCAACAGATAGATTTTGCGCTGTCCGACGCGGTCGGATAGCCAGCCTACTAATGGGCAACTCACTATCCCGATAGCGGAGGCAATCAACATGCCGGTGAGCGGAATATCACGGGAAAGCGCCAGTTGCGTGGAGATATAAACGATACCAAAGGCGTTGATAATGTTTGAGGAAACGCTTTCAGCGAGACGCGCGCCCAATGCCAGAGAGATATTTTTCGGGTGTTTACGAAACAGCTCAATCAGCGGCGGCGGTGCTTTCCTTTCCTGCGACTTTGTTCGCCGTTGTTTAAAATCCAGCGTCTCTTCGGTATGCAGGCGAATGAACATCCCCACCGCCAGCATTAATGCCGACAGCCAGAACGGGATACGCCAGCCCCAGGAAAGAAATTGCTCCGGGGTCAACAAATGATTACAGAGCGCAAAAATGCCGGTCGCCAGCATAATGCCGACAGACGCAGCCGTTTGCGGTAATGAGCCCAGAAAGCCCCGTTTATTCTGCGGTGCAGATTCAATGGTCATCAGCGCCGCCCCACCATACTCACCGCCCAGGCCAAATCCCTGAATGAGGCGCAATGCCATCAGCAGCAACGGTGCCCAAATACCAATATCGTGATACGTGGGAATAAACCCGATCAGAAAGGTGGATGTACCGACAATACCCAGCGTCCAGATAAGGGTGATTTTACGACCAATCTTGTCGCCGAAATGACCGAAAACAATGCCCCCCAACGGGCGAGTGAGAAAGCCGACGCCAAAGGTGGCGAAAGCCGCGATAACGCCAATAAAGGGATCGCTATCGGGGAAAAACAACGGTGCAAACACCAGCCCGGCGGCGGTGCCAAAAATAAAGAAGTCATACCATTCCAGTAACGCGCCGGCGAAACTTCCCATAACGACGCGGCGCATCGCTTTACCGGTAAGTCCGGCAGTAGGTTCATGTAATCTTTCAGACATTGTGTTTCCTCTCCGTAGCGGTGAGAAAACTGTGGGTGAAACTCACCCACAGCAGGTACAGGTCATAGCGCATCGATACATGCCGGGCGCGTTATTATTTTTCCAGTTCAGCTAATACCTGAGCATCTTCCGCATCCACATTGGCCCCCAACGGTTCCCATTTAATCAGTGCGCACGTGATGAACCCGATAAACGGCACCACTGCCAGCCAGAAGAAAGCATCCGTCTTTAATGCGCCCCAGAGCATAGGCCAGAAAATAAGGCCAGCAATCGCTCCGGTACGCATAATGGCGCGAGCAAAACCAACACCTGTCGGGCGAATACTCGGAGGATATGAAAGCGTGGCGATTGTCATCCCCAACCCGCCAGGTCCGGCAGAATGGAAGAAAATGATGGCACCCAGTAACCCCAGAGAGAGCCAGGGGTTAGTCGTGGCCAGCGCACCCAGCGCCAGCAGTGCGAGCGTCACAACGGCGAAGCCGTACATTGACTGCAGACGCGTCCCTAAGCGCTGCAGGATAAGAGAGCCAATCAAACCACCGGAGATCCCGCACAGGGCGTTAACCACGGCCGAACCGGAAAGCGCTCCTGCCAGACCGCCGCTCAGAATACCTGCCAGCGTCAGCGGTAAATAGACACCCACCGCGTTGTACTGCCATGCCTGCATCGTGGCGACAATACATCCCAGAATAGTGCGTTTGCGGTAACGCCCGTTGAACAAAATGCCGTACCCGGTGTGGATTTTGTTTTCACTCTGCGAGGCCTGGGCGATGGATTTTTCCAGCGCCACGCGGGCATGTACCCCATAGCGTTTTCGCAAGATATCGCAGGCTTCGTCATAGCGACCGACACGTGCCGCCCACATAGCTGATTCACCGATGAAGACGTAGCGCAGGATCATGATGATGACGGCAAACACGGCACCAATGAATATGCCGTAACGCCAGAGTTGGTCTTCCGCAATCCCGGAAAGCAGTAGCGGCAGCAGCACCAGATACACCACGGTGGTCGAAACATACCAGGCCATCTGCCATAAGTTGACCGATGTACCGGTTTTTTTCGACGTGGAACCACGAAGTTCCGCCACCGCATTGGTCGCCAACGGGAAATCGATCCCCAGGCCGAAGCCCATTACCACGCGGCAGACCAGTACCCACCAGATGTTCGGCGCAACTGCAACAGATGCCGCCCCCAGCGTACACAGCGCCATACCAATCAAAAATGCGCGGCGCTGACCAAAACGGTTAATCACGCGGTTTGCCAGCAGACCGCCAATCAGCGCAGCGATCAGGACAGAGGCGTTTACCGTGGCCGCCAGTCCGGGGGAGATCCCAAACTGCGCAGCAATGTATTTATTACCAAAACCCACCATTGCCGCCTGATAGGCATCAATCAAAATGCCGCCCAGCGCAATGAAGATAACGCCTGCACTAGCGTTAACAGCCGAGTTTTTATTAACAATATCAATCACGTCCTGTGGACGACTGATTGAATAAGGTGCAGGACTGGTGATTTGTACCATCACAATATCCTTTCTTTTTGTTGTAGGGGACGCTGCCCTGGTGCGGCGTCTGTCAGAAGTTGTGGCCCATCAGGCATCAGCGAATTGCAGCATGACTTTGATGGAGTCATTTTGCTGCGCACGCTCAAACGCTGCAGCGGCTTCACTCACCGGGAACATGTCCGTCACCAGTTCACTGGTATCAAAGCGCCCGTCCGCCAGCCATTCGATCACCACGTCAAAGTCTTCGGGGATGTACATGCCGGAGTTGAGCAGGTCGCGTTCGAAACGCTGCATCATCGGCAGCGGAATTTCACGCGGGCCGCCCGGAACGCCCATGCAGACCACGGTGCCACCGGCATACACGCGGGTGCAGGCTTCATTGAGCGTTGCCTGTGCGGCAACCACATCAATCGCGCCAGTAAAGCGGGCTTGCGCATCCAGCTCACCAGGGGCCCAGGCCTGTGCTGCACCCAGTTTGAGTGACAGAGCACGTTTCGCGGCATCGGGTTCGATAACGGTAATCTCTCCCGCGCCCATGATGCGCAGCGCCTGAACAATCGACAGGCCAATAGTGCCCGCGCCAATCACCAGCACGCTTTCCAGCGAAGCTTGCGGCATGCGTGTCACACAGTGGCGAGCACAGGCAGCAGGCTCTGCAAACGCGAGCACGTTTAACGGCATTGAGGCTGGCGCGACATGGCAGTTGCGCGCCGGAACGACATGCTGCGAACGGGCAAAGCCCGGCGCACGAAAACCCGCCACCTGCGGCGGCTCACATAGGTTAAAACGCCCGGCTTTACAGGCACGGCATTCCATACAGGCCATAATGGGATCGACCACAACATGATCGCCAGGCTTTACATTCGCCACATCGCTACCCACTTCGGTAATGCGGGCGGCAATTTCATGCCCCGGCACGACGGGGGGTTTGGCGAATGGATGCCCGCCTTTCAACACATGCAAATCCGAGCCGCAAATCCCAAAGAATGCCGGAGCAATGCGGACTTCGTGAGGCTTAAGTTCCTGGTGTGGCTGCTCGACGTACTGCGTCGTGACCTTTCCAATATCGGAAAATAAAACTTGGGTAATTTTGTCCATGGTTGTTCTCCTGGTGCGCTTATGGTTTTGTGTTAACGCTGAGAAATACCTTCATCAACAATCTCGGCCAGCCGTTGCAGGCGCGGAACTGACACATCACGCAGCATGGTTTGCGGATCTTGCGCGCCTATAACCGATGCCCAGACCGCACGGCCTGCCAGGAAACCGGATGCTCCGCTTTTCATGGCAATGCGCACAGCACGACCAAAGATATCGGCCTCGACGCCTGATGAAAGGATGACCCATGGCATGTTCATCTGGTCATTCAGTTTCTGGCAGGCGGAAAGCAACGCCTGCTCACTGCCCTTCCCGCCCAGTGGCATTTCCACTTTGTAAAGATCAGCCGCGGTGCTACCTAGTTCGGCGGCAGCGGCCACAATGGCGCTCTCGCGGTCAAATTCCCAGCCGCGGCGCGGCGGACGAACAACCGGTTCGATGATGCTCACCAGACCGGCACTGCGGCAGCGTTGAACAAACTCATCGACCATCGCGAGACGCGCATCTGCTGGTTCATCTTCACGCCACAAGACTAATAACTTCATTGCCTTACCGCCCATTTCACGCACGCGTTGCGGATCGATAGCCCGGTCGATTTCCACGCTATCAACCGGAATACCGTTACCCGGCACAAAATGGTCAGCGGCGACAATCAGACCGCAGGTATCGGCAACCGCGCCCTGCGCAATAATCTGATCGAGACAAAATTGTTTATCAGCCAGTACTGCAGAAGCCCACGGCGAAAGAATGCGCGTCGCCGCCACTTTAAAATCGGTCAGTACGCTGTCAGCAACCGGTTTTGGCTGACCCGCAGCGGCAAACATCAAACGCATTGCTTCACGCTGATCGACGGCCAGCATGGCGAATCCACCGCCCGGACGCGAGATATCTTTCAGTGTGCAAGGGTTGTTCAGAGAAGACATAGTTACTCCTGTCGTAATCGATAATTAAAGAGAGTCTGGTCGGCCAGCAAGGCGGCGAACCTGAGATAACAAAGCGCTCCAGTCCTGGCGGCCCCGGCCGTCGTGGCTGGCCGACCGGTAATAGGTTTCGGCGACTTCGCCCATGCCCAGCGGTACGCCGGTCTGTCGGGCGACATCAACGGCAATACGCAGGTCTTTCAGCGCAAGGTCGACCATAAAGGCCGGTGAGAGATCGCCTTTGAGCACTTTGCCCGGCCAGGTGGTAGTGAAGTGGCCTTTACCCGCCGCCGTGCCGCTCATCACGTTGATAGCGACATTGAGGTCAAGGCCTAAGGATTCGCACAGCACCGCAGCTTCGGCAGACAGCGCATTGAGCGCGATGCTCATATAGTTGTTAATCAGTTTGACGCGGATGCCCATTCCCGGACCGCCAGCCTCCACCAGCTCAGACCCCATGCACATCAGGATGGGGCGAGCGCGTTCAACCTGTTCAGACGTGCCGCCCGCGAGAATAAGCAAGGTGCCGTCTTTGGCGTTATCAGAGGTGCGACCCACCGGCGCATCCATCATGGCGTGGCCTTTTTCAGCCATTTCGCTCATCAGCGCATCGGTTTGCAGAGGGTGGATAGTAGACATGTCGATCACCAGCGCGTTCGCGCTCAGCGTTTCGCACACGCCCGCTTCGCCAAACAGGACGTCACGGACAATGTCGCCATTAGGCAGCATGGTGATGATAAACTCGGCATCCAGGGTGGCATTTGCGGGGGTCGTTGCCGCAACCGCTCCCTTTTCCACCAGCGCATTGACTGCCTGTTGGTTGAGGTCGAAAACACGTAAGGAATGGCCTTTGCGCAACAGGTTGCTGGCCATAGGGCTTCCCATCTGGCCAAGCCCTAAAAATGCGATGGTGGACATGAACACTCTCCTGTAACTGAATGAGCAAAAAACTACAATCGATAAGTCATTTTCGTCTGTTTTTGATCATATTTGTAATTTATGCCTAAAAACCAGACATCCGTCACTAATTTGATCATTTATGTCATTAAAATGAGCATTAGACGACAAAATAAAACAGGAACAGACAAAGATGACCAGAATTGCGTGTGTAGGGATTGCCGTACAGGATCGTATTTACTCTGTGAATGCGTTACCGACAGGCGGTGGCAAATACCAGTCTAACCAGTACCAGGAAACCGGCGGCGGGCCAGCGGCGACGGCCGCTGTGGCGATTGCGCGTCTTGGGGCTGAAGTCGATTTCATCGGACGCGTGGGGGACGACAACTGCGGTAAAACGTTAATTGCCGAGCTCCAGCAGTTTGGCGTGAATACGCAGCATTGCCTTCAGGTACCACATGCACGATCTTCACAATCGGCCATTCTGGTGGATGAACATGGCGAGCGGATCATCATCAACTATCCCAGCCCGGATCTCCCGGCCGACGCAGATTGGCTCGATGCCATTGATTTTTCGCAATATGATATGGTGCTTGCCGACGTTCGCTGGCATGACGGTACCGCAAAAGCCTTTACGCTGGCGCGAGCGGCGGGCGTGCCGACATTGCTGGATGCGGATGTCACGCCGCAGGACATCACCTCGCTGGTCGCCCTGGCGGATCATGCCGTATTCTCTGCCCCTGGCCTGAAACGAATGACCGGAAGCGAGAACGGCGAAGAGGGGTTGAACAAGGCCGCCACGCAAACGGACGGCCGTGTTTATGTTACTCAGGGCGCGGAAGGCGCATTATGGAAAGAGTATGATCATTTTTGTCACTTACCGGCCTTCGTCGTTAAAACAGTAGACACCACCGGTGCTGGTGACGTTTTCCACGGCGCGCTCGCCCTGGCGCTGGCGGAAAATATGCCGACAGAAACCGCAGTACAGTTCGCCAGCGCGGTTGCCGCAATGAAATGTACGCGTCCCGGAGGACGTGCGGGAATACCAGAACGTGAGCAAATCGCGTCATTTTTGTCACTTTATGCATAAAATAACGGGTTTTTACAGGGGAACTAACAGGAGTGTTCATGAGCATCACCGAACTGACCGGTAATCCGCGGCACGATCAGCTTGTTCACTACATTGCTGAGCGCGGCTATATGAATATTGAGGAGCTCGCGCAATTACTGGATGTTTCAACCCAAACTATTCGTCGTGATATTCGCAAGCTGAGTGAGCAGGGTTTGATCACTCGGCACCACGGTGGGGCGGGGCGCGTTTCGAGCGTCATGAACACCGCGTTTGAAGAACGCGAACTGTCATTAACCCAGGAAAAACGGGAAATGGCCGATGCGGTGTCGGATTATATTCCTGAGCGTTGCACCGTATTTATTACTATCGGGACGACCGTCGAAGCCGTTGCCCGCGCGTTGCTGGGTCGCCAGGACTTGCGCATCATCACCAACAGCCTGCGCGTGGCGCAAATTCTGTATAAAAACCAGGATCTGGAAGTCATGGTACCCGGAGGAATGTTGCGTTCACATAACGGGGGCATTGTCGGGCCAGGAACGGTGAGTTTCGTTGAGGGCTTTCGGGCAGACTACCTTATCACCAGCGTAGGTGCCATTGAGAACGATGGTACGTTGCTCGAATTTGATGTGAATGAAGCCACCGTCGCTAAAACCATGATGGCCCATGCCCGCCATACGTTGTTAGTCGCCGATCATACAAAATTCCACGCATCCGCCGCCGTGTCGATTGGCAACGCGCGCAAGGTTAAAGCGTTCTTTACCGATAAACAGCCGCCTGCGGCATTTCGGCAACTGCTGGAAGAAGACAAGGTGGAACTGGTCATTGCTGAGGATGACGTAAACTAAACGTCGCCCTTACGCTATGAATAAAAAAGCCGCTGATATCAGCGGCTTTTTTTCCGGCTGGCCATGAGACCAGCCCGGCATCACATATCCGTGAAGAAAGAAGATTAGTCTTCTTTAGAACCACGGTTAGCGCGACGACGATCGTTTTCCGTCAGGTGACGTTTACGAATACGGATAGAGGTCGGGGTCACTTCTACCAGTTCGTCATCATCGATAAACTCCAGAGCCTGCTCCAGGGTCATCTTAACCGGCGGAACCAGAACCGTTGCTTCGTCAGTACCGGACGCACGCATGTTGGTCAGTTTCTTACCGGTCAGGCAGTTTACCGTCAGGTCGTTAGAACGGCTGTGAATACCGATGATCTGGCCTTCGTAAACTTCTGCGCCATGGCCCAGGAACAGCTTACCGCGGTCCTGCAGGCTGAACAGTGCAAACGCAACTGCTTTACCCTGGCCGTTGGAGATCAGAACACCGTTCTGACGCTGGCCCACATCGCCCGGACGAATGTCGTCGTAGTGGCTGAAAGTGGAGTACAGCAGACCAGTACCGGAAGTCATGGTCATGAATTCTGAACGGAAGCCGATAAGCCCACGGCTTGGGATCACGTAGTCGAGACGTACGCGGCCTTTGCCATCTGGATTCATGTTTTTCAGGTCGCCTTTACGCTCCCCCAGAGCCTGCATCACAGAACCCTGGTGCTGCTCTTCGACGTCCAGCGTTACGTTTTCGAACGGCTCTTGTTTACGGCCATCGATTTCGCGGAAGATAACTTTCGGACGGGAAACCGCCATCTCGAAACCTTCACGACGCATGTTCTCGATCAGTACAGACAGGTGCAGCTCACCACGACCAGAAACGCGGAACGCATCAGCGTCTTCGGTTTCTTCAACGCGCAGTGCAACGTTGTGCACCAGCTCTTTGTTCAGGCGGTCAAGGATCTGACGAGAGGTAACGTACTTACCTTCTTTACCGCAGAACGGCGAGGTGTTTACGCAGAAGAACATGGTTACGGTCGGCTCATCAACAGACAGCGCCGGCAACGCTTCAACATTCTGCGTATCGCAAATGGTGTCAGAGATGTTCAGCTCGCCGAGACCGGTGATCGCGATAATGTCGCCTGCTTCCGCGATGTCGCTCTCAATACGCTCAAGACCCAGGTGGGTCAGAACTTTACCGACTTTACCGTTACGCGTTTTGCCTTCGCTATCAATGATAGTGACCTGCTGGTTCGGTTTCACTTTACCGCGTTTGATGCGGCCGATACCGATAACGCCAACGTAGTTGTTGTAGTCCAGCTGGGAGATTTGCATCTGCAGCGGGCCATCAAGGTCAACGTTCGGTGCCGGTACACGATCAACGATAGTCTGATACAGCGGGGTCATGTCTTCCGCCATGTCTTCGTGATCCAGACCCGCGATACCGTTCAGCGCTGAGGCGTAAACGATAGGGAAGTCCAGTTGCTCGTCGGTAGCGTCGAGGTTAACGAACAGGTCAAATACCTGGTCAACAACCCAATCAGGACGCGCGCCCGGACGGTCAACTTTGTTGATAACAACAATGGGTTTCAGGCCGTGAGCAAAGGCTTTTTTGGTCACGAAGCGCGTCTGCGGCATCGGACCATCCATTGCATCAACGACCAACAGAACGGAATCTACCATGGACATGACACGTTCAACTTCACCACCGAAGTCGGCGTGCCCCGGGGTATCAACGATGTTGATACGGTAATCATTCCATTTGATAGCGGTGTTTTTAGCCAGGATGGTAATCCCACGCTCTTTCTCCAAATCGTTGGAGTCCATCACTCGCTCTTGAGTTTCGGCACGCGCATCAAACGTACCGGATTGCTGCAGCAGCTTATCGACCAGGGTAGTTTTACCATGGTCAACGTGCGCGATGATGGCGATGTTACGCAGATTTTCGATCACAACTTTGCCTCAGGCATTTAGAAATAGCGCGTTATTGTACACGGATTAATCGCACTACAAAACAGGATCACAAACATCCCCCGCAAACAAGGATTGCAGGGTTGCTTTGTGATCATTTTCACGAAGCGAAATTGGGCTGCTCAACGCGAGTTGCACCAATTCGGTGCTTGATGTTCACATTCAGGCACTGAATTAGTGCAACGTAACCATCATGGTGCAGCCCTTTTGCACTATGGTGCGCATAATAGCGCCTTTTTAGTGACATTTAAAAGTTGGCATAGATTTCGCTTTATCTTTTTCATGGCAACAACGACAGGTTAGCGCCGTAATTGTAGACCTCGTTACCACGACGACAATGATAAATCCGGGAGAGTTTAAGTATGTCCGCTGAACACGTTTTGACGATGCTGAACGAGCACGAAGTCAAGTTTGTTGATTTGCGCTTCACCGACACTAAAGGTAAAGAGCAGCACGTCACGATCCCAGCTCATCAGGTTAATGCTGACTTCTTTGAAGAAGGCAAAATGTTTGATGGCTCCTCGATTGGTGGCTGGAAAGGCATTAACGAATCTGACATGGTACTGATGCCGGACGCCTCTACCGCTGTCATTGACCCGTTCTACGAAGAACCGACTCTGATCATCCGTTGCGATATCCTTGAGCCGGGCACCATGCAGGGCTACGATCGCGACCCGCGCTCCATCGCAAAACGCGCTGAAGAATACCTGCGCGCAACGGGCATCGCAGACACTGTGCTGTTCGGGCCTGAGCCAGAATTCTTCCTGTTCGACGACGTACGTTTCGGCAGCTCAATTTCAGGTTCCCATGTTGCTATCGATGATATCGAAGGCGCATGGAACTCCTCCACCAAATACGAAGGCGGTAACAAAGGTCACCGTCCGGCTGTTAAAGGTGGTTACTTCCCGGTTCCGCCAGTGGATTCCGCACAAGACCTGCGTTCTACCATGTGTCTGGTCATGGAAGAGATGGGCCTGGTTGTTGAAGCTCATCACCACGAAGTCGCCACTGCTGGTCAGAACGAAGTGGCAACCCGCTTCAACACCATGACCAAAAAAGCGGACGAAATTCAGATCTACAAATATGTGGTTCACAACGTTGCTCACCGCTTCGGCAAAACGGCAACCTTTATGCCGAAACCCATGTTCGGTGATAACGGTTCCGGTATGCACTGCCACATGTCTCTGTCCAAGAACGGCGTAAACCTGTTCTCTGGCGACAAATATGCGGGTCTGTCTGAGCAGGCGCTGTACTACATCGGCGGCGTAATCAAACACGCTAAAGCGATTAACGCCCTGTCTAACCCGACCACCAACTCCTACAAACGTCTGGTCCCGGGTTACGAAGCACCGGTAATGCTGGCTTACTCTGCCCGTAACCGTTCTGCTTCCATCCGTATCCCGGTGGTTGCATCCCCGAAAGCACGTCGTATCGAAGTGCGTTTCCCGGACCCGGCTGCTAACCCGTACCTGTGCTTCGCAGCGCTGCTGATGGCTGGCCTTGATGGTATTAAGAACAAGATCCACCCGGGCGAAGCGATGGACAAAAACCTGTATGACCTGCCAGCTGAAGAAGCGAAAGAAATCCCGCAGGTTGCAGGTTCTCTGGAAGAAGCACTGAACTGCCTGAACGAAGACCGCGAGTTCCTGACTGCGGGTGGCGTATTCACCGACGACGCAATCGATGCTTACATCGCACTGCGTATCGAAGAAAACGACCGCGTACGCATGACGCCGCACCCGGTAGAGTTCGAGCTGTACTACAGCGTTTAATAATTTAAATCCGATGGATTTTGTGTCGCAGCAAGGCGGCACCGAAGGAAGCCCGATGAGCTTAATGAACTAAGTGATTCGGGTGACTGAGGGCAGCCAACACAGCTGCGGCGCGAAAGACATCAGGAGTTTTGTTGCCGTGGAAACTTTCAGCCCATCCCAGGATGGGCTTTTTTCTCCACCAACAACCTGAATTACCGCCTTATTTACTTATAAAACGCTATACTGCACTAAAATAGTGCAATCTTTGGGAGACTGCTGGATGGCAAGTGGCTCGTTGCCCGATGCTGGGCAGATCCTCAATTCTTTAATCAATAGCATCTTGCTGGTTGATGACGAACTGGCGGTACATTACGCCAACCCGGCGGCGCAGCAACTTCTGGCGCAAAGTTCCCGTAAATTATTCGGTACGCCGTTGCCGGACCTGCTGAGCTATTTCTCGCTCAATATCGTTCTGATGCGGGAAAGTCTCGATGCCGGACAAGGCTTTACGGACAATGAAGTGACCCTCGTTATCGACGGGCGCTCACATATTCTCTCGTTAACGGCGCAACGGTTGCCTGAGGGGCTCATCCTGCTGGAGATGGCGCCGATGGACAATCAGCGACGACTGAGCCAGGAACAACTCCAGCATGCTCAGCAAGTGGCAGCACGCGATCTGGTACGCGGCCTGGCGCATGAAATCAAAAATCCGCTCGGAGGCTTACGTGGTGCGGCGCAGCTCTTAAGCAAAGCCCTGCCTGACCCTTCATTGCTGGAGTACACCAAAGTCATCATTGAACAGGCCGATCGTCTGCGTAACCTGGTGGACCGACTGCTTGGGCCTCAACAGCCCGGTATGCACGTAACAGAAAGCATTCATAAAGTCGCTGAACGCGTCGTGAAGCTGGTGTCGATGGAATTGCCTGATAACGTCACCCTGGTCCGCGACTATGACCCAAGTCTGCCTGAGCTGGCACACGATCCCGACCAGATTGAGCAGGTGCTGCTGAACATTGTTCGCAACGCGCTACAGGCGCTGGGACCTGAGGGCGGCGAAATTATTCTGCGTACTCGTACCGCGTTTCAGCTCACTCTGCACGGCGTTCGCTATCGCCTTGCGGCACGTATTGATGTGGAAGATAACGGACCAGGTATTCCGTCAAACCTGCAGGACACGCTGTTTTACCCGATGGTGAGCGGACGTGAAGGTGGTACTGGCTTAGGGTTATCTATCGCTCGAAGTTTGATTGATCAACATTCTGGCAAAATTGAATTCACCAGTTGGCCAGGCCATACCGAGTTCTCGGTGTTCCTGCCTATTCGGAAATAGAGGTGTTTATGCAACGAGGGATAGTCTGGATCGTTGATGACGATAGCTCCATCCGTTGGGTGCTTGAACGCGCGCTCACCGGGGCAGGTTTGAGCTGTACAACGTTTGAAAACGCAAATGAAGTGCTTGATGCGCTGACCACCAAAACGCCGGACGTGCTGTTGTCGGATATTCGCATGCCCGGTATGGATGGTCTTGCCTTGCTAAAGCAAATCAAACAGCGCCACCCGATGCTTCCGGTCATCATTATGACCGCGCATTCCGACCTGGATGCGGCAGTCAGCGCGTATCAGCAAGGGGCGTTTGATTATCTGCCAAAGCCCTTTGATATTGACGAAGCGGTGGCGCTGGTTGAACGTGCCATCAGCCATTATCAGGAACAGCAGCAACCGCGTAATGTGCAGGTTAGCGGGCCAACCACCGATATTATTGGTGAAGCGCCTGCGATGCAGGATGTCTTTCGCATCATTGGCCGTCTGTCTCGCTCGTCTATCAGCGTCTTAATTAACGGTGAGTCCGGTACCGGTAAAGAGCTGGTCGCCCACGCGCTGCATCGCCATAGCCCGCGGGTGAAAGCGCCTTTCATTGCGCTGAACATGGCGGCCATCCCAAAAGATTTGATTGAATCTGAGCTGTTTGGCCACGAGAAAGGGGCGTTTACCGGCGCCAATACCATACGTCAGGGTCGTTTCGAACAGGCCGATGGCGGTACGCTGTTCCTCGATGAAATCGGCGATATGCCGCTGGACGTACAGACGCGCCTGTTGCGCGTTCTGGCCGATGGACAGTTCTACCGTGTCGGTGGTTATGCGCCGGTGAAGGTCGATGTACGCATCATTGCCGCTACGCACCAGAACCTGGAGTTGCGCGTGCAGGAAGGAAAATTCCGCGAGGATTTATTCCACCGCCTGAACGTTATCCGCGTGCACCTTCCGCCGCTGCGTGAACGTCGCGAAGATATTCCCCGTCTGGCGCGCCATTTTCTTCAGGTCGCAGCCCGTGAGCTGGGGGTCGAAGCGAAGCAATTGCATCCGGAAACCGAAGCGGCACTCACTCGCCTGGCCTGGCCGGGTAACGTACGCCAACTGGAGAACACCTGCCGTTGGTTAACCGTGATGGCTGCCGGACAGGAAGTCCTGATTCAGGATTTACCGGCTGAATTGTTTGAAACCACGATCCCGGAAAGCAGTACGGGGCAGTCGCTGCCGGATAGCTGGGCAACCCTGTTGGCACAATGGGCCGACAGAGCATTACGTTCCGGTCATCAAAACCTGCTTTCCGAAGCGCAACCGGAGATGGAACGGACCTTGTTGACGACTGCATTACGTCATACGCAGGGGCATAAACAAGAAGCAGCACGTTTACTGGGATGGGGGCGTAACACCCTGACGCGTAAGCTCAAAGAGCTGGGAATGGAGTAATATTCCAGCTAATTGTAAAGATTGAATAGCGAGCGCAAATTGCTGCAATTTTGCGCTTTACTGTTCCGATGGGTTCAGTATGATCTTGCCCGTCCACGGGGAGGTCATCATGCTGGAATCACTCATCAACATCGTGTCGAGCAGCGCAGGCGTTAGCGCCGCCGCCAGCCACACGCCACAAGCCGCCGTCGCTGCCGTATTGTGCGCCGCGCTGTTTGGGCTATTTAGCTAAGCGCCTACTGGCGCTTCGCTTATCAGGTCACGGTCTGATATCCCCGGCCAGCGCATCGCCGCCGGGGAAACCGCTTAAATCACCCTTGAAAACTGCTGCATGCGCGCTTTCTGGCGCAGGTATACATCAAAACACATGCAAATATTGCGAATTAATAAGCGCCCTTTCGCCGTTACTTCAATACCCTGCTCGTTAATCTCCACCAGCCCATCATTCGCCAGCGGCTTAAGCAGTTTCAGATCTTCGGCAAAGTAGTCGTTGAAGCGCAGATCCCACTGATTCTCAACACGGCTAAAATCGAGACGGAAATGGCAAATAAGCGCTTTTATCACGTCACGACGAATACAGTCGTCACGGGTCAGCGCAATCCCGCGCCACAAAGCATTGCCGGTTTCGTCTACCTGTTGGTAATAGGCTTTTAACTCTTTCTGATTCTGCGCGTAACTGTCGCCAATCATGCTGATGGCCGAAACGCCCATCCCTAACAGATCGGTATCGCCCTGGGTGGTATAGCCCTGGAAGTTGCGGTGCAGAACCCCCTCACGCTGGGCTACCGCCAGCTCATCATCAGGACGGGCAAAATGGTCCATACCGATGAACTGATAACCGGCGTCGGTCAGCGAAACAATGGTCTGTTGCAGGATATCCAGTTTCTGTTGTGCAGACGGCAGATCCGCGTCTTTGATTTTACGCTGGGCCGCAAACAGAGTGGGAAGATGGGCGTAGTTAAACACACTCAGGCGATCGGGACTCAGTTCTGCCACCCGACTCAGGGTGAAGGCAAAACTTTCCGGCGTCTGTTTCGGCAAACCATAAATCAAATCAATATTGGTCGAGGTGAAACCAATGTCGCGCGCACGTTTAATCAGCGCAAAGATGAAGGACTCGTCCTGCTCACGGTTAACCAGCCGCTGGACCTCTTTATTAAAGTCCTGCACCCCCATGCTCAGGCGATTAAAGCCTTCCGATCGTAAATGATCCAGGACATCCAGCTCAATTTCACGCGGATCCACTTCAATAGAGATTTCCGCATCCACATCGAACTGAAAATGGCCACGCAGTAAGCCCATCAGGCGGCTGATTTGCGCTTTATTCAGGTAGGTTGGCGTACCACCGCCCCAGTGAAGCTGGCTGACGCGACGATCGGCGAACAGCGGCGCGCGGTGGATAATCTCTTGTTCCAGGGCATCCAGATAGTGGTCAGCTTTGTGTTGTTGGCGCGTAACAATCTTATTGCAGCCGCAGAAATAACAAAGCTTATGGCAAAACGGAATGTGCACATACAGTGACAACGGTCGCTCTGGATAACGTGCGACGGCGCTACGGAAATTTTCTTCGCCATAGTCAGCGGAAAACTCCAGCGCGGTGGGATATGACGTGTAGCGCGGCCCGGAATAGTTATATTTCTGGATAAGGGCCAGATCCCAGTCAATTAGTTGCTCAGACATGCTCACTCCTTCCGATAACGCCGCTGGCGGGTACGGCGGCCCGGCCTGACCTCATTTCGGGTCATAAGCAGGTTGCGCAGCCACAGTTTGCGCCGCGACAACCGCTGTAGTTTAACGAATAACCACACCAGATAACATATAACCGGAAGGGTTATAAGCAGGACAGGCAGGCCCATACCTGACCGTTAATTGCCGCCTTTGAGCAAGCGCATCATGTCTTCGCGGCCTTCTTCCTCTTCTTCTTCGTCATCATCGTAGGAGAGGCCGAGTTGCTGCATTAATTCATCGATGCGGTCAAGTTTAGCGTCTACCCAGCTTTGCTCTTCAGCGCTCAGGGATTCGCCCTCTTCAAGTCGTTCCAGCAACGCGTCCAGGCGCTCATCGTTCTCCAGCAGATCCAGTTCAGCTTGCGGTGAAAGCATAGGTTTCTCGCTCTTTGGTTTGTGCTGCTTTTTGACCTGGGGCTCGGTCGCACCCAGTGGAATCGGTTTCTTGCTGCCAACGCGCGGATCGGCCTGAGAAGCGCCTTTTCCTGAGCCAGAGGACGCGCTTGCACCGCTTGCACGGCTACCGGCCGCATTGCCACGGTGCTTTTTATCGCGCTTACGGTCACGCCCTTCCTGGTTGAGTTCTTCACGTGATTTACGGTGCGCTTTGCCAGGTGTTTTGCCGCGCGGAGTGGTCGAAGGTTTTTTCATGATAGTCGGCTTAGATGGTTTTATTCAGTATAGAATTGCGGCGGAATCTAGCAGAAAGCAAGCAAAGAAAAAAGGCGACAGAGTAATCTGTCGCCTTTTTTTCTGACCCTCAACCCTCAATGGGTACTACGTTCCCTGTTTGCTTACAACACACCCTGTTTTTCCCTTAGCATGTCACGTTCCGTGTTATGGTCCATTATTCCTTTTAAGACTGCCATCCTGGCAGTTTCCTGGTCTTCGCCTCCTGGCGCTCCTGACCCCTCAATCCGTAAGTCTTCATCCCCCAGGCTTCCTCGCCTTTGTAAATACTTTACCTGCTTAATTGAAACGCACAAGCAACAAAGCGCCCCAAAAATACAAATTCAGAAAATTCTCTAATAACAAAACCTTTTTTTTCATTGATTTACATTTTCATGACCCTGCAACTTCTCTGAAAATTCGCATAAGCTTTATGGCAAATATCCTACAGATAAAAAGGATATTTCTGGCGGATCACCGTTAACGAGAAAAACAGTCTTTTACGTGGGTTCAGGTATAATCCCCCCATGCCGAGATTACGGAGACGACCAATTTGACTAACTGGAACTACCAACAGACGCATTTTGTCACCAGTGCGCCTGATATTCGCCACTTACCCGCCGATACCGGTATCGAAGTGGCTTTTGCTGGCCGCTCCAACGCCGGGAAATCCAGCGCGCTTAATACCCTGACAAATCAGAAAAGCCTGGCTCGCACATCCAAAACGCCCGGACGTACGCAGCTGATTAACCTCTTCGAAGTGGCCGAAGGCAAACGCCTGGTGGACTTACCGGGTTACGGTTACGCCGAAGTGCCAGAAGAGATGAAGCGCAAATGGCAGCGCGCGCTCGGTGAATACCTGGAAAAACGTCAGTGTCTGCAAGGTCTGGTAATACTGATGGATATTCGCCATCCCCTGAAAGATCTTGATCAGCAAATGATCGAGTGGGCAGTGGAGAGCAATATTCAGGTGCTGGTGCTGCTGACGAAGGCGGATAAGCTGGCCAGCGGCGCACGTAAGGCGCAGCTTAATATGGTGCGCGAAGCAGTGATTGCCTTTAATGGCGACGTGCAGGTTGAAGCATTTTCGTCATTGAAAAAACAGGGTGTGGATAAACTTCGCCAGAAGCTCGACAGCTGGTTCAACGACCTTCCACCGGTTGTCGAAGAAGACGCAGAAGCCTGATCCCTTCCTGATATAGCGCGGCATTCGCCCGCGCTTTTTTCGCTACTACTCTAAATAATTCGAGTTGCAGGAAGGCGGCGACGCAGCGAATCCTCAGGAGCTTACTCCAGTAAGTGACTGGGGTGAGCGAGGAAAGCCAACGCACATGCAGCTTGAAGTATGACGAGTACAATAAAAAACGCCCCAGTCATTTCTGACTGGGGCGGCTAAATATTCAGCCAAATCCGATTACGTGAAGTAAAAGGTCTGAAAGATAGAACATCTTACCTCTGTACCCTACGTCTTTAACTCTACTCCCTTTTTGGTCACGGACAAAGCATTTTTTGTAGTTTATTTTCAATCTTTACATAGGGAATATGAATGATCGTCACAAAATGTACTGGTTATGTTGCTTACTTACATAAAAAGAAGCTTATGTGACCAGTACTTAGTGCGCTTGATCCCAGTTTTGCCCGCTACCGACTTCCACCAGCAGCGGCACATCCAGTTTGGTACTGCTTTCCATCAGCTCGTGGATCTTTTGCGATACCGCATCCACATCATCTTTATACACTTCGAACACCAGTTCATCGTGTACCTGCATGATCATTTTCACGCGCGGTTTCTCCGTTTGCAGCCACGCATCAACCGCAATCATTGCGCGTTTGATAATGTCTGCTGCCGTACCCTGCATCGGCGCGTTGATAGCCGCACGTTCCGCACCGGCACGACGCGCCGCGTTGCTGGATTTGATGTCCGGAAGATAGAGACGACGCCCTTCCAGGGTTTCGACATAGCCTTTTTCTTTCGCCTGGGCGCGGGTATTCTCCATATATTCCAGGACGCCCGGGTAGCGCTCGAAATAGAGGTCCATGTACTTCTGCGACTCTTTACGCGGAATGTTGAGCTGGCGAGAGAGGCCAAACGCGCTCATGCCATAAATCAAACCGAAATTAATGGCTTTCGCGCTGCGTCGCTGCTCGTTCGACACCCTTTCCAGCGGTAAGCCAAACACTTCGGCTGCCGTTGCCCGATGGATATCCTTCCCTTCGGCAAAGGCAGAAAGCAGACCTTTATCCCGTGACAGATGCGCCATAATACGCAATTCAATTTGCGAGTAGTCAGCGGAAACAATGACGTAGTCTTTTGGAGCGATAAACGCCTGACGAATACGTCGGCCTTCCTCATTACGCACCGGAATGTTTTGTAAGTTCGGATCGGTGGAAGACAAACGCCCGGTCGCCGTGACCGCCTGGTGATAGGACGTGTGTACGCGTCCGGTCTTTGGATTAATCATCAGCGGCAGCTTATCGGTGTAAGTCGACTTCAGTTTCGCCAGGCCACGGTGCTCAAGAATGACTTTCGGCAGTGGGTAATCCAGGGACAGCTCTTCCAGCACTTCCTCCGACGTTGACGGTGCGCCGCCAGGCGTCTTCTTAAGCGGTTTGATGCCCTGTTTCTCAAAGAGAATTGTCTGCAGTTGTTTGGTCGAGGAAAGGTTAAAAGGTTCACCTGCGATTTCATGGGCCTTTTTCTCTAACTCCGCCAGACGCAGGGTAATTTCCTCAGAATGTTTGTGCAGTACCGCAGGATCGATATTAACGCCGTTACGCTCTACGCGTGAAAGCACCGGCACCAGCGGTATCTCAATGTTCTGGAAGATATTTAACGGACCTGCATTCTTTTGCAGTTCCGGCCACATCTTAAGGTGCAGTTGCAGCGTAACGTCCGCATCTTCTGCGGCATAGCGCCCTGCCTGCTCAAGATCGATCTGGTTAAACGTCAGCTGGTTTTTGCCTTTACCCGCAATTTCTTCAAATGTAATGGTTTTATGCTTTAACCAGCGATCAGACAAGCTGTCCATATCGTGACGGCCAGCGACACTATCCAGCGTGTAGGATTCCAGCATGGTGTCAAAGGCAATACCGCGCAGCTCAATACCGTAATTCTGCAAAATGCCACGGTCATATTTGAGGTTCTGGCCAACTTTCAGGGCCTTCTCATCTTCAAGCAGGTCTTTCAGTAATTCGAGTGCCCGATCACGCGAAATCTGCGCTGGCGCATCCAGGTAGTCATGCGCTACCGGGACATAAGCGGCTACGCCAGGTTCGATCGCAAACGAAAGTCCCACCAGATTAGCGCTGATGTTATCCAGGCTGTCCGTTTCGGTATCGAAAGCAAACACCGCCGCTTTTTTGAGTTTCGCAATCCACTCGTTTAACACGTCCTCATCAAGGATAGTGACGTAGTTATCAAATGACAGTATGGCTGCAGGCACGTCGGCCTCAGCTTCAACGACAACCGTTTCTTGCGGCTTAGCGGCCGGTTTTGCGCCTTTTGCCTGGAGCCATTTACCGCCCTCCAGATCCGTAATCCAGCGTTTAAATTCATACTTTTTAAACAGGTCGAGTAGCGCATCCGCAGCGGGTTGTTGAACTTCCAGTTGTTCACAGGTCAACTCCAGCTCAACATCGGTTTTAATGGTCGCCAGCTGGTAAGAGAGGTAAGCCACCTCTTTATTCTGCTCCAGCTTCGCCGCCATATTTTTGGCGCCACGGAATGAGAGTTCGGCAATCTTTTCCGGTTCGGCGTACAGCGTATCCAGGCCACCAAGCCCTTGTAACAACGCCTGAGCGGTTTTTTCGCCCACACCAGGAACACCGGGGATGTTGTCCGAAGAGTCGCCCATTAAGGCGAGGAAATCGATGATCAACTCCGGCGGCACGCCGTATTTAGTGACGACCTCTTCTGGCCCCAGGACAGTATTGGTCATGGTGTTGATAAGCGTAATTCCTGGCGTCACTAGCTGAGCCATGTCTTTATCGCCTGTACTGATCAAGACCGGACGCCCTGCTTTTTCGGCTTCACGCGCCAGAGTGCCTATCACATCATCAGCCTCTACGCCCGAAACAGCCAGTAGCGGTAACCCCATCGCTTTAACCATTTCATGCAGCGGCTCGATCTGCGCGCGCAGATCGTCCGGCATTGGCGGACGGTGGGATTTATAGTGCTCAAACAGTTCGTCACGGAACGTTTTGCCCTTCGCATCAAACACCACTGCGGCATGTGTCGGCTGATACTGCAGGATCAAACTCCGCAGCATATTGAGGACGCCATACATAGCGCCAGTAGGATCGCCTGCACTGTTGGTCAACGGGGGAAACGCATGGTATGCGCGATAGAGATAAGAGGAACCGTCAACAAGGATAAGTGGGTTTTCTGGGATCTGAACCATAATGTCCGTGCCTGTTTATTAATTTATGGCTAAAGGATGCCACAGACGGGCGAAAACATCAGTTTTTCACCGCATTTGCCGAAAAAGATTTCACGATCTGGACGATCAAATACCCCATCATCCTGTGGATAAGTTTGTGCATTATTTCTCAAGGACTGGATTATTGTGCATTTTCCTCGATCGCAGAAAAGTAAGTTTCCTTTATTTTCAAATAATTAAAAAAAGATAAGTGATCATTATTGCTTTTTGGTGACTATTTGCTCCATGTGGATATAAGAAAATGTAATTTGATTTAGCACAACGTATAACGACCGCACGCTAAGACTAACCTTTACCCCATCATGCCAGGTGTTTTCTGGTAAGATCAGCACCTTGCATGCTCTGTGATGCCCATGCTTTGATTAACCTTTTGAATAATATAATTATGTCGAGACTGCTCGTTGTGTGCACTCTGGTATTGAGTGTCATACTCACCATCCTGGTGACTATCTTCTGCTCTGTACCGATCATTATCGCCGGTATCATTAAGCTATTACTGCCGATTCCGGTACTGTGGCGCGCTATCTCTGCATTTTGTAATTTAATGATGTATTGCTGGTGTGAAGGGCTGGCCTGGCTGCTGCAGCTTAACCCTCATCTCCAGTGGGATATTCAAGGCCTTGAGGGACTCAATAAAAAGAACTGGTACTTGCTAATCTGTAACCACCACAGTTGGGCTGATATCGTGGTGCTGTGCGTGCTTTTCCGCAAACATATCCCGATGAATAAATACTTTCTTAAGCAACAATTGGCCTGGGTCCCTTTTATTGGCCTGGCTTGCTGGGCGCTGGATATGCCGTTTATGCGCCGCTATTCGCGGGGTTATCTGATACGTCATCCTGAGCGTCGCGGTAAAGATGTAGAGACCACGCGCCGTTCTTGCGAGAAGTTTCGTCTCCATCCGACAACCATTGTGAATTTCGTTGAGGGTTCACGCTTCACCGATGAAAAACGTATCGAGACACGGTCGGCATTCAATAACCTGCTTCCCCCTAAAGCAGCAGGGATAGCGATGGCCCTGGGCGTACTGGGAAAGCAATTCGATAAATTGCTTGATGTAACGCTCTGCTATCCTGAAAACGACAAAAAACCCTTTTTCGATATGTTAAGCGGGAAGTTAACGCGCATTGTCGTTCGCGTAAATTTATTGCCCGTTAACGATGACCTGCATGGCGACTACGTTAATGATAAGAACTTTAAGCGCGGTTTTCAGCAATGGCTAAATGCGCTATGGAGCAAGAAAGACCAGCAAATTGACGCCATCAAACGTGAATATAACAACGCCGGTCAATGACCGGCGTTAACGTTATTACTTCTTCTCAACAAGATATCGAACAGTGTCAGCGTATTGCTGCACGAAAATATCCATGCTGCTGGTATCCATACCTTGCATATTCAGCTGATATTTGCCGTTAACATACATGGCCGGAACACCTTGTAACTGCAGATCGGCAGCGGCTTTCTCTTGTTGGGCAACCAGTGATTTAACGACAAAGCTGTTCCACGCTGCATCGTACTCCTCACCTTTGACGCCGGCTTTGATGAAGACATCGCGGATATCAGCAACAGACTGAACGGTTTGCGTTTTCTGTACAGCCTCAAACATCGGTGCAGTGATTTTATCTTCTACGCCCAGAGCCATTGCGACAGCCCATGCCTGAGTCATCTCTTTACCCAACGGGCCAAGGAACTCAACATGGTATTTCGTCATTTTAGTGCCTTCCGGCAACTTCTGTTTTACAGCATCCGCAACATGCCATACATGTTCAAAGTCGTAACAGTGCGGGCAATAGAATGAGAAAAATTCCAGAACTTGTGGTTCACCAGCAACGGGTTTGTCGAGCGTAGTGTACTGTTTACCATCGGTAAATTGTGCTGCCGAAGCACTAAAAGCCAGAATCATTCCTGCCAGCGCCAGCCAAATTTTCTTCATGATTAAATCTCTCCAGGATGTGTCACACATTAATAAATCGGCATTAATTGTAGAGGCGGTTCTTGCAACGCCTTTACCTGCCCAAGAAAAGTCGTTGTCTGATCGCGCCAGTAATCTTCCCCGGTTAACCACGGGAAATTTTTGGGGAAAGCGGGGTCATCCCAGCGACGGATAATCCACGCCAGGTAGTAAACCAGGCGCATAGCACGAAGCGGTTCAATAAGGCTCAGTTCTGCCGTATCAAATTCGCAGAATTCTTCGTAGGCTTCGATAATCATCTCAAGCTGCATGCGCTGCTCGGCTTTATCGCCATGCAACAACATCCAGAGATCCTGAATCGCAGGGCCATTGCGGGCGTCATCCAGATCCACAAACAACGGACCATCGCGCCAGAGAATATTCCCGGCATGACAATCTCCGTGTAAGCGCAGATTGGTGAAGCGATTATGCCACTGCCCCATGACGGCTTCGATAAGTTGATCGGCAGCACGCAGGAAACTCTCTTTCAACGAGGCTGGGATAAGCACAGAATCTTCAAAAACCTGGCGAGGCTCAAGTAGATACTCCTTCACCCCTATATCCGGACGATGTGCGAACAACGCCTTACGGCCTGTTTGATGCAGGCGCCCAAGATAGCGGCCAACCCATTCCATTTGATCCAGGTTATCCGCTTCGAACTGGCGTCCACCTACACTTGGGAAGACCGCATAATAAAACCCTTGATGGGTCAGCAAGGTTTGGTTGTCGAAAGCGAGCGGCGCGGCAACAGGAACGTCATCGCTCAGGAGATCCAGCGCAAATTGATGTTCTTCCTGGATTTGCTCTGCGGACCAGCGTTCAGGACGGTAGAACTTCACCACGTAACGGCGACGGTCTTCGTCCTGAAACTGGTAAACACGGTTCTCATAGCTGTTTAAAGGTGTAAGACCGGAGTCGACCCGGATTCCCCGCTCAAACAGCGCATCCATGATGGTGTCAGGATGGAGAGTCTGGAAAGTAAAAGCGTTATGGTTCATCCCATTATCCGCAAATAAAGCCGAATGATTGAGGATATCATTTCACTGCGCTTTCGGTGGCTTCCCTTACAAGCTTTTACTCTTTAATTACGCCACGGGCGCGGAGCAAAGCAGTTTTAAAATCTTCCTCATAATCTTTCTTAATACCCGGAATAACCGCATCTTTATCTGAGTCACGCATTTTCAGGTGATAAATCAGAATGTCGTCGCTTAAATCGGTAAGCTCGCCTTCATAACCTGATTCATTCGCCAGTTTCTGCAAAAATTGTATCAGGTTTAATTCAGGTTCTTTCTGCCACGCAGGCTGGAGGAGTTCAATAAGTTCATTCAGACGTTTACATTTCATAGTGGTGCTCCTTACTCTTGGTACAGACACGTTATCAGGGTCAAATCCACAATAAAAGAGGCGATAAGGTTGATTAAAAAGGACGTGGTAACGGGTGCGATACTCGCAGGCGGTAAAGCCTCCAGAATGGGAGGTCAGGACAAAGGATTACTGTCGCTAAAAGGTAAGCCACTGTGGGAATACGTCGCGCACGCGATGGCACCCCAGGTTGAGCGCATTGTGATTAGTGCAAACCGTAATATGGAATGCTACCGGGCAAGCGGTCTACTCGTCATCGAAGATCAATTAGCTGATTTTCCGGGGCCACTGGCAGGCATGCTGTCTGTTATGCAACAGTGCGAGAGTGAGTGGTTTCTGTTTTCTCCTTGCGATACACCTTATATTCCGGACGATTTGGTCGAGAGATTGAGTGCAGAATGTCAGAACACCAATCCGGTGTGGGTGCATGATGGCGAACGAGATCATCCAACCATAGCCCTGGTAAACCGAGCCAATGCACCACTACTGCAAGATTACCTGAGCCGGGGAGAACGTCGGGTCATGTTGTTTATGCGGGAAGTCGGTGGGCATTCCGTCGATTTTAGCGATAAAAAGGAAAGCTTTGTGAACGTGAATACACCGGAAGATCTGGCGCACTGGCAGGAGAAAGCATGATACCCGCACTGGCTATTGCCGCATGGAGTGGTACCGGAAAGACGACGCTACTTAAAAAGCTGATTCCTGCATTATGCGAGCAGGGGATCCGCCCGGGTCTAATCAAGCACACTCATCATAATATGGATATTGATAAGCCCGGGAAGGACAGTTATGAGTTACGTAAAGCCGGTGCAGCGCAAACTATCGTAGCCAGTTCGCAACGCTGGGCCTTGATGACAGAAACGCCGGATGAGCCCGAGCTGAATTTAGCGTATTTGATGAGCAGAATGGATGCTTCCAGGCTGGATATGGTACTTGTTGAGGGCTTTAAGCACGAAGTCGTCGCTAAGATCTTACTGTTTCGTCAGGACTGTGGACACAGCGAAGAAGAACTTACTATCGATAAACATGTCATCGCAATCGCCAGCGATGTTCCGCTGACCGTGGATGTCCCGCTTTTAGATATCAATGATATACCGCAAATCACGGCATTTATTATGCGCTGGTTAGGGCGATAAGGGAGATTGCAAACTTCCAAAAGCAAAGGGCTGGGCGATGAATGAAAACACAGAAACGCAAAAAGGCCATCCTTTCGGATGGCCTCTTCACTTGTTTGATGCCTGGCAGTTCCCTACTCTCACATGGGGAGACCCCACACTACCATCGGCGCTACGGCGTTTCACTTCTGAGTTCGGCATGGGGTCAGGTGGGACCACCGCGCT
>NZ_JAKIVH010000007.1:0-120643 GCF_023613995.1 Citrobacter sp. MNAZ 1397
TGAAACGCCGTAGCGCCGATGGTAGTGTGGGGTCTCCCCATGTGAGAGTAGGGAACTGCCAGGCATCAAACAAGTGAAGAGGCCATCCGAAAGGATGGCCTTTTTGCGTTTTCTTCGCATGATAAAAGGAATTTTTCATGTCTGTTCTTTATATCCAGGTTCGCAAAAATCATATCACCGTTCGCAACATTGAGCGTAAGCAGGATGTATCAGGAAGCGGTGCCTTTAGTAATCAACGCCTGCTTATTGCTGATTTTTTCAAGGCCGAAAAAGTTCTGTGGGACCTGATCGAACAGATCCGACCCCGTTCATGGTTCAGGAAACTGCTGCGCACAGACCGCTTTGACATTGTTATCAGCGCGCTGGAAATGAACGAGGGTGGATTATCGCAGGTCGAAGAACGTATCCTGCAGGAAGTCGTCGCAGGTGCGACGCGAATGCGTTATCGCCGCTTGATAACGCACGCGCAATCAACACCCCTGAGCGATGACGCTGTGATGGCGCTGATTGCGGAGCGGTAAAAAAGAGTTAAGCGGTGAACATTACTGTTGATAGCGTAAATGCAGCAGTGGATATGGCCTGCCGGAATCATCCTTTTCGCTTCGCCCGGTTACCATAAATCCCAGCTTAAGGTAGAACCCAATGGCCTGCTCGTTTTGCTCATTAACGTTGGTCGTTAAGTTGGGAGCCAACAACAGAGCGTGTTCAACCAGTCGTTTCCCTACGCCGCTGCCGCGAACGTCAGGATCAATAAACAGTGCATCCATATGCTTATCGGTGAGTAGCATAAACCCAACAGGTTCATCCTGTTTATTGACGGCAACCCAAAGCGGCGCTGTCGGTAAAAATGCACTCACCTGCTCCTCCAGTTCTGCCCGATAGTCTCTGGACAAAAAATCATGTGTCGCATCGACCGAGCGGCACCAGATAGCGATCAGCCTCTCTCCTTCCTCAGGTCGCGAACGACGAATACTAATAACCATATTGTCTCCTGTTATGCGTGCTTATATTCTAACGCAAACACTTTCGTGAAACTTTCTCACCTTGAACATGCAGACTCGACAACACGCCTATTCCTGGGTATTGTCAGCTATCTGGATGTCTAAACGTTTAAACGTATGCAGTGAGGATATAAGTTATGCCGATTCGGGTGCAGGACGAGCTACCAGCCGTCAATTTCTTGCGTGATGAAAATGTCTTTGTGATGACGACATCGCGTGCTACAGGTCAGGAAATTCGTCCGCTCAAGGTGCTTATCCTCAACCTGATGCCAAAGAAGATAGAGACAGAGAACCAATTTTTGCGGTTACTCTCCAACTCGCCACTGCAGGTGGATATCAAGTTACTGCGTATTGACGCCCGTGAATCACGCAATACGCCGACGGAACATCTCAACAACTTCTACTGCAACTTTGATGAAATCAGCGAAGAGAATTTCGATGGTTTGATCGTAACCGGTGCGCCCCTGGGTCTGGTCGAATTTAACGACGTTGCCTACTGGCCGCAGATCAAACAGGTACTGGAGTGGGCAAAAGATCATGTCACCTCCACGCTATTTGTCTGTTGGGCGGTACAAGCCGCACTCAACATCCTTTACGGTATCCCGAAGCAAACCCGCAGTGAAAAGCTGTCCGGTGTCTACGAGCATCACATTTTGCATCCACATGCCCTGCTGACGCGTGGTTTTGATGATACTTTCCTCGCGCCGCACTCACGCTATGCTGATTTCCCGGCGGCACTGATTCGTGACTATACCGACCTGGAAATCCTGGCTGAGACCGAGCAGGGCGATGCCTATCTGTTTGCCAGTAAAGATAAGCGTATCGCCTTTGTTACTGGTCATCCTGAGTACGACGCCAATACCCTGGCGGGGGAATATTTCCGTGATGTTGAGGCCGGGCTGTCACCGGACATCCCGTATAACTATTTCCCGAAAAACGATCCCCGGAACAAGCCACATGCGACATGGCGTAGTCATGGCAATCTGCTATTTACCAACTGGCTGAACTACTACGTTTACCAGATTACGCCGTTCGATCTGAGCCACATGAACCCAACGCTGGATTAACGTTTCAGCAAGATCCTAAAGCGTTTCAGCATCCCTTTTCAGGCACCTTCGGGTGTCTTTTTCATACCTGAAACTCCCTCCATCAAGTAATTAAATTTTAAATTTATTGTTATCAACAGGTTAAGTGTATTTTTAAATTAAAATGGAAATTGTTTTTGATTTTGAAAATTAAATGAGTAGTCTTAATTGTGCTGAACGAAAACCATACAACGATCTTTCGTTCGCGTTGGGGAGTGTACGCGGATCAACGATGAGGAGCAGCACAATGACACAACAGGCAACGACGACAGGCGGATTGGCTTTTAATAAGCCTCATGGCGAAATGGAAAAGCAAATTCTGACCCCGGAAGCGGTCGAATTCCTTTCTGAGTTGGTGACACGCTTTACGCCACAGCGCAATAAGTTACTGGCCACGCGTATGCAACAGCAGCAGGATATCGACAACGGTAAGCTGCCTGATTTTATTTCGGAAACCAATTCCATTCGTGAGGGTGACTGGACGATTCGCGGTATTCCACAGGATTTGCAGGATCGACGTGTTGAGATTACCGGGCCGGTTGAGCGCAAGATGGTGATCAATGCGCTCAATGCCAACGTGAAAGTTTTTATGGCGGATTTCGAAGACTCCCTTTCACCGGACTGGGATAAAGTGATTGATGGGCAAATTAACCTGCGTGATGCAGTGAATGGCACTATCAGCTATACCAACGAAGCCGGAAAAATCTACCAACTCAAACCCGATCCGGCGGTGCTGATTTGCCGTGTCCGTGGTCTGCACCTGCCAGAAAAACATGTCACCTGGCGTGGCGAAGCCATCCCCGGCAGTCTGTTCGACTTTGCGCTCTATTTCTTCCACAACCATAAAGCGTTGCTGGCAAAAGGCAGCGGTCCTTACTTTTATCTGCCCAAGACGCAGGCGTGGCAGGAAGCGGCATGGTGGAGCGAAGTATTTTGCTATGCCGAAGACCGCTTCGATCTGCCGCGCGGCACCATCAAGGCCACCCTGTTGATTGAGACACTGCCTGCCGTCTTCCAGATGGATGAAATCCTCTATGCGCTGCGCGATCACATTGTTGGTCTGAACTGTGGCCGTTGGGATTACATCTTTAGCTATATCAAGACATTAAAAAATCACCCTGACCGTGTGCTGCCCGATCGTCAGGTGGTAACGATGGATAAACCGTTCCTGAGTGCCTATTCACGGCTGCTGATTAAAACCTGTCACCGTCGTGGTGCGTTTGCAATGGGTGGCATGGCGGCCTTTATTCCCAGTAAAGATGCTGAACGGAACAACCAGGTACTCAACAAAGTAAAAGCGGACAAGCTGCTGGAAGCCAACAATGGCCATGACGGTACATGGATTGCGCATCCGGGACTGGCAGATACCGCCATGGCTGTCTTTAACGAGGTACTCGGCGATAACAAAAATCAGCTGACGGTTACTCGCGAAAATGATGCGCCCACTACGGCAGATCAACTGCTGGCGGCCTGCGATGGCGAACGCACAGAAGAGGGGATGCGCGCCAATATTCGCGTGGCTGTCCAGTACATCGAAGCCTGGATCTCCGGCAACGGCTGCGTACCGATTTACGGCCTGATGGAAGATGCGGCAACGGCTGAAATCTCGCGCACATCAATCTGGCAGTGGATCCATCACGAGAAAACGCTCAGCAACGGCAAGCCGGTTACGAAGGCCTTGTTCCGTCAAATGCTGGCCGAAGAGATGCTGGTCATTCAGGAAGAGCTGGGCGAGCACCGCTTTAGTAGCGGGCGTTTCGACGATGCTGCGCGCCTGATGGAACAGATCACCACCTCAGATGAGTTAATCGACTTCCTGACGTTGCCAGGTTACCGCCTGCTGGCGTAATGACCCAGGCTATTTTGTTTGCCATTTTGGCCCCGGGCAGTGCTCAAAATCCTCACGTACGCTAAGTACGCTCCGGTTTTTGCGCGGCTTCCCGTGACCAAACTGTCTTCACCAATAACGCCTGGGAAGCCAGGACGATAATATGGAGCATCTGCACATGAAAACCCGTACCCAACAAATCGAAGAACTGAAAAAAGAATGGACTAACCCTCGCTGGGAAGGCATCACGCGTCCTTATAGCGCGGAAGAGGTGGTGAAATTACGTGGCTCGGTGAACCCGGAATGCACGCTGGCGCAGATGGGCGCAGCGAAAATGTGGCGTCTGCTGCATGGTGAGGCGAAAAAAGGCTATATCAACAGCCTTGGCGCACTGACGGGCGGGCAGGCATTGCAACAGGCAAAAGCAGGCATCGAAGCGATTTATCTGTCGGGTTGGCAGGTGGCGGCAGATGCGAACCTGGCCTCCAGCATGTATCCGGATCAATCGCTCTACCCGGCCAACTCCGTTCCGGCTGTGGTCGATCGGATCAACAACACCTTCCGCCGTGCGGATCAGATCCAATGGTCAGCGGGTATTGAACCGAACGATCCGCGTTACACCGATTATTTCCTGCCGATCGTGGCGGATGCCGA
This sequence comes from Citrobacter sp. MNAZ 1397, assembly GCF_023613995.1. Lineage (NCBI taxonomy): Bacteria > Pseudomonadati > Pseudomonadota > Gammaproteobacteria > Enterobacterales > Enterobacteriaceae > Citrobacter > Citrobacter sp. MNAZ 1397. The sequence continues at coordinate 4,569 of NZ_JAKIVH010000007.1, forward strand.
AGCTGGTTTTGGCGGCGTACTGAATGCCTTTGAACTGATGAAATCGATGATTGAAGCCGGTGCAGCGGCCGTTCACTTCGAAGATCAGCTGGCGTCGGTGAAAAAATGCGGTCATATGGGGGGGAAAGTGCTGGTCCCGACGCAAGAGGCGATTCAAAAACTGGTGGCCGCGCGTCTGGCGGCGGATGTCATGGGCGTACCGACGCTGGTAATTGCCCGTACTGATGCGGATGCCGCGGACCTGATTACCTCCGATTGCGACCCCTATGACAGCGAGTTCATCACTGGCGAGCGTACCAGCGAAGGATTCTACCGTACCCGCGCCGGGATCGAACAGGCCATTAGCCGTGGTCTGGCGTATGCGCCGTACGCCGACCTGGTATGGTGTGAAACCTCAACACCCGATCTGGCGCTGGCGAAACGCTTTGCCGATGCAATTCATGCGAAATTCCCGGGCAAACTGTTGGCGTATAACTGCTCACCGTCCTTCAACTGGCAGAAAAACCTGGACGACAAAACCATTGCCAGTTTCCAGCAGCAGTTGTCGGAGATGGGCTACAAATATCAGTTTATTACCCTGGCGGGCATTCACAGCATGTGGTTCAACATGTTCGACCTTGCACACGCCTATGCGCAGGGTGAAGGGATGCGGCACTACGTTGAAAAAGTACAGCAGCCGGAGTTTGCCGCCGCCAAAGAGGGCTACACCTTCGTTTCTCACCAGCAGGAGGTGGGCACGGGCTACTTCGATAAAGTGACCACCATCATTCAGGGCGGGGCGTCCTCTGTTACCGCGTTAACCGGGTCAACTGAAGAAGCACAGTTCTAATCTTTTCCCCCTCACCCCTCTCCCCTGAGGGGAGAGGGGGCGGTTTGGCGCAGGTCTGTTTTTCGCCCTCTTCCTGTCGGGGAGAGGGCGAGGGGGAATCTATGTCACGTGGTCTGGAATTACTGATTGCACAAACCATCCTGCAAGGTTTCGACGCGCAATACGGACGCTTTCTGGAAGTCACTGCTGGCGCACAGCAGCGTTTCGAACTGGCCGACTGGCATGCCGTTCAGCAGGCGATGAAGCAGCGTATCCATCTTTATGATCATCATGTTGGGCTGGTTGTGGAACAGTTACGCTGCATCACCGACAGCCAGCGACCGGATGCCGAATTTTTGCTGCGGGTGAAAGCGCATTACACCCACCTTTTGCCGGATTATCCGCGCTTCGAAATTGCGGAGAGTTTTTTTAACTCCGTCTACTGTCGCTTGTTCGATCACCGCGCGCTTAGCCCCGAGCGTCTGTTTATTTTTAGCTCTCAGCCAGAACGGCGCTTTCGCACCATTCCGCGCCCGCTGGCAAAAGACTTTTGGCCAGAGCGTGGCTGGGAATCCCTGTTAACCAAGGTCTTATCCGATTTGCCGCTTCGCCTGCCCTGGCAGGATAAAGCACGGGATGTGGGTTATATCATTACTCACCTGACAGAGACGTTTGGCGCAGATACGCTGCGTCAGTCTCATCTGCAGGCCGCAAACGAGCTGTTTTACCGTAATAAAGCGGCGTGGTTAGTGGGTAAATTGATCACCCCTGCGGGCACGCTTCCCTTCCTGTTGCCGATTCATCGTACAGACGAAGGCGAGTTGTTTGTCGATACCTGCCTGACCTCGCACGCGGAAGCGAGTATTGTCTTCGGCTTTGCTCGCTCCTATTTTATGGTATATGCCCCGCTTCCCGCGGCCACCGTCGAGTGGCTACGGGAGATCCTGCCGGGAAAAACCACCGCCGAACTCTATATGGCCATTGGCTGTCAGAAACACGGTAAGACGGAAAGCTATCGCGAATACCTGAACTATATTCATGCCTCGGACGAACAGTTTGTTGAGGCGCCGGGCATTCGCGGCATGGTGATGCTGGTCTTCACGCTGCCGGGCTTCGATCGGGTCTTTAAGATCATCAAAGATAAATTTCCGCCACAAAAAGAGATGAGCGCGGCGCATGTGCGCGCCTGCTATCAGCTGGTGAAGGAGCATGATCGCGTCGGGCGAATGGCGGATACGCAGGAGTTTGAACACTTTGTTCTGGAAAAGCGGCAGATTGATCCGGCGTTAATGGCGCTATTGCTCCAGGAGGCACCGCAGAAAATCACTGACCTTGGGGATCGTATTTCAATCAGCCATCTCTATATCGAGCGCCGGATGGTGCCGCTCAATATCTGGTTTGAGCGGGTACGCGGTTCGCAGTTGCGCGATGCGGTGGAAGAGTATGGTAACGCTATCCGTCAGCTTGCTGCGGCGAATATTTTTCCCGGCGATATGCTGTTTAAAAACTTCGGCGTGACCCGTCACGGGCGCGTGGTGTTCTACGATTATGACGAGATCTGTTATATGACGGAGGTAAATTTCCGTGATATACCGCCGCCGCGTTATCCGGAAGATGAATTGAGTGCCGAACCCTGGTACAGCGTTGCGCCAGGGGATGTTTTCCCGGAAGAGTTCCGCCACTGGTTGTGCGCCGATCCGGAAATTGGCCCCCTGTTTGAAGAGATGCATGCCGATCTGCTGCGTGCTGATTACTGGCGAGGCCTGCAGGCACGAATCAAAAACGGCCATGTGGAAGACGTTTATGCCTACCGTCGCCGCCAGCGCTTTTGCGTTCGCTACGGCAACCTGCAGCAGGCGGGGTAAACCGTCATCCTGATTCAGGCCACCTCGACGACGGCAAATTCCTCAAAAATCAGCTCCATATCCGCGGTCCATGTGCCTTCACGTTCAAAGAAGGCCTGATGCGCCGATTGCCAGTAAGCCAGGCTCAAATCACCTTCACCTTCCAGCGCCGCGAGCTCGGGGCTCATTTCGTTAAAACGGATGAGCCTGAGCGCCAGGGTTCGAATCACGCATACCGCTTTACCTTTGCCGTCCAGCACAATGTGATATGTACCAGGCGTCACGGGCGGTTGTTCTTGCTGATAGCTGGCAAGCGAGCCGCAGGTTCCGCGCTTTTTCCCTGCGACGACCAGGGCCGCCAGCTCATCGGCCAGTTCCGGTGAATCACCGAACGACCAGCAAAAAGCAGAAGGGTATTTATCCTGCCAGTATGATTTCAAATCAGCCATTTTGTCGCATCCCACCCCAGGCGATCGTCACCTCTTTGGCCCCTTTGATCGCCAGCGCGCCCAGCTCAGTGACCCGATCATCGGTGATACGGGAAATCGGCCCGGAAATTGAAATCGCGGCAAACGGTACGCCATGTTCATCATAAATGCAGGCGGCGACGCAGCGCAGGCCAAGGGCATGTTCTTCATCATCAAAGGAGTAACCGCGCTTGCGCGTCTGAGCGAGATCTTCTTTCAGGTGTACCGGGGATACCAGCGTAGCATGGGTGTAAGCATGCAGCCCTTTGCGGTGCAGCAGGCCGGAGACCTGGTCATCGTTTAAATACGCGAGGAACGCCTTACCCGCGCCGGAAGCGTGCATCGGTAGCTTCCCGCCAATGGGCGCGGACATGCGCATCAATTGGGTACACTGCACCTGGTCTATAATTATGGCCTGATGATCGCTTTGGTCGAGCACCGCCAGGTTGACTGTCTCGCCGGAATCCTCCATCAACTTGCGCAGGATCGGATGGACAATCGCCATCAGATTGCGGCTTTGCAAAAAGCTGCTGCCGACGATAAACGCGTGGGCGCCAACGGACCAGTGACCGAGTTCGCCTACCTGTCGTACAAAGCCAAGCTGTTGCATGGTCGTGAGCAGACGGTGGGTGGTGGAGTTGGGCAGGCCGGCCTGTTGCGCCAGCTCGGTGAGCGCAACGCTACCGTGGGATTCGGCGATTGACTCAAGCAGTTTGAGTCCACGCGTCAGAGACTGGACTTGCCCGGTAGCCTGAGCGGCGGGGGCGGCGGGTTTTCTGCCGCGTTTAGCGGGGACAGTGGCAACCATGGCTGACTCCTTTTCTGTATCGTGGAAATCATTTTCGTTTTATTTAATTATAATGCAACACTGACGCGGACTGATCGGATGAGTTCAAATGAACATCTCTCATGTTACCCCTGTGTGCCTTTTCCGCTCTGTCAGTTTGTGCCAGTATGTCCTGCTGGCCTTTTGGCCTGGTTGAGCGTTGTCGGGAGCACGTGTGAGCAGCAAAGTTGAGCAACTGCAGCAGCAGTTAAAAGAACGAATTTTGGTTCTGGACGGGGGCATGGGCACCATGATCCAGAATCAGCGTCTCAGTGAGCAGGATTTTCGCGGCGAGCGATTCGCTGACTGGCCCTGCGACCTCAAAGGTAACAATGACCTGCTGGTGATTACAAAGCCGGAGGTGATTGCCGCTATCCATTCCGCTTATTTTGCAGCGGGCGCGGATATTATTGAGACCAACACCTTTAACTCCACAACGATCGCGATGGCGGATTACCAGATGGAATCCCTGTCAGCGGAGATCAACTTCGCGGCCGCCAGACTCGCTCGTGCGTGTGCCGATGAATGGACTGCCCGCACACCGGATAAACCGCGCTATGTCGCCGGTGTCCTTGGGCCAACCAACCGTACAGCCTCGATATCGCCGGATGTTAACGATCCCGCGTTCCGTAATATCACCTTTGATCAACTGGTCACCGCCTATCGCGAATCGACCAAAGCGCTGGTGGAAGGTGGCAGTGACCTGATTTTGATCGAAACGGTATTCGATACCCTGAACGCAAAAGCCGCTATTTTCGCGGTGAAAGCTGAGTTTGAGGCGCTGGGCGTCGAACTGCCGATCATGATTTCCGGCACCATTACCGATGCTTCCGGGCGTACGCTTTCCGGGCAAACCACGGAAGCCTTCTATAACTCATTGCGCCATGCCGATGCGCTCACCTTCGGCCTGAACTGCGCATTGGGGCCGGACGAGCTGCGCCAGTATGTTCAGGAGCTTTCGCGCATTGCCGAATGCTACGTCACCGCGCACCCGAATGCGGGTTTACCAAACGCCTTTGGCGAATACGATCTCGATGCCAACACCATGGCCGCACAAATTCGCGAATGGGCAGAGTCCGGCTTTCTGAACGTGGTTGGCGGCTGCTGTGGCACCACACCTGATCATATTAAAGCGATGAGCGATGCCGTCGCAGGCCTGCCCCCGCGCCAGTTGCCGGAAATTCCGGTCGCCTGCCGTCTGGCGGGCCTGGAGCCGCTGAATATTGGTGATGACAGCCTGTTTGTTAACGTAGGTGAACGTACCAACGTTACCGGTTCGGCAAAATTCAAGCGTCTGATCAAAGAAGAAAAGTACAACGAAGCGCTGGATGTGGCGCGTCAGCAGGTAGAAAACGGCGCGCAAATCATCGATATCAATATGGATGAGGGGATGCTCGACGCTGAAGCGGCGATGGTGCGTTTTCTTAACCTGATTGCTGGCGAACCGGACATTGCCCGTGTGCCCATTATGATCGACTCCTCGAAATGGGACGTTATCGAAAAAGGGCTGAAATGCATTCAGGGTAAAGGCATCGTTAACTCCATCTCGATGAAAGAAGGGGTAGAGGCCTTTATCCATCACGCGAAGCTGGTTCGTCGCTATGGCGCGGCCGTGGTGGTGATGGCCTTTGATGAAGTCGGGCAGGCGGATACCCGCGAGCGCAAAATCGACATTTGCCGCCGGGCGTACAACATTCTGACCAAAGAGGTAGGCTTCCCGCCGGAAGATATTATTTTTGACCCGAACATCTTCGCGGTCGCCACCGGTATTGAAGAGCACAACAACTACGCGCAGGACTTTATCGGTGCCTGTGAAGATATCAAACGCGAGCTGCCCCATGCACTGATTTCCGGCGGCGTCTCCAACGTCTCATTCTCGTTCCGTGGTAATGACCCGGTTCGTGAAGCGATTCATGCAGTCTTTCTTTATTACGCCATCCGTAATGGCATGGACATGGGGATCGTCAACGCCGGACAACTGGCGATTTACGACGACCTGCCGACAGAACTGCGCGATGCGGTGGAAGATGTGATTCTTAACCGCCGCGATGACAGTACAGAACGCTTGCTCGATCTGGCGGAAAAATACCGTGGCAGCAAAACCGACGATACCGCCAACGCCCAGCAGGCGGAATGGCGCAGTTGGGATGTGAAGAAACGCCTGGAATATTCGCTGGTTAAAGGCATCACCGAATTTATCGAAGAGGATACCGAAGAAGCCCGTCAGCAGGCGGCCCGCCCGATTGAGGTGATTGAAGGGCCTCTGATGGACGGTATGAATGTGGTCGGCGACCTGTTCGGCGAGGGCAAAATGTTCCTGCCGCAGGTGGTGAAATCCGCACGCGTTATGAAACAGGCGGTGGCCTACCTTGAGCCGTTTATTGAAGCCAGCAAAGAGAAAGGCTCCAGCAACGGCAAAATGGTTATCGCCACCGTTAAAGGCGACGTCCATGACATCGGTAAAAATATTGTCGGCGTGGTCTTGCAGTGTAATAACTACGAAATCGTCGACCTGGGCGTCATGGTGCCGACGGACAAAATCCTCAAAACCGCTCGTGAAGTGAACGCCGACCTGATTGGCCTGTCTGGCCTGATCACCCCGTCGCTGGATGAAATGGTCAACGTAGCGAAAGAGATGGAGCGTCAGGGCTTTACCATCCCGCTGCTGATTGGCGGCGCGACAACATCGAAAGCGCACACGGCGGTAAAAATCGAACAGAATTACAGCGGTCCGACGGTTTATGTGCAAAACGCCTCACGTACCGTGGGCGTGGTCTCCGCGCTGCTTTCCGACACTCAGCGCGACGATTTTGTGGCGCGCACGCGCAAAGAGTACGAAACCGTGCGTATCCAGCACGGACGTAAAAAGCCGCGCACCCCGCCAGTGACGCTGGAGGCCGCCCGCGAAAACGATCTCGCATTCGACTGGCAGAGCTACACCCCGCCGGTGGCGCATCGCCTGGGCGTGCAGGAAGTGGAAGCAGGCATCGAAACCCTGCGTAACTATATCGACTGGACGCCGTTTTTTATGACCTGGTCGCTGGCCGGCAAATATCCGCGCATTCTCGAAGATGAGATTGTCGGAGAGGAGGCACAACGCCTGTTCAAAGATGCCAATGATATGCTTGACCAGTTGAGTGCGACAAAAGCGCTGAACCCGCGCGGTGTAGTGGGCTTGTTCCCGGCGAACCGCGTCGGCGACGATGTTGAGATCTATCGCGATGAAACCCGTACTCAGGTGCTCGCGGTAAGTCGTCATCTGCGTCAGCAGACCGAGAAAGTCGGCTTTGCTAACTACTGTCTGGCCGATTTTGTCGCGCCGAAGTTGAGCGGTAAAGAAGATTACATTGGTGCGTTTGCCGTTACCGGTGGTCTTGAAGAAGACGCGCTGGCAGAGGCCTACGACGCGCAGCATGATGATTACAACAAAATCATGGTGAAAGCGGTGGCGGACCGTCTGGCGGAGGCCTTCGCGGAATACCTGCATGAGCGTGTACGTAAGGTCTATTGGGGCTATGCGGCCAATGAGAACCTCAGCAACGAAGAGTTGATCCGCGAAAACTATCAGGGGATTCGCCCGGCACCGGGGTACCCGGCCTGTCCGGAGCATACGGAAAAGGGCACCATCTGGCAGTTGCTGGATGTGGAGACCCATACCGGTATGAAGCTGACGGAATCCTTCGCTATGTGGCCGGGTGCCTCGGTTTCCGGCTGGTACTTTAGCCACCCTGACAGCAAGTATTTCGCCGTGGCGCAGATTCAGCGCGACCAGGTTGAAGACTACGCACTACGTAAGGGGATGAGCGTGGCGGAAGTGGAACGCTGGCTGGCGCCGAATCTGGGCTATGACGCGGACTAATCTCAGCCTGTCCTCTCTCTACCGGCCTGTTAGCAGGCCGGTTTTTTTATGTCCGTCATACGCTTACTGCTGACATATTTAACTCGCGGAAATATTTTTTGATTATTTTTTATTAATCGTATGACAAATATAGTTTGTTATCTCTGGTCTTAAAATATATAACTGTATAGGCAGTTGAGATCGTGCGGTAAAATAATAACGTATTAAAAGTGATACCTTAAAAATATATTAAAATTCCGGTGTTATTTTTGATACTTTAAAAGTCCCTCAATAAATCAGGTTATGTGATCGCTGTTAGTAACTCAGCATAGTTGCATTTAATAAAATAGCCAAATAAACACAGCGCTTTTATTACCTGAATCAGAGCTAAATAAACCTGGCTCTAATCTATATTACTGAGGCCATATTATGGAAACCGTTCAAAATACCCTCGTCGCTCGCGAAAGCAGCGGCTGGAGAAAAAGTGATACCGTGTGGATGCTGGGTCTGTACGGTACTGCGATTGGCGCAGGGGTGCTTTTCCTGCCGATTAACGCCGGGGTTGGTGGTTTAATTCCGTTAATCATCATGGCAATTCTCGCATTCCCGATGACATTTTTCGCTCACCGTGGTTTAACCCGTTTCGTATTATCGGGTAAAAATCCAGGTGAAGATATCACCGAAGTGGTTGAAGAACATTTCGGTATCGGCGCGGGTAAACTCATTACGTTGCTCTACTTCTTCGCTATTTATCCGATTCTGCTGGTTTATAGCGTCGCCATTACCAACACCGTCGACAGCTTTATTACTCACCAGCTTGGCCTGGTTTCACCGCCGCGCGCCATTTTATCGCTGATTCTAATTATCGGCATGATGGGCATTGTCCGCTTTGGCGAAAAAATGATTGTTAAAGCGATGAGCGTACTGGTATTCCCGTTCGTTGTTGCGCTGATGATGCTGGCGCTGTATTTGATTCCGCAATGGAACGGTGCGGTCCTGGATACACTTTCACTGAGCAACGCGGCGCCGTCTGGTCACGGTTTGTGGATGACCCTGTGGCTGGCAATTCCGGTCATGGTTTTCTCCTTTAACCACTCGCCGATTATCTCCTCTTTCGCAGTGGCTAAACGCGAAGAGTACGGTCAGGATGCCGAACGCAAATGTTCCCGTATCCTGGGCTTTGCACATATCATGATGGTGCTGACCGTGATGTTCTTTGTGTTCAGTTGCGTACTGAGCCTGTCCCCGGAAAACCTGGCGGAAGCGAAAGCACAAAACATCTCCATTCTCTCCTATCTGGCAAACCATTTTAACGCGCCGGTGATTGCCTGGATGGCGCCGATTATCGCCATGATCGCCATTACCAAATCTTTCCTCGGTCACTACCTTGGTGCGCGTGAAGGTTTCAACGGCATGGTGATTAAGTCTCTGCGTAGCAAAGGCAAATCCATTGAAATCAACAAACTGAACAAGATCACTGCGCTGTTTATGCTGGTGACCACCTGGATTGTTGCGACCCTCAACCCGAGCATCCTGGGCATGATTGAAACACTGGGTGGCCCGGTTATCGCGATGATTCTGTTCCTGATGCCGATGTATGCCATCAACAAAGTACCGGCTATGCGCAAGTACAGCGGTCATATCAGTAACGCGTTTGTGGTGCTGATGGGTCTGATTGCCATCTCCGCCATCTTCTTCTCTTTGTTCAGCTAAGTTTTCAGCGCCGCCTGTCACAGGCGGCGCATCCGTTTTGCTTTGTAACCGCATGGGTGCCACATGATTAGCGTTTTCGATATTTTCAAAATCAGCATCGGGCCGTCCAGCTCACACACTGTTGGGCCGATGAAAGCAGGAAAACATTTTGTTGATACCCTGCAGGAAAAAGGCCTGCTGCATAAAGTGACTCGTCTGGTGGTGGATGTGTACGGTTCCCTGTCATTAACAGGTAAAGGCCACCACACCGATATCGCGATTATTCTTGGGCTGTCCGGGTATTTGCCGGATACCGTCGACATTGACGCCATTCCCGGCATTATTCGCGACGTAAACACCATGCATCGTCTGTTTATTGAAGAAGGTCAGCGGGAAATTGAGTTCCCGGTGGCGGAATGCATGCGTTTTCACAATGAGTTTCTGCCGCTGCATGAAAACGGCATGAGCATAACGGCGTTTTGCGATGGCAAAATCGTCCACTTCCAGACCTATTATTCTATCGGTGGCGGTTTTATCGTCACGGAAGAAAACTTTGGCAAGAGCCAGGACGCGGATGTCGATCTTCCGTTCCCGTTCTATTCTGCCCGCAACCTGCTGGCGCATTGCCACGACAACTGCCTGTCGATTTCTGCGGTGATGATGAAAAATGAGATCGCCCGCCACGGCAGGGAGAACGTTGAGCAAAATATGGCGAAAATCTGGGAGACCATGAGAAATGCCATTAACCGTGGTATGAACACGGAAGGCATTTTGCCCGGGCCGTTGAAAGTACCGCGTCGTGCCTCTGCGCTGCATCGTGTGCTGGCGCCGCAAAGCCAGTCTATTACGCCGTTAAGCGCAATGGACTGGGTCAATATGTTCGCCATGGCGGTCGGCGAAGAGAACGCGGCAGGTGGACGCGTGGTCACAGCCCCGACCAATGGCGCCTGCGGTATCATCCCGGCAGTACTGGCCTATTACGATCGCTTTATCAAGGCGGTGACGCCGGAAATCTATATGCGCTACTACCTGACGGCGGGCGCGATTGGCATTCTGTATAAAATGAATGCTTCTATTTCCGGGGCGGAAGTCGGTTGTCAGGGGGAAGTGGGCGTGGCCTGTTCGATGGCCTCCGCCGGCCTGGCCGAGCTTCTGGGCGGTAGTCCGGAGAAAGTGTGCATCGCGGCGGAAATCGGCATGGAACATAACCTTGGGCTGACCTGCGATCCGGTCGCCGGTCAGGTTCAGGTTCCGTGCATTGAGCGTAACGCGATTGCGGCAGTGAAGGCGATTAACTCGGCGAGCATGGCGATGTACCGCACCAGCGATCCGAAGGTCTCACTGGATAAAGTCATCGAAACGATGTTTGAGACAGGTAAAGACATGAACGCCAAATACCGTGAAACCGCACGAGGCGGTCTGGCGATTAAAGTCGCGGTATGTGAATCCTGAGTTCCCTCAAAAAACCGCCTGCTTGCAGGCGGTTTTTCTTTCTCCGGCGGTGCAAACTTACCGGGACATCTCCCAAAACGAATTACCCTTTTTTCTCTGTGTCAGGCGGCAGGAAAGACCAGACCACACTGTGAGAAGCCGATGAGGTATACCATTCGTTGATGGTGGCGTTAGTGTCGCTGGTCTGCGTTGCGGCGGTGAATTTTTCTTTTGGCTGGTGCGCTTTTTTCCGGATACGGATGCGGGAAGGGGTTGCGGCATTGATTTGCGCGTTAAAGGTGCGAATGTGCGAATCGAATAAAACCGACTCCAGTTGATGCAGACGATCCAGACCGCGCAAAATACCGATAAGCGTACTCAGGGTCACAGATTCGCCTAATTCAACGCGTTTGATGGTTGCAGCGCCGACTTGTGCGCGCTCGGCCAGTTCAATCTGCGATAGCCCGAGCTGCATACGCGTTTCTTTAATTCTGCGGCACAATTCAGAAATAATTTCACTGTCGGACATAGTACTGAAACGCATCTTTATTCCCCTACTGCGTAATAACTCATGGCAGATTATTTAGCATATTAATTTATAAATAAAGCGGATAATTTCTCTTTTGCGAGAGTAACAACATTGTTTTTTCGTTAACAAAGTTTCTACAGAAGAAACGATAATTAAAGACAATCCGCTGAATATGAAAGTCGTGCCAGTCGGCCATTTTATTATTCATTCTGGTATTGATAATGCAGTTTACTCTGTTTTGTTTATCTCTTTATTACATCTTTGCCTTTATACTGATAAAAAGCGCTATGCATAACAGGGAAGCAGTAATGATATGAGTTATAAAGATAAAATATTTACGTTCTGGGGAACGATGGATCTTCTGGCCATCGGAAGCTATCTTTTCTATTCCCTAAAAATGGGTCACGTACCGATCTGGTCCGATATCCAGCTTTTCTACACCCAACTGACGTTAATGGAAGTCAGAGGGGCTGACCGTATTTTTCTGCAATCCCTCTTTTTTATCCATTCAGGGTTGTTGTTATCACTGTGTTTTTCGGCATATGCCTTTCTCATCAAAAAGAAAATACGTTTCCTGCTCATTGGGTTGCAGGAAATGATGCGTATTTTATCGCTCACCTGCTCGGTCGCCCTTTTTCCGCTGCTCCTGCAGGTCATGCGAATTGATGATGCGTTCGTTGCCCTTATTTTGTTCGTCATTTCCGAAACGCTTAAGATCGGTTCGTTGCTGTGGCTGAGAAAACGGGCATTGTTAACGTAATGTTGAATCCACATGTCTCTTTATGGCGCGTAAGTCTTTATACTTAGATTTAATAATCCTTGCTCTGAACTGACAGAGCCTTTTCTCCCCGACTCGCAGGATAAAACCGGGAAAGGGGAAAACGAAAGGAATCGACAACGATAAGGAGAACCTGAACACGTGTTAATTTTGCTTCACTTACTCTCTTCTGTTGCCCTCCTGGTATGGGGCACGCATATCGTACGTACCGGTGTCATGCGTGTTTTTGGCGCGCGGCTGCGCACGGTACTCAGTCGCAGTATTGAAAAGAAGTCCCTCGCTTTTAGCGCCGGGATTGGCGTGACCGCACTGGTACAAAGCAGCAATGCCACCACCATGCTGGTAACGTCGTTCGTTGCCCAGGACCTGGTAGCGCTCGCGCCTGCGCTGGTGATCGTGCTGGGCGCTGACGTGGGGACTGCGCTGATGGCGCGTGTTCTCACCTTCGACCTGTCGTGGTTATCTCCCTTGCTGATATTCATCGGCGTGATTTTTTTCCTGGGGCGCAAACAAACGCGCGAAGGCCAGTTGGGGCGTGTCAGCATCGGCCTTGGCCTGATTTTGCTGGCGCTTGAGCTGATTGTTCAGGCGGTGACCCCGATTACTCAGGCCGATGGCGTTCAGGTGATCTTCGCCTCGCTGACGGGCGACATCATGCTGGATGCCCTGATTGGCGCGGTGTTCGCTATCATCAGCTATTCAAGTCTGGCGGCAGTGTTACTGACCGCCACGCTGACCACGGCGGGGATCATCTCCTTCCCGGTGGCGCTCTGTCTGGTAATTGGCGCCAACCTCGGCTCCGGCCTGCTGGCGATGCTCAACAACAGTGCCGCCAACGCCGCAGCACGCCGCGTGGCGCTGGGCAGTTTGCTGTTTAAGCTGGTGGGGAGCCTGATTATTCTGCCGTTTGTGCACGTACTGGCCGATGTGATGGGCAAACTGCCGCTGCCCAAAGCCGAGCTGGTCATCTACTTCCACGTCTTCTACAACCTGATTCGCTGCCTGGCAATGGTGCCTTTTGTGGGCGTGATGGCGACCTTCTGTGAACGGTTAATCCGCGATGAACCGGAGCTGGATGCGCGCCTGAAACCGAAGCATCTCGACAGTTCAGCGCTGGATACGCCAACGCTTGCGCTGGCCAATGCGGCCCGGGAAACACTACGGATGGGCGACGCGATGGAGCTGATGCTGGAAGGGTTACATAAAGTGATGCACGGTGCGCCCAGGGAGGAAAAAGACCTGCGCAAGCTCGCCGATGACATTAATGTGCTGTATACCGCCATCAAGCTCTATCTGGCACGTATGCCAAAAGAAGAGCTGGCGGAAGAGGAGTCAAAACGCTGGGCTGAGATTATCGAGATGTCTCTTAACCTGGAACAGGCCTCTGACATTGTAGAGCGTATGGGCAGTGAAATCGCCGATAAATCACTGGCGGTGCGGCGGGCCTTTTCCGTTGAAGGATTGAAAGAGCTCGATACGTTACATGAACAGTTACTCAGCAATTTGAAACTGGCAATGTCGGTCTTTTTCTCTGCCGATGTCACCAGCGCGCGCCGTCTGCGTCGCAGTAAGCATCGTTTCCGTATTCTCAACCGTCGCTACTCCCATGCCCATGTTGACCGGCTGCATCAGCAGAACGTACAAAGTATTGAAACCAGCTCGCTGCACCTGGGGCTGTTGGGCGATATGAAACGCCTTAACTCGCTGTTCTGCTCGGTGGCTTACAGCGTGCTGGAGCAGCCGGATGAAGATGATGAAAGGGATGAGTATTAAAGTGGAAAACGCCTCGCACAATGGATATGTGGCGCGTGACGCTGTCCTGGAAAATACTCTACGTTAGGCACTCGATAACCACGGATGGAGAAATAGAAAATGCTCGTTCACTACGCTAATCTTAGACAATTCATGCGCATTACTATGGGGGTTCTCATGCGCAGTGCATCGAACGTAAAAAAATCGGTGAATGTTTCGCTGTCGCCCGACATTCTTAGCCAGGCGCGCGAGCTCAACCTCAATCTGTCAGCAGTGTTAACCGAGGCGCTGCTTGAAAAATTTCGTGAAAATAAACGTGATGAATGGCTGCGTGAGAACCAGAAATCCATTGATGCCATTAATCAGTGGGTAGATGAAAATGGTTCATTTAGCGATTTTCAACGGTCATTCTAATGGAGCAGTTTCACGCTTTTGAAAACAATGGCAGTGGGAAAAACGTCTACCCTTTTTTGATTAATCTCCAGCATCCCGTTGCTAATGTGCTTAAGCACGTTCTTGTTGCACCCGTGGTTGAACTTACTCACCTTGCCGGTATGTCGCCGCCAGCGAAAATATGCCCCGTCGTGGAAATCAATGACAAACCTTATGTCGTCATAATGTACATGATGGCTGGCATATCAGTAAAAGAGCTGGGTGAACGTGTTGCAGATTTGACGAGTGCGAGAGCAGTATTGCGTGATGCTATTGATTTCCTGATTAATGGATATTGAGCACCTTCCCTGGTGCTCTTCGAATGCCATCAACCCGCTCTGGCAAAGGCCGATGCTTCGGCGATAAGCGCCGCATCCGGGCGCACGCCGGTGTACATCGCGAACTGTTCGACGGCCTGCAGCGCAATCACTTCTGCGCCGCTGATTGTCTTTTTGCCACGCTGCTGCGCCAGACGAATCACCGGGGTTTCTGGCGGCAGGGCGACCACGTCAAAGACCACGCTGGCGTGGTTCACCATCGCTTCGCTAAATGACAGGGCCTCGCTCTCTTTGCCGCCTGCCATGCCGACCGGCGTGACATTCACCAGGATATCGGTACGGATCCCCTCCGGGTGCGGCTGCCACTGAAAGCCGTATTGACGGGCCAGCGCCGTGCCACTCTCGTGGTTACGGGCGGCAATGATTACGTCACGGAATCCCGCGTCGCGAAAGGCCGCGATCACCGCTTTACCCATCCCGCCGCTGCCGCGAATCATCACCCGTGCCTGGGTATCAAGCTGGTGGCTGGTAATCAGGCTTTTTACCGCAATGTAGTCGGTGTTGTAACCCGTTAATCGTCCTTCTTCATTGACGATGGTATTCACTGAATCAATCACTTTCGCCGAGGGATCGATCGCATCAAGAAACGGCATGCAGCTCTCTTTGAAAGGCATTGAGACCGCACAGCCGCGAATCCCCAGTGCGCGCACGCCTTTCACCGCCGCCTCAATATCCTGGGTAGTAAACGCTTTATAGATAAAATTTAGCCCTAATTTTTCATACAGATAATTATGAAAATGGGTGCCGAAGTTGCCGGGACGACCGGCAAGTGACATACACAGCAGCGTGTCGTGGTTAATCATGAGCAATCTCCTGAGCGTGAGCCAGCAGGTACTGCTCGGCCTCCCCGGACCAGATGCCTTTATGGCGCTTAAGGATGGCGGCAAGCTCAGGATCGTCCATTTTGCTCAGCGCGGTCAGCGGCAGGTATTTCCCGGTATAGACCAGCTTTTTGCCCCCGCCGACGGCAGGCAGTTCCAGCGTGGTTTCACCTGCGGCATTCAGCCCAAGAATATGTGTGACCACTTTGGCAGCCTGCACTTTCTTCTCTTCGATCAGTTTTACCGCCGCACGCATGTCGTCGGTGTTACCGCCAGAGGTGCCCACATAATGGGTAAAGGCGTAATGCACATCATAGAAATTCACCGGCGCGCTGAACTGTTTATCCTGCGGACCAGCAAAGAAATTCATGCAGCCATCAGGGGCAAGTAATGACGAGGCGAGGGTGACCAGTTGTTCATTCGGCACGAAGACAAAAATATCGTCGAAGCCGTGACCACCGCTCAGGGTCATTAACGTATCAAATGAGGCATCCTTCGCGTGCAGATAGTGAATCAGCGTTTGCGGCTCAGAAGGGTAATGCGTGCGGGCATAGCTGAGTTTGTCGTTATTGGTATCGGTGACAACCAGCAGCGACGGGTTAACCGGGCCGTGCAGCGCGTAGTCTATAGCCAGCAGCCCCATCGGCCCGGTGCCGCCGAGGATCAGTGTGCGACCCTGCGGGCGGATGCCCATCTTGTGATTGTAGGTCCCTTCCTGCAAATGATAGTTGGCATTGAACGCGCCAATTACACAGGAGAGCGGTTCGACCAGGGAACCTTCAAAATAGGTTTCGCCCTCATAAGCCAGCAAACAATCTTGTGCCATCACGTCGTTGGGAATCACCACGTGCGTCGCTTCGCCGCCGACCCACGGGAAAGAATAACCGGGGCAATCCGGGCGATCCGGCAGTTGCAGGTTTGCCTGAATCACATAGCGCTGTCCAGGCTGGAACTTATGCTGCCATTTTTTCCCGACGGCCAGAATGTCGCCGCAAAATTCATGGCCGATGATAATGGGGTTTGTCGCTACATCATCCGGCACTTTTTTGTGGTTTTCGCCCTGATTAGCCTCTTTCCAGGAGGAAAGGCACAGGCTGTCGGTGACGACCGTCGCCAGGATTTCATCGTCCTGCATCTCAGGGAGTTCAAAGCTTTCCAGGCGCAAATCGCGTTTGCCGTACAGGCGTAGAGCTGTTGTTTTCATCACTAAACCACCTCATCCCCTTTATCTTTCGAACGTCAGCGGTGTTGGCTTCTTTCGCGTCCCCTGGTCACGTAGTGGATCTACGCGCCCGGGGATGCACTCAGTTGCCGCCTTGCGGACACCCGAAATCTTGCGGGGCCAATTTGTTAAGGGAACCCGGCATTCACGCCGGGGCGAAAAATCAGGACAGGAAGCCCAGCGCGTTGCCGACAATCCCCAGCCCAAACAGGGCGAAGATCAGCCATACCGGGTTAATTTTCTTGTTGAGCAGGCGGACCATCAGCAGCGTCAGCCCCAGCGCCAGCAGGCCTGGGCACAGCTGATCGAGGATGTTTTGCACCGTCATGGTGACCGTGGTACCGTCGGCGCCAGGGGTTTGTGAGACCACCAGTGGCACGTGGATACTCGTCCATTTGGTGACCAGCACGCCCATCACAAAGAGACCGAGAATTGATGCTCCTTCGGTCAGTTTCTGCAGCAGGTTGCCGCCCATGTCGCTAACGATGTTGACCCCTTTTCGGAAGCCAAGCTGCAGGCCATACCACTTCATGGCAAGACGTACCGCGTTGAAAATAAAGAAGAATAGTAGGGGCCCAAGCAGGTTGCCTGACAAGGCTAATGAGGCACCCAGCGCGGCGGTAATTGGACGTAATGTCCCCCAGACCAGCGGATCGCCAACGCCCGCCAGCGGCCCCATTAGACCGACTTTGATGCCGTTGATGGCGCCATCGTCAATTTCCGCGCCGTTGGCTCGCGCCTCTTCCATCGCCGCCGTCACGCCCAGCACCGGGCCGCACACGGCTGGGGTGGTGTTGAAGAACACCAGGTGGCGTTTGAGTGCCGCGACCTGATCCTCTTTCAGTGGATAGAGGCGCTTGATGGCAGGGATCATGTCGTAGCAAAAACCCAGGCCATGAATACGTTCGAAATTGAATGACGCCTGCTGCAGGTTCGAGCGGACAAACATGCTGAACAGGTCGGAACGGGTAAGTTTTTTCGCTTCCATAATGTGCACCGTTAGTCGTCAAGCTGGTCAAGGGCGGTAGAAGGAGAGGTTGCGGCAGACTGAGGTTCCGCCTTGCGCCACTGTGGATTGAGCTGGATATAAACCAGCGCGATGATCACGCCGACGCCACCAAAGGCCAGCAAGCTAAAGTCGAGGTAACCACCGGCAAGGAACCCGAGGAAGAAGAAGGGCATCAGGTATTTCACGCCCATCATGCGCAGCACCATGGCGTAGCCCACCACCACGATAAAGCCGCCGGCAATCTGCAAACCACGTGTGACGAATTCCGGGATGGCGCTCAGCATGTTGCTGACCATGTCGGCGCTGACAAACAGCGACACGACGAGCGCCGGAATGGCAACACGCAGTGCCTGAACGCCGAGTGCTGAGACATGTAGCAAGTCGATGGTGCGAAAACGGGCCTCTTCCGCTGCTTTATCCGCCGCGTGCTGGAACACGACGGTGATGGTACGAGCGAAGACCGTCAGGACCTGGCCTGCCGCCGCGACGGGCAGGGCGATAGCGATCCCGGTAGCAATGCTCTGGTGACCGACAATGACCAGAATGGCAGAGATAATGCTGGCGAGCGCCGAGTCGGGTGATTGTGCCGCCCCCACGTTCATCCAGCCGAGTGCGATCAGCTCCAGCGTACCGCCGAGCATAATCCCGGTTTTTAAATCACCGAGAATAAGGCCGATAACCGTACAGGCAATTAACGGACGGTGGGTCTGGAATTCATCCAGCACGCTGCCCATTCCGGCAATACAGGAAAATATAAAGATGGCTATGATTTGTAGGGTACTGATTTCCATAATTAGACCTTTAAGGTGTGTTTGTTCCTACCTGTTACGGCATAAACACAGGCGCTTTTATTTATTCTGTTACGGAGATATCTTTTATTTTATCGAGGATATTCACCGATGGATCGGAGGCCACGACGCGTAAATCTAATTTCACGCCGAGTTTATCCAATTCGCGAAAGGCAGAAATATCCTCTTCATCCAGTGATACGGCCTTCGTTAATTGCGTTTTGCCGGGGCGCCAGGCCATGCCGCCAATATTTAAGGTGGCAATTTTCACCCCTTGTTTCACCATCGCTAATGCATCCTGCGGTCGGGTAAATAAGTAAAAAACAGTTTCATCCTGATATTGTGGGTTATGAAATACCGCGATGGCCTTTTCAATATTCACCACATTCACTTTCATCCCCGGCGGTGCTGCCTGGCGTAATAGCGTGCGACGGACTTCGTCGTTATATACCTCGTCATTGCAGATAATAATGCGTTGCGCATTCGCGACTTTTGACCAGACGGTGGTCACCTGACCGTGGATAAGGCGGTCATCAATACGAGCCAGCGTAATATTCATCAGAAATCCTCTTCGGCGGTTTCCCGTTTTTGCCAGACCACGCATGTCTGACGGGCGATTGTCGTCAGGTGCGCACAGAGTTCATCGACGTTCATGCTTGCCTGGTTGTCGACCAGTTCAAGCGCCAGGGGCAGAGAGAGGCCGCTTATCACGCGCAGCTGCGGATTGTGCATCGCCAGCGTGGCGGCGGCATTCCACGGGCTGCCGCACTGTAAATCGACGGCAATCAACCACTCATTATGTATGTATGCATTCACTAACTTTTGTAGTTTCCCGGCGATGTCGCTGGCGTTTTCTCCGGGGACAAATTCCACGGCAGCCACGTTCACATCGCCGTAAACCATCTGTACCGATTCCAGCATCGCGCAGGCCAGTCTGCCGTGGGCGCAAAAGATTGTATTGACCATTTCGCCTCCTTAACCGCGCGTTTTACCGCCCGCAATGTTAGTGGTTACTCCGGTAATGTAGCTGGCACGCTCAGACAGGAGATAACAAACAAAATCAGCAACTTCGGATAAGCGACCCGAGCGTCCAATCGGAATCGCGTTCTTTGTATAGCCGTCACGCAGCTGTTCCACAGTGATATTGCGCGTCCAGGCCAGCGCTTCTTCGTACTCCGGCGTGCGTAGCCCGGTTTTTTCCAGAATACCCGGTGCGATACCCACCACGCGGATGCCATGCTTGCCCAACTCTTTCGACCAGGAGCGGGTAAAACTGTTGAGTGCGGCCTTGGTGGCGGCGTAGCAGCTTTGGCCTTCTGAACCTTCCAGTCCGCTTTCTGATGAGACATTCACAATGACGCCGTCATGCTGTTTAACCATCTGGCGTGCCACCGCCTGGGACATTAAGAACACCCCTTTCTGGTTGATATTGACCATTTTTTCAAAGGCGGCTTCGTTTAATTCATATTTTCCAGCCGGGGCTTTTTCATCCACGAGCAGGCGAGGGAAATTGACGCCAGCATTATTGACCAGGCCGTCAATACGACCGAAGCGCTGAATAATTTCGCTAACCGTATTCGTGACATCTCCGGTACTGGAAATATCCGTTGGCCAGAAATGATAATGGCTATTTCCTTCGTGTTTCCCTTCGCCGCCATGAATATCTGCCATCTGGACATTGGCGCCCTGGGCTAATAACTCCTCGACAATCGCCAGGCCAATACCTGATGCACCGCCGGTGACGAGAATAATTTTATCCTGCAGATTTAACCACGTTTGCATACCATACTCCTGATTTTGGAAAAGGGGATCCCCGCGCAAAATAATGCGCTGTCTCGGGGCTAGAAATTTACTTCAACAATAATTCAGCAGTTTCGCGATTGGTCACCAGACAATTAATATATTTACCGTGCAATGCGCCGAGGATACCGCTGTATTTCGCCTCGCCCATCGCCACGCCTATGGAATAACGTGCCTGTTTTAAACGTTGCATCTCAATAGAGAGCGTTTTCGGGCTCATATTGGTTTCAACGGACGCGCCGTTAATATCGAAAAAGCGTGAACAGATATCACCGGCTACATGGCGGGCATTCAGATCATCACTCTCTTCGCTGCCATAAAACGCATGCCAGTTCGCACCGTCACGGATAGCAGGAGAACCGATACCAACCAGCGCGACATCCAAATTGTCCCAGTACGCCGAAATAGTTTTAAAGTGCTGAGACTGCATAATACCGTTACGGATCAGTTCGTTATCCAGCAGTGCCGGGAAATCCGCCAGATGAGATTCCCCTTTAAGCCGGGCCGCCGCGCTGTAGGTCAGCGTGTTCACGTGATAGCGACTTTCGAGTTTGCCAGAAGGCCCGCCGATAATCGGTACGCAAATCAACTGTCTGGACTGGCTTGCGGGAGATAATCCTTCAACCAGCGCCCGAACCGCGCGACCCCATGAAAATCCGATGATATCGCCCGGTTCCAACAGGCGCTCAAGCAATTGCGCACCGTGCTGACCTATCACATTGAGTTGTTCCTCTTCCTGCTCGGCATCACTTGCGGCGACGACCACCTCTTTAAGGTCAAATTTCTGTTTTAACTGCTGCTCCAGCCACAAATTCTCGTTGTAGTCGTAATTGATGGCGATGGTGACGATCCCTTGTTCGCGCCCGCGTTTAAGCAACCGACTGATGGTCGTGCGGTAAATTCCCAGTTCACGGGCGATTTGCGCCTGTGTCATATCCTGCTCATAGTAAAGCTGGGCAATTTTTACGATCAGGCGGATATCATCACTGTTTTCCATTGCTCTCTTCCGACCTTTGCACATTTGTGCAAACCACGATTTATGTTCCTTGATTTGATATAACCGCATGCAGGGGCATATTCAAAGGAATTTTGTTCTCTTTCACTGCGTTGGCGTGAGGGAATATCTTGCACAAATGATTATGCGCACAGCGAGTGTCAGCACGTTTGTGCAATGGAGTCTAAGTGGTTGATTCTACTTTTGTTCGCCACACAAAATTGCATGTGCGATAAGCCATCACTTTTGTGTAGAAAGACGCTGTGGATCACATTTAGCGCCGGGATGCGAGAAAGCGCAGATTTTCGTAACCTTCTGATAAGATATATTTCGCTTTTACAGGAGAATTTATGCTGCCAGACTCATCAACCCGATTAAACAAATACATCAGCGAAAGCGGAATTTGCTCGCGCCGCGAAGCCGATCGCTATATCGAACAAGGCAATGTTTTCATTAACGGTAAACGTGCCACCATTGGCGATCAGGTTAAGCCTGGCGACGTCGTAAAGGTAAACGGTCAGTTGATTGAGCCGCGCGAGGCCGAGGATCTGGTCTTTATCGCGCTGAATAAACCCGTGGGCGTTGTCAGTACCACGGAAGACAGCGAAAAAGACAACATTGTCGATTTTGTTAACCACAGCAAACGCGTTTTCCCGATTGGTCGTCTCGATAAAGACTCCCAGGGGCTGATCTTCCTCACCAACCACGGGGATCTGGTGAACAAGATTTTGCGTGCCGGCAATGATCACGAAAAAGAGTATCTGGTGACGGTGGATAAACCCGTCACGGACGAATTTGTGCGTGGTATGGGCGCAGGCGTGCCGATTCTGGGAACGGTCACGAAGAAGTGCAAAGTCAAAAAAGAGGCGCCGTTTGTCTTTCGTATCACCCTGATTCAGGGGCTGAACCGACAGATTCGCCGCATGTGTGAACATTTTGGCTATGAAGTCACGAAGCTTGAGCGTACCCGGATTATGAATGTCGGGCTGGCTGGCCTGCCGCTCGGGGAATGGCGCGATCTGACCGATGACGAATTGATCACGCTGTTTAAGCTTATCGAGAATTCCTCGTCCGAGGCGAAGCCAAAGACAAAAAGTAAACCGAAAACGGCGACGACCGCCGCGAAGAAGCCCGTCGCCAGTGGGGCGAAAAATATGGCAAAAACCCCGGCGGAAATGGCGTCGCGGAAACGCTTTACCCAGCCGGGGCGCAAGAAGAAAGGGCGTTAACGCCTGCCGCGTGTCGACGTATTGGCCGCCCAGGAAAAGGTGGCCGCTTCATCCGGTTTGTAAGCCTGCTTTTTCTTTATCTGGCGGGCTTTTTTTGCCTCCGCTTCACGCTCAACCATTAATTTATCGATGTACTCTTTTTTCACGCTGTTGGTTTCGGCGTTGGTCAGAACCCGTCCGTGCGCAATACGCGCGCGGTCGAGCAAGGTTTTCAGTTCACGCTGCTCGCGCTCGGTCATCTCTTTTTGGGTAATGCGGGGGAGTGCCATGTCGGTGCCCTCAGTAAGCCGATGGTTTCAGTGTACGGTACAGGCGTGTTGTCTCACAATAAATAAACCGTACTGACTCGTAGCCCCGGTAAGCGTTAGCGCCACCGGGGGAACGTCAAAGCTAAACCTGATACGGCCTGTCAGTTTTCTTTTACTGTTTCGCGTGGTTTGTCTGCAATAGGCTTACCGGACCAGTAACCCGCCAGCAGCGAGCCGGACAGATTATGCCAGACCGAGAACAGCGCGCCTGGCAGGGCAGCCAGCGGCGAGAAGTAGAGTTTACCGAGTGCGGCAGCAAGGCCGGAGTTCTGCATCCCCACTTCGATAGCCAGTGTGCGGCAGGTGGATTCGTCGAAACCGAACAGACGCCCACCCCAGTAACCACCCAGCAGACCGATACTGTTGTGCAACATCACTGCGACAATCACCACCAGCCCCACCGACGCAATGTGTGAAGCGGAACCCGCCACCACGGCGCTGATGATCGCCAGGATACAGACCATCGAAAACGCGGGCAGATACGGCTCCACCACCTTCACTACGCGCGGGAACAGGTGGTGAATAATCAAACCCAGTCCAATCGGAATCACCACAATCTGCAATATGCTCAGCAGCATACCCATCACATCCACCTGAATGTGGGCATCAACATAGAGGCGCGTCAGCAGCGGTGTGGCGACTACGCCAACCAACGTTGAGACAGACGAAATGGTCACTGAGAGCGCCACGTCGCCTTTCGCCAGGTAGATCATGACGTTGGAAGCCGTACCACTGGCCACGCTACCGACCAGCACCATCCCGGCAGAAAGATCCGGCGGCATTTTGAAAATCATCGCCAGTAGCCAGGCGGCAAGCGGCATCACCAGGTAGTGCAGGAAAATGCCTGCGGCAACCGGGGCCGGGCGGGAAAGTACACGTTTAAAATCGTCAATTTTCAGGTGCACGCCCATGCCGAACATAATCAACATGAGTAGGGTGGTGACCCACGGGCCAATGGGCGTGAAGGTAGAGGGCGTGTAATAAGCAAGTACAGAGAGCAGCAGCGCCCATAACGGGAACAGCCGGGTGAGTACAGCGAGCATAGTGTTTTCCTTTAACGCGTGGTGTTGTGTTTTGTTATAAAAAAGGCCGGGGTCGAGCCCGGCCGTCAGTACTGTTTATCGCGTGAGAAAATTTTATTCAAACAAATTAAGATGAAGAGGATTCATGTAGCAGGGCGGATGTTTTCCCAGCTCAGCCCGAAGCGCGCGAGGTATTTGCGCAGACGGTCAGCATCATTCGGATTAGCCTTTTTTAAGCGCGAAACGGCAAACAATTCGCGCCCGGCGTCGGAAAGCGAGCGGTGACGTCGACAAACCTCCAGTACCGTTTCCAGTTGGCGTTGCTCAAACAGATCGATTTCCTCTGCTAAAGGGGGGAGTGAAGATGGTGTCTGCCAGGCGTGCTGCAAACGGGCAATTTCTTCTTCGGCATTAGCCAGAGTGATACGTCCCTGTTCGGCCAGCGTCGCCATACGGGCAATCGAGGAACTCAGTTCACGAAAGTTACCGCGCCACTGTGCCTGTCCGGAACAGGCAAATGCCAGATAACGTTCACGCGCGTCTTTGTCGAAACGGATCTGAGTCTGGGTTTCGGCGCTAAAGCGCTGGAGTTCGAATTCAATATTCGGCGCAATATCTTCCCGTCTTTCAGCAAGTCCCGGCAGGGCAAACGTCCACATATTGATACGCGCATAGAGATCCTCACGGAATTTCCCTTCCTCCACCCACTGGCGCATGTCGCGGTGTGTACCGGCAATAAGCTGAAAATCACTGTGGACCTCTTTATCCGAGCCAAATGGGAAGAACGTTTTTTCTTCAATGGCTTTCAGCAGCATCGCTTGCTCATCCAGGCCCAGCTCCGCAATTTCATCCAGAAAAAGCACCCCGCCATCGGCTTCGCGCAGCAGCCCCATTCGTGGCGTTAGCGCCCCGGTAAATGCCCCTTTCACATGGCCAAACAATGTCGACATGGCGTTATCGCCTCGCAACGTGGCGCAGTTTACCGCCACCAGTTTGCCCGCCACACGATGGCGCGACTGGCGAAGCTGGAAAATACGTTTTGCCAGGAAGGATTTGCCCGCCCCGGTGGGCCCGGTCAACAGAATCGGTGCCGTGGAGCGCAAGGCTACCCGTTCAATTTGATCGATAAGCTTATTAAACGTTGTGTTGCGTGTATCGATACCGGCTTTGAGCAGCGAAACCGACTGTTGCTGTTCGCGTTGAAAGCGGCTGGTTAAGGTTGCATAGCGGCTTAAATCGAGATCGATAACCGAGCAAACGCCGGCGGCAATATCTTCCTCCGAAGCCCCTTTCGGCGCCGGGCTGGTTTGCAGCAGGCTGGCGGGCAGATAGCGAGCCTCTGTCAGCAAAAACCAGCAGATCTGCGCCACGTGCGTGCCGGTGGTGATATGCACCAGATACTCTTCGTTTTCTGTATCGAAATCATAGTGGCTGGCGAAATCGAGGAACGCGGCATACACCTCTTCAAAATCCCACGGATCGCGAATATTTACCGGATGAGGGCGTACGGTGGTTTGCGGTGAAAGTAGTGCGATATCTTCCGCCAGCTGTTGGGCCATGCCTTCATCGCGCGGCTGATGGAGCAACTCCAGCCGATCAACCGGAAAGTCCGGCTGCTGGCATAACCCAACGGTTGGCCGCCATTTACGAAAGCGATTTGCCCGCTTGCCGCGTTTATCCAACACTGTTCCCAGTACGCCTATCACCACTCTGCGCTTTTGCATTTTTATCCTTAAAGATAAATAACGATAAATAAATATAAAGAAATTACCGGGATACCAGCAAGTGAACAAAGAGATGAAAATTTAATTTGTTAAATATCAGTAAATTAAAATTTAATCTTCCACTTCTTCCAACCTGGCACGCTTCTGGCAATACCTGATATGTCACGACGTTGAGCACGCAGGGGATTTTGCCCCGCCAGCGCACCCGGAACGGTAAGACGTTATCCGCGGGGCGTTCTGTCAGCCGAGAGACACCATGAGGGTTCGATTCCCAACTCACCTTTCCGGTGAACACTGGTTGTGTTCGTAAACGCGCCGTCGGGTGGTTAGCGATGGCAATGAACCGGTGCCGATAAGGGCTCCGGGTCGCAGGCAAAACAGGCTGGCAGTGGTGGTCTGTTTCCCTCCGGCTCCGATCCTGCATTCGCGCCGGTACGTGAAAATTTAAGGAAGATCAAATGAATAAAAAAATCACTCTCCGCCAGGGACAAGTGGGCCTGCTGGTAAAAGCAGGCGATTACACAAAAATTCTTGAGGCAGGAGAGCACCGCCTTTCCTGGTTTAATAAGCAAGAGGTCATGGTCGTTGAGCTCAATGGCAGCGATGTGTCGGCAGAACTGGCGAATTATCTGCGCCGTTTCAGACCTGAGTGGGTCGAGGCGTACTGCCTGAGCGTCGATACCACCGGGCATGAGGTGGCTGCGCTCTACCGTGACGGCATCCTGGTGGAAATTATCCCGCCAGCATCACGCCGCCTGTTCTGGCAGGACGGTAGCCTGAGCGTGGTGTTGATCGATACCCGGGATGTGCGTGTACCTGAGAGCATCATGAATGCCGTATTGCAGCTACGTAGCGGCGCAGCCGTTAAAGGCCGGGATGCCATACTGGCGGTTAATGTCGCGGCATGGCACGTCGGTGTAGTAAAAATCGATGGTGTAACACAACCTTTGTTGCCACCGGGATTGAGCGC
Source organism: Citrobacter sp. MNAZ 1397 (assembly GCF_023613995.1). Lineage (NCBI taxonomy): Bacteria > Pseudomonadati > Pseudomonadota > Gammaproteobacteria > Enterobacterales > Enterobacteriaceae > Citrobacter > Citrobacter sp. MNAZ 1397. The sequence continues at coordinate 31,191 of NZ_JAKIVH010000007.1, forward strand.
TTACTGGAAAGTGAACCATCTGGTTGATGCAGACGTTGTCGATACGCGTTTGCAATTGATGGAAGTGTCCGGCCAGGAAATCCTGACCAAAGACAAAGTGAACCTGCGCATCAACCTGGGGGCGAACTGGCAATACAGCGATGTGTTACAGGCATTTAGCCAGTTAACCAAACCGCTGGATCACCTGTATCGCGAACTGCAGTTTGCCCTGCGTGAAGCGGTGGGAACCCGGACGCTGGACGAACTGCTTGAAGACAAGCAAATCATCGATGAGGTAGTCAGTGCTCAGGTAAAAACACGCATGGCTCCCTTTGGCATGGATGTCGCGTCGCTGGGTGTGCGGGACATCGTGTTGCCGGGCGATATGAAAACCATTCTGGCGAAGCTGGTGGAAGCGGAAAAATCGGCGCAGGCGAACGTGATTCGTCGGCGTGAAGAGACAGCGGCAACCCGCTCATTGCTTAATACCGCGAAAGTCATGGAAAACAACCCGGTAGCGCTGCGCCTAAAAGAGCTGGAAACGCTGGAAAAAGTGGCTGAACGTATCGATAAAATCTCGGTATTCGGTGGCCTCGATAACGTCCTGAATGGACTGGTGAGCATTAAAGGATAATCAAATGCAGCATAACGAATTTCAACTGCTGATGGCGCAGGACAGTGCGCCGATAAAAATGTGGACTCACGGGGTGCCGGTAGAGCCAGAGGCGCGTGAACAGTTGCAGAATACCGCGAAGATGCCGTTTATTTTTCAGCATCTGGCGGTAATGCCCGATGTACATCTCGGTAAAGGTTCCACCATCGGCAGTGTGATCCCGACCAAAGGGGCCATTATCCCGGCGGCGGTTGGCGTGGATATTGGTTGTGGGATGATCGCCGTGCGCACCTCGCTGGTGGCAAGCGATTTACCGGATAACCTGAGCGGGCTTCGCAGCGCAATCGAACAGGCGGTGCCGCATGGGCGCACCAGTACACGTTCCGGCCGGGATAAAGGGGCGTGGGAGACGCCCCCGCAGGAAGTGGATAACCACTGGACAATGCTGGCGGCACGGTTTAAGCGCTTGACGGATAACTATCCGCAGCTATTGAAAACCAATAATTATCAGCACCTGGGAACGCTGGGTACGGGCAACCATTTTATTGAGGTCTGCCTGGATGAACAGCAACGTGTATGGGTGATGTTACATAGCGGTTCGCGCGGTGTGGGTAATGCCATTGGTACGCTGTTTATCACGCTGGCCCAACAGGACATGCAGCAGCATATTGCCAACCTGCCGGATAAAAACCTGGCCTATTTCAGGGAGGGGAGTAAGCACTATGACGACTATATGGAAGCCGTGTCGTGGGCCCAGGACTTTGCCCGTCATAACCGGGAAGTGATGATGTCGCGCGTGCTGGCGGCGCTGTCGCGTATCGTGACAAAACCGTTCATGACCCAGCAGGAGGCGGTGAATTGCCACCATAACTACGTGCAAAAAGAGACCCATTTTGGCGAAGAGGTGCTGGTGACGCGTAAAGGCGCGGTCTCGGCGCAGAAGGGCCAGATGGGGATTATTCCCGGTTCGATGGGGGCGAAAAGCTTTATCGTACGTGGATTGGGAAATGAAGAGAGCTTCTGTTCTTGTAGCCACGGCGCAGGGCGCACGATGAGTCGTACGGCAGCGAAAAAGCGCTTTACGGTTGATGACCAGATTCGGGCGACCGCTCACGTTGAGTGTCGTAAAGACAGCGACGTTATTGATGAAATTCCGATGGCCTATAAAGATATCGACGCGGTGATGGCGGCGCAGGCGTCGCTGGTTGAAATTGTTCACACCTTACGTCAGGTGGTCTGTGTAAAAGGATAAAAAAATGACGGAGAACGGCGTGGATGCCGCGATGCGTGAACGCGTGCGGCAGCAATTAAAAGAAGTAGAGCAGCGTTACGGCGTCAGAGTGCTGTATGCCTGCGAATCCGGCAGCCGTGGCTGGGGTTTTGCCTCGCCGGACAGCGACTATGATGTGCGTTTTTTATATGTGCATCCGCCGCAGTGGTATCTGCGTGTAGAGGCGCCGCGTGATGTGATTGAACTGCCCATCGATGATGAGCTGGACGTGAGCGGCTGGGAGTGGCGTAAAGCGTTAGGTTTGCTAAAAAGCGCAAACCCAACGCTGATCGAGTGGCTGGATTCGCCAGTGGTCTATCAGCAAGACGATGCCACCGTCGGTGCGCTTAAGGCGGAGATGCCGAAATGGTTTTCTGCCGTGCGGGCGCGCTGGCATTACTACTCCATGGCCCGCAGAAACTTCCATCAGTATTTGCAGGGCGATAAGGTGCGATTAAAGAAATACTTTTATGTGCTGCGCCCGTTACTGGCGGTGCGTTGGGTGGAAGCGGGAAAAGGCGTACCGCCGATGCGCTTTGCCGAACTGTTGGCCGGAAGCGAACTGGATGCGCAATTGCGTCTGGAAATCGATGATTTACTGGCACGTAAGCAGCGTGCAGGGGAAGCGCAATACGGCGCGCGTCTGCCACGCTTACACGCGTTTATCGCGGACGAGATCGAAAGGGGAACCCTTCCCCCCACGTTACCGGAAAGCCGGGAAGGCGACGTCAGAACGTTGGACGCGTTGCTGTACCGGACGGTCATGGGGCAGATGTAGGTTGGGCAAGCAAGGCTTCCCGGATGCGGCGTAAACGCCTTATCCGGGCTACGGCTGGTTGCTAAATTACGGTTACCCCGGATGGCGGCGTAAACGCTTTGTCCGGGCTACAGCCCGTAGCCCCGGTAAGCGCAGCGTCACCGGGGAAACAACGCCTGCGATCACTCGAACAAATTATGATGCAGCTTCTGCACAACCTGCTCTGCTTCGGCGCCCGGCACCAGGAAACACAGGTTGTGGCTGGATGCGCCGTAGCAAATCATGCGAATGTTGAACGGATCCAACACGCCGAAGACCTCTTTGCCAACACCGCAGGCTTTGGACAGGTCATTACCAATGATCGCCACCAGCGCAAGATTCTCTTCCACTTCCACACGGCACAGAGAAGAGAGCTCGGTCAGCAGACCCTGCGTGAGCAGTGTATCGCCCGTCGACGTGGAGCCGGTGGTATCCAGGGTCAGCGCCACGCTCACCTCCGACGTGGTGATCAGGTCAACCGAAATACTGTGGCGCGCCAGAATGCCGAACACTTCCGCCAGGAAGCCACGAGAATGCAACATGTTCAGGCTGTGTAGTGTCAACAGGGTCTGTTTGCGACGTAGCGCCAGCGCGCGGAATAGCGGCGGGTTGCTGGTTTTGTTACACACCAGTGTGCCGCCTGCTTTCGGGTCTTTGCTGGAACCGACAAAGACCGGGATATCGCTACGAACGGCTGGCAACAAGGTCGCCGGATGCAGAACTTTCGCCCCGAAGGTCGCCATTTCAGCGGCTTCTTCAAAGGCAATCTCGTCAATGCGCTTGGCGGCAGGCACCACGCGCGGGTCGGTGGTATAGATGCCGGGGACATCGGTCCAGATATCGACGCGGGTCGCATGCAACGCTTCGCCGAGCAGCGCGGCGGTGTAGTCGCTGCCGCCACGGCCCAGTGTGGTGGTGCGACCTTTCGCTTCACTGCCAATAAAGCCCTGGGTAATGACGATGCCGTCGGCAAGACGTGGGGCGAGTTGCTGAGTCGCCAGCTCTGCGAGCGCGGCTACGTCCGGCTCAGCACGGCCAAAGCGATCGCTGGTACGCATCACTTTACGCACGTCAAACCACTGCGCCTGCACATTGCGTTCACGCAGGATTTCAACAAACAACAGGGTGGACATCAGTTCGCCGTGGCTGACCAGTTCATCGGTTAATGCATTGGAGGTGGCCAGTGAAGCGGCTTCTGCCAGAGTGGTGATATTTTCCAGCAGACGTTCGATCTCTTCGCGAATGACGTTTGGATTGGCCAGACGTTCCAGAATATCGAACTGAATTTTGCGAATCGCATCGAGCTTAACGAAACGCTCAGTCGCCTCCAGCCCTTCGGCAAGCGCAACCAGCAAATTGGTAACACCGGCAGAGGCAGAAAGCACGACCAGACGTACGCTCGCATCGGAAAGCACCACGTCCGCACTGTGGTTCATTGCATCAAAATTTGCCACGCTGGTACCGCCGAATTTGGCGACGACGAGCGGGGAAACGGAGTGACTCATTGTTATAACCTCGTGTCAGGGAAGCCTGGCGTATAACGTCAGACAAAATTATTCAGCCATGGCACAAGGGAAGAGCGAAAAGGGGTAGGCGCAGAGCAAAAGACAACTACGATTACACCCAGAAGTGCTCCACCACTTGTGAAACGCCCGACTGCGAACGTTTCTGGTGACAACTCAAGGGATTCAGCCCCTGTAGCCGATGATGAATGCCGCCATGCAATTCACCACCTCGGCGTTACTCCCCCTCAGGTGTTTTCTTCAGAATGGCTCTTCCAACACCGTACCTGGGTAACGCTCCTCTTCTGGCCCGCGCGCGCGCAGGTAGCGCCCTAATAAATAAAGGCTAGCGGCATCGCTGTCAATGTTACGATTATGCGGATTTTTCATGCAGACGAATCGATTAGAAAAACGCCTTATGTTGGACGTATTTATCGCGTAAAAAGGGTCGTTTTAGCGACGCTGCTGGACAGCGACACAAAAACCATCACAATTTTCATTCGCAGGCGCTACAATCGACCGCAGTCACAATTCTCAAATCAGAAGAGTATTGCTAATGAAAAACATCAACCCAACGCAGACCGCTGCCTGGCAGGCATTACAGAAACACTTTGATGAAATGAAAGACGTTACTATCGCGGATCTGTTCGCGAAAGATGCCGATCGTTTCTCTAAATTCTCCGCGACCTTCGATGATTTAATGCTGGTGGATTTCTCCAAAAACCGCATCACCGAAGAGACCCTGAGCAAACTGCAGGATCTGGCCAAAGAGACCGCTCTGGCCGATGCGATCAAGTCCATGTTCTCCGGTGAGAAAATCAACCGTACCGAAGATCGCGCCGTGCTGCACGTGGCGCTGCGTAACCGTAGCAATACCCCGATTATTGTTGACGGCAAAGATGTGATGCCGGAAGTCAACGCCGTGCTGGAAAAAATGAAAGCGTTCTCCGAAGCGATCATTTCGGGTAGCTGGAAAGGCTATACCGGTAAAGCGATTACCGACGTGGTTAACATCGGTATCGGCGGTTCTGACCTCGGCCCGTTCATGGTGACCGAAGCGCTGCGCCCATACAAAAATCACCTTAACATGCACTTCGTTTCTAACGTCGATGGTACCCATATCGCCGAAGTGCTCAAGAAAGTAAATCCGGAAACCACGCTGTTCCTGGTGGCGTCCAAGACCTTCACCACTCAGGAAACCATGACCAACGCCCACAGTGCGCGTGACTGGTTCCTGGCGACCGCGGGTGATAACAAACATGTGGCGAAACACTTCGCCGCGCTCTCGACCAACGGTAAAGCGGTGGGCGAGTTTGGTATCGACACGGCGAACATGTTTGAGTTCTGGGACTGGGTCGGCGGCCGTTACTCTCTGTGGTCTGCCATCGGCCTGTCTATCATTCTGTCCGTGGGCTTCGACAACTTTGTTGAACTGCTTTCCGGCGCGCATGCGATGGATAAACACTTCTCCACCACCGCACCTGAGAAAAATCTGCCGGTACTGCTGGCGCTGATCGGTATCTGGTACAACAACTTCTTCGGGGCCGAAACCGAAGCGATTCTGCCATACGACCAGTACATGCACCGCTTTGCCGCCTACTTCCAGCAGGGCAACATGGAATCCAACGGGAAATACGTTGACCGTAACGGCAACGCGGTGGATTACCAGACGGGCCCCATTATCTGGGGTGAGCCGGGTACCAACGGTCAGCACGCGTTCTACCAGCTGATTCACCAGGGCACCAAAATGGTTCCTTGCGACTTTATCGCTCCGGCGATTACCCACAACCCGCTGTCCGATCACCATCCGAAACTGCTGTCTAACTTCTTCGCCCAGACCGAAGCATTAGCGTTCGGTAAATCCCGCGACGTGGTTGAGCAAGAATATGCGGACCAGGGTAAAGATCCGAAGACGCTGGAACACGTGGTGCCGTTTAAAGTGTTTGAAGGCAACCGTCCGACCAACTCCATCCTGCTGCGCGAAATTACCCCGTTCAGCCTGGGGGCGTTGATCGCGCTGTATGAGCATAAAATCTTTACCCAGGGCGCGATCCTCAACATCTTTACCTTCGACCAGTGGGGCGTTGAGCTTGGCAAACAGCTGGCTAACCGCATCCTGCCGGAGCTGGGTGATGATAAAGAAGTCAGCAGCCATGACAGTTCCACGAATGGCCTGATTAATCTTTATAAAGCCTGGCGTTAATATCGTTCAGCGATAAGGGTGAACGAAATAGGTAAATTAAAATGCCGACATAACGTCGGCATTTTATTATCGGATAATTCTTGTTGTTCCGTCGTCGACATAATTCTTCATTATGAGGTTATTCTGAAAAAACAGAATATCCAGTTAATTCCTCAGTGTTATTTTCAGATGTTACGTATACTTCTCTATTGCTGAAATATTTGTAACTGTATGAAATACAATATTTTTATTTTAAATTAATATCTGCAATTTATCGATTTTATCCAATTTTCTTAAAACTTCCCGCTGCGTTTCCCATTCGGCAAATAGCCTGCTTTAGTTGTGTATACTCGTTCTCGCCTGTTTATTTTCAGGCAAATCTCCATTCATTCAATGAAGGGAAATTGATATGAAAAAAGCACTGTATGGCATTTTTGCCATTACCGCGCTTGCGGCGACTTCTGCTTTTGCGGCACCGATTGAAGTGGGTGACGCGGCAGGGTCGGCAGCGACGACTGTTTCTGCGGGTAGCTCCTCAGCAACCAGCGTCAGCACCGTAAGTTCTGCGGTGGGTGTTGCCCTTGCGGCAACCGGTGGCGGTGATGGCTCCAATACCGGAACCACGACCACCACGACCACCAGTACTCAATAACGGCGAGTACTTTAATCATAACCACACTTCGGTGTGGTTATTTCGTCCCCCTCTGGAGAAGAGTCGTGAAGCGACCCGCAATCATCCTGATTTGCCTGCTGATTCAGGCCTGTTCATCCACCACCAAAGGGCTGGGCCATTCACTGTGGAACAGCGTGTTCGGCACGCCCGGCGTCCAGTTAACCGAGGACGAAATCCAGAATATGCCCTACGCCAGCCAGTATGTGCAGCTCAATGGCGGACCGCAGCTCTTCGTGGTGCTCGCCTTCTCAGAAGACGGGCTGCAGAAGTGGGCAACACAGGATCAGGCCATTTTCGTTACCCGGCATTATCGCATTGTGAAAACCCTGACCAACGGCGACAACCTGCTGGAGGTGAATAACCTGGCGGCAGACCCGTTAGCCAACCCGAATCAAATTATTGATGGCGCGAGCTGGACCCGCACGATGGGCTGGACGGAGCACAAACAGGTGCGTTACGCGACGGCACGCTCGGTCTTCCACTGGAATGGTTCGGACTCGGTCACGCTGGGCAACGAATCCACCCATGTTCGCATTCTTGATGAAGAGATTACGACGGACCAGACCCACTGGCGTAACCGTTACTGGGTGGACGAAGACGGATTAATTCGTCAGTCGGAACAGTACCTGGGGGCGAACTGGTTCCCGGTCAGAACCACGCTTATCAAGGCGGCGAAATCATGAGGCTCTTATCCGCTAGCGCGTTTTTACTCTGCTGCGCCTCTTCGCTGGCGCAGGCGGCGGGCAACGTCAATGTCTATATCGCAGGCGACAGTAAACCCAAAATACTCACCAACGCGGCGCGTCTGATTGATGTTGTCGGGCAGCCCCGTCTGGCACAAAGCTGGTGGCCCGGAGCCGTCATCAGCGAGCGGCAGGCCACGGCTCTTGAAGAGCAGCGCCAGCAGGCGTTACTGGGCCGCCTTAGCGCGCTGGCCGCCGAGGAAGAGGGCGATGATGCGGCAGCGATAAACAGCCTGTATCGACAGGTTCAGGCGTTGCGTGTGACGGGGCGGCAACAAATCAATCTCGACCCGGATTATGTGCGCATCAAAACGCGTGCTAACCCTCCGCTGGAGGGCGAGTACAGCTTGTGGGTGGGACCCCGACCCACGACTGTCACCGTGGTGGGGCTGGTGAGCCAACCGGGTAAAAAGCCCTTTACGCCAGGGCGTGATGTGGTGAGTTACCTCGATGAGATGAGTTTGCTGAGCGGGGCGGAAAAAAGCGATGCCTGGCTGATTTATCCCAATGGTCGGACAGAGAAAGTGCCGGTGGCGTACTGGAACCGACGCCATGTTGAACCTATGCCAGGCAGCGTGATTTTTGTCGGCTTCGCTCCAGCGTTATGGGGCGATCGCTACGAAGTGCTGAACGCTGACATTCTTCGCTTACTGACGCATCGGATACCGGAAGAATAATGAAAAAATCGTTTGTCATCAGTGTCCTGGCGCTAAGTGTGAGTGCCGCCTGCCAGGCTGAAACGTATCCGGCACCTGTTGGGCCCTCGCAATCGGATTTTGGTGGCGCAGGGCTGTTGCAAACGCCTACAGCCCGTATGGCGCCTGCGGGGGAAATCAGCCTCAATTATCGCGATAACGACCAGTACCGCTACTACTCAGGCTCAATGCAGCTTTTCCCGTGGCTGGAAACCACACTGCGTTATACCGATGTTCGAACCCGCAAATACAGCAGCGTGGAGGCCTTCTCCGGAGATCAGTCGTACAAAGATAAAGCTTTCGATCTGAAAGTACGTTTATGGGAAGAGGGATACTGGCTGCCGCAGGTGGCGGTTGGCGCGCGCGATATCGGTGGTACCGGCCTGTTTGACGGTGAGTACATTGTGGCAAACAAAGCCTGGGGCCCCTTTGATTTCTCTCTCGGGCTTGGCTGGGGATATCTGGGCACCTCTGGCAATATCAAAAACCCGCTTTGTACCTATAAACAAAAATTCTGCTATCGCGATAACAGCTATAACCAGGCGGGCTCTGTGGATGCCAGCCAGATGTTCCATGGCCCGACCGCGCTTTTCGGCGGGGTGGAATACCAGACGCCCTGGCAACCGCTGCGTCTGAAACTGGAATATGAAGGCAATAACTATCAGCAGGACTTTGCCGGTAAGCTACCGCAAAAGAGTAAGTTTAACATCGGCGCGATTTATCGGGTGACGGACTGGGCCGACGTTAACCTGAGCTATGAGCGTGGGAATACCGTGATGTTTGGTTTTACCCTGCGCAATAATTTCAATGAGTTGCGTCCGAACTACAACGATAACTCACGTCCGAAGTATCAGCCGCAGCCCCAGGATGCCATTCTTCAGCACTCCGTCGTGGCCAATCAATTGACCTTGCTCAAGTACAATGCCGGGTTTGCCAATCCACAAATTCAGGTGAAAGGCGACACGCTCTACGTGACCGGAGAACAGGTGAAATACCGTGACTCCCAGGAAGGCGTGATACGCGCAAATCGCATCATCATGAACGATTTGCCGGAGGGTATCCGCACGATCCGCGTGACGGAAAACCGTCTGAATATGCCGCAGGTCACCACCGAAACCGATGTTGCCAGCCTGCAGCGTCACCTTGAAGGCGAACCGCTGGGTCAGGAAACGCAACTGGTGCAACAGCGCGTTGAGCCGATTGTGCCGGATTCGCCGGAACAGGGCTGGTATATCGAGAAGTCGAGCTTTGATTTCCACATCGACCCGGTGTTAAACCAGTCCGTTGGTGGTCCGGAAAGTTTCTACATGTACCAGCTTGGGGCGATGGCGACCGCAGACTGGTGGCTGAGCGATCATCTGCTGACAACCGGCAGCCTGTTCGCCAACATCGCTAACAACTACGACAAATTTAATTACACCAATCCGCCGCCGGATTCAAAACTGCCACGTGTGCGTACCCGCGTGCGTGAGTATGTGCAAAATGATGTCTACGTGAACAACCTGCAGGCCAACTACTTCCAGTACATGGGCAACAATTTCTATGGTCAGGTGTACGCCGGTTATCTGGAAACGATGTACGGTGGCGCGGGTGCGGAGGTGTTATGGCGTCCGGTTGACAGCAACTGGGCCTTCGGTATTGACGCCAACTACGTGAAACAGCGTGACTGGCGCAGCGCGCAGGACATGATGAAGTTTACGGATTATAGCGTTAAAACCGGGCACTTAACGGCCTACTGGACACCCCCGTTCGCCCAGGATGTGCTGATCAAAGCGAGTGTCGGGCAATATCTGGCGGGTGATAAAGGCGGCACCCTGGAAGTGGCTAAACATTTCGACAGCGGGGTGGTTGTCGGGACGTATGCCACTATCACCAACGTGTCGCCGAAAGAGTACGGGGAGGGAGATTTTACCAAAGGGGTGTATGTCTCTATTCCTATGGATCTCTTCACTTCCGGCGCCACCCGCAGTCGTGCGGCCGTGGGCTGGACGCCGCTGACGCGTGATGGCGGACAAATGCTGGGACGTAAGTTTGATCTTTACAGTATGACCAGCGATAAAAGTTTGAATTTCCGTTAATTCCCGGATGCGGCGCAAACGCCTTATCCGGGCTACGACTGGGTGTATAGCCCCGGTAAGCGCAGCGCCACCGGGGGATTCCCGGATGCGGCACAAACGCCTTATGCGGCTACGACTGGGTGTATAGTCCCGGTAAGCGCAGCGCCACCGGGGGATTCCCGGATGCGGCGCAAACGCCTTATCCGGGCTACGACCGGGTGTGTAGCCCCGGTAAGCGCAGCGCCACCGGGGGATTCCCGGATGCGGCACAAACGCCTTATGCGGGCTACGACCGGGTGTGTAGCCCCGGTAAGCGCAGCGCCACCGGGGGATTCCCGGATGCGGCGCAAACGCCTTATGCGGGCTACGACCGGGTGTGTAGCCCCGGCAAGCGCAGCGCCACCGGGGGATTCCCGGATGCGGCGCAAACGCCTTATCCAGGCTACGACTGGGTGTGTTGCCCCGGTAAGCGCAGCGCCACCGGGGGATTCCTGGATGCGGCACAAACGCCTTATGCGGGCAACGACTGGGCGTGTAGCCCCGGTAAGCGCAGCGCCACCGGGGGGCTATAATCGCCGCAACAGCCTCGCCGGATTGCCTGCGTAAACCCCTTTCTCGGTAATCGATTTTGTAACCACGCTACCAGCGCCAATCACCACGCCATCGCAAAGGGTCACCGCCAGAATAGTGGCGCCGCTGCCAATCGACACGTCATTACCCACCACGATCCTGCCCCAGCTTTCCCTGTCCGGGTTGGGTTTGCCTTCCCGGAACATATCATTAGCGAACATCACGCCATGGCCGATAAAACAGCGCTCGCCAATGGTCACGTATTCACAGATAAAACTGTGAGACTGGATTTTGCTGCCCTTACCGATTTTCGAATGTCCCTGAATTTCAACAAAAGGTCCGATGAAAACGTCTTCTGCCAGTTCACAGTCATACAGGTTCACCGGGTCATAAATCACCACGTTTTCGCCGCATATCACGTTACGGATGGTCGCCTGCCGAATATTCGCACTCATCACAGCTCCTTAAATGGCCTTGCCCAGAATATGCAGCGTGCTCTGCTGCGAGGCGGTACTGAAGACGGTATCACGCAGATGTTGAAAACCATGGCGTTCATAGAATCGACGGGCCTGCGGGTTGGCATCCAGCACTTCCAGCCAAAGAAAATGTTCACCATGCGCCCGCGCGCGACGGATGACCTCCTGGATAACCTGTTCCCCATAACCTTTGCCGGTCGCCTGCGGCAAAAAATAGAGTTTATGCAGTAGCGTCCCTGACGGGCCCTGGGGGCCAGCGGCAGCATGCCAGCTAAATTTGGCAAAGCCGACCGGGATACCGTCAGAAAGAGCGATCAGCCAGCAGCATCGCTTGTCCTGCACACTCTGCTGCAAAACGGGCAGCGCATATTCCTGTGCGAGAAAATTCGCCAGTTCATCTTTTTCCTGCCACAAATGGGCGAAATGATAGGTGTAGCTGGCGTACGCCATATCATGGAGCCGTTCGGCATCATCAACCTGCGCCTTACAGATTGTAAGCATTAGATTTGTCACTCCCTGTTTGCATGCTTGCAGGGGGATATGTCATCACGAGAAAGCACAAAATATAAGCAAAAAATCTAGATCTGGATCACATTTTTGCGTTATACAGAAAGCTCGCCACAGAGAATGAGGTGCCGGTATGACAATGCCATCGCTAACTGTTCGTCCACGCGTTGAGTTTATCTCCACCGTTCTCCAGACCGTGCTGAATCTGGGTTTGTTGAGTCTTGGCATGATTCTGGTTGTCTTTCTGGGTAAGGAGACGCTGCATCTGGCGGATGTCCTTTTCGCGCCTGAACAAACCAGCAAGTATGCGCTGGTGGAAGGGCTGGTGGTTTACTTTCTCTACTTTGAATTTATCGCACTGATTGTGAAGTACTTTCAGTCCGGTTTTCACTTCCCGCTACGTTATTTTATCTACATTGGGATCACCGCGATTGTGCGGCTGATCATCGTCGATCATAAATCCCCGATGGATGTGCTGATTTATTCGGGCGCGATCCTGCTGTTAGTGATCACTCTTTGGCTGTGTAACTCTAAGCGACTGAAACGCGAGTAAAAAAATGGCGCTCCGGGGAGCGCCTAACAACAGTCACAAGTTAACTCGTCATACTTCGTGTTGCAGGTGCGTTGGCGGCGCTCGTTTACCCCAGTCACTTACTTCAGTAAGCTCCCGGGGATGCTCTCTCTTGCCGCCTTCCTGCAACCCGAATTATTTAGAGTTTCGGGTCAATATTCCAATGAGGACTACAGTGGCATATATACTCGTCATACTTCACGTTGCAGATGCGTTGGCTACACTCGTTCACCTCGGTCACTTACTCCAGTAAGCTCCCGGGGACTCTCTCATTTGCCGCCTTCCTGCCACGCGAATTATTTAGAGTATGACGATAAAAATTAACCTTTTACACCGCCCGCGGTGAGGCCGTTAACCAGCCAGCGCTGCGCAAGCAGAAAGACAACCGTAATCGGAATGGCTGACAGCACCGCTGCTGCCGCAAAGTCGCCCCACAGATAGTTTTGCGGGTTGAGATATTGCTGCATGCCAACGGCCAGGGTGTAGCTGTTGACATCGCGCAGTAGCAACGATGCTACGGGTACTTCGGTGATTGCAGCGATAAACGACAGGATGAACACTACCGCCAGAATCGGCACCGACAGCGGTAACAGTACCAGACGGAATGCCTGCCACGGCGTCGCGCCATCCAGCGCAGCCGCTTCCTCCAGCGAGTTGTCGATGGTTTCGAAATAACCTTTAATCGTCCAGACGTGCAGGGCGATGCCGCCCATATAGGCGAAAATAACCCCGCCGTGGGTGTTCAGGCCGATAAACGGAAGGTACTGGCCCAGACGGTCAAACAGGGCGTACAGGGCAACCAGCGACAATACCGCCGGGAACATCTGGAAAATCAGCATCCCTTTCAACAGCGTCGCTTTGCCGGGAAAGCGCATACGGGCAAAGGCATAGGCGCAGGTCGTCGAGAGCGCTACCACACCAATGGCGGTAATCGCGGCGATCTTGATGGAGTTCCACAACCACAGCAGCACCGGGAAGGGGGGAGGCGTTACGCGACCATCGGCGTGCTCCACGCTAAAGCCCAGCGCCAGTTTCCAGTGCTCCCACGAGATGCTTTCCGGAATCAGACTCCCGGTGGCGAAATTACCTTCGCGCAGAGAGATAGTGACCACCATCAGCAGCGGGAACATGATTGCGGCGATGAACACCAGCAATAATAAATGGGTAACGAATAACCTTAACTTTTGCGATTTCGCCTGGACCATAGCCATAATCATCGCCCTCCTTAATCAAATTTCATGCGTGTGGCTTTCAGATTGACGATGGCAAGCACGCCAACCAGCAAGAAAATCAGCGTGGCGATAGCGGCGGCGAGGCCAAAATCTTGCCCACCGCCACCTTCAAAGGCAATGCGGTAGGTGTAGCTGACCAACAGGTCGGTGTAGCCCGCAGGCGTGGTGGTGCCGATACGATCCGGGCCACCGTTAGTCAACAACTGAATCAACACGAAGTTATTAAAGTTAAAGGCGAAACTGGCAATCATCAGCGGCGTGAGCGGCTTGATCAGCAGCGGCAAAGTGATGCGGAAAAAGTTCTGGAACGGCCCGGCGCCATCCATTGCCGAGGCTTCATACAAATCGTCCGGAATCGCTTTCAGCAGCCCCATGCACAGAATCATCATGTACGGATAACCGAGCCAGGTGTTGACGATAATGATCATCGAACGTGCCGTGGTCGGGTCGCTAAACCACGCCGGTTTGATGCCAAACAGCGCGCTCAGCATCATGTTGATCTCACCGAAGCTCTGGTTAAACAGCCCCTTGAAGATCAGAATCGAGATAAACGACGGTACGGCGTAAGGCAGAATCAGCAGGACGCGGTAGATGGCCTTGCCTTTCAGCGATTCCCACTGCACCAGACAGGCCAGCACCATGCCGACGGCAACGGTCAACACGACGGTTAGCAGCGAGAAGACCACCGTCCAGACGAAAATCTCAATAAACGGTTTCTGGATACCTTCATCGGTAAAGACGCGCATGAAGTTATCCCAGCCAATGGTCACGGTGTATCCCGGACTGAGCTTTTCATCACCCCAGCTGTTATCGGCGTTAACCGCCTGGTAGAAACCCAGACTGTTATTAGGACGGTATTTCACACCACTCTGCTTGTTGGTGAGCGTGCCGTCCTCCGCCATGCTGTACAGCGGCGTGGTACCTGAGAACTGACGCAGCGAACTCATCACAACATTGCTGTTATCTGGCAACACGGCGGTCAGCTGGTTGAGCGCGGTGCGGTTTTGTGTGACGTCACGCAGGGTGCCACGTTCACCCGCAGGTAGGGCATCCGTCTCTTTTAAGACGATTTTTTGCTCGCCCCCGAGTTTAAAGGCGTCCGAAAGAAAGTTTTTGCCGCTTTCACCGTCGGTCAGCGCCAGTCGCCAGCTTCCCTCTGACGGGAAAAGGGTAAAGTTATAGGTTTTGCCCGCCTGATAAGAGCGGTCCATCAGCACCTGCTGCGCGCGTTCTTGCGTGAGCTGGTGGGTACTACTGTAGTTAGTAAACGCAATGGCGATGGTACAAATCAACGGGAACAGGACAAACAGCCCCATCCCTGCCAGGCCCGGATAAACATAACGCCAGGCGTAGGTTTTACGGTTAGCGAAGATGTACAGGCCAGCCGAGCTCAGGATCAGCGTCGTGATGGCGAAAAGGTATTCCCCTTGTGCGTACATTAAAACTACAAGGTATCCCACCAGTAAGCCTAGCAGACCTATCACTGACCATTTCAGCGCGTCGCTTTGCCACCAGTGCTTCTTTTTAATGACATCCATGGGGATCTTCCTCTACAACAATTAAACAACCCTCACCCCAACCCTCTCCCTGAGGGAGAGGTGGTGGTTTTCTCCTTCTCCGTTGAGGGAGAAGGCCGGGATGAGGGGGGAACAGCCTGACTTACTTCGTAATACGGCCCTGTGCGTCTTTCAGCGCGGCATCGACAGTCTGACGACCGCTCACAGCGTTGATAACCGCGGTGCGGGTGGCGTACCAGAAGGCGGCCATCTGCGGGATGTTCGGCATGATTTCGCCTTTCTGGGCGTTATCCATCGTTGCCGCAATACGTGGGTCTTTCGCTAACTGCTCCTGGAAGGATTTCAGCGCTACTGCACCGAGCGGTTTGTCTTTATTCACTTCTTCCAGGCCCTGATCGGTAATCAGGTAGTTTTCCAGAAACTCTTTTGCCAGTTCTTTGTTCGGGCTGGCGGCGTTAATACCGGCGCTCAGCACGCCAACGAACGGTTTGGACGCTTTGCCTTTAAAAGTTGGCAAAGAGGTTACGCCGTAGTTGATTTTGCTCTTATCAATGTTGCCCCACGCCCATGGACCGTTGATGGTCAGCGCAGTCTCGCCTTTGTTAAACGCGGCTTCGGCGATGGAGTAATCCGTATCCGCATTCATATGTTTGTCTTTGATGAGTTTGACCAGGAAACCCAGACCTGCTTTCGCGCCTGCGCTGTCCACGCCGACGTCTTTCACGTCATATTTACCGTTTTCAAACTTGAAGGCATAACCGCCATCAGCAGCAATCAGCGGCCAGGTGAAGTACGGTTCTTGCAGGTTGAACATCAGCGCGCTCTTACCTTTCGCTTTCAGCTCTTTATCCAGCGCGGGGATCTCTTCCCAGGTTTTAGGTGGGTTCGGCACCAGATCTTTGTTGTAAATCAGTGAGAGGGATTCCACGGCGACCGGGTAGGCGATCAACTTGCCGTTATAACGCACTGCATCCCAGGTGAACGGGAATAACTTGTCCTGGAAGGCTTTATCCGGGGTCACTTCTGCCAGCAGGCCAGACTGCGCGTAGCCGCCAAAACGGTCATGGGCCCAGAAAATAATGTCCGGGCCATCACCGGTGGCCGCAACTTGCGGGAATTTCTCTTCCAGCTTATCCGGGTGCTCAACGGTGACCTTAATACCGGTATCTTTCTCGAATTTTTTACCCACTTCGGCCAGGCCGTTATAGCCTTTGTCGCCGTTGATCCAGATAACCAGCTTACCTTCTTCAATCTTTGCGAGGGCAGAAGCGGAGAACATCATCGTCGTCAGTGCGGACAATGCGAGGATGCGTGCGCCTGTTTTGAATTTCATATATCCCGTCCTTTAGGTGATGTGCTCGTGGATATGTTTGGTGGTCTAACGGGGTGTAGTCTCCTTTGTTGGCAAGCGCTTCTCATCCTCCTCAAACCTACGCCCCCGGGGGTATTTGTGTGATCTCTGTTACATAAAGTTTCTTTATGTGTGTCAGCGCACATAAAAAACCACCGATTTTTGCCGCCTGCGTCACGAAAATCGCCCTGGCCTCCGGCGCCCCGGGGCAGACTCGTCCCTCTCATCCTCCCGTCTCCTCCCCCATAAAAAAGCGAGGGGGTGGAGGATTCGCCAGCGTTATCAATAGCCCATAGTCAGCCCATCTTGAATGTTTCTGTAAGTGACAGGTTGTAACGAAGGGAGAAGGGCATGGCGAGCGTACAGCTGCGGAATGTAACGAAAGCCTGGGGCGATGTGGTGGTGTCAAAAGACATCAATCTCGACATCCACGAAGGAGAGTTCGTGGTGTTTGTCGGTCCGTCAGGCTGTGGGAAGTCGACGCTGCTGCGCATGATTGCGGGTCTGGAAACCATTACCAGCGGCGATTTGTTTATTGGCGATGCCCGCATGAACGATATCCCGCCCGCCGAGCGCGGCGTGGGCATGGTGTTTCAGTCTTACGCACTCTATCCCCACCTTTCCGTGGCGGAGAACATGTCATTTGGCTTAAAGCTGGCCGGGGCGAAAAAAGAGGTCATTAACCAGCGAGTAACGCAGGTAGCAGAAGTCCTGCAACTGGCGCATTTACTGGAGCGTAAACCGAAAGCCTTGTCTGGCGGTCAGCGTCAGCGTGTGGCGATTGGCCGTACGCTGGTGGCGGAACCGCGCGTTTTTCTGCTGGATGAACCGTTATCCAACCTTGATGCCGCACTGCGTGTACAGATGCGTATCGAGATTTCACGCCTGCATAAGCGTCTGGGTCGCACGATGATTTACGTCACCCATGATCAGGTGGAAGCGATGACGCTGGCCGACAAAATTGTGGTGCTGGACGCTGGTCGCGTCGCTCAAGTGGGCAAACCGCTTGAGCTTTACCACTACCCATCAGACCGCTTTGTCGCCGGGTTTATTGGTTCGCCAAAAATGAATTTCCTGCCGGTGAAGGTTACCGCTACCGCCATTGAACAAGTCCAGGTCGAGTTGCCTAACCGCCAGCAGGTCTGGCTGCCTGTCGACAGCGCCAATGTGCAGGTCGGCAGCAATATGTCACTCGGTATTCGCCCTGAACACTTGCTGCCCAGCGACATCGCCGATGTCACCCTGGAAGGTGAGGTTCAGGTCGTTGAACAGCTCGGTCACGAAACACAAATTCACATCCAGATCCCCGCCATCCGTCAAAACCTGGTCTACCGCCAGAATGACGTGGTGTTGGTAGAAGAGGGGGCCACATTCGCTATCGGTCTGCCACCGGAGCGCTGTCATCTTTTCCGTGAAGATGGCACCGCCTGTCGTCGGTTGCATAAAGAGCCGGGCGTTTAAGGTCTCCCATTAAAAAAGCAAAACGCTAAACCATTCGCGACGGCATCGACGCGGTAAGCGAATGACAAATTCGTCAGGAACGAATTTGAACAGCCGAAGGCTGCCTTCGGTGAGGGACAGGGATGTCCTTCCTTCATTGTCGGGATCGTACGGCGAGTACGTGACCGGGGGGTGAAGGAGTGCAGCCAACGAAGAGGCAGTCCGAAGGGCGGCGCGTTTAAAGAAAAGCAATGATCTCAGGAGATAGAATGATGACTACTCTGCGCAAAGTCCCACTGGCAATCGCCATCGCCGCGGGCATTTTGTCTGCCCAGGCGGGCGCTGTCGATTTTAAAGGCTATGCCCGTTCGGGTATTGGCTGGACCGGCAGCGGCGGCGAGCAACAGTGCTTCCAGGCCACCGGTGCTCAAAGTAAGTATCGTCTTGGTAACGAATGCGAAACCTACGCCGAACTGAAACTGGGCCAGGAAGTGTGGAAAGAAGGCGACAAGAGCTTCTACTTCGATACCAACGTAGCCTACTCCGTTGCCCAACGGAATGACTGGGAAGCGACCAGCCCTGCGTTCCGTGAAGCCAACGTTCAGGGTAAAAACCTGATCGACGCGCTGCCGGGCTCCACCATCTGGGCAGGTAAACGCTTCTATCAACGTCATGACGTTCACATGATCGACTTCTACTACTGGGATATCTCTGGTCCTGGTGCCGGTCTTGAAAACGTTGACGTTGGCTTCGGTAAACTCTCTTTAGCGGCAACCCGTTCATCTGAAGCGGGCGGTTCCGGTACTTTTGCTGACCGTGACTCGCTGGGTAATCGCGTGTATGACAACCTGGTGCCGAATGATGTCTTCGACGTGCGTTTAGCGCAAATGGCTGTCAACCCTGGCGGTACGCTGGAGTTCGGTGTGGATTACGGTCACACCAACCTGCCGGACAAATATGACCTGGCACCGGGCGCATCGAAAGATGGCTGGATGTTCACCGCTGAACATACCCAGAGCATGATGAAGGGTTACAACAAGTTTGTTCTGCAGTACGCAACAGACTCCATGACCTCTAACGGTAAAGGTATTCCGCAGGGCGGCAGCATCAACAACAACGGTTCACTGTGGCGCGTGCTGGATCACGGTGCAATCAACCTCGCTGAAAGCTGGGACCTGATGTATGTCGGTATGTACCAGGATATCAACCGTGACGACAACAACGGTACCAAATGGTGGACCGTGGGCGTACGTCCTATGTACAAATGGACGCCGATCATGAGCACCCTGCTGGAAGTGGGTTATGACAACGTCAAATCCCAGCGCACCAGCGAAACCAACAACCAGTACAAAATCACCCTTGCTCAACAGTGGCAGGCTGGCGACAGCATCTGGTCTCGTCCGGCGATTCGTGTTTTCGCAACCTACGCGAAGTGGGATGAGAAATGGGGCTATGCCAACAGCGATTCCGGTGCCGCTTACACCTCTGGCTTAGCGTATCGCGATACTTCCGCGAAAACCTTCAGCCGTGGTGATAACGACGAATGGAGCTTCGGCGCCCAGATGGAAATCTGGTGGTAATTCTCACCACCTGACGTACCGAAACAAGAGGGGCGCAAGCCCCTCAATTCTTCGAGACAGTGCGCTATTGCCGGGCGTTAGCTGTCTCTCGTAAAGAAGGTGATAACAATGAAAATGAAAAAAAGTTTCGTCGCCCTGTGCCTGACCGCGGGTTTACTCGCCGCAGCGCCTGGGGTTAGCTTCGCTGATGTTAACATTGTCCCGCAAAATACCACGGCGGCCCCGGCCATTCCGGCCTCCGCACTCCAGCAACTGAGCTGGACGCCTGTCGATCAAAGCAAAACACAAACGACCGAACTTGCCACCATGGGCCAACGCCTGAATGTGGCGGGTATCAGCGGCCCGGTGGCCGCATACAGTGTCCCGGCTAACATCGGTGAACTGACGCTCACGCTCAGCAGTGAAGTGAATAAACAAACCAGCGTTTTTGCGCCCAATGTGTTGGTTCTTGACCAGAACATGTCACCTGCCGCTTACTTCCCCAGCAGCTTCTTTACGTATCAGGAGCCGGGAGTGATGAGTGCCGACAGGCTGGAAGGGGTGATGCGCCTGACGCCTGCGCTGGGCCAGCAAAAGATCTATCTGCTGGTCTTCACTACCGAGAACGATCTGCGCCAGACCACCAAACTGATGGACCCGGCCAAATCCTACGCCAAAGGAACGGGTAACGCGGTACCGGATATCCCCGATCCGATAGCCCGTCACGTTACTGAGGGTGTGGTGAAACTGAAAGTGAAAACCAGTAGCGGTTCCAGCGTGCTGGTAGGCCCGCTGTTCGGTTCATCCGGACCAGGGCCCGTGACGGTAGGTAACACTGCCGCGCCTGCCACGGCCTATAGCGCACCGGCAGCTGCACCTGCTGCTGTGGCTGCCGCACCGGCCTCTGCGCCTGCATCCGCCGCGAAAAGTGAGCCGATGCTGAATGATACTGAAAGCTATTTCAACCAGGCCATTAAACAGGCCGCCGCAAAAGGGGATATCGATAAGGCCCTGAAGTTACTGAATGAAGCTGAGCGTCTCGGGTCCACATCCGCCCGGAAAACCTTTATCAGCAGTGTAAAAGGCAAGGGGTGACCGTCTCCCCGCAATGCTGATGTTTGCAACAACTGGTGCGTCGCCTGACGCACCCTTTTTTCTGGCGCAACGACGCTGTTGCATATCTGTTGCGCTTATGAAAACTGAATGAAGTTTCCCCGCCGGAACAGCCTGTTCTGCGATACAATAATGTGACGTTATGTATTGGAGAGTAAGGCATGTCACACCCCGCGCTTACGCAATTGCGTGCGCTGCGCTATTTTGACGCACTTCCCGCGCTCGACCCGCAGCAACTGGATTGGCTGTTGCTGGAAGATTCCATGACGAAACGTTTTGAGCAACAGGGTAAACAGGTATCCGTGACGCTTATCCAGGAAGGATTTGTGACGTCCGATATGCTCGATGGCGAGCGCCACTTGCTGCCTGACGACGCGAGGTACTGGCTGCGGGAGATCCTGTTGTGCGCTGACGGCGAACCCTGGCTTGCCGGACGAACCGTGGTGCCAGAGTCTACGCTGACCGGGCCGGAACTTGCGCTGCAGAAGCTGGGTACCACGCCGCTTGGGCGTTATCTCTTTACATCATCTACGCTGACACGAGATTTTATTGAAGTTGGTCGCTATGACGCGCTGTGGGGAAGACGCTCCCGCCTGCGCCTGGGAGGGAAACCTCTCCTGCTGACTGAACTGTTTTTGCCTGCGTCACCGCTGTACTAAGAGGAAAAAAGAATGGAGTGGAGTCTCTCGCAGGATAAGCTGCTGGCCTATCATCGACTCATGCGCACGGACAAGCCCATTGGCGCGTTGTTGTTGCTCTGGCCAACGCTGTGGGCGCTGTGGGTGGCAACGCCTGGTGTTCCTCCCCTGTGGATCCTGATGGTTTTTGTGGCAGGGGTCTGGCTGATGCGTGCGGCAGGCTGTGTGGTAAATGACTATGCGGACCGTAAATTCGACGGCCATGTAAAACGCACTGCCAATCGTCCGCTGCCCAGCGGGGCGGTCACGGAAAACGAAGCGCGGATACTGTTTGTGGTATTGGTGGTGCTGGCATTTGCGCTGGTGTTGACGCTTAACGCCATGACCATTCTGCTCTCCGTTGCGGCGCTTCTGCTTGCCTGGGTATATCCGTTTATGAAGCGGTATACCCATTTGCCGCAGGTGGTGCTGGGGGCGGCGTTTGGCTGGTCGATCCCGATGGCATTTGCCGCGGTAAGCGAATCCGTGCCGCTGAGTTGCTGGATAATGTTTCTCGCCAATATTCTGTGGGCGGTCGCCTACGATACGCAGTACGCCATGGTTGATCGCGACGATGACCTGAAAATTGGTATCAAGTCGACCGCCATTCTGTTTGGGCGCCACGATAAGTTGATCATTGGCATATTGCAGGTGGCGGTACTGGCGTTGATGGTGGCGATTGGCGCGCTCAATGGCTTAGGCTGGCACTTCTACGGGTCGGTCATTATCGCGGGTGCGCTGTTTGTTTATCAGCAGAAGCTCATTGTGAATCGCGATCGCGACGCTTGTTTTAAAGCGTTTATGAATAATAACTATGTGGGGCTGGTACTGTTTATCGGCCTGGCGACAAGCTACCTGGCGTAATGCGATTTTGCCGGATGTGGCGTTGCCTTATCGGGGCTACTGTAAGCGTATAGCCCAGAGTAGCCCCGATAAGCGAAGCGCATCAGGGAAGTTACTCCCGGATGCGGCGCTTTACTCACTCCGCCTGCGTTGCGCTCTCGATAGTCAAACGCACATCAGAAGTAATCAGCTCTGCTAACAGTTGATACACCGCCAGCGTCTGCTCGGGCTCGGCATCGCCGGTATCGCTGATATACCCTTCATCACGCAGCGTCAGCACCAGAGTACTGAAAACCGCCTTGTCGAAGAATTCCGGCGCATTGATGCCGTGCAGCACTGACAGACGTTGCGCCAGCGTACGGCTCTCTTTCTCCAGCGTACTGCGGTTCATCGCCGGATTTGCGCTCAGCAACCAGAACGTGATGGCATAACGTTGCAGCGTTTCGCGCGCGCCAGCCGCCAGCAGTTGCAGAGTACGGGAATGTACCGGATTGATATAGAGCTGGCCATCTTTCATGGTGATCAGCCCCTGGCGCAGTAATTCCTGTGCGAGGCTCTCCAGTACGCCGGCCAGTTCCTCTTTTTCCCAGCGCAAGAACAGCTCGGCTTTCAGCATCGGGTAGAGCAGTTCAACATGGCGCAGCATTTCGTCCTGAGAGATATGACGATGCTGGGTAATAATGGCCGCCATCAGCGATGGCAACATCAGCATATGCGCAATGTTGTTGCGATAGTACGTCATCAGCACCGCCTGCTCGCGCGGCAGAATGATGATGTCGCCAATCGTGTCTTTCTCAACCTCAAACTTGTTCATCTGCAGGGCGTGCTCAATAAGCGCGTCCGCACTGACGGTGGGCACCGTTGTGTCGGCAGCATAGGGCACATTGCGCATCAGGTTGAGGTAACAGTCCAGTTGCTCGGTGAGCTGTTCACGGGTCAGTGAACGCTGACGTGAGGCCAGAAGCGCAGTACAACAGAGGTTCATGGCGTTTGCCGCACCGGCATTATTAATACGCACCATCAGATCAGCAGCAATAGCATTCACCGTCGGCGTCAGCCAGGCAGGACGGACAGCCTCGATGGGATCGATGGATTCGCGCCATTCCGGCACGCGATGATTCAGATAGTTCATCAGCGGAATGGGCTCGCCAAAGTTGACGTAGCCCTGACCGAGATTACGCAGCTTGCTTAAACCGCGTACCATCTGGGCAAAACCTTCTTTCTCTTTCGTCGCGCCGCGCAGCTCTTTGGCGTAGGTGCCCACTTCCATGACGTGCTCATAGCCAATGTAGATGGGCACCAGCGTGATCGGACGCGTGCCCCCACGAAGCATGGCCTGAATCGTCATTGAGAGCGTGCCGGTCTTTGGATCCAACAGACGGCCGGTACGAGAACGCCCACCCTCCACAAAGTATTCCACTGAATAGCCGCGGTTAAACAATTCACCCAAATACTCGCGGAAAACCGTCGAATAGAGCTTGTTCCCTTTAAAAGTACGGCGAATAAAGAACGCGCCCAGACGACGGAAAATGGGACCCGCCGGCCAGAAGTTCAGGTTGATGCCGGCAGCGATATGCGGCGGTACCAGCCCCTGATGATAGAGCACGTAGGAGAGCAACAAATAGTCCATATGGCTGCGATGGCAGGGCACATAGACAATTTCATGACCATCATGGGCGAGCTGACGAACACGTTCCGCGTTATGTACATTAATGCCCTGATACAGACGGTTCCAGGTAAAGCCGAGGATACGGTCTGACAGACGGATCATCTCATACGAGAAGTTCGCCGCAATCTCTTCCATCAGCGCAATTGCGTTTTGTTGGGCTTTATCATGGGAGATTTTCTTGCTGCGCGCTTCGTCTTCGACGGCGCGGGCGATGGCTTTGGAGGAGAGCAGCTTATTAAACAGGTCCTGACGGGCCGGCAAACGCGGCCCCACTGCGGCCAGGCGCTGGCGGGCGAAGTGCATACGCGCTACGCGTGCCAGTTTTTGCGCAATGGTTTTGTCTGTCCCGTGCTCGGTTGCCATACGACGCAGCGAAACCGGCGGCGAGAAACGCACAAAGCTGTCGCGGCCAAGCCATGAGATCGCGAAAAATTTCTGAATACCGTTTAGCATACGCAGCGGCGGGTTGACTTCACCCTTTTCGCGACCTGGAGAACGGCCGAACATCATCGATACAGGCACCATCTGAACATCCAGATCGGGATGGCTGCGGTGCAGATCGAGATAGTCATGGAACAGCTTGATCGACTCTTCTTTAGGCGTGTACCAGGTAAAGACGCGCGGCCCGCCGTGAATAAAGATATAACGCGGCAGCTCCGCTCCGTCGATTTCAAGCGGTTCGAGGGGGTCGGGCAAATCGTGTGCCAGACACTGAGCGCGCAAGGTAAGCAAGTCTGCCTTCGAATTATAAGGCAAAACGTACATAATAGGGCGTGACGTATCGAGTCCTAATTCCTGGGCGGGTTCCGCCGGGATAGACTTGCTTTTTACCAGGACGCTTAATGGTAAATTTAGTAATTTGTAGTAAATTCGTGGCCAGCCGGACATAAACGATGTAAAGCCTCTGGTTAATAATGCCATTGCGCGGCAAGAATATCAGAAAGTCCGCAGAATTTCTTTTCTACCTCTATAAGCTTACATAGACATTGACGTTCATTACATAAAAAGGTTGTTTTTCATGGCCAACAATACCACTGGAATTACCCGCATCATTAAAGCGGCAGGCTATTCATGGAAAGGGGTGCGCGCAGCGTGGATTAACGAAGCTGCTTTTCGTCAGGAAGGTGTTGCGGTCATTATTGCCATCATCATTGCGTCGTTTGTGGATGTTGACGCGATTACGCGTGTTCTGTTGATTGGTTCTGTTGTGCTGGTGATGATAGTGGAAATCCTCAATAGTGCGATTGAAGCGGTGGTTGACCGTATTGGATCTGAATTTCATGAACTCTCAGGACGTGCGAAGGACATGGGGTCTGCGGCAGTATTAATGGCCATTCTTCTGGCACTGTTTACCTGGGTTTCTCTGCTGTGGGGCTATTTTCGATAAGGCTTCCAGAAATGCGTTAAGTCCGCGTTTTTTGCTTAATTTTGGTTTCAAAATCACCTTTAACTGTATATACTCACAGCATAACTGTATATACACCCAGGGGGCGGAATGAAAGCTTTAACGGCCAGGCAGCAAGAGGTGTTCGATCTTATTCGCGATCGAATCAACCAGACAGGTATGCCGCCGACGCGTGCGGAGATCGCGCAACAGTTGGGGTTCCGTTCCCCAAACGCGGCAGAGGAACACCTGAAAGCGCTTGCGCGTAAGGGCGTTATTGAGATTGTATCGGGTGCGTCTCGTGGTATTCGTCTGTTGCTTGAAGAAGAAGAGGATATCGGGCTGCCGCTTATCGGGCGTGTCGCTGCTGGCGAACCTTTGCTGGCGCAACAGCATATCGAGGGACACTATCAGGTCGATCCTTCTCTCTTCAAACCTAACGCTGACTTCCTGCTCCGCGTAAGCGGTATGTCGATGAAAGATATCGGCATCATGGATGGCGACCTGCTGGCTGTCCATAAAACTCAGGATGTTCGTAACGGGCAGGTTGTTGTTGCGCGTATTGACGATGAAGTTACGGTCAAGCGCCTGAAAAAACAGGGTAATACGGTGCAGTTACTGCCTGAAAACAGTGAGTTTTCCCCAATTGTGGTTAACCTGCGTGAGCACAACTTCACCATTGAAGGCCTTGCGGTTGGCGTTATCCGCAATGGTGAATGGCTGTAATACCTTTCTGAGCCGTGGCGGCTGATCTGCTGTCACGGTTGCTTTCCTTTCCTGACAAAGCTTTAACTTCTCCCTTATCCTCCTGATCTCGCTTAGGTTTGGTCTGCATATCTGTCCGGCAATTTTCCTTCTGATGGTTAAAAATTCCGAATAAAGATTCATGGTCGCTATCCTTAACTACAATAATAATCACGTTCAGGATATTTAGAGCGTAACGAAAGGAATAACGCTGTTCAT
This sequence comes from Citrobacter sp. MNAZ 1397, assembly GCF_023613995.1. NCBI lineage: Bacteria > Pseudomonadati > Pseudomonadota > Gammaproteobacteria > Enterobacterales > Enterobacteriaceae > Citrobacter > Citrobacter sp. MNAZ 1397. The sequence goes on from NZ_JAKIVH010000007.1 coordinate 57,573, forward strand.
GACCAACGATGAGGAAATTATGATGAATAAAGACGAAGTCAGCGGCAACTGGAAACAGTTCAAAGGTAAAGCGAAGGAACAGTGGGGTAAATTGACTGACGATGATATGACCATCATCGAAGGTAAACGTGACCAACTGGTCGGTAAAATTCAGGAACGTTACGGCTACGCCAAAGATCAGGCAGAAAAAGAAGTCGTGGACTGGGAAACGCGGAATGATTACCGCTGGTAGCCTTCACATCCCCCTCAATGTGTAGACCCCCAATGGCTACCCTGCCCGAACGGTACACGGATGTACCACCCTCAATTTATTTGTCCGTTTAAAAGAGAAAAATCGCGACTAGCGCGATTTTTTTTTCAACTGAATCGTGTGGTCATGATGGCATTCGCCGGGATGTCGGCACGCTTCAACCTCGGCGCAATCAGCGCATAATCCATGTGCTTCAATGACGTTATGGCGCAGCGCAAAACCGCGTTTTGCCGCCAGTGCGTGCATAATATCTTCCACGCCTTCCGCCTGCTCTTCTTTTACCACGCCGCAACGATCGCAGATAAACATCGCGGAGGTGTGCGTCGGTTGATCGAAAAGATGGCAAAGCACATAGCTATTTGTGGACTCCACTTTATGCACAAAGCCTTGTTCTAACAGAAAATCCAGCGCGCGATACACAGTAGGGGGTTTGGCCTGAGGCTCTGCCTCACGCAGGAGATCGAGCAGGTCGTAGGCGCTGATGGCCCCCTGTTGCAGACTCATCAGGCGTAACACTTCGAGGCGCTGGGGAGTCAGGCGCACATTGCGTTGCACACACAGTTTTTCGGCCTGCGCGAGCATCTCTTGCGAAGTGGACTTATCCATAGGCGTTCTCTCATGAAATGGCGACATAAGCCCCCACTTTATCATGTTCTGTACTAAACGCCGAGATCGCGACCGCGCCTTCACCTTTCGCAATCCCCATGTGTCTTCTATAAATATTGATGGTCACTTCATATAACAACATCTTCTGTAACGTTTTATTACATTCCGTAGAAATAGGATGTTTTTTGGATGTTATTCGCAGCAATAGAGCCACCCTGTCCATGTCACAACTAGCAGGGTCATAAACTCATTTGATTACGAGACGCATAACTGTGAAAAACAATCTTAAACTTTCGGTGGTCGCTATCGCTGTCTCCTTTTTCGTGGCAAATCAAGCCGGAGCGGCAAATACCTGGGCAGAGGCACGTAATGATGCAATGGGGGGGACAGGTGTTGCCTCCGCAAATTACGGCAGTGGTGCATTCATTAACCCGGCGTTGCTGGCAAAGGCGAAACCGGAAGACAATGTTACGGTCATCTTACCGACCGTTGGCGCACAGATAACCGATGAGGACAACCTGCGCGATGAAATTAATGATATCAGTGATAAAATCGATTATTACAAAGACATAGTTAATAATCTCACCCTGCGCGAAGTGCTGCTTAACCCTGTTGGGACTGTCGATCAGTTCCAGATGGCGGCAAAAGATCTTGCGGATTCGCTTGATTATCTTGATGGCAAAACCGCGAGTGCGAATGCCGGGGCCGGTATCGCTGTCACTATTCCTAACGATGTATTATCTGTTGCCTTTGTGACTAAAGGCTATGCGCATGCCCGTGTGAGTTCGAATATTGATCAAAACGATATCACCTACCTTCGTAGCATCCAGAACAGTGATACCGTCGCCACGGGAGTTGCCCTCGGCGCTGTTCTCTCACCTAATGGCTCGGACGAGATCACAAAAAATCTTAACTCCACGGCATCAGGTCGTGCGGCTATCATTACGGACTTTGGTATCGCAATGGCGCATCAATTCGACGTGGGCGGCGTTCCTCTTTCCGTCGGCGTTACGCCAAAACTGCAAAAGTCGTGGATCTATAACTACACCACGTCGATTTATGATTACGACAAAAATGAATGGAACAACAGTAAGTACCGCAAGGATGACACGGGCTTTAACATTGATGTTGGCCTGGCGGCGGATTTAACAGATAACGTCACCCTCGGTCTGAGTGGACAAAACCTGGTCTCGCGTAATATCGACACCAAAGATGTTTTTATCACCAATGGCAGAACCGGCGAAGTTAAAAACTACAAAGATACCTACCAGATCAGTCCATTGGTTACCGCTGGAGCGGCGTGGCATAACGATCTGCTGACACTGAGCGCTGACGGTGATCTGACGGAAACCAAAGGCTTTAAGAGCGAGAAAAATTCGCAGTTCGTTGGTGTCGGTGCGGAAGTTCGTCCTCTGAGTTGGCTGGCGGTGCGTGCTGGCTACCGTGCTGATGTGAAAGGTGATGAAAGCAATGTCTTCACAGGCGGTGTCGGTTTTGCGCCATTTAACCGTGTGCACGTTGATCTAATGGGTTTAGTCGGTGAGAACAAAACCTGGGGGGCCGGTGCGCAGTTGAGCATGACATTCTGATGCACAACCGGAGGCCTTGCGCCTCCGGTTTTTCTTTGTGGTCAGGCAAATGTCCTCGCTGCCCGGCGGCGGTTCTCTGTGCTATAGTAGCGCCCCTTTTTTACCTAAAGCTCATTTATTCGCCATGTCGCCAGAAAATCAGTCTGCTGCCTATCCCGCTCACCGTTTCTCCATCGCGCCGATGCTCGACTGGACGGATCGCCATTGCCGCTATTTCCTGCGCCTGCTTTCACGCCATACGCTGCTCTATACCGAGATGGTCACCACTGGGGCCATTATTCATGGCAAAGGCGACTATCTGGCATACAGCGAGGAAGAGCATCCGGTCGCATTGCAACTCGGTGGTAGTGATCCTGCACAGCTTGCACATTGTGCGAAGCTGGCGGAGCAGCGCGGTTATGATGAGATCAACCTGAATGTGGGGTGTCCATCCGATCGTGTGCAGAACGGCATGTTTGGCGCCTGCCTGATGGGCAATGCACAACTGGTGGCCGATTGTGTGAAAGCGATGCGCGATGTGGTGTCTATTCCGGTGACGGTAAAAACCCGTATCGGCATTGACGATCAGGACAGCTACGAATTTCTTTGTGATTTTATCAGCACGGTTTCCGGCAAAGGCGAATGTGAGATGTTTATCATCCACGCGCGTAAAGCCTGGCTTTCTGGTTTAAGCCCGAAAGAGAACCGTGAAATTCCCCCGCTGGATTATCCGCGTGTCTACCAGCTTAAACGCGATTTCCCGCATTTGACGATGTCGATCAACGGCGGCATTACCTCGCTGGAAGCGGCCAAAACCCATCTCGCGCACATGGATGGGGTGATGGTTGGGCGTGAGGCCTATCAGAATCCGGGCATTCTGGCGCGCGTTGATCGGGAAATTTTCGGCGCGGATGTGGTGGATGCGGACCCGGTAGCGGTAGTACGGGCAATGTATCCCTACATTGAGCGTGAATTGCAGCAGGGAACGTACCTGGGGCATATCACCCGCCATATGTTGGGACTGTTTCAGGGGATACCTGGAGCCCGCCAGTGGCGTCGCTACCTGAGCGAGAATGCCCATAAAGCCGGGGCCGATGTCGCGGTGCTGGAACACGCGCTGAGCCTTGTGGCAAATCGCGAATAATTTCGCTAAAAAATGGTCAAATTCACCAGGCTTCGCATCATGATGCGGAGCCTTTTCTTTTATAAATCAATGCACTAAAACTGGCATGCTTCTTGTAATGCATCTTGTAAGTCATAGTCCCGATGTCATTATCTATTATCTGGAGCGCGCCATGCTTGAATTACTGTTTGTTATCGGCTTTTTTATTGTGCTACTCGCCACCGGCGTTTCATTGCTGGGCATTATTGCAGCACTGCTGGTGGCAACCGCAGTGATGTTTTTAGGTGGCCTTTTTGCTTTGATGATCAAGCTATTGCCCTGGTTGTTACTGGCAGTGGCGGTGGTGTGGATTATGCGGGCGATCAAAACCCCTAAAATTCCTCAATATCAGCGCAATAACCGTTGGCGTTACTAAAGTATTGAGCACTTGATCACAACCTCGACACTTTTCCGGGCGCTTTGCTAAGAAGCGAATAGGATTTACTTATCAAATCTGTCACTATCGCCGCGTTAACGAATTCATCGAGCTGTACCCTACATACAGCCGAACTAAAAAAAGAATGGGCTTCCTTCGGGAAGCCCTAATTCTTTCTACCCCTATGCTTCAAGCCGCAGGCTTAATGGTTGCGCTCATTCATCCCGGTCATTTATTTGAGTAAGCTCCCGGGCATTTACTCACTGGCCGCCTGCCTGCAACGTGAATCATTCGGAGGACCAGGTTTATGGAATCAACAGGCTCGACCCCTGGGTTGCGCGACTTTCCAGGACTTCGTGTGCGCGTCGTGCATCGGTAAGGGCAAATTTCTGCGACTGTGCCACATCCACTTTGATCACGCCGCTGGCAATCAGCGAGAACAGTTCATTGCTGGCCTCTTCCAGCTCTTCTCGGTTCGTTACGTAGCCATTGAGGGAAGGGCGGGTCGCATACAGCGAACCTTTCTGGTTCAGAATGCCCAGGTTGACGCCTGATACCGGCCCGGAGGCGTTACCAAAGCTCACCATCAGGCCGCGGCGTTGCAGGCAATCGAGAGAGTCTTCCCAGGTGTCTTTACCCACCGAGTCATAGACAACGCGTACTTTTTTCCCACCGGTTATCTCTTTTACGCGCTCAACAATGCTTTCTTCGCGATAGTTAATTACCTGCCATGCGCCAGCTTGCAGGGCCCGTTGCGCTTTCTGAGCGGAGCCGACAGTACCAATTAATTTTGCCCCCAGCGCCTTCGACCACTGGCAGGCAATCAGCCCTACGCCACCCGCCGCCGCATGGAACAGGAAGGCTTCATCAGGTTTAATTTCGTAAGTTTTGCGCAGCAGATAAAAGACGGTGAGCCCTTTCAGGAAGGAGGCGGCAGCCTGCTCGAACGAGATGGCATTGGGCAGAATAGCAACTTTATCTGCCAGCACATTATGCACGGAGCTGTAGGCGCCAAGCCCGGATTGAGCGTACACCACGCGATCGCCTGCCTTGACATGTTTTACGCCAGAGCCCACTTTGCTGACCACACCCGCCGCCTCGGTCCCCAGACCGCTCGGCAACGAGGGGGGTGGATACAGACCGCTACGGATGTAAGTGTCGATATAATTAATCCCTATGGCTTTGTTTTCGACCTGGACTTCATTTTCCGCCGGAGCGGCGGGATTAAATTCGACAGCGTGTAAAACCTCTGGGCCACCATGCTTGTGAAATTCAATTCTTGTCGCCATGCTTCCTCCCGAATGATAATCTTTCGAACCATTCATTACGTTGGTAACTCCATTCACTATGGCAGGAAATAAACCCTTCAACAAACAGACTGAACCCCGCGATTTTCAGGTCGAGGGGATGAAAGTGCCGCCCCATTCCATTGAAGCGGAACAGTCGGTGTTGGGCGGTTTAATGCTGGATAACGAGCGCTGGGACGATGTGGCCGAGCGCGTTGTGGCAGATGATTTCTATACTCGTCCGCATCGCCATATCTTTACTGAGATGCACCGTTTACAGGAGATGGGCAAACCCATTGACCTGATTACGCTGGCGGAATCGCTGGAACTGCAAGGGCAGTTGGATATCGTCGGCGGCTTTGCTTATCTGGCTGAACTGTCCAAAAATACGCCAAGTGCGGCGAACATCAGCGCTTACGCAGATATCGTGCGTGAACGTGCGGTTGTGCGCGAGATGATCTCCGTCGCCAATGAAATCGCCAGTGCCGGTTTCGACCCTCAGGGTCGCACCAGTGAAGACCTGCTCGATCTTGCTGAGTCGCGGGTTTTCAAAATTGCGGAAAGCCGGGCCAACAAAGACGAAGGTCCGAAAAACATCGCGGATGTGCTTGAGGCGACGGTTGCCCGTATTGAGCTGCTATTCCAGCAGCCACACGACGGTGTTACCGGGGTCAACACCGGCTATGACGACCTCAATAAAAAAACCGCCGGTTTACAACCGTCGGATCTGATCATTGTCGCCGCGCGTCCATCAATGGGGAAAACCACCTTTGCGATGAACCTCGTTGAAAATGCGGCAATGTTGCAGGATAAACCGGTTCTCATCTTCAGTCTTGAGATGCCCTCCGAGCAGATTATGATGCGTTCTCTGGCATCCCTGTCGCGTGTGGACCAGACGCGTATTCGTACCGGTCAACTTGATGACGAGGACTGGGCGCGTATTTCCGGCACCATGGGCATCCTGCTGGAAAAACGCAATATTTACATTGATGACTCATCCGGTCTGACGCCGACAGAGGTTCGCTCCCGTGCGCGACGTATTGCACGTGAGCATGGCGGTATCGGGCTTATCATGATCGACTACCTGCAATTGATGCGCGTGCCGTCGCTGTCCGATAACCGTACACTGGAGATTGCGGAGATTTCCCGCTCTCTGAAAGCGCTGGCGAAAGAGCTACAGGTGCCGGTTGTTGCCCTGTCGCAGCTTAACCGCTCACTGGAACAGCGTGCGGATAAGCGTCCGGTCAACTCCGACCTGCGTGAATCCGGCTCTATCGAGCAGGACGCCGACTTGATCATGTTTATTTATCGTGATGAGGTTTATCACGAAAACAGCGACTTAAAAGGGATCGCTGAAATCATTATTGGTAAGCAGCGTAACGGCCCAATCGGTACGGTACGTTTGACCTTTAACGGACAGTGGTCGCGTTTTGATAATTATGCCGGCCCACAATACGACGACGAGTAAATCTCCTTCCTCCTTCACGCCGCAGCTGCGTTAACTGCGCCCGTTCACCCCGGTCACTTAGTTTACTAAGCGCCCGGGGATGCCCGGACTTGCCGCCTTGCTGCAACGCGAATGACTTTGGAGATTCTTTTAATAAGGAATTCAAATGCAAGCGGCAACTGTTGTAGTCAACCGCCGCGCTCTGCGACACAACCTTCAACGTCTGCGCGAACTGGCTTCCGCCAGCCGCCTGGTTGCGATTGTGAAAGCGAACGCTTACGGACACGGTCTTCTTGAGACCGCGCGAACGCTCCCCGATGCCGACGCTTTCGGCGTCGCCCGTCTCGAAGAGGCCCTTCGCCTGCGCGAGGGGGGCATTACCCATCGCATCCTCTTGCTTGAAGGGTTTTTTACCGCTGACGAGCTACCGCTGGTTTCAGCGCATCACCTTGATGCCGTAGTGCATAGCGTGGAACAACTCGCGGCGCTGGAGGCGGCGCAGCTCGCTGAGCCTGTTACCGTGTGGATGAAGCTTGATACCGGTATGCACCGCCTTGGCTTTCACCCGGCGCAGGCAGATGCGGTTTACCAGCGCCTGAGCCAGTGTAAGAATGTGCGCCAGCCGGTGAACATTGTCAGCCACTTTGCCCGTGCCGATGAGCCGGACTGTGGCGCGACAGAACGTCAGCTCGATATCTTCACCACCTTTAGTGATGGCAAGCCGGGCCAGCGTTCAATTGCCGCATCCGGTGGTACGCTGCTGTGGCCGCAGGCCCATTTTGACTGGGTACGTCCGGGCATCATTCTCTATGGGGTGTCACCGCTCGATCGTCACCCCTGGGGGGCTGACTTTGGCTTCCAGCCCGCGATGACCCTGACCTCCAGCCTGATTGCCGTACGCGAGCACAATGCGGGGGATGCGGTCGGTTATGGTGGAACCTGGGTGAGCGAGCGTGACACACGCCTTGGGGTGGTGGCGATGGGCTATGGCGATGGTTATCCGCGTGCGGCCCCGTCCGGGACGCCGGTGCTGGTCAATGGTCGCGAAGTCCCGATTGTTGGCCGGGTGGCGATGGATATGATTTGCGTCGATTTAGGGCCGGATGCCCAGGATGCCGTTGGCGATTCGGTTGTCTTCTGGGGGGACGGTTTGCCCGTTGAGCGCATTGCGGAAATCACCGGGATCAGCGCCTACGAATTGATTACGCGCCTGACGTCACGTGCTGCTTTGAAATACGTCGATTAACATAGCGTCGACCCCGCCCGTAGCCCTGGCAAGCTTTTGCGCCGCCGGGGGAGTACCCGGATGCGGCGCAAGCGCCTTATCCGGGATATGATTTTGCCGCGCTGGCGTTTGGTTTTCTCCCTCTCCCCGTGGGAGAGGGCCGGGGTGAGGGCATCAGACGATCAGGTGCAAACATCCCGCTCGATCTTCTTTCTCTTCCGGTTTATTGTGTCTTATTCTTCCTACTGTAAACCTGGAGAACCGCCAAGTGTTCCAAAAAGTTGACGCCTACGCTGGCGACCCCATCCTGAGTCTGATGGAGCGTTTCAAAGAAGACCCTCGCAGCGACAAAGTTAACCTCAGCATCGGGTTGTATTACAACGAAGATGGCATCATCCCACAGCTACAGGCCGTTGCCGAAGCCGAGGCCCGCCTCAATGCTCAGCCACACGGTGCGTCTCTCTATCTGCCGATGGAAGGTTTGAATACTTATCGTCACACCATAGTGCCGTTGTTATTTGGCGCAGAGCACCCGGTGGTGGCGCAAAAACGCGTGGCAACGATCCAGACGCTGGGCGGCTCCGGCGCGCTTAAAGTGGGTGCTGATTTTCTGAAACGCTACTTCCCGGATTCCGCTGTTTGGGTCAGCGATCCCACCTGGGAAAACCATGTCGCCATTTTTGAAGGCGCGGGCTTTAAGGTCAGCACCTATCCCTGGTTCGACAGCGAAACCAATGGTGTACGTTTTACCGCGCTGCTGGAAAAACTCGATACCCTGCCGGAGAAGAGCATCGTTCTGCTACACCCATGCTGCCATAACCCGACCGGCTCAGATTTAACGAACGCGCAGTGGGATGAGGTGGTAAACGTGCTGAAAGCCCGTAACCTGATTCCTTTCCTCGACATTGCCTACCAGGGTTTTGGCGGCGGTATGGAAGAGGATGCGTACGCAATCCGTGCGATTGCTGACGCGGGTTTACCGGCGCTGGTCAGCAATTCGTTTTCCAAAATTTTCTCCCTCTATGGCGAACGTGTAGGCGGACTCTCTGTTATCTGTGAAGATGCGGAAACGGCGTCTCGCGTCCTGGGCCAGTTGAAAGCGACGGTGCGTCGAAACTACTCCAGCCCGCCAAACTTCGGTGCGCAGGTTGTTGCCACGGTACTGGGCGATACGGCGCTGAAAGCCTCATGGCTGGCGGAAGTCGAGACAATGCGAACACGCATTCTGGCGATGCGTCAGGAACTGGTGAATGTGCTGAAAGAGGCCGTTCCGGGGCGAAACTTTGACTATCTGCTTAAACAACGCGGTATGTTCAGTTACACCGGCCTGAGTGCTGCCCAGGTTGACCGTCTGCGTGAAGAGTTTGGTGTCTACCTCATTGCCAGTGGCCGTATGTGCGTTGCCGGGCTTAATAGCCGCAATGTGCACCGTGTCGCTCAGGCATTTGCCGCTGTGATGTAAATGACGCATTTTTTCCTCCCTTCAGGGAGGAAAATGTCGCGATCCTGCTACGAATATTCCTGTTTACGCTGATGAAACCGCAGAAACGCCTTCCTTTCACCCGTGTCTGAGGGTATGGTCGGAGAGCTTTTTGATGCTTTACACGCCATCTGACAATAACGGACTGAAAATTTAGGGATAAATATGCGAAAGTTCACATTAGCCCTCTGCTTATCGTTTTCGCTCACCGGCGCGTTCTTTGCCCAGGCTTCGACGCCGACGCCGGACAGCACAGGTACCAACGTTGCCAAATTGGCTGAACAGGCCCCCATTCACTGGGTCTCCGTCGTTCAGCTCGAACGCAGCCTTGTGGATCGCCCACCGATGGCCGTTGGGTTTGATATCGACGATACGGTTCTGTTTTCCAGTCCTGGTTTCTGGCGCGGCAAAAAAATGTACTCTCCGGATAGCGAAGCCTATCTCCGGAACCCGGAATTCTGGGAGAAAATGAACAACGGCTGGGATGAATTCAGTATTCCCAAAGAGGTCGCGCGGGCGTTGATCGCGCTGCATGTGAAACGCGGCGACAGTATTTATTTCATTACCGGTCGTACTCAGACGGCGACGGAAACCGTCACCAAAACCCTGCAGGAAGATTTTTTGATTCCGGCAGCGAATATGAACCCGGTGATTTTTGCTGGGGTGCAAGACGGTCAGAACAGTAAGACGCAGTGGCTGGCCGATAAGCAAATCAAAATCTTCTATGGCGACTCGGACGACGATATGACGGCGGCGAAAGCGAGTGAGGCCCGACCGGTACGCATCCTGCGCGCATCGAATTCAACCTATCGTCCGCTGCCGCAAGCGGGGGCATTTGGTGAAGAGGTGATCGTAAATTCCGAGTATTAAGATTGTGCTGTTGTTTTTTTAAGCAAATCTGGTCTGTCGGGTTTTACCTTTCGCCGACTTGCTGCACACTTAAAAAGATTCGTCTTTTAAAAGGAAGCAGCAGATGTGGTATCAACAGACTCTTGTACTTGGGGCAAAACCCCGGGGTTTTCATCTGATCACTGATGAGGTGCTGGGGCAGATCCGCGATCTGTCTCGCATCAGAACAGGCTTGTTGCATCTGCTTCTCCAGCATACTTCCGCTTCTCTCACCCTCAATGAAAATTGCGACCCTACCGTACGTCACGATATGGAACAGCATTTTCTGCGAGCGGTGCCGGATAACGCCCACTACGAGCATGACTATGAAGGCGCGGACGATATGCCTTCGCATATCAAGTCTTCTGTGCTGGGTGTGTCGTTATCACTTCCTGTCGCCAGCGGGCGCGTTCAGCTTGGGACGTGGCAGGGGATTTGGCTGGGAGAGCATCGCATCCACGGCGGTTCGCGAAAGATCATCGCGACGCTACAAGGGGAATAAAGATGACAATTTCGGAGTTATTGCAGTATTGCATGGCAAAGCCGGGTGCTGAGCAGAGCGTACACAGCGACTGGAAGGCCACGCAGATAAAAGTTTCAGACGTGTTGTTCGCGATGGTAAAAGAGGTGGAAGGCCGCCCGGCGGCCTCTTTGAAAACCAGTCCGGAACTGGCTGAGCTACTGCGTCAGCAACATAGTGACGTGCGCCCAAGCAAGCACCTGAACAAAGCACACTGGAGCACCGTCTATCTTGATGGCTCGCTACCGGATTCGCAGATTTACTACCTTGTGGATGCCTCATACAAGCAGGCGATAGAACTGTTGCCTGAACAGGTCAGGCAACAGCTTTACTCCGCCTCATCCAGGGCTTAATACAGCCCGGAAGGTTATTTCAGCATCGGTTTCAGGAATCGCGCCGTGTGTGAGGCTTCACACTCGGCGACGGTTTCTGGCGTGCCGGACACGAGGATTTCCCCGCCGCCGCTGCCGCCTTCCGGACCGAGATCGACAATCCAGTCTGCGGTTTTGATCACGTCCAGATTATGCTCAATCACCACGATGGTATTGCCCTGGTCACGTAACTGATGCAGGACGTCCAGCAGTTGCTGAATATCGGCAAAGTGCAGACCGGTGGTCGGTTCATCCAGAATATAGAGCGTCTGGCCGGTACCGCGTTTCGACAGTTCTCGCGCCAGCTTCACGCGCTGTGCCTCACCGCCGGAGAGCGTCGTCGCTGACTGACCCAGGCGGATATACGTCAGGCCTACGTCCATCAATGTCTGCAGCTTGCGCGCCAGCGCCGGGACGGCATCAAAGAATTCACGGGCTTCTTCGATAGTCATATCCAGCACTTCGTGGATAGTTTTGCCTTTGTACTTAATCTCCAGCGTTTCGCGGTTATAGCGTTTGCCTTTGCACTGGTCGCACGGCACATAGATATCCGGCAGAAAGTGCATCTCAACCTTGATCACGCCGTCGCCCTGGCAGGCTTCGCAGCGTCCACCACGGACGTTAAAGCTGAAACGCCCTGGGGTATAGCCGCGTGAACGGGATTCCGGCACACCGGCAAACAGTTCACGAACCGGGGTGAAAACACCGGTATAGGTCGCCGGGTTGGAACGTGGCGTACGGCCAATCGGACTCTGGTCGATATCAATGACTTTGTCGAAATGTTCCAGCCCCTGAATATCACGATAAGGTGCGGGTTCGGCGATGGTGGCACCGTTCAACTGGCGCTGGGCTATCGGAAACAACGTGTCGTTGATCAGCGTGGATTTACCCGAACCAGAGACCCCGGTGATGCAGGTGAAAAGCCCTACCGGCAGCGTCAGCGTTACGTCTTTCAGGTTGTTGCCGCGCGCCCCGGTCAGTTTGAGCACTTTTTCCGGATCGGCTTTAACACGATTTTTCGGCACCGCAATCTGGCGTTTGCCGCTCATATACTGCCCGGTGAGGGATTCCGGCACGGCCATAATCGCCTCCAGCGGGCCTTCGGCGACCACCTGTCCGCCATGCACCCCGGCGCCCGGGCCGATATCGATAACATGGTCTGCGGCGCGAATGGCATCTTCATCATGTTCGACCACGATGACCGTGTTGCCGAGGTTACGCAGGTGGATCAGCGTACCGAGCAGACGTTCGTTATCGCGCTGATGCAGGCCGATGGACGGCTCATCCAGCACATACATGACGCCCACCAGACCTGCGCCAATCTGGCTGGCGAGACGGATACGCTGCGCCTCACCGCCGGAAAGGGTTTCAGCGGAACGGGAAAGCGTCAGGTAATTCAGGCCGACGTTAACCAGGAATTTCAGGCGATCGCCAATCTCTTTCAGCACTTTTTCAGCGATTTTCGCGCGCTGGCCGGACAGTTTCAGATTATTGAAGAAGTCCATTGCGTGACCGATGCTCATGTCAGAGATGGTCGGTAACGGCGTATTTTCCACGAAAACATGGCGAGCTTCACGACGCAGGCGCGTACCTTCGCAGGTGGCACAAGGACGGTTGCTGATAAATTTCGCCAGCTCTTCACGCACCGCGCTGGATTCCGTCTCTTTATAGCGGCGTTCCATATTATGCAGCACGCCTTCGAACGGGTGGCGGCGCACGGAGGTATCGCCACGGTCGTTCATGTATTTGAATTCAATACTCTCTTTGCCGGAGCCGAACAGCACCACTTTATGTACGGTAGGGCTGAGGCTCTCCCATGGCGCTTCCACATCAAATTTGTAGTGATCGGCCAGAGATTTCAGCATCTGGAAATAGTAGAAATTACGGCGATCCCAGCCGCGAATAGCGCCCCCAGCCAGCGACAGTTCCGGGTTTTGGATCACGCGGTCAGGATCGAAATATTGCTGTACGCCGAGGCCATCACAGGTCGGGCAGGCACCTGCGGGATTGTTAAAGGAGAACAGGCGCGGTTCCAGCTCGCGCATGCTATAGCCGCAAATAGGGCAGGCGAAGTTGGCCGAGAAAAGCAGCTCTTCGGCTTTGGAATCATCCATGTCGGCGACCACGGCCGTGCCTCCGGAAAGCTCCAGCGCTGTTTCGAATGACTCTGCCAGACGCTGCGCCAGATCCTCGCGCACTTTAAAGCGGTCGATCACAACTTCAATGGTGTGTTTCTTTTGCAGCTCCAGCTTCGGCGGATCGGACAGATCGCAAACCTCGCCATCAATACGCGCGCGGATATAACCCTGGCTTGCCAGGTTTTCCAGCGTTTTGGTGTGTTCGCCTTTACGTTCTTTTATCACCGGCGCCAGCAGCATCAGACGTTTGCCTTCCGGCTGCGCCAGTACATTGTCGACCATCTGGCTGACAGTCTGCGCCGCCAGCGGAACGTCATGGTCCGGGCAGCGCGGCTCGCCTACGCGGGCAAACAACAGACGCAGATAGTCATGAATTTCGGTAATTGTCCCGACGGTAGAGCGCGGGTTATGCGAGGTCGACTTCTGCTCAATAGAAATAGCAGGAGAGAGCCCTTCAATATGGTCAACGTCAGGCTTTTCCATCAGCGAAAGAAACTGACGGGCATAAGCGGAAAGAGATTCAACGTAGCGACGCTGCCCTTCGGCATAAAGAGTGTCGAAAGCCAGTGAAGATTTACCCGAACCCGACAGACCGGTAACGACAATCAATTTGTCGCGTGGAATGACGAGGTTGATGTTTTTGAGATTATGGGTGCGCGCGCCCCGTACTTCGATCTTATCCATTCACCTTTCCCGGTAATAACTCGGCATGCCTGGTCGATTTGAAGGACAACCGGCGGTCAGAAACGGCTAATTATGACACAATTTAACCTGGCTGGATATACAGTATTGGAATGCGGTACTTGGCAAATTGTGCAACAATGTACAGTCCGCGAGAACTCTGGAAGATGCTTCGAAACTTTCGAAAGACCACGTGGAAATGGTACACTCCCGCGCTTACACTATTTAGAAATGTTTTCAGGAGACACGATCATGGCCAGCAGAGGCGTAAACAAGGTGATTCTCGTCGGTAATCTGGGGCAGGACCCGGAAGTACGCTATATGCCGAGTGGTGGTGCAGTGGCCAACATTACGCTGGCGACCTCCGAATCCTGGCGTGATAAAGCGACCGGCGAAATGAAAGAGCAGACTGAATGGCACCGCGTTGTGCTGTTCGGCAAACTGGCGGAAGTGGCCGGTGAATATCTGCGTAAAGGTTCTCAGGTCTATATCGAAGGTCAGTTGCGTACCCGCAAATGGACCGATCAGTCCGGCGCTGAGAAATACACGACCGAAGTCGTGGTTAACGTGGGCGGCACCATGCAGATGCTGGGTGGCCGTCAGGGCGGCGGTGCTCCGGCAGGCGGCAATATGGGCGGCGGCCAGGGCCAGCAAGGTGGTTGGGGTCAACCTCAACAGCCGCAGGGCGGTAACCAGTTCAGCGGCGGCGCGCAGTCTCGCCCACAGCAGTCCGCTCCGGCGCCGTCTAACGAACCGCCGATGGACTTCGACGACGATATTCCGTTCTGATTGCAGGCCATCGGCCTTATCAGCGCGACCCGTTCTGGGAAACGTATCGACAAAAACCCCGCGCTGCGGGGTTTTTTGTGACCTGGTGACGTTATGACGTTATGAAGGGCTTACTGTCAGGTAATCACCATCGGCCATTCGGGAGAAGATTTCTCTGACATCTCCGTCATGATATTGATGACGTTGTGCCAGACGGCATGGACATCGACCATCGTAATGCCCAGCAGGCCCGTCGCGAACCAGCAAGCGGCTACCAGACCGAGGCCGCTGCTTATCACAGCAAGACCTACATAATCTGCTTTACGAAAGCGAATGTTCAATGTGCTGGCCATAAACATCAGCACTGCACTCAGTATCTGCCAACGAAGAAGAACGACACTGGTGGTTAATGTTGCCATGAAAACGATCCTCGAAAGAAAAACTTTCAGGCACAAGGGGATACGCCATGAGCCTGATCAATGTGTGCAGGCGCAGAAAATCTGCTGAAATAACGTTCTACGTTGAAACAGTGTTCTCTGTCTCAAGAATGTGTGAACTATATCACATTTGTTCTTTTATTCGCCAGTGTGCAAATGAGCAAAATTGTCTGTGCAAAGGGGCATTTTGCGTCCAGGGGAAGCGATCCCCGATGTGACGATATCGTTTTGCTATGGCCACGAGGAATCCTTTTAAATTCATGAAGATACTTCTATTGTGATTTCATGCCTATTTTGCCAGAGTTGGCACTTTTCGGAACATCGATTATTCTTGATCGAATAGTTATATATATCTTGATGCCATTTTTTAGAATTCTGATCTGCATGGATATATCCTCAACTTGCGTCTTTTAAACGCATTTCGCTGCATTTTCTGTAAATCAGCGCTGGCCATCTGAATTTAGTTTTTCGTTTTTTCCTGTACAGCTCATTGTGGGTATGGTCCGGTGTTTAATCATCTGCGACTGAAAAAAAATGAAAAAAGAGAATACCGCCATTCCTGTGGATGATGGCGCAGTGGCGCTTACTATCCTCGCGAAGTTGATGCCGTGCTTCAATGCGCAACGCACGCTAAAAGAAATTTTACTGGCAATTAATAGTGCCGTGGGTTCAACGCTTTCCTGGGTTGTGGTTGAACAGGACGGGGACTTCCAGCATGAGAGCGCGGGGCAGATTCCATGCACCCTGGGAGATGCACAAACCTTCCTGGAACAGTCGCAATTGCGGCGTCATCAGCATGCCTGGCGCATTATTTGTTGGCGACGACAAGTCGGAACAATATTATTTTCTCCCACTCACCATGCTGCCGATAAATTCCATGGAGGCATTCTCTGTAAATTAATTTCAAGCGTGAATGGTGTTGAGGGATATTTCTTTTTGGCGTTTCCACAGCCCTTATCTTCGATGGGTATTATTAAAAGTGTAGTAATCATTCTTGTCGAAAAATTAAAAGATTATCTCGCCGGAATTATTATCAAAGAACGCATGGCCAGAGAAATGCAGCGGATTGTTGCGCAATATAAAGCTTTATTTGATCGCGCCCCCGTATTAATGAATTCATTCGATAAAAGTAATCGCTGCATATTATGGAATGGGGAGTGCGAACGCCTGTTTGGCTGGACAATTGAGGAGTTAAACTGTCAACCTGATCCATTAGCATTATTTTTCCCTGATGATGAGGTACGTCACAGGGTTCGGGCCTCTGTCAGCGCTTCGCCTGCGGTGGATATGTATGAATGGCACCCGGTAAGGCGCACGGGCGAAGTATTGACCGTATTATGGTCAAATATTTTGCTTCCGGATAAATCCATCCTCAGTATTGGGCTGGACATCACCGAACGTAAGAAGGCTGAACAGCAACTGGCAGTGAAAGCGACAACCGATGACCTGACCGGTTGCTTTAACAGGTTCTCCATATTACGGCAGTTCAGAGAAGCCATTGCCACCTGTGAACCGGGTGATCCCCGCAGTCATTTCAGTATCCTTATGCTGGACCTGGACCATTTTAAAAACATCAACGATCGCTGGGGCCATCTGACAGGAGATGCGGCGCTATTCCATTTTTGCGAGAAAATTCGCGAGCTTGGCATGCCGCATTACGCGCTGGGTCGTCTGGGCGGTGAGGAATTTCTGATGTTATTACCACAAACTGACAGTCAAACTGCGCTGCGTTTTAGTCAAAAAATTCGTGCAGTGCTTGCCGATAAACCGCTTTTTAATGGGGGTGAAAAGATAACCTTATCCTTTAGCGCCGGTGTTGTATTTGTTACCGGGGGAGTGTCAGATACTTCAGTTTTGCTTACGCTTGCGGACGATGCACTGTACGATGCGAAGCGTACCGGACGCAGCCGGACGGTGGTTGCCGAAGCAATTTTATAAATATTCCCAATTCCCTTCCGGCAGGCTGCGCAATAGATGAAAAAATACCCGATCGCCCTGTCTTTTTTTTATCCTGCGGAGAGTTTGACTTAATCAACTATTGTCTGTTGCGTAAACTAAAAGCCCTGCCTGGCGACTGGATAAATATTTTCCTTAATATAAACACAACGCATACTTTTAGTTTGCCTTACGGGCAAATATTATCGTCATAACCAAATATTAGGTTTTTAATGAAAAAAGTAAGTTGCTAATGTCGTTTGATTCATGCAACGTAATCACCTGTTTATCAAAGCATCCTGCCTTCATTACAGGCACACTAAATGCAGGGATATAGGCGGAAATGAATCATAGCGCGCAGCGTAAGATGCTGAGAGTCGTCGGGATCATCATGGTAGTGCTCCTACCGGTGATGCTGTCGCTATGGTTTGCTCACATCCGTGCAGTAAAAGAAACTGGTTTACATCTTCGTTCTTTTGCGCAACTTGCTTTAGATAAAACTGAACTGGTTATCGGACAAGTCGATCAGGTCCGAAGCGCTGCAGAGAAATATCATGGGCAGGTTTGTTCTCCTGAGCATCGTAACTACATGCTCAATATCATTCGCGGTAGCCTGTATGTTGCCGATTTAATATACGCGCACGGCGAGCAGTTTTTATGCTCCACAGCTCTTTATCCCACGCAATCGTATGCTATTTCGCCTGCCGAGTATAAACGCAAACCCGCCATCTCTATTTATTACTATCGTGATACACCATTTTATCCCGGATATAAAATGGTCTATATGCAGAAAGGAAATTATGTCGCGGTAGTTAATCCGCTTTCCTACAGCGAAGTGATGTCAGACGACAGTTCGTTAGCTTATGGTATATACGATACGGTCACGGGTCTCTTTTTTTCTGTCAGCGATCAGGCCGATCTACAAACGCTGAATAAACTTGTTCGTAAAAATGACCTTACCTTTCAACAGGATGGCCGTTTTTATACAGTAGACCATTCTGATAAACGTCCTATTGCAATCATTGTTTCGACCTCCAGCGACACATATTTCCAGTACCTTTATCATCAGGCAACATTAACGCTGCCGTTAGGCATGATTTGCAGCATTATTATTTTATTGATGTGGTCGCGAACACGGCAGGAGTTTAACTCCCCACGACGAATGCTCCACAGAGCATTAACTAAACATCAGCTTCAACTTCATTACCAGCCCATTATTGATATCAAAAACGGCCAATGTGTAGGCGCTGAAGCCTTATTGCGCTGGCCGGGTTTTAATGGTCCGGTAATGAGTCCGGCGGAATTCATTCCGCTGGCAGAGAAAGAAGGGATGATTGAGCGGGTAACCGATTATGTCGTTGATGAAGTCTTCAGCGACCTGGGAGAATTCTTAGCGGCATGGCCGCATCTTTATATTTCGATCAATTTGTCGGCTGTCGATTTCCATTCTTCCCGTCTGATTGCACTCATTACCAATAAAACCAGGGAATACTCCGTTCGCGCAGAACAAATTAAAATCGAAGTCACCGAACGTGGATTTATTGATGTGCCCAAAACCACACCGGTCATTCAGGCGTTTCGCCATGCAGGTTACGAGGTGGCGATTGATGACTTCGGAACCGGTTACTCGAACTTGCACAACCTGTACTCCCTCAATGTCGATATCTTAAAGATCGATAAATCCTTTATCGATACCCTGACGACCAATAGCACCAGCCACCTGATCGCCGAGCACATCATTGAGATGGCACACAGTTTGCGCCTGAAGATTATCGCGGAGGGTGTGGAAACAGCAGAACAGGTAACCTGGTTACTTAAGCGTGGCGTGCAGTACTGTCAGGGATGGCATTTTGCGAAGGCACTGCCGCCACAGGAGTTTAAAGCCTGGGTCGCGCAGCCACCTTCACTAAAGTAATCATCCCGGCGACACTTACGCATGGTGGCGATAGTCGCTGGGAGTCCGATCGAATTCCCGACGAAACACGCGTGAAAACGTTTGTTGCGAAACGTAGCCCAGATCCATCGCAATATCAAAAATGGGACGCCGCGTAGTACGCAGTGCTTCCGCAGCCAGTAGCAGACGGCGCTGACGAATATAGTCGCCCAGCGTCTGATGCATCACGGTACGAAACATTCTCTGCAAATACCATTTTGAATATCCTGACTTTCTGGCGACTACATCAATGTTCAACGGTTGGTCGATATGTTCATCAATCCATTCCGTAAGGGTCTGAATAATTTGCTGATGGGACATAGAGCTGCCTCTTTCTCGATTCGTCGTTTTGTCTGCGGTGGAGTATAATTCCTCAAGTTAACTTGAGGTAAAGAGGTTTTATGGAAAAGAAAACACCGCGTATCAAGACGCTGCTTACGCCCGGCGAAGTGGCGAAACGCAGCGGCGTGGCCGTTTCCGCGCTGCATTTTTACGAAAGCAAAGGGCTTATAAAAAGTACCCGTAATGCCGGTAATCAACGGCGCTATAAGCGCGATGTATTACGTTATGTGGCGATCATTAAAATCGCCCAGCGTATTGGTATTCCTCTGTCGACCATCGGCGATGCATTTGGCGTACTGCCGGAAGGGCATACGCTAAGCGCGAAAGAGTGGAAGCACCTTTCGTCACAGTGGCGCGAAGAGTTAGACAGGCGTATTCACACGCTGGTGGCGTTACGTGATGATCTGGATGGTTGTATTGGCTGCGGTTGTCTGTCCCACAGTGATTGCCCGCTGCGAAATCCGGGGGACCAGTTAGGTGCTCAGGGCACAGGGGCACGGCTGCTGGAAAGCGATTAGCCGAAAAAAGGCAGTCCCCCGGTGGCGCTGATGGGGCGACAGCAATGCAAAAAACTAAAGCGCCCACCTGGGGCGCTTTAGTCGGTCCGGTCTTTGTCTTTCTCTCTATCCCAATCTGTTATGGGAGGGTTTCCCCCGACATCAGCACCCCTCAATATGTTGGAGGTTCCGGATTGTGCTGACACTTTTAGTCTAGGCAATGGCGAAAATTTCGCCACATCAGAACCCTTTTTTTTAGGAAATTTTTCATCCAAAGGGCAAGCTTTTCTATAGTTAATTCGAATAACTCAGCGGGAGCCTGTCATGCTCAAAGTTCACCACCTTAACCAGTCTCGTTCTCAGCGCATTCTGTGGGCGCTGGAAGAATTGGGTTTACCGTATCAACTCATTCATTACCAACGTGAAAAAAACATGCTGGCCCCAGCGTCACTCAAAAAAGTGCATCCGTTGGGCAAATCACCGGTGCTTGAGGACGACGATCTCATCATTGCTGAATCCGGCGCTATCCTGGAATATTTACAGGAGACCTACGATACAAACAGCCAGTTGAAGCCACAGGAGAGAGAGTTACGTCAGCAGTATCGCTTTTGGCTGCATTATGCCGAAGGATCGTTGATGCCTTTATTATTAATGAAGCTGGTTTTCACCAGTCTCGGTAAACCACCGGTGCCGTTTGGTGTGCGAACGATAGGAAAAATGCTTGGCCAGGGCATCCAGAAAGCCTGGCTTAATAAGCAAATTGAAATCCATGCGCGTTTTATCGAGTCGCAGCTGGCGGTGAAGCCCTGGTTTGCCGGAGAGCAGTTAAGCATGGCCGACATTCAGATGAGTTTCCCGATTTTCGCATTGCTGTCGCGAGGCGGTATTACCGATCTTCCGCATACGCAGTCATGGAAAAAGCGCGTTGAAATGCGCCCGGCCTGGCAACGAGCGATTGAGCAGGGCGGCCCTTTTGATCTCCCCGGTGCGTAATAATGATCCTGAAATGTTGCAAAGTTGCGCAGGGACGATAACGTTTGCGCATCGGTCGGTTAATTCTTCATCGTCATAAGCGAAAATTAGCAAAAAGCGGCAAAGTTCAGTTGAAAAGCGATATCTAAACGCTGGATAATCGTTTGCCTTTTTTGACCAACCGTTTTGTATGCGCGGAGTTAATCGTTTGCTTTTTGTGACACCCCTTCGTCACAACGCAGCTCAGGGAGACGACGTTTAACCGGCAGTGGACACTGTCCGCCACGCATATCAACGAAAGATAAAAACTCTCAGGGGATGTTTCCTATGTCTACGCCTTCTGCGCGTACCGGCGGTTCGCTTGACGCCTTATTTAAAATTTCTGCTCGCGGCAGTACTGTTCGTCAGGAAATTGTTGCTGGTTTAACCACGTTTCTGGCGATGGTCTATTCCGTTATCGTCGTGCCTGGCATGCTCGGTAAAGCGGGCTTCCCGCCAGCGGCGGTGTTTGTCGCTACCTGCCTGGTTGCTGGTGTAGGTTCGATTGTCATGGGTCTGTGGGCAAACCTGCCGCTGGCGATTGGTTGCGCCATCTCACTGACCGCGTTCACCGCGTTCAGCCTGGTGCTGGGTCAACATATCAGTGTTCCGGTCGCTCTGGGTGCCGTGTTCCTGATGGGTGTGCTCTTTACCGTTATTTCCGCAACCGGCATCCGTAGCTGGATCCTGCGCAACCTGCCGCAAGGTGTTGCGCACGGCACCGGTATCGGTATCGGTCTGTTCCTGCTGCTGATCGCAGCGAACGGCGTAGGCCTGGTTATCAAGAACCCGCTGGACGGCCTGCCGGTCACGCTGGGTCATTTCGCCAGCTTCCCGGTGATCATGTCGCTGATTGGCCTCGCGGTGATCATCGGTCTGGAAAAACTGAAAGTACCGGGTGGCATCCTGCTGACCATCATTGGTGTCTCGATTGTCGGGCTGATCTTCGACCCGAGCGTGCACTTCTCCGGTATTTTCGCTATGCCATCGCTGAGCGATGATAAAGGCAACTCCCTGATCGGTAGCCTGGATATCGTTGGCGCGTTGAACCCGGTCGTGCTGCCAAGTGTGCTGGCGCTGGTGATGACGGCGGTATTTGATGCTACCGGTACTATCCGTGCGGTAGCCGGACAGGCGAATCTGCTGGATAAAGACGGCCAGATTATCGATGGCGGCAAAGCGCTGACCACCGACTCCCTGAGCAGCGTGTTCTCCGGTCTGGTGGGCGCAGCGCCTGCAGCGGTGTACATCGAGTCTGCGGCGGGTACGGCGGCAGGCGGTAAAACCGGCCTGACAGCGATCACCGTTGGCGTGCTGTTCCTGTTGATTCTGTTCCTCTCTCCACTCTCCTACCTGGTTCCGGCTTACGCTACGGCTCCGGCGTTGATGTACGTAGGTCTGCTGATGCTGAGCAACGTGGCGAAGATCGACTTTGCCGACTTCGTTGATGCGATGTCCGGTCTGATCACCGCAGTATTCATCGTACTCACCTGTAACATCGTTACCGGCATTATGATCGGTTTTGCCTCTCTGGTGATTGGTCGCGTGGTCTCCGGTGATTTCCGTAAACTGAATATCGGTACTGTGGTTATCGCCGTGGCGCTGGTTGCTTTCTATGCTGGCGGCTGGGCAATCTAATATCCCGCTTCATGTGTAAAACGGGTGGCTCAGGCCGCCCGTTTTCATTTTTTGCGCACATCCTGTTTCCTTTGCGTTAAGCTGAATGTTCTATCATCAAGGCATGACGCCTTAATAAAAAACATCGCAACAGGGAACGCATGGAAATCTTTTTTACCATCCTCATCATGACCTTAGTGGTATCGCTCTCGGGCGTTGTCACGCGTGTAATGCCCTTCCAGATCCCCCTTCCTCTTATGCAAATCGCCATCGGCGCACTGCTGGCTTTCCCGACGTTCGGGTTGCATGTGGAGTTCGATCCGGAACTGTTTCTCGTTCTGTTTATTCCGCCGTTACTGTTCGCCGATGGCTGGAAAACCCCCACGCGTGAATTCCTTGAACATGGCAGGGAGATCCTC
The DNA here is from genome assembly GCF_023613995.1 of Citrobacter sp. MNAZ 1397. NCBI lineage: Bacteria > Pseudomonadati > Pseudomonadota > Gammaproteobacteria > Enterobacterales > Enterobacteriaceae > Citrobacter > Citrobacter sp. MNAZ 1397. The sequence continues at coordinate 80,530 of NZ_JAKIVH010000007.1, forward strand.
GGTCTTGCGTTGGCCCTGGTGGTGGTTACTGTCGTCGGGATTGGTTTTTTGATTTACTGGCTGGTACCCGGTATCCCCCTGGTCCCGGCGTTCGCGCTGGCGGCGGTCCTCTCACCCACCGATGCGGTAGCGCTTTCTGGCATCGTCGGGGAAGGGCGCATCCCGAAAAAAATCATGGGAATTTTGCAGGGCGAAGCGTTAATGAATGACGCATCCGGCCTGGTATCACTGAAATTTGCCGTGGCGGTCGCCATGGGCACAATGGTCTTTACCGTCGGCGGGGCGACGCTGGAGTTCGTGAAAGTGGCGCTGGGCGGCATTCTCGCCGGCTTTGTCGTGAGCTGGTTGTATGGTCGCTCGCTGCGTTTTCTGAGCCGTTGGGGGGGGGATGAACCTGCCACGCAAATCGTTCTGTTGTTCCTGCTGCCGTTTGCCTCGTACCTGATTGCGGAACATATTGGCTTTTCGGGCATCCTGGCGGCGGTGGCTGCCGGGATGACCATTACCCGTTCCGGCGTGATGCGCTCTGCCCCACTGGCGATGCGCCTGCGTGCCAACAGTACCTGGGCAATGCTGGAGTTTGTGTTTAACGGCATGGTGTTCCTGCTGTTGGGCCTGCAATTGCCGGGCATTCTGGAATCCTCGCTGGCGGCGGCAGAAGTTGATCCGAATGTCGAAACCTGGATGTTGTTCACCGATATCGTGCTGATTTACGGTGCGCTGATGCTGGTGCGCTTTGGATGGCTGTGGACGATGAAGAAATTCAGCAGTCGCTTTTTGCACAAAAAGCCGATGGAGTTTGGCTCCTGGAGCACGCGAGAATTGCTGATCGCTTCCTTTGCGGGGGTGCGCGGCGCGATTACGCTGGCCGGTGTGTTATCCATTCCGCTGTTTTTGCCCGATGGCTCAGGGTTCCCTGCCCGCTATGAATTGGTCTTCCTGGCGGCGGGGGTGATTCTGTTTTCACTGTTTGTCGGCGTCATTGCCCTGCCTGCGTTGCTGCAACATATTGAGGTCCGCGATCATACTCAGCAGCATAAAGAAGAGCGCCTCGCGCGGGCGATCACCGCGGAAGTGGCGATTGTGGCCATTCAGAAAATGGAAGAACGACTGGCCGCCGATGCAGAAGAAAACATCGATAATCAACTGCTCACGGAAGTGAGCTCAAGGGTCATTGGTAATTTGCGTCGCCGTGCGGATGGGCGCAACAATGCGGAAAGTTCGTTGCTCGAAGAGAACCTTGAGCGCCGTTTCCGTCTTGCAGCCCTGCGTTCTGAACGGGCGGAGCTTTACCACCTGCGCGCAACACGGCAAATCAGCAACGAGACGCTTCAGAAGATGCTGCACGATCTCGATTTGCTGGAAGCGCTGCTGATAGAGAATAAGTAGGTTTTCCCCTCTCTGAGGGTGAGGGCCTGGGGGAGGGGGAAATGCGGCGCTGGTGGTCATTCCGTTCACTTCATGTTCATTGCTTCTCTGTCACGTCAGAACCCGTGAACGTGCCAGGGTGATGGCTCACCGCCACCACCCTGGCGCCCCGGGCTCCCGGCCAGCCGCCCTCATCGATTTTGTAGCCTGGATAAGGCGTTTACGCCGCATCCGGGGTATTCCCCCGCTTGGGCTACATCTTTCCTTCGCCCGGCGGCAAATCCGCAATATTCGTATTCACCCAGAACCCTTCACAGCATTGCAGCCAGGCCTGCGCACTGCGGGACAAATAGCCACCTTCACGCCAAATCATCCCCAGATGCCAGCGTAAATCACTCTCCAGCGGGACCCAGCGCAGCGTCTGTTTATCCAGCCGTTGGCAAATAGGCTCCGGCAAAATCGCGATCCCTACCCCTGCCTGTACCATCGCGGCCAGAAAATCCCACTGCCCGCTACGCACGGCGATTCGGGGCTTGACGCCATGCTCGTTAAACAGCTGCATAAGCTGGCGGCTGAGGGCGAAATCTTCGTTATAGATGAGCAGCGGGTGCCCGGCCAGTTGTTCAGGCGTCACCGACCTGGCGTTCAGCCAGTCGCCGGAGCGCGGCACCAGCACACAGAGGGGATGGCTAAACAGCGGCAGCGTAGAAAGACCGCTTTCCTCTTCGACGGGCAGGGCGGTCATCGCCAGATCCAGTTCGCCGTTGATGACTGCCTGCTGGACTGTCAGGCCGCCAAACTCGGAGATTTTCAGTTCGACGCCGGGATAGCGCTGACGAAACAGGCCTATTGGTCCGGCCATCAGCATGCCGACCATCGGGGGGATGCCGAGGCGAAGCAGCCCTTTATTTAAGTGGTTGATATCATCGAGCTCCGCCTCAAGCTGACGAAACTCAGCAAGGATAGCCAGACCGCGCTCAAACACCACGCGCCCGGTATCGGTGAGAAGTAATTTGCGTCCGTCGCGAATGAGTAGCGTACAGTTCAACTCATCTTCGAGGTTTTTCAACATCTTACTAATCGTTGGCTGAGTGACGAACAACCGTTCCGCTGCGCGAGTGAAACTTTGTTGACGCACGACTTCCACAAAATAGCGCAGCGTTCTGATGTCCATAATTATTCCTTTAAACTATGCATGCGATGAGTTTAATTCATTTCAGTATGGCGTAGCGGCTCCCTATACTGTGCTCTCTGTCTCATTTCCGCGAGAATTATCTATGGATATGGCGTTAGGTCGTATTACGCCTGCCATTGTGCGTCGACTGCAGGTTCCGGTTCAGGTTTTTCTCTATGCCGGGCTGTTTATCGTGGCGCAATATCTGGTGCAGTGGCTGCATCTTCCCCTTCCCGCTAACCTGGTGGGCATGATCCTGATGCTGGCGCTGATTTTATGCCGGATTGTTCCCCTTAACTGGGTGAGAGCCGGCGCGCGCTGGCTGCTGGCCGAAATGCTACTGTTCTTTGTGCCAGCCGTTGTCGCCGTGGTGAATTACGCACAGCTTTTGATGGTGGAAGGCTGGCGTATTTTTGCCGTTATTGCTCTCAGTACCTTGATGGTGCTGGGGGCCACGGCCTGGGTGGTTGATAAGGTTTATCGCTTCGAAATCAGCAGGCTGAATCATGAGTGATTTTGCCCTGAGCGTGCTCTGCCTTGTCATGACGCTGGTTATCTATTATCTCAATAAACGCCTGTACCGCCGATTCCATAAGCTCCCGTTAATGCCGTTAGTCTTCACCCCGATACTGTTGGTGCTGATCCTGGTGTTCGGGCATATTTCCTGGCAGCGTTATATCGGTGAATCTCACTGGCTGCTTTGGCTGTTAGGCCCGGCGACCATCGCGTTTGCTGTGCCGGTCTATGACAATCTTGCTGTCATTCGTCGTCACTGGATGTCGCTTTCTGCCGGGGTTATCACCGCAACGGTGGTCGCGGTAACCAGCTCAGTCTGGCTGGCGCGTTTATTTACTCTGCCGGATGACATTCAGCGCAGCCTGGCGGTGCGCTCGGTGACGACGCCGTTTGCGCTGGCAGCGGCAGGGCCGTTGGGCGGGCAGCCGGATCTGGTGGCGCTCTTTGTGGTCATTACCGGGGTGTTTGGCATGGCGGTAGGGGATGTGCTTTTTTTACGCCTCTCGATTCGCGAAGGAATGGCAAAAGGCGCAGGGTTTGGTGCGGCATCCCATGGTGCGGGGACGGCGCGTTCTTACGAGCTGGGTCAGCAGGAAGGGGTGGTCGCCAGCCTGGTGATGATGCTCTCCGGTGTGGTGACGGTATTAGCCGCGCCGCTGGTGGCGCGGCTGATGTTTTAACCCTGTTTTTTCAAACGCGACACCAGTTCGAATTCACGGAAATTGACCGGACGCTGTTGCTGCAGAGAAATATTACCCGCGATGCCGGTCAGGATCGACATCGCACCGGCGCGGTGATCGGCGGCGCGGTTGAGCGGATCGTTACCCGGCGTGCCGAACAGATCGGCCAGCATCGCGTTATCACCGCCGCCGTGACCGCCCTCGCCGAGGGTAAAATTCGCCTCCCAGGGGGCGGCAAACATCGGGAAGACGGTAATATTGCAGGACTCCAGGCTCCCCTCGTTCGCCCGTTCTCCCCCGGCGTTCACATAGGATTTCTCGACGATTTTCATCTCCAGCCTGCCTTCACTGCCGTTAAACACCACATTCAGCCCTTCCCAGGGCAAATACGTATTCAGCGAATAGCTGAGCTGGCACTGGTTCTGGTATTTCACCAGCACCGAGAGGGTATCTTCAATAGTGATGCCATCGCTGAAAACGCTCTGATCGCGCCAGTAGTTATCTTCATGCTCCGCATCCAGATAGAGCGCCTTAAGCTGCGGATTGTCCGCCATGTGCAGGGCAAACGGATCTTCTTTGGCCGCCGCATAGCCGTGGGCGCGCGGATAGAACTCCGTCATACCCCGTTTTTCCGCGTTTTCTTTGCCGTAAAAGCGCAGGCCGCCTTCGGCGTAGACGCGCTCCGGATAGCTATTGAGCCAGAAATTCATTAAATCAAAGTGGTGGGTTGATTTGTGAACCAGCAGGCCGCCGCTGTTGCGTTTTTCCCGGTGCCAGCGGCGAAAATAATCCGCGCCGTGCTCGGTGTTGAGCAGCCATTCAAAGTGAACGGAGTAAACCTCGCCAATGGTGCCGTTCATCAGCAATTCACGCACTTTACTGTGGTGCGGCGCATAGCGGTAATTAAACGCCACGCGAACGGTGTGACCGGTATCTTCGATGGCATCAAGAATTCGCAGCGCCCGTTTTTCATCAATGGTCATCGGCTTTTCGGTGATCACATCACAGCCTGCTTTCAGTGCCCGCACGATATAGTCGTCGTGGGTGCGGTCCATGGTGGTGACGATAATAATATCCGGGCGCGTCTCATGGATCATCGCTTCAAATTGCGTGGCTTTCCAGGTTGATACCGGCGCCGCGCCTTCATTTTGTAATAACGTATTGGCGTAATGCATTCGCGTCTGGTTGGTATCGCAAAAAGCCACCAGTTGCGCGTTCTCTTTCCACTCGCCGCCGATGGCGGAAATATACAATCCGGCGCGTCCGCCTGTCCCGACAAGAGCATATTTTTTCATCGCATCCTCTTTTGACGTTAATAAACAAACCAAGTAATAAAACAATGTTTCATTTTGCTTGTTTACTGTAGCGCGACCGGAAAGGATGGATACTGTGACGGAGGAAAAATGTGATCCCCGGCTAAAATAGCCGGGGAGGAGAGAGAGGAAATCAGTGTGCGCGGCCCTGGGCGATACCGACACCCGTTTGTGAACGGATGAACTGGGCACGGAACTGTTCGCGCTCGCGAATGCCTTCTTGCGTGTTGTCGGTAATCGAGAAGATCCAGATACCGATAAAGGCCACGGCGATAGAGAACAGCGCCGGGTATTCATACGGGAAAATAGCCTGCGCGTGGCCGAGGATTTGCACCCAAATGGTCGGGCCGAGAACCATCAGAATCACCGCCGTCAGCAGGCCCAGCCAGCCGCCAATCATTGCGCCACGGGTGGTCAGTTTCGACCAGTACATGGAGAGCAGAATGATAGGGAAGTTACAGCTCGCCGCGATGGAGAACGCCAGCCCCACCATAAAGGCAATATTCTGCTTTTCGAAGAGAATACCCAGCAGGATGGCGACTACACCAAGCACCAGAACGGTGATCTTCGATACTTTCAGCTCCTGACGTTCGGTGGCGTCTTTACGAATGACGTTAGCATACAGGTCATGAGACACCGCCGACGCGCCCGCGAGCGTCAGTCCGGCGACCACCGCCAGGATGGTGGCGAAGGCTACGGCAGAGATAAAGCCGAGGAACAGGTTGCCGCCGACCGCATCCGCAAGATGCACCGCTGCCATGTTATTGCCGCCAATCAGCGCGCCCGCCGCATCTTTAAATGCCGGGTTTGCCCCGACCAGCATGATGGCGCCGAAGCCAATGATAAAGGTCAGAATGTAGAAATACCCCATAAAACCCGTGGCGTAGAACACACTCTTACGGGCTTCACGCGCATCTGACACTGTGAAGAAACGCATCAGAATATGCGGCAAACCTGCGGTACCAAACATCAGCCCCAGGCCCAGCGACAGTGCGGAGATCGGATCTTTAACCAGACCGCCTGGACGCATAATGGCCTCCCCTTTCGGGTGAACCGCCATCGCTTCGCTAAACAGGCTATTGAAGCTAAAGCCGACATGCTTCATCACCATAAAGGCCATAAAGCTTGCGCCAAACAGCAGTAATACGGCTTTGATGATTTGTACCCAGGTGGTGGCGAGCATGCCGCCGAACAGGACATACATCACCATCAATACGCCGACCAGCACTACCGCAACGTGGTAGTTGAGGCCGAACAGTAACTGAATAAGCTTACCTGCACCGACCATCTGGGCTATCAGATAGAGCGCCACCACCACCAGCGAACCGCAGGCGGAGAGCGTGCGAATCGGTCCCTGTTTGAGGCGATACGAGGCCACATCGGCGAAGGTGTAACGTCCCAGGTTACGCAGACGTTCGGCAATCAGAAACAGAATAATTGGCCAGCCGACGAGGAAGCCCAGCGAGTAAATCAGCCCGTCGTAGCCGGAGGTGTAGACCAGCGCAGAGATCCCGAGGAACGATGCGGCTGACATAAAGTCACCGGCAATCGCCAGGCCATTCTGAAAGCCCGTGATATTGCCGCCTGCCGTGTAGTAATCGTTACGCGAACGCACGCGTTTTGACGCCCAGTAAGTGATATAGAGCGTCAGCGCCACGAAGATCAGGAACATGATGATCGCCTGCCAGTTGGTTGGCTGGCGTTGGACCGCGCCGGTAATGGCATCGGCGGCATTGGCCGTAAAAGGCAGTGTGGCGGCGAGCGCCGTCAGAACACGCTTCATGATGCTTTTACCTCTTGCAGAACGGTTTTTGTCAGACGATCAAACTCGCCATTTGCCCGCCAGACGTATACGCCGGTCAACACAAACGAAATCACAATCACGCCAATACCGATTGGAATACCACGCGTGACGCTACTGCCCGCGGAGATCGGCGTACCGAGCCAGCCCGGTGCAAAGGCGATCAGCAGAATAAAACCGACATAGATAATCAGCATGATGATGGAAAGAGTGAAGGCAAACCGTTGCCGCTTTTCGACGAGCTCCCTGTAATGCGCATTGTTTTCTATCCGTTGATAAATGGTGTCATTCATCACAGAACTCTCCAGAGGTAAGGTAGGGTTTGTTGTTATTCCCTCTCCCTTGAGGGAGAGGGTGAGGGGGGGTTGTTGTAATGCCCTCACCCCGACCCTCTCCCACGGGGAGAGGGGGAATGCGAGGTTACGATGGCATGGTGATGGCCTGTTTCTCTTCGAGCAGTTTCTCTACAACACCCGGATCCGCGAGGGTCGAGGTATCGCCGAAGTTGCTGGTATCCCCGGCGGCTATTTTGCGCAGAATACGGCGCATGATTTTGCCGGAGCGGGTCTTGGGCAGAGAGTCGGTCCAGTGCAGGACATCCGGCGTCGCCAGCGGACCAATCTCTTTACGCACCCAGTTACGCACCTCGGTATAGAGCGCAGGCGTTGGCTCTTCACCATGATTCAGGGTGACGTAAGCGTAGATGGCCTGGCCTTTAATATTGTGTGGGATGCCCACCACTGCGGCTTCGGCGATTTTCGGGTGGGACACCAGCGCCGATTCAATCTCCGCGGTCCCCAGACGGTGGCCGGACACGTTCAGCACGTCATCCACGCGGCCGGTGATCCAGTAGTAGCCATCTTCATCGCGGCGCGCGCCGTCGCCACTAAAGTACATGTTTTTGAAGGTAGAGAAGTAGGTCTGCTCGAAACGCTCGTGATCGCCAAACAGGGTACGCGCCTGGCCTGGCCAGGAGTCAGTGATCACCAGATTACCTTCGGTAGCGCCTTCTTGCGGATGACCTTCGTTATCCACCAGCGCAGGCTGTACGCCAAAGAATGGACGGGTCGCAGAACCCGCTTTGAGCTGTATCGCACCGGGTAATGGGGTGATCATAAAGCCCCCAGTCTCGGTCTGCCACCAGGTGTCCATGACCGGGCATTTCTCGTTGCCGATTTTCTTCCAGTACCACTCCCAGGCTTCCGGGTTGATGGGTTCGCCGACTGAGCCGAGAATACGCAGCGAAGAGCGATCGGTACCGTCAATAGCTTTGTCGCCCTCCGCCATCAGCGCACGGATAGCCGTTGGCGCGGTGTAGAGAATATTGACCTTGTGTTTGTCTACGACCTGGCTCATACGTGCTGGGGTTGGCCAGTTCGGTACACCTTCAAACATCAGCGTGATCGCGCCGCAGGCCAGCGGTCCGTAAAGCAGATAGCTATGACCGGTAACCCAGCCGACATCGGCGGTACACCAGTAAACGTCGCCGTCATGATAATCGAAGACATATTTAAAGGTGGTGGCTGCGTAAACCAGATAGCCGCCGGTGGTGTGCAGTACGCCTTTAGGTTTACCCGTCGAGCCGGAGGTATAGAGGATAAACAGCGGATCTTCCGCATTGACTTCAACCGGCTGATGTTCCGCGCTGGCGTTAGCGGTGAGCGCGTCCCACCACAGGTCACGGCCTTCGTGCCAGTCAATTTTCCCACCGGTCCGTTTAAGCACTACGACGTGTTCAACGGATTTCACGTTCGGGTTTTTCAGGGCGTCATCAACGTTCTTTTTGAGAGGAATAGTGCGCCCGGCGCGCACGCCTTCATCGGCGGTGATCACCAGCCGGGAGCTGGAATCAACAATACGTCCGGCAACGGCCTCCGGCGAGAAGCCGCCGAAAATGACTGAGTGGACCGCACCGATACGCGCACAGGCCAGCATCGCAACCGCGGCTTCAGGAACCATGGGCATATAGATAGCGACCACGTCGCCTTTTTTAATGCCCAGATCTGTCAGTACATTGGCAAAGCGACAGACCTCCGCATGCAACTGGCGGTAGGTAATCTGTTTACTCTGGCTGGCGTCATCGCCTTCCCAGATGATGGCCGTCTGATCGCCTCGTTCGGCAAGATGGCGGTCAAGACAGTTGGCCGCGAGGTTCAGCGTACCGTCTTCGTACCATTTAATGGAGACATTACCCGGGGCGAAGGAGGTGTTTTTCACCTTCTGATAGGGTTTAATCCAGTCAAGGATTTTGCCTTGCTCGCCCCAGAAAGTATCCGGGTCAGTAATAGATTGCTGATATTTAGCCTCGTACTGCTCCGGATTAATCAGGCAACGTTCCGCAATATTTGCGGGAATATCGTGTTTATGGATTTGGCTCATGGCTTTTGCTCTCCTTGTAGGATGTTAATAATATGTCAAATAAACGTTAATTATAGGGGCTTTGCCTGGTTTGTTTATTATTTGCGCTATAGATCACGCATTGATTGAACCGTATGAAAACTGAACAAATGAATCTTTGAAGCAAAATAATTGCCGGGGTTAATTATCTAAAAATGACAGAAAAAAAGTTTTTTCATAACAACTGGTTATGCATGATAAATGGCATAAAAAAGCGTTTTTATGCATAAATTCAGTCAATCCCCCTTCTGGTAAAGGCTTGCGCCCTACGCCCTGCAAATGGTACTGATAATGCGCGTTAAAAAACCCCGCAAGAGCGTGTGACGCTAACCATACCCTTTCCGTATGAGTCGTTCCCCACCGGGAAGGTCGCTTCATTGAGGATGTCTCGAGTTATGAAAAATTTTAAAGTCAGCCTGGCCTGGCAGATTTTGCTGGCCCTGGTGCTGGGTATTCTTCTGGGCAGTTACTTGCATTATCAAAGCGACAGCCGCGAATGGCTGATTGCGAACCTCCTGTCTCCGGCAGGCGATATCTTTATTCACTTGATTAAAATGATAGTTGTGCCGATTGTTATTTCCACACTGGTTGTGGGTATTGCCGGTGTAGGTGATGCGAAACAATTGGGTCGTATTGGCGCCAAGACCATTATTTATTTCGAAGTGATCACCACGGTGGCCATTGTGCTGGGTATTACACTGGCGAATGTTTTCCAGCCGGGGGCGGGCATTGATATGTCGCAACTCGCCACGGTGGATATTTCGAAATACCAGAGCACCACGGCAGAAGTGCAAAGCCACGCGCATGGCTTAATGAATACGATATTGTCTCTGGTGCCGACCAACATCGTGTCATCGATGGCGAAGGGCGAAATGCTGCCGATTATTTTCTTCTCGGTACTGTTTGGCCTGGGGCTTTCTTCACTGCCTGCAACGCACCGCGAACCGCTGGTTACGGTATTCCGTTCTATCTCTGAAACCATGTTCAAAGTGACCCATATGGTGATGCGTTACGCGCCGGTCGGGGTCTTTGCGCTGATCTCCGTGACGGTTGCGAACTTCGGTTTTGCTTCCCTGTGGCCGCTGGCGAAACTGGTGGTGCTGGTCTATTTTGCGGTGCTGTTCTTTGCGCTGGTGGTGCTGGGACTCGTGGCGCGGATGTGCAAACTCAGCATCTGGACGCTCATCCGCATCCTCAAAGATGAGCTGATCCTGGCGTACTCCACTGCAAGTTCAGAAAGCGTGTTGCCGCGTATCATCGAGAAGATGGAAGCCTATGGCGCGCCGGCGTCAATCACCAGCTTCGTGGTACCGACCGGTTACTCCTTTAACCTCGATGGCTCTACGCTGTACCAGAGTATTGCGGCCATCTTTATTGCCCAGCTTTACGGTATCGACCTGTCGCTGGGCCAGGAGATCATTCTGGTGCTGACGCTGATGGTTACCTCGAAAGGCATTGCCGGTGTGCCGGGGGTTTCATTTGTGGTATTGCTGGCAACGCTGGGCAGTGTGGGTATTCCGCTGGAAGGTCTGGCCTTTATTGCCGGTGTTGACCGTATCCTGGATATGGCGCGTACCGCTCTGAACGTTGTGGGTAATGCGCTGGCGGTGCTGGTTATCGCCAAGTGGGAACACAAGTTCGACCGCAAAAAAGCCGCGGCTTACGAGCGTGAAATGCTCGGGAAGTTCGACAAAACGGCCGATCTGTAATGTTCACGCCGCCTTCCGTCCGGGAGGCGGCGCTTTTGTTTCAGGCCGTGATGAGCGTAATGTGATGTTCCTTTAAGACGGTACGCAGTGCATCGCTGATATTCGCCTCAATGACGATCACGTCAAGCGCCTGAGGCCGTGCCACCACATAGCGCGCTACGCCGGGCAGTTTATCTGCCGTCAGGGCGACAACCGTCTGATTACTCTGTTTCAGCACCGCCTTTTTAAATTCGCAGTCGGCGAAATCAAACCCCGTCAACCCAATATCCGGATCCATGGCGCAGCCGCCAATAAACACCTGATCGAATAACATCTCCTGAATCTGTGCCACAGCGCCGCTGCCGACGCATCCTCCGGTGGCCTGATGAATCTGCCCACCGAGGAGAATCACCTCGCTATGCGCGCGTGTCATGAGTTCTACGGCGATTTCAGGGGAGTTGGTCACTGCTGTGATGCGGATCTCCGCGGGCAGCGCTCTGGCGATGGCCAGATTGGTCGTACCGGCATCAATGAAAATACAGGTGTCTGGTTTCACCAGCGCTGCGCATTGCTGCGCGATCTTGTCCTTTTCTGAACTGTTTTTCACTTTTCGGCTGTGAAAATTCCCGGCTTCCGGCAACGGTAATACCGCGCCGCCGTAGACCTTTTTGCATATGCCTGAATTGCTAAGTTCTTGTAAATCCCTGCGAATAGTATGTTCAGATACCTGCATCTGGCTGGCCAGTTCTGCACAGACAACGCGTCCGTTTTCCTGCAAAAGCTGGCGAATACGTGCTTGTCGCTGTTGCGGGAAAGCTGCATAATCGAGCATAAAGCCTCTTTATTGAAATATCATCGAGCAATAATGAGCATAATCCAGCATTCTTAACTGCCTTGTCAACGCTGTCACCGGGCATAACCACGATGGAGATAAAAGATGAAAATTGCACATGTCGCGCTCTGGACACGCAACCTCAATGCGCAAGTCGCTTTCTGGCAGGACGTGTTCGGCGGTCAGAGCAACGAACGCTATCTGAGTAAAAATCGTCCTGGGTTCGCATCGCACTTCATTTCCCTGACCGAGGGGCCAACCATTGAACTGATGGCTTTGCCTGAGCTTGATGATGCGCCAGCTAACCCGGAGTTTGTCGGCTGGGCGCATATCGCGATTACTGTCGGCAGTGTTAAGGATGTGGAAGCGATGGCGCAAAAAGCACAGGCTAACGGGCGTTTACTCAGCCCCGCAAGATGGACCGGCGATGGCTTTTATGAAGCGGTTATTGCCGACCCGGACGGCAATCGCATTGAGTTGGTTGCGGCGTAAAGCCCCTTACAGGTTCCTATAATATCTGTATAGCGCGTGTCGCCCCCCAAATTGCGGGGGCGATTTTTTTATAGCAGATTAAATAATTGTAGCCATAATACTTCTGTCGCGGATATTGGCGCGCGTTTAACGTTTCCCTGATGATAAGGAGAGTTCAGGAATGTCAGACTTTTATCTACACGAAGGCAATCGCTATATTGTGAAAAATCAAAAGGGATTGAAAATAGCCCTTGCGATCGCGTTTGCTGCGTTGGGGGTTTATGCTTATTTCAAACATGAATCATCACTGCGCGGTATTATTGTCGCGCTAGTTTTATTTGCCGTTGCAGGGGTGATGCTGGCAACGCTGCGTATCAAGATGGTATTCGATTTAGATAAGCGCATCTTTTATATCCAGAATGGCGGTGGTAAAACGACGTACAATCAATCGCTGGATAATTTCGCCGGGCTTGAGTTGATTCGTCAGTACCGCTTTTTTGGCCTGATTCGTAACAGTATTGTGAATGTGGTCTTTAACGTTGACGGGAAAACGTCGAAAATGCCGATAAGGCAGTTTGGCCCCGGTCAGAAAGCGCCGCAGGCCATGATGGAAGAGACGGAAACCTTTCTGGGCATCAGCCAGCGGAGAGATGCATGATGCCAGCCTCTATGCTGGTGGAATTGAATGACCGACGTCTGGTATATCGCCCGTGGAAGGTCGGCAGCGCACTGGTATTTGTCATTGCCGGTATTGTCCTGCTGATCGGCACCCTTATTTGGGCGCAAATGAATGGCAGAACATTACAATCAGTCATCGTGTTTCTGCTTTTCGGCGCTATTCTGACGGGCTACGGGCTTATCTACACCCTTAAAAATGCGGAAGTACTCATTTTTGATGTCGCCACCGGGCGAATAACGAAGAAAGCCCCATTCCTCCCGGAAAAACATCTCAGCCGCTTTACTGAGATCTATACAATTTCGCGCGTGGGAGAGATGAGAACATTTCATTATGCCCTGAGCCGTAAGAGCGAGCATGGCGGTGGCGATATTCCCATTTCTGATGACTTCTTAAGTGAAAAGCGTGAACCTGAACGCGTCGCGTTTGAAGAGAATATTTTGCCCGTTATTTCAGCACTGCTCAATTTAAAACCATAATAAATTAATGGTTATGTCATAAATAACAAAATAAAACGGGGTGCGATAATCGCACCCCGTTTTTTGTACGCCACGATTAACCCAGCGCGCTTTCACGCAGGCGCGATTTCAGTTTGTTGTACTCGTCGATCACATACTGCTCGGCAGCATGCTGGTCGGGAATACGTTCCACATTCACCGCACAGTACTTGTACTCCGGCGTTTTGGTAATCGGACTCAGGTTCTCCGTCACCAGTTCGTTGCAGGCACCAATCCACCACTGGTAGGTCATATATACCGCGCCTTTGTTCGGGCGTTCACTGACCTGCGCACGGGTGATAATCCGGCCTTTACGCGAGTTGACCCACACCAGCGCTTCATCTTCAATACCGAGGCGCGCGGCATCGGCGGTGTTGATTTGCGCGTAGCCAGGTTCATCCGCCAGGGCCGAGAGCGCCGCACAGTTGCCGGTCATCGAACGGCAAGAGTAGTGGCCCACTTCACGTACGGTGGAGAGCACCATCGGATACTCGTCAGTGAGTTTATCGATAGGTGCGACCCAGTCGCAGGTGAAGAATTTCGCCAGCCCGGTATCGGTGTCGAACTTCTCTTTAAAGAGATACGACGTCCCTTGATCGGCATCCGATGTGTCACGACACGGCCACTGGATGTAGCCCAGCTCACCCATTTTCTCATAGGTGGCGCCGTAGAAATCCGGGCAGAGATGACGTAACTCATCCCAGATTTCCTGCGTGTTGTTGTAATGCATCGGGTAGCCCATACGGGTGGCTATCTCACTGATAATCTGCCAGTCCGTTTTCAGATCCCACTTCGGTTCCACCGCTTTAAAGAAGCGCTGGAAGCCACGGTCAGCCGCCGTGAACACACCTTCGTGCTCGCCCCAGGAGGTGGATGGCAATATGACGTCCGCCGCCGACGCGGTTTTGGTCATAAAGATATCCTGCACGATGACCAGTTCCAGATCCTCAAACGCCTTGCGCACGGCGGAGAGCTCTGCATCGGTCTGCAGCGGATCTTCCCCCATGATGTAGGCGGCGCGCACTTCACCATGCGCCGCGCGGTGCGGCAGTTCGCTGATGCGATAGCCGGTATGCGCAGGCAGGTCCGTAACGCCCCAGGCTTTCGCGAATTTATCGCGGTGAGCCTGTTCTTTGACGAACTGGTAGCCGGGGAACGTATCCGGCAGCGCACCCATATCGCAGGCGCCCTGGACGTTGTTCTGCCCGCGTACCGGGTTCACCCCAACATGCGGTTTGCCCAGATTACCCGTCAGCATGGCGAGACTGGTCAGTGAACGCACCGTCTCCACGCCCTGATAGAACTGGGTTACGCCCATGCCCCACAGAATCGTGGCGTTTTTCGCACCGGCATACATACGGGCAGCTTTACGAATATCCGCCGCGCGCACGCCCGTTACCTCTTCCACCGACTCTGGCGTATAGCCTTCGACGATTTTTTTGTACTCTTCAAAACCCTGGGTACGCGAGGCGACAAACGCCTGGTCATACAGGTTTTCTTCAATAATCACATGCCCGAACGCATTTAACAGCGCGATATTCGAGCCGTTTTTCAATGCAACGTGCATATCAGCAATACGCGCAGTTTCGATTTTACGCGGATCGCAGACGATGATTTTGGCCCCGTTCTGTTTCGCCCGAATGACGTGGTTAGCCACGATAGGGTGCGAATCCGCCGGGTTATAGCCAAAGATAAACACGAGATCCGTGTTATCAATTTCGTTAATGGCATTACTCATTGCGCCATTGCCGACCGACTGGTGCAGACCTGCAACCGATGGGCCGTGTCAGACGCGTGCGCAGCAGTCCACGTTATTGGTACCAATAACGGCGCGCGCAAATTTTTGCATAATGTAGTTGGTTTCGTTCCCCGTACCACGGGACGAGCCGGTTGTCTGAATCGCATCCGGGCCATACTTCTCTTTAATGGCGCTCAGGCGAGTGGCAACGTAATCCAGGGCTTCATCCCAGGAGACGGCTTCCAGTTTGCCGCCACGCTGGCGACGGATCATTGGGGTTTTCAGACGAGGCGTAAGGATTTGTGTATCATTAATAAAATCCCAGCCATAGTAGCCTTTCAGACACAGGGTACCCTGGTTGGTCTTTCCTTGCGCAGCCTCCGCCCGAACGATTTTTCCGTTATCCACCACCAGGTTAATCTTGCAACCTGAGGCGCAATACGGACAAACCGTGACGACTTTTTTCATCGCTATCGCTCCAGTTAAGAAAGATCGCGCTTTGCGCGCTCACTCGACCCATTATGCATCTTTTATGCCATGCTTCTTTTGTGGGTATTGCCTGATTTTACGTCTGAATTTTGGTCAAAATACTGACGAAGGGCAGGCCATCGTCAAATTTGACGTGTCGAAGACGAGGGGATGTGACCGCGATTATAAAAACAGCATTAATTCACTGCCTTTATGGTTGCGCCAAATAAAATAAAGCAACGAGTCACTTTTCCTGACGGATGCGGACAATGAAACCTGCAATTCTGGTAGTGGATGACGATTTGGCGGTCTGCGAGCTGCTCAGGGACGTGTTGAGCGAGCATGTCTTTACGGTACATGTGTGCCATAACGGACTGGATGCGATTGCCACTACGGCGCGGCATCCTGAGATTGCGCTGGTGCTACTCGACATGGTTCTGCCTGACATCAACGGCCTGATGGTGCTTACCCAACTGCAGAAACAACGTCCTGAGCTGCCGGTGATTATGCTCACGGGGCTGGGTAGCGAATCGGATGTCGTGGTGGGGCTGGAAATGGGGGCCGATGATTATATCGGCAAACCCTTTACCCCACGCGTGCTGGTGGCGCGGGTGAAGGCGGTGATGCGTCGCACGGGGGTGCTGGCGGCAGATGTGCAGACGGTGAAAATGGCCGGCTACGCCTTCAATGGCTGGCACCTTGATCCCGCACGCTGCCAGCTCAGCGACCCCCGTCAGCAAACCGTCGATTTAACCCAGGGGGAATACAGTTTGCTGCTGGCGCTGGTACAAAACGCGCGGCGGGTGCTGAGTCGTGAGCAACTGCTGGAGCTGACCCACAGCGAGAGCATTGAGGTGTTCGACCGCACCATCGATGTGTTGATCATGCGCCTGCGCCGTAAAATTGAGATCAATCCACATCAACCCGCGTTAATCAAAACGATACGCGGGCTGGGCTATGTGTTTGCGGCGGATGTCATACACAGCGAGCAGGCGGCATAGCGGCGCTACGGCGTGCTGTCGATCTCTTGTTTTAATTCTTCCAGCGATTTCGCCCCGTCAATGGCGTTCGCGCAGAGCAGGCTGGCGCGGGCGCAGGCATGAGCCAGTTGAATGCTTTGCGCCAGCGGCCAGCGCTCGTGGCAACCGTAGAGCAGTCCGGCGCAAAACGCGTCTCCCGCGCCCACGCTACCGATAATTTCCTCCTGCGCGAGCATCTGTGTCGCTATCCACTGCCCCTCGCGGCCAGGTTCCTCGCCCCATGCCCCTTCCGGGCAGTGGATCACCACGCGCTGGCGTACCCCTGCGGCGAGTAGCTGCGAGGCGGCCGTGGCGATGTTGGCGATATGCGGCGAATCGTCAGGCAGCCGCATTTCCAGCCCGCTAAATTCCCCTGCCTCCATCTCATTGATAACCAGATAATCCAGATGCGGCAGACAAGGCATCACCAGCGGCTGATAACGCGGGTCGCCCTTACGGGAGACCAGATCGAGCGATGTTTCGTAGCCCTGTTCGCGCATCTGCGCCAGCAGGCGGGCGCTGCGGGTACCAAACTCCTCATCCGGCAGGTCAAGGCTGTCGAGCAGCAACAGATAGCCGAGATGGAAGATTTTCATGGTCGGGTCCAGGCTGCCGAATGCCGGAAGATCCAGAAGACGGTTGGCGCCGGGGGAGTGGAAGAAGGTGCGTTGCCCGGTTGGATCGGTCATGACCTGCGACATAGACGTCGGGGCTGAATTGGTGCGCTGCACATGCTGACGATTGACATGATACTGGTCGAGCATCGCCATAATATAATCACCGTCGCTGTCTTCGCCCACCAGTCCCACCGCCTGTAGCGGCATGCCCGTGCGCATTTTGGCCAGTGTCAGCAGGACATTGAGCGGCGCTCCGCCGGTTGAACGCTCGCTTTGCGTGATCTCAGCTAACCAGCCACGCTCCGGCCATTGCACTATCTGGTGTACGTGATCGACCAGCATATTTCCGGCGGCGATAACGCCTTTTCGTTCCATCAGAGTTGCCCCGCGCTGCCAAAGATGCGCATCTGCCCGGCAACGGTGTCGGTGATGGCCTGTTCCACGCTCAGCAAGAGCTGGGCGAATTCGTCGTAGATGGGCTGGCGGTTGGCCATGCGTGTTTCAATGGCGTCCAGCGCCGCTTGCGACATCCCGGTATAGAAATTGATTTTATGGATGCCAAGCCCGATAGCACGGCGGAAATCCGCGTCACTGATGCCGGACCCGCCATGGAGCACCAGCGGCAGGCCGGTTTGCTGGCGAATCGCTTCCAGGCGAGCAAAGTCGAGCTTCGGCTCCCCTTTGTATTTGCCATGGGCGTTACCAATGGCGACGGCGAGGGTGTCGATCCCCGTGCGGTCGACAAAGTCACGCGCTTTGGCCGGGTCGGTAAACCAGGCTTCATCCGCGTGACCGTACAACGCGCCGCCTTCATCGCCGCCAACGGCGCCGAGTTCTGCCTCGACCGAGACGCCCACCGCATGGCACATCTTCACCACTTCCCGGGTCTGGCGAATATTCTCTTCGTATTCCAGCGTAGAGCCATCAAACATCACCGAGGTAAAACCCAGCCTTAACGCGCGCACCACGGATTCAAAATGCAGACCGTGATCGAGGTTAAGTACCACCGGGATATCATGATGGGCGGCCTCGTATTTCACCGCTTCCACCAGCGATTCGAGGGAGACATATTTGAAATGCACCTCGGCGATATTGATGATAAAGGGCGATCGCTCCTGTTTCGCCGCCGCAAACAGCGCGCGTAAAAAGTGGGAGTCGAGCACGTTGAAGGCGCCCAACGCATACTGATGTTCACGGGCGTGCGCCAAACCCTGGGCAAGCGAAATCAAAGCCATCGTATTCTCCTTAGCTCAGAAACAGACCATATTCGTTACACAGCACCAGCTGCGCGGGTTCGTCTTCCAGAATGTCGTTAAAGCGATCCACCGGGTGCAGGAAGTGGTTGTCGTGTTCGTCATCGTTGACTGACGACACTTCGCCGACCAGCACATCGCCGAAACCAGACTCACCCCAAAAGCTGTGATACAGACCGGGCGGCAGGCAAATGCTTTCCCCTGGTGAGAGGCGTAACTGGCTGCCCGCAGAATGTGTCTGGATACAACCGTCAATCACCACACTCACGTCGGTATACATCGTCTCTTCATGCGCACCGGCGTTCCATAGCTCGATAATCAGATTTCCGCCGCCGCGATTAATAATGTCTTCGCGTTTGCGCCAGTGAAAATGCATGGGCGTTACCTGCCCGTCGCGCACGTGCATGATTTTTTCCGCATAGCATTTGGCGTAAGGGGTGCCATTAGGAGAACCGTTGCGCAGGGTGAAAAGGGTGAGCCCCTGGGTGTAAAAATTGTCACCGCCGAAAGCGGTGACATCCCAACCCAGCTTTAAGTCGAAGACTTCGCGCCAGCTGTCGTGATCAAGCTGTTGCCATTTGGTGGGGGGAAAGCTGGCGAAAGGCGGCAAGTGGATGTCGTGCATGGAAAAAAACTGCCGGGTATGGCCGAGGATCTCATTGATTTCGGAGCGTTTCATGGCGATCTCCCAGAGTCTACAGAAAACCCCCTCACCCCGGCCCTCTCCCTCAAGGGAGAGGGAGAAAACCGTACCAGACCGTGAAAAAGGAGTCAGGAACACATTCCCTCTCCCAGTGGGAGAGGGTTAGGGTGAGGGCATCAGGCGGCACAAACCTTATTTAACCGTCCAGCCCTTATAGGTGCCGACGTTTTTCTTGTCGATCATCGTCACCGGGATCAACACAGGCTCTTTCGGTGCGGGTTTCCCCTGAAGAATGTCATAACCGATTTCCACCGCTTTTGCCGCCATCACCTGGGGATCTTGCGCTGGCGTCGCGACAAACAGCGAGTTCTCGCGTTTCAGCGCCTCTTCACCGTCCGGGCTGCCGTCGACGCCTACGATAAAGAACTCGTTACGCTGTGCCTGTTTAGCGGCCAGATCGGCGCCGATCGCGGTCGGATCGTTAATCGCAAATACGCCGTCGATCTTCGGATTGGCGGCCAGCAGCGAGGTCATGACTTCCAGCCCCCCTTCGCGGCTGCCTTTGGCGTTCTGGTTAGACGACAGCACTTTGATATCCGGGTGGCGCTTGAATTCGGTCTGGCAGCCTTCCACACGGTTTTGTACCGCAGAGACCGGTGGTCCGTTGATGATGACCACATTGCCTTTGCCTTTCAGACGGTCGGTAATGTACTTACAGGCCATTTCCCCGGCCTGGGTGTTATCCGAGGTAATGGTGGCATCAGCCCCTTCCGCCGCAACGTCAACCGCGACGACCACGATACCGGCATCTTTCGCGCGTTTTACGGCAGGCCCAATGCCTTTCGAATCAGCGGCGTTGAGGATAATCATGTCCACTTTGGCGGCGATAAAGTTATCGATCTGCGCTACCTGTTGACCAAGGTCGTAGCCGCTGGAAACCAGCGTCACTTTTACCTTGTCGCCCGCCAGTTTACGCGCTTCCAGCTCCGCCCCTTTGGTGATTTGCACGAAGAACGGGTTGGCAAGATCGCCTACCGTTACCCCGATCGATTTCAGTTCTTTCGCCTGCGCAAATGGCGCTGCGGCAAGCAGCGCGCCAGCACAGAGCGCGGTTACTAACGGCTTCAAACGCATAGTCTTTCCTCACGTAGGGTTTTCAGGGAAATCTTGTTGTTATGCACTTTGATGATGTCGGGTACGGTACTTGTCTATCAGCACTGCAATGATGATCACCGCCCCTTTGATCACCAGTTGCCAGAAGTAAGAAACGCCCATCAATGTCATACCATTGTTCAGGGTGGCGATAATTAACGCCCCGACCAGCGTACCGGTGATGGTGCCGATGCCGCCGACGAAACTGGTGCCGCCGAGAATGACCGCCGCGATGGCGTCAAGCTCATAGCCCATGCCAAGGTTGCCGTTGGCGCTGTACAGACGTGACGCGCTCATCACTCCGCCAAGCCCCGAGAGCAGGCCGCTCATGCCATAAACGAACAGCAATACCAGCCACACTTTGATACCGGTAAGACGGGCCGCCTGCATATTGCCGCCGACGGCATAAATGTGAACGCCAAGGGTGGTGCGACGCAGGATGAACCAGCACACCACAATCACAGCCAGCGCAATGACCACCAGCCACGGAATGGGGCCGAGGTAGTTATTGCCGATCCACTCGAACCCGATACTGGAGTTGATGACCGTGGTGCCGTCCGCCAGCAGATAAGCTGCGCCACGTAGCGCCGTATAGGTGCCAAGCGTGACGATAAACGGGGGAAGCCCGGCGAAAGCGACCAGTATGCCGTTAAACAACCCCAGCACCAGACCAAGCATCAGCGCCGCAGGCACGGAGAGGAAGGCCAGTTGCGGGATCAACGACACCACCATCGCCGCCACCGCCGTTGTGCCGAGGATGGAACCGACGGACAGGTCAATGCCGCCGGTCAGAATGATGAAGGTCATCCCTGCCGCGAGCACGATATTGATCGAGGCCTGACGGGTGATATTCAGCAGGTTACTTTCTGTAAAAAAGTTAGGTGCAATAAAGCCAAATACAGCAACGATCAGGATCAAGATTGGCAAGATGCCGACCGTTTGCATCAGATCGCCCATCAGCATTTTTTTCGCCGAGGCCGATTTCGCCACCTGTTGCGGCGTGGGGACAGAGGTCTCTTTCGATTCAGTCATGGTGTACCGCCTGGTGATGGGATTCGTTCATACCGGTCGCAAGCTGCATGATGTTTTCCTGGGTGATACGCTCGCCTTCCAGCTCGCCGGCGATGCTGCCTTCATGCATCACATACACGCGGTCGCTCATGCCGACCACTTCCGGTAGCTCGCTGGAAATCATTAGGATGGCCACCCCTTTGTGTGCCATCTGGCTCATGATGCGATAGATTTCGCTCTTGGCGCCGACATCGACGCCGCGTGTTGGCTCATCGAGGATCAGGATCCGCGGCCCGATGGCGACCCAGCGGGATATCAGCAGCTTTTGCTGATTGCCGCCGGAAAGACCGCCCGCCCGCACCTGTGAATGAGGGACGCGGATATTGAGTAACTTGATGGCGTCATCGGAGATGGACTGCGCTTTTTTTCGATCGAGCAGACCGTAACTGGCGTCGCGCTCAATGGTCGCCATCGTGATGTTTTCCTGCGCGGCCAGCTCCAGAAACAGCCCTTGTTCTTTGCGGTTTTCGGTAAGGAATCCGATGCCTAAATCAATGGCGGCTCGGGGGGAGTGGATCACTACCGGTTCGCCATCGATTTCAATCACTCCGCCGGTGGCTTTACGCACGCCAAAAATCAGTTGTGCGAGTTCTGAACGACCTGCGCCGACCAGTCCGGCAAGGCCGACGATCTCTCCGGCGCGTACCTGCAGGCTGGCCGGCTGGATTTTTTTGCCGTCGGTGAGGTGATGAATGTTGAGACGGACGTCGCCCCGTGGAATATCGCGTTCTTTATTAAAGAGATCGCTGAGCGGGCGGCCCACCATCATACGTACCAGCTCTGAGGCGTTGAGTTTGTCGCGGGTCAGGCTACCGACATACTGACCGTCACGCAGGACGCTGACCCGGTCGGAGAGCTCATACACTTCTGCCATGCGGTGGCTGATATAGATGATTGCCATCCCTTCATCGCGCAGGCGCATGATCAGTTCAAACAGGCGGTGTGTTTCACGGGAGGAGAGGGCGGCGGTGGGTTCGTCCATCACCAGAATACGGCTGTTACGGTGCAGGGCGCGGGCGATTTCGACCTGCTGCTGTTCGGCGATGGTGAGTTTCATCACCAGGTCGCTGGCTTTGAACTGGGCGCCGAGGCGGTCAATCACGCTTTGCGCCTGAGCGACCATATCCCGACGCTGAATCAGCCCGCCGCGGGAAATCTCACTGCCGAGAAAGATATTTTCGGCGACGGTCAGATTAGGGGCTAACTGCATCTCCTGATATATCAACGTGATGCCAGCCGCCAGCGCGTCTTTTGGCCCTTTGATATTGAACGGCTGTCCGTCAATCAATATCTCGCCGCTGGTGGCGGTGTATGCCCCCGCGAGGATCTTCATTAGGGTGCTTTTACCGGCGCCGTTTTCCCCCATCAGCGCGTGGATTTCGCCAGGATATACCGTCAGATCCACCCCTTTCAGCGCATAAAACTTGCCAAATACTTTGGCAATATTGCGCATCTCCAGAACGGGCGTCTTGCTCATGGCTTGCTCCTGCAAGGGTTTCGATTGCGCCAGTCCATCACGGCAAAATAAATGCAGAATGTCATTGGGCATTCATATTTGTCATATTGCTGAATAGTTAACGAAGATCACAGTTACGCAACATGACTTCCTTCACCCTCACCCTCACCCCAGCCCTCTCCCTGGAAGGGAGAGGGGGAACGCCAGGACCACACCCCCCACGTTTCTGCGCTTTGGGAGAGAAACCCCAGCCCGCACCGAACAGTCCCCTCGCTCCTTTGGGGAGAGGGTTAGGGTGAGGGGAGAAACTGACAACGGAGCCCGCTATGCCCTATCGGCACAACTCGTTTTTCGCCAGCGCGCGCGGGCGGTTACTGTTCTTCAATTTGTTGGTGATGACCGTGACTCTGATGGTTTGCGGCGTTGCCGTATTGGGGTTTCGCCATGCCAGCCAAATCCAGGAACAGGTGCAGCAACAGACGCTGGACGACATGACCGGCAGCATGAACCTTGCGCGTGATACGGCGAATGTCGCCACGGCGGCAGTGCGCCTTTCTCAGGTCGTGGGGGCGCTGGAATATAAAAGCGAAGCGGAACGGCTTAAGGCGACCCAGATGGCGCTGCAAAAATCGTTGGAGCAACTGGCCCGTGCGCCGCTGGCCCAACTGGAACCGCAACTGGTGGAGCGCATTACCTGGCGCAGCAATGAACTCGAACAGAGCGTGACGCAGATGCTGGAGCGTGGTCAACGTCGCCATCTTGAACGTAATGCGCTACTCAGTTCGCTGTATCAGAACCAAAGTTATCTGCGCCATTTGCAGGAGATAAACCTGCGTGATGGCATCGCCATCGGCGATCCCCGTTTACTCGGCGAAATGGATCGGCTGCTTGCCGCCGCTATTCGTACTCCCTCGCCGCGCCCGACGATACAGCAACTGACGGAAATACGCGCGCAGTTGCCAGACCGCACCGACAACCCGGTAGTGAACGGTATCCTGCAGGATTTCAGCAATGAACTGGCAAAGCTCGGTCCTCTGGCGGCGCAACTGGATGACAGCGATCTGGCGATAAGCTGGTTTATGTTTCATATCAAAGCGCTGGTCGCCATTCTGAATACCGATATCAATCAGTACGTTGCTCAGGTTGCGCAGGCCTCTGAGCAGCGGACCGCGCAAAGCCACAGTGAAATGCGCTCGATTATTATCTTTATCAGCGCCTTTGCTCTGCTGGCGCTGGTGATTACCGGGTTTGCCGGCTGGTATATCTACCGTAATCTGGGGTCGAATTTAACGGCGATCTCCCGGGCGATGTCCCGTCTGGCTCGCGGTGAGCCGGATGTTCCCGTTCCGGCGCTGCAACGGCGCGATGAACTGGGCGAACTGGCGCGGGCCTTTAACGTCTTTGCCCGCAATACCGCCTCGCTGGAACACACCTCAAAGTTGCTCAAAGAGAAGAGCACCCAACTGGAAACGACCTTCCATGCCATGCGCGACGGCTTTGCCCTGTTTGACAGCCAGGGCTGTCTGGTGGTGTGGAACCCGCAGTACCCGCTGTTGCTTGGCCTCTCTGCCGATGCGCTGCAACGTGGTCAGCACTATCAGGGCTTGCTGCGTCAGGTGAGTGAGCTGCCGGACCATGTGCAGGAGAACCTCGCGCGACCGATGCCAAAACCGCAGGAGCTTCGCCTGGCGGATAACCGCACCATTGAACTGCGATTTAGCCCGGTACCTGGGCGCGGGATGGTCAACGTCGTGCTGGACAGAACCGAGCGCAAGGGGCTGGAAGAGGCGCTGTTGCACAGCCAGAAAATGAAAGCCGTCGGTCAGCTTACGGGCGGGCTGGCGCATGATTTTAATAACTTACTGGCGGTCATTATCGGGAGCCTTGAGCTGGTGAACCCGCAATCGCCGGATGCACCGCGTATCTCCCGCGCGCTAAAAGCGGCTGAGCGCGGAGCGATGCTGACCCAGCGTTTGCTGGCCTTCTCGCGCAAGCAATCTCTGCACCCCCATGCCGTGGAGATGCAGCCGCTGCTGGAAAACTTAAGCGAACTGATGCGTCATTCTCTCCCTGCCACGCTGACGCTGGAAATTGAAGCTCAGCAACCCGCCTGGCCTGCATGGATAGACGTTGGCCAACTGGAAAATGCCATCATCAATCTGGTGATGAATGCGCGGGATGCGATGGAAGGACAGAAAGGAACGATCAAGATCCGTACCTGGAATCAGCGCGTCACGCGTAGCGACGGACGCAGGCAGGATATGGTTGCGCTGGAAGTGATCGATCGCGGTTGCGGCATGTCGCAAGACGTGAAGGCACGCGTTTTCGAGCCATTCTTCACCACCAAGCAGACCGGCAGCGGCAGCGGCCTGGGGCTGTCGATGGTATACGGCTTTGTGCGCCAGTCCGGTGGGCGAGTGGCTATTGATAGCGCGCCAGGGCAGGGAACCACAGTGCGTTTACAACTTCCACGCGCGTCGGTGCAGGCCGTGAGCCCGGTTGAGCCGTTACCGGCACAGGAAGCTGACCGTACGGATAAATTAATCCTGGTGCTGGAAGATGAGGCGGATGTACGACAGACCCTTTGTGAACAGTTACATGGGCTGGGGTACTTAACGCTGGAGGCGGAGTGCGGCGAACAGGCGCTGGCGTTGCTGGCTGCGTCCGAGGATATTGGCATGCTGATCAGCGACCTGATGCTGCCGGGGCAGATGAGCGGCGCAGAGGTGATTAATTATGCCCGTCAGCACTATCCGCATTTGCCGCTGTTACTGATTAGCGGCCAGGATTTACGTCCGGTACATAATCCTGCGCTACCGGACGTTGAACTGCTGCGAAAACCCTTTACCCGTGTGCAACTGGCGCAGGCGCTGCGACGGATTGCGGCGTAAAGCGGCTGCGGGCATTGACGCACCCCTGAACACTGAGACTATGGGGCGAGGCCAAGTACCGGAGGAACGATCTCTTCGAGCAGCGCGATCAATGCAGGCGCCATGTAGCGGTAGTCATCAGGGATGTCGAGAACGTGAAGCGGCTTGTTGCCGATGATGCGGCGAAAGTCGGCCATTAACCGGTTTTTATGTTTCTGTTCCATCACGCAAATAACATCCGCCCACTGAAGCCATTCGGCAGAAACCGGTTTTTTGGCATTACGGCTGGTGCCTGCGGAGCGGACATTAAGCCCGGCATAACGGCGGAACACCTGTTCCGCCGTGGGGCTGCGCCATTGATTGCGGCTACAAATGAAAAGGACATTCATTGGCAAGCAGATACTCTTCCAGGCCACGCTTCGTCCGTTGTCGACGGGTTATCCGTGGATACTCCATTCCCAGTTGTGCGGCCCGCGAGACTTTTTCAGAACGCAGGTACAGCATCTTCCAGTTTTTTTCGCCACGAAAACGCAAACGCGCGGTGTGAACATCACGGGATTTCTTGCGCCGCTTTTGGGCGAGGCGCCAGTCCCGGCTATGGGGTTTTTCCATTGTATTTTCTCTCACAGATTGATCGGGTTCAGCAGCCGCGATAATACGGAGAGAGTGAACAGCGAAATTCTATTCCATTTCGTTATGGTATGCGACAGCAATTAATAACCTTGTCATCTCATTGATATATGTTGCGTCACGTTACAGGAAGAACAGTATCTTCCGTAATAATTCATATTCTATTAATCAACATTCTTTAAGATTTTATCTGCTTATTCTTCCTGACCGAAAATAATAATATGGAGTCGCGAATTTTTTGTAGCTGCACCTATACTTATCTGTCTGCAATGTAATTGAAAAATCAGAGATCTGAAAAAATTATGGATAATAAGATCGTCGCTATTGAGCAGCATGATACCGCGGTAAACCTGCATGGCCTTATGCAGGTGTTAAGTAAACACCTTTACTCCACGCCCATCGTCGCGTTACGTGAGCTGGTGCAAAATGCGCATGATGCGATAGTCCGGCGCAGGCTGGAGGACGTTACTTCTGCCTTCACGCCTGAAATTCGGGTGACCGGAAACCCGCAGAATAAAACGATTACGATTTCTGACTCGGGCGCGGGTCTGACAAAACAGGAAATCCATGAATTCCTGGCAACGGTCGGAATAGGCTATACGCGGCAATTGCGTCAGGAGGATGATGACACCGGTCTCATTGGTATGTTCGGCCTGGGTTTCTTATCGTCATTCGTGCTGGCACGGCAGGTTACTGTCCATACCACCTCCTGGAAAACGCCTCAGGAAGGGTGGGTTTATCGTTCAGATAACGGGGAAACGTACCGAATCGAATCTGCCTTCCCCAGGGAGCCAGGCTTTACGGTCACCCTCAGCCTTAAAGACGAGTTCAGCTATCTTGCGGATAATCCGTTGCTGGAAACGTTGCTTGGCCGCTATTGCGTGTTAATGCGTGAACCGCTGTTTGTGGGTCAATCGGAAACGGCGGTCAACCATCTTTCACCCCCCTGGCGCCGGGACCACGACTCGCCGGTCGTCCTCCATCCCGGGCTTCGGCAGAAGCAGAATATTGAGTTTGCCAGCCGTTTTGAACGTACTTTTACCCCTATTTGCACCATTGATATCACCCCTTCTGGCAAAAGCGATGTGGTCGGCATTCTCTGGATTCAGGATGGCGCGACCTACGGCACCAGCGATAACCGCAATCTGTCGCTCTTTTTGCGCGGCATGCTGCTCGACGATCAGGCGCACGATCTGTTGCCGCTGTGGGCTGGTTTTGTAGGCGGTGTCGTAGAGTCCAACATCCTGACGCCTACGGCGAATCGGGAAGATTTACAGCGTGATGACGCCTATTTCGCCACACAGCATGCGTTAGCCGAGGGGTTAATTAAAGGTCTGGGCGAGCTGGCAAAAAATCAGCCGGCTATCTGGCGGCGTGTGCTGCTGCGTCATAATGAAGCCTTGTTAGGCGCAGCGATTTGCGATGAAAGGTTGTTTGATCTGCTCAAAGATGATCTGCTCATCCCGACCTCAAAAGGGGAGATTCCGGTCAGCCATCTGCGCCAGCAAAATACGCTACTGGTGATGCCGGGAGAAGAGAGCTCCTTCGAGGAGATGTTATTTCGTCTTTCCGGGCGCCCCGTTGCGCTGGGGCATCGCTATGCCGTTATACCGTTTCTTCGCCGTTGGGCAACGCTCTATTCAGCGCGATTGATTGAAATTGGCACCTCGGGCGGTAATCAATCATTGTTCTCCTGTCATGAAATTAGTCAGCAAGAAGAACAGTGGTGGCGCGAGCAACTGGCTGACGATGAAGAGTGTGTTATTTCACGCTTTGAGCCCGCGGTGCTCCCTTTTGTGGTGGTGCCGAATCGCGAAGTCGAATTGAAACAGCGACTGGAACAAGATGATGCCGATCGACGAATGAGCACTGCGGCACTGATGCTGGCACGGCAGTTTACTCAACGGATCAGCGAGCAGTCCGATAAACAGCTCTATATTAATTTTAATAATCCGGCCATTAAGGCGCTTTCTGCTTCCTGGCAAAACGGGAAGCACACTGATGTTGCCTGTCAGTTATTGAAAAGCCTGAAGGTCATTTTATCTTTTCAGCTGCAACGTTCGGGACCCAATGATTTTCATCAGGCGCTGGATAATATTAACCAGATAATAATGACTCAATTTCTTGCACATAAAGGGGAATAATAAAATGGATATATGGCAATGGTACAACCAATATGAAAGGGATCTTCATGCTGCAGGCCAACCCTATATTACCGATCATTTGAATAAATTAATTAACGCCATTTGTGACGTTAAGCCTGATGTGAGCGAAGCGTTACTGCCGGAGGCGCGATCATTTAAGAAGACAGCGGGGAATCCCTGGCTTGAGGTGTTCATTGGCCATTGGGAGATGCGCCATCGACTGGGCATGGGAGAAGGTGAGACAGCGCTGGGTGATGCGGTGACTTTCTTTGAACGGGCCCATCAACCGGATGCTATTGCGTGCCCCCAATCCGTTTGTGTTACTCAGGATCTCAGCGATTGCTACGGCAATATCGACGGCCCGGGCTGGGCGGATGAACGTATTGCCGTGTGTCAGGAAACAATGGAACGTATTACGCCGTTATGGAGCTGCTTCCAGTGTTTATCGGACGAGCAATTCTGCGCCATGGTCGATAAAGGCGAAACGCAGCAGGCGCTGGATTACATTCGGGGGCAGATAAAAAAAGTGCGTGATGCAGGGGAGCCTGATGTCACTGGCCTGCTGGAAAACGAAGCCGAAGCATTGATTTACTTAGGGCGTTATGAAGACGCGCTGGCGGTGATTGAACCCCTCTGCGCGCCTGAGGAACTGGAAGGCTGCGCCGAACAGATACGGCTTACGCGCACGATGATCCGCGCGGAAGCCTATGCCTGTATGGGACGGCTGGATGACGCCTGCAACAGTCTGATCCACTGGAAGCAACTGCAAACACGCGGCGTCGTCCGTTGGGTGAGGATTATTGACCAGCTTTGCCGCCATGATGCGTCTTATAACAACTGGCAGACGGGCGTGTCGTTACAGCAAATCCTGGAGCAGCGTATCGCCCGACAGGCCTGGCGGGCAGCAATAGATACCGCGATAGTGCATATTCGTCTGGCGCTGGCGCGCAACGCGACCTGGATTGCCCGCCGGGCGTTAGGGCAGGCAAAAGCTTGTTTGCCGCGTTTACGTAAACAAATGGGCGCCGATCGCGCTCTGGCGGAACTTGAACGCGACATTGCCGGCAAAGAACAAGACGTGCTGCTCCCGGTTCCTGCTGAGGAGCTGTATGAGTGGCTTGAAGAGCGCAGTAAACAAAACGAGGGGCGTGACCCTGAACAAGAGGCGGAATGGCTGAAACTGGCGGCCATGCAGTTGCCTGATAATGAACAACTGGTTGCGCTGGCGTCATCCGCACTGGAGGCTTGCCATGCCGCTGATGAAGCCATCGCGCTGTTGCAAACCTGGCGGTTACGCCATCCACAGAGTGAGTCCCCTCTGCTGTTCGAGTTGCTGGGCGTGTTGCTACGTACGCGGCGGTTCGATGAGATATTAGCCCTCGCTAAGGACTATCGCGAGACGCTCCCCCACGTCGCGTACTGGTTCGAAATGCAGGTCGCCTTTGGTAATGAGGATTGGGCGGCGCTGGAAACCCTGAGTGAGTCGATGCTCAATACGCCAGAAGGTAGCAGTAAGATTGCTCCGTTGTTGATGGCGAGCCGTGCGGCAATGAAACTGCGCGCCAGCGAGCGGGCTATCCCACGTCTTCAGCGTGCTATTGCGATGCTTGAGGCGCAGGAACAAGAGACTAACAATGTGCTGTGGGATCTGATCACGGCGGCGAGTATTCAGGAGGAGTGGGCGCTGGTGCGTGAGGCCGGAACGAAGCTGGGAATGAAATTCGAAAGCGAAGACGGCCCCATTGAAGAAAACTGGGGAGCTGTGCGGCTACGTTTCAGGGAAGAGCACGACTATGTTTACTACCTTGCTCAGCGTACCGGGCCTGCCACGGCCAGAGTCTTCCAGCCAGCCTGGCCGAAAGCGCAGCAGCATTTAGGCGACAGCGTGGTCTTT
Organism: Citrobacter sp. MNAZ 1397; assembly: GCF_023613995.1. Taxonomy (NCBI): domain Bacteria; kingdom Pseudomonadati; phylum Pseudomonadota; class Gammaproteobacteria; order Enterobacterales; family Enterobacteriaceae; genus Citrobacter; species Citrobacter sp. MNAZ 1397. The sequence goes on from NZ_JAKIVH010000007.1 coordinate 110,898, forward strand.
GATGTCGAACTGCTCAATACCCCTCCGGAAGATGAAGCCGAGCGGGAATATTTTATCGGTCTCTATGACGTTGTCGAAATCATTGAAGAAGGCAGCTATGCCCCATCATGGTTTGTAGATGGCGTTTATCCGGGCGAGGAGATGTTTGATCAGTTTGAGAAAAAAGTGCGCGAATTTGGTGGGCAAGTGTGGGTGAGCAGCGAAGCGGATTATGAAATAACCGATCGCGAACATCCTGAGCATCCGCTGCCAGGCGTGTATTTTAATCTGGCTACGCCGTTATCGATGCTGCCGCAGGAAGTGGACAGTATGTTGCTCACGCTTACGCGTGACTGGCCGCATCCGGTGCACTGGCTTAGCGTCGCCGCTAAAGGTGGGCTGGATGAACAGCGCCATCGGCAGATCATTGACCGCTATGGTTTGTAAGCGGCTAACCGACGTAGTTTGAGATTCCTCCGCTACTCGTGAGAATGGCGCTTGATTAACGTAAAGCCAGCCCACTATTGAGACTGGCTTTATGAAACGTTACGCAATCTTGCTGTTTATCAGCGCACTCTCTCTTACCAGCCATATTGCCCGTGCTGATATTGTCGATGATGCCATCGGCAATATTCAGCGGGCCATCAATGATGCCTATCACCCCAGCGATAGCCGTAACGACGATGATCGGCAGTATGATGACGATCGCCGCCGTAGTGACGAGCAGAGCAGACGCTATGAAGACCGGCGCAGACAGCTTGAAGACCGACGCCGCCAGCTCGATGACCGGCAGCGTCAGCTCGATCAGGAGCGTCGTCAACTGGATGACGAGGAGCGCCGACTGGAAGATGAGTTCTAATCCGCAGGCGTGTAGAACGACAATCAGTTCTTTTTAACAAACTCGGATTTCAACTTCATTGGGCCAAATCCGTCGATTTTGCAGTCAATGTTATGATCGCCTTCGACCAGACGGATATTCTTCACTTTCGTGCCGATTTTCAGCATGGAAGAACTTCCTTTTACTTTCAGATCTTTAATGACAGTGACGCTGTCGCCGTCGGCCAGTAAATTGCCGTTGGCATCTTTGACAATCAATTCGTCGCTTTCGGCAGCTGCTTCGTTGTCATTCCATTCATGGGCGCATTCCGGGCAGATGAACATGCCATTATCTTCATAAGCGTATTCAGAATTGCATTTCGGGCAGTTTGGCAGTTGCATGGGTTATCCTCGAAAAAGTACATATGATGCTGGAAACAGGCCAGCGAAAAAGGCGGTTTATGCCAGAAAAGTCCGCGATTATACATCAAGTCCGTATAATTACTGTTGCTATTCTTTTTTTCAGAAAAAGATAAAAAAGGTGATGCAGGTGACATAACCTGTCATTACCTTAGGCGATGCTAAGCTCAGGTGATGAGAGAAAAAAGCTTATGTATGATATTTAGAATATTTTCCTCGGGAAATTGCTACCCATTGCCAATTCAGATAAGGTGAGGTGACGCAACCGGTGTGAATAATTAGCAAACAGTCATGTCAGCAGCGTCTTCTGACGAAGACAGTTAATTACCTCGCAAATTGGGGGGGTAAATAAATGACGATATATCCTGGTCGTTCTTGAAAATGAGCTACGCTCTCTATCTCTCGGGCTTTTTATGTCCGGGACGGCGCGCTCTGTCATTCTCTACCGAGAAATTACATTTTTCCTGATTCCCATCAGGCATTTATCTTCTATAAGATATTTTCCACACGTAATTATAAAAGCCGAAACTTCACAAATAAAAACATCGCGGCTTAATAAAAGTAAGAAATTTGCGTTAAGGAAAGACTTTTATCATGCACACACAGACAATTTTCGAATTAAGCCAGGAAGCAGAGAGGTTGTTACAACTCTCCTTGCATAATCTGCAGGCGCTCAAATCCCTGCCGATTGCAACGCTTAATGAGGCGGCTTCCAGCAAAGCAGATAACGCAAATGTACTGCCATTACATTTTAGCGCTCGCGGCATTGAGACGCAGCAAGCCACTCTGCACAACGAATTACGGAAAATCACCCGACTGGAGATGGTACTTGCGATTGTCGGGACGATGAAAGCAGGTAAGTCGACCACAATCAACGCGATTGTGGGTACTGAGGTTTTGCCTAATCGCAACCGCCCTATGACGGCGCTACCGACACTGATTCGCCACACACCGGGCCAGAAAGAGCCTGTACTTCATTTCGCCCATGTCGGGCCAATCGATACGTTGACCCAGCAACTCCAGACGCGGCTTTATACCTATGACCGTGAAAAGCTGGCGCAAAAGCTCGAAATCGATAAGGACATGAGCGCCCTGCTCGAACGCATCGCTAAAGGAGATGCATTCGACAAACATTATCTGGGCGCACAGCCCATTTTTCATTGTTTAAAGAGCCTTAACGACCTGGTGCGTCTGTCCAGAGCGCTGGATGTTGATTTTCCCTTCTCGGCTTATGCCTCTATAGAGAATATCCCGGTTATTGAAGTGGAATTTGTTCACCTGGCGGGTCTTGAAAACGACCTGGGGCAATTGACGCTGCTTGATACCCCAGGGCCAAACGAAGCGGGACAGCCGCATCTGCACAAAATGCTTAATGAGCAACTGGCGCGCGCGTCTGCGGTACTGGCGGTGATGGATTACACCCAGCTTAAGTCGATCTCTGATGAAGAGGTACGCCACGCCATTTCCGCTGTTGGGCGCTCTGTTCCGCTGTATGCGCTGGTGAATAAGTTCGATCAAAAAGACCGTAATAGCGATGACGAAGAACAGGTACGGGCGCTGATCGCCGGGACGTTAATGAAAGGGTATATCAACCCGACGCAGATTTTTCCCGTCTCTTCGATGTGGGGCTATCTGGCTAACCGCGCCCGCCATGAAATCAAACAGCAGGGGAAATTACCCGACCCGGAAGAACAGCGCTGGGTGCAGGATTTTGCCGAAGCGGCGCTGGGCAGACGCTGGAGAATGGCCGACCTGGATGACGTTGAGCATATTCATCACGCCGCCGACCTGCTGTGGGAAGACTCGCTGTTTGAGCAACCGATTCGCAAGTTGCTGCATGCCGCACACGCCAACGCGTCGCTGTATGCGCTGCGTTCGGCGTCGCATAAGCTGCTTAATTACGCCCAGAGCGCCCGGGAATATCTTGACTTCCGCTACCAGGGGCTGACAGTTGCGTTTGAGAACCTTGAGCACAATATCACACGCCTTGAAGAAGATATGACGCTACTGAAAAATTGTCAGGAGCGCGTCAGCGATGAGATTGATCATGAGGTGGATGAAGCGCTGGCGGCGGCGGACGTGTTCATTCATGGCCAGCAACTGGAAATTATTGAAGTCATTAACGCCTGGTTTAGCGATGGCAGGATGATGGAAATGGCCAGCGAAAGTCAGGCCGACCTGCGTCTTGATTCGGGATTTTCGCCAGGCCAACTGGTGCTGGAAGATGAAGGGCAGGCGCAGATTGTCCTGAGTAAAATGCGCTCCTCCTGCGAAGCGATTTTTGTCACCGCGCAGGAGAAGATCAGTCGCGAACTGGCGATGCGTTTTGACCAACTGGAAAATACCCTGGCCCGCTCACTCAATGATGCGATGCGCCCGATTGAGATGCGCATTAAAGAAGAGCTCAGCCACGCTGGTTTCCGGGCTCGTATCAGTTTCCCGGCATTCCAGGCAAGCGCACTCAACTTTAATACTCGCCAGCTTTTTACCAATGCGATCGCGCCGGAAGATACCCCGGCAGGGCAGGCGCCACGTAGCGGAAGCGTACGTGAAACGGTTTCGCGCTGGCTAAATAATCCGAGCTGGGGTTGGGATGATTATGTGGTGACCCGTACACGCTATGTCATTGATGTGGCGTCATTGCATAACAAGCTTGTCCAGCATGTTGCTAATTTTTGTGAACAAATTCGTAAAGCTTTGGCTGCTCAGGTCGATGTTTCTGTTACGGCGGGTATGGCGACGTTCTTTGCCGAGTTCTCACTCAGTCTGGCAGGGCTACAAGATAGTTTGCGTGACAGTCTCGCGATTCGTCAGCAAAACGAATCATCAGTGTTAGCATTGCGTCAGCACCTGAAACACTGCATCAAGACTGCTAACTGGATTCAAGAAGATGCACGTCTTTTACGCGATGATATACAAACACTATTCGCAGCAGAGTAATTATGAAAAATCGACTACTGGAAGGGCCTGGGCGAACGCTTGAGTGCATTCATCCGAAGTTCATTGTGGATTTAGTGCAGGGTGCTGATGCGCCTCGCCAGAGTCAGATTGTGCCCCAACAGCAGTTGTTTCGTGAAAGACTGACCCAGGAAGTGATGGCGCAAACCCAACTGCGTCCGTGGGCCATGTCCGGCGTATTAAATGAGAATGACTCGTTACGTCTGGGGCTGGCGGAAAAGCTGGCCAGCATGCTCGATCCCGGCCATCTTGCGCTCACGCGCATCACCCAGCGCCTGGTCGCACTGCAACAGGCTGAGCAGCGCCGTCCTGCGACCAGCACGCCTGGTAATCAGCAGCAATATGATGAATTAATTGAGCATTTTAGCCAACGAGCGAACTGGAAAGAGAAGGCGCTCGGTCAGCGTGGTTTAACGGTCCAGGCGGGAAATCACAGCGAACAAATTTTTACTCGCTGGCGGGCCGGGAATTACAACGGCTGGTCGATGGCGGGCCGCTGCTATGTTGCGCTGGAAGAGTTGCGCTGGGGCGCTTTTGGCGACGCCTGCCGTCTGGCGAGCAGCGAGGTGGCTTCTATGCTCAAAGATAACCTGCGTACGATGGCTTCTGATTTTCTGGCGCAGGGTATCAATGCTGCGCCAGCCACACGGCATTTTTATCACCAGTGGCTGACAACGCCCGCGACACCGGGCCTGATGGATTATAAAGATCTGCTGGGCTGGCTTGGCGACTGGTGCGATGCGGAGCGCCACCCCATTTGCTGGTCGGTGACCCAAAGCTGGCAGACGGTAGCGTTAGGTATGCCCAGGCTGTGTTCGGCGTCGCGCTTAGCCAGCGCCATGGTGGATGAGATTTTCGGTGAGTAAAAAGATGTGCCCTGCAATTAACCAATGTTGATAACCAATGTTGATGGCTAATTGCAGGACATAGCTACAAACAGGTTAAAAAGCGGCCCCCGGCGTATATCGTCGGGGGCTTTTTTTAATGATTGAGCGAGGCGGCGGGTTTGTCTGCCGCTTTTATCGTTTCTGGAACCTCGCCAAAGCGTCTGGCGTAGAGCGCGGTGATGATGGGCACCAGAATCGCCGTCACAATGACGCTCGCTGCCACCAGCGCCGTTGCGGAGGCGGCTACCGGTTCAAACGCCGGGTTAATCTGGGCGATGATCACCGGGTTTGCTACCGCAGCGCCTGCCGCAGAAGAGGCGGCGACACCCGCCGTACCATTACCACCACCAATGACTTTGTCAGCAATAATCAGCGGAATACCTGTGATGATGATAACCGCGATACCCAATACGATACCCAGCAGACCGGTGTCGAGAATGACTTTCAGGTTAATGGTATTACCCAGCGCGAAGCCGAAGAACGGGATCAGTACCGGTGTGGCTTTACTAAAGAATGCACGCAGGTCGTGGTCGAGGTTGCCCAGCGCAAAGCCAATCAGGAACGGCAGCACCGCCCCGATAAAGTGATGCGGTTCGAAGGATGCCAGGCCTGCGGATCCCAGAATGACCATGGTCATCAGTGGGCCGGATTCCAGCGACATCAGCACGAATGCGCCGGATTCTTCTTTCGTGCCGTACTGGTTCATCAGGCTGGCATACAGGCCACCGTTGGTCATATCCATCGCCGAAACGATAGCCAGTACAGAGATGCCAGCGAAGAAACCGGTCTGAATACCGCCTTCCGGAATAAACGTGGCGGCGATCATCGCCACAACCCAGGCAACGGCGATTTTTGTCAGTACCAGCGTGCCGGATTTACGTAAGACCGTGCCGGTCGCGCGTAAATCAATTGACGCGCCGATACAGAAGAACCAAACGGCGAGAACAGGTACCGTACCTGTGATCATGCCTTTGGTAAAAGAACCGAAATACGCGCCTGTATTAGGAGCCAGCGTATTTAAAATTGCCCCAAGCAGCAAAGGTATTAACATCATCCCACCGGGGATGCGTTCAATGGTGGCTTTGATTTTCATTATAAATCCTCATATCTCATCATGTACCATGACCGAGAAACTAAAAACTTGATATTCAATGAGTTAAACCTTCCTGGTTTGACTTTATTTAATACCTGGCGCCGTTAATCCTTCACGGGAAGCACCGTCGTTATCATTCTCTGGTTTGTGTCTGGGCGTATGATGCGATCATTGGAATATTGATTCAATGAAAATAAAACAGTGTTTTAGTTATCTTCATCACATATTCCGTGTAAAGATTTATATGTGAACAATTAAATAACTTTGCGTTACGAACTTTCTTATGAAAGGCAGTCCAATACAGCTAGCAGAATAATAATCACGGGGGTTATGGCGCATTTTTATGAATAATGCTCTGGGACATTTTATAAGTTAAAAACACATTTTCTCGTTAAGTAAAACGCAGTTTCGAAGGAAAGTGAGGTGGATTGCTAAAATTGTGTTTGTCATCACAGGGTAATTTTGTGTGAAGTTGATCACGTTTTTAAACCCTGTTAGGGTAAAAGGCGGTTAAACAATGCTCTGCCAGGCGTCAACAGGTTCGGTTGTACAGGCTGTAACCAGCCAGTGTAAGTAAACCTGCTACGCTTGAACAAGGTAAGTCGGCATGCACGGCTTAATACGCGCAATCCTGCTATGGCTATCCATTGCGCGGTTCAGGGCGAAAGTCAAAAGAGGACATCATGTTAAAAAGGAAGAAAGTTAAACCTATTACACTTCGCGATGTAACCATCATTGATGACGGGAAGTTGCGAAAAGCGATAACTGCCGCTTCACTCGGTAACGCGATGGAATGGTTTGATTTTGGCGTATATGGCTTCGTGGCTTACGCGCTGGGTAAAGTGTTTTTCCCGGAAGCCAACCCCAGTGTGCAAATGATTGCCGCACTGGCAACCTTCTCCGTCCCGTTCCTTATTCGCCCGTTGGGTGGTCTGTTTTTCGGGATGCTGGGCGATAAATATGGCCGGCAGAAAATCCTCGCCATCACCATTGTGATTATGTCCGTCAGTACATTCTGTATCGGGCTTATTCCTTCGTATGCCACCATCGGTATTTGGGCACCTGTTCTGCTGTTGCTGTGTAAAATGGCACAAGGGTTCTCTGTGGGCGGGGAATACACCGGCGCATCGATTTTCGTGGCGGAATACTCCCCGGACCGTCGGCGCGGTTTTCTGGGCAGTTGGCTTGATTTTGGTTCTATAGCGGGCTTTGTTATCGGTGCGGGCGTTGTCGTGCTGATATCTACGGTCGTTGGTGAAGAGAACTTCCTCAGTTGGGGCTGGCGTATTCCCTTCTTCCTCGCGTTGCCTCTGGGGATTATTGGCCTTTATCTTCGTCATGCGCTCGAAGAGACCCCTGCGTTTCAACAGCATGTGGATAAACTGGAGCAGGGCGATCGCGAAGGGCTACAAAACGGCCCGAAAGTCTCTTTTAAAGAGATTGCGACAAAGCACTGGCGCAGTTTGCTGATCTGTATCGGTATGGTCATTGCGACCAACGTGACCTATTACATGTTGCTGACGTACATGCCGAGCTATCTGTCGCATAATCTGAATTATTCAGAAGACCACGGCGTGCTGATTATTATCGCGATTATGGTCGGTATGCTGTTTGTGCAGCCTGTCATGGGCTTACTCAGCGACCGTTTTGGCCGCCGTCCGTTTATTATTCTGGGGAGCGTGGCGCTGTTTGCGCTGTCCATCCCGGCGTTTATCTTGATTAACAGCAACGTGACGGGGCTGATTTTCGCGGGGTTGCTGATGCTGGCCGTGATCCTCAACTGCTTCATTGGCGTGATGGCATCGACATTGCCGGCAATGTTCCCGACCCATATTCGTTATAGCGCACTGGCGAGCGCCTTTAACATTTCGGTACTGGTTGCTGGCCTGACCCCGACGCTGGCCGCCTGGTTGGTTGAAAGCACGCAGAACCTGATGATGCCAGCGTATTATCTGATGGTTGTTGCAGTGATTGGCCTCGTTACGGGCCTTACGATGAAGGAGACGGCGAACCGCCCATTAAAAGGGGCGACGCCTGCGGCATCCGATATCCAGGAGGCGAAAGAAATTCTGCGCGAGCATCACGATAATATTGAACAGAAAATCGAAGATATCGACGCGGAAATTGCTGAACTACAGGCGAAGCGCTCACGCCTCGTCGATCAGCACCCACGGATTAACGAGTAACCGATACAGCCCGGTCATGTACCGGGCTTTTTTATCAGCAGCCCGCCGCAATATAATCACCGCCAGGGCTTACCGGAACAACGGTTAAGAATAACACCACGGCAAACAGAATCAGCGCCAGGCCGCCGACGATGTTGAGCATCGGTATCAGCCATGGCATGCTGCCGCCCTCCTGACCGAAAAAGGCGGCAGTACGGTTACGGGCATAGCGCACTGCCAGTGACAGACCCATAATCGACATAGCGGTGCCAAATGCCATCGTCATGACTGCCGCAATCCCCCAGCTCACAATGCCCAGCGCGTTTGAAAAGAGCAAAATCATGATTGCGCCGCTACAGGGGCGTGCGCCAATGGCAAGTATGACGCCCAGCCGGGTTTTCCAGTCGCCCGACATATTGATTCCCACCCCGTGATTCCCGCAGCCGCATTCGTCATAATGCGTATGAGGCAACGGCCTCATGGCAGTGATGTTCATTTTCTGTGGTTTGAGGGTTTTTATCGCCTTGAAGATTAGCCAGATGCCAAACCCGCCAACCATAATTGCGCTGATTTTCTCGACGTACCAACGACTTTCACTGAGATCGCCGGAGGCGAGGTTAAAACCCACTGCGAGGATAAAGACAAAAAGAATCGCACTCACACCCTGCATCAGACTGCCAAGAAAAGGGATGACGCGGGCGGCGGTTTGGCTCTCCTGGTTGGTAGTTAGGTAGGTTGTGACGATAAATTTTCCGTGACCCGGCCCAACCGCATGTAACACGCCATAGAAGAACGAACCGGTCAGTAGCCATAGCCCCCCGGCATACTGATGGTTATTCAGTTGCAGCAGGTACATCACCAGATAGCGGTGCAGCGTAATCTGGGTTGCCAGACACCACTGGATAAAGGCGTTCCAGTGCGTATGCAGAGCGAAGGCTGCGGCCAGCAACAATATTACTGCCACGATGGCGCCAGGCAGACGCCATTGACGGGTAAGCGTTTGGGTTGTCATAAGCTTTAGAGGGATGGTTAAAGCATGACCGCAGTATAGGTGCTGCTCAGGGGGAGCTCCAGCCTGATGGGGGGAGATTCGTTACCAGACGTAAGTACGGGATAAAAAGGCCTGCCGGGCTATTGAGCGAGGCAGGCCCCGAAGGGGTGAGCCGCTTGCGGCGAATAATCGAACGGTATTCGATGCAGAGTCCGGTTGCAGAAAAGCAAAAACCCAGCCATAGGCTGGGTTCTCTGAATAAGTGGTGCCCGGACTCGGACTAACGCCGAAGGCGTTGAACAGCGCGCTTGTCGCGCTGGCCCCGGAGGGGTGAGCCGCTTGCGGCGAATAATCGAACGGAGTTCGATGGAGAGTCCGGTTGCAGAAAAGCAAAAACCCAGCCATAGGCTGGGTTCTCTGAATAAGTGGTGCCCGGA
>NZ_JAKIVH010000015.1:0-117409 GCF_023613995.1 Citrobacter sp. MNAZ 1397
CGCGGTTTTGCCTGTAGCCCCGGTAAGCGCATGCGCCACCGGGGAATGTCCCGGATGCGGTGCTTGCCGCACCTTATCCGGGCTACGATCCCTCATTCGGGCCGCGGTTTTACCTGTAGCCCCGGTAAGCGCATGCGCCACCGGGGAATGTCCCGGATGCGGTGCTTGCCGCACCTTATCCGGGCTACGATCCCTCATTCGGGCCGCGGTTTTGCCTGTAGCCCCGGTAAGCGCAAGCGCCACCGGGGAATGTCCCGGATGCGGTGCTTGCCGCATTTTATCCGGGCTTGTATTTCTGTTTATAAAACCTGATGAAGCGTGGATACCTGCTTTTAAAGGGAGAAAGATTAATTTCCAGCTTTCAGTAAACCGCGAAGCACCTCTTCCAGTTGCGTGTCACCGATAGCCCGCTCATCTTCACTCCCTTCGAAGCAAATCCAGCCTTCGTTAAAGCCATCGATCATCTGCATACGAGGCAAAGGAAATTGGTGCCCCTGCTCACGAAATAAGGTTTCCCAGGTGTGACGCGCAACGGTTTCGGCAACAACCGGACGGCCTAAAATTTGCGAGAAAGTGCTGGCAATATCATTTGGCGAGACGCGACATGGCCCCTCCAGTTCAACGACGCGTTTTCCAGCCCAGTTTTGTTGCAATAACGAGGCAGCTAACTTACCAACATCGGCTGTGGCTACCATCGGAACGGCCTTATCCAGGGGTTGTAAAAAACTGTGAACGACGCCTTCCTCACTGGCAGAGACAACATCCAGGGCACAGTTCTCCATAAACCATCCAGGACGAAGAAACGCGACCGGCAACTCCAGATCGTTCAACGCCTTTTCCATCAACGTGCGCTGAGTTAGCAGGTTCATCTGTGAGGCCTGCGCGCCGATGGTAGAAAGACATACAACCTTCCCTGGTTCAGCGCTACGAATAGCCCGGACAAGCGCATCGATGATACGACATGCGACCGGGAACCCCGGCGCCGGGTCAAAATCGGAAGGAGGAAGGATGAACACCCCTTTCGCGCCTTTAAAAGCCTCAGCCAGAGCGTCGGCATCATCCATCTCAGCCATCGCGACGTCACACCCAGCCTCTCGCCATTCCCCGGCTTTAGCTGCGTTACGCATGACGCCGCGAACGGGAAGATTCTTGCTCAGCAGCGTGCGGGCAACAACGCCGCCCACTTTGCCGGTAATTCCAGTGATAACATACATTTATTAATTTCCTCTTTCTGAAAGAACAGGGGTCAAACGTTTTTTAAGGCCCGCCCGAGTTCACGTGCAAACTCACCGTATAGCTTCATGACTGCATCGTCGTAAAAAAGCAGCGTCTGGGTAAAAATCGCGCCGGACATGCGGCGATATGTCGAACGGATGGGAGGTTTTACAGCTGATAGCCCAGGAATAGATGCGCCTTTGAGCCCATCCCGGCGAGACACGGCCTGTGGCATATAAAGGTTTCCTCAAAGCGGTCAGTCAGTGAGCGCGAGTATAAGGAAGATAAATTATTGACAGAATGCTCAAACACTCACCACATTAGTGACATAACGTCATCTATTAACAACCAGGAGAAATGCTCATGAGCTTTGACGGGCGGCAATTGTCAAATATCAGCGTGCTGGCGGCGATTGTGCACAGCGGCAGCTTTGCCCGGGCAGCAGAATCTCTCAACATGTCAGCATCAGGCGTAAGCAGGGCCGTCACCAGACTGGAAACCAGTATTGGTGTAAGGCTTTTTGACAGAACCACTCGCGCAGTTAAGCTGACTGATGAAGGCAGAAGGCTGTATGAAGAGATAAGCCCTCTACTGGCAGGGATCAGTGATGCTATCAGTCTGACTTCCGGAGCTTCAACCGCCGTTACCGGGCGCCTGCGTGTGAATGTTGACCCCTTTTTTTCACGACATACGCTGGCTCCGACTATCAATGCGTTTATGAAATTCTATCCGGGTATTTCAGTGGAAATTGTTGCGCGCGATCAGCTCGGGGATCTGGTCTCAGAAGGATTTGATATTGCTGTACGATTTGGTAACCCGCCTGCATCTTCTTTGATTGCCCGCAGGTTGCTTGAAGTGCCCACCAAAACTGTGGCGTCTCCGGAATATATCCAGCAGCATGGCAAGCCTGAAACGCCGGCGGATTTAATTCATCATTCCTGCATTCAGGTCAGAAGTTCAATGACCGGGCAGCCATTAGAGTGGGAATATGCATTAAATGGAAACGTTATTCCTGTCAAAATATCCAGTCGCCTGATGGTGAATGATTCCGGAACGCTAATCGGAGCCTGTGTGTCGGGCGCAGGAATAGCACGAATTAAAGCCAGCGGCATTGAAGATCTCCTGGCCCAGGGTCGTCTGGTCGAGTTGCTTACTGGCTGGGAAAGCGAAAGTTTTCCGCTTTATGCGTTATATCCATCCCGGCGTCTTCCTCCTGCTAAAGTGAGAGCTTTTATTGATTTTGTAAGCAGAGTTTTAGAGCGCGGTATATAAGCTCATGAGCGGCCGCGCCGCGCTACTCGCCAGCCTTTTAAAACTATTTTCAGATGAACGTCAGCTTTGTGCCATTCGCTAACGCGATTAACCCATCGGCTCATTGTTCAATAGGGTTCTGGTCAGGTCAGATGGCAGCATGTGGTACTGCGAAAATAAGTGTGTTTGAAGTAAGGATATAGTTTTTTATTCAACTTGTTTTTCCATATTTGTTATATGACGCCATGGAACTTATATGGCATAAGAGCAATAAACGAATATCACATGGAATGACGTTATGACGCTGTATGACCTTAGAACCGAAGCACATGCATTAACTGATGCCTGGCACTCTATTGTATTAGGCCGTATTGGCACAGCAAATCTCAAAGTTTTACGAATGGATGAACGCTCAGTAATTGAAGAAGTACATACGTATGACGAGGGATTACTGGTCATTGATGGACGTCTGGAACTGAGTGTGGAAGGAAAAAAAATCTCTGTTACGTCTGGCCAGCTTTATGTGGCGAAAGCGGGTATTCCTCATACTGTAGAAACAGGCAGCTTTGGCATACTGGTTATCATTGATTTACCAGAAACGGAAATTGCCCACCGATAGTTTGTCCGCTGTTCACTCAAAGAAAACCTGCCTGTATCTGCATTTGCCGCTTCGTGGCAGGATCAGAAGTTGCGAACGTGTGGTTGGAAGGCTGAGTTATTGCTATGCCCGGCACTTGCGCAGGTCGACGTTTTGCCTGTTGCAAAATTTTGCCGTCCCGGAAGGGATAAATAGTTACTCAGCAATCTGTGCTTCGATTGCCGCTTTATCAATGACGGAAAGCACGTGGGTAATTTTCCCGTCATTCACTTCATAGAAAACATTTTCAGCAAAGGAAATATGCCGCCCATTAATTTTTAACCCGAGAAATTCGCCTTTTGGTGAACAATTAAACATCAGTCGGGCTGCAATAAGAGGAGGTTCACATACCAGACGTTCGACAACGAACGTAAGATTGGGGATATTCTCAACATCCTGAATAAGCATTGAACGATAACCTGACAAGCCAAACGGCCGGCCATTGTGCCTGGCATTCTCAGCAACATACAGCCCAAGCTCATCCCACGCGCGCCGATTCAGGCAGTCTATATATGCATAATAAAAATCCTTCATTATCATCTTATTACCCTTTTGTTTTACGTGGCGTCGTTATTGACGCTTTTCATTACTCTTCTCCAGAAGAGATGTCTCGCTTAAGAATGCGTAGTATCCCCTCATTGAACGCCTGGCGCATTGCGGACGCCATATTCACCTGGTCCTACCCTTCCCTGAAGGCGAACGTAGTTCGGGCTTCGCCAACTCCTCGCTTTTGCGCGCCTCACGAATACTGCGGGCCGGTGGGTGGCCGAACATGCGCGAATATTCACGGGTAAACTGCGTCACGCTCTCATAGCCTACACCATGGGCAGCGGTGCTGATTGCCGCACCTTCTGCAAGCATACGCCTGCGAGCTTCTACCAGGCGCAGCTGTTTCTGAAATTGCAGCGGTGTAAGTGTCGTGACATTGCGAAAATGCGTATGGAATACCGAAAGACTCATACCCGCCGCATCGGCCAGTGTTTTGACTCGCAACGGCTGATCATATTTCGTCCGAACAATCTCGACAGCCCGGGCGATCCGGCGGGCATGGCTATCAATGTTTCCGAGGGTGCGCATAGATTTGCCATATCGTCCGGAGAGCAACCAGTAATGCAACTCACGCACCATCTGGTGCCCCAGCATCTTCAACGCATGGGGTCTGTCGAGCAATTTCAGCAGGTGCAACGCGGCTTCTGCAACGTCCTGTTCAATCTGGTCAACCCTCACTGGCAAATCCGGTGTGACCTCCAGTTTTCCCATATCGCTAACCAGTTCGGTAATCACAGCGGCGTCAAGTTCCACAACCAGTGAATAATAGGGGGTAGCGGCGCTGGCGGTGATAACCTGGCTTACTGTCGGCACATCCACAGTAACCAGCAACGACTCCCCCGCACCAAACTCAAAAGTATGATTGCCCATCGTCACACGTTTGCGGCCTTGCAGCACAAGTGCGAGCAACGGTTTAGTAATGGCGAACTGCAATAGGGAAGGTGCGGCCTCGCTTAAAATGAATACCCCTGGAATCGGGGTAGTTGCCACACCGTCTTTAGTGAGGTGCGCGTCAGCATATTTCCGCGCCAACCGTAGTAGTGCCGCAGTCGTCCTTTCGCCTTCAGACTCATCAGTGCCTGAGACATATTTTTCAGATAATCGGGGCATCACTATCATATTTTTAGGCTAATAAATGTGGCTTGAGTATACGCTAATCGTAGTACGATTCTGGTTGAACAGAAATTTCAACATTATCAGGCAAGCCTTCGGTATTATCGGGCAACCTAAAATGTGTCGTGATGGTTAGTATTTTATCTCCCTTCATCAGGAGATATTCCATGACAAACATTACTCTTGTGACCGGTGCCAGTCGGGGCCTTGGTCGAAATACTGCACTAAGCATTGCCCGCCATGGTGGCGATGTGATCATTACCTATCGTAATGGGAAAGAAGCGGCAGACGCAGTGGTGGCTGAGATCCAGTCCCTTGGTCGTAAGGCAATCGCACTTCAACTGGACATGAGCAATATGTTCTCCTTTCCCGATTTCGTGGCCGCGGTACGCGCAGCGTTGAAAGACACCTGGGGGCGCGATACGTTTGAACATCTGATTAATAACGCCGGGCATGGTGAAATGGCCGACTTCGTGAACACCACAGAAGCGCAGTTTGACGCCCTCTTTGACGTCCACGTGAAAGGCGTATTTTTCCTGACCCAGTCACTTCTGCCGATCCTCGCCGATGGCGGACGGATCATCAATTTCTCATCGGGCCTGACCCGAGTGTCTTTCCCTGGGTTCTCGGCCTACGCGGCTGCCAAAGGCGCAGTGGAAGTGCTCACCGTTTATATGGCTAAAGAACTGGGCAGTCGCGGTATTACGGTCAATACCATTGCTCCAGGCGCTATCGAAACGGATTTCCTGGGAGGCGCTGTACGTGACATTCCCGATTACAACAAAGCCTTTGCAGGGATGACTGCGCTTGGTCGCGTGGGCGTACCAGACGACATCGGTCCGATGATTGCCAGCCTGTTGGGTGAGGACAACCGGTGGGTCACTGGTCAGCGCATTGAAGTGTCCGGCGGACAGTCGATTTAATGGCTCAGTGATAGATTCCACTGCGGGTGGAATCTATCGTTTTCCCAGTCTGCTATTGAACCACGACACTACGACGCACAGCGGAGAATCCCTCAACGTTCGCTCCGTGGCAGAAGCGGATTGGGAACTCAGGCGTAAATAGGCCTGCATAGAACTGAACATAAGCGTAAGTCAGCCAGACTTTTTCCCATGGGTATAAATATCAGGCCGGGTGATGGTCCATGCATAGTTTTGCTGGTTTACGGGCTCGTAGCCAAATTTTTCATAAAGCCAGGGCGCGGTTGTTGTGAACAACATGATCCTGCGTAGCTGCTCAAACACAGGATGATCATGGATGCATTCCATCACCCATCTGCCAAGCCCCTCGCCCTGATATTCTTCCAGAACATAGACATCACAAAGGTAAGCGAACGTAGCGTAATCTGTTATCAGACGGGCGAAACCTATCTGTGCATTATCATGGTAAACGCCAAAACAAAGGCTGTTTTCAATTGATGCGCCGACAATAGCCAGAGTAATACCTTTAGCCCAGGTAGATCTTGTCAGGTAGCGATGGATTGCCTGCACGTCCAGTTTTTCTCTGTCGGTACTGATCAGGTAGTTATCCTTATGCCATTCACGTTGCTGCGAAATACTCACGTTCGTTCCTGCTTATAAGGTTTAGGGAAATCCAACCTTATCATTTGATGGAAAGTTGTCTTATATGAATTGCTTCGGGATCGTTAAATTCTATGCTGTTATCAATTCGGATGGGCCCTGACGTTCAGGCTGCCCTGTTCCCGGTGGATTAATACATACACTCAGTCCCCATGAACAGAGAGGCGCAGGATATGATTAATAGCGGCGGCTATTTCGTCTTCACTGCGCCCGCCATTGATTGCAAAGCGGTTGTCAAAAACGAAGTGCGGAACCGAACGAACGCCTGCCGCCGTGGCGTTCGCCGCGTCTTGCTCAATCTGCGTGCGACAGGTGGTATCGAGTGCGAGGGTGCGGGCCTCATCCCTGCTGAATCCACAGGCAGCCGCAACGTCGTTCTGCGCGCGCTCGGGTTATGGTCATGCCACCTTCGCCAACAGGGCTTGCACAGCCGCCTCGGTACTGGCGATGGCAGCTTGTGCCGCGTCCGGGCCTTGCACCGTGCCCTCGATGCGGAGGAGCTCGACGTTGGTCAACCCGATGAAGCCGAGCATATGCAGAAGATAATTGGTCTGGAAATCGAACGGTGCATAGACGCCCTCCGAGAAAACCCCTCCGGCAGCAGTGACCAGATAAACCTTCTTGCCAGTCAGCAGGCCCTGGGGTACACCTGCCCCGTAACTGAAGGTGACTCCCGGCCAGGTAACATTGTCAATCCAGGCTTTGAGTTGCGAAGATGGACCGAAATTCATCATGCCCGATCCAATCACAATCACGTCCGCGGCACGCAACTCATCAACCAGTTCCATGGCACCTTCGACAGCCTGAGTCTCTTCTGCTGTACGGGCATCAGGCGCCATCACGCGGCCCTTGATATAGTCTTGTGTAATGTGCGGCGCCGGGTTGGTAACCAGGTCGCGAACGGTCAGCGAGCCCCCGGACTGCATCCTGATACCATTGGCAATTTCCGTGGCGAAGCGCGTGGAAAGACTTTCAGCCCCGCGGGGACTGGACGTGATCAGCAAGATTCTGCTCATGGTGACTCCTCATGTGGTATAAAATAGATACCAGGTAACATTTACATCCCTGGTTATCTATCGATACAGAGGATACTAAGATTCCTGTCTGCATTTAACAAGAAGGCACATCCATGTCACTGAGTCACAAAAACTTGCCCGAAGAATTGCCAACCCCTGATTCGGGAGGCTGTCAGGCTACCCGCGAGATACTGGATCGTATCGGCGACAAATGGAGTCTCTACATCATTGCCTCGCTGGCCAACGGGAAGCGGCGGTTCAATGAGTTAAGGCGCACTATTGAAGGCATCTCCCAACGGATGCTGACGCTGACTTTGCGAGGAATGGAGCGCGACGGTATTGTTACCCGGACGGTTTATCCGACGATTCCGCCACGCGTCGAATACGAACTCACCGAACTCGGCCGGACGTTGTTAGTGCCTGTGATGGCGCTCGTGAACTGGGCAAACGACAACCGATTCACCATTGTCGAAGCACATAAACGCTTCGATGACGCGCGCGAACCAGACGAGAGATAAGCCAGGGGCATGATTACGCCAGTGACTGAAGCCATTTGCTGGCCGAAACAGAAACGGGAGACAGAACATGTGTCCGACAAGCCTTGATCCAACGGACTGGATAACAATGATTATCTTCAGCTGTTCGCGCTTAACGCACGTGCCAGCTTCCTGACCGGCTGCTGAGTGCCAGGAGCTGACGTTGCAGACATCACTGTTTTAATGAGAGGATAACAGGTCATAAGATGTGGACTTCATTGACTGAGTTCCATCAATTCAAGCGTCTGGCCATCAGGGCTTTGTAAATATATGACTCTGGTTCCCTGCATGGGGCCTGACAACACTGTCTGAGGTTTACCCGGCGTCTTCCAGCCATAGTCCGATACTTTGCTCAAGAGCGTATCAAGATCCTCAACGATAAAAGCAAGGTGAGCGTAGCCTGGGATATAGGGTGCTGAAGGTTCTTCTGGCTGCTCAATGTTATTGTATTGTAGTAATTCAATCTTAATATCAGCCAGTTCAAGCAAAGCCATTCGTACATCAGCTCCCCTTGCGCCTGTGACTTCATCGATTATAGGTCCAGACATGTTTCCTTCGCGTAATAACTTCCCTCCGAGGATTTGAGTCCAGAAGAATAATGAGTCTTCAATATTTTTAACTGAAAAACCAACGTGATTAGCACTTAAGATCATGCGATTACCTGCTGAGTTTTGAAAAATGAGCATCCAACTATCTGAAATCCCTGTTTTACCACTTCACGATAAGTGCGAGGGAATTTATTCAGGAAACAACACAGTTAAGTGTAGTCTGAATAATATATTTATGATTCATCCACCGTGACAGCTATGCAAGTTATCTGCTCCCTGTTGAGAATACGCTACTGCGTCGCAAACCTATATCAATTATAGAAAAACTGCGAATGGCTATATTTCGCTCACAGCAGGCGTTCAGCGAGGCAAACTTGTCTACCTTGTGTCAGAAACGAATGCTGCTGACATTGAAATAGTTACTATCTCAAATAGCATTAACATGCCGCTTATTTAATCAAGGATAATTCTATTACCAATGCAACATCGATACTCTTCAAAATAGCATTCACTCCCCTGTCGCTTTTTCGCTTCCTGCCATAAATCGATTTCGCGCTAACATTGCGGCTTACTGGATTAGATATCTCGACGCGAGAGGGCCCACCTGAGGGGGTACTGATAAGAAGAGGTTGACACGAAAAGTGATGCCCGTTGCTGATGCGGAGCAACGGGCATATCCGTCAGGACGCGATGCCTTAGGTCTTACTCTTTCATTCCAAAGGTTTTTCGTAGTCCTTTACTTACCATACTTGCTGGCGCAAAGCGGTGTAATCTGGCTAGCAGCGTGGCTTCACCTCCTGGGGTATTGCGCATTTTCCATGGACCCAGAGCAGCGGTCACAATGGTTCCAGCCACAACCTCGGGTAAGGACGCCGTACCGACTCTTTTCAATATGGCCTCCAGGGTCTGGCCCCGCGCCTCTTCATAAAAGGCTATCTTTTCTGCCGTTTCAGCGGAATTCACATCAAGTTTTGTTCTTGTAAAAGTCGGCTCAACCAGCGTAATGCGAACGCCGCTTTCACGTAGTTCGTGATCCAGGGTTTCCGACATCCCTTCCAGAGCATGCTTGGACGCAGCGTAGATGCCCATAAAGGGCGCAGGCAGAAAACCCAGCACGGAACTCACATTCACGATGCGCCCGCTTTTCTGGTTTCGCATGTGTGGCAATACCGCTTTTGTCGTACGTAATGCCCCGAAAAAGTTGGTATCAAACAGTCGGGTGGCCTCCTCTATTGAGGTTTCCTCAACCGCACCGATCAGGGACACACCCGCGCTGTTAACCAGGACATCAATACGTCCGGCTTTGGCTATCACCCTTTCAATTGCCTGTTGCACCGAATGTTCATCCCGGACGTCCATTTGCGTTAGTCCGACACCATGCAAAGGCGAGGCGGCATCGATATCCCTGACCGTTCCAAATACCTGACACCCTCTGGCTTTAAAGGCCAGGGCTGCCGCCCTGCCAATGCCTGATGAAACGCCGGTAATCAGAACGACTTTATGTTCAGACATTGTTTAATCCCTCAGAAGTGGAATGGTTTTCGGTCAACGAGGTTGAATCCGGACGCTTGATCCGAAACCAGATGGCATACATAGCAGGCAGGAACACCAGCGTAATAATGGTGCCCCCCAGTGTCCCGCCTATCAGGGTGTAGGCCAGGGTTCCCCAGAACACCGAATGGGTTAACGGGATAAAGGCCAGAATGGCCGCCATCGCCGTGAGCAGTACAGGCCTGGAGCGCTGCACCGTTGCCTCAATGACCGCATGAAAGGGTGCAAGCCCTTCTTGCTCGTTGTGATGAATCTGGCCGATGAGGATCAGCGTGTTACGCATCAAAATCCCTGACAGGGCAATCAGACCAACCAGCGCATTGATGCCAAAAGGCTGGTTGAAGAGCAGCAAGGTTGGCACCACCCCCACCAGCCCCAGTGGCGCGGTCATAAAGACCATCACCATCGCCGACATCGAGCGCACCTGAAGGATAATGATCAGCAGTGTCATGGCTATCATGATTGGGAATAAAGGTGCCATCGCTTTGGTGGCTTTCCCTGATTCCTCAATCGAGCCAGCCTGTTCAATCCGGTATCCATCCGGAAGGGTGGTGATGATGGGCTGCAACTGCTTCATCATCGCAGTGGAGACATCCGGCGGCTGAAGAGATTCGGCGATATCGCCCCGTACGGTAATGGTTGGCATACGGTCGCGACGGCGCAGAACCGGGTCTTCCATGCGCACTTCCACCTCGCCAACCTGCGATAACGGCACACGCTGCCCTGCAGTGCCAACCAGGGTGAAACCCGCTATTTTCGCCGGATCCAGCCTGATATCACCCGCTGCGCGCCCCACGACCTGCACCGAGCGGATATCTTCACGCACGGCGGTGACCGGAACGCCCGAAAGCAGGAACTGAAGCTGCTGAGCTACTGCGTTTGATGTCAACCCCACCGCCTGCAGACGATCCTGATTCAGGGTGAAATGCAGTGTCGGTACGCGTGAGCCCCAGTCCGTGTTGACCGTTCTCATCAGCGGGCTGGCCTGCATCAGCGTTTTCACCTTATCTGCAATGTCTCGTAATACACCCGGATCCGGCCCTGTCACACGAAAGGCAACCGGATAAGGTGAATACGGGCCAAAGACCAGTTGGGTCACGCGAACCCGCGCCTCCGGTGCCAGCCCGTCAGCCGCAGCCTGGCGAAGGCGAAACTTGAGCGCCTCACGGGCTTCCTGGCTGTCGGTCAGGACAACAATTTTCGCAAAGGAAGGATCGGGCAGTTCCGGCGCCATGGCGAGATAAAAGCGGGGTGATCCTTGTCCGATATAAGCCGTGACGATTTTTGCTTCTTTCTGGCGCTTTAGCCAGTCTTCAATTTTCGTCACGGCGGCGCTGGTTTGTTCGATGGACGTGCCGTACGGCATCTGCACTTCCACGAGAACCTCAGGCCGGTCAGACGTCGGGAAAAACTGTTTTTTCACCAGCGCCATGCCGAGAATAGCAACGGTGAATACCGCGACGACAGAACCTGCGACCAGCCATTTTCGCGCGATGACCCGCGTCAGCAACTGACGAAAACGGTTATAGCGTCGGGTGTTGTAGATAGCATCATGCCCCCCTTCAACCGTTTTGATCTCTGGCAGCATTTTCACCCCGAGATACGGGGTAAACACCACCGCCACCACCCAGGAAGCAATGAGTGCAATCCCCACAATCCAGAACATGTTGCTGGTGTATTCACCCGCCGTGGATTGCGCAAACCCGTTGGGCATAAAGCCGACGGCCGTGACCAGCGTACCGGCCAGCATTGGTGCCGCGGTGTGGCTCCAGGCATAGGCTGAGGCTTTGATTCGGTCGTAGCCCTCCTCCATTTTCACTACCATCATTTCAATGGCAATGATGGCGTCATCCACCAGCAACCCCAGCGCCAGGATAAGCGAGCCCAGGGTAATACGGTCGAAGTTTTTACCTGTCGCCTCCATGACCACAAAGACGACAGCCAGTGTCAGTGGCACCGCCGCAGCGACCACCACGCCCACACGCCAGCCCATACTGAGAAAGCAGACCACCATCACAACCAGCAATGCGACGAAAAATTTGATCATGAACTCATCAACGGCGGAGCTGATGTTAACGGACTGATCGGTGACTTTCGCGAATGTCATCCCAAGAGGCATGTCCGCATTGATGCTGGCGGCTTCTTTATCCAGCGCTTTACCCAGCGCCAGACCATTCCAGCCCTCACGCATCACGATCCCCAGCAGAAGTGCAGGTTCCCCCTGGTTACGGACCATAAAGGTCGCGGGATCTTCGTAACCGCGCTCAACGGTCGCCACATCAGAAAGCTTGAGCGTCCTTCCCTGCGCCACAATCGGCGTTTCACGAATTTTCTCAAGTTTGTCAAATGCCCCATCCAGACGGATAAAAACCTGCGGCCCATGGCTGTCTATTGAACCGGCTGGCGTCAGCACGTTCTGGTTGTTCAGGGCAGCAAAGATATCCTGCGGTGCGATACCCAGCGTTGCCAGACGATCATGGGAAAAGGAGACAAATATCCGCTCGGCCTGCTCACCGATAATATTGACCTTTTTCACCCCGGGTACATGCAATAAGCGCTGGCGTAATGACTCGGCATCGCGCACCAGTAGTCGCTGCGGCTCGCCTTTTGCCTTCAGCGCAAAGAGCGCAAATGTGACATCCGAGAACTCATCGTTGACCATAGGACCAGCCACTCCTGCCGGCAGGTTTTTGGCTTCATCGCTGAGTTTTTTGCGGGCCTGATAGAACTCTTCCTGGACCTCGGAGGGGGGAGTACTGTCCAGTAATGAGAGCATGGTAAAAGCCAGACCGGGGCGCGTGTAGGTCTCTGTGCGGTCATACCACCTGAGTTCCTGAAGGCGTTTTTCCAGCGGTTCGGCCACTTGATCCTGCATTTCCTGAGCCGTCGCGCCGGGCCACGCCGTAATGATGGTCATCTGTTTGACGGTAAAAGGCGGGTCTTCTGCACGGCCCAAACCAAGGAACGCGAGAATACCGGCAACGGTGATAAGCAGGATAAGAAACAGCGTAACGGAACGCTCGCGCACGGCAAGCGCGGAAAGATTGAAACGCCCGCGACTCATGGCCGACTCCCGGCGACACTGACATCGCTCTGCTTCGCCAGCCGGACTGTCTCACCGTCATGCAGAAGATGAGCGCCCAGCGCCACGACCTGCTCGCCGGGCTTAAGGCTGCCGGTCACGCTTGCCGCATTATCTCCGAGGCTCACAACCTGCACGGGCCGCCATGCCACTCTGGCGGGATTGCCTGAAATACTCCAGACACCCGGGCCTTTACCCGCGTCATAAACGGCGGCTAAAGGCACCTGCAGCAACGGCTGCGATGCTCTGCTCTGCGCAATATGGAGGGTGACCGTGGCTCCCAGGGGGGCACCAGACAATGGACCATCGAGCACATACCGCGCCTCAAACGTGCGGGTCAGCGGGTCGGCCGCATCAGAGAGTAACCGCAGTGTCGCGGAAACGGGCTGTTTATCGCTGCCGTACAGAAAAGCCTGTGCCGCGCTTCCAACAACCGGGCGCAGCGTTTCAGGCAACTGGACGATCGCTTCGCGTTGCCCTGCTCTTGCAAGCCTGATAACCGGCTGTCCGGCACTGACGACCTGACCTGGTTCGGCCAGCGTATCCATCACCACACCGTCGGCATCGGCCACCAGGAGCGCGTAGCTCATGGCGTTTTGCGCCACATTCGCCTGCGCCTGGGCGGCGCTGAGGTCGGCCCTGGCCGTATCTGCGGCGGCCTTAATCTGATCATAAGCGGATGCCGATACAGCACCTGTGGTGACCAGACCGCGATATCGTAATTCGTCATCCGCTGTCTGTCGGGCGCGTGCTTTTGCTGCGGCGACAGCCTGCTGCTGGGCCTGAGCCTGCAGGCTCAGATCAACCGGGTCCAGACGCATTAATGGCTGGCCACGTTTCACCGTCTGACCGGTATCAACAAGGCGTTCCAGGATTTTGCCTTGAACCCTGAAACCAAGGTCACTTTGTACTCGCGCAACAACGACCCCTGTGAAGGCGCGGGAAACGTCGGTTGCGTTGATCGCAATAGCAGACCTGACCAAAGGTGGCAGGCTACGTGGATCGCTGTTATCGGACACGTCACCGCAGGCCACAAGGGCAAACGGCAACAGGCAAGCAGCAAAGGTGACAGGTTTAAGCCCGAGCATGGGTTCCCTTAATTCATGAAAGAGGACAGGAACCCCATATTCAAACTAGTGACCATTTTTGTCAATAGTCACAGAATCAGGGAGACAAACTTCGCAGGATGAGTGATGACAATAACACCGCCGCTGTCTGGGCGGTTTCCAGATTATATTGCAGTTGCACCGGGCTGATATAAGGCCTCATGACCATAAAAATGGCATCTGCCGCCTCGTCCAGGGGCGTTTTTCTCTCGAATTCACCCGCCTGGCGCCCTTCAACAATAATCTGCTCAATGAGCTGCCGCAGGTGCTGCTCATGAGCTTGTGCTGACGGCCATTTGTCACGCACAGCCACCGCCGCAATGTCATACAACTTCCGGTCACAGAAAAACAAATCGCTGCCAGATTCTGACAATGCCCTGAATAACCGCCTTATTTTCTCTGCGGCTGTGGGCGCATCCGCAATCGCTGCGTTGACAATGTCCCTGATGATCGCCAGCCGGTTAGCGCAGATCACTTCACCGATGGCCTGTTTGGAGTCGAAAAACTTATAGATATACGCTTTCGAAAAACCGATTGCTTTGGCAAGGTCGGACACAGTGGTTTTTTCGTAGCCAAAGTGGCCGAAATGCTCTGTAGCCGCTTCAACAACCTGATCACGGACGCTGTGGTCGGAAGGTCCCCTGAAAGGGTTTTCATTCATCTGTTTAGTCATTTTTCCAGCTTAGCTCAATGAAGCCTGATTGACAACGAGTGACCATTTGGTAATGTAGTCACAATTCAAATTCGACTCAAGGGTTCTTCATGTTTTCCCGAAATGCACTTGCACTGATTGTGGGTGCCTGCACCCTTACAGGCTGTACCGTCGGGCCAGACTACCATCGCCCTGCGGCTCCACTTGCGGAACGTTATCAGGCTCAACCGGCCTCACAGCAACGTAAAACACCCGAACCCGACAGTTCCCGCCTCTGGTGGGAGAGCTTCGGCGATCCTTTGTTAAGTCAGTTCGTTTCAGACGCACTCTCGCAAAATCTCGACCTGGCCCAGGCTTCTGCCAGGATGACGCAGGCAAGAGCCGGGCTGGGTGCTGCCACGGCGGCCCTGCTTCCCTCGGGAAATATCAGCGGACAAGCTGCCCGCGCTTATCAGTCGGTGGAAACGCCGTTGGGTCAGGTGGTCAGTTCAACGCCGGATTATAATCGCTACGGCAATTCATATGAAACCGATCTCAATGCTGGCTGGGAGATAGACCTGTTTGGCGGCCTGAGACGAGGCCGTCAGGCTGCTCTGGCCGATTATCAGGCTTCTGAGGCCGGTGTCGCGGCGACACGTCTTGCTGTCGCCGCGCAAACTGCGGATATCTATATCACCCTGCGTGGATTACAGACCCGTCTGGATATTGCGAATAAACAGGTCATCACACAGCAACAACTGCTGGAAAGGGTTCAACTGTTGCACAGTAGAGGGCTGGCACCAGAATATCAGATCCGTCAGACAGAAGGTGCACTGGCACAGGTAAAGGCAACGGTACCGGTTCTGAACAACGGGCTTGATGCCGCCATGAATGCGCTGGACGTTATGCTCGGTACGCCGCCAGGGACGCATCGCGCGAAACTGGCTTCACCGGGAGCTATTCCTCATCCCCCCGAAATTACCGCAATGGGCACCCCGGCTGACCTGCTTCGCCGCAGACCCGATATTATTGTGGCCGAGCGCCATCTGGCTGCAGCGAACGCCCGTATCGGTGTGGCTGTCAGCGAGTATTATCCAAAGTTTTCCCTTAACGCGCTGCTGGGCAGCGCAACGGCAGTGTCAGGCGACCATCTTTTCACTGCCGGCGCCAGCCAGTCTTCAGGTGTGCTGGGGTTACGCTGGCGGCTCTTTGACTTTGGCCGTATCAACGCGCAAATAGAGCAGGCAAAAGGCCAGGAAGCAGAAGCGCTTGCCGCTTATCGTCTGTCAGTCTTGCGCGCAACGGAAGATGTTGAGAATGCCTTCTCGGCACTGGTCAATCGCCAGACACAAACAGCCACATTGACCGGCGGTGAAACCGCCCTGGCCAGCGCCCGACAATCTACTTTTATTGCTTTTCAGCAAGGTACCGCCAGCCTGATTGACGTGCTGCACAACGATGAAACGCTTCTCCAGGCGTCCGATGCCAGAGCGCAGGCGCAGACAGAATCGGCCCAGGCAGCCGTGGCGGCATTCACGGCGCTGGGCGGTGGCTGGCAATCTTCATTACCTGGCGAAATGGCAAATAAACCCGGATAAATGGACTCGCTGGCTTTTTAAATAGAGCAAAAATGTGTTTATTCAAATGAGCATTACGGCAAAAAGGTGGCGATATGGCGCGAATAGGCATCCTTGGAATAAATGATCTGACTGAAACCTTTCTGGTCGAATTGTTCCGCCGTGATCCACACGCTCATGTTTTTCTTTCAGCCGAAGATAACGAACGCGCCAATCTGCTGGCAAGAAAGTTTCCCTGCTGGGTCCAGGACAACGGGCAGTCTGTCGTGGATGAATCCGATATTATTCTTATATCACATGAGAGAATCAGGTCAGAAAATATTGAGTATCAGCAAACACAGTTAGTTCTTTTATTAGAGGTCATGCCTCCATTTAATAATCACAATATTTTACCCAGGACAGAACAGGTTATAAAAAGATGTGTTGCGTTACACAATATTTCGCCCTGTTTCCAGTTAACCGATGAACAGATTGATAACTACCTCTTTGTTCTTCGGGTGCAGTTAATGTCCATGAAGCGCATTCATTCGCTGGAGATAAATATTCAGACAACGTCTGAATCAACCACACCATAGGTTTAAGGATGGAATCTTGACCTGCCAGGGGCCTAGCGGATGAGGACTCAGCGATAAAAAACAGAATAGCGTTTATGAGTGATTAAAGCTTGTGGATAAAAAAGATACTGAATTTAATCTAAAAACGCGGAACTCAATGAGAATAACAAATATCACTCACTCATTAAAATTTAAGAAAACAGGTATCCTAAACTGAGGGGTACACCAGCGGGTTTCGACGCCCCCGAATGATGCATGGGTGCTTTATTGTTGATTAATACAGATATTGAGTGATTTTTAATATAAACCTGGCGAACGCCTGCTGAGCGCCAGGAGCGGACAGTGCAAACATCACACTGTTTTAATCAATGGTGCAGGTCAATGCTAAGAAACCTACTGATAGGTTTATGTCGCTCAGGACATTGCGTGGATACTTACCATTCCGCCAGCAGTGATCTTAACCGGTTAATCCAGGACTCCGTGTCGTTCAGCAACTCACAACTGAGGTTTTCAATGGTCATGTGTTGCGCCATGGAGGCGCGGCGCAGCAAGTTGTAGGCATCGTCCTCCTCCAGCCGTAGCGCGTGCATAACCCGCAGTTGCGCGGAAAACAGAAACTTACGCGCTCGTAGTCGCTCCTCCTGCCGCCGGAGCTGCGCTTCAAGCTGGTTGATATGCGCGGCATGATTAAGCGCCAGTGTAAAAGCGGTCATCACACCATCAAAGCGCACCGGTTTTCGCATATAGCTGTCGATCTTCTGCTCGGCAATCCACTGTAAACGCGATGGCGTTTCAATGGCGGTGAGCGCAATCTTCGGCAGCGCGGGCCAGGGTAGCGGGTTTGTGGGATGAAACAGGGTGGAGTTATCACCGTCGAACACCAGTAAGTGTTGGTCAGCCAGTTGGCTCTCGTCCGGAAACACAGCACAGAACACTCCTTCAATGCCTATACGGCTAAACTGCTGCGCCAGGTGATGGTTATCACGATCGGAACAGCCAATCACACACGCTTTTAATCCGCGCATCTGCACGTTTTTCCGGCTCATTCGTGACCTCCGCGATGCGTGAGGCTCGCAAGATCCACCCAGGCCAGCCAGGGATCGGGTTTCACCGCGGCATCAGCCTGCCAGAAACTCTCCAGCCTGCCGTTATGACAGCGCGCCAGATGCGGGGTCAACCAGCAGTGATTATTGTCGGCGTCGAGGCGAATCCGTCCGGCTGGCGAATCCAGTTCATCCTGCAATACCGCATTGCGCACGCCTTCAACGTCAGCATTGCCGTGGCGCGCAATGGCTCTCGCCAGCAAATGCCCGGCCAGCCAGGCACTCTCGCTGTCCACTGACGGCGAAACATGCTCACCAAAGCGCTGGCGATAGCTGCTCAGAAAGCGCCGATTGGCGCTACTGTCAATCGACTGAAACCAGCTGGCAGAAACCAGATACCCCTCCAGCGCCTCTGCGCCAATTAACTGAACTTCCGGCTCACACAGCGTCAGGCTTAGCTTGAGCACTTCGTTTAACCACGGTTGCTGCTGGCAGGCCTGGTGCCAGGCGCGGTAAAAACTGTAGGCGCTTTTGCCGACCATAGTATTCAGGAGCACTTTCGGGCGACTGGCGATAATATCAGCGATTAACGCCTCCACATTTTCGTCACCCAGCGGCAGTAATTTACTCTGCACCACGCTGCCACCGGCGGGGACCACGGCTTCACGGGTAATGCGATCCATCTCCCAGGACCAGACATAGTTAGAACCGACATGATAGATCTCCGCTGCCTGTTGCTGTAACAGCCAGCTAAGCATCGGCAAGATATGCTGATTGGGGGTGGCGCCAAGGTAAATCACGCTGTTACTGCTCTCAAACCCCTCGTAGCGCGCGGAATGCCACAGCAGCGCGTTGGCGCCTTCGATCAACGGCAGAATGGTTTTACGCGCCGCGGAAGTGTAGCAGCCGATCACATGACGCACGCCGTGGCGATAGAGTAAGTCGTGGCAATATTCATAGTAGAGATCCAGCGAACCCTGCGGATCACGGATCACGGGAGCAAGGGTAAATTGATGGGCAGGATTGGCGTTTATCTCCTCGATCGCCAACAGAATACCGGTGAGCATCTCGCGCCCGATAACCGCATAATCGCCGGAAACAGAATAGAGAATACCGACTGGAATAACGCGTTTAGGCAGCGGCTGAGTGGCAGACATAATAGCTCCTGAATCAACGCGGCCCGCAGGCCGCGTCTGTGGCTCATCGCGGAGGTTGAACAACCAGCGCAGTGTAGTAATGCGGCTGACGCATCAGCACCAAATCTTTACGTCTTACCACATGATCGGGATAAGTGGTACCGGCTGACCCCGTGGAGATATCCAGCACCGCCAGCCCTTTCTCACCGAGAGCTTTCGCTTCCTTACGCGGAAAAGCAAACGTATCCGGGCCAAATACCCCGCTCAGACCAAAGCTTTCTCCTTCGGCGGCTGGCCAGTTGGCAAAAGCCAGCCAGACATTATTCTCACCCGCGCGAACGCGCGGCAGCAGCCAGTGGTAAGGATCGGCACCGCGCGGAATCGGCCAGACATGGGGGATGGCCGTGCCCGCGTGCGCCATTGGCACAGGTGAATGAAGCTGCGCCGGGCAAGCAATGATATCGCAGCCTTCCAGCGCCAGAATCCGCGCGGCTTCCGGCACCAGCAGATCTTCCCCCAGCAAAATACCGACCCGCCCGCAGGGCAGATCACAGGTTACCCACTGATTGCCCGCGCAGGCCCATTGCCGATCCTGTTCGCTGACATGAATCTGCCGATAGTGCGCATTCATCCCGTCACTGCTCACCAGCACCGCACTGTTATAGCACTGCTCCCCTTCCCGCTCGGCGAACCCCGCCAGCAGCGCGATATCCAGCTCCATCGCCAGCGCGATCAGCGCTTGTACAGGCGCATCATCCAGCGTCAGCGCGTAGCGGCTACCGTCACCGCCGGTCAGCGCACGTTCCGGCAATACCAGCAGTTCCGCGCCGCCCGATTTCGCCTGTTCGGCCCAGTGCCGAATCTGTGCCAGATTGACATCAACATCGTTTTGCGGGCGAAACTGCGCCACCGCAATACGGGAAGCTTTGCCGTCGGGCAGTGGATTACGTCCGTATAAGCCAAAAAAGTCCTGCGGATTCCAAAAGAAAGTATTGGTAATCAAACGCTGGTACAGCTCAGGCCGACGCTTCTTCAGTTGCGGATTCTCCTCAGGAAGTTGTAATTCAGCGCTGAGTATCCGATCGCCGCTGTCACAACTGGCCAGCACATTCCCGTGGCTATCCACAATGCAACTGCCGCCGCTGAACTGCACGCCCCGCTCCCATCCCCAGCGGTTACTTTCAATCAGCGCACAGCCATTCTCCCAACCGCGCGTGAGCCAGTAAGGCGCAGGTGTGCGTTCAGCCAGCCAGTTGCTGATGTGGCAGATAATTTGTGCGCCCCCCAACGCGGCCAGCCGGGCGGTTTCAATGAAGTGAATATCCATACAGATCAACAGCGCAATATTGCCAATCTCCGTATGAAATACCTGATGCCCTACATCACCGTTAGCTGCCCATTTCGGTTCCGAAATATAGGGGTGAGTTTTACGGTGGACGCCAATCACGCCCCGCGGCCCGACCAAAATGGCGCTGTTATAGTAGAGGTCGGTTACCGGGTCCCGCTCCGGCATGCCAAAGACCAAAAAGCAGTTAAACTCACGCGCAACGGCAGCAAATGCCTGGCTGGTGGCTCCGTCCGCTGTTTCTACATAGGGGGCGACTTCCGCGCGATCCAGCCAACAGTAGCCGGTGGTGGCCATTTCCGGCATAACGATTAAGCGCGCGCCATCACGCGCGGCCTGGGTTGCTAATGCCAGCAGGCGAGTGACGTTCTCCTCTTTTCTGAACTGCGTTGGTTCAAACTGGATGGTTGCAACGTTGATACGCATTATTCTGCCTCCTTGCTCAGTAACGGATTAAATACCGGTTTCGGTCCCTGGTAAGCATCGGAGGGTTTCCAGTTGGTTTGCATATCCTCAGGGAAGGTTTTGAAGTAATAGCTGCCGCGGGTAGCCACGCTGATAGCGACATGCAGCACAGGGCCAACCAGCATGGCAATAAACGAGGCGTATACCATCGGATACAGACCCAGCACGCCGGCCGCGCCTATCGCAACAGCGACGCACAATGCAATTACGCCGGACGGGTTCCACATACGCAGATACTCTTTGCGAAACTCCACAAAATCGGATGGCGCAAGATGCAGCACTTTGCGGCAGATAAAGTAATCAGCAAGGATAATAAACACCCAGGTGTTGGTGAGAATGCCCGTAATGGACAGGAAGGTGCCGGTATACTGCAAGATATTGCAGATATAGAACACCACGCCGAGCAACCAGACCAGCAACATCCACCACTGACGTCCCGGACGATAGTTAAACGCCATGTCCATGGTATTCGACAGTGCAATCGAACCAGAGTAGAGATTGAGCACGTTAATGCGGATCTGGGTAATCACCGCAAATAACACACCGGTCAGCCCAATGATCAGCGGAAAGACAAAGCCCGGATCGAGCGCCAGCGACCAGACATCTTCTCCCTGAATATGCGGCATCAGGGTGTAGGCCATAAACGCGCCAAATAGCATGACCACCACGATGGGGATCAGCATCCCCAGCATAATGGTCGCGGTGCCTTTATGGCTGATGCCCGGACGGGCAAAACGACCATAATCGGTGGCCATCAACCCCTGAAAGACTATTTGTCCGTTGGCCATATTCATCACCAGCCACAGAGCGTTACTGTCAATCTCCCCTTTTGGCTGCCAGCCGCTGAAGCTGACCGCCGGATAGTGGTGCGTCAATTGCCAGATACAGAAGCCAAATAGCACAATGAAAATGGGAACGCCCCAGGTTTGCAGAAATTGCATTGATGACATGCCTTTCCAGACAAACCAGATGGCGGCCAGCCCCATCAGCGCAAAGATGGCGATGCCGGTAAACGAGTTAACCGGCACGCCCGCATAGTTGGCAATGGCATGAGAAACAATGGTACCTTCGAACAGGAAATAGAAGATGAAGTTTACGGCGTAAATCAGCGAGGTGAAGGCTGAGCCCATATAGCCAAACCCCAGACCGCGCGTCATCAGATTGAGTGAAAGTCCCTCTTTGCTCGCCATCTTCATAATGCACGAGCCAATTAAGGTGGCGAACACCACCATATAACCAATCGGCAGCAGCAACATTGGCCAGCCGACCTGGTAGCTCATGTCCGCGCCAAGGCTGAACCAGAACATGGCAGTAGAGTTGCCTAGCAACACCAGAATAATGGCCGGGATGGGCCAGCGATAGTGCGACGGCACGCGGCCAACCGCGTAATCCTCAACGGCCTCTGCTTCGGTGATATCTTGTGGCCCCTGAAACCATGCTTTCAACTTACTCATAGATTTACTCCAAAAAAAAAGCCCCGCCGACAGCATTGCCGGTAGGGCTTCTTCGCCTGAAATCGATGTACTGGAGTGGCTGGTCGCCACAAGCCGCTTACCAGGCTACGGTGCCTGTTCCTGCCACGCAGGATGCGGTAGTCTGGAGAAAGCAATTTATGCGCCAACTGTTAAAAACAGCCGAGGAAAGCGGTATACAGGCCTGATGGCGAGAGTAACGCGCATTATGTCAGTGCAGCGCGCACCATTGTGATACATAAGCACTGAGCGTTATTTCATGACGCGCCCAGGTTAATAAGTGATGAGACTTAACGCAAAATGTCAGAGGGCTCGTATATCGACACAAAAAAGGCGTAACCCCGATGACTCCACTGGAGGACGCGTAAACCACGATTTTTGCCAATATCGGCTTTATCGTTGTCACCCGGCTTCATCATTTCTCTCGTTTTAAACAACAGCGGCCTTCCCTCTGGTTTTCCTCCCTCACAGACTCCGTTATCATGCAACCTGCGCATTTATGAAATGCCCCGGCATTCATGAAAATCAATGAGGCGTGAAACTCAATGAGAACAATAAACATCACTAACTCATTAAAATTTAAGAAAATGGACATCATAAACTGATGGATACCCAGGCGTTGCGTGGTCAGATGCCGGTCCACGACATCCTGAATGATTTTGAGTCGGTTAACTTCATCCAAAGTAAAAAACTCCGCTGCATGAGCCGTCATCAGAATCCCTTGAGGGTAAATCTACGTGACGGACATGTACTTAGCCCAGAACGGACATTACAACTTTGTTACTAGATAGATGATGTGCATAATCTATTTTATGTTAAATTTAGTCCACCACTCATTTAGTTCATGAAACATCCCCACTGAAGATGATGTCCTTTTTCAGAAAAAGTTTGAGCTAATACACGTTATCAGTTCAGCGGTGTCAGAGAGCTCAATTTAACAAACCCACGTTTGTTGCTCAGATGCCCTTTTTCCGCTTCGTCGTAAACTGCAACATAGATCCACGCGTTATCGACGGTTCTGATTTTAGCCAGCGTTTCATTACTGTTGACTGAGACCAAATCTGACGCTGTTTCACTGGCCTCGCTTTTCAGGGATAACGTTTTTTCACCCTCTTTCAACTGATACAACACGAGATAAGGCGTTTCTGATCCACAGCCGCCAAAATCCTGGGTCATCATATCGTCAGCGTTTTGCGCAGCATTATCCGGCTGAAATGACTGCAGATCGGCTTTATAGTTATCTGTGTTGCACTCCATATAGTTAACCACCGCAGGTACTTTAATCGTACCGGGTTGGTTAACGTACCACTCTTTAAAGGTAAAAAAGTTATCCGGGATATTCTTAAAGTTCTTTTTGATAAATGCGATCTTCTGCGCTTCACTGCCTTTAGCAGTAATATCAATTATTTTGTTATCTTTCTTTTTATTACCCAGGGCAAAATAGCGAAACTCTAACTCTGGCGTATTGACCGTTGCATCAGCATTCCAGTTCGGTTGCCAGTAAGCCTGGAGTACACCGTTCTTTATTTCCACCGTCGCCATTGCGCGAAGAGAGAACACAGAAATAAAAAGAAGGAACATCAAACTGGCGTATTTTTTCATTTTTTGCAATCCACGTAGCATGAGGTGATTAATACATTAAAATTTTCTATCCCTTTATCAACCATCAATTGCTTAATCTCTTCATATAACCCCAGGCTTTGCCCTATTCGGTCATCTCCTTTTGACTTCCCGGGCAATAAACAACCATCCGTGTCGTCGGGAACGTTGCCTGGATGGATCAATATAGCGCGACTTGAGGGTACACTCGCATTGAACAAATTAGGTAATGGACTGAATTTCCG
Source organism: Citrobacter sp. MNAZ 1397 (assembly GCF_023613995.1). Lineage (NCBI taxonomy): Bacteria > Pseudomonadati > Pseudomonadota > Gammaproteobacteria > Enterobacterales > Enterobacteriaceae > Citrobacter > Citrobacter sp. MNAZ 1397. The sequence continues at coordinate 24,252 of NZ_JAKIVH010000015.1, forward strand.
CATCCTGCCGCTGGCATGCCATTTCAAGCTATAGGAGCCGTCAGGGATTCTTTTTCGTAAATTTGCTTCCGTCGTATCCGGCCCGGGGCGTTCCAGAAAATAACCGGAGATTTCAGTGCCGGATATCGAGAATTCACTTATTGTTGAATTTTCGCTCTGCCATAAACGTTTGATGAAAATAGTGTAAGACATAATGATTTATTCCATCTTGTTTTTATTGCTCTTTCACTTGTACTTATCATATGAAAAAAACTTATTTCATTATTCCGGCTCAAACAAAATGAGTAGTTAGGATTATTCCTATAAGAGCTTTGTTGAATAAACCAGATTTTGGGTAAGCATCTCCGTAGCGGTCAGGTTTTCAGGCGATACGTACGCTTTCTGACATACCTGCCTTCGTCATTTTGTTCAGCGCACGTACCATGACCAGAGCCTCTGCGACCTGACCATCGTAATCACGCAGTGTCAGCGCCTCCCCGAATAGTGCTTTACTCTGCACATCGCCGTTTCCGCTATCGACCGATGGTTATAATCTGTTGTCCATTTCCACCGGGCCTTGCTCCCACTCAGTCGCTGATTTGCAACCGCACGGTTCCGGTCTGCATATTCCACCGGCCAGTATCCTGCCCCCTTTCGCAGAGGAATTAAGGCGCTGATTTTCTTCCTCCATAGAGGGGACAGTCCATTAAGATGGTTTAAAGAGAGGTGCCCATGAACGGTAAGCGTTATCCCGAAGAGTTTAAAATAGAGAGTACGACGAACCTCAGCCTGCCCTTTCGGCTTTCTGGCACCGGGAATGACCTTCCCGCCCTTCGTTTTACGATCTTCAATACGTTCGGTAAGATACAGTTCAACTAATCCCAGTACGGTCAATTCAGGGATGTTAGCCTGTTCAGCTTCAATCGCACGCTGGAGCTTATCTTGCTTAAGCTCTGACGCAGGGCACCGACCTTCCTGACGGAGAAGCTTTAATTCGTTGAGTTTAAGGCGTGCAGCGGCGAGAGAAGCCTGCGGGAAGTTGCCAATTTTGACCTGAGCAAGTTTTCCAGTCACAGGACTCGTGTAATGGTAGAAAAAAGGCTTAACCCCGGTGACATCACTGGATGACACGTAAACCACGATTTTTGCCAATATCGGCTTTATCGTTGTCACCCGGCTTCATCATTTCTCTCGTTTTAAACAACAGCGGCCTTCCCTCTGGTTTTCCTCCCTCACAGACTCCGTTATCATGCAATCTGCGCATTTATGAAATGCCCCGGCATTCATCAAAATCAATGAGGCGTGAAACTCAATGAGAACAACAAACATCGCTAACTCATTAAAATTTAAGAAAATGGACATCACAAACCGATGAGTACACTAGAGAATTTCGACGCCCACACGCCGATGATGCATTGGTGTTTTATTGTTGATTAACATAGATTTTTATTAATTTATAATTTAAACCTACAAATCTACCTACAGTATATGTAAGCGGTGAATACTAAGTACCCATAGTTTTCGAGGTTTTTGCTCATCACGTATAGTCAAATACTTAAAAGCCTTGCTTCGCTCCCTTTCAAATGCAAGCCCTTCCAAACACTTTCTATGTACAGCATGTAAATGATTCGAACTTCTGCTGAGTGCCAGTGGAGGACGTTGCTAAATGCGTAGTGTGTTAATCTGAAGGGCGCAGGTCAACCGGGCAGATAGCAAGAACTGAAAGGTTGCCTCTGTGGGGGCAAACATGCACGACTTGCAGTGGTTAAAACTGCTAAAACAGTTTAATCGGAGATGAAAATCAAAGGTAGCAGCATAACTACCATCATCTTGCCCTTTGTCATGTGAAAACGTGAAAACTCGGTAGACTCCATTCACCGCCACCTCGCCTACACGAGAAAGGCAGCGGTTATTGGTGGATCTGGATACATGGATCGCTTGGGTGGCTCCTGCGAATCACTATTCTGACTTCAAGCTGATACTAATCAAAGGCCACTTATTGTGGCCTTTTCTCAAAATTAGGGATCCCTATGAAAAATGTTCTGGTGTTCTTCAATCGACAGCCGGTGGTGGTTGTCAGGGTTGTAGATGGCACTACCACAATACTCCGTGAATACCCGAATGGTGAGGAAGCTCACCTTAAGATTATGTATGCGGGAGTTCATTCGCTAACTGGCGATCATACTGAGTTTTGTGTTGCCTCAGACAGAGAGGTTACATCACATGAAATCGTCGAAGCTGCAAACAAACTTTTGAAATAGCTTGAGCTGGTTAATTTCTGAAATTAAAAAAAAGCCCTCTAAGCGAAGGCAATCTTGAGGTACAGCATCGGTTCTTATTTTCAGTTCCCTCAGCTCCCGCTGAAGGTGTGGACTCATCCATAAGTCATTCCCTGGGTCGGGGTGCGCATCCTTTAAGAGCCTCTCCAAGTGTGGTCTACAAACCATTTACAACAAGCGTAAGCGGAAGAATTAATTCAAAAAAGTTTTATTAACGGCAGAGGAATGATTATTACGACATTACAACAGGCATTCACTGTGGGTCTGCGATAATGCCAGGAAAAAATCTGTCAAGCGTCGGCTGTGGCTCGACATCAGATGTCCTGCGAACGAGGCGACCGGCATCGGCGGCGTGGGTATTGCAACCAACTCCCGATTTACCGGTGGCGTGAGGGAGGATTCCTGAGCGCACTCATGGAAGATACCCTATGATTTATAAAAGGTTGGGTATGAAAAAGGAGTACATATATGAAACCAGAAGAACTGGAGCGTAAAGCTGAGCAAGAAATTTCTGCTCTTATTACTAAAAAAATCGCTGAGCTACGGAAAAAAAACAGGCAAAGAAGTTTCTGAGATCGAGTTTATACCGAGTGAGACCATGTCCGGTCTTGAGGGGTATAAAGTAAAAATAAAGCTTATGTAAAATAAATAGGTCGCTTAGGCGGCCTTTTTTTATTGCTCCCTATTGACCTGATCCCCATTTATTAACACGCGTCATCAACTATGGGATAAATTACGAACTTCTGCTGTTCGTTCTGAGCAGACATGGCTACCCCCTGATCGACTTTTTCGTGCCAAAAGCGGACATCGCTAACGTCGCGATGTGCTAACCAACAGGGAACAGGTCAAAGCTATGTCAGCTGCAGACATCAAATGATAGGCTGCATTAATATACCGATAAAAGCTTCATGATGATGTGGAGTTGGCTATTTTAAAACACTTATACCGGAATGCTCCGCTTGATAAGCATCGGTATATGTTTCAATAATTATTTATGGTTTATCGAGTCTGGAAATAAATAATTTCTGCCGCTACAGAAATGACCTAATAATCAGAAAGGTGATGTATACTATTTCTTTATAGATTACACTCATAATGTAGTTAAATTTAATCTTGAGGAATTTTATGTCAGACTTAATCAGCATGCTTAATAACATTCGTTCTCTTCGTACACAAACACGTGACCTTTCACTTGGAGAACTTGAGGCTATCCTGGAAAAATTCAGCACCATTGTTTCCGAAATACGAAATACTACTGCTGCCAAAGCAGAAGAAGAAAGTGGACGAAAAGTCAAGCTGGAAAACCTTCGACAACTTATGCTCGCAGAAGGTATAGACCCGGAAGAATTAATGAAGTTTTCAGAAAATACAAGTAAAAAAAAGTCAACTCGTATTGTAAGGCCCGCTCGATACAAGTATTTAGATGAAAACAATAAGATTAAAACCTGGACGGGCCAGGGGCGCATGCCAAAAACAATAGCTAAACAAATGGCTGAAGGAAAAAAACTTGATGAATTCCTCATTTAAATCTTAAGCTGAGCATTAGGTTTTCTGACAACTACGTCGTGGCGTTTCTCTCGTATTGTTAGATGCTTGCGATTCAGCACAATTATAATCGTTGAATCGCTACGGATAATATCAATACCTCCGAGAGGTTGATAATATCGACGCCCATCGTCTATAACCAGCATTGCTGGTATAAAGAAAAAAAAGCCTGCATTTTAATGCAGGCTATCAAAGGTTTTTACGTACTTTTTTATTTTCTCATCTGATTTATACGGGAAAAGATAGTTTCTATAACCGCCAGTACACGATCAAACATGGATTAGAGGAATAAAAAACCTCACGGTTTGCTACAGATACTTTCTGGCAGCATCCAGTATTTCCTGTGATGTCAGTTCCCTGTCTGAAGCTACATGTACAATACCATGCTCTGTAGTCAACGAAGGAAAACCGGCAGACATTATCTGAAGATGTATTTCTTCACCGTTTGGGTACTCCTCACGGATAGAGGTAATACCTTTAAGAACATTGATAACCTTGCACGGTTCGGCATTAAAAAAAACAATAACTTTTTTCATATGCCACCATAATTTTGTTAACTGGTTGTTCTGGAGATACCTGTATCCGGACGTAAATATATATGTTCCCGTCATAATGACTTAATTAAACATCCATGAACGGGCTGTTCCAAAAATTGAGAACATATTTTAGCTGCGCCCAAAAGGCTCTCAACTTCCCATACCCTATTGCAGTGATTTATTCAAATCAATACAACCATCCTAAAAAACTCACTCTTTCAAGGATGATGAGGGATAAAAGAATAATAATACCTGTTATGGGAATGTATTTTAGCAAAAAAACCACTTAAAATCGAAGAAGTGATGCTTGTGGAGGTTGTCTTACCTCTTACGCACTTTAATGTTTTTACAAGCAGTTAGCTTCTGCTTTTAGACTGTTCATGCAGCAGACCTGCACTTCATCACATCGGTCAGCACACTCATACATGAGCAAAAATGTACTAACCTGATGTTAAGAATAATCTGCCCTTCACTACCTTCACTAAATTAACCTATGGATCTGTCTACTCAGGAATGAACCCTCATCGTTGTCGCAGATCCACAAATATTTATTTATCGCAAAGTATTACGTTTGCAGCTGACGGGCCTTTATCACCCGCGTGTATTGCGAATTCAACTTTCTGGCCTTCAAATAAAGTTTTGAAGTTATCACCGTTAAGCGCAGAAAAATGAACAAAGATATCTTTGCTTCCATCGAGTGGAGAGATGAAACCAAAACCTTTGTCTTCGTTAAACCACTTTACCAGGCCTTTAATTCTTGAGGTCATACTGACTCCCGTTACACATTAGTATTGATAGTAAACGTATAGTATTAAGCGTATGGACTCAAAAGAAGGGGATATCAGCGATAGCGCCTGGTAATGAGGACTGCACGGAAAATGTTTTACGTTCGTTTGTACATCGAACTGATGAGTTCATTAAGGCACGGGGAGTTATAATAAGCAAATTATATTTTAGCCGTCCAGAGGGCCGAGAGGATAAATTAAAAGTGGCATTAAATTTATTTCAACGTATAGTTATTATGTGTTTTCAATAAAAGGAATTGACTTGTCCCGTAAAATGACAGGAATTGTCAAAAGTTTTGACAGTCTCAGTGGCAAAGGCCTCATCATCCCTTCAGATGGTCGAAAAGACGTTTTTCTTCACATTTCAGCCGTTAACTCCAGAGAATCAGAATTACTCATTCCAGGGATACGCATCGAATTTTGTCGGATCAACGGTCTCTGTGGTCCGGTGGCTGCAAACATCTATCTTTCCTGAAACAACGTCATCTCTCCCTGTGATATCCCACTATTGGAAAATTGATATGGGAGGAAAAATTAAATGATTAAATTTCAATCAAACGTGTTACGGTGAAGCTCATTCATTGAAAGGCTACTCATCATGTCTCTCATCGATTACGCAATGAAATTAATTGGTGGCTCATCGACGTCCTCTGTCATCTGCCCGGTTTGCGGCTTACGCTCATCTCAAATTCTCTCCAGAGTTCGCCGCCAACAGACAATGCTGTGCCCGGGTTGTAAGGCGCTGTTTGTCTTACCACACTCATCATGACACTCATCCACGCAGAAATCCGGTGTTCTATACTACTTAGGTTAAATTCCAGCAGCTGTTAAATCCCTGATGCCTTACGCCCATCCTGAGAGAACGTTTCTGAACTGATTTCGCAACTGCTCCTGCGCGCTAACGTCGCATCAGAGCAACGCTATGAAAATGAAACCCTGGGCGTGGTTTGACCGCTCCCGTATTCCGACGAATACCTCCGGACGCGTTATGTTTCCGGCGAACGATCCTGCCGGTGAAAACACTCCACAGCCAGAACTCTTTTCGACCGTACAGATGGAACGCTATGGTCAGAAGCTGGCACGCACGCATAAATTATCGCCGGATAAACCCGCTTACTACCTTCTGAAACGGCTCAGCGACAATGAAACTGTTATCACGCAAAACTGTTACGAGCTCAATGCCGGAAAAAAAACGAGCATTATGCCCGCCGGGGAATGGCTGCTGGACAATTACTACCTGATTGAAGAACAAATCCGCACTGTCCGCCAGCACTTGCCGAAAAGCTTCGGTAAAGGTCTTCCATCGCTGATGTCACCACTGAATTGCCCACGAATTTACAATATTGCATCTGAGGCCATTGCTCACGGTGATGGCCGCTGGGATACCTCCAGCCTGACAAGCTATCTCACAGCCTATCAACAAGTGACACCGTTGACATTGGGTGAAGTCTGGGCCTTACCGGGTATGCTGCGCCTGGCGCTGATTGAAAATCTTCGGCGTATCAGTATGGAAGTGATAAAAGCTCAACAGGACAGAAACCTGGCAGATACGTGGATAACAAGGATTTTCGAATGTGCGGAGAACAAGCCTGGTGATTTAATCATGGTGGTTGCCGATATGGCGCGCTCCCGTCCTCCGTTAACCAGTGCGTTTGTCGCTGAGCTGGTGAGGCGCCTGCAAGGACATGGTAACACGCTGTCGTTACCTCTTACCTGGGTTGATCAGTGCCTCCGGGAACAAGGGCGCACCACTGATTTTCTCATACATGGCTTCAATCAACAGCTTGCCGCCAGCCAGCTATCTGTCAGTAACAGCATCGCGGGTCTGCGATTACTGAGCGAAACGGACTGGGCTGATTTCGCCGAAACGATAAGCGTCGTCGAACAGGCATTACGCAATGATCCTGCAGGTATCTATTCCCGGATGCACTTCAATACCCGGGATCATTACCGCCACGTTGTTGAGCTCCTGTCCAGGGATAGTGGTCTCAGTGAGCCTGAGGTTGCTGAGAGAGTACTGGCACTTTCAGGGGGTAAGGCTTCCGACGAACAGGAACATCACGTAGGGTATTATCTCGCGGGTGAGGGGCGACAGGAGCTGGAGATTCATCTGTTGGCAAACACCTCCTGGCTCATACGTTTGCGCCACAGTTTCAACCGAGTAACCCTGCTGTCATGGCTTGGAAGTCTTGCGTTGTTGACTACCGCAACAACAGCGGCAATATTGCACGAAACTGCCCTGCAGGGTGCAGACTGGCTGCTGATCCCGATAACATTGCCTCTAATTATTGCTCTCACTCAGTTAATGAGTGATTTACTTAGTGACGCAACAACCCGTTTTCGCGTTCCTCGTCCATTGCCAGGCATGGACTTTTCAACCGGCATTCCCGCTGACAGTGCAACCATGATCGTCATCCCTTGCATGCTGACCAGCCACGACAGTTTCAGCAAATTCCTCACCAGTCTGGAAGTCTGCTGGCTGGGGAATGAAAACGAAAATCTCAGGTTTGCTCTGCTCACCGATTTCTCTGATTCTGAGAATGAACCCTCACCGGAAAGTAATGCTCTGCTCAGACAGGCTATTGTCGATACGCAGGCACTTAATCGCCGTTATCCCTCCAACCGCCCACGTTTTTATTTGTTACACCGCCAGCCTGAATGGAACCCCGCAGAAGGAACGTGGATGGGTTATGAACGCAAGCGGGGAAAACTGGCACTGCTGAATAGCTGGTTGCGCCATCCGGGGACACAATTCGTCAGCGTTGCCGATATGCCTGCTCAGCTTTTACCGGGTCATATTAAATACGTCATTACTCTGGACAGTGATACGGTGCTGCCACGCGATACGGCGCACAAACTGGTCGCAACGATGGCGCATCCGCTGAATACGCCAGAGTATGATCCTGCAAGTCAGAGGGTTGTCAAAGGATTCGGCATTCTGCAACCCGGCCTTGCAGAGGAGATACCTCTTAACGGTCAGGGACGTTACGCCGCCATGCGCAGCGGCATACCGGGCACTAATCCCTATTCGATGATGTCTTCGGATATCTATCAGGATCTCTTTGGGGAAGGATCGTTCGTCGGTAAAGGGATTTATGATGTCGATATCTTTGTACAGGCCACTGCCAACACTTGCCCGGAAAATCTGGTTCTCAGCCATGACTTACTTGAAGGGTGCTATGCACGATCGGGGCTACTAAGTGAGGTCTTACTTTACGAACAGTACCCCAATAATTACCTTTCGGACGTCGCGCGTCGTTCACGTTGGATCCGGGGCGACTGGCAATTGCTTAACTGGCTGAAGCCACATGTCAGAAAAACTGATGGAACCCGGGACAAGAACCCGCTGTCCACTCTTTCTTACTGGAAATTACTCGATAATTTGCGTCGCAGTATGGTCGCCCCTTCTTTACTGGTATTGCTGTTCTTTTCCCTGATTTGGGTACCCAATCCATTTTACTGGCTTGGCGTACTGGCACTGATATGGCTGTTACCTACCATCCTCAGCATCGTCCACAACTTTCTGCATAAGCCTCTGCGTCGTCGCCTGAGGCCGTATCTGTTACTGGTGGGGGCAGGCGCGCTGAAGCGTTTGTCAGGCGTCGGCCTTAATTTTGCGATACTGCCGCATGAAGCCGGATATTCGCTCAAGGCGATTGCCGTGACGCTATGGCGACTGGGAGTCAGCAGGCGTCACCTCAGCCAGTGGGTCAGTCACAGTCTGGACAGCAATCAGGACAAACCCTCTGTTGCACGTTTTTATCAGGCGATGTGGCTGAATGTTGCATGTGGCGTGACGCTTACAATACTGACTGGACAATTTGCACCGCCACTACTGTCGATTGCCTTGTCGATCGGTTTGTTATGGTGTCTGGCACCGCTGCTGATGAGCTGGTTGAGTCGCCAGCCTGTGCACAAGGTGTTTTCGCCAAATAAGGAACAAATACAGCTGTTACGCCAGACAAGCCGTGAAATCTGGTCATTTTTTGAGACCTTTGCCACAGAAAAAGAAAACTGGCTTCCGCCTGATAACTACCAGGAAATACCGCAACCGACGGTGGCCCATCGTACTTCTCCTACCAATATTGGCCTTTCCCTTATGGCTAACCTGACAGCCTGGGACTTTGGCTACCTGCCCGGCGGAGAGGTGCTACGACGCGTGTCGCTCACCCTCGACACACTGGATAAAATGGAGCATTACCGGGGCCATCTTTATAACTGGTATGACACCCGTACACTGGCCCCCCTCAGCCCACGCTATGTTTCAAGCGTCGACAGCGGAAACATGGCGGGGCACTTGTTGACACTGCGTGAAGGGCTGTCCGCTATGCGTCATCAGCCCGTTTTAAACACCCAACGGATACTGGCTGGATTGAACGATACGCTGGATATTCTGGAAAAACAGTGGGGTCAGAACCCGCCTGATAGCCTGCGGCTGCTACGCAAACATTGGCTGAGTGCGGTGTCGCTACCTCCGCAGGCGTTTTTCAGCGAGCTGAAAAGAATGCGTACCCAGTGCAACCATTTGACAACGCACTGTCATCAGGGGTCTCCCCTTCAGATGCGCTGGTCAGGGCATCTGGAGCATCAACTGGTTCAGCTTTGCCATGAGTGGTCGCTGCTGCTTGGCTGGCTACCTGCCTCCAGGAACGAACAGCCGCTGCCGACGCTGAGCGAGCTTGCCCGGGCAACATTTTCCGGTAAGGGAACACCTACGGCGTCAGCGGCAGAGCAGGCCCGGATGCGACTGAATATTATCACCGAGCTTGAACAGCGGCTGAATGAGCATGCCCGAATGGATTTCGCCTTTCTGTACAGCGAAGCAACCAGTCTGCTCAGTGTCGGTTATAACTGTGACACGAATACGCCTGATAAGAGCCATTATGATCTGCTGCCCTCTGAAATCCGCCTGACTAGTTTTCTCGCTATTGCGACTAATCAGTTGCCTCTTAAAAGCTGGTACGCGCTGGGGCGGCTGTTTACCACGATTGATAATGAAACGGCCCTGATGTCATGGAGCGGGTCTATGTTTGAATACCTGATGCCGAATCTGGTGATGCCCACCTGGCCAGGCAGTCTGCTTGATGAGATGAGTCAGTCTGCGGTTATGCGCCAGATTCACTGGGGGAAAGAACGCGGGGTACCATGGGGAGTTTCAGAGTCTGGTTATCATGCTTTTGATGTTCAGCGTAATTATCAATATCAGGCATTTGGCGTACCGGGGCTCGGTCTGCGCAGGGGACTTGCGGATGACATGGTTGTCGCCCCGTACGCCACACTGCTGGCGCTGATAGTCTCACCACAGAGAGCCTGTGAGAATCTGTTCAGACTGCAAAAAAATGGCGCCCATGGAGAATACGGTTTTTACGAAGCGCTGGACTATACCCCCTCACGCCTCGCAACCGGTCAGCTCTATGCGGTGGTGCAGTCATGGATGGCACATCACCAGGGCATGGCTTTTCAGGCGCTGGCCCATGTGCTGCTTGGTGCCCCCATGGCTGAGCGATTCATGTCCAGTACAGTTTTCCGGTCAGCGAGTCTGCTCTTACAGGAACGCGTGCCGGATGCGGTCGATCTCTATAGCCCGCGGCGTCATTTTGAATCTCATGAGGGCAGAATGAAACCCGTTCGCTATGAACCCCGGATTTTCAATGGGGTAGACACACCAGCCCCGGATATTCAGTTGCTGTCTAACAGCCATTATCATCTGATGTTGACAGCGGGAGGGGGAGGTTACAGTCGCTGGAATAATATTGCTCTTACGCGCTGGCGCAGTGATACTACGCGCGATAACTGGGGAACATTCTGCTATATCCGCGATATGCAGACGGGCGACGTGTGGAGCAATACCTGGCAGCCGACATGCAATGCCAGCGAACACGACGAGGAAGTGATCTTCACCGATGCGAGCGCTGAATTCAGACGTACCTTCGCTGGACTCAGCGTCAAAACTCAGGTTGTGATCTCCCCTGAGGATGATATTGAGCTGCGACGGCTCACACTGATTCATCGTGGTCGCCAGCCCCGATCCCTGGAGCTGACAACCTATGCCGAAGTGGTACTGGCACCTGATGCCAGCGATCAGGCACACCCGGCATTCAGCAATTTGTTTATTCAGACTGAGCTGAATCCTGAACGTGACGCTATTCTTTGCCACCGGCGCCCGCGCTCACCGGATGAATCGAGTCCCTGCCTGTTTCATATGATGGTGGTGCATGGCGATAACCGTCATAACGTCTCGTTTGAAACGGACAGGGCAAAATTTCTTGGTCGTGGCAGAACTCCCGCTAACGCCCTTGCAATAGAGGGCGGAGGGTCGCTCAGCAACACATCGGGGCCAGTACTGGACCCTATACTGGCGATACGCAACACCATCATTCTGCAGCCGGGGCAGCCGGTCACGATTGATATCATTTATGGTATCAGCGATAACCGCCAGCAGAGTCTGGAGTTGCTGGAGAAATATCGCGACTACCCTATTGCTGATCGAGTCTTTGAACTGGCCTGGTCTCATAGTCTGGTGGTATTACGCCAGATGAACGCCAGTGAAGATGATGCCACCTTGTTTAATCGTCTCGCCAGCGCAGTGCTTTACCCTGTCCAGGAGCTACGCGCCGAAGGTCGGGTGATCAGCCGAAACCGGCGTGGTCAGTCAGGTCTGTGGGGCTGGGCAATTTCAGGTGATCTGCCGATAGTGCTGCTCATTATTACCAGCGAGGAAAGTATCGCCTCCGTTACCACACTGATTCAGGCACACCGGTACTGGAGACAGAAAGGACTGGATGTTGATTTAGTGATCATGAATAACAGCCCCGGGGGCTACCAGCAGGAATTACAAAATCAGATTATGGATTTAATTTATGCCGGGTCTGAGGCCAGTCTGCTGGATAAACCGGGCGGGCTTTTTGTCCGGAATGGCGAGCACCTCTCCGCTGAGGATAAGTTGCTTTTGATGAGCGTGGCCTGTCTTTATCTTGATGACCGCACAGGTGGAATTAATGAGCAGCTTAACCAGCGTATTAATACCCTGAAACCTCCGGTAAGAGCATTCATTCCACATGCTGTGCGGGAGCGTAATCAACATACGGACTGGATTCCCGACATCAGTCAGTTATGCCATTTCAATGGGTACGGTGGATTTTCGCAGGATGGTCGGGAATATCAGATTGTCCTGCGTGAAAATGCGCTGACACCGGCCCCCTGGTCAAACGTACTGGCTAATTCCCATTTTGGCAGCGTGATTTCAGAGGCGGGACAGGCTTACACCTGGTATGAGAATGCACATGAATACCGGTTAACACCGTGGGAGAACGATCCGGTGAGCGATCGCAGCGGCGAGGCGTTTTATCTGCGCGATGAAGAGAGCGGTGAGTGTTGGTCACCGACGGCTTTGCCTGTTCGCGGACACGGTAATTATCTGACTCGTCATGGTTTTGGTTACAGCGTTTTTGCCCATCGTGAGAACGGTATAGACAGCGAGCTGACGGTCCTGGTTGCCGAAGAGGCGCCGGTAAAACTGGCGCTCCTGACGATCAGTAACACTTCGGGACGGACACGTAAACTCTCTGCCACTGGCTATGTTGAGTGGACACTCGGAGAGGCCCGAACGCGTTCAGCTCCTCACATTGTGACACAGGCGGCCAGTATATCTGGCGGCTGCGGGGTACTGGCGAACAATTTTTACGGTGATAACGGTGGTGAGCGTACTGCATTTTTTGCCGTCAGCGGTAATGATTGTTCACTGACAGGCGACCGTCGCGAGTTTATCGGCCGTAATGGTTCTCTGCACGATCCGTCTGCTATGAAATTGCGCAGACTTTCAGGTAAGACGGGAGCAGGGGTGGATCCCTGCGGGGCGGTACAATCGGCGGTCACATTAATTGATGGGGATCAGAGGACATTTATTTTTATCCTCGGCGCAGATGAAAATCACGCACGTGCTCAAGAGAGTCTTGCCCATTATATGAATGAGAATACGGTCCGCCAGGAGCTAAACCGGGTTCACAACCACTGGCACAATGTGCTCGATAAAATCGTGGTTAACACCCCCGACACTTCCGTAAATTTACTGGTTAATGGCTGGCTAATGTATCAGACAGTCGCCTGTCGCCTTATGGCCCGCAGTGGTTACTATCAGTCTGGCGGTGCATTTGGTTTTCGCGATCAGTTGCAGGATACACTGGCACTGAGTCATGCCGATCCGAACCGAATGCGTGAACAGATAATACTTTGTGCATCACGGCAATTTATTGAGGGAGATGTGCAACACTGGTGGCACCCGCCACATGGCAACGGTGTTCGTACCCGCTGTTCTGATGACTACCTGTGGCTTCCACTTGCCGTTTGCCACTATGTGGAAACGACGGGGGATAAGGATGTTCTGGAAATACGTATCCCTTATCTGGAGGGGCGTCCGCTTCTGCCAGGTGAAGAGTCTGTCTATGACACACCGATCATCAGCGATACCGAAGAGACTCTCTGGTTCCACTGCGTCAAAGCGATTCAATATGGTCTGCGGTTCGGAGAGCATGGCCTGCCTCTGATGGGGGCAGGCGACTGGAATGACGGGATGAACCGGGTTGGTATTGAAGGTAAAGGTGAAAGCGTCTGGCTGGGCTTTTTCCTGTACGACATTTTGCAGCGGTTTGCAGCCCTGGCGGAGCGCAGGGAGGATGACACTGTCGCCTCGATATATCGTTCACAGGCCCTGCGCCTGCAAAACAATCTCGAAGCCCACGCCTGGGATGGCGAATGGTACCGGCGCGGGTATTTTGACGATGGTACTCCCCTGGGGTCGAAAGCTTCGCAGGACTGCCGGATTGATGCGATTGCACAGAGCTGGTCTGTATTGTCCGGGGCCGCAAGCCCGGTCCGCTACACACAGGCCATGCAGGCGCTGGATAAGCACCTTGTAGATAACGAAGGAGGATTAATAAAACTGTTAATCCCCCCTTTCGATGGGCATGGTTCTAACCCGGGTTACATTCAGGGATATCTGCCTGGTGTTCGGGAGAACGGAGGGCAGTATACACATGGTGCCATCTGGGCAGTAATGGCATTTGCCCGAATGGGGAATACAGAACGCGCCTGGCAACTCTGGTCAATGCTCAACCCGATCAATCACACGTTGGATGCAGAAGGAGTTGCGGTCTATAAAGCAGAACCCTACGTTATGAGTGCTGATGTCTATAGCGTTGCTCCCCATACCGGACGAGCAGGCTGGAGCTGGTATACCGGTTCCGCAGGCTGGGCCTGGCGTCTTCTGACCGAGGAATTACTGGGAATAAAACGATCCGGTACCGCCTTCACTGTCCATGCTCGGTTGCCGGAGGAGTGGTCATCTTTTGCTATGACATACCAATATGGCGAAAGCCATTATCAGATTAATATTTCGCGCGGTGACGGAGTATATCGGGTCACTCTGGATGGTCACAGTCTGCCTGATGACAGAATTCCTCTGCTGGATGACGGACAAAACCATACAGTGGAAATCATTCAGAACTGACGCGGAATTAAAATGCGCATTAACGCCTGCCGTTAATGCGCTGATTATCCCTGAGAACATCAATCGCGGTCTGCATGGCAACTTTGTCATCCCGTCTTTTTTGCTTGCCCTGCATCACCTGTAAATATTCAAGCAACGTACGGGTGTTAATCGGCCTGCCCTGTTTGCCCACAGCCAGCAGGGCTTCACCAAGGATCATTTTCACTGGCGGCAACTGTGCCGGGTACCAATCAAGTGTATCATCAGATTTCATCATAAATTTCTCATGGAAGGGTATTGTATCATAAAACAGAGATTCAATTTATGATTCAGTTATCAATGGTCGGAATTCAATACAGTCATTTTTATAAAAACACATAATAAATATTATAGTTTACAGACACTCATTTCTTATACGCAAGAACTCAGCCATTTTAAAGAAAAACCTGTTCATGTTGCCTGCCAGACATACACACAGGGCCGCTCAGACAGTGTGGAAATTACGAAAAGAATCGGTTCTGGAATGCCCTGAATGTAATTATGTAGTGCACCAGAATGTTAGTGCATCGGCAGTTGATCAGTCCTTGTAACCGAACGTGACAATACAGGAAGATCAAAAGATTTCTTTTTACTGCAGTTGAAGACGACAGGATAATGAAATGAAACCTCCAGTACTTGTTGAGCAAAATGTCCCTTAGAGTCGCCATCACAGGTAGGTCAACCTTTCTTTATTCACAGAATTCGATTTAATAATGACAAATATGCAATCGCCCCGGAAATTTCTGGGATTTCTTCAAACAAGGCGAGGTTCTCTAGAAAAACGATAGCTAATTTCCCAAAATTCGTTTTCACCCTATTGAATGTGTTGAGAATGACAAACCAACAAGATAATTTGTTGGACGTTAATAATAAAAATATTAATTTTTCGTCAAAAATCATTGGATTAAAAATTTCGCGCAATCTTCCGAATCTCTTAAGAGTAGCGAAAAATTATTTTATTGAATTTAATCCCCCTTAAGCTGTCTAAAAAGATGTGTATCGCTAAAGACGAATTTCTCATTTTTTCCTTATGCGTTACCACCTTCAATTGCCTTAAGGAAAAACCATGTCACAACCATTTACTAACCATTTACTTCATCCACGCTACTGGCTTATATGGACTGGTTTGGGCCTGCTATGGATTATCGTTCAACTTCCTTATCCAATATTACATGTGCTGGGATCTGGTCTTGGAAAAATATCCAGACCCTTTCTGAAACGTCGGGAAGGTATTGCGGTCAGAAATATTGAACTCTGCTTTCCTGAGATGACACCGTTTGTCCGAAGCCAGATGGTTAGTAAAAACTTTGTTTCTCTTGGGCTGGGACTGATTGAAACGGGTATGGCCTGGTTCTGGAGTGATGCAAGAGTCAAAAAATGGTTTGATGTCGAAGGAATTGAAAACCTGACAAATGCAACCAGAGGGGTAATGGTTGTCGGGATTCATTTCATGTCTCTTGAATTATGCGGAAGAGTAATGGGGTTATGTCACCCTATGATGGCGACTTATCGCCCGCACAATAATCCATTGATGGAATGGGTTCAGACAAAAGGACGTATGCGCTCAAATAAGGCAATGATTAATCGACGTAATTTATCTGGCTTTGTTCATGCACTTAAGGCCGGTGAAGCTGTGTGGTTTGCACCTGATCAGGATTATGGGCCTAAGGGTAGCGTTTTCGCTCCCTTTTTCTCCGTAAAAAAAGCAGCCACGACGAATGGAACGTATGCACTGTCAAAACTTGCTTGCGCAGATTTGATCACTCTTAGCATGATCCGACGGAGCGATAAAAAAGGTTATCAGATGTATGTCAGTAATCCTTTACCAGGGTATCCCGAGGGAGACGAGATCGTCGCAGCTGGTTACATGAATAAGATCATCGAAAATGAAATCCTCCGCGCCCCAGAACAATACCTGTGGATGCATCGCCGGTTTAAAACCCGTCCGGAAGGAGAGGCTTCTTTATACGAATAAAAACATCAACTGACTTTTATATATTACTTTTTATTGTCAATGAAATCATTTGTGAAGCCTAAGATGATCAGTTATCCGGCCTGTTTCATATGGGTTATGGCATAATTATCAGTCATGACTCCCCACCTAACCAATTTGGCGTTTATATGTCCGCTGATCGTTCATAGCAGCCAGTCAAGTCCTGTTTTTTACACTCAAAAATAGTACCAGAGTGTGGACGTTATGCACTTTCTTCCAATTATTGCCGATACCCGCTTTATACAAAACTCTCCCAGCTCAGGGAGCGTTTTGGGCCAGTTTTTTTGTCAGAATATGTTCACACTGGCCTGTCCGTTATAACCCTCAACGCCGTTCACGCTGACACTGGGGGTATATCCACCCTGAATACCCTGAGTCACATTCTCCTGAGTCTGGGCTGATACACTGGCCACTAACTCAGCCGAGGTACCGTCCTGTGACGGACTGAACGTGACATTATTCCCCGGGGTTGCCGTACCCATATTCAGGTTACCCTGTGAGCTGAACGTCCGAACCACCGACGGACCTATCCACTAGCTTACCGGCAGTTCACTGACGCTATGCTTCATATCGCGCTCATGGCCCGGAAGTGTGGATGAGCCCTGACCTAAAGCCATTTCAGACTGGTTACCAAAATGCAGAGCGGCATGGACATGCAGCACGTTACCGTGACCAAAATCAACATAACCGCCATCATCATCGCCGTTGAGCATGTTATCGCTAATACCGCTGAAGAACCTCTCATATGCGTATGACTTAATGGCAGCTATCAAAATCCCAAACTAATTTGGGGGCTTTAACTGCATGCAACTCAGTAAGAAAAAATTCATTTCTCCGTGCAACATTAATCCTTACGGAGAAGACGTGTGCGGCACACATTCAGAATTTCATCAGCAAGAGCGGAATTATCCGGGCAGGCTCGGGAGAGCACCAGGGCACCGACAAGATGCGCCATGGTATCGAGCAGGTCTGCACGCGTTTCATGTTCATTTTCTAAAACTGCCAACTGACGTTCAATTCCGGCCGCAAACGTCTCCCTGATTGATTCAGACTGCCGGGCTGTATCAGCACCAAGTGCCGACATCACGCAGCCCTTTCCCATATCATCACGATGGGGTCGGGAGAGGTAGTATTCAATAAATTTTTCCCGGTCCACACCTGCCGTGCTTTCTGCAGAACGCGTAAAACCGCAGTTCATTGCCTCCGCCATCAGATCAGCCTTAGAGCCAAAGTGCTTATAGAAACCGCCGTGGGTTAACCCTGCCGCTGACATCAGTTCCGCCACGCCCACGCCGTCAAAACCGCGTTCACGAAAAAGTTCGGAGGCCGTTTCTACAATGCGAGTCCGGTTTTCCCGAACCTGCTCTTTTGACACTTTCATGCTTTGCTACCCCTCTCAAAAATAGGGTCTAAGTATACATTGATGATGATCATAATCAAACCAGTTGACTTTATAGATTATGATCATCATCATTAAATTGACCGTTGACCCACCACTTAGCAAGAGAATAAACATGACGACATTATTTCAACCTTATGATCTCGGGCCAATCACACTTGCCAATCATATCGTGATGGCACCGCTGACCCGTAACCGGGCCGGAACCGGTCTGGTACCCAGCGAACTGGCGGCGACCTACTATGCCCAGCGCGCAACAGCAGGCTTGTTGATTACTGAGGCCACGCAGATCTCCGCACAGGCACAGGGCTATCAGGATACGCCGGGTATCTATACACAGGCTCAAATCGATGGCTGGCGCAAAGTGACGGATGCGGTGCATGCCAAAGGCGGGCGCATATTTGTACAGTTATGGCACGTGGGACGAATTTCGCATGTCGATTTACAGCCGGGTGGCGCGGCACCAGTCGCCCCGTCCGCCATCCGTGCTGAGACCAAGACCTTTGTGAACAACGGTTTTACGGACGTCTCTGAACCACGTGCGCTCGAGCTGCAGGAAATACCGGGGATTATCGACGATTTCAGAAAAGCTGCCGCCAATTCCATTGTTGCCGGGTTTGACGGCGTTGAGATCCACGGCGCGAATGGGTATCTGCTGGAACAGTTCCTTAAAGACGGCGCTAATCAGCGTACCGATGAGTACGGCGGCTCTGTCGAGAATCGTGCGCGCCTGCTGTTAGAAGTCACTGCTGCCGTCATAGATGAGATCGGTGCCGATCGCACTGGTGTGCGCATTTCACCGGTCTCTCCTGCTAATGCGATTTCATGCAGTGACCCGCAACCTCAATATGACTACCTCGCTGAGCAACTCGATGCATTAGGCATTGTTTATCTCCATGTGGTTGAAGGTGCTACAGGCGGCCCGCGTGATGTAGCACCCTTCGATTACAACTCATTGCGTCGACGCTTTAAAAACACCTGGATCGGCAACAATGGCTATGACCTGGCGCTGGCGTCCACTCAACTTGCGCAAGGCAAAGCCGATCTGTTCGCGTTTGGTCGCCCGTTCATCTCCAATCCGGATCTGGTCGAAAGACTGAAGACGGGCGCGCCTCTGGCCCCACTCAATCCTGAAACACTTTATGGCGGTGGCGCGCAAGGGTACACCGATTATCCGTCGCTTGCCGAGACCAACAAGTAGATCTGTGGTGTCACGGTTCTACATACATCGCGCAGTGCGAATTCTGTTTACACATTAATAACGAAGATCAACTTATGACTAAAGCTACAGTTCTCATTACAGGCGCATCCACGGGTATTGGTGCTGTTTACGCTGAACGGTTTGCCCGCCGGGGCCACGACCTTGTTCTGGTCGCGCGCGACAAAGCGAAGTTAGAGACACTGGCCGAGCGTCTGCGAAAGGAAAATGCCATTTCTGTCGACGTTCTGCCTGCCGACCTCACGCAAACGAGTGATTTGGCCGTGGTCGAAGCCCGTCTGCGTGAAGACACACGGATTGGCATCCTTATCAATAACGCGGGTATCGCGCAGTCGGGTAGTTTTACAGAGCAGACGCCGGAATCGATAGAAAGCCTTATTGCGCTTAACGTCACCGCCCTGACGAAACTTGCCAGTGCCGTGGCACCACGACTGGTAAAAGCCGGAGAGGGCTCGATCGTTAATATCAGTTCCGTCGTAGGCCTCGCCCCGGAATTTGCCATGACGGTTTACGGCGCAACCAAAGCCTTTGTGCTTTTCCTGTCCCAGGGAATGAATGTGGAGCTGTCGTCTAAGGGCATTTATATCCAGGCGGTGCTCCCTGCCGGCACTTACACGGAAATTTGGGACCGTGCGGGTATCGATATCAGTAACTCAGCAAAATTCATGGAAGTGGGCGAGTTGGTGGATGCCGCACTGGTTGGCTTTGATCGCCGTGAGCTCGTCACCATCCCGCCGTTACATAATGCTGCCCGCTGGGACACCCTCGATGCGTCGCGTCAGGCTCTGCTCTCAGACATCAAACAAGATGAAGCCGCTGAACGATATAAAGCACTGTAGTCAATGAGGTGCACTGTGCAGAGCGGTTTTCCGGCTGTTCTGCACAGAAGTAAACCCGATATCAATCCCTTATAGCGTTTCCTCTCAGCAGCGATGAGAAACCTCAAACACATCATGAAGGCCTTATTCAGCATGACAAAAAAACGAGTAGCGTTGGTTACCGGCGCGTCTTCAGGTATTGGCGAAGCGTCGGCAATTAAACTTTTAGCGGCGGGGTATACGGTATATGGCACAAGCCGGCGTGGCGCCCTGGCGGGAAAGCATCCGTTTCCGTTACTGACGCTTGATGTGACAGACGACGCTTCTGTCGGGGCCGCCATTGAGGAGTTGCTGCGTCTGGAGGGGCGGATCGATCTTCTGGTGAATAATGCAGGCTTTGGGATCGCTCCGGCGGCTGCGGAAGAAAGTTCTGTCGAACAGGCCAGGCAGATGTTCGACACTAACTTTTTGGGCATCGTCAGGTTGACCCGGGCGGTGATCCCTCACATGCGCCGCCAGGGCAGTGGACGCATTATTAACATCGGCTCGATACTCGGGGTCGTTCCGTTTCCGTATGTGGCACTTTATGCGGCCAGTAAGTATGCGGTCGAGGGGTATACGGGGGCACTGGATCATGAATTACGCACGCAGGGTATCCGGGTGTCTGTCATCGAACCGGCTTACATGAAAACACAGTTTGAAGCCAATAATATAGAGCCGGATGCCAGGCTTGAAGAGTATGACCTGATCCGGGTGAAGCTGGCGAAAGTGCTTAGCAAGGCAATGGCCGAAGCGGAAAGCCCGGAGGTGGTGGGTGACGTAGTGGTTAAAGCGGCTCAGACTTTACGTCCGAAGGTGCGCTACACGGCGGGAACGCTGGCCGGTAAATTGAATTTTCTCCTCAGGTTCGCGCCAGCCTCATTCATGGATAAGGTCGTGCGCAAAAGTCTTCAGCTGGATGCGAAGGAGTAAAAATGAAATTTTCTCAACTGGCTGTTCTGACTGCAGTGTTGTTTTTCATCCTGGCCACGGTATGGATGTTTTTCCCGGAACAGCTTTTAACACAGTGGGGAATTGAACCAACGCCGGGTACCCGCGTTATTTGTCGCCGCTCGGCCGCATTTTTTGCAGGAATAAGCGTTATGTGTTTCCTGGCCAGAAATGCCGGGCCTTCCCCGACCCGTTATGCGCTGGCCGCGGGTATCAGCACCATATCGATTATTTCAGCTGTGCTGGGCATCGCTGAATGGCGCGAAGGGCATGTCAGCGGACAGATCCTTTTTGCCGTGTTAATCGAGCTGTTTCTGGGCGCCGCCTTTTTACTCAGTAACAGAACCCCTGTGAAAAATGTTACTGGCAAATACCAAAGGATAAAAAACAAATGAAAAGCAGGACGATGAAAGCCTTTACGTTTAAACGCTATGGTAAATCCCCTGACCTGGGATTCGATGACGTGGATTTTCCTTCCCCCGGCGCTGATGAAATCCTGGTGAAGGTACACGCGGTGGGCCTTAACCCGATTGACAACATGATCCCAACCGGAATGTTCAAGCCAGTATTGCATTTTAAACTCCCTGCGACGCTGGGCAGTGATTTGGCCGGGGTCGTCGTTGCAGTGGGGGCTCGTGTGACCCGTTTTATCCCGGGTGACGAAATTTTTGCCAGTATTTTCGATACGGGAACAGGCTCCCTTGCCGAATTTGCACGGGTTCCTGAAAGCGCTGCGGCCCTGAAACCTGCCAATCTGAGTTTCGTCGAGGCGGCTTCGTTGCCGATGGTGAGCCTCACGTCCTGGCAGGCGCTGACAGAACGTGCCGGGCTCAGGCCTGGTCAGAACGTTTTTATACCCGCAGGCTCCGGAGGAATTGGCAGCTTTGCCATCCAGCTGGCGAAGCACCTGGGCGCAAGCGTGGGAACGACAACGAGTACAGAGAATGTCGACTGGGTACGCCGTCTTGGGGCCGATGAGGTGATTGATTATAAAAAGCAGGCGTTCGAAAACGTGCTGAGTGGCTACGATATTGTTCTGGGTACCCTCAGGGGGGATGTGATTGCAAAGTCCACTCAAATTCTTAAACCTGGCGGAAAGATTATTTCTCTCATCGGGCCGTTAGATGTCGCGTTCGCACGGGTCCGGGGATTGAACTTCTTATTGCGTTTTGTGCTCGGGCTGATGAGCCGCAAGATTATACGTCTTACGAAAAAACGGGGCCTGACCTATTCATTTCTCTTTGTTCGACCTGATGGCGCTCAACTAACTCAAATAAGCAAGCTCATTGAAGCGGAACACATTATCCCTGTGATCGACAAGGTATATCCCTTTGCAGTGACAAAGGATGCTCTTGACTATCTTGCCGGGGGACATGCGAAGGGCAAAGTTGTCGTTACGATACAAGAGTGACAACAACTGCTGCTTGCGTCTGCCCACCATAAAAGACAATTGCTAAAGTCTGTTGCCTCAGGAACTAAATCTGCTGCCTCATGGAAGAGGTGCGGCATGTCCGCTGTGTGCCAGATATAGTCATTCACACCCTGAGAGTTACACTTTTAAGTGATTCAGGGTATGCGCTTATTGGTTACGAATATTGTGCCAGAATCATGTGATTTGATGATTGCCGCTTTGCTTTCGAGCCAGTAAGTGCTCCACGTTCGCTAACGAATACTCAGGGCATGCAGAAAAACTGCTGACTATATTTCTTTCGAAGAGCGTGGAATGCATACCAATCCCCGATAAAAGGAGTTGGTGATGACTGCGAAAGATCAGTTTGCTGCTCATGTTGGTCTGGACTGGGCGGATAAAAAACATGATGTCTGCGTTCAGTTTAAAAACGGTGATCGCATATTCCATGTGATTGAACATACGCCTGAGGCGCTTGATATCTGGCTCAATGAGTTACACCAGAGGGTGAAAGGTAGGATTGCTATTGCCATTGAGCTGAAGAAAGGCCCGGTAGTGTATGCCCTCCAGAAGTACCCATTTGTCACCGTTTTTCTAATACACGCCTTGTCACTGGCCCGCTACCGACAGGCTTTCTGGCCCAGCGGTGCGAAGGATGATCCGCAGGATGCTGAGCTGGCATTAGACCTGATGCTACGTTATCCCCACAAGATAAAAGCCATTGAAGCCGACAATCCGGATATCCAATTACTCCAGCAATTAGTTGAGCAGCGCAGACTGCTGGTCGAAGACAAGCGTCGTTTTGTTAATCGGCTCATCAACACACTTAAGCAGTATTACCCCCTGCCCCTGGAATGGTTCTCTCATCGGGACAGCTCACTGTTCTGCGAGCTAATCATTCGCTGGCCGAGCCTGCAACAACTCAAACGGGCTCGCAGCGATACTGTCCGTCATTTTATGAACGCTAAAGGTGGTCCTGCTGTTGCATATACCGAACAGCGGGTTGCAAGTATTGCCAGCGCTATTCCCCTGACCACAGATAAAACTGTCATCGAGGCAAATGCATTGATGGCAACAGCACTTGCATCCCAAATCAAACTGGCAGGCGACCTAATCAGAACCTACGACGAACGTATTGAATCCTTATTCGATACGCTTCCGGATGCAGAACTGTTCAAATCACTCCCTGGAATGGGACCGTGTATGGGCCCACGGATGCTTGCCGCACTGGGTGATAACCGCGACCGCTTCAACAGCGCAGAAGAAATTCAAAACTACGCTGGCATCGCACCAGTAACCGAGCGAAGTGGTCAAAAATCTTGGGTACACTGGCGTTGGCAGTGCGCGAAGTTCGTCCGACAGACATTCGTGGAATGGACTGCGAAGACGGTTAACTCATCGTACTGGGCCAGACTTTATTACCAGGGCCAGCGAGAAAAAGGGAAATCGCATCAATCAGCTATCCGGGCTCTGGCGTTTAAATGGATAAGGATCATTTACCGTTGTTGGAAGACCAAAACCCGGTACGACGAAGCGAAATACTTGCTGGCACTGGAAGCGCGAAAGTCGCCCTTACTGAAGCCATAAAAAGCTTGTCGAATGTCTCAGGGCGTGAAGCGGACGTTGCTAACTTCGGAATGACTAATCTGCGGTGCTGGTAAGTGCAATATGACAACATATGTTGCTGTCATGACCTCAGCTTGTAAAGTAGTATGTATACTTCTGCATTATACACTCGGAATACTCAATGACATTACAAGCGACCTATCTTGAACAGGCCACGCCCGGCGATGAAACGGAAGGTGTTCCGATCATAGACGTCAATCCTTTTGGCTCTAAGGGAGAAAAAGATCGGCGATTGCTAATTAGTAACGACGGTGAGCCCCTTCTGATTTTACAGTTATATATACGTGCAGATGAGTATGGCTGGCTTATTTCCAGCGCCTTTTCTGAGTTTCTCCTGAATGAATCTCACATGGCTATTATTTGTGGCGACCATTTTCATGTTTTTGACATGGCCACACACATGTTCATAAGCCATCCACTAGATGATTACGTTGGACATATTTATTCAGTTCCTGACATCTATGCAGACAAGCTACATGACCGGGTTCTGGTCGCCACTTACTGCCACGTTTTTCTAATGGATATTGCAGCGGGCGTTATCTGGAAATCCAGGCAGTGTGCCATAGATGGTGTAATCATAACATCAATAGAGAATGATACAGTGCTTGGACAGGGAGAGTGGGACCCGCCGGGAGGCTGGGAACCTTTTAAGCTCGACCTTAAAACGGGTATCCTGATTTGAAGAAGTAATTACCCCCACAGTAATTGCCAGAAGTAGATTTTGCTAACATTGTAATATCTTAATTTTGGATGAATTTTTCTCAATTCTTAAAAATATCAATTGCGAGCAAGCGCTGATATTTTTTCAATAGATTTAATTGATTGGCTGTCAAGATTATGCTTATCCAACTGACTCAAATAGGCGCTAATCCGCTTCAAAATCGCCATTATCGAAGGGGACTGTGCTTCAGCCAGCATCGAAATATCGTAAAGAAGTTGTCCGTCATAATCTCCAGCTAAAGGATCTTCGTTTAAAAAAACCTCAGCCCTTGGTAAAACATACTCCAAAAAGACATCCTGTCTGATTGATCGGGATATGTCAAAAATACTGAGTTCATCGATTGGTATATCCAAAATAGAATAAAACCACTCATCCAAAGATGAACGGTTAGTAGGCTTATAGTCAATGTGTTGGGCCTTTAAAATAGCACCGAACGTCGTCATCAACAGTCTCTTTTTGTAGTGTATGTGGATGAGCATATAATACTCACCACATACGTTCAATTCGAAAACT
This sequence comes from Citrobacter sp. MNAZ 1397, assembly GCF_023613995.1. NCBI lineage: Bacteria > Pseudomonadati > Pseudomonadota > Gammaproteobacteria > Enterobacterales > Enterobacteriaceae > Citrobacter > Citrobacter sp. MNAZ 1397. The sequence continues at coordinate 49,586 of NZ_JAKIVH010000015.1, forward strand.
AAAGATCCGCTTCTCGCTCATAAGGGACAACCATACTCAAATCTCCAACATTGCAGGAGATTTGAGTATGATCATGTCACCGTGGAACAAAGACCGTATCATAGGCCAAAAAAGACCACTTCAGATATCTCATATCTGGGGGATCCGAATCCGGCTTGAACTGGAAGGTAAAACGCGTGATTTAGCTCTGTTCAACATGGCCTTAGACAGTAAGCTACGAGGCTGTGATCTGGTGAACCTCAAAGTATCTGATGTTGCATATGGTAGCTCGGTTTCAAGCAGAGCAACGGTGCTGCAACAGAAAACCGGTAGCCCTGTGCAATTTGAGATAACCAAAGGGACAAGAGAAGCTGTTGCTGCATTGATAAAGCTTGGCAATTTGCACAGTAAAGACTTCTTGTTTCGGTCTCGGATCGGAACTAACCGGCACATATCAACCCGGCAATACAGCCGAATTTTTCATGGGTGGGTAGAAAAGCTTGGTCTCGAAGCTTCGCTTTACAGCACACACTCCATGCGAAGAACAAAACCTTACCTGATCTACAAGAAAACCAAAAATCTTCGGGTGATCCAACTTCTGTTGGGCCATAGGAAACTGGAAAGCACAGTCCGTTATCTGGGCATTGAAGTCGATGATGCGTTAGAGATCTCTGAATCGATTGAAGTCTAAGGTTGTCAGGGCTGCAACAGCAGTCCTGTGCCAGAAGCAGACATTTAGTGGTTCTAAAAGCTCTCATAGCGTGGCCAAATTTTATCGACCACTACATTCCGGTAATCCATTATATGATGGCAGCCATACGACCGCCATCATACCAGTTCAACCCCGACGTTTACGCTTCGGACGTACCTGTTCGCGCCTTGTTAATCGCCGGGAATTACGCTTTCTACTCGGCTTCGACTCAACGAACTGGCTTACAGCCATCTCCTTCTTCGTTGCTTTCTCTGGCTTCAACTTTGCGATTATCTCACCCAGTGCAGCCACACAAGAGGACCAATACGCCCAGACTTCACCCTTGTTGAATAGCTCCGTTTCATTCGTCACTAGTGCCCTTTTCAACCGGCGTGACATACGGCTGTTTACATCACCCATGGCGTGCTTAGCCCAGGCTTTGGCGCTGTTACTCTTTGGCCGCGATGACTCAATGAAGTCATTAACCAGAACCGATTTAAGCCTTCCTTTATAAACCACAATGCGCCCGAACGGGTTTTTCAGTTCAGCGAGCTTCGCCAGCATGACCGACCATGAACCAGCACGCCGACCTGGCATGATACGCGCTTCTATGCGCAGAAAACTTTCAAACTCCTCCTGGTAGATCTCAATAAACTGTTCCTGCCTGGCCTTGCCGTCCTTTAATACAACCTCACTACGCTGGTTAAAACCCAGCGAATTCAGCACACCTGCATATACCTTCTCATAAAGGTTAAACCGTAGCTCAGACCGCTTCCCGCCTAAGTTCAGACCAGGTAACCCCTTAAAATTAATGTGGTCCTTGAAGGCAGATATTCCCTTTAAATCCCAGACATAGTCATTGAGTTTGCAACCATATACATCCAGAGCGACATCAATGCGGGTTACCCAAGACCTCGCTAACAGACGGTAGAAAATGGCACCGAATCGGTCGCTCAGCCATCCCAGCATGTGATCCATCGCTTTTGCATCCATATGTTGCGGCCGGAACTCGAAGCGTATCCCACCTGTATTGGCGCGGCGAGGTCCCCAGTTGATGTGCAGAAGCATGGGTGAGTCATCATCCTTCCGATATACTGACAGCCCATATTTATAGGGATGAGGCTTACCTGCTTTATTCTGCGTTGATTTGCGTTCAACACGATACTGCTTCCATTTCCTCCCAAGAATGCGCTCAAGCTTCTGCAAGAACTCCTCTTTCTCTTCCTCACTATGGAAGCGAGAAACTGATGTAATACCATCAGCTCGCATTGTCATCCGGTGCCCATAGTTACTACAGCAGATTTCAGTTGATATGTTGAGCTCAACATTCTTCTTGTTAAGCCAGTTATTATTCAGAGTCATTGTTGTTCCTCTCAGGCATTAACCTGGTGGGGAACAGAGAGCAATAGCTTCCCGTACAGTTATTGTTGATAACTGTTCTTTACTGTTGGTTTAATTAACCCAGCGTCAATGTTGGCTGATATGTTCTCTGTTCATGCTTTTAAGTGCGCTTATAACGTGCTGTTAGACGCATATATATTTACTGAACACGCTGACGGTCAGCCAGCCACTGGTTAACTTCGTGCTCGTAGAAACCTACCGAACGGATACCCAACCGGACCTGCCGTGGAAATTCGTTACGCTGGAGCATTCTGTAGAGCGACGCCCGACTAATGGCACAACGCTCAAGAACTTCCGGGACTTTGAGGATTCGAATAGTAGCCATAACACACCTATTTTCAGTCGACATCACCTGATGCCGAAGGTGCTTTTACAACCACGCAATTTATTGATTTTTATGTTAATAATTTTCAAAAAAACTGACAGTCAGTATTTTTAATTGACAACATTGACTGTCAGTAAGTAACATGCAATTCAAACGAAGATACTGACAGTCAGTTCACCAAGAAAAACTGACTGTCATGTTAAAAACCTGATTGTTCCAAACCAAAACTGACGGTCAGTAATGATGAGAAGGATGTTTTCATGCCCAACATTGACAGACGTACATTAACCCCAAAAGAACTTACTGCGCTGAGAGAGAAGGAACGCGAGTACAAAAAAAACAGCAGGAAAAAAAGCGGTTCACTTGAGATTCCTGTTAGCAAAGAAATGTTGTCAATGATAGAAAAAATAAGTAAAACGCTTACCCTCCCCCCACCCGCATCTTCAACACCTGGCCGGATGGCGACAATATCCCATGTGTTCGAATATTTGCTTAAAAAAGAAACCGGGTCTGAGTTCTACCAAATTAAAAAAATCGCTCCTAAAAGGCTTTTTCGCCTGCACAATACAGTGTGGTATCTGAAAAATATTAAGGGCATGAACGAAGAGGGAATTGCCGAACTCATGACTGAAAAAGAGGAATTAACGCCAAAAGCAGTTTTTGAGGGGAGTAAGGAGCGGACATGGTCTGAGAAAACTGTAAAGCCTCTACTGGATAAGCAGAAAGTTTACGACAAAATCCATAAGCTGAATGAAGAGTGATTCACCAGCACCGGATGTTCCTGCTGGCGTTCATTTTCATACCCTCTTCACGATAGTCATAACGGGTAGTCGTGGATATGTCGCTATGGCCTGCCAACTGGCGTACCGTGTTAATATCCACACCCTGCTCTAACAAGCGTGTAATGAAAGTCCTGCGCATATCGTGAGGAGTAAAACGCGCTATGGCTGCGCCCTGCTGTAACTGCTCTAGGATGCCGGTTAAACCGGTCGTTGTCAGCGGCTGGCTGGCAACCCTGCCGTTGCGCTGAATGCGGTTAAATAATGCATCCCCGTCCTCTTTCACGCCACTGGCTTTAATCCATGCGCTGATGGCTTTATCTACCGCTGCCGCAACGTGTATCTCACGGTATTTACGCCCCTTCCCCTGCCTCACTGTAAGGATGCCATTGTCATAGTCCCGGCATTCAAGGCTGACCAGTTCCCCGGCCCGCAAACCTGCACCGCAAAGGGTCATTACAATGGCGGCATCACGACAGCAGCGGATACGCTGCGGATGCCGTTTAGCGGCCTGAACGAGTGCACGAACCTCCTCCCGGCTGAGTGCCCTGCCCTTGCGCTGGTTATCGCCATTGACGCGCTTAACTGCCCGGATACGGGCAAGGGTGTCCGCCTCCAGGCAATTTAGGTTAAAGGCCGTCTGCGCAATGCCCCGGAGTGCTGACAGTGCCATGTTGACCGACGACACGGCGTAACCGTCATCCAGCAGTGCCGCACGTACTTTAGCGACGGCAGCGAAGCTAAGTTGCTCCCACGGGTAGCTGGCAGCATCCGCACCGCGTTTGATTATACTGGCGCTGCGGTTTAACAGGCTGGTGATACCCCGCCGCCCCGACGGGGCAAGACCGCTGATATAGGCATCCAGCACGGTGGTTTCCACCACCGGCGCGATCTGGCGCAGTGCAGCCCTTCTCATGCGTTTAACCTGCTATAACATGTATTAAACCAGGTAACTGTCTGCATCACACCAGCCCTCGTTCAGCCAGTGACACCGTCTCCGTCCCGGCCACAATAAAGTGGTCCAGCAAGCGCACATCCAGCATTTGCAGTAGCTCCTGCAGCCGTTTCGTTATCTGAATATCGCACTTGCTGGGTTCAGCCTCGCCGCTGGGGTGGTTATGCACAAGGATGACAGCGGCGGCGTTATGTCTGAGTACCCGCTTGATTACCTCACGGGGATGAACGCTGACCGTATTTAACGAGCCCCTGAACAGCATTTCGCGATGCAGAAACTGGTGCTGGTTATCGAGCAGGATGATGCCAAACTCCTCATGCTCCAGCAGAGCCATTTCATACATCACGCACTGTCGTACATCATCAGGAGAGCAAAGCTGAACGCCACGCTGGTAACACCGGCTGATAATGTCACGGGCCTGGTCCAGGATGCGGGTCTCACGCAGGGTAAACGTCGTCATGTTCAGAACTCCCGTTCAATGAAGTAAATGGCTTCGGGAAACAACTGGCGGCGGGCCGCGCCAGCACGTAAGGAGAAGGCCTTGCGGGGCATGGAGGTTCGCCCGTTGCTGTCGAAGAACCAGAGCGTTTCTTCGTCCATTCTGGTGATAAGGGACCAGTGAAACTGGTCGCTGAGCATAATCAGGCGGGAGTGGTCTGTTACCGCCAGGAACCGCCTCATTTCACTGAAAACCCGCCCCTCCACAAGACCGCGACTTCCGCCGAAAGGTTTGCTGATTTGGACCGGAAACTGGCGGTGGTAGTGGCCTTTCCGGAGTACCTGCGCAATCAGCCAGTCGAGACGGTTTTCATCTATCCCTTGGGTCAGCCACTCATGCAAAGGCCAGCGTTGCTGATAGGCCTGAAGAAGTCGGTTCATGAGTGGTTTTCGCTTCACCCGACCGTCATAAAGCCAGCTCAGCATATTCACCACACAGTACGCGCCGCAAAGAGAGTCAAGCTCTCCCTGTACAGACGCGTGTATCCCTCTGTTAGCAGTCACAGATAATGTCTCCATCAATAATTAGCTGTCAGTGTGGCGGGATTAGCTTTCCCACATCACGGTGAGCGTGTAGATATTCAGGAAATGGTAATGAACGAAATTTCTCTGCCAGAGTGCAAAAATGTCGCGCCCTTCCCCTGGGGGTAAATCACCGGCATAGGACAGGAAGACATAGCGCTGGCTCCAGCTGATATCGATTTCCTTTTCCAACTCCGGGTCTGTTCCCATATATTTGAAGTCAGTGATGTAATCGAAATACCATTCATCGTTGCGGGAAATAAGCCTTATTTCGACCGGATGAAACCCACCATTTTCAGCGCTGTAATTGATATCCTTGAACAGCAATGTGACAGCACGAATATTCGGTTTAACTGGCGGCTTTTTACTGAGTTCAGCCAGTATAATATTAATGAGTTCCTGACTTACGGGCATGGACAGCCCTTCCTGACGGATAATATTCATTGTATTTATTCCGGTAAATATACGTTTGGGTTGATGACACAAACCACTAATTAACCCTAACCCGTACTGACTATTCAGACGATGGACGTCCTACCGCCAGAAGGGATATAAAATGAAACGCTAAGTTAGCTATTAGTTTATGCATCAGTTACTGAATAATATGACACTATCCAGTAATGACATTTTACCAGGAATATGCTTGCAAAGCAAATAATTTCACCAAGAAACTAATTTCCCAATATTAATATGCTAACCCAAAATTTATTTCTAAAGAAGAATGGCATACTGATTTACCTCCATGGCAGGTGGACAGGGTTCCGGGGTGGTTCCTCCTGCCTGCCGTGGTGGGAAATAAAGGTAACCAGTTAAAGTTATTTATTATCGGGCGGCTATACCGGCATAGTAAATAAGCTCATTGCTGGTCTTTGAATTGCTCAAGCAAGCGCTCCCGCTCTTCCTGGGGAAGTTTCATTATTTGTTCAGCCAGGAGGGATACATCCTGATGCTGGCTGGCCAAATCTTTGGTCACCTGCTTTAAAGCCTGCTCCATCAGCAATGCACGTGACGCTGGTGACATGTTACGGAAAAGCTGAACCCACAGACTCAGCTGTTTATCAGCGCCTGCAACGCTGAATGCGTCATCCTTGGCCCTGCTTCGTTCGTTTTCAAGCGACATCGCAGCAGCACTTATATGATAAACCACACCTTTGCCGACATTTCGCTTACGCCGGATTTCCGGGTGGAGCTCTGCCAGCTTTTCAAGGCGCATTCTTGCTCCCCTTGCAGTGCCCGGCATCCCTTCAACGCGCGTAAATTCTTCAGCCGTCAGCCAGTCTCTGGGTTCATCTGCAACCGTGGAAGGTAAGGTTTTTTTATCCATATTAGCCTTTGCGTTACCCATCTAAATTATTACAGATATCAATGCGTTAATTCAAAAACCACAAAAAGATAATAAAAATACTTGAAAGGTATCTTTTGTTTGCATTTAATATCCATGTACTGATTCCATGGAGTTAATACAGTGCGTAACTCAACAGCATCGCAGAAAAACCGGGGCAACGGAAGTTCCGGGAACTGGCATCGTGCCGATATTGTGGCGGCGCTGCATAAACGCGGGCTTACTCTTGCAGCCCTTTCACGCAGCCATGGACTCGCTCCCCGCACACTGAACAATGCTCTGGAGCGCCATTACCCTCGTGCGGAACGCATTATCGCAGATGCTCTGGAAACTACGCCGGAGAGCCTATGGCCGGAACGATATGCCCTTAAGTCAGCGCGGCAAAGCAAGTAAGGAAGACAAGAATGGCGACGACCATTACAGAAATAACGGAATGTTTTGAGTATTTTTTCAGTTCCCTTTACCGGCGTGAATTTGTGAAAACGCTGCGTCTGAATGAATGTAGCGAGCGGGAACTACTGCCATTAGTACGTTGCTATTTACTGGGTTGGTTTGCGGATAACGTCTCGCCAGAAGTCAAAAGCAGATTACCAGGAACGGTATCCGGACATGGTTTCATTGACTTTGTGATTGACGATGTGGCTGTTGAGTTTGCAGTCCGTAAGCCAACAGCAGCTCGTTCCAATGTCTCCGCAACCGTAAACAGCACGGAAGTGAAGAAGCTGATGAAGCACGACGGCAAAGCCCTGCTTGTACTGTTTGACTTCTCTGACACGCCCTATTCAGAAGAACAGATCGAATCTTTCCGTAACTGGCCTTCCCTGGGTCGGGGAAATCACCGTAAATCAGCTTTCAACGTAGTGTATTTCTTTGTGGAAAAACGCAGACCGCTGGCACTGGGGAAAATCACCAAAAACATTCGTATCAGCTAACAGGATATTCAGCGATGAAGAAAACAGTTATTGCATTAATACTGGCAGCCATTGCCCTCCCGACAATCGCAGCCCAATACGCTAAGCCGGGTGCGGTTTTAACGCTAAAGGCAGGGAACGGTAATGCGGAGTTCAGCATCAACGCATCAACCAGAGATGGAGAAGGGCTCTGCAACATGGAAGGCACAGCACAACAAATAACTGCTGGTGAGAATCAGAAACGTCGTTGGATCTGGAACGACAGTTCCAGCCAGTGTGTTGCTGTGCTCAGTGAAATGAATAATGGAAAAACCAGCGTAATGACTCGTGGTTGCGAAGGATACTGCGGGGCTTCGGCAGCAGGCGCAATGGATGGTCTATACAATAAAAAATAACAAGATAACCACTCTGAATTGAGGGGAACAATGAATGAAAATAAACATATCTCTGGTGCTGATTGCAGCGGGTTTAATAGTGGGCTGCGGCGATAAGACACCAAAATGCAATAGCGATGACGCTAAGAATCTGGTCGTTGATATAGCACGGAAAACGATAGAGAAAGGAATGACGCTGGATAAGGATGTACGTATTTCTGTCGAGAACGTCAGGACGGTAAGTCATGAGTCGGGTCTTGATGTTTACCAGTGCGCGGCTGATTTAGCATTTGCAAAACCCGGCAGACAAGATTCATTGCCAATAACTTACCGGATACAGAAAACTGACGATGGTAAAGGGCAGTTTTATATTAATGTATGGGGTTTATAGTTTTTTTGCTAGCGTGTTTTTCTTTCAGGAGGAACACAGGTGTTAAATTGTAAAAAAAACATTACTCCATCTCCGGAAAAATATTTCATGGAAAGCTGAAATGAATTTATTTAACAAAATAATATATTGAGCAAGTCAAAATCAGTGATGTCTTGACACACGCTATTAAGTGACAAGATTATGAATTGACCGCTCATAAATTAATCAAATTATAATAGTTTACTGATTTTATTATTATACTTTAATTGACGCATGTTTACATTTTCTTACAATACTACATGCGTATGAAAATAATACATTTTATGGCTTGGCTTGCCTTCGTTGTAGAACGCAATTAAATAATGATATGTGAAAATTTCCTGAGTTCAGATATTAATAAATGGTGCGCACAAGAGCACTTCGCGAAAAACAGTAGCTTTAGATCATTCTTCTATTAATAATCTAAGTGAGGTTTTCAATGGAACGTATCGTAGAGGTAGCACCGGATAAGATTTCAGAAATTCGTGGGTATATGGCTAACAGTGGCGTGGACTGCGCCAGTGGAACCTGTGACTGTGGCGGTTGGATCAGCTCTGAGGATTTTCTCTCTAAAGAGCTTGAAGAAGTTTCTGCAGACTTCTTCAGCTAATCACTGATACATTAAGTGGCACTCTATAGTGCCACTTTTCGTTTGAGGGATACTCAGATGAAATACCAGCTTATCGAACCTTATAGGGCATATTTATATTTTACTCACTTAGACAATTCACAAAAAAAAATTAGTAAATTACTTTACGATTACAACCTTTTTAACATCGATTATAGTGCTGTATTGACGCATATTGCTGAAACACTTGATCAGATTTATCTACCCGATTTCGTCATCGCCTTTGATGCATGGCTTAGTAACCAACCCCCTTCATCAACAGATCGGTATACCAACTACTTCAAAAATAGTGACGGGAAGTGGCGTCCGGAGATATTAAAACAGAATGCCTTCCTTGAAAGTTTGGCTGTTCATATTTGCGATACAACATTTGCCAACTTAACTTTATTCCTTCAGCGATTGACAACAGATTTCCGACAACTACAAGATATTTTTAATCTTCCACCATCATCATCAGCAACAGCGATTGAAATTCTCGGAGGTGACCGCCATGAGAATGGGCAACAACCCGTGCTTTTGATTATGGGACAGAGGCGTATTATATATAAACCCAGAGATTCTTCTGTAGAATCAGTACTAAACGCCGTTTGTGATATCGTCGGGTTAGAAGCTGTGTGCCCTGACACACTAAGCTGCAGGACACACTTATGGCAGGAATATGTGGATAATAGGCCACTATCATCGTTTGATAAAGCGGCAGATACTTACCGCCGTTACGGGGAGATTCTGGCCCTAGCCGATATGCTGAATATCAACGACTGTCACTTTGACAATTTTATCGTGGATGAGAATAGGGTGTACTTCATAGATGCTGAAACCAGTTTTCAGTATTTTTTTGATGACAATCCGGATTTTGAACGATCAGTTTACCAGAGTGGATTACTCCAAAGCCCGGAAGTCGCGATGAATGGTATTGGTCACACATCAGCCTTAACGGCAGTGACAAATATCTTCCAGTCTTACACACATCCACATGCGCTAAATGATGCCAGCGAACGCATTCAAGTTCGCTATGAGCATGGTTTTAAGAGGAAAACACAAAATTATCCTCATTTTAACGGTAAGCCGGTTCAATCTGAAAATTATATTCCGGACGTTATTTCTGGCTATGAGGATGCCTACTCAAAACTTGTGGCCAACAAAGACGCAGTTATAACTTGTCTTAGTAAACATGGTGAAATCAGGCCACGTTACTTAATCAGAACTACAGCCTATTATATGCTGGTCATAAATAAAATTATTCATCCTAGTGTAAGTCGTTCGATTGAATCAACATTTCAGCCTCTTGTTGATGAATTCTTGCATTATCAGGGCGCACATCACCGTTTCGCGGCACTTATCCCTTATGAAGCCCAAAGTCTCAAAAATTATGATATACCAATCTTTTACATACGCTGTGATTCCACTTCTTTATTCAGTTCTGATGGCGAAATAATTATTAATTTCTTTACTAAGCCTCCGATCGAACAAATAAAATCCAACTTCTTTCGCCCGACCACTTACCTGAATAGACAACGTGAACTGATCGCTAGGAGTATGCATGTCCATCTCACCGCGAGGTAATCGCCGCATCACTTTTCTGGGGCAGAACAGTCATGGTTCAGACGAATCGTGGCAAACAAGAAGAACATATATAAACGGGCTAGCTTCGGATATACCAGTGGCCGTTGTAGTAGAGTGCCCAACCGTTGATCTTGTTTTGTATGCTCTGAAACGGAAATCTTTTGACGAAACGGCAATGACGAAATTTCTCAGCTCATCAACGTATTGGTGGATGAGGTCTGTCGAATTCAGGAACCTACTTCTCTGCCTGCCCTCGAATATAGATATATTCGGCATCGATATACCCTATTCGATTTCCCGGAACATAAATTGCATGTTTTTACCTAATACAATCGAGTCCTCTGTCAGGCAGGTCTTAACTAATTTATTACAGTATGACAAGATTGCTGAGGAGGTTCTTTCTTCTGTTACGGCTGAACAGCGGGAGATAATGATGACAGATAAACTGTCCATTATCCTCGAAGCAAATTATCAAGAAGTGGTCGTTATCTGCCATAACTTTCACGCAACGAAATATTCGTGGTTATCCTATCGCTCACTCTGTCAGAGGATAATTGAAAAGCACGCTTATAATATATCCGTCAATTCCTGTGGAATTTTCTCCAAGGATATGATCTTCATTGCCACCCCAGATGGAAGAAAACTTGAATCGTTTCGCATAAGTGATGCATGTGTTCGATGTGGTGAGCAGTACCAAGTAAAAATGGTTTCATCTTACTACCGCAGTGAGGAGTCGGACGCCCTTTCGATGAGTGTCTGGGTTCCATTACATTTTGACGAAGTGATCGTATACCCTTCAGGTCACCCTATCACCATGGAGAGTAATCATGGGTAAGATTATCGGTAAACTACAGCTTATCCGTTACTCGGTTTCGCTATTGCTACGTTCCTCACCAAAACTGTCTTTTATTTTTTTGCTGTTAATCACACTACAGGGGGTTATGCCAACTCTGAGTGTGATGACCAGCATACATCTTGGAAACATAATCGGCAGTGCTGACCATACAGGTCTAACAACGATTGCAATACTATGGGCTCTAACATTCGTAGTCCCCGGAATCCTGGCACCAATTATCAGTACGCTGCAGAGTATCCTGAACTCAAAAGCGACATTCCTGACCCAAAAAAAAATAATGGAGGCAGCGTGTCGAATTGATGACCTGATGCTGATTGAATCCCCAGGCCTACATGACGATCTGGAAATATTGTCACGAGAAGCTGCACACCGCCCCCTTAACCTACTTGTTAATCTGATCGATATTTTCAGGGGCACCCTGACACTGCTCAGTCTATCTATGGTTCTGGCATCGGTTGTATGGTGGTTACCCCTTGCATTTCTGCTTCCGCTTATCCCGGTGACATTTGCGGTAGCTTATTCGCAGATCGATATCTTTAAAGCAATGCTCGGGAAGGGGATGCCCGCTAGAAGGATTAAATATTTTCTCTCTGTTTTGTTGGATGTAAAACTCGCGAAAGAAATTAGGTTGTTCGACTTGTCTGGTTTTTTCTTAGATAAACACCAACAGTCGTTTAACGAGCTTGAAGATGAACTCAACCTTGTTCGAAAGAAACAACTGATGCGACCCCAGCCATGGAATATCCTTTATCTGTTGTGTTCCCTCGGCGTTATGTTTTGGTTTGTGGATTACCTTTCCACAGGGAAGATATCGGTGGGAGGGCTATTAGGGACGATCCAATCCATTTCGTTCTTTGGGCTATCCTGTCAATGGATGGTGTACTCATTTGCCAACGTGGGTGTTTGTTTTGGATTCTTTGCGCGGCTTAAGGCGTTGGAAACTATTGCTAATGCAACGCAGGACATCCCAGTTGAAGAAAATTCCGGCCAGTTGCAAGAGATCCGATTTGAAGACGTATCATTTACCTATGATGGTGAAAATTACGTTTTGAAGAATATAAACCTGACCCTTCGAACTGGAGACCACTTGGCTATAGTAGGAGAAAACGGTGCGGGTAAAAGTACATTGATAAAACTTCTCTGCCGACTTTATCTTCCTACTTCCGGTCGTATAACCTGTAACGGTATAGATATAGCGAGGATAGATATTAAGCAATGGCGACGTCAATTAAGCGCCATTTTCCAAGATTTTGGTCATTATAATATGACCATAAAAGAGAACGTAACTTTTACAAATATGGCCACTTCTGAAACAGAAAGGGATTTTTTAAAGGCCTGCGAAATAGCTCAGTTTGATTTGGGTAATGGCATCGGACCAGAGACGTTAATCGGTAAAGAATATGGTGGTACGGAACTTTCGGGCGGGCAATGGCAACGTCTTGCTTTGGCCAGAGCACTCTATGCACCGGGCAACCTGGTCATCCTTGATGAGCCGACAAGCGCCATGGATCCTCGTGTTGAGGCTGAAATATTTCGCCAATTTTCTACCCTTGTCCAGGGCAGAACTGCTGTCATGGTCACCCATCGCCTTGGCGTTGTGAAGCACGCTAATTACCTTATTGTCCTTAAGCAGGGTGAGATTGTCGAGTGTGGTACCCCAGTCAAGTTAGAACAGGCACAAGGGGAGTATTATTCACTGCTGAAATTACAACGAGAACAATATCAATATGGAGAGAGTAAAAATGATGAAGTTGCTTGATAAACTACAATTTGCTGAAGGAGTTAAAGGTTTCATAGTTCTGATATGCCTGCTTTGGGTAATACCGTGTGAAGCGAAGGAATATGTGTCGGGTAAAGATTACTTTGAACTACCTAATACTGTTTCAGGAGTATCTGACGTGGTGGAGTACTTTTCATTCAACTGTCCACATTGTTATTATTTTGAAATGAAGTCGGATATCAATAATTCTATTGTTGCATCATTTCCTTCAGGTACGAGCTTCGAACGCTATCATTCATCCCATATTGCCCCGTTTGGCTCTGAATTAACCCGAGCCTGGGCGGTGGCAAATTTTCTGCACAAGCAGTCAGAAATGACACCTATCATATTTAACGCTATGCAAAAGTCAAACGTGGTACACGACAAAAAAAGTCTTCAAGCTCTATTTATAAATCAAGGGATGAAAACGAATGAATTGACATCCATCTGGGACTCAACTGAGATTACAGCAGCAGTAAATCGGCAGGATACTCTAGCCAGCAGTTTAGGATTGAGGTTCGTTCCAGCTTTTTTCGTTCGGGGTAAATATCTGGTTAATAATATGGCCCTTGATACAACAACAGATGAAAGTTTTGAGAAAGACTATGCCGGGATTATCCGTTACTTGCTAAATAAAAATCAATAATGTGTTATATTTGAACGAACCGGATACAGAAAACTAGCGATGGAATACGTTGTAGCTTTTTCCTAAGCTCACGTATTTTAATTTGTTCCGGGGTAATGGGGGAAGCTTGTGATGTTTTTCCCTATTGCTTATCACGCAACGGCTTCCCCCGTCGCGTCATTGTGGAAAGGCCGCAATTCATAGCGCTGGCTGTGTAAGCACACCCGTTTTAGTTCCACGCACTTTTTGAGATTTCCGGTTTTTCAGCCATCAGCCGGTACTCTTCCGGCGTCAGGTTATTCAGGGATTTATGAGGCCGCTCACTGTCATATTCCGTCAGCCAGCACTCTGTTATTTCCCGTGCTTCATTCAGTGTCCTGAACAGGTAAAAATCCAGTATTTCTGTCCGGTAGGTCCGGTTAAAACGTTCGATAAAGGCATTCTGTGTTGGCTTGCCTGGTTTAAAAAATTCCAGTACCACACCATGCTCTTCTGCCCATTGCGCCAGCGTCAGCGAGATGAGTTCCGGGACGTTGTCCATCCGCAGTTTCAGCGGACACCTCTCTTTAAGCCATCTTAAATGACTCCGAGGTGTCTGTTAAACCCGTGGCGATTCAGTGATTCGTGATGATTATATGCTTCTTATCAAGTATTTAGATTTACACCATTAAGAAATATCATACTCCATTACACCCATCTAAAAAATAATTTTTTTGATGTGTCCTGACCTGCTCCCTGTTAACAAATATACGGCTATGTACGTAAAATATCCACGAGCCCTGAAAACTACAAAAGTCCGTACCTCACTCGCAGCGGACCTTGTGACCTTGATTTCTGTCCGCTCCGTGCCAATAGCAGACTTTAACCCTTACAATTTTACATTATGTAAAAACCAGTTGTTTCTTCTTTGCTCTCCCTCGCTGATAACTACATTAAAAAATCCACTGCTAACATCATCAGAAATATCAATAATGTGTTTTAACGCAGAAAGCGTCTTTAATTGCTTGCTAGTTAAGCCTGCCTTATCAAGCACTAATTGCTCGTCATTTACATCTTTTAAGTAAGAAAAATACTTACCCAAAAAGCCTGCAATAACATCAGATAGTTGAACAGCCTCTGAGTGGTGAGATTTAACGAATTCATGATTCTGTATTCGCATGCCATTTTCAGTTAACGGGAAATTTTCAACTTCATCCTGTATGCTTTTTTCTTCATCAAATATGTGAATAGAATTTTTAAAAAGATACAAGTTTCTTAAATAAAATACCATAAAGTTATCGATCAGCTCTCGACCATGAAATCCCGATATGAACGGTAGATCTTCAATTTTGATAGATTCTTTAACCAAGTTTTCGAGTACATTCGCTCTAAAATCCGACAGCATACTACTGTGCATGCATGTAAAATCGATAAGCCATAGGCAAAACTCATGAGCTTTTTCTGCAGGAATATCTGGGTAGTTAAATTCGTGGAGAGCATTTAAGAAAACATCAGAATTGCTATTGACAAGCTCATAAAAATCGCTCTTTAGTGACATGTGATTCATGATATAAAAAGGATTTTGTAGCTCACCAATAATAGAATCAATAATATCAATAACAGACCAGTATGTGATATTAAGATTAAAGTAATGAATGTAGAATTTATTTTCAATGAGCCAATTTATAATAATTAAAAGTTTATCAGACTTAAGCATATCCAAAAAACCACCCTTAGCAATATGTCTGAGCTTTAGCTCATGGGCGTTTTTTTGAAGATTAAGCATTTGAAATAAAGTTAAATAATCACTGCCAGTGTTTAACCCTTTGTGTAGTATTCCTGAAAGGATGAAATTATCCGCTTTTTTAACATTAAAGCCAGAATCTTTTAAATATAGTTTTCGGATGTTATTAGTTTCATCATAATAAAATGTATAAACTTCATCAGTATTTCGAAGGCCATTATGCTGGATAAGAATATTTCTAAGCTCATTGACTTCCATTTTATTCTCCTTATGTAATTTGAATTGCAACTATTTCTGTAGTCACTTTTGTTGGAGCAGTCCACTAAAGTGCCAACTTACGCTCCTCGCTCATAACGGACATCATACTCCAGTGGCTGTCCGTTCTATGCCAGATACATACATTTGACTCTAGAAAAGTTATTCAATAATATCAACTAATCATGTAGTTAACCTTAAGCTAAATTTAGTTTGTTATGAATATTAAAAGTATCAATCCATTCGGTGTTCCACATGACATATGGAAAACCCGCGAACCTACTAATGAAGAAAGTTTGGAAATGATAAAGCAAGGTATATGGAAACCTTGTGTGAGTATCAACATACAGATTGATAAAACCATTTGCCATCCAATGGATGCGGCAGAGTTTCTAGCTGCAAACCAACATGAATCAAGGCTTGATAGGTTTGTTGCAAAATTTCTTGATACAAGTGATGAGTACTCGAAATGGTTAAGCCTAATGCCATCCTTTGTGCCTATTGAATTGCTAGATTATCAAGATTCATACCCGCCAAATGACTTTAATATTATTGATCAAGCAGTCAAAACATATGGGATATTACTCCCAGATGGACAATTCTTATTTCACGGCGGGCTATGGCCGAGTGATAAGCATGGTAATCCCTCCTCCACGTTTGTTACTGATAGAGTTCTGTCTACATCATTTTGCCCAAAGGTTGCTCTAAATAATGGAGAATGGAGGGGAAAAGCTTGGGATGCTAACAGGCTGGATCTCATTGTTATAAAAACTAATGCAACTAAAACAAAGGCATTTGTCTATGATAAAGAATTAGCCGGGCATGGTCATGAGTTGGAGGTTTTGTTCGCAAAAGGGGCTACATTAAAATTTATTTCTGAAAGTAAAGCATTCAAAAACAGAGTCGCTAACAAATATCAATGCGCCCCTAAAAATATCAACACATATGTTATATATGCAGAACTTTGCTGAAAAATTAAAAACTTATTAAAAAGATGATGTCCATATCTCGGCACCAGGCGCAGGATAGTCAACGTGCCTCCATGTTATATTAAGTCCGCTTTTCGCTCACAGCGGACATCGATCTTCGCGCCGGTCCGCTCAGTGCCAAGAGCAGGCCTTATAAACACTAAGGTACGATCGTCTAGGGGGCAGTCTATGGTGGGCTATTAGGGTGTGAACTCATCACGACCTGAGAAGATCGTAACAGATTTAGCTCCCCTTGAGAGCGCAACATACAAATCAGTTGCCCCCATATTTCCCGCATCTAGTATCACCGCGTGGTCGCATTCCAGACCTTTCAGAAGAAGAGTTGAGCCTATTGAACGGTGCGATACGCGTCCTTCACCTTGGTATCTACGTTGTTCACGAATAACTGATGCAGACTCTCTAATGCTTTTGTCAGGTGAACTGATGGACAGATTTATCGCATCTTTTAGAACGTGCAGAGCTCCGGCCCTGAATACGCGTGTCTCTTCCTTCTCTTCGAGCAAAAGGAGTGTCGTTCGAATATTTTGTCGGGTTGGGGCCAGAGCAAGTGCTATCAAAGCATTCTCAAGCGAAGAAGGGGCTGTTCTGTTTCGTCCAGCCTGAATAGAACTAATTCTTCGTAAGGTTGTACTAACGCCAACGTTTGTCATCAGCTCAGCTGCTGCCTGTAAAAGCCTTGGCATCACGTTGGCAGCATTAGCATCGTCAAGGGATGCAGCCATTTTTATCACGTCACTCAGATCTACTGGTTCAACAACATCAATGCCATTGATTCGTTGTGCAAATTGATGCCTGGATGACGCTCTTCGTGAATCACCTATAACTAAAACCGAGTCGTTGGGAAACTGTCGCAGCAGCGAGTAATATTCGCGCTGCTGGCGCTGGATATTGTCATTATGATTTCGTAAAAGAGGCCGAAAACGTACATAGTCAGGACAGGACCTTAAGTCGATACGCTCCCGGAGAAGTAATCGATGTCTTTGCTCAAGGAGCCACTGGCCCAAATCTGGCGTTTGTGCATTGTTCCAACGCCAGGGCGTTTGTAAGGTTGCCAGAGTAGGGAAAAAAGTTTCCACGGTTTGGTTCCAGTTGGGCATAGGGCCGCTAAAGTTGAAAATACACTGCATCGGGTCACCAAAGACTACCGTTGGTAGCAAACGTGAAAGCGCACAAGTCAGTTCATGTTGCTCGCTATTGCAGTCCTGGTATTCATCGACCAGCAAACGCGAATAAGTAGCTGTGATGATTTCGCTAATATTACCGTTAACAACCAGATCCCGTACGGCACGGCGAAGAGAAGGGTAAAAAACGGTTGGATTTTCAGGACCCACACCGAGCGGGCACAATCCCGGGAAGCAGCCAGCTATTTTCAGAGCCCATCCATCGATTGTTGTCACAACATAGTTCCGCGGAGGAATTGCAAAACGGCTCAGTCGCTTTTTGAGTGCCGTTACACCTGCGGTTGTGTGCGTCAGCACGAGATACGGCTTACTTTGCGCAAAACCAAGTGCTTCAGTAATCAGGTGGGTTTTGCCACATCCCGCTGGCGCTACAATCAGGCCTTTACTGGCGTTTAAAATGGCATCCACACTCATCGTGGGTCACCGTTTTCTGCTGCCCACGCCAGCATATCTCTTATAATTGCTTTGAATGGTCGTGAAAACTGATTGATGACCGGACCCACGATATTCTCCGCTAGATCCTCAGCCTTCCCGATCGTTTTAAACCAGCCATATTTGCCAGCAGCGTGAGCCACTGGCGTTCTCATTTCTTCTGTCGGTTCACCTGTGCATGTGTCAAAGTTATAAGCCCCTTGGGAGCAGTTATGAATGTGCTGATCCACTTGTTGTTGGCTGTTCAGATCCGCAGCAAGAAGAACGATGTCACGGATAGTCTCAGCAGGACACCAAGCTAGCAGGGCACCCTCTGTTGAAAAACCATTACCCCATTCAAAAATGGTAACGCCGCTTGCCCGGCAATGTTCTGTCTGTTGCCTGTGTGCAGGTGTCGTGATATCTGAATCTTTTAATAAGGCAGTACGATATCCCAGTTGTGCAAAAACCTCGGCGCGTTTGAAATAATTGTCCCCGCCGCCGCCATCTGTAGCAAAGGCCCCCTGATCCTGAAAGCCTGTTCTTCCCCTGCGTTGTCTGGACAAGTCCAGCCCTCTGATAAAACCAACCTCAGTTCCACCTTCGCCCACAATTACGGCTTTGCTGAAAAAGGCTTCAGCGCAGGCCCTTAAGGTAGCTTGTTCCTTATCGTCCCCACTTAGTGTCAGGAAATTGTGTGAAGGCTCTGGGGGCGGTTGTTCTAGTTTCCGCAACACACAGAGCTGGGTTGCCTTGAGTTCCCTGAGAACATATGGGGAATGGGTGGTGATGAATACCTGCGAAGTAGGCTCATCATCACGAGAACCCAGTTGATTCAAGAGTCGGCTGATCCTGTAAGGCTCTAGTCCGTACTCTGCTTCATCAACCAGTATGATCCCCGGCCCCCCGACAGCTTTTTGTAACCCGCTCACCAGCAATCGGGTTGATCCTGTACCAAGCATTCTCAGTGGCGTGTTATCACTGTTATGCAGGCTGATCGCACTGTTAGACAGGGAGACGCCATTCACGTCCAGCAGCGCTTTAAGTTCTCCAACCTGAACGCCTAACTCATTTGCAATGGTTCTGACCTCGGTAAGAATGTTATCCAACTGCGGTAGTTGCCGGGCAGCAAAGTTGTGTCGTGTCTGTCGGGACAGTTCGGCCAACGTTGAACTGATATCAAAATCTTCTGCAGATAATTTATTCAGCACTGAGCGGTTGCCCCATGCCAGATGATGATGCGAGGTTGCCCCAAGGCGAGTAGGGCTTAACTGCTCCCGGTGCTTCCACAGTAACCTTTTCTCTACCCCTTCCACTGTTGCTCGTTCTGAAAATAAGCACCAGTCTGGTTCGAGATCTGCACCAACGACCATTCTCAGTGTGAGTACGGTTTCATCTCCTGCCAGAGGTTCATCATGGATTTCCTTTGTTTCGCTATTGAAACCACGAAGATAACGCCCATAGTTCTCAAGGTTCCGAAGCCCGTCATCAAGCTGTCCGAGAGTTACACTGATGCAGACTGGAGTAGCGGAATTCATGAGATAAAAATCCGCATCACTGAATGTGAACGATCTTCGCGCTCCGAGTACTAGGTCAATAGCATCAATAAAGGTCGATTTCCCTGAATCTCCAGGCCCTATCAGACAATTCAGCCCTGAACCTGGAAACCATTCTGCCTGCCGTATTGAGCGAAAATTCTGAATGCTGATGTGGCGGATAACAGCCATGTTTCCTTCCTAATCCACGAATGTTGTATTTGCGCCGTAATAGCAGGAATTATGACATACCCTTTCTTATTTAATTGTGATATTGCGGGTATACACGCTGACTCAGCTGAGAGGAAACACTTCAATCAAACAAAGGTCCGCTGTTCGCTCACAGCAGACATGATGGTCACGAAGCCTGTCCGCTTTGTGCCAGAAGCGGATATTGTATGAACGTTAGTAATTTAGCAGGCTCATCCCCTTTATCTAATTTCTTGGATATCTCCTTAGCAGTACCTGAAAGGGACGACAAGGGTTGAATGATTGTCCTTAAGGGACATAAATCCAGCCTGGTCGTCACGTCACTGATACGGCATTCCTTTAAAGATGCCTGCGTCGCTCGTTTCATTCACGTCAGAGTCTCAATACTGAACCGTGAGAATGACACTTCCTGTTGTATGACCCGCCTCCAGAACCCGGTGTGCTTCTGCTGCGTCGGTAAGGGTAAATTCAGCGCCAATGTGATTTTCAAGTCCTGCCGACAGTGCTGACATAAGGTCGGCCGCTCCCTTTCTGTAAAGCGCAGCATCATCTGCATAGGCGAGTGAACTGGGTCGCATCAGTGCTATAGATCGGGCAAATCCCAGTTCTTCCACCCGCACAGGAGGTATAGGGCCGGCAGGCTGGCCAAGACTGGCGACGGTGCCAAAAGGGCGGACCACGCTGAACGTTCTGGAGAGCATTGTTCCTCCGATACCGTCGATGGCCAGATGCACGCCATACCCTTCCGTGATATCGCGGACTTTCTCCGGCCATGCGGCGTCTGTATGGAGCAAAACTTCACTCGCGCCAGCAAGGCGGGCCGTTGCCACTTTTTCCGGTGAGCCCGTTGTACCAATAACCCTGACCCCCTTCATCGTTGCCCAGCGAGTCACTATCTGCCCCAGCCCCCCGGCAGCAGAATGAACCAGTATCCAGTCGCCAGCCCTGACTTCCCTTACTTTGTTGAGCAACATATGTGCGGTAAGGCCCCGAAGCATCGTACTACCGGCTGTACGTGTGTCCACACCATCCGGAATCCTGATGAGGCGGCTGGCAGGTATATTGCGGGATTCAGCATAAGCGCCCATCGGATTTCCCGTATAGGCAACTCGGTCACCTGCAGCAAAGGCGCTGACGTTACTGCCCGTTGCTGTGACTACGCCGGCCCCTTCAAAACCAGGCACCGCCTGGGGATATGGCTGGGGGTAGAGTCCTGAGCGAAAATAGATGTCAACGAAATTCACGCCGATTATTTCGTGTCTGATACGAACTTCATCGGGACCGGGACTGACTGACTCTCTTTCCACCGCTTTAAGAACCTCAGGGCCACCCGGCTGGCTGATAATCATTGCTAACGACATTATTTTTTCCTCACTTATGAAGTGAGAAAACTATAAATGAGTTTATTGCAGGAAGAATACAGGTATAAAAGCACCATACATGTGTAAAAATGCACAAGAGGTGAGATATGGACTGGCAGGATTTACATTTTTTTTTCGCCCTTGCCCGGTGTGGTTCCCTGTCTGCCGCGGCCAGGGAGCTTGGCGTGGACCACGCCACGGTGAGCCGCCGGATTACAGCCCTTGAAAGTTCGCTGGGCCTCAGGCTCACAGAGCGCCTGCCACGCCGTACCATGCTTACCGGGCATGGGCGGATTATCGCCTCCAGCGCTGACGAAATGTACCGCATTGCAGACCGTATTCGAATCCAGGCGAGGTCATTGTGTGCCGAACCAGCCATGCCTATAAATATCAGCGCGTCACCTGCCGTTGCAGCACACCTCATTGCGCCTGCTATAGCAGGCTTCACCCGGAAACATCCGGGTATCACGTTGTCATTATCCGGCGTTTCGCATCATGTTCTTCTGAATAAAAGTGAGGCTGACGTTGCGGTTCGCCTTGAAAGGCCTGACGATCCAGACCTGATGACAAGGCGTATAGGTACTATGCGCTTTGGTCTTTATGCTTCTCGGTTCTGGCAAGAAATTCCTCAGGAAGACTGGGTTTTTATTGCTTATGACAGCACGCTTGCACATGTCACGCAGCAGCAATGGCTTGAATCACTGCTGAACGGGCGGCGTGTTATCTTTCGGGCAAGCGATCTGATGGCGCAGCAACAGGCTGCCCGGAAAGGATTGGGCATCGTTACTTTACCCTGCTTTATGGGTGATAATGACAGCGAACTGGTAAGGCTGCAGGAAAATCTGCCTTCGCCCGTGAGGAACATCTGGCTGGTTGCCTACCCTGAAATTAAGCGTAATCACTCTGCTGTCGTGGTGATGGATTTCCTTGCTGAAATCATTGGCCGGTCCTGCCCGCCTGACAAGAATATCTGAGTTTTTTCTTGTTAATTTCTCATGTTATATGACTGACAGGGCTTCTCGTTAATTAATATCGGTACGATTTGAGTTTTATCTCCGCCAGGTATGATTCAAACTCACCTGTTCGCTTTTCACTCTTAGCGGGCATTATCTGATGCAACGTCTACTTTGTGCCAAGAGCAGACGTCGATAAGCTCGTAATGCATTATGGTAGGATGCTCTCTATTCACGATAATGTCCCGAGGAGTCTTATATGACTAAGAAATTAAAACATATCAAAAATGATGGTTTCTGTTTTAAAAACAGATTTCTGGTGAATTTTAGATATTCATCAGGTGCTCTACAGATCACATTATCCTCAACTCAAGAAAACAAAATAGATGAAATTGACATAGTGTTTGATTGGGTACATTCTTTTCGTGTCACAGATGAAGGTGATTTATTAAAGCTACAAGATGAACTCAACGGCCAAATGCTAACAGGGATTTATTTGGTTGAAGGATCAGAATATTTGATTTGGTTTAATAATCAAAGTGCCAATATCCATGATAATGATGAGATAGTACATTACTTAATCGTTACAAGTGATGATGTTATTGATGTTTTATCATCTGTAAAACCATTAATAACTTACTGTGAATAAATATGCCAGCCTGCACCAGAATTTTTTTAATCACCGGCTCAAGTAGTAATGCCGGTGATGTCGGTCTCAAAGTCAGCTCCTCGCTCACAGCAGACCTTCGCAACGGTCCGTTAAGTGCCAAAAGCCGACACTACCAACAACTTGATATGTTAATCAATAGAGTGTAAGTCATTTATTAAAATTGGTGAGCAGCTCAATATTAAAACTTCTATGTTTTAGTCCTTACAATGGTCATCAAAATAACAATCATCATTACTGAATTTATGGGTTTGCCTGTTCTCCTTCTGGAGGGGGTAATCTTTTTCGTATAATAGTTATACATGCTGAAACAGAACTTTCTGTTCTTTTCCATAAAACCAATAATATAAATCCAATAACAAATCCAACGATAACTATTAGTACGTAGACGATCATGACAACCGTGGATTTTATTTCTGTAACAAGTAATGAGCAAAAAATTGCTGATGCGAAAGATAACAAAGCGATTGCGATAGTAAGATAAATAGAATCCGGTGAACCTCGCTCTATAGTCAGCAATTCGTCTTCAGATATCTCATATATAGTTAACGTATCAAGTTTTGCACGGCGAATGGCAACAGTAAATCCATTCCCTTTCTCTGATGTCTGCGTCATAATTATGCCTATAGAACCCTAACCGATGCATTAACTGTCCCAGAGTACCCCCCTAAGTCGATAACCAAATTCCAGCGTCCTGAACGTGGAGCAGTTAGCCTTGCGGGGGACTTAGTTGCATGTCCACCATAGTACTGATGCTGCAAGCCTTTTTTATATTTTGTAAAATTGAGGTCATCCATCAGACGTACATTTGCTTGTTTATCTAATGTAACCTCAACAACATTACCGCTCGTTAAGTTAAGGTTGTAATGCAAAAAATTCATTTAAAGTGACTCGCTCTAATAACCTACTAAATACCGGGAAAATAAATTATGCTGTTTACTATTTAAGTAGTAAACAGCTCACTTATGGATTCTTAATCAAGTAGACAAAACAAACAGTTGGCAGTGGATGTCAACACCAGCCTATATATAATAGCTGGCTGATTTAATTAAATCATTCTGCATTCCGTTGATTAACACACGGTGATGTTTGAAATGCGTCCTCGGGGCCAGAACAATTCCGAACTTCCGCTTCACGCCCTGAGACATTCGACAAGCTTTTTATGACTTCAGCAAGGGCGAGTTTCGCGCTTCCAGAGCCAGCAAATACTTTGCTTCGTCGTAACAGATTCTTTTCTTCCAGCAGCTATAAATTATCCGGATCCATTTGAACGCCAGTGCCCGGAGCGCAGACTGGTGAGATTTACCCTTCTCTCTGAGGCTCTGTGGACTGACCCCACGATCGTAGACAGTTCCTGTCCTCACAACGGGGTCAGTCCAAAGATGGCATGTGAGGTGTCTGTTAAACCCGTAGCGATTCAAACCATTTAAAAACTATCTATATAATCTGCCCAAACTTGCAACCACTTCTTACACTCATCATCATACTTATAAAGGTTATAAATTCCTTCCACACCACCTTTTGTATGCCCCAGAATCGCCTCTGCCACTTCGTTAGGACATTGCAGCCGTGACAGTCCAGTACGCACTGTCCGCCGTAAATCATGTGGCGTCCAGCTCGGTATATCTAACATCTGGCCGGATTCACGTAAGCGCCAGGCATTCTCTGTCAGATACTTTTGCTGGATTGGTCGTCTTGTTCGTGTAGACGGAAATAGGTAGGTATCCGAGTTGAGGCGGAGCACTTTAAGAAAGTCTACGGCCTGAGTGGATAACTGGACATAACGCTCAACACCCGTTTTAGTCTCACGCAGGTGTATCGTACCCTTCTCCAGATCAACATCCTTCCACGCCATGTTACAGACCTCTCCGGTGCGGCAACCTGTCCACAAGGTTAGACGAAGCACGTTTTTGATTGTTGGGGAAAAAGCAGAGCCTGACAGCCACTGGAGAAACTTTTTAAGCTCAGCTTCACTCAGCACACGCGTACCACGATTATTGGTAAGCTTGATTCGAGTCTGACGGAGGCTGGACTTTGCCAACAGCGCGGGATTAGCAAAGCTGGCATCAAAACGCCCCAAACCAATAGCGAACTCGTAGGCCAATGAGAGCTCCCTTAGAACGTTACCGGCTTGCACTTTTGCGCCTCTGGCAACAATGCCATTGATAAGCGTAATCACTTCATTGCGTGTGATTTCTGCTGCATTACGATCACCCAACTTATCTACCGCATCGGCATACAGTGTTCTGCGCACTTCATCCTGGCCTTTCTTCTTCCGGGCTCCCGGAATGATTTTGCCATCCTTAGTTTTGCGGTCCTCAACGCGCTCAGTCAGGTAGAGCTCAACTAATCCCTGCACAGTTAATTCAGGTACTTTGGCCTGTTCAGCCTCGATTGCACGAAGTTGTTTTTCCTGCTTGAGTTCTGATGCAGGACACCGACCTTCCTGACGGAGGAGCTTTAATTCGTTGAGTTTAAGGCGTGCAACGGCGAGAGAAGTCTGCGGGAAGTTGCCAATTTTTACCTGAGCAAGTTTTCCAGTCACAGGGCTCGTGTAACGGTAGAAAAAAGACTTAACCCCAGTTGCACCGCAGGAGACGCGTAAACCACGATTTTCGCCAATATCAGCTTTATCTTTGTCACCTGGCTTCATCATTTCTACCGCTTTAAACGAAAGTGGCTTTCCCTCTTGTTTTCCTGCCATAAAGACTCCGTTATCATGCTTCCTACGCATTTATGAAACGAAATGTAGGTTGTGCTGTATGTAGCCATATTTTACCAGGCTATAGGTTGGCAAGCTACACTTTAACCTACATTTAAATGTAGGATTTCATGAGATCCAATGAGACAAAGTGAAACTCAATGAGAACAACAAACACCACTAACTCATTAAAATTTAAGAAAATGGACATCATAAACTGATGAGTACACTAGAGAATTTCGACGCCCACACCCCAATGATGCAGCAGTATCTGAAACTGAAAGCGCAGCATCCGGATATCCTGCTCTTCTATCGCATGGGCGACTTTTACGAGCTGTTTTATGATGATGCAAAACGCGCATCTCAACTCATGGACATCTCGTTGACGAAACGCGGAGCCTCCGCAGGTGAACCCATCCCGATGGCCGGGGTGCCGCATCATGCGGTAGAAAACTACCTGGCGAAACTGGTCAGCCTGGGTGAATCGGTAGCGATTTGCGAGCAAATCGGCGATCCGGCCACCAGCAAAGGGCCGGTCGAGCGCAAAGTGGTGCGCATTGTCACCCCCGGCACCATCAGCGACGAGGCATTATTACAGGAACGTCAGGACAACTTGCTGGCGGCCATCTGGCAGGACAGTAAAGGATTTGGCTACGCCACGCTGGATATTAGCTCCGGACGTTTTCGCGTCAGTGAACCCGCAGATCGTGAAACCATGGCGGCAGAACTGCAACGCACTAACCCGGCTGAATTACTCTATGCCGAAGACTTCGCGGAAACATCCCTGATTGAAGGCCGTCGCGGCCTGCGTCGTCGCCCGCTGTGGGAATTTGAAATCGACACCGCGCGTCAGCAGCTTAATCTGCAATTTGGTACCCGAGATCTGGTTGGCTTTGGCGTAGAAAACGCCCCGCGCGGCCTCTGTGCTGCGGGTTGCCTGCTGCAGTATGTCAAAGATACCCAGCGCACCGCCCTGCCCCACATTCGTTCCATCACTATGGAGCGCCAGCAGGACAGCATCATTATGGATGCCGCAACGCGCCGTAATCTGGAAATTACCCAGAACCTGGCAGGCGGTATCGAAAACACCCTGGCATCCGTGCTCGACTGTACGGTTACGCCGATGGGGAGCCGTATGCTCAAACGCTGGCTGCATATGCCGGTACGCGACACCAAAACATTGCTCGAACGTCAGCAAACCATTGGCGCATTGCAGGAAAACACCGCGCAATTGCAGCCCGTCCTGCGTCAGGTTGGCGATCTGGAGCGTATCCTTGCTCGTCTGGCGCTGCGTACCGCCAGACCACGCGACCTGGCGCGGATGCGCCATGCTTTCCAGCAACTACCGGAACTCCGAGCCCAACTGGCGCACGTGAAGAGCGAGCCGGTACAGAACCTGCGGGAAAAAATGGGCGAGTTCACTGAGCTACGTGAACTGCTGGAGCGTGCAATCATTGACGCGCCGCCGGTGCTGGTGCGCGATGGCGGCGTTATCGCCCCGGGGTACAATGCAGAGTTGGATGAGTGGCGAGCGCTGGCAGACGGCGCGACAGACTACCTCGACAGGCTGGAAATTCGCGAGCGCGAAAAGCTGGGGCTCGACACCCTCAAGGTCGGCTATAACGCCGTACATGGCTATTATATTCAGATTAGCCGCGGACAGAGCCATCTTGCCCCCATTCACTATGTTCGCCGTCAGACGCTGAAAAATGCCGAGCGCTACATTATTCCTGAACTGAAAGAGTATGAAGACAAGGTTCTGACCTCAAAAGGCAAAGCGCTGGCGCTGGAAAAACAGCTCTATGACGAACTGTTCGACATGCTCCTGCCACACCTTGGCGATTTACAGCAGAGCGCCACGGCGCTGGCAGAGCTGGACGTGCTGGTCAACCTGGCGGAGCGTGCGGACACGCTAAACTACTGCTGCCCGACCTTCAGCGATAAACCGGGTATCCGTATCGTTGAAGGCCGTCACCCGGTGGTCGAGCAGGTGCTGAAAGAGCCGTTTATTGCGAACCCGCTTAATCTGTCTCCACAGCGCAGAATGCTGATCATTACCGGCCCGAACATGGGCGGTAAAAGTACCTATATGCGCCAGACCGCTCTGATTGCGCTGTTGGCCTATATCGGCAGCTATGTTCCGGCTCAGAAGGTGGAAATTGGTCCTATTGACCGCATCTTTACCCGTGTGGGTGCCGCAGATGATCTGGCAAGCGGGCGTTCCACCTTTATGGTGGAGATGACCGAGACGGCCAACATTCTGCATAACGCTACGGAAAACAGCCTGGTGCTGATGGATGAAATTGGGCGCGGCACCTCTACCTATGACGGGCTGTCGTTGGCATGGGCCTGTGCGGAAAATCTGGCGAATAAAATCAAAGCGTTGACCTTGTTCGCCACCCACTATTTCGAACTGACGCAGTTGCCGGAAAAAATGGAAGGTGTGGCGAATGTCCATCTTGACGCGCTGGAACATGGCGACACCATCGCCTTTATGCACAGCGTGCAGGATGGCGCGGCGAGCAAAAGCTATGGTCTGGCAGTCGCCGCCCTGGCGGGTGTTCCGAAAGAGGTGATCAAGCGTGCGCGTGGAAAATTACGTGAGCTGGAAAGCCTGTCGCCGGGTGCGGGCGCCACGCAGATTGATGGTACGCAGATGTCGCTGTTAGCCGTACCGGAAGAGACCAGCCCGGCAATGGAAGCGCTGGAAAATCTGGACCCGGATTCCCTTACGCCACGTCAGGCACTCGAGTGGATTTACCGCCTGAAAAGTCTCGTCTAATACTCCCGGCCCGCAGTTCCCTGCGGGCCATTGTTTATCGAATAAATTCCCCGATTGCCAGGCAAGCCCGATATCGGCTTCTATACTTTTTATCTGACTCGACTTATTTCTTTCAATAATGAAAAGGAACCATGTTATGGCAATTCACAAGAAAGGGCAGGCTCACTGGGAAGGTGATCTGAAACGTGGGAAAGGGACGGTTTCAACCGAGAGCGGTGCGCTTAAGCAACTTCCTTATGGCTTTAACACCCGTTTCGAAGGCGTTCAGGGGACTAACCCGGAAGAGCTGATCGGTGCAGCACATGCAGCCTGTTTCTCAATGGCGCTCTCGATGATATTGGGGGAAGTGGGCTACACGGCTGACAGTATCGACACCACGGCAACTGTCACGCTGGACCAGGTTGACGGCGGATTCGCGATTACCAAAATCGCCCTGAAAAGTGCGGTCAAAGTTCCGGGTGCCGACCCCGCTAAATTTGATGAAGCCATTCAGAAAGCCAAAGCCGGTTGTCCGGTATCCAAAGTATTGAATGCGGAAATCTCGCTGGAATACACACTGAATTAATACGCCGTATCAGGCAGGAAACAAACCGCCCGGCTTGTTTCCTGCTCTTCCCCACTACTCAGCGCATCATCCGACGAATAAGTTGCGTGAATTGTTCGCGCTCTTCCTCGCTTAATTTGCCAAGAAACTCGGCATCCACGCCATTACCCACCGGGATGCTCGCTTGCAGCACGGCTTCACCTTCCTCGGTCAAAAATAAGAAACGGCGTCGTTTATCGTCAGGATCGTGTTCCCGGCGTACCAGACCACGCGTCTCCATACGGCTGAGCATTTCTGCGAGAGTCGCTTTCGTGCTGACCGCCACCTCCGTCAGGGCTACCTGTTCAATGCCGGGGTTTTCGGCAATAGAACGCATCACCGCATATTGTGGTTTGGTCAGTTCCGGCAGTACCTGCTGCCAGCGCGCCGTATGCTGCTGGAAAAGCTGACGTAGCAGGTGAAAGGCCTCTTTTCTTAACTCCATGAATGCTCCATTACGGGTTTCTCCTCCCTATGATAGCCATTAACTTGCCGAATTTTAACGCGGCATTTTTTAACAAAAAATGCGCATGCATACGAACAATCTTGTCTGTGCCGATTCCCGGGAGTAGGTTATTTTTAAATGTTCGCATACGAACAATGATTGAGGTGGGGAATGAAACTGATAATCGGGATGACGGGGGCAACCGGCGCCCCTCTGGGCGTGGCGTTATTGCAGGCGCTGCATGAGATGCCAGAGGTTGAAACTCACCTGGTGATGTCGAAGTGGGCGAAAACCACCATCGAACTGGAAACCCCCTGGACTGCCCGCGACGTTGCGGCACTGGCAGATGTCACGCATAACCCGGCCGATCAGGCTGCCACCATCTCCTCAGGCTCGTTTCGTACCGACGGCATGATAGTTATTCCCTGCAGCATGAAAACACTGGCAGGTATTCGTGCGGGCTATGCCGAAGGGCTGGTCGGACGCGCCGCCGATGTCGTGCTCAAAGAGGGCCGCAAGCTGGTCCTCGTCCCGCGCGAAATGCCGCTTAGCACCATTCATTTAGAAAATATGTTAGCGCTTTCCCGCATGGGGGTAGCGATGGTTCCCCCCATGCCCGCTTATTACAACCATCCGCAGACCGTTGATGACATTACCTGGCATATCGTGACCCGCGTGCTCGACCAGTTTGGTCTGGAGCACAGCAAAGCACGCCGCTGGGAAGGCCTGCGGGCGGCACAGCATTTTTCACAGGAGAAAGAATATGGCTTTTGATGATTTACGAAGCTTCCTGCAGGCCCTTGATGACGAAGGGCAACTGCTGAAAATCAGTGAAGAGGTTAACGCCGAGCCGGATATCGCGGCGGCGGCTAATGCAACCGGGCGTATTGGCGACGGTGCGCCTGCGCTGTGGTTCGATAATATTCGCGGTTTTACCGATGCGCGCGTGGCCATGAACACCATTGGTTCCTGGCAGAATCACGCCATTTCCATGGGTTTGCCGTCGAACACCCCGGTTAAAAAGCAGATTGAAGAATTTATTCGCCGCTGGGATACCTTCCCTGTCGCACCGGAACGCCGCGCAAATCCGATGTGGGCGGAAAACACCGTTGATGGTGACGAGATTAACCTGTTCGACATCCTGCCGTTGTTTCGCCTGAACGATGGCGATGGCGGTTTCTATCTGGATAAAGCCTGCGTCGTCTCCCGCGATCCGGTCGATCCTGACCATTTTGGTAAGCAAAACGTTGGCATCTACCGCATGGAAGTGAAAGGTAAACGCAAACTAGGTTTGCAGCCGGTACCGATGCACGACATCGCGCTTCATCTGCATAAAGCGGAAGAACGCGGCGAAGACTTGCCGGTTGCCATTACGCTGGGTAACGATCCAATCATCACCCTCATGGGCGCCACGCCGCTGAAATACGATCAGTCAGAATACGAAATGGCCGGCGCGCTGCGCGAAAGTCCTTACCCCATCGCCACTGCGCCACTCACCGGTTTTGATGTGCCATGGGGCTCGGAAGTGATCCTCGAAGGGGTCATCGAAGGGCGTAAACGCGAAATCGAAGGGCCGTTCGGCGAATTTACTGGTCACTATTCCGGTGGGCGCAATATGACGGTCGTGCGTATTGATAAGGTCTCTTATCGCACAAAACCGATTTTTGAATCGCTATACCTGGGCATGCCATGGACCGAAATCGACTACCTGATTGGCCCGGCAACCTGTGTCCCCCTTTATCAACAGTTAAAAGCTGAGTTTCCGGAAGTACAGGCGGTGAACGCCATGTACACCCATGGTCTGCTGGCAATTATCTCAACCAAAAAACGCTACGGCGGTTTTGCCCGCGCGGTGGGGCTGCGTGCAATGACCACGCCACACGGCCTGGGTTACGTAAAAATGGTGATTATGGTCGATGAAGACGTTGACCCGTTCAACCTGCCACAGGTGATGTGGGCGCTGTCATCAAAAGTGAACCCGGCAGGCGATCTTGTACAGTTGCCGAATATGTCGGTGCTGGAGCTGGATCCTGGCTCAAGTCCGGCAGGCATTACCGACAAACTGATTATCGACGCGACGACACCGGTCGCACCGGACAGGCGCGGTCACTACAGCCAGCCGGTACAGGATTTACCTGAAACCAAAGAGTGGGTTGAAAAACTGACCGCGATGCTGGCCGCACGTAAATAAGGAGGGGAGAATGATTTGTCCACGTTGTGCCGATGAACATATTGAGGTGATGGCAACCTCACCGGTGAAAGGTATCTGGACTGTTTATCAGTGCCAGCATTGTCTGTATACCTGGCGCGATACCGAACCACTACGCCGCACCAGCCGCGAACACTATCCGGAGGCGTTTCGTATGACGCAAAAAGATATAGATGACGCGCCGCAGGTGCCAACAATCCCACCGTTACTGGCGGCAGATAAGCGTTAAGCCGGAAAGCGCGCAAAGAAAAAGGCCGGTCATTTAACCGGCCTTTTGATGTTCATACTTATTCGCGGAAGAGTGCTTCGATATTCAGCCCTTGCGCCTGCAGAATTTCACGCAGACGGCGCAGACCTTCAACCTGAATCTGACGGACGCGCTCGCGTGTCAGACCGATTTCACGACCCACATCTTCAAGCGTTGCTGCTTCATATCCCAGCAGACCGAAACGACGTGCCAGCACTTCACGCTGTTTGGCGTTCAGTTCGAACAGCCATTTGACGATGCTCTGTTTCATGTCGTCATCTTGCGTGGTGTCTTCCGGACCGTTTTCTTTTTCATCGGCCAGGATATCCAGCAGCGCTTTCTCAGAATCACCGCCCAGCGGTGTGTCCACCGAGGTGATACGCTCGTTGAGGCGCAACATGCGACTCACATCATCGACCGGTTTATCGAGTTGCTCGGCAATCTCTTCCGCACTCGGTTCGTGGTCCAGTTTATGGGACAACTCACGCGCGGTACGCAGATAAACGTTCAGCTCTTTAACAATATGGATTGGCAGACGAATAGTACGGGTTTGATTCATAATCGCCCGTTCAATAGTCTGACGAATCCACCAGGTCGCATAAGTGGAGAAGCGGAAACCACGTTCCGGGTCGAATTTCTCAACCGCACGGATCAGGCCCAGATTCCCCTCTTCAATCAGGTCCAGCAATGCCAGGCCACGATTGCTATAACGACGGGCAATTTTCACTACCAGACGCAGGTTACTTTCGATCATGCGACGGCGCGATGCAACGTCACCACGCAATGCGCGACGTGCAAAATAAACTTCTTCTTCGGCCGTTAGCAGCGGGGAATAACCAATTTCCCCAAGATAAAGCTGAGTCGCATCCAGCACACGCTGGGTTGCGCCCTGCGATAACAATTCCTCTTCGGCCAGGTCGTTATCACTGGGTTCCTCTTCAACTAAGGCTTTTTCATCAAAAGCCTCTACTCCGTTCTCATCAAATTCCGCATCTTCATTTAAATCATGAACTTTCAGCGTATTCTGACTCATAAGGTGGCTCCTACCCGTGATCCCTGGACAAAGCACCTGAATAGCACTTCATTACTGACCATTGCAGCGGCATCTGCGCGCGCTGCAACGACAACAATGAGGAACGGTTCAACCACTTTGCCGATTTATCGCTGCGGCAAATAACGCAGCGGGTTTACGGATTTCCCCTTGTAACGAATTTCAAAATGCAAGCGTGTAGAACTGGTTCCGGAGCTACCCATGGTAGCGATTTTTTGCCCCGCCTTAACTTCTTGTTGTTCCCGGACCAGCATCGTATCGTTATGGGCGTAGGCACTCAGGTAATCATCATTATGTTTGATGATAATAAGATTACCGTAACCGCGCAGCGCGTTACCGGCATAGACGACGCGCCCATCTGCGGTCGCGACGATTGCCTGTCCTTTGCTACCAGCGATATCGACACCTTTGTTGCCACCTTCGGTAGCAGAGAAGTTGTCGATAACTTTGCCATCTGTCGGCCAGCGCCATGAAGCGATTGGCGTACTGGTTGACGTGCTGCTGATGGTCGGTTCGGTAGTGCTAACTGTTGGAGCCGTAACAGGCGCTGTGACAGGGGTCGCAGGCTTGTTGTTCGGCAACATTTTGTTAGCACTTTGTTCACCTGAATCCTCAGAATACGTAATTGTTGGTTTTGAAGCAACAGCTACGGTGGAATTTTGTGCAGGTTTTGAGACAATTCCTTGTGCACTCGCATCTGCCTGCGTTATCGCGTTTCCGCCCGTTATTGGCGCACCTGATGCATTACCCACCTGCAAGGTTTGACCTACCGTCAGGCCGTACGGTGCAGCGACATGGTTACGCTGGGCCAGATCGCGGAAATCGTTCCCGGTTATCCACGCAATATAAAATAAGGTATCACCACGTTTGACGGTATAGGTACTTCCACCGGTATAGCTTCCTTTCGGAATGTTCCCATACTGACGGTTATAGATGATCTTGCCATTCACAGTCTGAACAGGCTGTTCCGGCACTGACTGAACAGGCGTGGGCTGTGTTACCGGGCGCTGAACGGGTTGTATTTGCGGCTGTGATGCGGTGCCGATTTTTGGCGGCGGAGTGATTAACATTCCGGAATTGCTGCTGGAGCTGGTATTGCCACCCACCGAACTGACCGGAGCGGGTGCGTTGCTGGAGCTTGTACAGCCTGCCAGCCAGATAGAAACCAGTGATAGTGCCGCAACACGGCTTACGGTGAATTTAGGGCTTCCCGTGCTCATTTATCCCCCAGGAATGTGTTAGCTACCAATGACTTAAAATTAACCGTGAACGGTTTCGGCAAGTTTGCCCACCATACGCTGATGCGGCATGAAAACATCAGGAAAAATCTGTTTATCAGGCCAGCTCGCCTTTAACCAACGGCACAAAGCGCACGGCCTCCACGGTATCGATGATAAATTCGCCTCCCCGCCGGCGAACACGTTTCAGAAATTGCTGCTCGTCGCCCACAGGTAAAACGAGAATCCCACCTTCATCCAGTTGCGACATTAATGCCGCCGGAATTTCTGGCGGTGCGGCTGTGACAATAATGGCATCAAATGGACCGCGCGCCTGCCAACCCTGCCAGCCATCGCCATGTCGAGTTGAAACATTATGTAAATCAAGTTGTTTAAGGCGGCGTCGTGCGTGCCATTGCAGACTTTTAATGCGTTCAACCGTACAAACGTGATGGACCAGATGCGCCAGTATCGCAGTCTGATAACCAGACCCCGTGCCGATTTCCAGCACCCGTGATTGCGGCGTCAGCTCGAGTAAAGCTGTCATCCGCGCCACCATATAAGGCTGAGAGATTGTCTGGCCCTGGCCGATAGGCAGCGCCACATTATCCCAGGCCTTGTGTTCAAACGCTTCATCGATAAATTTCTCGCGCGGCACCAGAGAGATGGCTTCCAGCACATGCTCATCGGTAATGCCCTGCGCGCGTAATTGATCAAGCAGTGTTTGTACGCGTCTGCTCACCATCGTTTACTCACTCCGGCGCGTTCCAGCCAGCCCGAAACAACATCATGCGCGCTATGCGCGGTTAAATCCACGTGTAGCGGGGTGACAGAAACAAAACCCTCATCGATAGCGGCAAAATCGGTATCCGGCCCGGCGTCGCATTTCTCGCCCGGCGGGCCAATCCAGTAAAGCGTGTTGCCTCGTGGATCCTGCTGCGGAATGACCTGATCCGCTGGATGACGACTGCCACAGCGGGTAACACGAATACCTTTGATTTCACTGAGCGGCAAGTCCGGGACGTTAATATTCAGAATACGCCCGGTACGTAACGGCTCGCGCGACAGCGCGCGCAGAATGGAGCAGGTGACAGCGGCGGCTGTCTCGTAATACGTCTGGCCGTTTAACGACACCGCCAGAGCCGGAAAGCCCAGATGGCGTCCTTCCATCGCTGCCGCGACAGTACCAGAATAGATAACGTCATCTCCGAGGTTCGGCCCGGCATTTATGCCGGAGACGACAACGTCCGGGCGCGGGCGCATCAGCGCGTTGACGCCCAGATAGACGCAATCGGTCGGGGTGCCCATTTGCACCGCGATATCGCCGTTGTCGAAGGTGAAGGTTCTGAGGGAGGATTCCAGCGTTAAAGAGTTCGATGCGCCGCTACGGTTACGATCGGGAGCCACGACCTGTACGTCGGCAAACTCCCGCAGGGCCTTTGCCAGCGTTTGAATCCCTGGCGCATGAATCCCGTCATCGTTACTCAGCAATATTCGCATAATCACCCGATGTATTGATAATTTCCCTTACCACACTGGTGGCGAAGCTACCTGCCGGCAGCCAGAAGCGTAACTCAACGGTCACGTCATCCCACCAGTTCCAGCTTAATTGTTGCGGAAAGAGCAGCATAGCGCGGCGCGATGCTTCTACTTTTTCGCGCACCAGCAAAGCCTGCAGATCCGGTGCATTGGCAACGGCCGCCTGCTCAAAGGACAGCGCCTGGCCCTGCGTTCCCCACTCGCCGCTTCCCGGCATTGACGCGGTAATCATCAACGCCCTGGCATCAACGCGCGACTGCAGTTCGGCACGCTCTTCTTCGGTCGCGACAAACCAGCTTCCGCGCCCCGATAATTGTAGCGCATCGCCGTCAACAACTTGATTAAAGTCTGTTTTTTTCAGGCGCTCGCTAACAATTTGATTAAACAACGCACTGCGCGCTGCCGACAACCAAAAACTGCGCTTATTACGATCGCGCACCGGAGCATCGCTTTGCGCCCAGCGTAGCGCACCCTGTAAGTTACTGCCGCCGATACCGAAACGCTGTGCGCCGAAATAATTCGGTACGCCACCTTCGCTGATGGCTTGCAAGCGAGACTCCACATCGTCACGGTGGCTGATTTCGCGCAGTACAAGCGTAAAGCTATTGCCCTTAAGCGCGCCCAGACGCAGTTTGCGCTTATGACGAGCATATTCAAGCACTTTGCAGCCTTCCAGTTGAAACGCGCTCAGGTCTGGCATCTCTTTGCCAGGCACGCGAGCGCACAACCACTGCTCCGTCACGGCATGTTTATCTTTCTGTCCGGCAAAGCTCACTTCGCGGGCGTGTATTTTAAGAAATTTTGCCAGCGCGTCCGCAACGAAGCGGGTATTGCAGCCGTTTTTCAGAATACGCACCAGAATATGTTCGCCTTCACCGTCCGGCTCGAAACCCAAATCCTCGATGACAACGAAATCTTCCGGATTGGCTTTCAACAAACCACTTCCCGCAGGCTTACCGTGCAAATAGGTCAGTTGTTCGAACTCTGTCATTTCGCGGCCTTAAGCAGGAGCGCTACCGCCTCACAGGCAATGCCTTCTCCGCGACCGGTAAAACCGAGTTTCTCGGTGGTGGTCGCTTTTACGTTCACGTCATCCATATGGCAGCCCAAATCCTCGGCGATAAATACGCGCATCTGCGGGATATGCGGCAGCATTTTCGGCGCCTGCGCGATGATGGTGACGTCCACGTTGCCAATCACATAGCCTTTGGCCTGGATACGACGCCATGCCTCACGCAGCAGCGCACGGCTGTCTGCCCCTTTGAACGACGGGTCGGTGTCCGGGAACAATTTGCCAATATCTCCCAACGCCGCGGCGCCTAACAGGGCGTCGGTCAGCGCATGTAACGCGACATCGCCATCGGAGTGCGCCAGCAGGCCTTTCTCCCAGGGAATGCGGACGCCACCGATAATAATGGGGCCATCGCCGCCAAATGCGTGTACGTCAAAACCGTGTCCAATGCGCATTATGCCTTCTCCTGGTGTTCAGAGTGGGTGAGATAAAATTCTGCAAGTTTCAGATCTTCGGGACGCGTCACCTTAATATTATCCGCGCGTCCGGCGACCAGTTCCGGGTGGAATCCGCAATATTCGAGTGCCGAGGCCTCATCGGTGATCGTCGCACCGTCGTTGAGCGCGCGCGTCAGGCAGTCGTGCAGAAGTTCCAGGGGGAAAAATTGCGGCGTGAGCGCATGCCATAAATCGTTACGCTCCACGGTATGCGCAATAGCCGTTTTACCCGGCTCTGCACGCTTCATGGTATCGCGAACCGGCGCAGCAAGAATACCGCCGACCCGGCTGGTTTCGCGAAGCGCAAGCAGGCGGTTTAAATCATCCTGATGCAGGCAAGGACGTGCGGCGTCGTGCACCAGCACCCACTGCGCCCCTTGCGCAGCTTTCAGCCCCGCCAGTACGGAATCTGCGCGTTCTGCGCCACCAGCCACAACGGTAATGGCAGGATGTTGCGCCAGCGGCAAGCGGGCAAATCGCTCGTCACCGGGGCTGACAGCGATAATAACGCGCCCCACGTGCGGATTGGCCAGTAAGGCTGCCACCGCGTGTTCGAGGATCGTTTTATCGCCAATGGAAAGATATTGCTTGGGACATTCCGTTTGCATGCGGCGGCCAAATCCGGCGGCCGGCACCACCGCACAAACGTCCGGAATAATTACAGACATGTCGTAAACCCGGGATTGTTTATCGATTATTTTGTGTGTTCTGTACTGACCCCTGGTTGCGTTTGGACGCGTCCGGCACCAGACGATAAAAGGTTTCGCCCGGTTTGGTCATCGTTAATTCGTTGCGAGCGCGTTCCTCAATCGCTTCCTGGCCACCATTGAGATCGTCAATTTCAGCAAAGAGTTGATCGTTGCGCGCTTTTAATTTGGCGTTTGTCGCCTGCTGTGCGGCCACATCTTCGCTGACACGGCTATAGTCGTGAAGACCATTTTTGCCAAACCACAGCGAATACTGTAGCCAGACCAGCAAAGCCAGCAATAGCAGCGTTAGTTTACCCATCCTGCCCCCTGAAAAACGGCATCATCATCCCATAACTTTTTCTCAGACTCCACACCGGGGCCGGGTGATAACGAGTCACCGCGACAGAATGTAACATATTTGCGCACCTTTCCGTAGGGTTGTGCCCGGACACATTGTCTTAATGTGAGTTACGGTTTGAAGTATGGACGGCTTTAGCCCATCAACCACATAAACAACGCACCGAACATGGCCACAACGGTGAGCGCAGTGAGGACGATGCTGTAGAGCAATTTGCCATTGACGATAGAATGCAGGGCAATACCCACCACAACCGAGACGGGCATCAGCGCAAGGAAGAAAGGCCAGGTGTAGAGGAAGAAGAACAGCGTGTTAGGACCGTAAATCAGAAAAGGGATAGCCAGCGCCAACAGCCACGCGACAAAGCCCACTGCGGCCCCAGGAAGGGACCAGGTGGTGTCGTCGCTGGTCGTGATGGTATCCGACCTTGAGATGGTGATGTTCTGACTATTACGCATATCTGATCCCATTAACTGACGGCCGACGAAACAGGATACGCCCCACATTCTGCGTATCCCCGGCACTGTCTCAGGATCTGATCATATCGTCCCGTCTCATGAGGTCTAATAATTGGCCCACCAAATTTGTTACCAATTGTTCACCTTCGAGGTGAACTTCGGGTTTCTCAGGCGCTTCATAAACGGCATCAATGCCGGTGAAGTTGCGTAACTCCCCCGCGCGGGCTTTTTTATACAGCCCTTTCGGGTCGCGTGCTTCGCAAATCGCCAGCGGCGTATCCACGAAAACCTCAATAAAGCGCCCTTCCCCCACACGTTCACGCACCATCTGCCGCTCAGCACGATGCGGGGAGATAAACGCAGTCAGCACCACAAGCCCGGCATCCGCCATCAGGCTGGCCACTTCCCCAACCCGACGAATATTCTCTTTGCGGTCTTCATCGCTAAACCCCAAATCACTACACAAGCCGTGACGCACATTGTCACCATCAAGCAGGTAAGTACTGACCCCCTGCTGATGTAATGCCTCTTCCAGCGCGCCCGCTACCGTCGATTTACCGGAACCGGACAGTCCGGTAAACCACAACACAACCCCACGGTGCCCGTGAAGTTGTTCACGCTGCGCTACGGTAACCGGATGAGGATGCCAGACGACGTTCTCATCATGTGCGGCCATTATTTACCTCCCAGCAAATCACGCGCGCCCCAGTGAGGGAAATGCTTACGGATAAGCTGATTCAGCTCAAGCTCAAAGGCGCTGAACTGCGATGGTACAGAAGTCTCCTGTTGATGCACTTCGCGCACCATACCGGCGCCTACCGTCACGTTGCTCAGGCGGTCGATAAAGATAACACCGCCGGTCACCGGGTTTTGCTGATAGGCATCCAGGGTCAGCGGCTCATCAAAGGTCAAATCGACCAGCCCGATACCGTTTAATGGCAGCGTATCCACCTGACGCTGGTTGAGATTGTTGATATCCACCTGGTACTGAATGGCATCAACGCGGGCACGCGTTTTTTTACCTGCCACTTTGATGTCATAGCTCTGCCCTGCCGTCAGGGGTTGCTCAGCCATCCACACCACGTCAAGAGAGGCGCTCTGCACCGCAGGTACGCTCTCCTGCGCATCCAGAATGAGATCGCCACGGCTGATGTCGATTTCGTCTTTAAGCACCAGGGTAATCGCTTCACCCGCATGCGCGTCCTGGAGGTCGCCATCAAAGGTCACAATACGCGCGACGGTGGATTCCACGCCGGATGGCAGAGCTTTGATGCGCTGGCCCACTTTCACGCTGCCTGAGGCCAGCGTACCGGAAAAACCGCGGAAATCGAGGTTCGGGCGGTTAACGTACTGCACCGGGAAACGCATCGGTTGGGTATCCACAACGCGCTGAATTTCTACGGTTTCGAGGACTTCCAGCAGCGTCGGGCCGCTGTACCACGGAATGTTGGCGCTCTGGCTGGCGACGTTGTCGCCTTCTAACGCGGACAGCGGCACAAAGCGAATGTCCAGATTGCCGGGTAGCTGTTCTGCGAAGGTCAGGTACTCCTGACGAATGTTCTCAAAGGTCTCTTCGCTAAAGCCGACCAGGTCCATTTTATTGACCGCCACCACCAGGTGTTTAATGCCCAGCAGCGTAGAGATAAAGCTGTGACGACGCGTCTGATCCAGCACGCCTTTACGGGCGTCAATCAACAGGATCGCGAGATCACAGGTTGACGCACCGGTGGCCATATTACGGGTGTACTGTTCGTGCCCTGGGGTGTCGGCAATGATAAATTTGCGCTTCTCGGTTGAGAAGTAACGGTACGCCACGTCGATGGTGATGCCCTGCTCACGTTCTGCCTGCAGGCCGTCGACCAACAGGGCCAGGTCGAGTTTTTCACCCTGGGTGCCGTGACGTTTGCTGTCATTGTGCAGCGTAGAGAGCTGATCTTCATAAATCTGGCGCGTGTCGTGCAGCAGGCGGCCGATCAGGGTGCTTTTCCCGTCATCGACGCTGCCGCAGGTCAGAAAACGCAGCAGACTTTTGTGCTGCTGTGCGTGCAGGTACGCTTCGACGCCGCCTTCGTTGGCAATTTGTTGGGCAATAGTAGTATTCATGGCGGCTCCTTAGAAATATCCCTGACGTTTTTTCAGCTCCATGGAGCCTGCCTGGTCGCGGTCAATCACGCGGCCCTGACGTTCACTGGTGGTAGAAACCAGCATCTCTTCGATAATTTCCGGCAGCGTTTGCGCTTCTGACTCTACAGCGCCGGTCAACGGCCAGCAGCCAAGAGTACGGAAGCGCACCATCCGCTGTTCGATCACTTCGCCAGGTTGCAGGTCGATACGATCGTCATCGATCATCATAAGCATGCCGTCGCGCTCCAGCACCGGGCGTTCAGCGGCCAGGTACAGCGGAACAATCTCGATATTTTCCAGGTAGATATATTGCCAGATATCCAGCTCGGTCCAGTTAGAGAGCGGGAACACGCGGATGCTCTCGCCTTTGTTAATCTGGCCGTTGTAGTTATGCCACAGCTCCGGACGCTGGTTTTTCGGATCCCAGCGGTGGAAGCGATCGCGGAACGAGTAAATACGCTCTTTGGCGCGGGATTTTTCTTCGTCACGGCGCGCACCACCGAAGGCTGCATCAAAGCCGTATTTGTTCAGCGCTTGCTTAAGCCCTTCGGTTTTCATGATATCGGTATGCTTGGCGCTGCCGTGAACGAAGGGGTTAATGCCCATTGCCACCCCTTCCGGGTTTTTATGCACCAGCAGCTCACAGCCATACGCCTTCGCCGTGCGGTCACGGAACTCATACATCTCACGGAATTTCCAGCCGGTATCCACGTGCAGCAGCGGGAAAGGCAGCGTGCCAGGATAGAAGGCTTTACGCGCCAGGTGCAGCATCACGCTGGAGTCTTTGCCGATGGAGTACATCATCACCGGATTAGCGAATTCGGCAGCCACCTCGCGAATGATATGGATGCTTTCCGCTTCCAGTTGTCGCAGGTGAGTGAGTCGTTTTTGATCCATAACCGTTCCTTAAGCCAGATTCACCACAGAGGCGCCAAACGCCTCTGAGTCTGTTGCATGTTGAAACCAGGCGAGTTCGCGATGCAGTTGAACTACCTCGCCCACCACCAGCAGGGCGGGCATCGGCGCATCTTTCGCCAGTTCCTCAAGTTGTTGTAATGTGCCGGTTCTGACCTGTTGATCAGCCCGTGTGCCGCGCGAAATCACCGCGACCGGTGTATTTGCCTCACGCCCCTGAGCGATAAGTTGTTCGCCGATCTCTGCCGCTTTCATCGTACCCATATAGATAGCCAGCGTCTGGCGACTTTGGGCCAGTTGCCTCCAGTCAAACGGCGCGCTGTCGGCTTTGTAATGTCCGGTAACAAAGGTGGCACTTTGTGCGTAGTCACGATGAGTCAACGGTATGCCCGCGTAAGCCGTCGCGCCGGAGGCCGCCGTAACGCCCGGTACCACCTGAAAAGGAATGCCCGCTTCGGCAGCCGCCTGTAACTCTTCACCGCCGCGACCAAAAATAAACGGGTCGCCGCCTTTTAAACGCACCACGGTTTTGCCCGCCTGCGCCGCCTCAACCAGCAAGCGGTTGGTATCATGCTGCGCAACAAGGTGTGAACCTGCGCGTTTCCCGACGCTGATCAGTTCCGCATCACGGCGTACCAGCTCCAGCACACCGTCGGTCACCAGATGATCGTAAAACACCACATCAGCCTGCTGTATAACCTGCAAACCACGCAGTGTTAACAGCCCTGCATCGCCCGGGCCGGCGCCAACCAGGATAATTTCGCCGGTGCTGCTACCCGGTTTTGCCAGTTCATCGGCCAGCACCTGTTCCGCCGCCTGCTCTTTGCCCGCCGCCATCAGACTGGCAAAACGACCACGAAAGGCGCTCTCCCAGAAACGACGACGTTCATCGGTGGTTT
Organism: Citrobacter sp. MNAZ 1397; assembly: GCF_023613995.1. Taxonomy (NCBI): domain Bacteria; kingdom Pseudomonadati; phylum Pseudomonadota; class Gammaproteobacteria; order Enterobacterales; family Enterobacteriaceae; genus Citrobacter; species Citrobacter sp. MNAZ 1397. The sequence continues at coordinate 92,214 of NZ_JAKIVH010000015.1, forward strand.
TTCGAAATGCTTTAATGCGCGTGCGCCAGCGTCCGGCCACCTCGGCCATACGGCCTAAGTTTGCGGGCAACAATGCTTCAATCTTTTCACGCAGTAATCGCGCCAGTACCGGTGCATTCCCACCGGAAGAGATAGCCACCAGTAGCGGCGAGCGGTCGACAATCGACGGGAAGATAAATGAGCACAGCGGCTGGTCATCAACCACGTTCACAAGACGATGGCGGGCATTTGCGGCGTCAAAAACGCGACGGTTGACTGTCGCGTCATCCGTTGCCGCAATCACCAGAAAGACATTATCGAGTTGCGCTTCCTCGAACACATCAGCCAGCAGATAAATTTTTTGCTCATCCACCAGTTGTTGTAGTGAGGGTTCGAGATGTTTTGTCACCACCATTACGCGTGCCCCTGCGCGACGTAAAAAGGCAATCTTACGGGCAGCAACGTCGCCACCACCGACAACCAGCACGGGACGGTCTTTGACGTCAGCAAATAAAGGCAGGTAATCCACAGGGCAACAACTCATTAGCAACCAGTAATAGTGGGACTATAGGGGGGAGCTTAGAGCGAATGAAATTACGAATTGGAATGAGTAGTTCCGCAAAGGAATAACGCGCTAAAAAAACAAATGCCAAAAAGTGCTTAACTCCCCTCTTTTTGCAGAGTTAAGAACAAATGAAATTGTGTAAAACGGATCACAGTTTCATACTAAGCGCGTTAAAATTTTTGTCGTAAAAGGACTCTCTATGCTTTCCGCATTGCGCCACCGTACCGCTGCCCTGGCGCTCGGCGTATGCTTCATTTTTTCTGCTCAGGCACGAGCACCTCATACCGGCGAATTTGCAAGCAACCAGGCGCGTCATATCGCCACCTATTTTCCCGGCCGAATGACCGGCACCCCTGCCGAAATGCTCGCAGCGGATTACCTTCGCCAGCAGTTTTCGCAGATGGGTTACCAGAGTGACATCCGCAAATTCAACAGCCGCTACAGCTGGACGACCCATGATAATCAGCAAAACTGGCAGAACGTCACGGGCAGTACGGTAATAGCCGCCCATGAAGGCACGCATCCGCAGCAAATCATTATTATGGCTCATCTGGACACCTACGCGCCGCGTAGCGATGCTGATACCAATCATAATCTGGGTGGCCTGACATTACAGGGCATCGATGATAATGCCGCAGGTGTGGGCGTGATGCTGGAACTGGCTGAACAACTCAAATCGGTGCCAACGGAGTACACCATTCGCTTTATGGCGACCAGCGGCGAAGAAGAAGGAAGCCTGGGTGCTGAGAACGTGCTTAGCCGCATGTCTGAAAGAGAGAAAAAACATACCCTGCTGGTGATCAATCTCGACAACCTTATCGTTGGCGATAACCTCTATTTTAATAGCGGCAAGAAGACCCCTGCCTCAGTGCGGAAACTGACGCGCGATCGGGCGCTGGCGATTGCCCGTAACCTGGGTATTAAAGCGACCACTAATCCGGGCCTGAATCCCGCCTTTCCGCAGGGAACAAGCTGCTGCAATGATGCCTGCGTATTCGATAAAGCCGGTATACCGGTTTTGTCCGTCGAGGCGACAAACTGGTCGTTGGGGAAAAAGGATGGCTATCAGCAGCGTGCTAAATCGAAAGCGTTCCCGGACGGCGTGAGCTGGCACGATATCAAGCTGGATAACATTCAGCATATCGATCAGGCCCTGCCCGGCCGTATTGACCGCCGCAGCCGTGATGTAGTGCGCATTATGCTGCCGCTGGTAAAAGAACTGGCAAAGGCGGAGAAAAAATAGGATCAGAAAAAAGACTGACTCGTATGACCGGGTAAGTCTTTTTTCAGTATTACGTCATTAACCCACGTCCTGTGACATTTTATTGATTTATTATCGGTTTGTTTCTTTTTATATTTACGTTAATTAAGTTGAAATAACCCATTGATAACTATAAATTGATCCTTAAAAACAATAGTTAGCACCGATCGATTTTTATTGATCTATCGAAAATAACATTTTAATCTGCTCTCAGTTTTTTACTCAAACTTATTTCACGAAATCTTAGTATTCATATGGTGAATTCATTTCCGTGCTGTGGAAATAAAATCACGTATGTAAGTGGTATGCTATGTTTAAAAAAATATTATTGATATTGACTGTAATGATATGGCCGACATTATCATTTGCTTTCACTATTAATTGCTATGGTGGCTCTGCATCCACAGTGACATTACCCCACTCGGCTTCTCTTGATAAAATAACAGTAGGTTTATCAAACGATACAACGCATTACCGAAAACTCTATACCTATAATTATTTTCATTTCGGCAAGGCAAATAGCCAGTGTCAGGTCACTGAGTCAGGTGCAGGAACGACACTCTTATGGGTCGCATTTGTGAGAACAAGCACAACACCACATATTCACGATGGCAATGTTATATTTCCCACCTCAATAAATGGTATAGGAATATCATTCAATGAAATGACTTCTGGCGGCAACAAAGCGCTAAATACCATTACAACGCCAACCGTCCTTGGATCGTGGTCTCTGACAAATACGCTGGCGCAAGCAACGCCCGAGTTTAATCTTAAAATCACCCTGTGGAAGATACCGGGTAAATTAGGGACAGGATCGCTGAATTTTTCAGATATCTATGTTGATCTCGGCCTGCAAGCAAAGGCATCAGATAGTTACGCTTCTCGCATGAATATGAGCAGTTCAGCAGCATTAGATACATGGTCGGTGATGCATGCGAAACTGTCCGGTACTCTCGATATTAATCCGGGTACCTGTGATATCGAAAATAAAACCGTGTTAATGGGCGAGCATTTTGGCGATTTTCCGTCTCGCTGGAAAGACGCCACATTTACGGTGAACTGTCCCACGTCATGGGGTTACGGAATGACAGCAACACTGAACAATAGCAATGTTATTTCAAGCCGAACCGCGAATACGCCACATATGGGTTTAGCCCTTTCTGTTCTGCCACGAGCCGGCATTGTCAGCGCTATTCCTGGCACCATTGCCCTTACCCCCGGGGGCGCAACGGGTTACGGCATCCAGCTTGTCTGGGGTGATGCCAACACGCTTACCTCATCAACAGGTATTCCTTCAGACACTGTCATTTTTGACGCACCCAATGTGGTATCGACCCAAACCTTCACGCCTGGCGTAACACCAGCACCTGTTCAGGTAAAACTGGCCGCCAGATATGTTCCTACGGGCGAAACCAAATCACCGGGGCTGGCTAATTCAGCCATTGAGATCCTGGCGAATTATAATTGAGGGTGAGGTCGCTTGTTTACTGATTATTCTCGCGAAAAGAGGCCACGGAGTGCGTGGCCTGTAACGTGTGGGGTTACTTGGGGTTCATGGCTGCTTTCAGTTGCTGCATGGCTGCCAGGCCTTGCTTACATCCTTCATCCTGCTGTTCCGCCGTGAGGGCCTCCATCTGTTTTTTACTTTCCGCATGCTGTGTTTTGAGCATATCGGCCTGTGCCTTTGTCCCCTCCTGTTTTGATGCCAGCTCAATAAAGCTATCTACCTCAGCAAAATACTGTTTACAGGTTTCCGTTTCTGCATAAGCAGAGAAGCCAGTGGTCATAAGGAGTGCCGCCAGTGTGATCTTTTTCATCATAATGTCCCTGATAACGTTGTCATATTCCATGCCATGGATAATGGCGTTGTTACGATAACAAAATCGGTTCTGCGGAACGTGTCCGGAATCGGACAGATGAAGGGGTTAAGGTGCACATTACTCACCCGGCGAACACGCCTCGATATTTCGTACTAATGTTCGGAGCCATGTTTATCCCCGCGGTGAGGGGAACACCAGGATTTTGAGCTGCCCAGGATTTCCGAGGCCGGTTTATCCCCGCTGGCGCGGGAATACTCTAAACGTCACGCGTTAAATTTGAACAGTAATTACCACACCCAACATCCTGGCAACGTTTCCGTATTTTTTAAGAACGGTAATACTTTGATTCTACTCATTAAAGAACACCACAACCGGTGCAACATCTCATTTCACCCGCGTAACCCCATACCACCGCCAATAAAAAACGCCCGGTGGTTAGCCGGGCGCTTCTTCATGTAATAACGAACAACTCACCATCAGCCTTCGTGCAGGCCGCACTCGCGCTTAAGGCCGAAGAAACGGGTGTCCTCTTCTGCCATGCCCGGCTCCCACTTACGCGTGGTGTGTGTATCGCCCACGGACAGATAGCCCTCATCCCACAGCGGATGATATTTCAGGCCGTGTTTTTGCAGATACTGGTAAACCGTACGGTTATCCCAGTCGATGATCGGCAGCACTTTGAAGACTCCGCGCTGAATATCCAGCACAGGCAGATTAGCACGGCTACTGGACTGCTCGCGACGCAGGCCCGCGAACCAGGTTTGCGCATTCAACTCTTTCAGCGCCCGGTTCATCGGCTCAACTTTGTTGATGTCATTGTATTTTTCTATACCCTCAACGCCCTGCTCCCACAGCTTGCCGTAACGCGCTTCCTGCCAGGCAGGGCTTTGCGGCGCGCGGTAAATCTGCAGATTCAGGCCGAGCTTGTCCGTTAGCTCATCAATAAACCGATAGGTTTCCGGGAACAGGTAACCCGTGTCCGTCAGGATAACCGGGATATTCGGGCGCACCTGATTCACCAGATGTAGGGTTACCGCCGCCTGGATACCAAAACTGGACGACAGCACATACTCACCTGGCAGGTTCTCCAGCGCCCAGGCCACGCGTTCTTCTGCGGTTTGCGCTTCCAGTTGAGCGTTAGCCTCCGCCAAAGCCTGCGTGCGGTCGTCTTTCGACAGAGCATTCAGGGCAGATAGATCGAGTACGGACATAATTACCTCTCGTGTGTTTTCTCCCCTCACCCCATCCCTCTCCCCAGGGAGAGGGGGAAGGCAAGGAAGCTTAATCCCAGAGATCGCGCGCCGGGTCGAGCACCGGACGGATAATGCCGGCGCGGATGGTGAAATCACCGAAACCTTCACCCGCTTCGCGCTCTTTCGCCCAGCGCCCTACCAGTTCATCCAGCGAAGCGATGATTTCTGGCTCGGTAATGTTCTCTTTGAACATCCGTGGAATACGTGTCCCGATGCGGTTACCGCCCAGATGCAGGTTGTAGCGGCCAGGTGCTTTACCCACCAGGCCCACTTCTGCCAGCATCGCGCGGCCACAGCCGTTCGGGCAGCCCGTCACGCGCGTCACAATATGCTCATCGCTCAATCCATGCTTCGCCATCACCTCTTCCACTTTATCGATAAACGACGGCAGGAAGCGCTCTGCTTCGGCCATCGCCAGCGGGCAGGTCGGGAATGATACACAGGCCATCGAGTTTTCACGCTGCGGCGTCACGGCATCCATCAGGCCGCTCTGACGCGCGATTTTTTCGATTTTCGCTTTCTGACTATCCGGCACGCCGGCGATGATCAGGTTCTGATTGGCGGTAATACGGAACTCGCCTTTATGGATCTTCGCGATCTCCAGCAGGCCCGTTTTCAACGGACGCCCCGGATAATCGAGGATTCGACCATTTTCGATAAACAGCGTCAGATGCCATTTATTGTCGATCCCTTTCACCCAGCCTATGCGATCGCCGCGCCCGGTAAATTCATACGGACGGATCGGTTCAAACTTGATACCTGCGCGACGCTCAACTTCCGCTTTGAAAGTCTCAACGCCCACACGTTCCAGCGTATATTTGGTCTTCGCGTTTTTACGGTCGGTACGGTTACCCCAGTCGCGCTGGGTTGTGACCACCGCTTCGGCAACGGCCAGCGTATGCTCAACCGGCAGATAGCCAAACTCGCTCGCCGTACGGGCATAGGTTTTCTTATTACCGTGCTCGATAGACAGACCACCGCCCACCAGCAGGTTAAAGCCCACCAGCTTGCCGTTTTCCGCGACCGCGACAAAGTTCATGTCGTTGGCGTGCAGATCGATATCGTTCTGCGGCGGGATAACGACCGTCGTTTTGAACTTACGCGGCAGATAGGTCTGACCGAGGATCGGCTCTTCGTCAGTGGTCGCCACTTTTTCCTGATCGAGCCAGATCTCTGCGTAAGCGCGAGTGCGCGGCAGCAGGTGTTCAGAAATCTTCTTCGCCCATTCGTAGGCTTCGGCGTGTAGTTCTGACTCGTACGGGTTGGAGGTACACAACACGTTACGGTTCATGTCGTTAGCGGTCGCCAGTGCGTCCAGACCAACGGAGTGCAGCATCTGGTGTACCGGTTTCACGTTCTTTTTCAGAATGCCGTGGAACTGGAACGTCTGACGGTTGGTCAGGCGGATACTGCCATAGATAGTGTTCTCAGCGGCAAATTTATCAATCGCCTGCCACTGTTTAGTGGTGATAACACCTCCCGGCAGGCGGCAGCGCAGCAGCATCGCGTGGCGTGGCTCCAGCTTCTGTGCCGCACGCTCAGCGCGAATATCACGATCATCCTGCTGGTACATGCCGTGGAAACGGATCAGCAGGAAGTTGTCGCCTTTAAAGCCGCCGGTCAGACCGTCATTCAAATCTTCCGCAATGGTTCCGCGCAGATAGTTGCTTTCCAGCTTCATGCGCTCGGCGTCTGTCAGTTTTCCTTCGACCACCAGTGGGCCTGGATGTTTTTCACTCATTAGTAGACATCTCGCTGATAACGGCGCTCTACGCGCAGCTCACTTAAATATTCGTCCGCCGCTTCGGCGTCCATCGCGCCAAACTCGGCAATCACGTCCAGTAAAGCCTGCTCAACGTCCTTCGCCATGCGATTCGCGTCGCCACAGACATAAATGTGCGCACCGTCATTAATCCAGCGCCACAGTTCCGCGCCTTGCTGACGCAGTTTGTCTTGTACGTATATTTTTTCTTTTTGGTCACGAGACCAGGCCAGATCGATACGGTTCAGCACACCCTCTTTGACATAGCGCTGCCACTCGACCTGGTAGAGGAAATCTTCCGTAAAGTGCGGATTGCCGAAGAATAGCCAGTTCTTACCTTCCGCCCCTTCTGCCGCACGCTGCTGCATGAAGGCGCGGAACGGCGCAATACCGGTACCCGGACCAATCATAATGACCGGTGTTTCCGGGTTGGCTGGCAGACGGAAGTTATCGTTATGTTCGATGAACACACGCACTTCACCCTCTTCCTCCACGCGATCGGCGAGGAAGCTCGATGCCCCACCCGCGCGCGCGCGGCCTTCAATGTCATAGCGCACCACACCGACAGTGACATGCACTTCGGTTTCCACTTCGGCCTGTGAAGAGGCGATGGAGTAGAGGCGCGGTGTCAGCGGACGCAGCAGGCCGGTCAGCGCTCCGGCATCCAGCTGTGCCGGAGAGAAACGCACCATATCCACAATCGGCGTGGTCGCGGCGTAATGCTGCAATTTGGCTTTATCGCCCACCAGCGGCAGCAGTGATTCACTGCGGGTGAGGGTGGCGTAGTTTTCTACGATATTGCCGGTATTGACCGTCAGCTCGAAATGCCATTGCAGCGCTTCGGACAGCGGCAGGGTTTTGCCGTCTACGCTGACGGGTTCATCGCCTTTGAGCCACAGTAACTCAATCAGTTCTTTTACCAGCGCAGGATCGTTCTGATACCACACGCCCAGCGCATCGCCCGGCTGATAGCGCAGGCCGGAATCGCCCAGATCGATTTCAATATGACGCACGTCTTTTTCTGAATCGCGGCCCGTGATTTTTTGATTCACTGAGAGCGTCGCGGTCAGCGGTTCTTCTTTCGTATAAGGGCTGGAGAAAACCTCATTCACCGCACCGGTTGCCGTCACTGCGGCCTGGGCCGGCGTCTCTTTCGGGACTCGTGCTTTCAGCACCTCAACCACGCGCGCGCGCCATTCAGCGGCGGCGGCCTGGAACTCAACGTCTGCGTCGACGCGATCGAGCAGGCGCTCGGCGCCCAGTTCAGCCAGTTTGCTATCGAAATCTTTGCCTGCCTGGCAGAAAAACTCATAGGACGTGTCACCAAGCCCCAGTACGGCGAAGGCAGTGCCATCAAGCTTCGGCGCTTTTTTCGAGAACAGGAACTTATGTAACGCAACGGCCTCTTCCGGCGGCTCCCCTTCCCCTTGCGTAGAAGCAACAACGATCAGCAGTTTTTCGTTAGCGATTTGTTTGAATTTATAGTCGCCCGCGCTCACCAGTTTGACGTTAAGTTTTGCCGCCAGCAGATCGTCACGCAGTGCTTCCGCAACACGACGCGCATTGCCGGTTTGCGAAGCGGAGAGAAGCGTAATGGTCGGGGCTTCGGTCGCGGCAGGTGTTGCCGTTGCAACTGCCGCACCGGGTTGCTGGTTCAGCACGCCCCAAAAATAGCCGGAAACCCAGGCAAGCTGGGTGGGTGTTAAATCGGTTGTGGCCGCCTGAAGGCGTGCCAGTTGCTCCGGGTTCAGCGGAAGCAAAGCGGAAGGTGGGACCTGAGTCGTCATGCGTCGTTATGTTCCAGTAATACTCGTCATACTTCATGCTGCAGATGCGTTGGCTGTTCTCGTTCGCCCGAATCACTTACCGGTGTAAGCTCATCGGGACTCGCTCGCTTGCCGCCTTCCTGCAACACGAATTATGTAGAGTAAAGCAAAGCTGTTTTCACGCCCTGTCAGCGCACTAAAAACAGAAGAGAAAGTAAGGTTAACGGCGGGGATAATAACAATTAAAGAAAGGTTGGAAATAATAAATAACCAAAAGAACTAACCTGTTTTACTCATAGTTTATAACAGTAAAATAGATTAATTAATTGATTGATTTTAAAGGTAAAAATATAATAACCCCGGTAAAGCGTAGCGATTAATCACTTTTGCCGATTTTAGTTAATGATAAAAAAGGTCATTTCGGCTACCATGCCGCGGTTTTTTCAGCCAGTCAGAGAGTTCAGTATGTCCACCACGTTATTTAAAGATTTCATGTTCGAAGCCGCTCACCGTTTGCCGCATGTGCCAGCCGGGCATAAATGCGGTCGCCTTCATGGCCACTCATTTATGGTGCGTCTGGAGATCACCGGCGAGGTGGATCCGCATACGGGCTGGATCATGGATTTCGCTGAGCTCAAGGCGGCATTCAAGCCGACTTACGATCGTCTGGATCACTACTATCTTAACGATATTCCGGGCCTTGAAAACCCGACCAGCGAAGTGCTGGCAAAATGGATCTGGGATCAGGTTAAACCTGTCGTGCCCCTGCTGAGCGCAGTGATGATTAAAGAGACCTGTACTGCAGGGTGTATCTACCGCGGCGAGTAATTTTCCGCTTCTGTGCCGTTAGCGCCTGCGTAAGCTTATTTCCCTTCCGTTATGGTTATTTATCCCCACTAGCGTGGGGAACACCGCTCATAGAGCAAATTCATGCGACCAAAAAACGGTTTATCCCCGCTCGCGCGGGGAACACAAACGGCACAAGCCCGAAAGCAAAGCGTAGTCCATTGCGGTTTATCCCCGCTCGCGCGGGGAACACATGTGGAATGGTGAAAATTTCGAACATGAATACGGTTTATCCCCGCTCGCGCGGGGAACACTCTAAATATAATCCATTGAATTATAGAATTATTTATTGCATCTCAAATTCTACCGATTTTTTCGGTGTGACAAGAAAAACTAACATATTGATTATTATTAAGAATAAAAACACACCCAAGGTAAAAACCGATTTCACCGGATAGCGTTGTTTCACACCTCACTTCCCCGCCCTTCCGGCGGAAAAACAAAAACGCCCGGCACGTGGGCCGGGCGCTCAGGCAATGCGCATTCTGCTGGTCAAAAACCCCCGCAGAAAACGAATCAGGCAATGTTCAGATATTTGTGCGTCTGCATCGACAACCGCCAGTTGCGGGCGATACAGGTTTCGATACACAGGCGGGTGGCATCGTCTTTCTGGCTGATAGGCTGGAGCGCAATAACGCGGTGTTTGTCATCCGTCAGTTGCGTCAGCAACTCATCAAGCGCCTCAATATCACGCGTACGCCCAACCGGGTGTTTGATTTCATCAGCCCGTTCCAGCGCCTGCTGGAGGATGTCATAGCCCCCGCGCATATTTACCTTCGGCGACACGGTCACCCATGTCGCATGAGACGTACGCACTTCATGAGTGCCGCTGGTCTCAATCTGACAACTGAACCCCTGTTTTTCCAGAAGATGGGTCAACGGAATCAAATCATGGATACAGGGTTCGCCGCCGGTGATCACCACATGGCGCGCAGTCCATCCCTGACGCTCAATAATCGCCAGCAGATCTTCACTGCTCGCCGCCCCCCATTTATCGCTCTCTTTGGTCTTGGCCAGAATGCTGTAGAGGGAGACTTCCCGATCTTCAAGCTTATCCCAGGTGTGTTTGGTGTCGCACCAGGCGCAACCAACCGGGCATCCCTGTAAACGAATAAAAATGGCAGGAACGCCGGTAAAATAGCCCTCGCCTTGCAAGGTCTGGAACATCTCATTAATCGGGTACTGCATAATCAACTCTGCCTGGGAATAAACATTAATTATTACAGATTTCGCTCTTCAGGGCGAGTTACGGTACGAGTAAATGTTGCGAGAATGTCACCGAAATAAAGCAAAAAAATGGATAATGCATAGCAGGCTTAGCATCAATTTATTTGTAATAAATTATTTCACTAACGCTCATGAACATAAGAAAAACATCAAAATAAAAACTTAAAGCAAAGAATTAAATATCAATAATTTCAAATAGTTATAAATATTTTTATTTTTAGTGAATTTATTTTTATGTTTACCTGTCCAATTAATCTTGTTCCGCATTTAAAGCTTAAAATTACCTTAAGAAATCGATTTATTCCCGCCTCTCTTATTTAAGCATTGTTTAATTTTCGCTGAATACAATCCGCGAATTAACAACAATGAGCATGCGATCATGAAAACTCTACTGATCACCGGCGTCACCGGATTCCTCGGTGGTGCAGTGTTTGAGAAAATACTTAATGATGATAGTCAAATCAACTATTTACTTTTAGTCAGGGCAACGGATAGCCAGGCTGGCGTTGAGCGCGTAAAAGAGAACATGCGCAAATTCAACATCAGCGAATCCATTCTCTCCCGTCTGACCTGCGAACATATCATCATCGGTGATCTGGGTACGCCGGAGCAATTTCTTGACGACCCGCGTCTGGACAGCGTCACCCACGTGCTGAACTGCGCCGCAGTCGCCTCTTTTGGTAACAACCCGCTCATCTGGAAAGTCAACGTTGAAGGCACGCTGGCCTTTGCCGGACGGATGGCAAAAGTGCAGGGGCTGCAGCGTTTCCTGCATGTCGGTACGGCTATGTCGTGTGCGCCGGAAGCCGATTCACTGGTCTTTGAAAGCCAGGAATTCAAGGAAAACGCCGAGCATCTGGTGGAGTACACCCACTCCAAATCCACCATTGAACACCTGATGCGCAAAACTTATCCGAACCTGCCGCTGGTTATTGCACGCCCGTCTATTGTAGTGGGTCATACGCATTACGGCTGCCAGCCCTCCAGCAGTATCTTCTGGGTATTCAGCATGGCGCTGATGCTGCAAAAATTCATGTGTTCATTGGAAGACCGCATTGACGTGGTCCCGGTGGACTATTGTGCCGATGCGCTAATCATGATGCTGAAAAGCGACATCCCGGCAGGGGAAGTTATCCATATCTCCGCAGGCGAAGAGAACAGCGTGAAGTTTGCTGATATTGATGCCGCGATGGCTTGCGCACTGGAAACCGTGCCGGTTAAAGATGTCTATACGCAGGTCAGCTATGAAACGCTGGTGAAGATGCGTCGTGAACTGAAAAATATTTTTGGGCCCTGCAACGAGCGTCTGATGCTCAAAGCCATGCGTCTATACGGCGCATTCGCCATGCTGAACGTCCGCTTTAGCAATGACAAACTCATCGAATTGGGTATGCCGAAGCCGCCGCGTTTTACCGATTATATCGCCCAGTGCGTACAGACCACCCGCGGGCTTTCCATTCCGCAGCAAATGGCCGTCGATTTTAAATAACGTTATCACAGGTAAAAAAAATGCCAGCCCAAAGGCTGGCATTTTCATTTCAGAGAAAGACAGGCTTATGCCTGACCTTTGATCTCTTTACGACCGTTGTACGGTGCTTGTTCACCCAGTGCTTCTTCGATACGAATCAGCTGGTTGTATTTAGCAACGCGGTCAGAACGGCTCATAGAACCGGTTTTGATCTGGCCAGCAGCGGTACCAACAGCCAGGTCAGCGATGGTCGCATCTTCAGTTTCGCCAGAACGGTGAGAGATGACAGCGGTGTAGCCAGCGTCTTTCGCCATTTTGATCGCAGCCAGAGTTTCGGTCAGAGAACCGATCTGGTTGAATTTGATCAGGATGGAGTTAACGATGCCTTTTTCGATGCCTTCTTTCAGGATCTTGGTGTTAGTTACGAACAGGTCGTCACCAACCAGCTGGATTTTGTCGCCCAGAACTTTGGTCTGGTAAGCAAAGCCAGCCCAGTCAGACTCGTCCAGACCATCTTCGATGGACACGATCGGGTACTGTTTGGTCAGGTCTTCCAGGAAGTGAGTGAATTCTTCGGAGGTGAACGCTTTGTTGCCTTCGCCAGCCAGAACGTATTTACCGTCTTTGTAGAATTCAGAAGCCGCGCAGTCCATCGCCAGAGTGATGTCTTTGCCCAGCTCGTAACCCGCAGCTTTAACCGCTTCTGCGATAACAGCCAGTGCTTCAGCGTTGGAACCCAGGTTCGGCGCATAGCCGCCTTCGTCACCAACAGCAGTGTTCATACCTTTGGATTTCAGAACTTTAGCCAGGTTGTGGAACACTTCTGAACCCATACGTACTGCTTCTTTCAGGGATTTCGCGCCAACCGGCTGAATCATGAATTCCTGAATGTCGACGTTGTTGTCAGCGTGCTCACCACCGTTGATGATGTTCATCATCGGAACCGGCATGGAGTATTTGCCCGGGGTGCCGTTCAGTTCAGCGATATGTGCATACAGCGGCAGGCCTTTAGAAGCAGCAGCAGCTTTAGCGGTCGCCAGAGAAACAGCCAGGATTGCGTTAGCACCGAAGTTAGATTTGTTTTCAGTACCGTCCAGGTCGATCATGATCTTGTCAATGCCAGCCTGATCTTTGGCATCTTTGCCCAGGATTGCCTGAGCGATCGGGCCGTTAACCGCGCCAACCGCTTTCAGTACGCCTTTACCCATGAAACGGGATTTGTCGCCATCACGCAGTTCCAGCGCTTCGCGGGAACCCGTAGAAGCACCTGACGGAGCAGCTGCCAGACCAACGAAACCACCTTCCAGGTGTACTTCGGCTTCAACAGTCGGGTTACCACGGGAGTCGATGATTTCACGACCGATGACTTTAACGATTTTGGACATTAGGATTTCCTCAGTACAAGTTAAACTAAAACTCCAGACAAACAATGCACCCATTTGGGTGCACTGCCGTTCTAACTCTTACTTCGCCTGGCGCTTCTGATACTCGCTGGCGGCTTTCACAAAGCCTGCAAACAGCGGGTGCCCATCACGCGGCGTAGAAGTAAATTCCGGGTGGAACTGACAAGCGACAAACCACGGATGATTTGGCACCTCGATGATCTCGACCAACTGATCATCGCCGGAACGGCCTGCAACACGCAGACCCGCAGCTTCAATTTGTTTCAACAGCAGATTGTTAACTTCGTAGCGATGGCGATGGCGTTCGACAATGGTCGGCTCACCATACAGTTGACGGACCAGGCTGTCGTCGCCAAGCTGGCACTGCTGTGCGCCGAGGCGCATGGTGCCACCGAGATCGCTCTTTTCCGAACGTACTTCAATCTTGCCTTCTTCATCACGCCATTCGGTAATGAGCGCCACAACCGGGTACTTACAGTCTGGCACAAATTCCGTCGAGTTGGCGCCCTGCATTCCAGCGACGTTGCGAGCATACTCGATCAGCGCAACCTGCATCCCCAGGCAAATGCCCAGATAAGGAATATTGTTTTCACGCGCGTAGCGTGCAGTGGCGATCTTGCCTTCCACGCCGCGATAGCCGAAACCGCCAGGGATCAGAATAGCATCCAGACCTTTCAGAATTTCGACACCACGTGTTTCAACATCTTGCGAATCGATCAGTTTGATGTTGACGGTTACACGATTTTTCAGGCCACCGTGTTTCAGCGCTTCGATAACTGACTTATAGGCATCCGGCAGTTCAATGTACTTGCCGACCATACCGATGGTGACTTCATCTACCGGGTTCGCCTGCTGGTAAATGACCTGTTCCCATTCGGCCAGATTTGCTTCCGGGCAGTTCAAGCTGAATCGTTTACAAATATAATCGTCCAGCCCCTGCGATTTCAACAGGCCCGGAATTTTATAAATGGAATCGACATCTTTAAGGGAGATAACAGCCTTTTCCGGAACATTACAGAACAAAGCAATCTTTGCACGCTCGTTTGCCGGCACGGCACGATCGGAACGGCAAATCAGGATATCAGGCTGAATACCGATAGAAAGCAGCTCTTTTACGGAGTGCTGCGTCGGTTTAGTTTTCACTTCACCCGAAGCGGCCATGTACGGCACCAGCGTCAGGTGCATATACAGCGTACGTTCGCGGCCCACTTCAACGGCCATCTGGCGAATCGCTTCGAGGAACGGCAGCGATTCGATATCGCCTACGGTACCGCCGATTTCCACCAGCACGACATCATGGCCTTCGCCGCCTTCAATGATGCGCTCTTTGATAGCATTGGTGATGTGCGGAATAACCTGAACGGTCGCGCCCAGGTAGTCGCCACGGCGCTCTTTGCGCAGCACTTCGGAATAGATACGGCCAGTCGTGAAGTTATTACGACGGGTCATCTTGGTGCGGATGAAACGCTCATAGTGACCCAGGTCCAGATCGGTTTCGGCGCCGTCTTCAGTAACGAACACTTCCCCGTGTTGGATTGGGCTCATGGTACCCGGATCGACGTTGATATACGGATCCAGTTTCATCATGGTCACATTGAGGCCACGGGCTTCAAGAATGGCTGCGAGGGAGGCTGCGGCAATGCCTTTACCCAGAGAGGATACGACCCCGCCGGTCACAAAAATATAGTTCGTTGTCATGCTGAACCTGAGAAGTTAGGGTGAAACGATGGAATAACCAGGACGGGAAAGTAGTATACCTGAACAGGGCGTGCCTCACAAACTTTCATTCTCACCCCTTATCCCTAACCTCACCTGTAATAAGGAGTGAGAAAATAGCCACTTTCAGCAAAATGATTTTGACGTAAATCAAGCGCTTGTTATTTAAAAAATCATACAAATCGCACTTGAAAGCACAATATCTTTAGATATCAGTTTCCTGGCGTTTTACCTGTTGCCAGACCTCTTCCATCGCTTCCAGGTCGATTCCGCTCATTTCCAGGCCACGGGCGGCAACGATCCGCTCAACTTCGCGGAAACGACGCTCGAATTTCAGATTCGCTTTTTGCAACGCGACTTCCGCTTTTACGCCTAAATGACGCGAAAGATTGACCGTTGCGAACAGCAAATCGCCCATCTCTTCTTCCAGTTTCGCCTCGTCCACAACAGCCTGTTTCGCCTCATCCATCACTTCGTCAATTTCTTCGTAGACTTTGTCCAGCACTGGCCCCAACGAGGTCCAGTCAAAGCCTACAGTTGAGCATCGTTTCTGGATTTTATGGGCGCGCATTAAGGCCGGGAGACTATGCGGAATGTCATCCAGCGCGGAATGCTGCGATTTTTCGGCACGTTCAGCGCTTTTAATCTGTTCCCAACGGGCCAGCACTTCACTGCTGTTTTCCGCATGCGCGTCACCGAAAATATGCGGATGGCGGCGCTCCAGCTTGTCGCTGATAGCGGCACAGATATCGTCGAAATTGAACAGCTTTTGTTCCTGGGCCATTTGTGCGTAAAACACCACCTGGAACAATAAATCGCCCAATTCGCCGCGTAAATCATCGAAATCTTCGCGGGAAATAGCATCCAGCACTTCGTAAGTCTCTTCCAGCGTATAAGGTGCGATGGTGGCAAAGGTCTGTTCTTTATCCCACGGACAGCCCTTTTCCGGGTCGCGCAGACGTTGCATGATGCCCAGCAGGCGGTCGATTGGGGTTTTGTTGATTGTGATAGTCATACAGCCTCTTTTCATTTCAACTTTCACTCATGATAACGTGTTAACGCACTGCTTCCACCTCCCTATTATATTCGCCGAACCAATAGTGCATTCAGGACAGCGAACAGAACGGCACCGAACCTAATCGTATCGTAATCAGCTATACGGTACATTTTCAATATGTTGATACCATAGCTGTGATAACCCACTACATCGTAGAACCCAGTAATGATATGAATTGCACCGAAAAAATTTATTACAACAATGAATAAAAAACGACATAGCGCATTTGAATAAACACAAGCACACCTATGCAGATGATAGCACCCAATAAAAGAAACCATTCCAGCAAAATAATAAAAAACAACCGGAAGCCATGACTTCGATAAAAAGATAACATCCTGCTCCATCTTTAGTGCCTCAAGTCGCTTTCATTAAAAGCAGGCATCAATGATAAAACAGTAAATTCATCACTGATGATCTCAAGCATGAAGACAGGTTGAGTCATTTCTCTCACACTACGAACATAATCTGTTTGTTTTATTGTAATGCCAAAAAGGTTCCATGATTTCTCTCGTGGTGTGGGGATCTTTCTGAACAATCCATATCCGGAAAGAGCAAGATCTATCGTGCCGTAGGCAATATCCGCCTTCTTTTCATCATAACCGGTCTTGTTCGCCGCATAATGGTATGCGTCCCTGAGTGGTCCTGAGACTTCCTCATAGACTACAAGGTAATATCCATTTTCATAAGTATTATTCAGACCCTGCATTATCATTGAAGCACCGGGTATCATTCCACTACTGGCCGTAGATACACAAATCCCCACTCCCGTAGCCACCTGCCCTATACCTGCCAGAAAGCCGATTATTTTATTGTATAATTTGTATAGCTCTGCGGATCGTTTATTTTTGCATTCTTGCTCCGCCATCCACTTCGAATAAATTTTATTATTTAAGATAACAGACTTCTGGTAGCTCAAAACTGCCGTTTTGTATTTTAATATTTCCTCGCCACCTGCCCATGAAAGACAGTTCATTCCTATTTCAGTGTCGACCTGCCTGACCACACTATCAATTCGGCTAAAAAAACCTGACTGCTTAAAATAAAAAGGGTCTGTCATCCATAAATAATGCGCAGCATCCAGAAATGCATTTTTTTGTTGTTCAAATTCCTTTTTAGAACCGTAAAACATAAACTCTCCAGTGCGTTTAATTAAAGCCAACTAACATAATTTTTAAACGTTAATACAGGAGTGAGTTTATCGCGGAAACGCGTTAAATTAAGTTATCAGATCAAATTTCAGAAATATGCTCGTCACAACAGAAACGCCACCGAAACGAGTTCGATGGCGTTAATCCTCTGTTCAGCCGCCGTGCAATCGACGCGCGTCGATCACATCCGGTACCTGGTTCAGTTTGCCAAGCACACGGCCCAGCACCTGCAGGTTATAGATTTCAATATTCATATCAATAGTAGCCAGTTGCTCTTTGGTATCGCTACGGCTGGCCACCCCAAGAACGTTAACTTTCTCGTTGGCAAGAATGGTGGTGATATCGCGCAACAATCCGCTGCGATCGTTGGCCGTCACGCGCACCACCAGCGAGTAACCGGCAGAGTAACTTTCGCCCCACACCGCATCGACGATACGCTCAGGCGCGTGGGTGCGCAGCTCTTCCAGTTGATCGCAGTCTGCCCGGTGAATAGAAATCCCACGGCCCTGGGTGATAAAACCGACAATGTCATCGCCCGGGATGGGCTGGCAGCAACGCGCAATGTGATGCATCAGGTTGCCGACCCCTTCCACCACTACACGGCCATTATCTTTACTGCGGTTTTGCGGCGCGTAGGTCTTCTGCTGCAATTGTTTCAGTGCCGCGGCATCCTGCTCTTCCGCACTCGGCTTGTTAAACTGGGATTGCAGGAAGTTGACCATCTGGTTGAGACGAATATCGCCACCGCCAATTGCCGCCAGCAGCTCTTCCAGATCATTAAAATTGTAACGCGGCAGCAGCTGTTTTTCCGCCTCTTTCAGGCTGATACCGAGATGGGCCAGCTCGTCGTCAAGGATCTGACGCCCTGCCAGGACGTTTTTATCCCGATCCTGCTTACGGAACCAGGCGTGGATTTTGGAACGGCCACGGCTGGTGGTAACGTACCCAAGGTTCGGGTTGAGCCAGTCACGGCTTGGGTTCGGCTGCTTCTGGGTGATGATTTCAATCTGGTCACCCATCTGCAACTGGTAGGTGAACGGAACGATACGACCGCTGATCTTCGCCCCTATGCAACGGTGCCCGACATCGCTGTGGATATGGTAAGCGAAGTCGAGCGGCGTAGAACCCGCAGGCAAGTCCACTACGTCGCCCTTCGGCGTAAAGACATAGACCCGATCGTCGAACACCTGGCTGCGAACCTCATCAAGCATTTCGCCCGAATCGGCCATCTCTTCCTGCCAGGCAATCAGTTTACGCAGCCACGCGATGCGGTCTTCATAACCGCGACCGCCGCTGTTGGTCCCCGCCGTTGCGCCCTCTTTGTACTTCCAGTGCGCCGCCACGCCCAGTTCGGCGTCTTCGTGCATCTGCCGGGTACGAATCTGGATTTCAACGGTTTTACCTCCCGGCCCTAATACTACCGTGTGGATAGACTGGTAGCCGTTCGGTTTCGGGTTCGCGACATAATCATCGAACTCATCCGGCAGGTGGCGATAATGGGTATGGACGATACCGAGTGCGGCATAGCAATCCTGTAGCCGTTCAGCAACGATGCGCACCGCTCGAACATCAAACAGTTCATCGAAGGCAAGGTGCTTCTTCTGCATTTTGCGCCAGATGCTATAGATATGCTTAGGACGGCCATAAACCTCGGCCTTTACGCCCTCTTCTTTCATTTCAGAACGCAGATGCCCAACAAACTCTTCGATATAGTGTTCACGGTCAATACGGCGTTCATGCAGCAATTTGGCGATACGTTTGTATTCTGCCGGATGCAGATAGCGGAAGCAGTAATCTTCCAGCTCCCATTTGAGCTGGCCGATCCCTAAGCGGTTCGCCAGCGGCGCGTAGATGTTCGTACACTCTTTCGCCGCCAGGACGCGTTCATCTTCCGGCGCCTCTTTCACTTCACGCAGATGGGCAATACGTTCAGCAATTTTGATAACGACACAGCGAAAATCGTCCACCATCGCCAGCAGCATGCGCCGAACGTTATCCACCTGCTCAGAGGAGACGGAATCGGTATGGGTGGCTTTCAACTGCCGAATAGCCGCCATATCCCGCACGCCATGGATAAGCTCGACGATCGATTTGCCGACGCTTTCACGCAGGGTGTCTTCGCTGACAACATCGGCATCTGCCAGCGGGAACAGCAACGCCGCCCGCAGCGTATCAAGATCCATACTCAGCATGGAGAGGATTTCCACCATCTCAACGCCGCGCCATAGCAGCAGATCGGCGTGAGGATGTCCCTGTGTTTGTCGCAGACAATATTCCCAGGTTTCGGCTAAGCGTTCACACGACGGCTGGCTGGAGATACCCAGACTGGCGATCCACTTCTTAGGATCGAATTCACCCGCTTTGTTTAAATGCGCACTTCTTACCGCAACCATTGTCCTCTCCTTTAAGGGACGGAGCCTGCCGAACTCGACAAGCCGAAATTAATCACTTGTGCTCGAATAACACCATGGATTCCAGATGCCCAGTGTGCGGGAACATATCCAGCATCGCCAGCCGCTTAATCTGGTAACCCGCATTGACCAACGCTTCGCTATCACGCGCGAGTGTCGCTGGATTACAGGAAACATAGACTACTTTGCCCGGCGCTAATTTTACAACGTGCTGCATTACGCCAGCGGCGCCCGCCCGCGCGGGATCAAGAAGTATTTTATCAAAACCCTGGCGCGCCCACGGCTGCTTTGTGACATCTTCTTCCAGATTTTCGTGAAAAAAAGTCACGTTCTGCAAACCATTTTGTCGGGCATTTTCACGCCCTTTCTCCACCAGTTCGGCAACGCCTTCAACACCTACCACGCTCGCCGCCCTTTTTGCCAGCGGCAAGGTAAAATTGCCCATTCCACAAAAAAGATCCAGTACACGCTCATCCGGCTGCACATCCAGCCATTCCAGCGCGCGGGCAACCATTTGCTGATTTACGCCGTCATTGACCTGAATAAAATCCCGTGGACTGAACGTTAAGCGTAGCCCGTCAGAGTTATACCAGGGAGATTCTCCCGTAACATGTTCAAGTATCTCGCTTTCGGGCGCCAGAAAAAGCGCCAGTCCCTCGGAATGCGAAAAGCGTTCCAGTTTTTCCCGGTCAGCAGCGCTCAGCGGCGCGGTATGGCGCAAAACCATCAGTGGGCCATTATCTGCCAGCACCAGTTCAACATGCCCCAAATGACGCACCGCTTTTAAGCTCGCCAGACACGTGTGCAATGGCGCAAGGAGTGCCTCAAGACGGGGCACCAGGACCGGGCAGCGAGAGACGTTAATGATGTCGCTGGCATTTGCCTTACGAAAACCCATCTCCAGACGCTGGGTTTTGGGTTGCCAGTTCAGACTCAGACGCGCCCGGCGCCGGTAAGCCCAGGGCGACGCGTCGATAACCTCTTCGACATCCTGCTTCATCAGGCGGGCAAGCGCGGCGCTTTTGCTGCGTTGTTGCAGGGCCACGCTCGCGTGCTGCTGCTGGCAGCCTCCGCAGACGCCAAAATGGGGACATACTGGCGCAACGCGTTCAGGACTGTCGTTCAGACGGCGTTTTACTTCCCCGCGCGCATACTGTCGCTTGTCTTCAATCAGGGTAATTTCCGCTGTTTCTTGCGGCAACAAATCTTTTACAAACAAGGTCTTACCATTATATCGCGCAACCCCCTGCCCAAAGGGATCGAGGTCGTTTACTGTTACAGTTATGATCTGACGCGTCGTCACGCGTCGTTTTGCAGAGTAGAATTGCGCCATTGCCGAGAATTTTCTCAATTACAAATAATGGCCACATTCTCCCATAACGGAACCCCATGACCAACTACAGCCTGCGTGCGCGCATGATGATCCTGATCCTCGCCCCGACCGTATTGATCGGCGTGCTGTTGAGTATCTTCTTCGTCGTTCACCGCTATAACGACTTACAGCGTCAACTGGAAGACGCAGGTGCCAGTATCATTGAACCGCTTGCCGTCTCCAGCGAATACAGCATGACGTTGCAGGATCGCGAGGCCATTGGGCAACTTATTAGCGTATTGCACCGTCGCCATTCCGAAATCGTGCGCGGTATTTCCATCTATGATGAGCAGAACCATCTGTTCGTCACCTCAAATTTCCAGCTCGATCCGGGTGAGTTACGCCTCGCAGACGGTTCGGCACTCCCCCGGCGATTGAGCGTAACGCGCAGAGGAGATCTGATGATCCTGCGCACCCCGATCATCTCGGAGGGCTACTCGCCGGATGAGTCTGCCCTATCCGATGCGAAGCCTGCGGGTAATATGCTGGGGTATGTGGCGCTGGAGCTGGATCTCAAATCCGTTCGTCTCCAGCAGTACAAAGAAATTTTCATCTCAAGCCTGATGATTTTGTTCTGTATTGGTATTGCGCTCATTTTCGGCTGGCGGCTTATGCGCGATGTCACCGGACCGATTCGTAATATGGTTAACACGGTTGACCGTATCCGCCGCGGCCAACTGGACAGCCGGGTTGAGGGGTTTATGCTCGGCGAACTGGACATGCTTAAGAACGGCATTAACTCGATGGCCATGTCGCTGGCGGCCTACCATGAAGAGATGCAGCACAATATTGATCAGTCCACTTCGGACCTGCGCGAAACCCTGGAGCAGATGGAGATCCAGAACGTTGAGCTGGATCTGGCGAAAAAGCGTGCCCAGGAAGCGGCACGTATTAAATCAGAGTTTCTGGCCAATATGTCGCACGAGCTGCGCACGCCGCTCAACGGGGTTATCGGTTTCACCCGCCTGACGCTCAAATCAGAGCTGAATCCCACCCAGCGCGACCATATGCTGACCATCGAACGTTCGGCCAACAATCTGCTGGCTATCATCAACGATGTGCTCGACTTTTCGAAACTTGAGGCCGGGAAACTGATCCTTGAGAGTATCCCGTTCCCGCTACGTAGTACGCTGGATGATGTCGTGACGTTGTTGGCGCACTCCGCCCACGATAAAGGGCTGGAACTGACGCTCAACATCAAAAATGATGTGCCGGATAACGTTATTGGCGACCCATTGCGCCTGCAGCAGGTCATCACCAACCTGGTAGGCAACGCCATCAAATTCACCGAAAACGGCAATATCGATATCCACGTTGAACGGCGCTCGATAAGTAACAATAAAGTGCAAATTGAGGTGCAAATCCGTGATACCGGGATTGGTATTCCGGAACGCGATCAGTCACGCCTGTTCCAGGCATTCCGTCAGGCCGATGCCAGTATTTCACGTCGCCACGGCGGTACCGGGCTGGGGCTGGTTATCACCCAACGGCTGGTCAACGAAATGGGAGGCGACATCTCCTTCCACAGCCAGCCAAATCGCGGGTCCACCTTCTGGTTCCATATCAACCTGGATCTGAACCCGAACGCGATTTCCGAAGGTCCTGTTACCGGCTGTCTGGCCGGCAAACGCCTTGCTTATATCGAACCTAACGCCGCCGCAGCGCAAAGTACGCTGGATGTGCTGAGCGCCACGCCGCTCGAAGTGGTTTACAGTCCGTCCTTCTCAGGTCTGCCGCCGGATCACTATGACATCCTGCTATTCTCTGTTCCGGTCACGTTCCATGAGCCGCTGACCATGCAGCATGAGAAACTCGCGGCCGCCGCGGCAATGACCGATCATCTGCTGCTGGCGTTGCCCTGCCACGCCCAGATTAATGCCGAAGCGCTTAAACAGGATGGCGCGGCGGCTTGTCTGCTTAAACCGTTAACCTCAACGCGCCTGCTGCCCGCACTGACAGAGTATTGCTGCTCTACCCGTCAAATGGACTCGGTGGATATGAGCAAGTTACCGATGACGGTGATGGCGGTAGATGACAACCCTGCCAACCTGAAATTGATCGGCGCGCTGCTGGAAGACCAGGTGCAACGGGTCGAGTTGTGTGACAGCGGACCTCAGGCGGTGGAAAAGGCCAGGCAGATGCAGTTCGATCTCATTCTGATGGATATTCAGATGCCCGGCATGGATGGTATCCGCGCCTGTGAGTTGATTCACCAGCTTCCGCATCAACAGCAAACGCCGGTGATTGCGGTGACCGCCCATGCTATGGCGGGACAGAAAGAGAAGCTGCTCAGCGCGGGCATGAACGACTATCTGGCAAAACCGATTGAGGAAGACAAGCTTTACAATCTGCTGCTGCGCTACAAGCCCGGCGCTCTGGCCAGCAATGTTGTCGCCGCGCCGGAACCTGCCGAACCCGGGGAGACGGAAGATGTCACTCTCGACTGGCAACTGGCGCTTCGTCAGGCGGCGGGAAAGCCGGATCTGGCGCGTGAAATGCTGCAAATGCTGGTGGCATTCCTGCCGGAAATTCGCAACAAAGTGGAAGAACAACTGGTTGGCGAGGCACCGGAAGGGTTACTGGACCTGATTCACAAGCTGCACGGAAGCTGTGGTTACAGCGGCGTACCGCGACTGAAAAAACTCTGCCAGCTTATTGAGCATCAGTTACGCAGCGGTATGCCTGCTGAGGAACTGGAACCGGAGTTTCTGGAACTGCTTGATGAAATGGACAACGTCACCCGCGACGCCCGTAAAATGATGGGATAATGCAGATACCCTCTCCCGCAAGAGAGGGTAATATTATTTGCCCTGCCCGACTTTCAGTACCGCTGCCACGTTACGCGCGGTCATACGCACATTTTCACCTGCATTCGCCAGCGCATCTTCCAGCGTACAAATTTTATAAATCACGCTGAAAACCGCATCGATACCATGATCGTGCACAACACCCACATCCGCCGTCAAACTGCCCGCGATGCCAATGACCGGCACGTTATAGCGTTTCGCGACTTTCGCAACGCCGACCGGCACTTTGCCATGCACTGTCTGGCTGTCGATACGACCTTCGCCGGTAATCACCAGGTCGGCATCGGCAACGTGTTTATCCAGTGCTAACGCATCGGTTACGATTTCAATGCCCTGACGCAATTCCGCGCCACAGAAGGCATACAGCGCTGCGCCCATCCCCCCTGCCGCGCCACCGCCTGCAAGGTTCAGCACATCCTGATCCAGATCGCGGGCAATGATCTTCGCATAATGCCCCAGCGCCTGATCCAGTCGGGCGATCATTTTCGGCGTCGCGCCTTTTTGCGGGCCAAAGATCGCCGAAGCACCGTCTTTCCCCGTCAACGGGTTCGTCACATCGCAGGCGACCTCAATACGGCACTCCGCAAGACGTTTGTCCAGTTCACAAATATCGATCCTGGCGAGCGTTTCCAGTGACGCACCGCCTGGTCCAATCTGCTGGTCTTCGTTATCCAGCAATTTGGCACCCAGCGCCTGCACCATCCCCGCTCCGCCGTCGTTCGTGGCGCTACCGCCAATGCCGATGATGATATGCTTTACGCCCGCGTCCAGCGCGTGACGGATCAGCTCACCGGTTCCCCACGAAGTGGTGACCAGCGGGTCACGCTGCGCTGCGGGAACCAATTCAAGACCGCTGGCCGCCGCCATCTCGATAAACGCGCATTTTTCGTCGCCTGACAAACCATAAAACCCGTCGACTGGCTCGCCAAGCGGGCCTTTGACAGCCACCGAAACGATGCGCCCGCAGGTCGCGGCAACCATGGCTTCAACCGTCCCTTCTCCGCCATCCGCAACGGGCAATTTTACATATTCCGCCGTCGGGAAAATTTCGCGAAACCCGCTTTCAATCGCGGTCGCCACATCCAGAGCACTCAAACTTTCTTTATAAGAGTCAGGTGCGATAACTATTTTCATAAGCCATCCTTACGCATATTCACTGCCGCAAGCATATACCCGGAAGCTTCTGGAAAATGCCAGCCCGGGCATGGGCCGGCAATTCCATTAACGCACCATGCACGGACGTTTGTTGTCGAACGTCCAGCCGGGGATAAGGTACTGCATCCCCATGGCATCGTCGCGCGCGCCCAGACCGTGTTTCTGATACAGCTCGTG
>NZ_JAKIVH010000008.1:0-99084 GCF_023613995.1 Citrobacter sp. MNAZ 1397
TCGCTTTTCTCTGTCGGGACTCTCAGGAGAACCC
Organism: Citrobacter sp. MNAZ 1397; assembly: GCF_023613995.1. Lineage (NCBI taxonomy): Bacteria > Pseudomonadati > Pseudomonadota > Gammaproteobacteria > Enterobacterales > Enterobacteriaceae > Citrobacter > Citrobacter sp. MNAZ 1397. The sequence goes on from NZ_JAKIVH010000008.1 coordinate 35, forward strand.
CGCTGACCCGGCGGCTTGTTTGCCGTTGTTCCGTGTCAGTGGAGGCGCATTATAGGGAGTTCTTGTGAAGTGACAAGCATAAATTTAAAAAAAGTTTTTAACCGTCTCTTTTTTCAACAAGACGCGGTAAAAAGCACCGTAAAAGGCCTGTTTTGCTGTTTTTGCCACCACAGGAATAGCCCCGGTGGCATACTAAAGAGTGAATAAGAACAAAAGGAAGCAATAAATGTCTTTGAACGCACAACAGCTTGCCGCGCAAAAAAATCTCTCATGGGTGCTGGCGGAAAAACTGGCACAGCAAATCCTGAGAGGTGATTATGCCCCGGGCAGCATTTTGCCTGGTGAGATGGAGTTGGGTGAACAGTTCGGCGTAAGTCGTACGGCGGTCAGGGAGGCGGTAAAGACATTAACGGCGAAAGGTATGGTACTTCCTCGTCCGAGAATCGGTACCCGGGTAATGCCCAGGGAAAACTGGAATTTCCTTGATAAAGAATTACTGGTCTGGTGGATGAGTGAGGATAATTTTCACGAAGTCATTCAGCACTTCCTTATTATGCGTAGCAGTCTCGAACCACAGGCGTGCCAGTTGGCGGCACAATCAGGAAGTGCGGAACAAAAAGCGCATCTCAATACATTAATGGAAGAGATGGTGTATCTGAAAAAGCACTTTAACCGTGAGCGCTGGATTGAAGTTGATATGGCCTGGCACGAACACATCTATACGATGAGTGCTAATCCTTTTCTCATCTCTTTCGCTACGCTGTTTCATTCTATATACCATACCTACTTCACTTCCATCACTCAGGACCAGGCTATAAAGCTCGATCTTCATCAGGCTATTGTTGACGCGATTCAGGAAAGCGATGGGGAAAATGCCTTTCAGGCTTGCCAGGCTCTGTTGAAGACGCCAAATGCGCCCACGGCAAAATAACAGGACAAAGAATGACTGAAAAGAAAGCTCGCAGTATGGCCGGATTGCCGTGGATTGCGGCCATGGCCTTCTTTATGCAGGCGCTGGACGCCACTATCCTGAACACCGCACTACCCGCTATCGCACAGAGCCTTGATCGTTCTCCTCTTGCTATGCAGTCCGCCATTATCAGTTATACCCTGACGGTCGCCATGTTGATTCCGGCAAGCGGCTGGCTGGCGGATCGGTTTGGTACCCGGCGGGTCTTCATGTTGGCCGTCACCCTTTTTACGCTGGGTTCACTGGCGTGCGCGCTCTCGACGTCGCTCGGGGCGCTGGTGTGCTTTCGCGTGATTCAGGGGATCGGTGGCGCAATGATGATGCCGGTTGCACGTCTGGCACTGCTACGCGCCTATCCACGCAGTGAGCTTCTGCCGGTACTTAATTTTGTCACCATGCCTGGTCTGGTTGGCCCCATCCTCGGCCCGGTATTGGGTGGCGTACTGGTGACCTGGGCAAGCTGGCACTGGATCTTCCTTATTAATATTCCGATTGGTATAGCCGGGATCTTCTATGCACGTAAATATATGCCGAACTTCACCACACCGCGTAAGGGCTTCGATACCAGCGGCTTTTTCCTCTTTGGCCTGAGCCTGGTCCTGTTTTCCAGTGGCATGGAGTTGTTTGGCGAGAAAATTGTCGCAAGCTGGCTGGCATCGGCCGTTATTCTGAGCGGTGTACTGTTATTTCTTCTTTATATTCGCCACGCGCGCCGTCATCCTACCCCGCTCATCTCGCTCAATCTATTTAAGACGCGCACTTTCTCTGTCGGTATTGTTGGCAATATTGCTTCACGACTGGGGACAGGCTGCGTGCCCTTTTTGATGCCGCTGATGTTACAGGTTGGGTTTGGCTATCCTGCACTGATTGCCGGATGCATGATGGCGCCAACGGCAATGGGTTCAATTCTGGCAAAATCACTGGTCACCCAGGTATTACGCCGTCTGGGTTACAGAAAAACACTGGTAGGTATTACCCTGTTTATCGGTTTGATGATTGCGCAATTTTCTCTGCAATCACCGTCAATGGAAGTGTGGTTGCTGATCTTACCGCTATTCATTCTGGGGATGGCCATGTCCACGCAATTCACCGCCATGAACACCATTACGCTTGCCGACCTGACTGACGAAAACGCCAGTAGCGGGAATAGTGTTCTGGCCGTAACGCAACAGCTCTCCATCAGCCTTGGTGTCGCCGTCAGTGCGGCAGTGTTGCGATTTTATGAAGGGTTCGACAGCGCGAATACCGTGGAACAGTTTCACTATACTTTTGTGACAATGGGAGCAATTACCCTGGTATCCGCCCTGACATTTATGCTCTTAAAGCCGAAAGATGGGCGTAACCTGATAAAAGAAAAGCATTAACACTACGCTGAACCGCGCTCCATCAACACTGGCGTAAGCTGTAGCCGCTGTTGCTGTTGCGTAGGGTCAGAAATACGGTGAATCAGCACATCGATCGCCAGCTCACCCAGTTCATCTTTCGGCTGATGAATAGTGGTGAGCGGCGGCGTCATATACTGCGCCAGTTCAATGTCGTCATAACCAACAATGGCAATATCCTGCGGCACACGTAGTCCGGCCTGATACAGCGCCAGGTAAGCCCCCACAGCCATCGCATCGTTACAAATAAATACCGCCTGCGGGCGTACTTCCAGCGCCAGCAGCATCTGCATCGCTTCAAAGCCGCCGCTAAATTCGAAGTTGCCGATAATTTCGTTACCGTCAAGGATAGTCAGACCCGCGCGGGCCATCGCATCACGATACCCTTCGAGGCGCAGGCGAGCCGGGGTTTTATCCAGCGGGCCAGCAATACAGGCAATATGCGTATGACCTTTATTGATCAGATACTGCGTCGCCATATCGCCGCCGAGCAGAGAATTATCCTGAATAAGGTCACTGTCTCCATCAAAAGGAGCCCAGTCCATCATCACAGTGGGAACCGAAGGATAACGCTGCAGAATTTCCCGTGAAGGTTGATGGGTTTCAGTACATAAAAGCAGCAGGCCATCGACACGCTTTTGCATCAGCGTTTCCAGATTACTGTTCATGCGCTGCTCATCCCCTTCGGTGTTGCATAACACCAGGCTATAACCACGTTCGAAGCAGCTACGTTCCACTCCACGCACCAGCTCGGAGTAGAAAGGGTTGGTACTGGCGGTAATCAGCATCCCGATAGTGCGGGTCTGATTGATTTTCAGACTGCGCGCCAGCGCAGACGGCGCATAGTTGAGCGCCTTGATCGCGGACTCCACCTTTTCGCGAATAGCATCACTGACAAAGCGATCTTTATTGATGACATGCGAAACGGTCGACGTCGATACGCCCGCCATCCGGGCCACATCCTTCATCGTAGCCAATCATCACCCCTGCTTAGCCAGGAAATCGTCAATTTCTTTGCGCCACGGAACAGACGGTTGCGCGCCTTTGCGGGTGACAGCAATGGCCGCCGCCGCATGAGCAAAACGAATAGCCTCATCCAGCGCGAGGTTTTCCAGCAATGCGGTCATCAAAGCGCCATTAAACGTATCACCGGCTGCAATAGTATCAATGGCTTTCACTTTAAAGCCCGGCACGCGACGACCGTCGCCTTTCACGCTCGCCCAGACGCCACGGCTTCCCAGCGTAATGATGACCGTATCAATACCTTTAGCATGTAGTGCCTGGGCCGCGCGCGCCGCATCCTCATCGCTGGCAACATTAATACCCGTCAGTTTTTCGGCTTCGGTTTCATTAGGTGTGATGATATCCACCAGCGCCAGCAGTTCATCAGAAAGCTCACGCGCCGGGGCAGGGTTGAGCGCCACAATAGTCTGGTTTTCATGGGCAATACGCGCTGCTGCCAGTACGCTTTCTACCGGAGATTCCAGCTGCATCAACAGGGCGGACGCCTGGGCAATACGCTCACGCTGTGCATCAACAAGTGCCGGAGAGAGCGCCGCATTCGCCCCCGCATGAATACCGATGACATTCTCACCTTCGCCATTAACAAAAATCAGTGCCACGCCGGTCGACTCATTAGCGATCACGCTAACGGGCGCCACATCGATATTGTCGCTAATCAGTTGCTGGCGGACACGTTCACCGGTGTCGTCATCACCCGTACAGGCAATAAAGGCAATATCTGCACCACTGCGTCCGGCAGCCACCGCCTGGTTTGCGCCTTTACCGCCAAATGCAATCTGATATTGCGTGCCGGTAACGGTCTCTCCGGGGGTTGGAAACGAGTCAAGGTTAAGAATGTGATCGGCATTAATACTACCGAGAACAACAAGTTTGCCTGTGGTTTTCATGATGAGCTTGTCCATTAAAATGCGCCACCCGCCAGCGGGTGGCGCGAGCTCTGCTTTTCTTGATGCTTTTTTCAGGCTATCCCGGTGAGATAGCCTGACGATTTTTATTGTTTGATAACCAGTTTCAGGTCTACCGGGATCTTCGCGTGGACTTTTTCACCTTTCAGCACCTCTGCTGCGGTATCTACGCCTTTCGCGCCAATCATTTCCGGAAGCTGAGCAATCGTCGCCGCCATTTTGCCGTCATTCACGGCTTTTACGCCATCAGGCGTACCGTCAAACCCAACAACCATCACATCGGTTTTACCGGCAGTTTGCAGCGCGCGCATCGCGCCCAGCGCCATTTCGTCGTTCTGTGCAAATACCGCCTGGACATCCGGATGCGCCGTCAGCAGGTTCTGCATTACGTTCAAGCCTTTTGTACGATCAAAGTCAGCCGGCTGGCTCGCCAGGACATTAAATTTGTGGGCTGCAACAGCTTGCTGGAAGCCTTCACCACGCTCACGAGCGGCAGAAGTACCGGCAATACCCTGCAGTTCGATAACCTTCGCACCTTCACCTGCTTTCTTGGCAATGTAGTCGCCAGCAATTTTACCGCCCAGCACGTTATCAGAAGCGATATGGCTTACCACTTCGCCTTTTGCAGCAGCGCGGTCAAGGGTGATAACCGGAATGTTTGCCTGATTCGCCATCTTCACGGCGTTACCTACAGCGTCGGAATCAGTCGGGTTGATGAGCAGCAGTTTGGTACCGCGTACCGTTAAATCCTGCACATTAGCCAGCTCTTTTGCCGGGTTATTTTGAGAATCCAGCACAACCAGATCGTAACCCAGTTTGTCCGCTTCTTTCTGGGCGCCATCTTTAAGGCTGACGAAGAATGGGTTGTTGAGTGTGGAAATAACCAATGCAATCGTGTCTTTCGCCATCGCGTTCGCGCTTACGGTGGCGCTCAGTGCAACAGCAGAAACCAGAGTGGCCAGTTTTTTCATGTTCATATCATGATGTCCTGTAGTGTAGGTAATTACTGTTTTTTGTTGTCTACCAGCACCGCCAGCAGAATCACCACTGCTTTAACGATCATCTGGTAATAGGAGGAAACGCTTAACAAATTCAATCCATTATTCAGGAAGCCGAGAATTAATGCGCCGATCAATGTCCCAACGATACGCCCTTTACCGCCTGCCAGACTGGTACCGCCCAACACCACCGCGGCAATAGCATCCAGCTCATAGCCAGTACCTGCCGTCGGTTGCCCTGAGGAGAGGCGTGCAACTTCAATAATGCCCGCCAGCGATGCCAAAAGCCCACACAAAGAGTAGACAATCACTTTGACTTTATCGACGCTGATACCCGACAAGCGTGTTGCTGCTTCATTTCCCCCAAGTGCATAGATATAGCGGCCCAGGCGGGTGTGATGCAGTAAATACCAGGTGGCGATAAAGACAATCGCCATGATCCATACCGGCGTCGGGATCCCCAGCGGACGACCAATACCGAACCAGCCAAAGACATCTGCATTGTCCGTAAAACCGGTATTGATTGGACTCCCGTTGGTGTAAACCAGCGTCACACCGCGCAGTAACAGCATCATGACCAGGGTTGCGATAAACGCCTGTACTCGCCCTTTCGCCACGATAGTCCCGGTTACCGCGCCAATCGCTGCACCCAGCGCCAGAGCGGCGGCGACAGCCACCAGCGCATTCACTTCCATACCGACGAGCGACGCGGCAACCGCACCGGTCAACGCCAGCAGAGAACCGACGGACAGATCGATCCCGGAAGTTAAAATGACCAGCGTCATGCCAACCGCCATAATGGCGTTAACCGAGGTCTGCTGCAGGATATTCAGCATGTTATTGACGGTAAAAAAGTTCGGACTCATGGTCGACACAATGGCAATCAACACCAGCAAAGCGATCAGCGATTTTTGTTCCATCAACCACGCTTTGGTGAAATAGCGGCGACCAGAAACAGCCTGGGTAGTCATCTTTTTTACTCCTGATTCACACGATTAAGCTTGCCCACTGCGGCAGCCATCAATACTTCCTGAGTGGCCTGCTCGCGCGTGAATTCACCGCCGAGATGCCCTTCATGCATCACCATGATGCGATCGCTCATGCCTAAGACTTCCGGCATCTCCGATGACACCAGAATGATACTCAGGCCGTCGGCCTTAAACTGGTTAATAAGCTGATAAATCTCTTTTTTCGCCCCGACGTCAACACCGCGCGTCGGCTCATCGAGGATCAGCACTTTCGGGCGCGTCATCAAACCGCGCGCGATAGCCACTTTCTGCTGGTTGCCACCGGAAAGCAGGCCAATAGCCTGTTCCATTGACGGCGTTTTGACATTGAACAGACGAATGAAATCACTCACCGCCTGCTGTTCTTCTTTATGTTTTAAATTGCCACCCGGACGGCTGAAATAACCCAGCGCCGTCAGCGACATATTCTCTTTAACTGACATGCCCAGCACTAAACCATCGCGCTTACGATCTTCGGAGATGTAGACGATACCGTTCGCCAGACCATCCTGCGGTGAACGGGTCACAACTTCATGACCATCCAGCGTGACGCTCCCACTGGTGCGCGGCAGCGCGCCATAAAGGACTTTCATCAGTTCAGTGCGCCCGGCGCCCATCAGGCCCGCCACACCCAAAATCTCCCCTTTACGCAGGGTAAAGCTCACATTGTTCACGCCCGGGCCGCATAAGTTATCGACTTTCAGACGGATATCACCCGGCGCTTTATCGAGGCGCGGGTACTGTTCTTCCAGTTTGCGCCCGACCATCATTTCGATAAGCGTATCTTCGGTCAGCGTTGCCACTTCACGCTCGGCGATAAACTGGCCGTCACGGAACACCGTCACGTCGTCGCAAATCTCGAAGATCTCTTTCATACGATGAGAGATATAGACGATCCCGCGCCCCTGCGCTTTCAGCTCGCGAATAACGCGGAACAGGGATTCCGTTTCGGTATCGGTCAGGGCGTCGGTCGGTTCATCCATAATGATGACCTTCGACTCATAGCTCAGGACCTTCGCAATTTCGACCATCTGTTGATCGCCAATGGAAAGTTCCCCCACCAGCTTGTCGCTTTTAAAGCGGAGATTCAGTTTAAGCAGCAGCTTATCGGCTTCGGCATACATCTTTTTCCAGTCGATTTTGCCAAAGCGGTTAACGAATTCACGGCCGATAAAGATGTTCTCGGCAATGGTGAGCTGCGGGATCAGGTTGAGTTCCTGGTGAATAATGCCGATACCGGCTTCTTGCGAGGATTTCGGTCCGGTAAAGGTGGTCTCTTTACCCAGCCACAGTAATGAACCGGCATCACGGGTATAGATCCCGGTCAGGACCTTCATCATCGTGGATTTGCCTGCGCCATTTTCGCCTACCAGCGCCATTACGCGACCTGGATAAACATTTAACGCGGCGCCGGATAAGGCTTTAACGCCGGGGAACGCTTTATCGATCCCTTTGAGTTGCAGTAATGCGTCCATGATGGCCTCAGAAGGTGACGCCAGCACAGAGAATAATATTCGCATACGGGGAACATTCCCCGCTGCGAATCACCGCCTGACTGTCCGCGGTGTGTTTTTTAAATTGTTCGTGTGAAACGTAACGAACTTCTATGGTATTCCCCTGGTGTTGCTGCAGCTGCTCAATATGTCTGAGCAACGTTTCGTGGAGCTGTGGATTCTGCTGTTCGATTTCCGACGCGAGGATAGCTGCTTCAACCTGCATCTCAGTGGTAACCACTTCCAGTACCTGCATAAAGGATGGAACCCCCTGGGTTAATGCCATATCAATACGCGCGGTACTTTTCGGCACAGGCAAGCCTGCATCACAAACCACCAGCGTATCGGTATGCCCAAGACGGGAGATGACCGACGAGATTTCAGCGTTGAGAACAGTACCTTTTTTCATTTTTATGCTCCATTAGCGAAACGTTTCGCTGATCTCAGTGTAGATCTGAGAATGTTCAGAAAACCACCATGGCATTACAGAAGTGTGATCGAAATCGAAACGTTTCGCGCGCGTTGCAGAAAAAAAACAAAAGTTATCTTACTTAAATAAAATTGCGGGAGATAAATAGCAAAAACCCCTCTGGGTGAGGGGTTTTAAAAAGCATTAAATTTCGACCTGCGTACCGAGCTCGATAACCCGATTGGGGGGGATTTCAAACTGGTCCGGCGCACGCAGCGCATTGCGTTGTAATAGCAGGTATAGCTTGCCACGCAGCCGTAGATACCAGGGCCGTTTACCCACAATCAGCGACTCATGAGACATAAAGAAGGATGTCTCCATCATGCGGCAACTGAGCCCTTCCAGGCCGCAGCGGTGGAACACCTCTTCCACATTTGGCGTTTCGCGCCAGCCGTAGCTGGCCACCACGCGCCAGAACGTCGGCGAGAGTTGCTCAATCTGCACGCGACGCACGTTATGCACATAAGGTGCATCTTCTGTACGCAGAGTCAGCAGGATCACGCGTTCATGCAGCACCTTGTTATGTTTCAGGTTATGCAACATAGCAAACGGAATGACATTCAACGCGCGGGACATATATACCGCAGTACCTGGGACTCGCACCGGCGGGGATTTTTCCAGTGAGGCAATCATCGCCTCCAGTGAGTTGCCATGCTCATGCATGCGGCGCAACAGGCGGAAACGTTCACTCTTCCATGTGGTCATCACGATGAACATAACCAGACCTAAACTCAACGGTAACCAGCCGCCAGACAGCAACTTATCAAGGTTTGCCGAGAAAAGCGGCACATCGATACACAGGAACATCGTAAGCAACAGACCCACAACCATTTTATTCCAGTGCCAGTTTTTACGCGCCACGGTCATAGAAAGAATCGACGTCAGCACCATCGTACCGGTCACCGCAATACCATACGCCGCCGCCAGGTTACTGGAGTGTTCAAAACTGACTATCACGATAACGACCGCGAAGTAGAGCAGCCAGTTAATAAAGGGAATGTAAATCTGACCGGATTCCATCTCTGAGGTATGGATAATGCGCATTGGCGAGAGATAGCCCAGACGCACGGCCTGACGTGTCAGAGAGAACACGCCCGAGATGACCGCCTGAGACGCAATGACCGTCGCCAGCGTCGCGATGATCAACATCGGAATCAGTGCCCATTCAGGCGCCAGCAGGAAGAACGGGTTTTTGATGGCTTCCGGGGTTTTCAGCAGCAACGCCCCCTGACCAAAATAATTCAGCGCCAGAGATGGCAATACCACGATAAACCACGCAAGGCGAATAGGCAGCTTACCGAAATGGCCCATATCCGCATATAACGCCTCTACCCCGGTGATAGAAAGCACCACCGCGCCCAGCGCAACAAACGAGACGGCTTTGTATTGAAGGAAGAAATTAACCGCCCACGTCGGATTAAGCGCCTGTAGCACCTCAGGGTTGCTGATAATACCGCGCGCGCCCAGCACCGCCAGAATCAAAAACCAGGCCAGCATAATGGGAGCAAAAAGTTTACCCACCAGCCCTGTGCCGTGCTTTTGGATCATGAACAGCAGCGTGAGCACCAGAATGGAAAGCGGAACAATCCACGTATCCAGCGATGGTGCGACGATTTCCAGCCCCTCTATCGCCGACATCACGGAGATGGCGGGTGTAATAACGACCTCACCATAGAAGAAGCTGCCGCCAATAAGTCCCATGATAACAAGCGCTGAGGTCATTCTGGCGGAGGTATTTCGTCCTGCCAGCGACATCAGCGTTAAGATCCCACCTTCACCCGCGTTATCTGCACGCATGACGAAAGTAAGGTATTTAACCGAGACGACCAGTATCAGCAGCCAGAAGATGAGCGACAAAAAGCCGAAGACGGCGTCGCGTTCAACCCCAAAACCAAATTGACCTGACAAACATTCACGAAGTGTATAAAGCGGGCTGGTGCCAATATCACCGTAGACAACCCCAATAGCCGCGAGTGTTATCGCGGGCAACGATTGCTTATTATCAGTGCTCATAGACTAATCTTTTGTTTGAATGACAAATGTGTGCTTAGTCCCTTGGCCCACAAAAAGCGCACAGTATGCACGATTATTTACGAAATCGTACCCCCTAATTGCGACCGTATTAACCTGGCGCAAAGAAAATGATGCTGTTGTTCAGTCTATTACAAGCCTTTATCGAAACGTCTATACTCGCAGTTGCAAGCCGGAATCGCGGCGAAAGGATGCAAATCAATTATGGCTCACTCACATTTATTAGCAGAAAGAATTTCCCGCCTGAGCAGCGCGCTGGAAAAAGGTCTTTTTGAGCGTAGCCACGCTATTCGCCTGTGCCTGCTGGCCGCATTAAGTGGTGAAAGCGTCTTCCTGCTCGGTCCACCAGGCATCGCCAAAAGCCTGATCGCCCGCCGCCTGAAATTCGCCTTTAAAAATGCCCGCGCTTTTGAATACCTGATGACCCGCTTCTCCACCCCCGAGGAGGTGTTCGGTCCTCTTTCGATTCAGGCGCTGAAAGATGAAGGGCGTTATGAACGCTTAACACACGGCTACCTTCCGGAAGCGGAGATTGTGTTTCTGGACGAAATCTGGAAAGCCGGACCGGCGATCCTGAATACGTTATTGACTGCCATTAACGAACGTCGCTTTCGCAACGGCGCGCTGGAAGAGAAAATTCCCATGCGTTTACTGGTGGCGGCGTCTAACGAACTGCCCGAGGCTGACAGCAGCCTCGAAGCACTTTATGACCGCATGTTGATTCGCCTGTGGCTCGATAAAGTGCAGGAGAAGAGTAATTTCCGCTCGATGCTCATCAGCCAGCAGGATGAAAGCGATAACCCGGTTCCGGCTGACCTGCAAATCAGTGATGAGGAGTATGCGCGCTGGCAGCAGGAAATCGTGCAGGTGAAATTGCCCGACGCCGTTTTTGATCTGATTTTCATGCTACGCCAGCAGCTTGATAACCTACCCACTGCGCCTTATGTCTCTGACCGGCGCTGGAAAAAGGCCATTCGCTTGCTACAAGCCAGCGCCTTTTTCAGCGGACGCGATGCGGTTGCCCCAGTGGATTTGATCTTGCTGAAAGACTGCCTGTGGCATGACGCTGAAAGTATGCGCCTGATGCAAAATCAGCTGGAAATATTGATGACCGGGCACGCGTGGCAGCAGCAACCTATGCTGACGCAACTGGGCGCTATCGCACAGCGCAACATTCAGATCCAGCAGCAGCAAAGTGACAAAACCGCTCTTAAAGTTTCGCGTCAGGGCGGCATGTTCAGCCGTCGTCCACATTACGATCTGCCGGAAGAGCTGCAAGAAAGCACACTGACATTGTTGCTCCAGCAGCCTTTAAAATTGCATGACTTGCAGGTCAATCATGTGACTATCGAACGCGCCGCACTGGCCCAGTGGCTGGTTAAAGGGGGCGAGATCCGTGGCAAACTTAACGGTATTGGTTTCGCACAGATCCTGAACCTCGAAGTTGACACCAGCCTGCATCTGTTGATCCGCGATATCAGCTTGCAGGGCTCCCGTCTTGCTTTACCGGGTGGAACAGCAACCCAGGTGCCGGAAGAAATAAAGCAGCAACTGGCAGCGCTGGACACGCTCTGGCACCAGCAGCACACCCGTTTTAGCGAACAGCAAAAATGTCTGTTCATCCCCTCAGACTGGTTAGGCCGCATTGAAGCCAGCCTGCAGGACGTCCGCGCGCAGATACAACAGGCGCTTCAATGCTGACACTGGATACGTTGAATGCCCTGCTGGCCATCAGTGAGGAGACGATAGTTGAAGAGCTTATCGTTGCCTTACTGGCCTCACCCCAGTTGGCTGTTTTCTTCGAGAAATTCCCCAAACTCCGGCACGTCATAACCGAAGATGTGCCGCGCTGGCGCGAAGCGCTGAAAAATCACCTCAAAGAGGCGCAGGTACCGCCAGAACTGACCGAAGAAGTGCTCTGCTATCAGCAGAGCCAGTTGCTTTCCACATCACAGTTCGTCGTCCAGTTGCCGCAAATTCTGACGCTTCTGGATAAGCTTCGCTCGCCTTTCGCCGCTCAGGCAAACGCAATGGTGAAGGACAACCCGACCTTTACTCCAGCGCTACAGACGCTTTTCTTACAGCGCTGGCGGCTGAGTCTGGTGGTGCAGACAACCGCATTTAACCAGCAGTTGCTGGAAGGAGAGCGTGAGCAATTACTCAGTGAAGTACAGGAACGCATGACGCTAAGCGGTCAGCTTGAACCGATACTGATTGAAAACGAAAATGCCGCCGGGCGGTTATGGGATATGAGCGCCGGGCAAATCAAGCGTGGCGACTACCAGCTCATCGTGAAATATGGCGACTTCCTGACGGAACAGCCGGAACTCAGGCAACTGGCAGAACAACTTGGACGTTCCCGCGAGGCAAAATCTGTTCCGCGCAAAGATGCGCCAATGGAAACCTTCCGTATGCTGGTGCGCGAACCTTCCACCGTACCGGAGCAGGTTGACGGGCTGCACCAAAGTGATGACATCCTGCGTCTGTTGCCGCCTGAACTGGCGACGCTGGGCATTACCGAACTGGAGTATGAGTTCTACCGTCGGCTGGTTGAAAAACAGCTCCTGACCTACCGCCTTCACGGTGATGCCTGGCGGGAAAGAGTCGTTGAGCGTCCGGTGATTCATCAGGATTTCGATGAACAGCCGCGTGGGCCGTTCATCGTTTGTGTAGACACATCCGGTTCGATGGGCGGGTTCAATGAACAGTGCGCAAAAGCCTTTTGCCTGGCGCTGATGCGCGTGGCGCTGGCAGACAAACGACGCTGCTATATTATGCTGTTTTCCAGCGAGGTCGTGCGCTACGAACTGACCTGCCAGCAGGGACTGGAACACGCGATCCGCTTTCTGAGTCAACGCTTTCGCGGCGGCACGGACTTAGCGAGCTGTTTTCGCGCCATTATTGAACGTATGCAGGGTGGGGAGTGGTATGACGCCGACGCGGTGGTTATCTCTGACTTTATCGCCCAGCGTCTGCCGGACGATGTGATTGGCAAGGTCAAGGAACTGCAGGCCGTGCACCAGCACCGTTTTCATGCGGTGGCGATGTCAGCCCACGGAAAACCCGGCATCATGCGTATCTTCGATCATATCTGGCGCTTTGATACCGGGATGCGTAGCCGTCTGCTCAGACGCTGGCGTCGCTAATTACAGTAACGCGTCGACGGTATCACGAACCTGTGCAGGCCATACGCCACACTGAACCTGTCCGATGTGGGGCTGTTGCAGCAGCAGCATCGTCAAACGAGACTGCCCAATACCGCCACCGATAGTTTGCGGCATATCGCCCCGCAACAACGCCTGGTGCCAGTCGAGACGCAGACGATCTTCATCGTCGGTGATGTTAAGCTGGCGTTTCAGTGCGTCAGCATCAACGCGGATCCCCATAGAAGAGAGCTCAAGCGCATCTTCCAGTACCGGGTTCCACACCAGAATATCGCCGTTCAGGCCGCGCAACCCCTTCTCACCAGGTGTACTCCAGTCATCGTAATCCGGGGCCCGTACATCGTGGTGCTGACCATTGCTAAGCTTCCCGCCAATGCCCATCAGAAATACGGCACCCAGATCTTTGGCTATTGCGCGTTCTCGCCCTTTTGCATCCAGTCCCGGATAGCGGCTCAGCAGCTCTTCACTGTGCACGAAGTGGATCTGTTCAGGCAGGAAAGGAATCAGGCCAAACTCTTTGCTCACCGCCGCTTCGGTTGCTTTGATCCCGGCATAGATGGCTTCAACCGTTGATCTCAGCGTGCCGGTGTGGCGTTCGCCTTCACCCAGTACGCGTTCCCAGTCCCATTGATCAACATAAACAGAATGGATGGGAGAGAGACGATCTTCATCCGGTCGCAGGGCTTTCATGTGCGTGTACAGCCCTTCACCCGCGCTGAAATCATGTTGCCCCAGCGTTTGACGTTTCCATTTAGCCAGGGAGTGGACCACTTCAAACTGCGCATCCGGCAGGTTTTTGACTTTTACCTGTACCGCTTTTTCACAGCCCGACAGGTTATCCTGAGTCCCATCTCCTACGCGGCTTAGAATGGGTGCCTGAACTTCAATTAGCCCCAGTTTTTCTTCCAGCTGACGGGAAAAATGCGACTTCACGAATACGATCTGACGTTGTTTGCTGATGTAAGCGGATTTCATCTTCTAACTCCTTTGCTCTGTTGCAAACGATTAAGCAACAAAGCCCATCCTTTATTCAATAATCAACAATAAAAAAGGCCTCATGGGTTTTGATTCGTCATAATTAACCGCTAAAATAATAAGAATGTTTATTTATCATAAGAAAAACCTATGGAAAATTATCAGATCGACAATCTGGACCGCGGCATCCTTGACGCCTTAATGGCGAATGCGCGCACCGCTTACGCAGAGCTCGCCAAGCAATTCGGTGTAAGCCCGGGTACGATTCATGTGCGCGTAGAGAAAATGAAGCAGGCGGGGATTATTACCGGCGCGCGAATTGACGTCAGCCCCAAACAATTAGGTTATGACGTCTGCTGTTTTATCGGCATTATCCTCAAAAGCGCCAAAGATTACCCTTCTGCGCTGGCACGGCTGGAAAGTCTGGAAGAGGTCACCGAGGCGTACTACACCACCGGTCACTACAGCATCTTTATTAAGGTGATGTGTCGCTCGATCGACGCACTGCAGCAGGTGCTTATCAACAAGATCCAAACAATTGATGAAATCCAGTCCACTGAAACGCTGATCTCTTTGCAAAACCCCATCATGCGTACGATCCGCCCTTAACAGGGCATTTTCCCCCACCGTTAATACCCATATTGTCCACAGGTAGATCCCAGTCCATTCACAGCGTACAATACGCAGCTCATAACCGGAGTGGACTTAATGGCAGATATTACGCTTATTAGTGGCAGCACCCTGGGTGGCGCAGAATATGTAGCAGAACACCTGGCGGAAAAACTGCAAGATGCAGGCTTTACAACCGAAACCCTGCACGGCCCGTTACTGGAAGATCTGCCGCGGGAAGGAACCTGGCTGGTGGTGAGTTCTACTCATGGCGCAGGCGATTTGCCGGACAACATCCAGCCGTTTTATGACGATCTTAATGAACAAAAGCCTGACCTTTCCGCCGTACGTTTCGGCGCGATTGGTATTGGTAGCCGCGAATACGACACGTTTTGCGGTGCGATTGAAAAACTCGAGGTTTCACTCAAGGCCTGTGGGGCAAAACAGGTAGGTGAAACCGAGAAGATCAACATCCTTGAGCATGACATTCCTGAAGATCCGGCTGAAATTTGGCTCGGATCCTGGATTATTTTACTCAATAACGATTAAAGATCGCGCGATCGAGTGTGGATAACTATGCTTAAAACCGTTGATCAACCGGTAGTTATCCAACGTATAACCGTCGCTTAGTTTTTGAGTTGTGCATAACTGCCCATTCTGATCCCAGCTTATACTGACCAGGATCACCGATCATTCACAGCTAATGATCCAGGCTAACATCATGATCTTTATATCCGGATCCGGGTTATCCACAAGCCAGGTCGATCCTAATAAGAGATCACAGTAAAACAGATCTCTCTAAATAAAGATCTTCTTTTTAATACCCGGGATCCTGATGCTTTCTCACTGAGCTAAAGTTGAGTAGAATCCACGGCCCGGGCATCAATCCACTTTCTAACCGCTTTATGCGAGGCAATACACCATGTTTTATCCGGATCCTTTTGACGTCATCATCATTGGCGGGGGTCATGCAGGCACTGAGGCCGCGATGGCCGCAGCGCGTATGGGTCAACAGACTCTGCTTTTGACACACAATATCGACACGCTGGGGCAAATGAGTTGCAACCCGGCCATTGGCGGTATTGGGAAAGGACACCTGGTAAAAGAAGTGGATGCACTCGGCGGCCTGATGGCAAAAGCGATCGACCACGCGGGTATCCAGTTTAGGATACTAAACGGCAGCAAAGGCCCGGCGGTTCGTGCGACCCGCGCACAGGCCGATCGCGTGCTTTACCGTCAGGCTGTGCGTACCGCGCTGGAAAACCAGCCCAATCTGATGATCTTCCAGCAGGCGGTCGAAGATCTGATTGTAGAAAACGATCGCGTCGTGGGTGCTGTTACCCAGATGGGTCTGAAATTCCGTGCCAAAGCGGTCGTTCTCACCGTCGGGACATTCCTGGACGGCAAAATTCATATCGGGCTGGATAACTACAGCGGTGGCCGTGCGGGCGATCCGCCGTCCATTCCGCTTTCTCGTCGTCTGCGTGAATTACCGCTGCGCGTAAGCCGTCTGAAAACAGGTACGCCGCCGCGTATTGATGCACGTACCATTGATTTCAGCGTTCTGGCTCAGCAGCACGGTGATAACCCGATGCCGGTCTTCTCGTTCATGGGCAATGCGGCGCAGCATCCGCAGCAGGTGCCGTGCTACATCACGCATACCAACGAAAAGACCCACGACGTTATCCGCAATAACCTCGATCGCAGCCCAATGTACGCAGGCGTGATCGAAGGGATCGGCCCACGCTATTGCCCGTCGATCGAAGATAAGGTGATGCGCTTTGCCGATCGCAACCAGCACCAGATCTTCCTTGAACCGGAAGGGTTGACCTCTAACGAAATTTATCCGAACGGTATCTCCACCAGCCTGCCGTTTGATGTACAGATGAAAATTGTCCGCTCAATGCAGGGGATGGAAAACGCAAAAATCGTTCGCCCTGGTTATGCCATTGAGTATGATTTCTTCGATCCGCGTGACCTGAAACTAACCCTGGAGAGCAAATTCATCCACGGGCTGTTCTTTGCCGGGCAAATCAACGGTACCACTGGCTACGAAGAAGCGGCGGCTCAGGGGCTTTTAGCCGGTCTGAACGCCGCACGCTTCTCCGCCGAGAAAGAGGGCTGGGCACCGGCGCGTTCTCAAGCCTATCTTGGCGTACTGGTGGATGATCTTTGTACGCTGGGGACCAAAGAACCGTACCGCATGTTCACCTCTCGTGCCGAGTATCGCCTGATGCTGCGCGAAGATAACGCCGATCTGCGTCTGACCGAAATCGGTCGCGAACTTGGTCTTGTGGATGACGAACGTTGGGCTCGCTATAACGAGAAACTCGAAAATATCGAACGTGAACGTCAGCGCCTGAAATCTATCTGGGTGAACCCAACGTCGGAAAACGCGCCGGAAGTGAATAAAAACCTGACTGCGCCGCTGTCTCGTGAAGCCAGCGGCGAAGATCTGCTGCGTCGCCCGGAAATGACGTACGAACAGCTGGTACAACTGGCACCATTTGTTCCTGGGCTGAGCGATGAACAGGCGGCTGAGCAGGTTGAGATTCAGGTGAAGTACGAGGGGTATATCGCCCGTCAGCAGGATGAAATTGAAAAACAGCAGCGTAACGAGAATACCCTGTTACCTGCATCGCTCGATTACCGTCAGGTCAGTGGACTGTCGAATGAAGTGATCGCGAAGCTCAACGACCACAAACCGGCATCTATCGGACAGGCATCGCGTATTTCCGGGATCACACCTGCTGCGATCTCCATTCTGCTGGTCTGGTTGAAAAAGCAGGGGATGCTGCGCCGTAGCGCCTGATACGCTTCGCTAAACCTCCACTGGCAGATAGCGCGCTGCCTGACAGCGCAACAGATTTAAGCCCGGTAAGCGTTAACGCCGCCGGGCATATTTTTCAGACAGGTAATCACCGTGCTCAATAAACTTTCTCGTCTGCTTGATGAAGCAGGTATTTCGCTCACCGATCACCAGAAAAACCAACTGGTGGCTTATGTTGAAATGCTTCACAAATGGAACAAAGCCTACAACCTGACCTCCGTACGTGACCCGAACGAGATGCTGATTCGCCATATTCTGGACAGTATCGTGGTGGCGCCACACTTGCAGGGGGAGCGGTTTATCGACGTCGGTACGGGGCCGGGCCTGCCGGGGATCCCGTTATCTATTGTTCTTCCTGACGCACACTTCACGCTGCTGGATAGCCTGGGTAAACGCGTCCGTTTCCTGCGCCAGGTTCAGCATGAGCTTCATCTGACGAATGTCACTCCCGTACAGAGCCGCGTCGAGGATTTTCCGGCCGAGCCGCCTTTTGATGGGGTCATCAGCCGGGCATTCGCATCGCTGAATGACATGGTGAACTGGTGCCAGCATCTGCCAGGAACACAAGGCAAGTTCTATGCCCTTAAGGGGTTGATTCCCAATGATGAAATTGACACGCTGCCTGCTCAGTTTTCAGTAGAATCTATCGTCAAATTAGATGTACCGCATCTTGAGGGCGACCGACATCTCGTGGTCATTAAGGCAAACAAAATTTAATTTTTATCAAAAAATGTAGAATTCGTGCTGTTTTCTGAATGTTAAAAAACGGCGTAAAAAACAGTGATACGTTCGGTTACATTTAACGCATATTTTACTTTGATTTTTCGATGTTTTAACGCTGGGCTTTTGCTTAACCCTTAAAATAGTCAACTGCGAAAATATCAGTCTGCTAAAAATCGGCAGGTTGTACCAATTTATGAATGTTAAATGATTATTATAAATGTCAATGAAAGGTTTTTATTGTATAGCGAGCTGTTTTAAAAAGAGTTGTCAGTAATCATCTTGAATATCAAAAAGATGAAAAGGCTCAAATTCCTCAGGTGAATATTTTGGCGAGCGCATAAATGTTTAATTTGTGATCTGGTGCACGCTTTAACAGCAGCTGTTTCGCGTTATTCGACGTTTTGCATAATGGTTCACAGTTTCGCTAAAAGTTGAAAAATAGCCCTCGGGAAAATTATTTAAACATTTATTCACCTTTTCGCTACTTATTGTTTGAAATCACGAGGCCGCACCGTATAATTTGACCGCTTTTTGATGCTTGACTCCAGGCCTTAAAGAACGTTTTATACGACACGCGGCCTACCCCGAAGTGAGCAGGAGTTAAAAGTGATGTCTGTGTCGCTCTTGGGTCGAAATGTTGCTCGCAGGCTTCTGCTTATTCAGTTCCTGGCGGTAATAGCAAGCGGATTGCTGTTTAGCCTCAAAGACCCCTTCTGGGGCACTTCCGCCGTGTGCGGCGGTATGGCAGTCGTTCTGCCGAATATGTTGTTTATGATTTTTGCCTGGCGTCATCAGGCGCATACACCAGCTAAAGGCCGAGTGGCCTGGTCCTTCGCCTTCGGTGAAGTGTTCAAGGTGTTAGCAACATTCGTGTTGCTGGTGGTGGCGCTGGCGGTTTTAAAGGCGGTGTTTTTACCGCTGATAGTCACGTGGGTTTCGGTGCTGGTTGTTCAGATACTGGCACCCGCTGTAATTAACAACAAAGGGTAAGAGGCATCATGTCTGCAGGAGAAATCTCAACACCGCAGGAGTACATAGGCCACCATCTGAACAACCTTCAGATTGACCTTCGTACGCTTTCGCTGGTGGATCCGCATAACCCCCCGGCCACCTTCTGGACGCTCAACATTGACTCCATGTTTTTCTCGGTGGTTCTGGGTCTGTTGTTCCTGGTGATGTTCCGTAGCGTAGCCAAAAAGGCCACCAGCGGCGTCCCGGGGAAATTCCAGACCGCGATTGAGCTGGTTATTGGTTTTGTCCACGGTAGCGTGAAAGACATGTACCACGGCAAAAGCAAGCTTATCGCGCCACTGGCCCTGACGATTTTCGTCTGGGTATTCCTGATGAACCTGATGGATTTACTGCCTATCGATTTGCTGCCGACCATCGCTGAAAAATACCTTGGTCTACCTGCTCTTCGCGTTGTGCCGTCCGCAGACGTGAACATCACTCTGTCGATGGCGTTGGGCGTATTTATCCTGATTCTGTTCTACAGCATCAAAATGAAAGGCCTGGGTGGTTTTGCTAAAGAGCTGACACTCCAGCCGTTCAACCACCCGGTGTTTATCCCGGTCAACCTTATCCTGGAAGGTGTGAGCCTGCTGTCCAAACCGGTTTCTCTCGGTCTGCGACTGTTCGGCAACATGTATGCCGGTGAGTTGATTTTCATTCTGATTGCTGGTCTGTTGCCGTGGTGGTCACAGTGGATCCTGAATGTGCCGTGGGCCATTTTCCACATCCTGATTATTACGCTGCAAGCCTTCATTTTCATGGTTCTGACGATCGTCTATCTGTCGATGGCGTCTGAAGAGCATTGATTTTAACAACACTACTACGTTTTAACTGAAACAATCTGGAGACTGTCATGGAAAACCTGAATATGGATCTGCTGTACATGGCTGCCGCTATTATGATGGGTCTGGCGGCAATCGGTGCTGCGATCGGTATCGGCATCCTCGGGGGTAAATTCCTGGAAGGCGCAGCGCGTCAACCTGATCTGATTCCTCTTCTGCGTACTCAGTTCTTTATCGTTATGGGTCTGGTGGACGCAATCCCGATGATCGCTGTAGGTCTGGGTCTGTACGTGATGTTTGCTGTCGCGTAGTAAGGGTTGCTTTTTACAGCAAGTATTTAGAACGTTAACCAGATAAGAGGCATTGTGCTGTGAATCTAAACGCAACAATCCTCGGCCAGGCCATCGCGTTTGTCCTGTTCGTTCTGTTCTGCATGAAGTATGTATGGCCGCCATTAATGGCAGCCATTGAAAAACGTCAGAAAGAAATCGCTGACGGTTTGGCTTCTGCGGAACGAGCTAAGAAGGATTTGGACCTTGCACAGGCCAATGCGACCGACCAGCTGAAAAAAGCGAAAGCAGAAGCTCAGGTCATCATTGAGCAGGCGAACAAACGCCGCGCTCAGATCCTGGACGAAGCGAAAGCAGAAGCCGAGCAGGAACGTAACAAAATCGTGGCGCAGGCTCAGGCGGAAATTGACGCCGAGCGTAAACGCGCTCGCGAAGAGCTGCGTAAACAAGTGGCTCTGCTGGCTGTTGCCGGCGCCGAGAAGATCATCGAGCGTTCCGTGGATGAAGCTGCTAACAGCGACATCGTGAATAAACTGGTCGCTGAACTGTAAGGAGGGAGGGGCCGATGTCTGAATTTGTAACGGTAGCTCGCCCCTACGCCAAAGCAGCTTTTGACTTTGCTGTCGAACACCAGGGTGTCGATCGCTGGCAGGATATGCTGGCGTTCGCAGCCGAGGTGACGAAAAACGAACATATGGCAGAGCTTCTCTCCGGTGCTATTGCACCGGAAACGCTTGCCGAGTCGTTTATCGCAGTCTGTGGGGAGCAACTTGACGACAACGGTCAGAACCTGATTCGGGTGATGGCTGAAAATGGTCGTCTTAAAGTGCTTCCTGATGTTCTTGAGCAGTTTGTTCAATTGCGTGCAGCCAGCGAGGCTACCGCAGAAGTCGAAGTGACCTCTGCGACCGCACTGAGTGAAGAACAGCTTTCGAAAATCAGCGCCGCGATGGAAAAACGTCTGTCACGCAAAGTTAAGCTGAATTGCAAAATCGATAAGTCTGTAATGGCAGGTGTTATCATCCGTGCGGGTGATATGGTCATTGATGGTAGCGTACGCGGCCGTCTTGAACGCCTCGCAGACGTCTTGCAGTCTTAAGGGGACTGGAGCATGCAACTGAATTCCACCGAAATCAGCGAACTGATCAAGCAGCGCATTGCTCAGTTCAATGTTGTGAGTGAAGCTCACAACGAAGGTACTATTGTTTCTGTAAGTGACGGTGTTATCCGCATCCACGGCCTGGCCGATTGTATGCAGGGTGAGATGATTTCCCTGCCGGGTAACCGTTACGCTATCGCACTGAACCTGGAGCGCGACTCTGTAGGTGCCGTTGTGATGGGGCCGTACGCTGACCTCGCCGAAGGCATGAAGGTTAAATGTACGGGTCGTATCCTGGAAGTTCCGGTTGGTCGTGGTCTGCTGGGCCGCGTTGTGAACACCCTGGGTGCGCCGATTGATGGTAAAGGTCCGCTGGAGCACGACGGCTTCTCCGCTGTTGAAGCTATCGCGCCGGGCGTTATCGAACGTCAATCCGTCGATCAGCCGGTACAGACCGGTTATAAATCCGTTGACGCCATGATCCCAATCGGTCGTGGTCAGCGTGAATTGATCATCGGTGACCGTCAGACCGGTAAAACCGCTCTGGCTATCGACGCTATCATCAACCAGCGTGATTCCGGCATCAAGTGCGTCTACGTGGCTATCGGCCAGAAAGCGTCCACCATTTCTAACGTGGTGCGTAAACTGGAAGAACACGGCGCGCTGGCTAACACCATCGTTGTGGTGGCTACCGCATCTGAATCCGCCGCACTGCAATACCTGGCACCGTATGCCGGTTGCGCGATGGGCGAATACTTCCGTGACCGCGGTGAAGATGCGCTGATCATTTATGATGATCTGTCTAAACAGGCCGTTGCTTACCGTCAGATTTCCCTGCTGCTCCGTCGTCCGCCAGGACGTGAAGCATTCCCGGGCGACGTATTCTACCTCCACTCTCGTCTGCTGGAGCGTGCTGCGCGTGTTAACGCCGAATACGTTGAAGCCTTCACCAAAGGTGAAGTGACTGGGAAAACCGGCTCTCTGACCGCTCTGCCGATTATCGAAACGCAGGCAGGTGACGTTTCCGCGTTCGTTCCGACTAACGTAATTTCTATTACCGATGGTCAGATCTTCCTGGAAACCAACCTGTTTAACGCCGGTATTCGTCCTGCGGTTAACCCGGGTATCTCCGTATCCCGTGTGGGTGGCGCAGCGCAGACCAAGATCATGAAAAAACTGTCCGGTGGTATTCGTACCGCGCTGGCGCAGTATCGTGAACTGGCAGCGTTCTCCCAGTTTGCCTCTGACCTTGACGATGCAACCCGTAAACAGCTTGACCACGGTCAGAAAGTGACCGAACTGCTGAAACAGAAACAGTATGCGCCGATGTCCGTTGCGCAGCAGTCTCTGGTTCTGTTCGCAGCAGAACGTGGTTATCTGGCGGATGTAGAACTGGCGAAAATCGGTAGCTTCGAAGCCGCTCTGCTGGCTTACGTTGACCGTGACCACGCTCCGTTGATGCAAGAGATCAACCAGTCCGGTGGCTATAACGACGAAATCGAAGGCAAGCTGAAAGGCATCCTCGATTCCTTCAAAGCAACCCAGTCCTGGTAACGTCTGGTGGCCTGCCTTAGGGCAGGCCGCAAGGCATTGAGGAGAAGCTCATGGCCGGCGCAAAAGAGATACGTAGTAAGATCGCAAGCGTCCAGAACACGCAAAAGATCACTAAAGCGATGGAAATGGTCGCCGCTTCCAAAATGCGTAAATCGCAGGATCGCATGGCGGCCAGCCGTCCTTATGCAGATACCATGCGCAAAGTGATTGGTCACCTTGCGAACGGTAATCTGGAATATAAGCACCCTTACCTGGAAGAACGCGACGTTAAACGTGTGGGCTACCTGGTGGTGTCGACCGACCGTGGTCTGTGTGGCGGCTTGAACATTAACCTGTTCAAGAAAGTACTGGCGGATATGAAAGCATGGTCCGATAAAGGCGTTCAGAGCGACCTCGCGATGATCGGCTCGAAAGGCGTGTCCTTCTTTAATTCCGTTGGTGGCAACGTTGTCGCCCAGGTGACCGGTATGGGTGATAACCCGTCCCTGTCGGAACTGATCGGCTCGGTTAAAGTGATGTTGCAGGCCTACGACGAAGGTCGTCTGGACAAGCTTTACATTGTCAGCAACAAATTTATCAACACCATGTCTCAGGTTCCAACCATCACCCAACTGCTGCCGTTACCGGCAGAAGAAGATGAAGAGTTGAAGCGTAAATCCTGGGATTATCTGTATGAACCTGATCCGAAGGCGTTGCTGGATACTCTCCTGCGTCGTTATGTGGAATCTCAGGTTTATCAGGGTGTTGTTGAAAACCTGGCCAGCGAGCAGGCCGCACGTATGGTGGCGATGAAAGCCGCGACCGATAATGGCGGCAGCCTGATTAAAGAGCTGCAGTTGGTTTACAACAAAGCTCGTCAGGCCAGCATTACTCAGGAACTCACCGAGATCGTCTCGGGGGCCGCCGCGGTTTAACCAGGTTTACGAATTTCGTAGAGGATTCAAGATGGCTACTGGAAAAATTATCCAGGTAATCGGCGCCGTGGTGGACGTCGAGTTCCCTCAGGATGCCGTACCACGAGTGTACGATGCACTTGAGGTAAAGAATGGTGAAGAGCGTCTGGTGCTGGAAGTTCAGCAACAGCTCGGCGGTGGCGTTGTACGTACCATCGCAATGGGTTCTTCTGACGGTCTGCGTCGTGGTCTGGAAGTAACGGACCTGGCTCACCCGATCGAAGTCCCGGTAGGTAAAGCAACACTGGGTCGTATCATGAACGTACTGGGCGAACCAGTAGACATGAAAGGCGACATCGGTGAAGAAGAGCGTTGGGCGATCCACCGTGCAGCACCGTCCTACGAAGAGTTGTCAAACTCTCAGGAACTGCTGGAAACCGGTATCAAAGTTATCGACCTGATGTGTCCGTTCGCTAAGGGCGGTAAAGTGGGTCTGTTCGGTGGTGCGGGTGTAGGTAAAACCGTAAACATGATGGAGCTTATTCGTAACATCGCGATCGAGCACTCCGGTTACTCTGTGTTTGCGGGCGTAGGTGAACGTACTCGTGAGGGTAACGACTTCTACCACGAAATGACCGACTCCAACGTTATCGACAAAGTATCCCTGGTGTATGGCCAGATGAACGAGCCGCCAGGAAACCGTCTGCGCGTTGCACTGACCGGTCTGACCATGGCTGAGAAGTTCCGTGACGAAGGTCGTGACGTACTGTTGTTCGTTGACAACATCTACCGTTACACCCTGGCTGGTACGGAAGTATCCGCGCTGCTGGGTCGTATGCCTTCTGCGGTAGGTTACCAGCCGACGCTGGCGGAAGAGATGGGCGTTCTGCAGGAACGTATCACCTCCACCAAAACCGGTTCTATCACCTCCGTACAGGCGGTATACGTACCTGCGGATGACTTGACTGACCCGTCACCAGCCACCACCTTTGCGCACTTAGATGCAACCGTGGTACTGAGCCGTCAGATCGCGTCTCTGGGTATCTACCCGGCCGTTGACCCGCTGGACTCCACCAGCCGTCAGCTGGATCCTCTGGTGGTTGGTCAGGAGCACTACGACACTGCGCGTGGCGTACAGTCTATCCTGCAGCGTTACCAGGAACTGAAAGACATTATCGCCATCCTGGGTATGGATGAGCTGTCAGAAGAAGACAAACTGGTGGTAGCACGTGCGCGTAAGATCCAGCGCTTCCTGTCCCAGCCGTTCTTCGTGGCAGAAGTATTTACCGGTTCTCCGGGCAAATACGTCTCCCTGAAAGACACCATCCGTGGCTTTAAAGGCATTATGGAAGGCGAATACGATCACCTGCCGGAGCAGGCGTTCTACATGGTCGGTTCCATTGACGAAGCCGTGGAAAAAGCCAAAAAACTTTAACGCCTTAATCGGAGGGTGATATGGCAATGACTTACCACCTGGACGTCGTCAGCGCAGAGCAACAAATGTTCTCTGGTCTGGTCGAGAAAATCCAGGTAACGGGTAGCGAAGGTGAACTGGGTATTTACCCGGGTCACGCGCCGCTGCTCACCGCCATTAAGCCTGGTATGATCCGCATCGTGAAACAGCACGGTCATGAAGAGTTTATCTATCTGTCCGGCGGCATTCTTGAAGTGCAGCCTGGCAACGTGACCGTACTGGCTGATACCGCTATTCGTGGCCAGGATCTCGACGAAGCGCGAGCGCTGGAATCGAAACGTAAGGCCGAAGAGCACATTAAGAGCTCGCACGGCGACGTGGATTACGCTCAGGCGTCTGCCGAACTGGCGAAAGCTATTGCGAAACTGCGCGTTATCGAGTTGACCAAAAAAGCGATGTAACACCGGCTTAAAGTCAAAAAGCCAGTCTGATTATCAGGCTGGCTTTTTTTATGGGCAAAATCTGTACTTTTATTGATGACACAAATGCCCTGCTCAAGACTTTATTCACCGCTAAAAAAAATAGCAAAAACATCGTCCTGCTCACGATATCCGGGCAGGAAGCGCTATTTTTGCAGATAAAGTACCGTGTAAAAGCAAAAAAAATGCCCTAAATTACGCTCTGATAAGGCAGGTTGTGCATTTTACTTTCTTGCCATTTCGCGTTGAAAAAAATGTAGAATTTTCAAGGTGAAACAGTAAAACTTCCACTCAAATTAAAGTCAGGACGCGTATGTTGAACACGAAAATGAGTGTGGTGATCCTTGCCGCTGGCAAAGGCACACGCATGTATTCCGATCTTCCGAAAGTGCTGCATACCCTTGCAGGGAAAGCGATGGTTCAGCATGTTATTGATGTGGCGAATAATCTTGGCGCCGATCATGTACACCTTGTCTATGGGCACGGCGGCGATCTATTAAAACAAACGCTGTCTGACGACAAACTCAACTGGGTGTTACAGGCTGAGCAACTGGGCACCGGGCATGCAATGCAGCAGGCTGCGCCCTTCTTCGCTGACGACGAAGATATCCTGATGCTTTATGGCGATGTGCCCCTGATTTCCATCGATACCCTCACCCGCCTGCGCGAAGCAAAGCCGCAAGGGGGGATTGGTCTGCTCACCGTGAAGCTTGACGATCCGAGTGGATATGGCCGAATTACGCGTGAGAACGGTAAAGTTACCGGCATTGTTGAACATAAAGATGCTACCGAGCAGCAGCGCCAGATCCAGGAAATCAATACCGGTATTCTGATAGCAAACGGCGGCGACATGAAACGCTGGCTGAGTCAGCTCACCAATAATAATGCGCAGGGTGAGTATTACATCACCGACATCATTGCTCTTGCTTATCAGGAAGGTCATGAAATCGCAGCCGTCCATCCGCAGCGCCTGAGTGAAGTGGAGGGGGTGAACAACCGCCTCCAGCTCTCCCGCCTCGAACGTGTCTATCAAACTGAGCAGGCTGAAAAATTGCTTCTTGCTGGCGTGATGTTGCGCGATCCGGCACGCTTCGATCTGCGTGGAACCCTGACGCATGGGCGGGATGTTGAGATTG
This sequence comes from Citrobacter sp. MNAZ 1397, assembly GCF_023613995.1. Classification (NCBI taxonomy): domain Bacteria; kingdom Pseudomonadati; phylum Pseudomonadota; class Gammaproteobacteria; order Enterobacterales; family Enterobacteriaceae; genus Citrobacter; species Citrobacter sp. MNAZ 1397. The sequence continues at coordinate 27,272 of NZ_JAKIVH010000008.1, forward strand.
ATGCTAACGTGATTGTTGAAGGTGACGTCAAACTTGGCAACCGCGTGAAAATTGGCGCGGGTTGTGTCATCAAAAACAGCGTAATTGGCGATGACTGTGAAATCAGCCCTTACAGTGTGCTGGAAGATGCCACGCTTGAAGCTGCCTGTACGATTGGCCCGTTTGCCCGCCTGCGTCCGGGTGCTGAATTACAGGAAGGTGCGCACGTAGGTAACTTCGTTGAAATGAAGAAAGCGCGTCTGGGCAAAGGCTCGAAAGCCGGTCATCTGACGTATCTTGGCGATGCGGAAATTGGCGACAACGTCAATATCGGCGCGGGGACAATCACCTGTAATTATGACGGGGCCAACAAACACAAGACGATTATTGGCGATGATGTGTTTGTCGGGTCCGACACCCAACTGGTGGCCCCGGTGAGCGTGGGTAAAGGGGCAACCATAGCGGCAGGCACGACAGTGACCCGTAATGTCGCCGATAACGAACTGGTTTTAAGCCGCGTGCCGCAGGTCCATAAACAGGGCTGGCAGCGTCCGGTGAAAAAAAAGTAATTTTGATGCCGGAGGAATCCGGCAAACAGGGATGAGGGGATAACATAATCCCCCGCCCGATAATCAGTACCATAAAAATAACCCCACTCTCTACAAGGCTCGGGGCGCCCAAAAAAGGGCATTACCCAAAGGATTTCGCGTTGTGGCAAGGCGGCAAATGCGTGAGGCCATGGGAGCTTACTGATGTAAGTGACCATGGAGAACACATGTAGCCAACGCAGTTACAGTGTGAAAGACAAAGGGTGAAAACAGGTCAGCGACAACGCATGGCACAATGCCATAATCAGGAAATCTAACTATGTGTGGAATTGTTGGCGCAGTTGCGCAGCGTGATATTGCTGAAATCCTTCTGGAAGGCTTACGTCGTCTGGAATACCGTGGCTATGACTCTGCCGGTCTGGCAGTGGTTGATGCAGAAGGTCATATGACCCGTCTGCGTCGTCTCGGCAAAGTACAGATGCTGGCTCAGGCCGCGGAAGAGCATCCGTTACACGGTGGTACCGGTATTGCTCACACCCGTTGGGCGACGCACGGTGAACCTTCCGAGGGCAACGCACACCCGCATGTGTCTGAACACATCGTTGTAGTACACAACGGCATTATCGAAAACCACGAACCGCTGCGCGAAGAATTGAAAGCGCGCGGCTACACTTTTGTTTCTGAGACCGATACAGAAGTGATTGCTCACTTAGTGCACTGGGAGCTGGCGCAAGGCGGTACGCTGCGTGATGCTGTACTGCGTACTATCCCGCAACTGCGCGGCGCGTACGGCACAGTCATCATGGATTCCCGCGATCCGAGCACGCTGCTGGCTGCTCGCTCCGGTAGTCCGATGGTTATCGGTCTGGGCATGGGTGAAAACTTTATCGCTTCCGATCAACTGGCTCTGCTGCCGGTGACGCGTCGCTTTATCTTCCTTGAAGAAGGCGATATCGCTGAGGTAACACGCCGTAGCGTGACGGTGTTTGATAAAACGGGCGCGCAGGTTAAGCGTCAGGAGATCGAATCCAATCTGCAATATGACGCAGGCGATAAAGGCGCTTACCGTCACTATATGCAAAAAGAGATCTACGAACAGCCGAATGCGATTAAAAACACGCTGACCGGGCGTATCAGCCACGGTGAAGTGGATTTAAGTGAACTGGGCTCACATGCCAATGATCTGCTGAGCAAAGTTGAGCACATCCAGATCATCGCCTGCGGTACCTCGTACAACTCCGGCATGGTTTCTCGCTACTGGTTTGAATCGCTGGCGGGTATTCCGTGTGATGTAGAGATCGCCTCCGAGTTCCGTTACCGCAAATCTGCCGTGCGTCGCAATAGTCTGATGATTACACTGTCTCAGTCTGGCGAAACGGCCGACACTCTGGCGGGGCTGCGTCTGTCTAAAGAGCTGGGCTATCTGGGCTCGCTGGCTATCTGTAACGTTCCTGGTTCCTCACTGGTGCGTGAATCCGATCTGGCTATCATGACCAATGCGGGTACGGAAATTGGCGTGGCTTCGACCAAAGCCTTCACGACTCAGTTAACCGTGCTGCTGATGCTGGTGGCGAAACTGAGCCATCTGAAAGGGCTGGATGCCTCTGTTGAACATAGCATTGTTCACGGTCTGCAGACGCTGCCGAGCCGCATTGAACAGATGCTGTCGCAGGATAAACGCATCGCGCAACTGGCAGAGGACTTCTCTGACAAGCATCACGCCTTGTTCCTTGGTCGTGGCGATCAATACCCGATTGCCCTGGAAGGCGCGCTGAAGCTCAAAGAGATCTCCTATATTCATGCAGAAGCGTATGCCGCTGGTGAACTGAAACATGGCCCACTGGCCCTGATTGATGATGATATGCCGGTTATCGTCATTGCGCCGAACAATGAACTGTTGGAAAAACTGAAATCCAACATTGAAGAAGTTCGCGCTCGTGGCGGCGTACTGTATGTCTTCGCCGATCAGGATGCAGGCTTTGTCAGCAGCGATACCATGCATATCATTGATATGCCGCATGTTGATGAAGTTATTGCCCCTATCTTCTACACTGTTCCGCTACAGCTGCTGGCCTATCACGTTGCGCTGATTAAAGGCACTGATGTGGACCAGCCGCGCAATCTGGCAAAATCGGTGACCGTGGAATAAAGTCGTAAACACGTCATAACGCATAAAAGAGGTTGCCTGGTGGCAGCCTCTTTTTTTTCAGGATGATGATGAATCTGTTGAAACGCATAATCGGGCGCAAATTTTTGGCGCTCATCGACTACTGCGACAAGGTGGAAGCAGCAATATCGGGCCGTAAACTTGCGCAATTAAAACAGCTGGCAGAGGCCTTTCAGGAAATGCCGAAGGCTTACTACATCCGCGTGACGACATATTTCGGCAGCATACTGGCGCTGTTTTATACCTTGCTTTTGAGCTATGTCGGACTTGCCATTGCACTCAGAACCGTTACCGGCGGCTGGGGTGTTATCACAGGTCTTGTTGTCTTTATTCTGCTGGTGATGGCGTTATCAGGAGCAGATAAAGGGAGAACACGATCCCTGAGATTATTTTTAGCCGTCTGGTCGCTGTTATGTGTTTGCAATGTGCTGGTGGCAGGATGGCTGCTGTTCGCCTCTTTTTCATGGTTAAGTGTCGGTTGTTGGGCCGGGAGTTTACTTCTCTTATGGCTAACACGGCAGGTCATGAACGGGCCAGAACTGACGAAACTGATGCAGTGGCGTGTTTCACTTCGGATAGCGCAGTATCGGCGCCAGGCATTGACGCAACCCAGACGCAAATGAATTGATCTGCGGCTATCTTTTGTCGATTTTTGCTGGGACATCTTGCCGGCATCTACTACTTTTCTAGTGTCATAAAACTAAAATCTTGCTGACATCTCACTGTCATGAAACACGTTATCTTGCTGATAAATCATACAAGATACGGTTAATCTATGTGAAAGCTGTCATTGTCATCAAACAGTAACAATCATTGCATATAACTGTCATCAAAGTGTCCTATTTTGCTCGTCGTAGCCACTTAAACAACGATTTACGATTCTTGCAGGAGACATTATGAACGTTATGCGTACCACTGTCGCAACTGTTGTCGCCGCGACCTTTTCTCTGAGTGCATTTGCAGTTAACGCCGCTGCAAGCCTGACAGGTGCGGGTGCAACTTTCCCGGCGCCGGTGTATGCCAAATGGGCTGATACCTACCAGAAAGAAACCGGTAATAAGGTTAACTACCAGGGTATCGGTTCTTCTGGCGGCGTAAAACAGATCACTGCAAACACTGTAGACTTCGGCGCTTCTGATGCTCCGCTGGCTGACGATAAACTGGCTCAGGAAGGCCTGTTCCAGTTCCCGACCGTCATCGGCGGCGTTGTTCTGGCTGTTAACCTGGAAGGTTTCAAATCTGGTGAACTGGTGCTGGACGGTAAAACGCTGGGCGATATTTATCTGGGCAAAATCAAAAAATGGGATGATGCGGCCATTGCTAAGCTGAACCCGGGTAAGAAACTGCCTTCTCAGAATATCGCTGTTGTGCGTCGTGCTGATGGTTCCGGTACCTCTTTCGTGTTTACCAGCTATCTGGCAAAAGTTAACGAAGAGTGGAAATCCTCTGTCGGCGCTGGCTCTACTGTTAACTGGCCGACCGGTCTGGGCGGTAAAGGTAACGACGGTATCGCTGCATTCGTACAACGTCTTCCGGGCTCCATTGGTTATGTTGAATATGCGTATGCTAAGCAGAATAACCTGACCTACACCAAACTGCTGTCTGCTGATGGCAAGCCGGTTAGCCCGACCGAAGCAAACTTCTCCAATGCGACCAAAAACATCGACTGGAGCAAATCTTTTGCACAGGACCTGACCAACCAAAAAGGTGCCGATGTGTGGCCGATTACGTCCACCACCTTCATCCTGGTTCACAAAGAGCAGAAAAATCCTGAGCAGGGCGCAGAAGTGCTGAAATTCTTCGACTGGGCATACAAAAACGGCGGCAAACAGGCTAATGACCTGGACTACGCTACCCTGCCTGAGAGTGTTGTTGCACAGATTCGCGCTGCATGGAAAACCAACGTGAAAGACAGCAGCGGTAAAGCGCTGTACTAAATACCCGTCATACTTCGAGCCGCAGCTGTGTTGGCTGCACTTGTCCACCCCAGTTACATAGTGAATCTATGCTCCTGGGGCTTCACAAGTTTGCCGCCTTGCTGCAACTCGAATTATTTAGGGTATGGCATTACGTTAGCCAGGAAGCACGATAAAATGCGCGCTTCCTGGCCCAAACTTAAAGAGTGATTTATGGCTGCAACCAAGCCGGCTTTTAGCCCCCCGGGCAAAAAAGGTGACATGATTTTCAGCGCGCTGGTAAAACTGGCTGCGCTGATTGTGCTATTGCTGCTCGGCGGCATTATCGTGTCTCTGATTTTCTCCTCATGGCCGAGTATCCAGAAATTTGGTTTTTCCTTCTTATGGAACAAAGAGTGGGATGCGCCGAATGAAACCTTTGGGGCACTGGTTCCCATTTACGGTACGCTGGTCACGTCATTTATCGCACTGCTGATTGCCGTTCCGGTGAGTTTTGGTATCGCATTGTTCCTGACGGAGCTGGCGCCTGGCTGGCTGAAACGTCCTCTGGGGATTGCGATTGAACTGCTGGCGGCTATTCCGAGTATCGTTTACGGCATGTGGGGCTTGTTTATTTTTGCGCCGCTGTTTGCCAAATATTTCCAGGAGCCGGTCGGCAACGTCATGTCCGCGATTCCGTTTGTTGGCGCCCTTTTCTCTGGCCCTGCATTTGGTATTGGTATCCTGGCTGCTGGGGTCATCCTCGCCATTATGATCATTCCGTACATCGCCGCCGTTATGCGCGATGTATTCGAACAAACCCCGGTGATGATGAAAGAGTCTGCCTACGGTATCGGCTGCACCACGTGGGAAGTTATCTGGCGTATTGTTCTGCCGTTCACCAAAAATGGCGTTATCGGCGGCATTATGCTGGGGCTGGGTCGTGCACTGGGCGAAACCATGGCGGTGACCTTCATCATCGGTAACACCTACCAGCTCGATAACGCCTCGCTGTATATGCCTGGCAACAGTATTACCTCCGCGCTGGCGAATGAGTTTGCCGAAGCGGAATCCGGTCTGCACGTTGCCGCCTTGATGGAACTGGGTCTTATCCTCTTCGTCATTACCTTTATTGTGCTGGCGATTTCGAAGTTCATGATCATGCGCCTGGCGAAAAATGAGGGGGCTCGATAATGGCTACGCTTGAAATGCAAACCACCGCAGAGCTGGCTGAATCTCGCCGCAAGATGCAGGCTAAGCGCCGTACCAAAAACCGTATCGCCCTGACGCTGTCGATGGCGACCATGGCTTTTGGTTTGTTCTGGCTGGTCTGGATCCTGCTGTCGACCATTGGGCGTGGCTTTGATGGGATGTCTCTGGCGCTCTTTACCGAAATGACGCCGCCGCCGAACACGGCGGGTGGGGGGCTGGCGAATGCGCTGGCGGGAAGCGCGCTGCTCATCTTCTGGGCGACCGCTGTTGGTACGCCGCTGGGTATTATGGCCGGGATCTATCTGGCCGAGTATGGTCGTAAATCGATTCTGGCCGAAATTATCCGTTTCATTAACGATATTCTGCTTTCCGCACCGTCTATTGTTGTTGGCCTGTTCGTTTACACCATTGTGGTGGCGCAGATGCAACACTTCTCTGGCTGGGCGGGTGTGATTGCGCTGGCGCTGCTGCAAGTGCCGATAGTCATTCGTACCACCGAGAACATGCTGAAACTGGTGCCGGACAGCCTGCGAGAAGCGGCTTACGCGCTGGGGACACCAAAGTGGAAGATGATTTCCGCGATTACCGTGAAAGCTTCTATCTCCGGGATCATGACCGGCGTACTGCTGGCGGTTGCGCGTATTGCAGGTGAAACCGCACCGCTGCTGTTTACTGCGCTGTCGAACCAGTTCTGGAGCACCGACATGATGAGGCCGATTGCGAACTTACCGGTCACCATCTTTAAGTTTGCGATGAGCCCGTTTGCTGAATGGCAGCAACTGGCCTGGGCCGGTGTCCTGATTATCACGCTGTGTGTGCTGTTGCTGAACATTCTGGCGCGTGTCATTTTCGCGGCGAAGAAACACTAATTTTTGCGGCGCGGTGTAACGCGGTGCCGAGTGAGGAAAGAGATAAATGAGTATGGTTGATACCACGCCGGGCAAAATTCAGGTTCGCGATTTGAACTTCTATTACGGCAAATTCCATGCCCTGAAAAACATCAGCCTGGACATTGCTAAAAACCAGGTAACGGCGTTCATCGGGCCGTCAGGCTGCGGTAAGTCAACGCTGCTGCGTACGTTCAATAAAATGTTTGAACTGTACCCGGAACAACGCGCAGAAGGTGAAATTCTGCTGGATGGGGATAACATCCTCACCAATACCCAGGATATCGCTCTGTTGCGTGCAAAAGTTGGGATGGTTTTCCAGAAGCCAACGCCGTTCCCGATGTCGATTTACGACAACATCGCCTTCGGCGTGCGTCTGTTTGAAAAACTTTCTCGCGCCGATATGGACGAACGCGTGCAATGGGCCTTGACCAAGGCTGCATTATGGAATGAAACCAAGGATAAATTGCACCAGAGCGGGTACTCTCTTTCCGGTGGCCAGCAGCAGCGTCTGTGTATTGCCCGCGGGATTGCGATCCGTCCAGAAGTGTTACTGCTGGATGAACCTTGCTCCGCACTGGACCCCATTTCGACTGGTCGTATCGAAGAATTGATCACCGAGTTGAAGCAGGATTACACCGTGGTCATCGTCACTCACAATATGCAGCAGGCTGCGCGTTGTTCCGATCACACGGCGTTTATGTATCTCGGCGAATTGATTGAGTTCAGCAACACAGATGACCTGTTCACCAAGCCGAAGAAAAAGCAAACCGAAGATTATATTACTGGCCGCTACGGTTGATTTGCCATACTGCTTTCAGGCTCTAGCTGTGTTGGCTGCCTTTGTTCACCCCGGTCGTATCGTGTGATGCGCTCCGGGGATTCGCTCAGTTGCCGCCTTGTTATAGCCCAAAAATAGTTGGGCATCAGGAGACACCATGGACAACCTCAATCTTAACAAACATATTTCGGGCCAGTTCAACGCTGAGCTGGAGAGTATCCGTACTCAGGTCATGACCATGGGTGGGATGGTAGAGCAACAACTTTCTGATGCGATCACTGCGATGCATAACCAGGACAGCGAGCTGGCTCAGCGCGTTGTTGAGGGTGATAAGCAGGTGAACATGATGGAAGTCGCTATCGATGAAGCCTGCGTACGTATTATTGCCAAGCGTCAGCCGACCGCCAGCGACCTGCGTCTGGTTATGGCGATCATTAAAACGATCGCTGAACTGGAACGTATTGGTGATGTTGCCGATAAAATCTGTCGTACCGCGCTGGAGAAATTCTCTTCGCAGCACCAGCCGCTGCTGGTGAGCCTGGAGTCACTCGGCCGTCACACCGTGCAGATGTTGCACGACGTGCTGGATGCCTTCGCGCGTATGGATATTGACGAAGCGGTACGTATTTACCGTGAAGATAAAAAAGTCGACCAGGAATATGAAGGCATCGTGCGTCAGCTGATGACCTACATGATGGAAGACCCGCGTACTATTCCGAGCGTGTTGACTGCGCTGTTCTGCGCCCGTTCCATCGAACGTATCGGCGACCGTTGCCAGAATATCTGCGAATACATTTTCTATTTTGTTAAAGGCCAGGACTTCCGTCATGTAGGTGGCGATGAACTGGATAAATTGCTCGCCGGGAAAGATCCGAAAGAGTAAGACTGATCGCCGTAAAACCTGTCGTCGACAGCAAGTGGCGACAGAAAAACTCGTTATAAATCACAATTTATTCTTTTGCTCATTGCTGGTGGTTTAAAAATCGCTATGTTGTGGGCTGAAACTGGATTGCTACCGCTTTGCGGGCTAAACCTGACATCTCTTCTTCGGAGGTGCCAGGTTTTTTGTTTTTTGAGCTGTTGAAAAAAACAGTCAGCCGCAAAGATGTGTCCAGTACAGGATTGTTACTGCTTTAGACAGGCAAAACCTGAACCCATACCCGATCACTCTCGGGTGGGTTCAGGTTTTTTTTTATCCAAAAAATGGTTGGATGGAAACCATGAAAAAAACAATACCCTTAATTCTGGCATCATCTTTTTTATACTCAGTGACCCCAGCGATGGCCGCGAGCGGAAATATGACCATCGAGCAGCGTCTTGCGGCGCTGGAGAAAGACCTCAGCGAAACGAAAAAGGAATTACAGCGCTACAAGGACGAAGAGAAGGGTAAACAGGCGGTTTATTTTGCCCAGGCCTCTTCTGCGCCAGCATCGGCGGCGGCAAATACGGCGAAAGCGACCCCGGCTCCTGCACCCGCAGCTGTGCTGGTTCAGACAGCGCCAGCGCCGGGCGCTCAACCGTCTAAAACTGACGATGTTTCATCTATATCGATGAAAGATCTCAGTAAGTTCGTTAAAGATGAAATTGGGTTTAGTTACAACGGTTATTTCCGTTCTGGTTGGGCGACCACCACTAACGGATCCCCAAAATCCTGGGCTATCGGCTCGCTGGGGCGTTTTGGCAACGAATACACCAGCTGGTTTGATTTGCAGTTCTCCCAGCGCGTCTATAACGAAAATGGTAAGAGTGCGAAAGCGGTCGTCATGCTGGATGGCAACGTTGGACAGTCTTACTCTGCTGGCTGGTTTGGTGATAACAGCACCAACGAAAACTACCTGCAATTTTCCGATATCTACCTCACCACCACCGGTTTCCTGCCATTCGCCCCGGAAGCGGATCTGTGGGTGGGTAAGCACCAGCTTCCCAAATATGAAGTACAGATGCTCGACTGGAAAACGCAGCGTACTGATTCATCAGGCGGCGCCGGGATTGAAAACATGAAGCTTGGCAGCGGTAAGCTCGATATTGCGCTGTTGCGTGAGGATATTGACCAGTACGACCGCTCACTGAGCCACTCACAGAAACTCAATACCAACACCGTTGATGTCCGCTACAAAGCCATTCCGTTGTGGGATAAAGCCGAGCTGATGATCAATGGCCGTTATGCGATGGCGAACTCAACGGATACGCAGAAAGAGAACGTGAACGACAACGGGTATTACAAATGGAAAGATACCTGGATGTTTGGCACGGCGTTAACGCAGAAATTCAAAAATGGCGGCTATAACGAATTCAGCTTCCTGATGGCCAACAACTCGCTGGCAAGCAGCTTTGCCCGCTACAGCGGCTCCAGCCCGTACATCGCGTTCAATGGCCGTTACTATGGCGACCACACCAACGGTACGGCGATTCGTCTGGTTTCGCAGGGTGAAACCTATTTACGTGACGATGTGATCGTGGCCAACGCGCTGGTCTACTCACGCGGCGAAGATGTCTATAGCTATGAGACGGGCGCACACAGTGATTTCAACAGCTATCGCGCGGTGGTGCGTCCGGCGTATATCTGGGACAAATACAACCAGACGGGCGTAGAACTGGCGTATTTCAACCAGCAGAATAAAAATCAGTATGGCGCGAAATTCAAAGAGGCGGGGTATAAAACCACGCTTTACCATACGCTTAAAGTCAACACCAGCATGCTGACGTCCCGTCCGGAAATTCGTTTTTATGGTACCTACATCCATGCGCTGGACAACGAACTGGATAATTTCAGCTTCGCTGACGAGAAAAACAATCAGTTTGCCGCAGGCGTTCAGGCTGAGGTCTGGTGGTAATGCCCGCACAGGGATTTACATGAACGAGACAATAAAATGAGGGATTTGCTATGAAAAGAAACATCGCCTGTCTGACACTCGCCATCACTGCGCTGCTGGGTGGTGCCGCCCTGCCTGCGTTCGCCGCACCCTTTCCGGCAACCCCGGACATGTCGGTGCCGGTGAGCCAGTACGTAACCCAGGTGAACGCTGATAAAAGCATTACCTTCCGCCTGTTTGCGCCCGCAGCAAAACGGGTGTCGGTGGTGACCGGTTCCACCCCGGACAGCTTTGTCTCCCATGATATGAGCAAAGATGAGAGCGGCGTCTGGTCCTGGAAAAGCGATTCTCTGACGCCGAATCTGTACGAGTACTACTTTGATGTGGATGGTTTCCGCTCGGTAGACACAGGAAGCCGTTTTCAGAAACCGCAGCGTCAGGTCAATACCAGCCTGATCCTGGTACCGGGAAGTATTCTCGACGATCGCGCCGTACCGCATGGCGATCTGTTGACGGTAACCTATCACTCGAAAGAATTGCGCTCAGAACGTCGCGTCTCTATCTGGACGCCGCCGGGCTATAACGGCAAAGGCGAACCCCTGCCGGTGCTCTATTTCTATCATGGTTTTGGCGACACCGGTCTGTCCGCTATCGATCAGGGGCGTTTGCCGCAGATAATGGACAACCTGCTGGCGGAGGGGAAAATCAAGCCGATGCTGGTGGTCGTTCCGGATACGGAAACGGATATTGTGCAGGCCATACCGGAAAATTACCCGCCAAAAGATCGTCGCAAAGCATTTTATCCCCTCAATGCGAAAGCGGCCGATCGCGAGTTGATGCATGACATTATACCGATGGTCGATGCACGGTTTAACGTGCGTAAAGATGCAAACGGACGCGCGCTGGCTGGCTTATCGCAGGGCGGTTATCAGGCGCTGGTATCCGGGATGAACCATCTGGATAGCTTTGGCTGGCTGGCAACATTCAGCGGCGTGACCACCACCACCGTTCCGGATGCCGGTGTTACCGCTCAGCTCAATAAACCTCAGGAGATCAATAAGCAACTGCATAACTTCACGGTAGTGGTCGGCGAAAAAGATTCTGTTACCGGGAAAGATATTGCCGGACTGAAAACCGACCTGGAAAAACAGGGTATCAAGTTTGACTATAAAATGTACCCTGGCCTGAACCACGAAATGGATGTCTGGCGTCCGGCTTATGCCGAGTTTGTGCAGAAACTGTTTAAGTGATGCATTACGCCTCTCCTGTTATGGGGGAGGCGTTTACCGTTAGCGCGTAATGTTCCAGCCGCGCGCTTTCCACAATGCCGGGAGTTGCGACAGTTCGGTGAACGTGGTCACCTGCGGATGGTCGATCGGTTTGTTGTGCGGATCGGCACAGAAATAAAAGACTTCCATGCCCGCTGCGATACCCGATTGCGCGCCCGCCACCGAGTCATCAATCAGAATGCAGCGTGTCGTATTCACATTCAGCGCTTTTGCCGCATGGAACATCAGTTCCGGGTCCGGCTTCCAGCGTTGAATATCGTAGCCGCTAAACAGGCGTTCCGGGAAATGGTGCAGAAGGCCTGTTTTGCCAAGAGAGTGTTCCATTTTGCTTACCGGCCCGTTAGAGACCACGCAAACAGGCACGCTGACCGCATCGAGTAACTCCTTCGCCCCCGGAATGATTTCCAGCTCGGAATCAAACAGCCGCGCCACTTCGCTGCGAAAAACCGGCTCCAGCTTGGTCTTATCCAGCGTCACGCCGTGTTCTTCACCTGTCACCTCAATGATCTCGTAGAGTTTCATCCCTTTGAAACGTTTGAACACCTCTTCAAGATCGAGCGTGATGCCAAATTCTTTAAACATATGCACATATGCGCGCGAACAGATGACTTCACTGTCGACCAGGGTGCCGTCACAGTCGAAAAATACTGCTTCTATTTGGGACATGTGATTTCCTGTAACTTGCAAGTTTATCGTTTACTTAAGGCAGATTACCCCACGCAATCGTTGCCGTATAAGCAAATTCAATGAAAAAAAGTGTGTGATAACCGTCAACATTGTCTCATTTTGGTATAGGATAGCGACGAATTTTCCCTCCTTGTTCGGAAATTGATAATGAGCCAACAACACACTACCCAGGCGTCGAGCCAAGGGTTGCTTGAGCGCGTGTTTAAACTGCGTGAACATGGCACGTCGGCACGCACCGAAGTGATCGCCGGTTTCACCACGTTTTTGACGATGGTTTACATCGTTTTTGTTAACCCGCAGATTTTGGGTGTCGCCGGGATGGACACCAGTGCGGTATTCGTCACCACCTGTCTGATTGCCGCGTTCGGCAGTATCCTGATGGGGCTGTTTGCTAACCTGCCGGTTGCGCTGGCACCCGCGATGGGCCTGAACGCTTTCTTCGCGTTTGTGGTTGTTGGTGCGATGGGGTTGTCCTGGCAGATTGGTATGGGCGCGATTTTCTGGGGCGCAGTCGGTCTGCTGTTGCTGACTATCTTTCGCGTGCGTTACTGGATGATTGCTAACATTCCGGTCAGCCTGCGTGTGGGCATCACCAGCGGTATTGGTCTGTTTATCGGCATGATGGGCCTGAAAAACGCCGGTGTGATTGTCCCGAACAAAGATACCCTGGTGGCGATTGGTAACCTGACATCTCATAGTGTTCTGCTGGGTGTTCTGGGCTTCTTCATCATTGCTGTTCTGGCTTCCCGCAATATTCACGCTGCGGTACTGATTTCTATCGTCGTGACCACCCTGCTGGGCTGGATGATGGGTGACGTGCAGTATCACGGGATTATTTCTGCGCCGCCGAGCGTGGCGAGCGTAGTGGGTAACGTTGACCTGGCCGGTTCATTCAACATTGGCCTGGCAGGCGTTATCTTCTCCTTTATGCTGGTTAACCTCTTTGACTCCTCCGGTACCCTGCTCGGTGTAACTGACAAAGCGGGTCTGGTTGATGAGAACGGTAAATTCCCGCGCATGAAGCAGGCGCTGTATGTCGACAGTATCTCTTCCGTGGCAGGTTCGTTCATCGGTACCTCTTCGGTGACCGCCTATATCGAATCCTCTTCCGGCGTCTCTGTTGGTGGCCGCACAGGCCTGACGGCTGTTGTCGTCGGCATCCTGTTCCTGCTGGTTATCTTCCTGTCACCGTTGGCCGGAATGGTTCCTGCTTATGCTGCTGCGGGCGCGCTGATTTATGTTGGTGTCCTGATGACATCCAGCCTTTCTCGCGTGAAGTGGGATGACCTGACCGAAGCCGTCCCGGCATTTATTACCGCCGTAATGATGCCGTTCAGCTTCTCGATTACCGAAGGTATCGCGCTGGGCTTTATCTCTTACTGTGTGATGAAGCTGTTCACCGGTCGCCTGCGTGACCTCAGCCCGTGTGTGGTTGTGGTTGCGGTGCTGTTCGTGCTGAAAATTGTCTTTATCGACGCCAAATAAGCAGTAAGCCCTTTTCGAAGAAAAGGGCTTTCGTGTTTGCGCCCTCTCCGTGGGAGAGGGCATCAGCCCGCACTTTGCTTACGCTTTTACCCGCCTGATGTAATCGCCAAATGCCATCAACTGCCCGGTCAGATGATCGCGTGTACTCTGATCGACCACTTCTCCCGTTTGCTGATCGACTTTGCTCTGAATCACGCCGCCCATAAATTCCGGTTTGTTCATCACCATGGCATCAAGGAAGACCAGAATTTGCCGCAGGTGATACTGGCAACGCGCGCCGCCAATCGCGCCCATTGAGCTGGTCTGGATAAGCACCGGTTTGCCGGACAGCGGCTGTTCAGGAAGACGTGAGAGCCAGTCGATGGCGTTTTTCAGCCCGCCGGGTACGGAATAGTTATATTCCGGCGTCACAATGACCACCCCATCCGCCTCGCGAATCTGTTGTGCGATCTCTTCGATACGTGCGGGAAAACCGCTTTCCTGCTGCAAATCGGCATCATACAGCGGAATGTCACCGATGGACGGTAACGGTAAAACGTCCATGCCCACAGGGGCCAGTTTGGGTAGCGTCCGTGCAACCATCGCGTTAAACGATCCTTTACGCAAACTACCCAGTAACGTCACAACGTTAAGTGATGCAGACATAATGACTCCTTGCAATCGGGTCAGTTAATAATAAGGGCTTTTTCTGCTGGTAAGCTGGTGAAGCGCATCAGGCGGGAGGCGGGATCGTTAGCGCGTGTCTGCACGTCAGGCAGAAATCTCCACCCATTTCTACAATCAAACTCCCAGATCTTAAGGCTCTCGATGGCCGGCGTTACCGCAACCGACCAGATTAGGACATCCTCAGCATCGCATAACACTTCAACCTGAGCCAGTTGGGGAACGCGCAGTCGCCCGGCGCCGGGCAGGAGTTGCAGCATGCCGGGGGAATCCTGCATTTGATTGAGAAGCTTGAGCACGCTTTGTCTCAGGGTTGAGAGCTGTGCCTGTGCTTCGTTAGGGTCGTTTTGGTTATTGATCCACAGCTGTTCGTTGCTGCTGAACTGCCAGGCTTTTTGAGCATGAGGGCTATGAAAACTGCGGGTGGCGCGCTGTAACTCCATGTCCAGGCCACACTCACCTTCGGTGGTTATCGCCACGCCGACCATATTTCCGGCGTACGCCAGAGAGAAATGGGGCAGGCCAGGATCGGAAAATTTCGGGCGTCCGCTGGACTCAATTATGATGTCCGGGAGCTCGCTGATGCCATAAAGCATAAACATCATTTCGGCGAGCAGTGCTCGTGAAGCCAGATAGCGCGACTGCTGGTGTTCAGGAAGTTGCCGGGCGCTGTTATGACAAGCCCCGGAGAGTCGCGTTGAAACTAAACATCCCTCTGAGAGGATCCCTCGTGCAAAATGCGTTGCCATTTTCCCTCCGTGATAATGGTCTGATGCAGGAAACGATAATCAACATTATCGCGCATACCGCATAGGTTTTAATGCGGAAAAACGCCGCTGAAAAGACCAAACTGGCCACATTTACAATATATTTAGTCAATATGTGCCCATCTACATATTTCCTGCACAATTCATTCAATCGGCAGTACGCGTGTCCAGTTGTAATTCACCTGAGCCAGTTTCAGCATTCCTTCTACGCTGCCGTAGCGTTGCTGGCGATTTGCGAGGAAAAAGCGTCGTAAAGATGGGGGCAGGTATTGTGCACGATAACGTAATAACGTGGTGTGCCAGAATGGCGGTGGCAGAGGAGTGTGCGCATGACGGTCAAGCAGAGGAGTGCGCCAGGGGGAGGCGAGTAGCGCGTCGCAAAATTGCTGGCGCGCCTGTTGGCTTTTCTCATCAGGAATGCCCGCCAGTAAAATCTGGCCCGGTAGCGCAACCAGCCGTAGTTCACTGATGCGGATGCTATGTTGCCGCCAGCGCTGCCAGAGCGTCAGCAAAGTGCCTATGTCATCCGGCGGCTCTGCGGCGGTATAAAGCGGTAAAGTGATCGGGAGAAAGGTAAAGTGCAGGCCGTTAGCAGGCATGACATCGGCCAGCGTATCGCCGCTTGCCCGTATCGCCAGCTGCTGGCGCAGGGAAGCGACAAGAGTGGGCAATGGTGGCTGAATACCGCTGGCCAGCGCCAGTTTGTGCGGATCGTAATAGCCTTGCAGCATAATGTCGCCGCAATCAGGCGCTTTTTGCCAGGCGGCCAGCGTACGTTCGCTGGTCGCTTCGTAGAGGGCGGACAGGCTATCGTTCGTCTGGCTCATTTACCGATACAGAAGCTGGAGAAAATACGGCCCAGCAGATCGTCGGAGGTAAACTCTCCGGTGATCTCACTTAACGCCTGCTGTGCCAGTCTCAGCTCTTCTGCCAGCAGTTCCCCTGCCCAGGCGCCCAGTAGCTGCGCTTTGCCCTGTTCAAGGTGACTGGCAGCGTCTGACAGTGCCTGCAGATGGCGACGACGTGCCAGAAAGCCGCCTTCCAGACGGGTATCAAAACCCATGCTCTGCTTGAGATGGTTACGCAACTCATCCACGCCTTCACCAGTACGTGCCGACAGACGAATCAGTGAGTGACCATTTACATCGCTGATACCCAGCGTTTCGCCGGTCACATCCGCTTTGTTACGCACCACGGTAATGGGCAGTTTGGCGGGCAGACGGGCGATAAAGTCCGGCCAAATCTCTGCCGGGTCAACGGCGCTGGTCGTCGTACCATCTACCATAAACAGTACGCGGTCTGCCTGTTCAATCTCCTGCCAGGCTCGCTCAATACCGATGCGCTCGACTTCGTCGCTGGCATCGCGCAACCCGGCGGTGTCGATAATATGCAACGGCATGCCATCAATGTGGATATGCTCGCGCAATACATCGCGCGTGGTGCCAGCGATATCTGTCACGATCGCAGCCTCACGGCCCGCCAGCGCATTCAGCAGGCTCGATTTCCCGGCGTTTGGACGCCCGGCAATCACTACCTTCATCCCTTCGCGTAGCAGGCTACCCTGGCGAGCTTCGGCACGCACGGCATCTAAATCGCTCATCACGCTGTTGAGCTGAGCTTCAATTTTGCCGTCGGACAGGAAGTCGATTTCCTCATCCGGGAAATCAATCGCCGCTTCCACGTAGATGCGCAGGTGAGTGAGTGCTTCCACAAGGTGATTAATGCGTACGGAAAAAGCCCCCTGCAGTGAGTTCAGCGCCGAGCGTGCCGCCTGTTCTGAACTGGCGTCAATCAGATCGGCAATGGCTTCCGCCTGGGCTAAATCAAGCTTGTCATTGAGGAACGCCCGCTCAGAGAACTCTCCCGGCTTTGCAATGCGTACGCCCGGGAGCAGCAGAATACGTTTGAGCAGCAGATCGAGGATCACCGGGCCGCCGTGGCCCTGCAGTTCCAGCACATCTTCGCCAGTGAAGGAGTTCGGGCCCGGAAACCACAACGCAATACCCTGATCTAACACGGTGCCGTCTGCCTCTTTAAATGGCAGATAGTCGGCGTAGCGGGGTTTTGGCAGCTTGCCCAGTACGGCTTGCGCGACATCGCGCGCGTTGAGACCGGAAATACGCAGGATACCAACGCCACCGCGTCCCGGTGGGGTAGCCTGGGCGACGATCGTGTCGTTATGGCTCATGATATGTCTCTTTTTTACCAATAAAAAAGGCGGTCTGCTGACCGCCCTCTCTTTACTCTTCCGTTTGCCGGGTGGCGCTTAGCTTACCCGGCCTACAGTTTAGGAGCTTTTCTTCTCGCGGCTATGCAGGCCACGTTTCTCCAGACCACGATAAATCAGCTGCTGCTGGATAATGGTCACCAGGTTGCTGACGATATAGTACAGCACCAGACCTGACGGGAACCACAGGAAGAACACCGTGAAGATGACCGGCATAAAGGTCATGATCTTCTGCTGCATCGGGTCGGCCACAGTGGTCGGCGACATCTTCTGAATGAAGAACATCGTCACGCCCATCAGGATCGGCAGGATGTAGTACGGGTCTTGTGCAGACAGGTCATGGATCCACAGGGCGAACGGCGCATGGCGCAGTTCAACGGAACCCATCAGCATATAGTACAGCGCAAGGAAGATTGGCATCTGGATAACCAGAGGGAAGCAACCACCCAGCGGGTTTACTTTCTCTGCTTTGTACAGCGCCATCATTTCCTGGCTCTGACGTTGCTTGTCATCGCCTAAACGCTCACGCATCGCCGCAATTTTCGGCTGCAGCATACGCATTTTCGCCATAGAGGTGTACTGCGCTTTAGTCAGCGGGTACATGATGCCACGGACGATAAAGGTGATGGCGATGATGGAGAAGCCCCAGTTGCCCAGGAAGCTATGGATCCATTTCAACAGTTTGAACAGCGGCTGAGAGATAAACCACAGCCAGCCGTAATCCACGGTCAGATCCAGGTGCGGCGCAACGGCAGCCATTTTATCCTGAATTTCCGGGCCGACCCACAGGGTGCTGCCCAGCGTACTGGTTTGACCCGGTTGAACCAGAACCGGCTCAGATTTATAACCGATAGCGGCAATACCGTTGCCCAGGTTCGTCGTATAGAAGTTATTGGTGCCTTCGTTACGCGGAACCCATGCAGTCGCGAAATACTGCTGCAGCATTGCGACCCAACCACCTTTTGCGCTGACGTTCAGGTTTTCGTTATCGGCGATGGTGTCAAATTTGTATTTTTCATACTTCGCGTCAGGCGTGGAGTACGCCGCACCGCGGAAAGTATGCAATGCAAAGTTGCTGCTGCCGGTGTCGCGGTGCGATGGCAGATTGATGGACTGCTTCAGCTGACCGAAGGTAGCAACTTCCAGCGGTTTTTCGCCGGCGTTCTGCACGTTGTAACCTACATTCACCGCATATTCACCGCGTTTCAGGGTGAAAGTTTTAGTGAAGGTGTTACCCGCAGCATCGGTATAGGTCAGCGGAATTGCCAGTTCGTTCTGGCCATCGGCCAGCACAAACGCATCTTTTTCGCTGTTGTACAGAGGACGTGGGCCGTTTGCCGGATTATCCGGGCCGTCGCGACCGGTCAGACCGCTCTGAGCCTGATAAATAAACTGCGGCGTCGTTTCCAGTAACTGGAACGGCTCACTGGAACCCAGCTCTTTCGGATAACCCAAAAGCTGTGCCTGCTCGACATCACCACCACGGGTGTTGATAGTCAATTCCAGCACGTCGGTTTTAACCGTAATCAGTTTCCCCTGGCCACTGGCTGGTACGCCCTGGTCGGCTGCGCTACCCGCTGCGGTGGTCGTAGTCTGCGTGGTCTGCTGCTGAGGCTGAGGATTTTTATCCTGCTCCCAGGCTTGCCAGATCATGAAAGACACGAACAACAAAGCGATGACAAAAAGATTGCGTTGCGAATCCATCGTTAGTGTTCTCTGGTATTAAAGGGTCCTGGCGGGACGGGGTCGTCTCCACCCGGGTGTAAAGGGTGGCATTTTAATACGCGTTTCACTGTCAACCAACTGCCTTTTATCACTCCAAACCTGCGCAATGCCTCAATTCCATAGCGAGAGCATGTAGGGTTGAAACGGCAACGCGGCCCGAGTAGCGGACTAATCAGGATTTGATAGACCCGAATCAGGCCTATCAGGAGCCGAGTGCCAGGCGACAATGGCGGCGCCATAATTTTTCCAACGCTTCCGAAAGAGCACGGTTATCGAGGTCAGCAACCCCCTTTTTCGCCACTACCACGAAATCCATTGCGGGAAGTTCATGTTGACGCAAACGAAAACTTTCACGCGTCAGACGTTTAATCCGATTGCGTTCATGTGCGCGTTTAACGTTTTTCTTAGCGACGGTAAGACCGATACGGGGATGCCCCAGCGAATTCAGGCGGCCGAGAATGGTGATTTGCGGCGTGCCAGCCCGTTGTGGCTGCTGGAAGACGAAAGTGAAATGACTGGGAGTTAACAAACGTAACTCCCTGGGAAATGCGAGCTTAACCACTCAGGGTTAGCTTTATTACTTGGAAACGGTCAGACGTGCGCGGCCTTTAGCGCGACGACGAGCCAGAACCTGGCGACCATTTTTAGTAGCCATACGAGCACGGAAGCCGTGAGAACGGTTGCGCTTCAGTACGGACGGTTGAAAAGTGCGTTTCATGGCGATTTCTACCTAAACTTGAATAAATTCAATGGCTTTTTTGGATATCCGAACGAATATCGTACGACGGACGCCGAAGCCATGGGTGATTAAAGAGGCCGGATTGTAATAATTGTACACTCCGGAGTCAATTCTCTTTCCTTATAACACGCTTATTTTTGCACAGTTTCGCGTAAAAAATAAGCCGTGCTCGACGACTAAAAACGAGCAAAGCGCGCCGGGTGGTGGATTATACGGCCTGGTGGGCAAAGCGCAAGGATCCGCCGGGATCTTCATTAGATCGATTAAGCAGGAATTCGGCATTACTCATTAAATTTTCCAATATGCGGCGTAAATCGTCCCGCACTGCACCTGGGATCGATTACACTTACCCGATTCCGAATCCCCCTGTGGATAAATCGTGAAGAATCTGTGATAAACAGAAGATCTCTGACGCAGTTTAGGCTATGATCCGCGGTCCCGATCGCGATCCGTGGATCGTGAACAGGGCAAAGTACACTTTCCTTTAAGGCGCAATGATGCAGCCAGAAGGAAGCGTGTAAAACCGCAGATAGCGGTTCGCACGTCACCCTCGTTGGGTCTGATCGACGTGTGTCAACAATCATTAATGTTTCTGCCTTTTATTTATCGATTTTTGTTCGAGTGGAGTCCGCCGTGTCACTTTCGCTTTGGCAGCAGTGTCTTGCCCGATTGCAGGATGAGTTACCAGCCACAGAATTCAGCATGTGGATCCGCCCGTTGCAGGCGGAACTGAGCGATAACACGCTGGCTTTGTATGCGCCAAACCGTTTTGTGCTCGATTGGGTAAGAGACAAGTATCTCAATAATATCAATGGACTGCTGAACGATTTCTGCGGTGCGGACGCCCCGCAACTGCGCTTTGAGGTCGGTACGAAGCCTGTCACGCAGATCCACCGGGAACCTGCCCATGTTGCTGCGCCTGTACAGACGACTCAGGTACAGCCACAGCGCGTTGCGCCGGCGGTACGTCCTGGCTGGGACAACGTTCCTGCGCCGGCTGAGCCAACATACCGCTCCAACGTCAACCTGAAACATACCTTTGATAACTTCGTCGAAGGTAAATCAAACCAGCTGGCGCGCGCGGCGGCGCGTCAGGTGGCGGATAACCCTGGCGGCGCCTACAATCCACTGTTCCTTTATGGCGGTACGGGTTTAGGTAAAACTCACCTGTTGCACGCGGTGGGCAATGGCATCATGGCGCGTAAACCCAATGCCAAAGTGGTGTATATGCACTCCGAGCGTTTTGTCCAGGACATGGTAAAAGCCCTGCAAAATAATGCGATCGAAGAGTTTAAACGCTACTACCGCTCCGTTGACGCCTTACTTATCGATGACATCCAGTTCTTTGCCAATAAAGAACGATCTCAGGAAGAGTTTTTCCACACCTTCAACGCCCTGCTGGAAGGTAATCAACAGATCATCCTGACGTCGGATCGTTATCCTAAAGAGATCAACGGCGTTGAAGATCGTCTGAAATCCCGCTTCGGTTGGGGGCTGACGGTCGCGATCGAGCCGCCTGAGCTGGAAACCCGCGTCGCGATCCTGATGAAAAAGGCCGACGAAAATGACATTCGTCTGCCGGGTGAAGTGGCCTTCTTTATTGCCAAGCGTCTGCGCTCTAACGTGCGTGAGCTGGAAGGGGCACTGAACCGCGTTATTGCCAATGCCAACTTTACCGGCCGGGCGATTACCATTGATTTCGTGCGTGAAGCGCTGCGTGATCTGCTGGCGCTGCAGGAAAAACTGGTCACCATCGACAATATTCAGAAGACGGTGGCGGAGTATTACAAGATTAAGGTCGCGGACCTGCTGTCGAAGCGTCGCTCGCGTTCTGTCGCGAGGCCGCGTCAGATGGCGATGGCGCTGGCGAAAGAGCTCACCAACCACAGTCTGCCGGAAATTGGCGATGCGTTTGGTGGCCGTGACCATACTACCGTGCTACACGCCTGCCGTAAGATTGAGCAGTTGCGTGAAGAGAGCCACGATATCAAAGAAGATTTTTCCAATTTAATCAGAACATTATCATCGTGACGCTATGAAATTTACCGTTGAACGTGAACATCTTTTAAAGCCGCTGCAACAAGTCAGCGGCCCGCTGGGCGGTCGCCCGACGTTACCCATTCTCGGTAATCTGCTGCTTCAGGTTGCAGACGGTACGCTTTCGCTAACCGGTACCGATCTTGAAATGGAAATGGTGGCCCGTGTTGCGCTCGTCCAGCCGCATGAGCCCGGCGCGACTACCGTCCCGGCGCGGAAATTCTTTGATATCTGCCGTGGTTTGCCGGAAGGCGCAGAAATCGCCGTCCAGCTTGAAGGCGAGCGTATGCTGGTGCGTTCTGGCCGCAGCCGTTTCTCCCTTTCCACGCTGCCTGCCGCCGATTTCCCGAATCTGGATGACTGGCAAAGCGAAGTGGAGTTCACGCTGCCGCAGGCCACAATGAAACGCCTGATTGAAGCGACTCAGTTCTCAATGGCGCATCAGGATGTGCGTTATTACTTAAACGGCATGCTGTTTGAAACCGAAGGTGAAGAGCTGCGTACCGTGGCAACGGACGGCCACCGCCTGGCGGTATGCTCTATGCCTGTCGGGCAGCCTCTGCCCAACCATTCGGTGATCGTACCGCGTAAAGGGGTGATTGAACTGATGCGTATGCTCGACGGCGGCGACAACCCGCTGACCGTGCAGATCGGCAGCAACAACATCCGTGCACATGTCGGCGACTTTATCTTCACCTCGAAGCTGGTCGATGGTCGCTTCCCGGATTATCGCCGCGTATTACCGAAGAACCCGGACAAGCACCTGGATGCGGGTTGCGACATCCTCAAGCAGGCCTTTGCCCGTGCCGCCATTCTCTCGAACGAGAAATTCCGCGGCGTGCGTCTGTATGTCAGTGAAAACCAGTTAAAAATCACCGCTAACAACCCGGAACAGGAAGAAGCGGAAGAGATACTGGATGTGACTTACTCCGGTAGCGAAATGGAGATTGGTTTTAACGTTAGCTATGTGCTGGACGTACTTAATGCGCTGAAGTGCGAAAATGTACGCATTATGCTGACGGATTCCGTTTCGAGCGTGCAGATTGAGGATGCGGCATCGCAATCCGCAGCTTACGTCGTCATGCCCATGCGATTGTAGAATCTGCAAAGGGGCTGGTTTACTTGCCATTTCGCCTTCCGGCAGTGCTCGACAAAATGCTATGCGTTTTGGACGTCTGTAAGACGGTCCGAAGGACGAGCGGAGCGAGCAAATGCTCACGTACTTCGTGTACGCTCCGCTTTCTGCGCGCTGGCGGTAGACGAACTGGCTGCGACACCCACGCCCCTTGAATGATGACGAGCTGATATGTCGCTATCCCGACTCCTAATCAAAGACTTCCGCAATATTGAAAATGCGGATCTCGCCTTATCTCCCGGCTTTAACTTTCTGGTTGGCGCGAATGGCAGCGGCAAAACCAGCGTGCTGGAAGCCATCTATACACTTGGCCACGGTCGGGCCTTTCGCAGTTTGCAAATTGGCCGCGTCATTCGCCATGAGCAGGAGTCATTTATTCTGCACGGGCGTTTGCAGGAGGCGGAGCGGGAAATCGCCATTGGTCTGACGAAGGATAAACAGGGCGACAGCACCGTGCGCATCGATGGAACCGATGGTCACAAGGTGGCGGAACTGGCGTTGCTGATGCCTATGCAGTTGATTACGCCGGAGGGGTTTACTTTACTCAACGGCGGCCCCAAATACAGAAGAGCGTTCCTTGACTGGGGATGCTTTCACAACGAAGCCGGATTCTTTAACGCCTGGAGCAACCTAAAGCGGCTGCTCAAACAGCGTAATGCCGCGCTTCGTCAGGTAAGCCACTACGGCCAGTTGCGTCCGTGGGATAAAGAACTGATTCCCCTGGCGGAGCAAATCAGCCTGTGGCGTGCCGAGTACAGCGCCGGTATCGCTGAGGATATGGCAGACACCTGCAAACAATTTTTACCGGAGTTCTCTCTGACCTTTTCTTTCCAGCGCGGCTGGGAGAAAGAGACGGATTATGCCGAAGTACTGGAGAAGAACTTCGAACGCGATCGCCTGCTGACTTACACCGCACACGGCCCGCACAAAGCGGATTTCCGCATCCGTGCTGACGGTGCGCCGGTGGAAGATACGCTTTCCCGTGGGCAGCTAAAACTCCTGATGTGCGCGCTACGCCTGGCACAGGGGGAGTTTTTGACCCGCGAGAGCGGTCGCCGCTGTTTGTACCTGATAGATGATTTTGCCTCGGAACTTGACGATGCGCGTCGCGGACTGCTTGCCAGCCGCTTAAAAGCCACGCAATCACAGGTTTTCGTCAGCGCCATCAGCGCTGAACACGTACTGGACATGTCGGACAAAAATTCGAAGATGTTCACCGTGGAAAAGGGTAAAATAACGGATTAACCCAAGACAAAATGAGCGAGAAACGTTGATGTCGAATTCTTATGACTCCTCCAGTATCAAAGTCCTGAAAGGGCTGGATGCGGTGCGTAAGCGCCCGGGTATGTATATCGGCGATACGGATGACGGCACCGGTCTGCACCACATGGTATTCGAGGTGGTAGATAACGCTATCGACGAAGCGCTCGCAGGTTACTGTAAAGATATCGTTGTTACGATCCACAGCGATAACTCCGTCTCCGTACAGGATGACGGACGTGGGATCCCAACCGGTATTCACCCGGAAGAAGGGGTTTCTGCAGCCGAAGTCATCATGACCGTGCTGCACGCGGGCGGTAAGTTCGATGATAACTCTTATAAAGTCTCCGGCGGTCTGCACGGCGTAGGGGTTTCGGTTGTAAACGCCCTGTCGCAGAAACTGGAGCTGGTTATCCAGCGTGATAATAAAGTCCACCGTCAAATTTACGAACACGGTGTACCGCAGGCACCACTGGCCGTCACGGGCGACACAGAAAAAACCGGTACCATGGTGCGTTTCTGGCCGAGCTATGAAACCTTCACCAACGTCACCGAATTTGAGTATGAAATTCTGGCGAAACGTCTGCGCGAGCTGTCCTTCCTGAACTCCGGCGTATCCATCCGCCTGAAAGACAAGCGCGATGGCAAAGAAGACCACTTCCACTACGAAGGCGGCATCAAGGCGTTCGTTGAATATCTGAACAAGAATAAAACGCCGATCCACCCGAATATTTTCTACTTCTCCACCGAGAAAGACGGTATCGGCGTGGAAGTTGCGCTGCAGTGGAACGATGGCTTTCAGGAAAATATCTACTGCTTCACCAACAATATTCCACAGCGTGATGGCGGTACGCACCTTGCAGGCTTCCGTGCGGCGATGACCCGTACCCTGAACGCCTACATGGACAAAGAAGGCTACAGCAAAAAAGCGAAAGTCAGCGCCACCGGTGACGATGCCCGTGAAGGCCTGATTGCGGTTGTATCTGTAAAAGTACCAGACCCGAAATTCTCCTCACAGACCAAAGATAAACTGGTCTCTTCCGAGGTGAAAACGGCGGTTGAACAGCAGATGAACGAACTGCTGGGCGAATACCTGCTGGAAAACCCGTCTGACGCAAAAATCGTGGTCGGCAAAATTATTGATGCGGCGCGTGCCCGTGAAGCGGCGCGTAAGGCCCGTGAAATGACCCGTCGTAAAGGGGCGCTGGACTTAGCAGGCCTGCCGGGCAAACTGGCTGACTGTCAGGAACGCGACCCGGCGCTGTCTGAATTGTACCTTGTGGAAGGGGACTCTGCGGGCGGCTCTGCGAAGCAGGGGCGTAACCGTAAGAACCAGGCGATTCTGCCGCTGAAAGGTAAAATCCTTAACGTTGAGAAGGCGCGCTTTGACAAGATGCTCTCTTCTCAGGAAGTGGCGACGCTTATCACCGCGCTCGGCTGCGGTATTGGTCGCGACGAGTACAACCCGGACAAACTGCGTTATCACAGCATCATCATCATGACCGATGCGGACGTCGACGGCTCGCACATCCGTACGCTGCTGTTGACCTTCTTCTATCGTCAGATGCCGGAAATCATTGAACGTGGTCACGTCTATATTGCCCAGCCGCCGCTGTACAAAGTGAAAAAAGGCAAGCAGGAGCAGTACATTAAAGACGACGAGGCGATGGATCAGTACCAGATCGCTATCGCGCTGGACGGTGCGACCCTGCACACCACCGAAGGCGCGCCTGCGCTGGCCGGTGAAGCGCTGGAAAAACTGGTCTCTGAATACAATGCCGCGCAGAAGATGATTGGTCGTATGGAACGTCGCTTCCCGCGTGCGCTGTTAAAAGAGCTGGTGTATCAGCCGACGCTGGCCGAAGCCGACCTGGGCAACGAGCAGACCGTCACCCGCTGGGTGAACGCGCTGGTCACTGAGCTGAATGAGAAAGAACAGCACGGTAGCACCTGGAAGTTCGATATTCGCGAAAATGCGGAGCTTAACCATTACGAGCCGATTATTCGCGTGCGTACCCACGGTGTTGATACTGACTATCCGCTGGATAATGAGTTTATCGCCGGTGGCGAATATCGCCGTCTCTGCACGCTGGGTGAAAAACTGCGTGGTCTGATCGAAGACGATGCGTTTATCGAACGTGGCGAGCGCAAGCAGCCGATCGCCAGTTTTGAGCAGGCTCTGGACTGGCTGGTCAAAGAGTCACGTCGTGGTCTGGCTATCCAGCGTTATAAAGGTTTGGGTGAAATGAACCCGGATCAGCTGTGGGAAACCACGATGGATCCGGAAAGCCGCCGTATGCTGCGCGTGACCGTTAAAGATGCGATTGCCGCAGACCAACTGTTCACCACCCTGATGGGTGATGCCGTTGAACCACGCCGCGCCTTTATTGAAGAGAACGCCCTGAAAGCCGCGAACATCGATATTTAATCGTCGCTGTACACCATACCCGGGCCGCGCTTTTAGCGCGGCTTTTTTATGGGGTCAGGAAAATCCAGCGACATCGCCGTCGGTAAGCGGCTCACCAGCGTGTCTATAGCCATTCTCACCCTCAGCGGCAGATGCGGCGTCTTCTGCCAGACTGCATGAACGTCAAAGCGCACATCCGGCGCCTGCCTGAAGAGCAGGACGAGTTTTCCAGTCTGGATCTCTTTGCTTGCCATCCAGCAGGGCAACCATGCAATACCGTGTCCGGCTATCGCTGCGTCGCAGATCGCCTGTAAATCATCCATATTCAGTGATGAACGGAGAACAAGGGTTTGCGGCTTTCCTTCGTTGTCCGCGAGCTGCCAGGGTAAAATTCTGCCTGCCTGCAGATAGTTAATCGCCGTATGCTGACGTAAATTGGCAACGGTTTCTGGATGGCCTTTTTTCATCAGATAATCCGGCGCGGCGCACAGGACCATTTGGTGCTCGCCCAGTTTTCTGGCGGCCAGCACGGTACTGTCTGCCAGTATGCCGTTACGCACCGCCATATCGAACCCTTCCCCCACGAGATCTACCACCCTGTCGCTGAATGACATTTCCAGCTCAAGCCCTGGGTGTTCCTGTGCCAGCGTTATCAGCAGCGGGGCGACGCACTGTCGACCAAAGAGCACCGGCATAGCCACACGCAGACGACCACTCACCTGCTGCTTCCCTGTTTCCAGCAGCGATTCTGCACTGCGTATTTCCTCCAGCGCGCGCAGACAACGCTCATAAAAAAGCGCGCCGTTATCGGTCAGCCGCTGGCTACGGGTGGTGCGCTGAAACAGACGTACCCCCAGTCGCTGTTCAAGCCGTGCAATACTTTTTCCCACTGCCGAGCGCGACAAATGCAAGCGGACCGCGGCCTGAGCAAAACTACCCGCTTCAACGGCAGCCACAAGAACAGGAATATCTTTCAACGTATCAGTCATGGATTGTATCCATCATGGCGTCAATGAAGAGAAAAGGTATCGCCACTGGCGACCTTGAGTCAACGTTAGACTGTCGTTACTGAAGCTCATTTAATGGCAGGAGAAAGATAATGACAGAGACAATACAACGCTGGTCAATGGACGCCCTCGGGCGCGAGAACCTCAGACTTACCCAGGAACCCCTCCCGCAGCCTGGCCCGGGTGAAGTACGCGTGCGGGTGAATGCCGTTGCGCTCAACTATCGCGATAAAATGGTGATTGAAGGCAATATGCCCATTTCGCGCACCTTCCCCTTTACACCTGCTTCTGACATGGCGGGGGTTGTGGAGAGTACTGGCGAGGGCGTCACGCGTTTCAAACCCGGAGCACGCGTCATTTCAAACTTCTTCCCGGAGTGGATCGACGGCAAACCAAAAGCGGACGCACGCGTTTTGCCCTACAGAACCCTCGGAGGCTATTTCCAGGGAGTGCTGGCCGAATATGTCATCATGAATGAAAACTGGCTGGTTGCCGCCCCGGAAACACTGGATGACGCAGAGGCCAGCACCTTGCCTTGTGCAGGGCTAACGGCCTGGTTCGCGCTGGTGGAGCGGGGCAATTTACGCGCCGGTCAGTCGGTGCTGGTACAAGGGACAGGGGGCGTGGCGATATTCGCGCTGCAAATCGCTAAAGCCCATGGTGCGCAAGTCTTTGTCACCTCCGGCAGTGATGAAAAGCTGGCACAGGCCAAAAAGCTTGGGGCCGATCAGGGCGTTAACCGGCTAAAAGGCGACTGGGCTGAAGAGCTCCTTACGCTGACCGAAGATCGTGGCATTGACCATATTATTGAAACCGTGGGTGGAGAAAATCTGAAACACTCCCTGCGAGTCGTGGCGGTTCATGGGCGCATCTCGGTCATTGGGGTGCTGGCGGGGAATGAAATCTCGCTTTCTGCCAGTGAACTGTTGCTGAAATCGCCGGTGATTCAGGGGATTGGCGTCGGTCACCGCCGTGCGCTGGAAGATCTGGTGCGTGCTGTTGATGTCAACGGGCTGAAACCGGTGATTGAGCACCGCTACCGCTTTCACGAGCTTGAACAGGCGCTTAAGCACCTCGATCGCGGTGCGTTTGGCAAAATAGTTCTCACCCGCGAGTGAGCCCTCGTTCCCCGGGAACGGTGCAAAAGGGGTGCTTCTGTAGCGCAATGTAGCTCTATTTTTGTGTGCTTAATCGCGTTAGCATGAGGCAGCACTCATTTATCCCGGGGATCTCATGGCTATCAAACTTATTGCAATCGACATGGACGGCACCTTACTGCTGCCTGACCACACAATTTCACCTGCCGTAAAAAACGCGATTGCCGCAGCGCGTGAAAAAGGCGTGAAAGTGGTACTGACGACAGGCCGCCCTTACGCCGGGGTTCATGCCTACGTCAAAGAGCTGCACATGGAACGGGAAGGTGATTACTGCATCACTTACAACGGCGCGCTGGTGCAAAAGGCCCATGACGGCAGCACGGTGACGCAAACGGCACTGAGCTATGACGATTATCGCTATCTGGAAAAACTGTCCCGCGAAGTCGGTTCACACTTCCACGCGCTCGATCGCAATACGCTCTACACCGCCAACCGGGATATTAGCTACTATACGGTGCACGAATCCTACGTCGCCACCATCCCCCTGGTGTTCTGTGAGCCGGAAAACATGGATCCGAACACGCAGTTCCTCAAGGTGATGATGATTGATGAGCCGGAAATCCTCGATAAAGCGATTGCCCGCATCCCGGCAGAAGTGAAAGAAAAATATACCGTGCTGAAAAGCGCGCCGTACTTCCTCGAAATGCTTGATAAACGCGTCAATAAAGGTACCGGCGTGAAATCGCTGGCTGAGGTGCTGGGCATCAAGCCGGAAGAGATCATGACCATCGGCGATCAGGAAAACGACATCGCCATGATTGAATATGCTGGCGTGGGTGTGGCAATGGATAACGCCATTCCGTCGGTGAAAGAAGTGGCCAACTTTGTCACCAAATCCAACCTTGAAGATGGCGTAGCGTATGCCATTGAGAAGTTTGTGCTGAATTAATCTGCCGTCAGGCAGGGGCGATCAGGCCCTTGCCTGCCCAGGCGTCTCCTGCTGCACCGGGATATGGCTTATCCCACTTTTCATGATGAGACTGCGTATCCATGGCGTAGTCAGACAACGATTTTTAACAACTTTTCCCAGCAATTTCATGCGTAATCGCCGCGTTTTCTTCCAGTATTCCGCATTGAGGTTTTTTGCCCCTCCGCGCAATACGTCTGCCAGAATTTCCGCACTATCCAGTGCATAGCTGATCCCCTCCAGGGAACTGGCGCTGATAAAACCCGCTGCTTCGCCAATCAGAAACGCATTCTCTTTTCCGCAGACAAAATCCGCCCAGCGGGACGGGCACAGCACTGTACATTTTTCCGTTTTCACCGCGTCGCCAAAGCGAAAATCGAACGGTTCAAGACGCTGTTTGAGGCGGAGAAAATTCTCCCTGCCATCCTTCATGGCAAATGCCCCACCGAAAATAAAATAGCCGTCTTTACAGATACTCCATGAATAACAATCGGTTGTCTCGTTATCAAACACGCAGGAATAGAACGGTGAGGGGTGACGGTCCTGGAACCACTGCTGCAACGAGACGTACTTGCGGATTTCATGATCGGGATACAGAACACGCCGCACCATCGAGTTCGCGCCATCGCCGCCCACCAGATACGCTGCCGTTGCCTCATGGGTTTCACCGTCAACCGCATACGTCAGATGCCAGCGGTTATCCTGGCGGCTGATCGTTTTACACAAAGCATCGTGATGAACGGCGACCGAAGCAGGGATTAATGACTTCATCCATAAATCAAAGGCATGTCTGTCAATATTGACATAGCTGCGTTGATAGTTGCGTGCAATTCCCGTTTGCACATCCAGCGTTTGCACGCTGAAAATTTGTGGATCGGCCAGTACCTGCACCGGCAGCGTAATACCCGCACGGATAAACGAGCGTTGCGCGTCCGGGGCCAGCAATCCGCCACACGGTTTCATAAATCCGCCCGTCCCGCATTGTTGCTTTTTGTCTAATGCCAGCACGCTCATCTTGCCCGCTAACTGCCGTGCCAGCGCGGCTCCCGCTGGCCCCAGACCAATAATCGCCACATCAAAATGCTGCATATCCCCTCCTCATGTTGATAAGGACGATACGCGGCTCGGGTGAAGTGACGGTGAAGTGAAGGGCGTTAATTTTGTGATCTGTCGTTCATTTTGCGATCTAAATTGTAGTACAACTATAAATTATTGTACTACATTTCAATTCAACGAAAGAGAAGTAAGCGCTGTTTGTAGTGCAAGGATGAGGCGAAAATCGCCGGTCGAGGTAAAGTAGGCAGGCATACACAGTGAATAAGGGCATGCCATGACTCTCACCAAAACCGACCGCATCGTCATCACATTAGGGCACCAGATTGTGGCCGGGAAATATGTCCCCGGCTCAGCGCTTCCGGCAGAAGCAGAACTCTGCGAGGAGTTTGAAACCTCGCGCAACATCATTCGCGAAGTCTTTCGCTCATTAATGGCGAAGAGACTGATCGAGATAAAACGTTATCGCGGCGCATTTGTGGCGCCGCGCAATCAGTGGAATTACCTCGATACCGAAGTACTGCAATGGGTACTGGAAAACGACTATGACCCGCGACTCATCAGCGCGATGAGCGAGGTGCGAAATCTTGTCGAGCCCGCCATTGCTCGCTGGGCGGCAGAGCGCGCGACCTCAAGCGATCTGGCGCAAATCGAGGCGGCGCTTAACGACATGATTGCGAATAACCAGAATCGCGATGCGTTCAATGAGGCGGACATTCGTTATCACGAAGCGGTACTGGGGTCAGTACACAACCCAGTGCTACAGCAATTGACCGTAGCGATAAGTTCGCTTCAGCGGGCGGTATTTGAACGAACCTGGATGGGCGATGAAGCCAACATGCCAAAAACGCTCCAGGAACATAAGGCGCTGTTCGATGCGATACGGCATCAGGACGGTGATGCAGCAGAGCAGGCGGCGCTGACCATGATCGCCAGCTCTACCCGAAGGCTTAAGGAAATCACATGATATCTCGCTACATCGCAATTGACTGGGGGTCGACCAATTTACGCGCCTGGCTTTATCAGGGGGCGGAATGCCTGGAGAGCAGGCAATCAGAAGCAGGTGTTACACGCCTGAATGGTAAATCCCCACAAGCGGTGTTAGCAGAAATTACCCACGGCTGGCGTGATGCGCAAACGCCAGTGGTGATGGCAGGTATGGTAGGCAGCAATGTCGGCTGGAAAGTGGCTCCCTACTTACCCGTTCCTGCCTGTTTCTCCGCCATTGGCGAGCAGTTAACTGCCGTTGGCGACAATGTCTGGATTATTCCTGGCCTGTGCGTTTCTCGCGACGATAACCACAACGTGATGCGTGGCGAGGAGACACAGCTGCTGGGCGCACGCGAACTTTCTCCTTCTTCTGTTTATGTCATGCCGGGCACCCACTGCAAATGGGTGCGCGCAGATGAACGCCAAATCCATGATTTTCGCACCGTGATGACCGGTGAATTGCACCATTTACTGTTGCGCCATTCGCTGGTGGGAGCGGGTCTGCCGGAGCAGGAGGTGTCATCTGCGGCATTTACGTCCGGGCTTGAACGCGGCCTCGCTACGCCCGCAATTCTGCCGCAACTGTTCGAAGTCCGTGCCGCCCATGTGCTCGGTCATTTACCGCATGAACAGGTTAGCGAGTTTTTATCGGGTCTGCTGATTGGCGCCGAAGTCGCCAGCATGGCTGAGCGCTATAGCGATCATCAGGTCACCATCGTTGCGGGAAAAGCACTGTCCGGCCGCTATCAGCAGGCGCTGGAGGCAATGGGCCGTAAGACTACGGTTATTTCCGGCGACACCGCATTTCAGACAGGAATAAGGAGCATTGTTCATGCAGTGGCAAACTAACCTTCCGCTCATCGCAATATTACGTGGCGTCACCCCCGACGAAGTGCTGGCGCACGTCGCTGCGGTGATTAACGCTGGTTTCGATGCGGTAGAGATCCCGCTCAATTCGCCCCAGTGGGAAAAAAGCATTCCAGCCATCGTGGAGGCCTTTGGCGACAAAGCACTGATTGGCGCGGGCACCGTTCTCAAGCCAGAGCAGGTTGACCAACTGGCTGAGATAGGCTGCAAATTGATCGTCACTCCCAATATTCAGCCCGAGGTCATTCGCCGCGCGGTGCGCTACGGCATGACGGTCTGCCCGGGCTGCGCGACCGCCAGCGAAGCCTTTACCGCGCTTGATGCGGGCGCCCAGGCGCTGAAAATCTTCCCCTCTTCGGCTTTTGGCCCGGACTACATCAAAGCGTTGAAAGCGGTTTTACCGCCGGAAGTGCCGGTCTTTGCCGTGGGGGGCGTGACGCCAGAAAACCTGGCGCAATGGATTAAGGCTGGCTGCGTGGGCGCCGGGCTGGGCAGCGATTTGTATCGTGCCGGGCAGTCCGTGGAGCGCACCGCACAGCAGGCAACCGCATTTGTTAACGCGTATCGAGAGGCAGTGCAATGAAAATAACGAAACTCACCACTTACCGTTTACCCCCGCGCTGGATGTTCCTGAAAATCGAAACCGATGAAGGCGTTGTTGGCTGGGGAGAGCCGGTCATTGAAGGACGCGCCCGCACGGTTGAAGCGGCAGTCCATGAACTGGGTGATTATCTGATTGGCCAGGATCCGGCACGAATCAACGATTTATGGCAGGTGATGTACCGTGCTGGTTTTTACCGTGGCGGCCCGATTCTGATGAGCGCCATTGCCGGTATTGACCAGGCGCTGTGGGATATCAAAGGCAAAGTTCACAATGCGCCGGTCTGGCAACTTATGGGCGGCCTGGTGCGTGACAAAATCAAAGCGTACAGCTGGGTCGGCGGCGACCGTCCGGCGGAAGTGATCGACGGCATTAAGACTCTGCGCAACATTGGCTTTGATACCTTTAAGCTGAACGGTTGTGAAGAGATGGGCGTGATTGATAATTCCCGCGCGGTAGATGCTGCCGTAAATACCGTGGCACAAATTCGGGAAGCTTTTGGCAATGAGATTGAATTTGGCCTCGATTTCCATGGGCGCGTCAGCGCGCCGATGGCGAAAGTATTAATTAAAGAACTTGAGCCGTATCGCCCGTTATTTATTGAAGAGCCGGTACTGGCAGAGCAGGCGGAATATTATCCGCGTCTGGCGGCGCAAACGCATATTCCGATTGCCGCTGGTGAACGTATGTTCTCGCGTTTTGAATTTAAACGTGTACTTGAAGGCGGTGGCATTTCGATATTGCAGCCGGATTTATCCCACGCTGGCGGGATTACCGAGTGCTATAAAATTGCCGGAATGGCCGAAGCCTATGACGTGGCGCTGGCTCCGCACTGCCCGCTCGGTCCGGTGGCGCTGGCGGCCTGTCTGCATGTGGATTTCGTTTCCCACAATGCGGTATTCCAGGAGCAGAGTATGGGCATTCATTACAATAAAGGCGCTGAATTGCTCGACTTCGTGAAAAATAAAGAAGATTTCAATATGGAAGGCGGCATCTTTAAACCATTGATGAAACCAGGGCTGGGTGTGGACATTGATGAAGAGAAGGTTATTGAGTTGAGTAAGAATGCGCCGGACTGGCGTAATCCGGTTTGGCGGAATGAAGACGGCACCGTCGCCGAATGGTAAATGCTCTTCATATTTTGCGCCGCAGGTGCGTTGGCTGCGATTGTGCACCCCAGTCACTTACTTAATGTAAGCTCCTGGGGATTTACAATCTTGCCGCCTTCCTGCAACGCAAACTATTTTGAGCATCCGTAAGTAAGCTAAAAATTAAAAATTCTACACACCCTCTGTAATTTACCGGGCATGGTGAGCGGCCTCGCTATGCCCAAAATCTGGAGACAGATTGCGATGGATATTTCAGTTACTGCTGCAAAAGTCGGTCGTCGGCGTTATCTGACGCTGGTGATGATCTTTATTACGGTTGTTATTTGTTATGTCGACAGGGCCAACCTCGCGGTGGCCTCCGCGCATATTCAGCAAGAGTTTGGTATCACCAAGGCGGAAATGGGCTATGTCTTTTCCGCCTTCGCCTGGCTTTATACGTTGTGTCAGATCCCCGGCGGCTGGTTCCTTGACCGCGTCGGCTCTCGCCTCACCTATTTTATCGCCATCTTTGGCTGGTCGGTGGCGACGCTGTTTCAGGGCTTTGCGACAGGGTTAATGTCGCTGATTGGTCTGCGCGCCATTACCGGGATTTTTGAGGCGCCCGCCTTTCCGACCAACAACCGTATGGTGACCAGTTGGTTCCCGGAACACGAACGCGCTTCCGCGGTCGGTTTCTACACCTCCGGTCAGTTTGTCGGCCTGGCATTTCTTACCCCGCTGCTTATCTGGATTCAGGAGCTGCTGAGCTGGCACTGGGTATTTATCGTTACCGGCGGGATTGGCATCATCTGGTCATTAATCTGGTTCAAGGTCTATCAACCGCCGCGTCTGACCAAAAGCGTCACCCATGAAGAGCTGGAATACATTCGCGAAGGCGGTGGTCTGGTAGACGGTGATGCGCCTGTGACCAAAGAGGCACGCCAGCCGCTCACCAAAGCCGACTGGAAACTGGTGTTCCACCGTAAACTGGTCGGGGTTTACCTGGGGCAGTTCGCCGTCACCTCTACGCTGTGGTTCTTCCTGACCTGGTTCCCGAACTACCTGACTCAGGAAAAAGGCATCACCGCCCTGAAAGCCGGGTTTATGACCACGGTACCGTTCCTCGCCGCCTTCTTTGGCGTGCTGCTCTCCGGCTGGCTGGCGGACAGACTGGTGCGCAAAGGCTTCTCCCTTGGCGCGGCGCGTAAAACCCCCATCATCTGTGGTCTGCTGATATCCACCTGCATTATGGGTGCGAACTACACCAATGACCCGGTATGGATCATGACGCTGATGGCCATCGCGTTTTTCGGCAACGGTTTCGCCTCCATCACCTGGTCGCTGGTCTCCTCCCTTGCGCCGATGCGTCTGATTGGGCTGACGGGCGGTGTATTTAACTTTGTTGGCGGTCTGGGCGGTATTACTGTGCCGCTGGTTATCGGCTATCTGGCACAGAGCTACGGTTTTGCCCCGGCGCTGGTCTATATCTCCGTGGTGGCATTAATCGGCGCACTTTCTTACATCCTGCTGGTCGGCGATGTAAAACGGGTAGGTTAATCTCCCCGCCTTGCGATACCCTGATGCCAAACATGGCATCAGGGTCATCCATTACATGAAACAAATTACTACCGCGCCCCGTCATCACCAACTCACCAATATCCACACCTGGACACCGGACAGTCAGTGGCTGGTGTTTGATGTTCGCCCTTCCGGCGCGTCGTTTACCGGTGAAACCATTGAACGCGTCAATATCCATACCGGCGCCGTTGAGGTGATCTATCAGGCGCAAGCGGGGGCACATGTAGGCGTAGTGACCGTTCATCCTTATGAAGTGAAATATGTCTTTATCCACGGCCCGGAAAACCCCGATGCTGAGTGGCATTACGATTTTCACCACCGTCGCGGCGTTATTCACGCGCACGGAAAAACCACCAGTCTGGACGCGATGGACATCACCGCACCCTTTACGCCGGGCGCGTTGCGCGGCGGTAGCCATGTGCATGTCTTTAGCCCCAACGGCGAGAACGTCAGCTTTACCTATAACGATCATGTGATGCACGAACTGGACCCGGCGCAGGATTTGCGTAATGTCGGTGTCGCCGTACCTTTTGGCCCAGTGCAACCCCCGCTCACCCATCCACGCGAGTATGCGGGGAGCCACTGGTGCGTGCTGGTAAGCCGAACTACGCCAGCGCCTGTTCCCGGTAGCGATGAGATCAACCGTGCGTACGAAGAAGGTTGGGTGGGTAACGATAAGCTGGCCTTTATTGGCGATACGCTGTCGTTGACAGGCGAGAAAGTGCCGGAGTTGTTTATCGTTGACCTGCCGAAAGAGGCGCAGGGATGGAAACAGCCAGGCGATAGGCCGCTACAGGGTACGCCGACAAGCCTGCCAGCACCACCAGCAGGCGTTTCGCAACGGCGTCTGACTTTTACTCATCAGCGTGCCTTTCCGGGGCTGGCTAACGTACCGCGCCACTGGGTGCGCAGTAACCCGCAGGGTACGGCGATTGCGTTTTTAATGCGTGATGATGCGGGTATTGTCCAGCTTTGGTTGATCTCGCCACAGGGTGGCGAACCGCAGCAGTTAACCCACACGGAAACAGGTATCCAGTCTGCCTTTAACTGGCATCCTTCGGGGATGGCGTTGGGCTTCGTGCTGGATAATCGTATCGCACTGTGCGATGCCGCTTGCGGCGACATCACCTTTTTGACAACCGATCACGGCAATCCGCCGTCTGCGGATGCGGTCGTGTTCTCGCCGGACGGTCGTTATATCGCCTGGATGGAAGAGATTGCGGGTTTCCGCCAAATTTGGATGACGGAAACGGGTATGTAATTACTGCTTAGCCATGGGGGCGGGCGGAATCACGTTGTCCGTCGCCATGGTGGCCTTTTCGCTTTTCTCGACGCGGGATTTAACGGAGCTGTCGGTGCGGAACATATCCCACGGCAGCAGTATTGTATCCATGACGGCTGTAAAAGGCATATCCAGAACCACCAGAGATTTCATACCGATATTCGTATTATCATCCGACAACATTGTGGAACTTGCTTTCATACCCGGATACACGCCTTCCTTGCCCCCGGTATGCGACATCACGCTGGAGCAACCACTGAGTAACACCATTCCACTAAGCAGCGTCGAAACAATCAGAGTATTTTTCATCATCAGTTAATCATTGTTATGGGCAGTATGGAGACTGCTGCTGGCGTTATATCTGTCCTGCACCAAAAAAGACAGCCTCCATGCTGCGCTCTGTGGCGACATTCGCACTTTCACCTTTTGTGCTGTGATCCCAGTCTATGCAAAGCGCGAGAAACTGCAAAAAAAAGTCAGAAAAAGACCCTTGAAAACATAAGCGTCACCCCTATTTTAAGAATGTAGCCGGAAGACACGCCGGAAGGGTGTTGGGCTACCGCGGCCTGTCCATTGTGGAAGGCAAATGACAACCTCGCTGATTTCAGGAGCTTTATGTATGCGTAACTTCGATCTTTCTCCGCTTTATCGTTCAGCCATTGGTTTCGACCGTCTGTTCAACCTGCTGGAAAACAATCAAAACCAAAGCAACGGTGGTTATCCTCCGTACAACGTTGAATTAGTTGACGAAAACCATTATCGCATCGCGATCGCGGTAGCGGGGTTCGCGGAAAGCGAACTGGATATCACCGCCCAGGACAACCTGCTTATCGTGAAAGGCGCGCACGCGACCGAACAGAAAGAACGTACCTACCTCTACCAGGGCATCGCCGAACGTAACTTTGAGCGCAAATTCCAGCTTGCCGAAAACATCCATGTTAAAGGCGCAAATCTGGTGAATGGCCTGTTGTATGTTGATCTTGAACGCGTTGTTCCGGAAGCAAAGAAACCGCGTCGCATTGAGATTAACTAATTATCTGAACTGAATGCTTGCCGTCAGGGAGCATATGCGAGCCACACGCTTGCAGGAACTTACTCGCTTCTCAGAAGGAGAAATATCATGCGTAACTACGATTTATCCCCGCTGCTGCGTCAGTGGATCGGTTTTGACAAACTGGCTAACGCGCTGCAAAGCACCACCGAGCATCAGACATTCCCGCCCTATAACATTGAAAAGGGCGATGATAACCATTACCGCATTACGCTGGCATTGGCTGGTTTTAACCAGCAAGAGCTGGATATTCAGCTGGAAGGCACACGTTTAGTTATCAAAGGTTCGCCGGAAAAACCGGCCAACGAGCCGAAATGGCTGCACCAGGGGCTGGTAATTCAACCTTTCACCCTGAGCTTTACGCTGGCGGAAAATATGGAGGTCTCTGGCGCGACATTCGCTAACGGCTTACTCCATATTGACCTGACCCGTAACGTGCCGGAAGTCATTGCGCCTCAGCGGATTGCCATTAGCGAGCGTCCGGCATTAAATAGCTGATAGTCGTTTGTGCCCGGAGGGATTGCGCGGTTTGGCCCTCTCCTGTACCCCCTTTCACGGGCGCATGCACACACACCAAAAACGGTCACCTCAGGGTGACCGTTTTGCGTTTACTTTGCCCCGTTTCGGCGGGGCTTTTTTGTGCGCCAAAGCCCATACATCCCGGTGCCGCTCTGAGAGAATCCATTGTGTTTACAATGTTATTCACAGGGAGCCATCATGAGTGATATAGCGTTAACC
This sequence comes from Citrobacter sp. MNAZ 1397, assembly GCF_023613995.1. NCBI lineage: Bacteria > Pseudomonadati > Pseudomonadota > Gammaproteobacteria > Enterobacterales > Enterobacteriaceae > Citrobacter > Citrobacter sp. MNAZ 1397. Next base: position 66,294 of record NZ_JAKIVH010000008.1, read on the forward strand.
GTAAGCATGCTGGCGCTGGTCGCGGTCGTCGGTTTGTGGATCGGCAATGTAAAAATACGCGGCGTGGGTTTTGGGATTGGTGGCGTGCTTTTCGGCGGTATTATCGTTGGCCATTTTGTTGATCAGGCCGGGATTACCCTGAGCAGCCCGATGCTGCACTTCGTGCAGGAGTTCGGCCTTATCCTCTTTGTCTATACCATCGGTATTCAGGTCGGGCCGGGCTTTTTTGCCTCGCTGCGCGTTTCCGGGCTGCGCCTGAACTTGTTTGCCATTCTGATTGTGATACTGGGCGGACTGGTCACCGCTATTCTGCACAAACTCTTCAATATTCCTCTGCCCGTCATTCTGGGTATCTTCTCCGGTGCGGTCACCAACACCCCGGCACTCGGGGCCGGGCAGCAGATCCTGCATGACCTGGGTACGCCGTCTAATGTTCTTGATCAAATGGGGATGAGCTATGCGATGGCCTACCCGTTCGGCATCTGCGGCATTTTACTGACCATGTGGCTGATTCGTGTCGGTTTTCGCATCAATGTTGAGCAGGAAGCGCAACTGCATGATGCGGGCATCAGCTCGGGTAACTCGCTGATCAAGACCATTAATATTCGCGTGGAAAACCCGAACCTGAACAATATGGCGATTCAGGATGTGCCGATGCTGAACAGCGATAAAATCATCTGTTCGCGCCTGAAACGAGATGAATTGCTGATGGTGCCTTCTCCGGGCACGATTATTCAGGTTGGTGACCTGCTGCATCTTGTTGGCCTGCCGAAAGACTTGCATAGCGCGCAACTGGTGATGGGCCAGGAGGTCGATACCTCGCTCTCGACGCGGGGGACCGATCTTCGCGTTGAGCGTGTGGTGGTGACTAACGAAAAAGTCCTGGGTAAGCGCATTCGCGATCTGCACTTCAAAGAGCGCTATGACGTGGTGATTTCCCGTCTTAACCGCGCCGGGGTAGAACTGGTAGCCAGCAGTGATTCCAGCCTGCAATTCGGCGACATTCTGAACCTTGTCGGGCGTCAGGCGGCCATTGATGCAGTGGCTTCTGAGGTCGGGAATGCGCAGCATAAACTCCAGCAAGTCCAGATGTTGCCAGTCTTTATCGGCATTGGGTTGGGGGTCTTGCTGGGGTCGATTCCTGTTTTTGTTCCCGGCTTCCCGGTGGCATTAAAACTGGGGCTCGCGGGCGGGCCGCTGATCATGGCGCTGATCCTCGGGCGTATCGGCAGCGTGGGTAAGCTCTACTGGTTCATGCCGCCCAGCGCCAACCTTGCTCTGCGTGAGTTGGGTATCGTGCTGTTTCTCGCGGTGGTCGGGCTGAAATCCGGCGGTGATTTTATCGCGACGCTGACTCACGGCGATGGGTTCTACTGGATGTGCTACGGGATTTTTATTACCGCTATTCCATTGCTGACTGTCGGGATTCTGGCGCGGTTGTTTGCAAAGATGAACTACCTGACCCTGTGCGGCATGCTGGCCGGCTCAATGACCGATCCCCCGGCGCTGGCTTTTGCTAATGGCCTGCACGCCACCAGCGGGGCCGCCGCGCTCTCTTATGCCACGGTTTACCCGCTGGTAATGTTCCTGCGTATCATCACGCCGCAGTTACTGGCTGTGCTGTTCTGGGGCTGAGGAATCCCCACAAAAATGCGAGCACGAACGGTTCCCTCTCCCTGAGGGAGAGGGCCAGGGTGAGGGGGGAAATGCGGCTCTGATGGTCATTCCGTTCACCTTATGTTCCTTGCAGGCTATCCCCTCCGCCCGCATCCCTGCTGGCGGCCCCGGTCAGCCGCCAGCGCCTCATCGATTTTCAGCCGGACCCTGTCATCGCTGTCACGGTTTTATTCTTATTAAGCGGCGTTATCGCTGTAAAACGTAAGATTACTGGGGATTCCTCACGTTCTGGGGTGTCAGTTAGCCATTTTCCGGGTGGATACGCCGCAGATGGTAGTCCACCTGGTAATCACGGGTATTACGGAACATAACGGAATAATTCAGGAACTCGCCGCTGTCACTGTAAGAAAGGGAGGTGATTCGCAGCAGCGGCGTCTGTTCCGGGACATTCAGATACCCTCCCAGCGATTTATCCGCCAGCACGGGTGTCAGACTCTCATAGTTCCCGCTGATGGTTATCCCACACTCCTTCTCAATGTAATCAAATTTCGACCCTTCGAGATGTGCCAGTGAGAGGTTGCGAAAGAGCTTCACGGGCATAAAGCTGTCCTCCAGCATCAGGGGCTTCCCTTCCACGTAGCGCATCCGGCGCGAAAAGTAGATGCGCTCATCCACCTGAATCCGCAACAGGCTGGCAATCGCAGGCGGCGCGGGCATCACCTCGAACTGCAGGACTTTACTCTGCACCTCTTTCCCCTGCTGGCGGAGCACTTCCACAAGGCCGGTCAGATTGGCGGTTTCATGGTGCACATCCTTGCGTGCGACAAATGTCCCGCTACCATGGCGGCGTTCAACTAGCCCCCAGCCTTCCAGCAGATCTAACGCCTTGCGAATGGTCATTCGCGCCACGCCAAACTCTTGCGCCAGCGCTTTTTCTCCCGGCAACGGGCTACCGACAGTATAGTCCGACGAATTCAGCCGTAGCCGTAATCTGTCGGCAATGGATTTGTAGATCACCAGTAGACCTCTTTGTCCTTATCAGTGCAGGAATGCGGTTCTGACATGTCCATATTTACTATCGAAAGTAGACCTGACAGGTCAAATTAAAACCATGAATGCGATCACGAATCGTAACGGCACGCCATGTTCGCGTATGAGTAAATTCTTATCCTCACCCCAGGCCAGCAAAAAACCATAAAGGCCTCTACTCCCTACAGGTTGTTACGTGAGGATTTAAAAATGCTCAGTCAAATACAACGTTTTGGCGGTGCCATGTTTACCCCGGTATTACTGTTTCCGTTTGCCGGGATCGTGGTGGGAATCGCTATCATGCTTCGCAACCCGCTGTTTGTCGGCGAGGCCTTAACCGCCCCTGATAATCTGTTCGCGCAAATTGTTCACATCATTGAAGAGGGCGGCTGGGCGGTGTTCCGTAATATGCCGCTGATTTTTGCCGTCGGCTTACCGATCGGCCTTGCTAAGCAGGCGCAGGGCAGAGCCTGTCTGGCGGTGCTGATCAGTTTCCTGACCTGGAACTACTTTATCAATGCGATGGGTATGACCTGGGGGCATTTCTTTGGCGTTAATTTTTCTGCCGAACCCGTTGCCGGAAGCGGTCTGGCGATGATCGCAGGTATCAAAACGCTCGATACCAGCATCATCGGCGCTATTATCATTTCGGGTATCGTTACCGCTATCCACAACCGCTTTTTCGACAAGCCGCTTCCGGTTTTCCTGGGGATTTTCCAGGGCACCTCGTTTGTCGTTATCCTCGCGTTTTTCGTCATGCTTCCCTGCGCCTGGCTCACCCTGTTGGGCTGGCCGAAAGTGCAGATGGGCATTGAGTCCCTGCAGGCGTTCCTGCGTTCTGCCGGTGCGCTGGGCGTATGGGTGTATACCTTCCTGGAACGTATTCTGATCCCAACCGGATTGCACCACTTTGTTTACGGTCCGTTCATCTTCGGCCCGGCGGCAGTGGAAGGCGGTATTCAGGTCTACTGGGCGCAGCACCTGCAGGAGTTTAGCCAGAGCACATTGCCGCTGAAAACGCTCTTCCCGGAAGGCGGTTTCGCACTACACGGCAACTCCAAAGTGTTTGGCTCGGTCGGGATTGCGCTGGCTATCTGGTACACCGCATCAGCAGAAAACCGCGTTAAGGTCGCGGGTCTGCTTATTCCGGCCACGCTTACGGCTGTGCTGGTGGGCATTACTGAACCACTTGAATTCACCTTTCTGTTTATCTCTCCGCTGTTGTTTGCCATTCATGCCGTCCTGGCGGCCTCTATGGCGACAACGATGTATGTCTTTGGCGTTGTGGGCAACATGGGCGGCGGGTTACTTGACCAGTTTCTGCCGCAAAACTGGATCCCGATGTTCCATAACCACGCCTCAACGGTCTTCACCCAAATCGGTATCGGCGTCTGCTTCACCGGCCTCTATTTCGTGGTCTTCAAAACGCTGATTGAACGGCTGAACCTCAAAACCCCGGGCCGCGAAGAGAGCGAAATCAAACTCTACAGCAAGGCTGATTATAAAGCGGCGCGCGGGCAAACCAGCGCACCGGCCGCCGCCAGCCAACAGATCGGCCAGGCTGCCGGATTCTTACAGGCCCTCGGCGGCGCGGCCAACATCGAAAGCATTAACAACTGCGCCACCCGCTTACGCATCGCGCTGGTCGATATGGCGCAAACCCAAAGCGATGACGTCTTTAAAGCCCTGGGTGCACACGGTGTGGTGCGACGCGGCAACGGCATTCAGGTGATTGTCGGTCTGCATGTCCCCCAGGTGCGCGACCAGCTTGAATCGCTGATGAAAACCCCTTTAACAAACGAACAAACCACCATGACGGAGGCTGTATCATGAAAAAATTCTCAGTTGTCATAGCAGGCGGCGGTAGTACCTTTACCCCCGGTATTGTCCTGATGTTGCTCGCTAACCGTGATCGCTTCCCACTGCGCGCGCTGAAATTCTACGACAACGATGGCGCACGTCAGGAGACTATCGCCGAAGCGTGCAAAATCATCCTCAGGGAACAGGCGCCGGAGATAGAATTTAGCTACTCCACCGATCCGAAAACGGCCTTTACCGATGTCGACTTCGTGATGGCGCATATTCGCGTGGGCAAATATCCGATGCGCGAAAAAGATGAGAAAATCCCCCTGCGCCACGGCGTGCTGGGCCAGGAAACCTGCGGACCGGGTGGGATTTCCTACGGTATGCGCTCTATTGGCGGCGTGCTTGAACTGGTGGACTACATGGAGCAGTACTCCCCGAATGCGTGGATGCTGAACTACTCCAACCCGGCGGCCATTGTCGCGGAAGCCACGCGCCGCCTGCGTCCAAACGCTAAGATCCTCAACATCTGCGATATGCCGATTGGCATTGAAGGGCGCATGGCGCAAATTGTCGGCCTGAAAAACCGCAAAGAGATGCGCGTGCGTTACTACGGGCTGAATCACTTCGGCTGGTGGACATCCATTGAGGATCTGAACGGCAACGATTTGCTGCCAAAACTGCGGGAATATGTGGCGAAAAACGGCTATGTTCCGCCCTCTGACAATGCGCATACCGAAGCGAGCTGGAACGACACTTTTGCCAAAGCAAAAGACGTACAGGCCCTCGATCCGGACACGATGCCCAACACGTACCTGAAATATTACCTCTTCCCGGATTATGTGGTGGCGCACTCCAACCCAGAACGCACCCGTGCTAATGAAGTGATGGATCATCGCGAGAAACATGTTTTCAGCGCCTGCCGGGCGATTATTGAAGCCGGTAAGTCTTCCGCCGGGGAGCTGGAAATCGATGAACATGCGTCGTATATCGTCGATCTGGCGACCGCGATTGCTTTCAATACTCAGGAGCGCATGCTGTTGATTGTGCCAAATAACGGCGCAATTCATAACTTTGATGCTGATGCGATGGTGGAAATTCCTTGCCTGGTCGGCCATAACGGACCAGAGCCGCTCACCGTCGGCGATATTCCGCACTTCCAGAAAGGGCTGATGAGTCAGCAGGTGGCGGTGGAAAAACTGGTGGTGGATGCGTGGGAACAGCGTTCATACCAGAAATTGTGGCAGGCGATTACGCTGTCAAAAACTGTACCAAGCGCCTCGGTTGCCAAAGCGATTCTGGATGACCTGATTGACGCTAACAAGGGCTACTGGCCTGAACTGCATTAATCTTCCTGGCCGGCATCGCCCGATGCCGGTTTTTTGTCCTTGTCGATTTACGCTATGCTGATGCCAGCCTGCAGCACGACATGGAGCCTTCATGAAAATTTCCCAGCTTGGTGAAGCACCGGATTACCGCTTCTCTTTGGCCAACGAGCGTACATTTTTAGCATGGATCCGCACCGCGCTTGGCTTTCTGGCGGCGGGCGTGGGGCTTGATCAACTGGCGCCGGAATTTGCCACGCCGCTGATTCGCCAGGTGCTGGCGTTGCTGCTCTGTCTGTTTGCCGGGGGACTAGCGGTTTACGGCTATATGCGCTGGCTGCGTAATGAAAAAGCGATGCGCCTGAAAGAAGACCTGCCTTATACGCGAAGCCTGCTGGTGATCAGTGCTGTTTTGCTGACGGTGGCCGCCGTGGTGATGGGACTGGTGCTGTATGGTGGCTGACCGTAAGGCGCGGCGTAAGGCAGACCCGGGGCTACAGCCGGAGCGCACTTCACTTGCCTGGCTACGTACCTTTTTTGGTTACATTGCCCTGCTTGCCTTTGCGGTAAAGCACAACTGGCAGCACGCGGGGATCACCTTCTGGATCTCGCTGGTGGTGCTATTACTGGTCGGCGGTATGCTGTGGCGCTATACGCGCAATCGCACCCTGATGGATGTTGAAAGCAGCGATTTCGCCACGCCGGGCGCGATCCGCGATAAGCTGCTGATCGCGCTGGCAGTGCTTTCTCTTTCGCTGCTGTTCGGGCTAATGCATATCCGCCATATCCTTAACGCCCTTTGAGGCAGTATCAGACCTGCCGGGCTTTTGCCAGGTAGTGCGCCATCTCTTCTTCTGGCACCATCCCGCCGCCGGTCGCCCAGACGATATGCGTGGCGTTATCCAGGTGGTCTGCGGTCATACTCTGTAAACGTAAATAGTCCGCACTCGCGCAAACACGGAGCGGCCCTGCCATGCCTGCCAGTGCGGAAGGTTCCAGTCGTATGCCTTCTTCCTGGGCCAGAATGCCGAGCAGGTTATACATGGTCTGGTCATCCAGTGTATAGAACCCGTCCAGCAACCGTTGCATGGCGCGGCCTACAAACCCGGACGCTCTGCCCACCGCCAGTCCGTCTGCCGCCGTGACATTATCGATACCCAAATCCTGAACGGCGATCGCATCATGCAGGCCGGTGTACACCCCCAGCAGCATGCACGGCGAGTGGGTCGGTTCGGCAAAGAAGCAGTGTACGTTATCGCCAAACGCCAGTTTCAGGCCAAAAGCCACGCCGCCAGGCCCGCCGCCTACGCCGCAGGGGAGATAGACGAACAGCGGATGATCGCTATCCACCACGCGTCCTTGTTGTGCAAATTGCGCTTTAAGGCGCTGCCCGGCGACCGCATAGCCCAGAAACAGGGTACGAGAGTTTTCATCGTCAATGAAAAAGCAGTTCGGATCGGACTGCGCCGCTTTGCGCCCCTGCTCCACCGCCACGCCGTAATCTTCTTCATATTCAACGACCGTCACGCCGTGACTGCGCAGTTTGGCTTTTTTCCAGGCGCGGGCGTCGGCAGACATATGGACCGTCACGTTAAAACCGATGCGGGCGCTCATGATGCCAATCGACAGCCCCAGATTGCCGGTCGAGCCAACCGCAATGCTGTACTGGCTAAAAAACTGTTTGAATTCCGCTGAGAGCAGCACGCTGTAGTCATCCTCGGTGCTCAGCAAACCGGCTTCCAGCGCCAGTTTTTCCGCGTGAGTCAGCACTTCATAAATGCCGCCACGGGCTTTGATGGAACCTGAGATGGGCAGATGACTGTCTTTTTTCAGCAGCATTTCGCCACCAATCGGCTGCCTGAAGGCGCTTTCGAGCCGCTTTTGCATGGCCGGAATGGCAATCAACTCTGACTCAATAATCCCCCCGGCAGCGGCCGTTTCCGGGAATGCTTTCGCCAGATACGGTGCGAAACGGGTGAGGCGGGCATGCGCATCATCAACATCCGCCTGCGTGAGGCCGACATAAGGCAGGCCTTCAACAATAGAGGTGGTGCCAGGGTTAAACCAGGTCGTCTCTTTCAGAGCGATCAGGTCCGCCACTAAGGGATGACGGGCGATGAGTGTTTGAATGTTTTCCATAGTACGTCTCTTTGCATTCAGATAATAAAGGAAAGCAGGAATGTGCCAGCCAGCGCAACGACCGACGCAATAAATGTTGCCGTTGTATAGTATTTGAACGTTTCGTTAAGGGTTGCGCCGCAGTACTGTTTTACCAGCCAGAAGAGCGAATCGGTGACAATGGTGCAGCCAATGGCGCCGGAACCGATAGCAATGGCGATGATCGCCGGGCTGACGTTGGGATAAAGCGGCAGCATCGGCGCGACAATCGCCGTCGCACCCATCATGGCTACCGTCGCCGAACCGACTGCCGCATGCAGGATCAACGCCACCAGCCAGGCGAGCAGAATCGGGTGCATGTGCATACCGGAGAGGAGCACCGCCAGGGTATCCGCCAGACCGCTACTCTTGAGAATGGCGTTAAACGCACCGCCCGCGCCGATAATCAGCAGGATATTCGCAATGGAACCAAAGCCGTTTTCGGTGTGGGTGAGAAGCGTGCTCATGCCCATATGCTGGCGCAGGCCGAGCATGTAATAGGCCGCAAAGACGGCGATAAACATGGCGGTAATGGGGTTGCCGATAAATTCCAGCAGCGTATAGAGAGTACCGCTTTTTGTCCCGTTCAGCTCCGCGACGGTTTTTACCAACATCAGGCCGATGGGCAGCAGTACGGTAAAAAGCGTCGCGCTCAAGGACGGCAGGGTGTCTTCCTCGCGAACGTTAAGATCGGCAAATTCTGTGGGGACCGGCTTAAACGGCAGGCGATTGCCGAGGAGTTTCAGGAATAGCGGGCCGCCAATCAGTGACGCCAGCAGACCGACCAGCAAACCGTAGACGATGACTGACCCGATATCGGCGCCCAGTTTATTGGCCACAAACAGTGCCGCCGGGTGTGGCGGGACGACGCAGTGAACCGCCATCAACGCGGTACAAAGCGGAATAGCCAGTTTCAGTAATGACGTATTGGTCTTTTTGGCGATAGAAAACGCCAGCGGAATCAGCAACACGACGCCCACTTCAACAAACAGCGTAATACCGCAAATCAGCCCCACCAGCACCATGATGACATCTGCAGAGAGCCAGCGGCAGCGCTGGAGCGTAAGCCCGATACGTTCCGCCGCGCCGGAGATCTCCATCATTTTGCCGAGAATCGTCCCGAGACCAATAACCGCGGCGAGGAACCCTAGCGTTCCGCCGATTCCGTTTTCAATCGCGTTGACCATGTCCAGCGGCCCCATCCCCATCATCGCTCCCACGAAGAAGCTGGCGAGCAGCAGCGCCAGAAAGGGGTGGAATTTGAACTTCACGATGGTCAGAACAATCAACACGATGCTTATCAGCAGCGTGCTCACTACCCAGATTTGAGCGTGCATATCTCACCTTGCCCTGTGATTAACCTGTCTCTATTGGACAAAAACACGGGCCAGGCTGACAAACGATATAAATTGCCCTTCACATGAGGCAGATTGAATCAAACGGGTGATTTGCGTCGAATAATGGCAATGAAAGTGGCTATGGTTCATTTTGCTTCATCTTTATGCTGATTTTTGCAGCGTCTTTTTCTACACTGCGGGCAAACGAACTCGGGTGACAGAGGTGGCTATGGACCCCTTACGCGACGGCAGAAATCGCCTGCTCAACGGCTGGCAGTTATCAAAGCTCTATACCTTTGAGGTGGCTGCGAGGCATCAATCTTTTGCGCTGGCGGCAGATGAGCTGTCATTGAGTCCCAGCGCCGTCAGCCATCGCATGAATCAACTGGAAGACGAATTGGGCATCCAGCTGTTTGTCCGTTCTCACCGTAAAGTGGAGCTTACCCAAGAAGGTAAGCGGGTGTTCTGGGCGCTGAAATCGTCACTGGATACGCTGAATCAGGAAATCCTCGATATTAAAAATCAGGAACTGTCCGGCACATTAACCGTATACTCCCGGCCCTCCATCGCTCAGTGCTGGCTGGTGCCCGCATTGGGCGATTTTACACGCCGCTACCCGTCCATTTCGTTAACGGTGCTAACCGGTAACGACAACGTCAATCTCCAGCGTGCCGGCATCGATCTGGCCATCTATTTTGATGATGCGCCCTCTGCACAGTTGACCCACCATTTCCTGATGGATGAAGAGATTCTTCCGGTATGTAGTCCTGACTATGCTCGCCGCTTCGACTTAACCGGTTCGCTGGTAAACTTGCCCCATTGTACGTTGCTGCATGACAGGCAGGCCTGGAGCAATGACTCCGGTACCGATGAATGGCACAGCTGGGCGCAGCATTTTGGCGTAAGTTTGCCTGCATCGCCGGGGATTGGTTTCGATCGTTCAGATTTAGCGGTGATTGCCTCTATGAACCATATCGGTGTAGCGATGGGGCGCAAACGGCTGGTGCAAAAGCGTCTCGACAGTGGGGAGCTTATCGCGCCTTTCGGCGACAGGGCGCTGAAATGTCATCAGCACTATTACATTTCCACGTTACCTGGCAGACAATGGCCGAAAATTGAGGCATTTATCCAGTGGCTACAGCATTTGAATGTGTAAAACCAGATAGCTCTGCTTGTGTTATCTGACCATTGTGGAGAGACAGTGAGAATTTATTACGCTTTCGCGCTACGTATTCGGCGAGAAATCATGCTAAATACATGTAATCACCACCGATTTTGGCAAGGTCAATTGTGTTAAAACCACTATTAGCGATGGCTCTGCTTTTGGCGAGCGCGTCTGCGTTTGCTGCTGATACGCCGCTTACGGCGACACGCTACGCTCAGGAACTGGGCGTGGGTATGGATGTCGACTGGGCGCGAACCGAGCGCGGTATCCGTGAGTTCGATCCGCTTATCGTCCGTGATTTCTATGCGGAAGGGATTCGCCATGTGCGTATCCGGGTGGCCGATCCATTAACCGAAGCCCGCCTGATTCACCTGCGTAAGCTGGTGGAGGCCTGCGAAAAATATGGCGTGATCCCGATTATTTCTTACCAGGCGGATACCTTTAAGGCGGAGCCGGGTGCGAAAAACGAAGCGCAGCTGGTGGCGTGGTGGTCAACGGTGGCAAATTACTTTGGCAGCGAACATCCGACGCTCGGGTTTGACCTGATTTATGAGCCTTCGGATAAGCTTAATCACGATATGCCAGCGCTTAACCGCGCGTATGAAAATATCATCAAGACCATCCACGACATCAACCCGCAACGCATGATCTTTATTGCGCCGCGCCTGCGGGCCGCGCCCGAGGATTTAACGTCCTTGAAATTGCCTGGGCGTAGCCAGAACTACTTGCTGGCGGAGTGGCATATTTTCCCGTGGGGGCCACTGAAAAATAATGGAAAGTACCCGTGGACGTCGGGTACGGCGGCAGAGAAGGCGGCAATCAGAGCGCGTATTAATACGGCGGTCCACTGGCAGCAAAAAACCGGTCATGCGACCTGGGTCGGCGGTTGGTCAGTGGGTGAAACGATTAAAAGTCCGCCTGGTGAATCGCAACTGGCATTCGCCGCGTTTATGGCCTGTGAGCTGAATAAGGCGCAGATCCCCTTCGCCCTCAATGCGGATACGCAGTTTTATGATGGCGAAGAGGGGGCATGGCGGCCAACAACTGAACCGCTGCTAAAAACGATTATTTCACCGGACTGTGAGAAGGCGGATGCGAAGCCGGATCGCCGGGAAGGGAAGCCGCCGGTTCGTGTTCATGGCGCTTCTGGCACAGCGCCAGCGGCAGCCAGCTCAGCAGAATTAAAAGCCCTGCCAGCGTCATCAGCATCCCAAGGCTAAACTGGCTGGTCTGGGGAAGCCCGGCAGAAAACCAGGCCAGCGCGCCGGATCCCATATTTTGCATGCCGCCAACCAGCGCCCCCGCCGTTCCTGCCAGAAAAGGGAACGGCTCCATTGCGCCACTGGTCGCCAGTGGGAAGAGCATGCCCGCCCCGAAGAAGAACAGCGCGGCGGGAACCAGCAGCGTCCAGACTGTCATTACGCCAAACCAGCCGGGGATCCACATCATGATGCCTGCCAGCAGACAACTGGCGACCGCCTGCCACATCAGCGTCGGGAAGCGCGCATTTTGCCGCCCGGCGAACCAGGCACCGAAAAAGGCTGCCGGAATGGGGAGGATGAACAAAATACTGACCGCCATACTGGAAAGCCCCAGCGTGGCGCCCATCAGCACGCCTGAGCAGGCCTCAAACACGGCAATACCGGCCAGCCCGCCAATCAGCATCAGCAAATAGCAGTTAAACATCCCGTTACCCAACAGAGTCTTATAACGGGTAAGCAGCCCCATTTTAACAGTACCTGTCGGGCGCGTTTCCGGCATCCAGCGCGCCATGCTGAAGGTGACACCAGCACAGAGTACCAGCAGGAACGCAAAACAGGCGCGCCAGCCCCAGAGGGTGGTCAGCAGGCCGCCAATCAGCGGGGCGAGCAACGGGCTTACCAGAATGCCCATATTCAGCAAACTGTTAGCGTGGCGTAATTCGGTGCCGGAATAGAGATCGCGCGGCAGGGTGCGCGCCATTACGCCGCCGACGCCGGTTCCCATCCCCTGAAAGGCGCTGGCGACTATCAGAACGGTCAGGCTGTGGGTCGTGACAGCCACCAGTGTTGCCAGCATAAACACCGTTAACCCGCAAAGGATGGCCGGACGACGGCCAAAACGGTCGGCTAACGGGCCGTAAAAGAGTTGTGATACGCCATAGGTGAGGAGATAGGCGGCCATGACATTCTGCACCGCCCCTTCACGGGCATTGAGATCCTGCGCCATTCCGGCAATGGCGGGAATATAAATGGTTTGCGCCATTTGTCCCACTGCCACCAACAGGACCAGCATCAAGAGTAAACTGACGTTACGCTGTCTTTTCATTTCGCTGAATACGTTTTAAAAAAAGATAAATAAAGAATATGGTGCTGCCATAACCGTAAAATGCGAGAGGAATCTACCACAGTAATGTGACACGACAAGATGCGGGGTCAGAAAGAACGACCGCCGTCAGGCAGGATTTGTAAACAATTTGTGGCAACTTTGATTGCCAGTATGATCAGGACAGGCGCAGTAAGATCGCACCCGCAGCGATGCCACAGGCCGCAACAATCCGTAATCCGGCGACCTTTTCTTTGAGCATTAAAAAGGCGAGCAGCGCGCCAAAGAGAATTGAGGTTTCGCGCAGCGCGGCGACTACGGCCAGTGGCGCCTGCGTCATCGCCCATAACGCCAGCCCGTAGGAGCCCATGGTGCCAATACCGCCCGGCAGCCCTTTTTTCCAGTTATTCGCCAGATAGTGCGAGACTTCACGACGGCGAGCGATCATCGCCCAGGCCAACAGGCAAAAACCGTTCATGAAAAACGTCCAGAGGGTGTAACCGAATGCGCTACCCGCAAGGCGTACGCCTGTGCCGTCCACCAGCGTATATCCGGCAATAAAACAGGAATTTAGTAGGGCAAGCCAGATTCCGCGCGTTGAGCTGTGACGACCGTTACAGGCCATGGCAAGAATAGAGAGACAAATGACCGCGATACCGAGCCAGGCAAAGGTGGATAATGTATCACCCAACAACAGAACGCTTATCAAGGCCACCAGTAGCGGCGCGGTACCGCGCATCAACGGATAGGTCTGACTCATATCGGAAACCTGATACGTTTTAGCGACCAGTACCGTATAGACAACCTGTAACAGGCAGGAAACGGCGAGATAAGGCACGCTGGCGAGCGAGGGCTGCGGTGAGAAAGGCAACATGACCAGGGCGATTAACGCCGCAGAGCCGCTGACGCAGATGGCGGAATAGAGTTTATCGCTGCCCGCTTTAACAATCGCGTTCCAGCTCGCATGCAGAAGGGCGGCAAACAGCAGAATACAAAAAACAGTAACAGTCATGAGTACGCAGTGTCAGTGGGCGGCGTAAAAACGTACCATGAAAGCGGCGATCGGAGCGACTATTCTGTGCGATGAGGAAACTGCCAGTGATTATTAAAGAGGGGCGGTTGCCCGCCCCTCTTAGGTACGACTTGAACCTGAGTTACCGCAGTAATTTCAGGACAGCTTCAAGCAGTTGCAGCAAGGCAACTATGAGTTTCAGGATAAGGATAACCGTATCCATTTCGCCCATACGCTTCTCCTTTGGCAAGGAGCACGACCGGCTGGCGTACCTTTCCGCTGCCTGTAACCAGCCGTTTTGTTGGCGTAACACAGTGTGCTCTCAAGGGGTTAAGGCACTGACGGCACCACCCGTTTCAGCCAGGACTTAATGTGCGCCCGTATCATTGCGGTCCCTCATACACACCGTGGTCGGCAAGACCATTATAAATTCATACTGTAAATATATACAGTTATTTCTGGACGAAATTTGCACCCTGTTCCATACTCAAACTGCTCATCGTGTGCGCATAATTTGCGCACAGGGTTAATTGATCGTATAGTTTCACTGTTGACGTAACACAGTGTGCTTGCGGCTACCAACCGCAAAAACCTGCTAAAAACCTCGCTCCGGCGGGGATAACGGACGGTATTCTGTACTGTCCGTTTTTTTTTGTGCCATGCACCTCTTCGCGATTCCCATAGCTCCTTTTTCATATCAACACATGCCTTCCCCTGCTATTTAACAGGTCATTTATATGTTTATAAAAATCACTTTTTTAAACATATGGTCGTGACATGTCGTTACTATCGACATATTATGAATATATGTCGATAAAATAGGATTTTTTGAACATGTCATGGATGCCCGAACGCTCATATAACCAGCTTCCGCTACTCCCGCCTGATACAGCGCTCGTCGAGACGCGTAAGGTGCTGAAAGCTTGCATTAAGGCTCGAGCTGCTTTAGCTGAACTCAATACATCTGGCGAACTGCTGCCCGATCAAAGACTATTGATCAACTTGCTGCCAATGCTGGAAGCGAAAGACTCCTCTCGCATAGAAAATATTGTCACGACCAGCGATCAGCTTTTCCAATACGCCGATCGTATTGAAGACGCTGACCCTGCAACAAAAGAAGCGTTACGTTATCGCACTGCGCTGTATAAGGGCGTTAATCTTTTACAGGACTACCCACTGTGTTCTGGCACAGCTATGGAAATTTGCACAACACTGAGATCCATTGAAACTGACGTGAGAAAAACGCCAGGCACAGTGCTTCGCGATCAAAATAAGAACGTGGTATACACCCCACCTGATGGCGAAACGCTCATTCGTGACCTGTTATCCAATTGGGAACATTTCATCCATTCAGATATTGATTTAGATCCTTTGATAAAAATGGCCGTGTCCCATTATCAGTTCGAATGCATTCACCCCTTTTCCGACGGAAATGGTCGTACGGGACGCATTCTGAATATCCTCTATTTGATGGACTGTGGCGTGTTGTCGCAACCGATTCTCTATCTGTCTCGCTTTATCCTGGAAAGGCGGAGCGATTATTACACCTTGCTTCGTAATGTTACGGCTAAGAATGATTGGGAGTCCTGGGTTCTCTTTATGCTGGAGGCTGTGGAAGACACGGCAAAATGGACGACAGATAAAATCGCTGCCATGCGGAAATTAATAGAAGAAACAGCAGCATGGATCCGTGAAAAACTGCCTAAAATCTACACCTGGGAGCTTAACCAAACGCTATTTGCTCAGCCCTATTGTCGCATTGAAAACCTGGTCGATAACGGAATTGCAAAGCGGCAGACGGCCTCAATTTATCTTAAGTCGCTTGTTGAGATAGGCGTGCTGGAAGAAAAAATTGCCGGGCGTGAAAAACTGTACCTCAATACACGTCTTTTGCAGGAACTGAATAGCTAATAGAAACGTGATCTTCGACTCATTTTTGCGCTGATGAGTAATTTTCAATTGTTTCGTTCTGCAAGCTGTGTTTGTATAAATCCTGTTAATTATTCAAACACGAGTCCCCAATGAACGCTTCCACTATGACGATGAACCTACTAAAAACCGCGCATAACGCCGCGGTGGTCGTCGTGCGTGTGGTGGTGGTCGTCGGCAATGCGCCGTAGGGACTGGAACAACACACGATTCCAAAACCCCGCCGGCGCAAACCGGCGGGGTTTTTCGTTCTGACCCTCCCGGAAAGTCGGCCCAGAAGAAAAGGACTGGAGCATGGCAAGTTCGGGCACAACACAAACGACACGCTTTACCGGCGCACAGTTGATCGTTCATTTACTGGAACGTCAGGGCATTACCACGGTAGCGGGTATTCCTGGCGGGACCGTTCTCCCGCTGTATGACGCTTTAAGTCAGAGCACGCAAATTCGCCACGTACTGGCACGCCACGAGCAGGGCGCCGGGTTTATCGCCCAGGGCATGGCGCGTACCGAAGGTAAACCGGCTGTCTGTATGGCCTGTAGCGGACCGGGCGCCACCAATCTGGTGACCGCTATCGCCGATGCACGCCTCGATTCCATCCCGCTGGTGTGTATCACCGGACAGGTGCCTGCCTCCATGATCGGCACCGATGCGTTCCAGGAAGTCGACACTTACGGCATCTCTATCCCCATCACTAAGCACAATTACCTGGTCCGTAATATCGCCGAACTTCCCCAGGTGATAAGCGACGCGTTTCGTATTGCGCAATCCGGCCGTCCAGGCCCGGTGTGGATAGATATTCCTAAAGATGTCCAGACCGCGACCATCGAACTGAGTGAGCTGCCTGAGCCCGGCGGCAGAGCGCCTGCCCCGGCGTTTGATGCGAAAAGTGTGCAGGAAGCGGCGGCGATGATTAATGCCGCACAGCGTCCGGTGCTGTATCTGGGCGGCGGGGTGATTAACGCGCCGGAACAGGTGCGCGCACTGGCGGAAAAAGCGAATCTGCCGACCACCATGACCTTAATGGCGCTGGGAATGTTGCCAAAAGCACATCCACTGTCACTGGGGATGCTGGGCATGCACGGCGCTCGCAGCACCAACTTTATTCTGCAAGAGTCTGATTTATTAGTGGTTCTTGGTGCGCGTTTTGATGACCGGGCGATTGGGAAAACCGAGCAGTTCTGCCCGAATGCGAAAATCATCCATGTTGATATTGATAAGGCGGAGCTGGGTAAAATCAAGCAGCCGCACGTTGCCATTCAGGGCGATGTGGGTGAAGTGCTGGCGCAGTTGCTGCCGCAAATTGATGCGCAGCCGCGTGAGGCGTGGCGTGGTCTGGTGGCGCAACTGCAGCAAGAATTCCCGTCTGCCATTCCGCAGGGTGGCGATCCGCTCACCCATTACGGGCTGATTAATGCCGTTGCCGCCTGCGTTGATGATGAGGCGATTATCTCCACCGATGTGGGACAGCACCAGATGTGGACCGCACAGGCCTATCCGCTCAATCGTCCGCGTCAGTGGCTGACCTCCGGCGGGCTGGGTACCATGGGTTTCGGGCTGCCAGCGGCAGTCGGTGCCGCACTGGCGAACCCGCAACGCAAAGTTATCTGCTTTTCCGGCGACGGTAGCCTGATGATGAACATTCAGGAGATGGCCACCGCCGCAGAAAATAATCTGGATGTGAAAATCATCCTGATGAACAACGAAGCGTTAGGCCTGGTGCATCAGCAGCAGAGCCTGTTTTACAAGCAGGGCGTATTCGCAGCGACCTATCCGGGGATGATTAACTTTATGCAGATTGCCGCCGGTTTTGGCCTGCAAACCTGTGATCTTAACAACGAGGCTGACCCGCATGCCGCGCTGCAGGCGATCATCGCTCGTCCGGGTCCGGCGCTCATCCATGTGCGTATCGACGCCGAAGAAAAAGTGTATCCGATGGTGCCGCCGGGTGCGGCAAATACTGAAATGGTGGGGGAATAAGCCATGCAACAGACAGTTTCTGATAACGTCATTCTTGAACTTACCGTACGTAACCATCCGGGGGTGATGACACACGTCTGTGGCCTGTTTGCCCGTCGCGCATTTAACGTGGAAGGCATTCTCTGCTTGCCCATTAAAGACAGCGAGCACAGCCGCATCTGGCTACTGGTCAATGACGATCAGCGCCTGGAGCAGATGATAAGCCAGATTGAAAAGCTGGAAGACGTGGTGCAGGTCGTACGCAATCAGTCGTCGCCGGGGATGTTCAACAAACTGGCGGTCTTCTTCGAGTAAGGTGAAAACAGGCCCGCTTAGCGGGCTTGTTCGTTTTCTGAGTCCGGCGTAATCACTTTCACAAACCCGTTGCGGCAGTGCGCCGGGTACTCTGCCGGAAGCGGACGATCGCTGATAAGCACGTCGAACCCGGAAAGGGGCGCAATACTCGCCGGGGCCACTTCATCAAACAAGGCGTAGCGTGCCAGCAGGATTTTACGCATGCCGTGTGCCATCGCCTTTCGCTTCATCGGTAAATCATCCAGGTTAAACCAGGTCACACCGTGGTGTTCATGCACGCCGCTGGCGGAAATAAACACTTTGCGTGGGTTTAATGAATCTAAAAGCGACGGGTTGTTCGGATCGTAAAAGGCATCGCTTTTGGCACGCCAGGTACCGCCGCATAACATGGCCGTTGCGTTAGGTTTGGCGGTGAGCGCGACAAACACCTGGTGGGAGTAACAGATGCCAGTAAACGTGATGTCGTCCGGGATCATGCTGATAACCAGCGGCATTTCCGGCCCGTTGTCGAAAAAAACCAGGTCGTTTTCGCTGACCAACCCTGCGGCGAGGATAGCAATAGGCAAATCATCGCGATGATGCGTCCGAACAGTGGGCTGGGGAGCCGCGGCGGGGGCAGTGGGTTTGTTCACCATTACGATATAGCCGCCCAGCAGCGCCAGCGGCAGCGGTTCGTCATCCTGGCTAAAGTCTCTGCGAATGGTCATCACCGACACTTCCAGCATGCGCGCGGCGTCTTTTAAGTGGATTCGATCGGTCTTCTTGAGTAATTCAACCAGACGCCGGATGCGCTCTTTTTGCTTTGTTTCCACTCTTTTCTCCGCACTGATTCGGACTTGTGTGTTTCAAAAGTAACATTTTCCATCGCGCAGGAACACGTAATGATATCAACACTATAATCCTGTTAGTCGTTAAATAAAAGTGACGGCGCACCGAGTGTCGGGGATTTGGGGAGGATAACGGCGAAGAGTTATGATGCGCTAATCGCGATCATGGTCACAAATGATACTTAAGTAACATGATAATGTTACTATAATATCATTGTTAAGTGATTGTTTCTGAGAGGTAGTAAAATGGATATCGCAGTCATCGGCTCCAACATGGTGGATCTCATCACCTATACCAACCAGATGCCGAAAGAGGGAGAAACCCTGGAAGCCCCTGCCTTTAAAATCGGCTGCGGTGGTAAAGGGGCCAATCAGGCGGTGGCCGCCGCTAAAATGAATTCGAAAGTGATGATGTTGACCAAGGTGGGTGACGATATCTTTGCGGACAACACCATTCGTAACCTGGAGTCCTGGGGCATTAACACCACCTATGTCGAGAAAGTTCCCTGTACCAGTAGCGGCGTTGCGCCGATTTTTGTGAACCCCAACTCCAGCAACAGTATTCTAATTATTAAAGGTGCCAATAAATTTCTCTCACCGGAAGATATTGATCGCGCCGCGGAAGATTTGAAAAAGTGTCAATTAATTGTCCTGCAACTGGAAGTGCAATTAGAGACGGTCTATCACGCCATTGAATTTGGTAAAAAACACGGCATCAAAGTGTTATTAAACCCGGCACCGGCACTGCGTGAGCTGGATATGACCTATGCCTGTAAATGCGATTTCTTTATTCCAAA
Organism: Citrobacter sp. MNAZ 1397; assembly: GCF_023613995.1. Classification (NCBI taxonomy): domain Bacteria; kingdom Pseudomonadati; phylum Pseudomonadota; class Gammaproteobacteria; order Enterobacterales; family Enterobacteriaceae; genus Citrobacter; species Citrobacter sp. MNAZ 1397. Next base: position 85,870 of record NZ_JAKIVH010000008.1, read on the forward strand.
TGAGACCGAACTTGAAATTCTGACCGGTATGCCGGTGGATACCTACGATAATATTCGTACGGCGGCACGAAGCCTGATTGATAATGGACTGAACAATATTATCGTGACCATGGGTGAAAAGGGCGCATTATGGATGACCCGCGAACGCGAAGTTCACGTTCCGGCGCACAAGGTCAATGCCATTGATACCAGCGGTGCAGGCGATGCCTTTATCGGCTGTTTCGCCCACTACTATGTCCAGGGCGGCGATGTCGAAGCGGCCATGAAAAAAGCCGCGCTGTTCGCTGCCTTTAGCGTGACCGGCAAAGGCACACAATCGTCTTACCCCAGCATTGAACAATTTAATGAGTACCTGGCTTTACATGAATAATAACCGCTGAGTTTATTTCGTAGCAGGCATATCACTGCCTGCTCTCAGGAATAAAGCAGTGATAAACCCTGCACATTGAAAGGTAGCACTATGAACGAAAAAAATATCGTTCAGATGCCCGATGGGTATCTGAATAAAACCCCTTTGTTCCAGTTTATCTTGTTATCCTGTTTATTCCCGTTGTGGGGATGCGCCGCTGCGTTAAATGATATTCTCATTACGCAATTTAAAAGCGTATTCTCATTGAGTAACTTTGCCTCTGCATTAGTGCAGAGCGCATTTTATGGCGGTTATTTCTTAATTGCCATTCCGGCCTCTCTGGTTATTAAAAAGAGCAGTTATAAAATTGCCATATTAATTGGGCTGACGCTTTATATCGTCGGTTGTTCACTGTTCTTCCCGGCTTCGCATATGGCGACCTATACCATGTTCCTGGCGGCAATCTTTGCGATTGCGATTGGGCTGAGTTTTCTTGAAACCGCAGCCAATACGTACAGCTCGATGCTGGGGCCAAAATCACATGCGACTCTGCGCCTGAATATCAGCCAGACCTTCTACCCGATTGGCGCGGCGGCAGGCATTTTGCTCGGTAAGTATCTGGTCTTCTCCGAAGGCGAGAGTCTGCAAAAACAGATGACGGGGATGACGCCTGAGCAGATCCACAACTTTAAAGTGCTGATGCTCGAAAACACCCTTGAGCCGTATAAGTACATGATTATGGTGCTGGTGGTTGTCATGGCGCTGTTTATGTTCACCCGCTTCCCCAAATGCAAAGTGGCGCAAACGGAAACCCATAAACGTCCGACCGCCATGGAGACACTGCGTTATCTGGCACAGAATGCCCGTTTTCGCCGTGGTATCGTCGCGCAATTCTTGTATGTCGGTATGCAGGTGGCGGTGTGGTCTTTCACCATTCGTCTGGCGCTGGAACTGGGTGATATCAACGAACGCGATGCGTCAAACTTTATGGTCTACAGCTTTGCCTGTTTCTTTATTGGCAAGTTTGTCGCCAATATCCTGATGACGCGGTTTAACCCGGCCAGGGTGTTGATTCTCTACTCCGTGATTGGCGCGCTGTTCCTGGCATATGTGGCGCTGGCCCCGAGCTTTAGCGCCGTGTACGTGGCAGTAGCGGTCAGTATTCTGTTTGGGCCGTGCTGGGCGACCATCTATGCGGGCACTCTTGATACTGTGGATAACGAACATACGGAAATGGCAGGCGCGGTCATTGTAATGGCGATTGTTGGCGCGGCGGTGGTCCCGGCTATTCAGGGCTATGTGGCGGATATGTTCCACTCGCTGCAACTGTCGTTCCTGGTTTCCATGCTGTGCTTTGTTTACGTTGGCGTCTATTTCTGGCGCGAAAGTCGAGTGCGTCGCGAACTGACCGAAGCGACCGCTTCCTGAGGAGAAGGACGATGGCAACACGATTAACCCTGTGGCGCGAGCTGTTTAGCCAGCAGCCACGCACCTTACTGGCAAATGACGATTTTACCGTCACGGCGTTTCGCTACCCGAGCGGCGTGGAGGCCGTGCGGCTGGAAAATGCCCGTGGACATCTGGTCGTTCTGCCCTGGCTTGGGCAGATGATCTGGGATGCGAATTTCGACGGGCGCGACCTGACGATGCGCAACATGTTCAGCCAGCCCAAACCGGCAAATGTGATTGTTGAAACATACGGCTGTTTTGCTTTTCACTCCGGGCTGCTGGCGAACGGCTGTCCGTCGGCGGAAGATAGCCACGCGCTGCACGGCGAAATGGCCTGTGCCACCATGGATGAGGCGTGGCTGGAGCTCGACGGCGACTCGCTACGTCTGGCCGGACGCTATGAGTACGTGATGGGTTTTGGCGATCACTACCTGGCGCAACCGTCGGTTACGCTACACAAGGCGAGTGCGCTGTTTGATATCGCGATGGCGGTCACCAATCTGGCGTCGGTGCCGATGCCGCTGCAGTACATGTGCCATATGAATTACGCCTACGTGCCGCAGGCGACATTCAGCCAGAATATCCCGGATGAAGCGCTCATGCTGCGTGAATCCATTCCGGCGCATGTGAAACCGACGGAACAGTGGCTGGCATTCAACCGCCGCGTACAGCAGGGCGAAGCGACGGTGAATGCGCTGACGGAGCCGGAATTCTACGACCCGGAAATCGTCTTCTTTGCCGACAGGCTTGATCGACACACTGATAAGCCCGAGTTTTGTATGCATGCACCGGATGGCACTACCTTTGTGACGCGTTTTTCCAGTGAGCAGTTTAATTACGTTACGCGCTGGATCCTCTATAACGGTGACCAGCAGGTTGCGGCGTTTGCCCTTCCGGCAACCTGTCGGCCCGAGGGATTTCTGGCTGCGAAGCGCAGCGGCAGCTTGTTAAGCCTTGCACCGCAGCAAACCCGCCAGTTTAGTGTAACCACAGGCATTGTCTGATCGCCTTATCTGAGCCCGGTTCGCCGGGCTTTTTTGTCCGTTCTCATCAATATAATCAGCCATCTGCGTGATCCTCTGCGCCACGGAAAATCAGTAAGCTCGCTCTTCGACTGTCCATTTTGTGCATTTTGACTTTATGATGTGCCTCCTGAGATGTGGCGGGAGCTTTCATGATTTGGTTAACACTGACGACACTGGTTGTGGTCTTTATTATTGGTTTCAGGGTATTAACGTCTGATTCACGTCGCGCGATACGTCGGTTGAGTGAGCGGCTGGCAATAACGCCGGTACCGGTGGAAACCATGATTGACCAGATGGGGAAAAAAGCAGGGGGAGAGTTTATCCAGTATCTGGCTCGCCCGGATGAAGCTCATCTGCAAAATGCTGCCCAGATGCTGTTTATCTGGCAGGTCTTTATTGTCGACAGTAGCGAGCAGCATTTGCAGTCCTGGCATCGTATCCTGCAAAAAGCCCGGCTGGCCGCGCCGATCACCGATGCGCAAGTCCGTCTCGCGCTGGGCTTTTTACGCGAACTTGAGCCAGACGTTGCTGAGCTTAATGCCTTCCAGATGCGCTACAACACCTTGTTTATTCCTGAGGAAGGGGTGCACTGGTTACACTGATCCTGAATATCCGACGGTGTAAATAGTTGCGTAAGTGTTAAATGAATCACACGGTTGTTTGTTACACTACACGGCTTTCACAATAAAATATGAAGCCGGGTGTAAAAATGATGGAAGTGCAGCGGACGCAGCCTGCAACAGGCGGTGTGAGTCGCCCCAACTGGTCGGCGGTATTTGCCGTCGCGTTTTGTGTGGCGTGCCTGATCACCGTGGAGTTTCTGCCGGTGAGTCTGTTGACGCCAATGGCGCAGGATTTGGGCGTGTCGGAAGGCGTCGCTGGCCAGTCGGTGACAGTAACGGCTTTTGTCGCCATGTTCGCCAGCCTGTTTATCACCCATATCATCGGCAAAACGGATCGCCGTCTGGTGGTTATTGCCTTTTCCGTGTTGCTGACGCTCTCGTGTCTGCTGGTCTCATTTGCCAATAGTTTTACCTTGCTGTTGCTTGGACGGGCTTGTCTGGGGCTGGCGTTGGGCGGTTTTTGGGCGATGTCTGCCTCCCTGACGATGCGACTGGTACCGGCCCGCACCATTCCAAAGGCACTGTCGGTTATTTTCGGCGCGGTCTCGATTGCTCTGGTGATTGCTGCACCTTTGGGCAGTTTTCTCGGTGGGATCATTGGCTGGCGGCATGTGTTTAACGGCGCCGCGCTGATGGGGTTCGTCTGTATTGGCTGGGTGTGGATGGCGTTGCCGTCGATGCCGGGGCAAACAGAACATCATCAGAATATGTTTGGTCTGTTGAAGCGCCCGGGCGTACTGGCCGGGATGCTGGCGATTTTTATGGCCTTTGCCGGTCAGTTCTCCTTTTTTACCTACATTCGTCCGATCTTTATGACCCTCGCGGGCTTTGATGTTGATGGCCTGACGCTGGTGTTATTGAGTTTTGGTATTGCCAGTTTTGTTGGCACCTCGCTTTCATCACATATCTTAAAACGCTCCGTAAAACTGGCGCTGGCCTGTGCGCCGCTGATCATTGCGCTGAGCGCGCTGATACTGATTTTGTGGGGCAGCAATAAAGCGGTGGCGGCGGGGATTGCCATCGTCTGGGGATTATCATTTGCACTGGTGCCGGTGGGCTGGTCGACGTGGATCACCCGCTCTCTTGCCGATCAGGCGGAAAAAGCGGGGTCGATTCAGGTGGCGGTTATTCAACTGGCGAATACCTGCGGTGCGGCGATTGGCGGCTACGCGCTGGATAATCTGGGCCTGCTTTCGCCGCTGGTGTTGTCAGGGTCGCTGATGTTGCTTACCGCGCTGCTGGTGGCAGGAAAAGTGAAGGTGAAGTGATTTTCCCCTCGTCCTTATCCGGGAATGCCCCGGATGCGGCGTAAACGCCTTATCCGGGCTACGCCCCGTAGCCCCGGTAAGCGCAGCGCGACCGGGGAATGTCCAGGATGGGGTGGCCGGTAATCATTGGGTTTGTAGCCCCGGTAAGCGTAGCGCCACCGGGGAAAACAGTCAGGCGGCAGCCTGGACGCGTTTACGTGAATCCAGCGAAATCAGCAGCACCGACGACACAATCATCAGTGTGCCCAGCCAGTCCGGCAGGGTAAAGGCGATACCGAGCAGGGCCACCGACAGCAGCGCGCTGCTCAGGGGTTCGGCACAGCTCAGAATGCTGGCGCGTGAGCCGCCAATCATCTGCGCGCCTTTCAGATACAGGCTAAAGGTCAGCGCGGTGCCCACCATCACCAGATACATAAACGCCATCACCAGATTGCCGTCGATAACGAAATCGCCCCCTTTATTGCCATAGAACGGCGTCAGCATTAATCCGGCGAGAAACATGCTCCAGCCGACAATCGGTAGCGTGCCGTAGCGGGCGATAAGTTTCGACGGGTAGGTTGAATAGAGCGCGGCAGAAAACGCGGAAGCGATGCCCCATACCAGCGCTTCGCTGGAAATCGACAGCGACGTCATATTTCCGTGAGTCACCAGCAACAGGGTGCCAATCAGCGATGTTGCAATCGCCGCGGTGACAGCGAGCGTCGGTTTTGCTTTTCGCGCCAGGGCAAACCACGTCACGATGATCGTCGGCGAGAGAAATTGCAGCACCGTGGCGGTGGCGGCATTCGATTTCTCGATGGTTACCAGGAAGGTGAGTTGCACGATAAGCGCGCCAAACAGCGAAAAGAACAGCAAACTCAGCGTGTCTTTGCGGTTTTTGACGATCGTGAAAATTTTATCGCCATGGAAAAACGACAGAATCAATAACACTGCGCCGCCGGACAGCAGGCGAACCATCGTCAACCAGGGGGCCGCGATGTGGCTTTTCTCCATGATGTACTGGGCGCAAACCCCGGAACTGCCCCATAAAATGGCGGCAATCAGTACGTAAAGCATCCCTTTTTTTGTGGAACCCATTTTCTATCCAGACCTGCCATGCTGCTTTCTTATTGATGAGTTTTGCATCATAGCACAGGCGTGATAGATAACCGGAGGCAGCATCCCTGCCGCCCGCGGATTTACATTAGAACCAGGCTTCCCACATCGCCCCGACGTTGAAAGAGTCCAGCGTGGTGTCATCCGTGCCGTTAACACGCGCGGTGCGCTTGTTGTCAACTTCGCCACCGGTTACGTAGAAGCGCAGCATCGGACGGAACTCTGGCCCCATATCAATGGAGATGTTCTGCGACAGGGTCGCTTTCCAGCCGTTGTTATCGCCGCCTTTGTCGTAGGCCACTTTCTGCCAGCCCAGTTCCAGCCAGGTTGAATGCACGTCGTTCCACCAGTACATCGGACGCACAATGGCGTTGTAGTTCTTACGGTTGTCAGACTTGTCAGCGCTGTTGTCGTAATCGTGGAAGGCGAGCAGATATTCCACCTGCATCTGGCGACTAAACTTGTGCAGCCCTTCGAAGCTGGCATAGATAGTTTTCAGATCATCCGTTTTGTTGTAAACGCTGTTATCTGCGTTATCGGAGTAACGGGCGATAACCTTGTTCACGCCGCTGTCGTTGGTATGGCTTAACACCACGCCGCCCTGCCAGGCTTTCAGGCGGGCGTCGCTTTCAACGGCTTTCGAGTCAAAACCGTAGTTAGCGTAAATTTCCAGATCCAGCGGGCCGACTTTCATGCCGTGGACTTTTGAGGTGACGGCGTAGTTGCCTTTGTCGCCGGTGCCGGAGCCACCGGTACAAGTAATGCGTGACGGGTTATCGCCATTGTCTTCCACTTCCGGGTTACAGGACTGCACGGCAGCCACAGTGGCCACGTCAAACTGTACGCCGCCGATGTCGAAGTTTTTCACCCCGGCGCCCTGGCCATCGTGGTTCATCCAGAAGTAGTCGTTGATGCCCTGTTGCGGACGCTGGTGGAAGTCACGACCCGCCCAGAAGTAGGCGTTCGGGTTGGATTCCAGCAGGTTGGTCACCCCCGCGTAGGCTTTTTTCAGGTTAACTTCGTCGCCCCAGTGATCGAACATCACGTTGACGTCCCAGATAGCCCCGTGCGAACTCTTAAACGCTTTGGAAAGCTGGAACTCGCCGCCGTTGCCTTCGTTACCCAGACGGCCAATCGCAGACGAGCCGTTATACGAACCGTCTACGCCAACGTATTTCTGATCGCCGCTCTGATAGTGGGCGCCATAACGGGCGTAACCGCTAAATTTCACGCCATAAGGAATGGCTAAATCAGGCGTTTGCGCGGTACTTTGCGGCTCGGTAATGACATCCGCTTTTTTATCAATAGCGGCATCCATTTTTGCCTGCCGCTCAGCTAATGCTTTATCCACCGCTTTTGCCACGATGGCGTCAATTTGTTCTTGGGTAAATTCTTGAGCTATCACCGAACCAGAGCAAAGCGCAGCCGCAACTGCCAGTGCCACTGGAAGTTTATTGTTTAATTTCATAATTATCTCAATTTATACCCTTGATATTTCTGGCTGCATGTTCGTTGGCTGCACTCCTTCACCCGAATCACTTATATAAGTAAGCGCATCGGGATTCATTTGTTTGTCGCCTTCGTGAAGCTCAAAATATTTAGGGTGTAGTTGGTTGTTTTTAAACAATAACCATCCCGTCCTGATTTGACAGAACAACATGCCAGTATCAAAACAAGTTGATTTATATTTTATAATTCAGGTACAGAGTTATATTTTCCGTAATCAATAAGTTTTTAACGCTGATAAAGCTGAATAATCTCCTCTGATAATTCACGCGCCAGTAACGACGTCATTAAATGATCCTGGGCATGCACCATAATTAATGTCATGGGTTGCCGGGCTTCGCCGGCATCCTGTTCAATTAATTTGGTTTGCATTTGATGGGCCTGGCGCGAATAGCCATCGGCTTCACGCAGCAGTTTTTGGGCTTCCTCAAAATTGCCCGCTCTGGCGGCACGCAGTGCTTCAAAGCACAGGCTGCGCGACTGACCCGCGTTAACGATAATCTCCATTACCGCTTCTTCTAATGCGACCATATTTATTTACTCTTAATCAAAACCATTATTCTTCGCGGTGGCGGCAAACCATTCTCCGCTTTTCTTAATGGTACGTTTCTGGGTTTCTAAATCTAGCTGAACAAAACCGTAGCGGTTTTTATACGCGTTACACCATGACCAATTATCAATAAAGGTCCACATATGATAGCCAAGGCAATTACAGCCTTCGCTAATTCCTTTATGTAGCCATTTTAGATGGTCGGTAATAAAGGTAATGCGGTACTGATCGTTTATTTGCCCGTTTTCAATAAAACGCTGTTCATTTTCGACACCCATACCATTTTCAGAAATAAAGCAGCGTGGGTTGCCATAATTATCACGAAGATTAACCAAAATATCGTAAATACCCGGCTCATAAATTTCCCAGCCGCGCCAGGGGTTCATTTTACGCCCTGGCATCTCGTAGTAATCAAACAGCCATTCCGGCATAAACGGCGACTCAGGGTTAACGGCGCTGTCCCGGCATTTCACTCGCCGCGGCTGGTAATAGTTAATGCCCAGTAAGTCGACTTTCCCGGCCGCAATCAGCTCTTTATCGCCCAGATGGCAAGCGGGAAGCTGATCATACTCTTTCAGTAATGCTACCAGGTCCGCCGGATACTCGCCCCGCAGTACCGGATCGAGGAAGCTGCGGTTAAACAACAGATCTGCATGATGCGCGGCTTTCAGATCTGCCGGATGCTGCGAACGCGGATACGACGGCGTCAGGTTGAGCACTATACCGATCTCACCGGAGTGATGTCCGGCGCGAAATACCCGCACTGCGCTGGCATGGGCCAGTACCGTGTTGTATGCCACTGTGGCTGCCCGTTTGAAATCCACTACGTTTGGGTAATGGAAGTCATACAGATAGCCCCCTTCTACCGGCACAATCGGTTCGTTGAAAGTAAACCAGTGCTTCACCTGATGACCAAACAGGTCGAAACAGATCTGCGCGTAGCGGGAGAACGCCTCAACCACTTCGCGATTTTCCCAGCCGCCTTTCTCCTGCATCACCATCGGCATGTCGAAGTGGAACAGGGTGATAAACGGTTCGATACCCTGTTCTGCCAGCTCACTGAGCATGGTGCTGTAAAACGCAACAGCTTCTCTGTTCACCTCGCCGATGCCATCAGGAATCAGGCGGCTCCAGCTTATTGAGGTGCGAAAACTGTTATGGTTCAGCGCTTTTAACAGGGCGATATCTTCGCGCCAGTGCTGGTAAAAGGTGGACGTATCCTGGGGGCCCACCTGCTGGTGAAAGCGCCAGGGTTGACTGGCGTACCAGGCATCCCATGTTGTGGCGCTCTTCCCGCCCTTTAAGCTTTCCCCTTCGGTTTGTTGCGCGGAACTGGCGCTGCCCCACCAGAAGTTTTCGGGAAATGCGTATTTCATTTTTCTCTCCTTGTTCAGTTACTGCCGACGGTTTCCGCCATCGGTGCGCTGTTCTGCGCTTTTTGCTCTTCGGTTTTCATCAATGAACGCTCGTAAGCACGCAGGAACGGCAGGTACATCAGTGCGGACATCACCATACAAATGACGCACATCACCACCGGGCTGAATGCCCAGTTAGCCGCCCAGGATGCGCCAATCGGTGCCGGCGTTGTCCACGGTGTCAGTGACACAACTTGCGCCAGTAAGCCCATGCGGGTCGCGGCATACGCCAGAACGGCGTTCACCAACGGCACACAGACGAACGGGATAAACAGCATCGGGTTCATGATGATCGGCGCACCGAACAGAATCGGTTCATTGATGTTGAAGAAGCTTGGCACCACGCCCATTTTGCCGATAGTCCGCAAATGCGTAACGCGGCTACGCAGCAGCAAGAAGGCCAGCGGTAAGGTTGAACCTACGCCGCCAATAAGGAGGTAGTGGTCCCAGAAACCTTGCAGATAAACGTGCGGCAATGCAGCGCCTGCGGCCAGTGCAGCCTGGTTGGCGGAGAGGTTGGCCATCCAGAACGGGTTCATGATACCGGTGACAATCAGCGAGCCGTGGATACCGGCAAACCAGAAGATTTGGCACAGCAGTACAGAAAGCAGGATCGCAGGCAGCGAATCCGATGCGGAGACCAGCGGTTCCAGCAGGTGCATAATCGCCTGCGGCAGGATCATGCCGGTTTGCGCTTCGATAAACAGGTTCAGCGGGTGCAGCGTACCGATAATCACCAGAACCGGGATCAGGATTTCAAACGAGCGGGCAACACCGGTCGGCACCTCTTTCGGCAGGCGAATGGTGATGTTGTGCTGCTTGAGCCAGGCATAAACGCGCGCGGAATAAATCGCTGTCAGTAGCGCGGTAAAGATGCCCTGGCCGGAGAGGTACTGGGTGGAAATCTGCCCTTCATGATAAGGCGCGGCTACCAGCAGGAAGGCCATAAACGCCAGCAGGCCGGTCATCACCGGGTCAAGATTAAACTGACGGCCCAGGCTCGCGCCGATACCGACAGAGATGAAGAAGGTCATGACCCCCATGCTCAGGTTGAAAGGCAACATCAGCTGCGCGCGGTATTCGGTAGAAAAATCCAGCCAGGCGCGGGCAAAGCCGTTGGTCGTTTCGGGTGAGAACGGCGGGAAAATAAACACCAGCATAAACGAGCCGATGATCATGAACGGCAGCGCGGCGGTAAAGCCATCGCGGATAGCGATAACGTATTTCTGCTGTCCGAGTTTGCCCGCCAGCGGGGTAATGGACTGCTCAATGACGCCAATCATAGACTGATATAACGAACTCATGGGTTCACCTTTTAGTGCGCCGCTTCAATCAGCGACAGTGCATAGTCCAGTACTTTATCGCCACGCTGCATCCCGTAGTCCATCGGATTGATGGGCTGTACGGGGATGCCGACGGCGGCGGCCTTTTCTGACAGCGTGTTTAACATATATTTTACTTGTGGTCCGAGAAGCACGACCTGGTATCGCGGGAACTGCACATCAAATTCAGCCACACCGTACGCATCGATCTCGACCGGCAAATTCCGCTGCTCTGCCTCCTCAACCATTTTCCTGACCAGCAGGCTGGTGGACATACCGGCGGAGCAACACAACATAATCCTGAACATCTTGACCATCCTCGAATGTAAAAAGTTATTGCGGGGATGATTGGATATCATACGGAAACCGGTTTCCATCACAGCGCAAAAGAAGTGTGATGGGTATCAAAGTCTCGGTGAGATAAGCGCTTTTTTCTGGATTCAGGTCACGGAATTTGGATGGATTCTGATAGCAAGTGAGTCCAAATGGAAAATCGGTTTCCATGAAAAAAAGAAAAGGATATACTGCAAGTGGTTATATTATGAACCATTGCTGTACTTTGAATTTTCAGGCGCAATTTATTCGTCTGTCAGGGGAAAAAGATGTCTACAATCAACGATGTATCACGTTTAGCTGGGGTGTCCAAAGCCACAGTCTCACGGGTGTTGAGTGGTTCGCGCGGCGTTAAGGAAGCCAGTCGCCTCGCAGTACTGAAAGCGGTCGAAGAGCTGAATTATCGGCCCAATGTTATCGCACAGTCCTTACTCAGCCAGTCGACAGGCTGCATCGGCGTGATCTGCGCCCAGGACAATATCAACCAGACCACCGCGTATCTTTATGCGCTGGAAAAACACCTCAGCCAGAGTCAGAAACACCTGTTGCTGCGCTTTGCGAATACCAAAGCGGGAGTGATGAGCGCGCTGGAAGAACTCACCTGTGGATTGTGCGATGATGTATTAATTATCGGCGCCCGCTTCCCGCTGAATATTAACGACGAGAATGTCATTCTGGTGGATTGCGCGGAGTCGGATACGCTAAACAGCATCCAGTTTGATCATGCGTTCGCGGCAGAAACGGCCTGCAACTTCCTGATAAGCCAGGGAAGACGTCAGATTGCACTGATTCATCCGGATGCCCGCGGTAACACCGACCAGGTGTTGCTCGGTTATAAGCATGCGCTGGAAAACAATTTCCTGCCGTTTAATCGCAACCTGGTGTTTATGGATGACACCTCGTCATCCGTGGCGCTACAGGTATTGCTCAACAATGCCACGACCTTGAATTTCAATGCGCTTTTGGTGGCGGATGAACAAGAAGCCCAGCGAGTGATCCCGCAGTTGCAGGCGTTCAATAAATCCGTACCGGGGGACATCATGGTCTTTAGCCTGGCGGGTTCGTTGCACCTGCCGGGGGTGCCAAAAATCCCGGCGATTGAGTACTCCATGGACGCGATGGCGGCGCGGATTGTCGCGTGGCTCAACGAAAAAACCCAGAGCGTACTCGGTTCTTGTGTGGTGCGCGGGGATTTAATTATTCCTGAAATGATCAAGCGCTAACGGTTAAAGCCAGCCTCCGCCCGGAGGCTTTTTTACGCCGCGATCACTGGCTGATAAATTCCACCGCAACCTGCCGGGTCAGCCAGACGCCATTCTCCGCCTGATAGAACGGATAACCCTGCTCGAACATGGCTAATGCGTTAATTTCCAGCACCACGGGTGCGCCGTAGCGCTGCCCGACCTGAATAGCCACCTCCCGATCGGCAGAGAGATGAACATATTGTCGCGACTGCGCGGTTAATCCTTCGGCAAGAATGGCGGTGAGAAAACGGCTGGCGGTGCCGTGGTACAAGATGTCCGGCGGTTTTTTTTCTGTAAAGGCAATATCGACTTTCGCCGTCGAGTGCCCCTGAACGGCACGAATACGCAGTCCGTCTTCGGAGAGGGCGAAGCGCTTTTTATCACTGCCTTCCACGACGGCTTCAATGAGTTGTTTGTCCAGTGATTGCCCCTGGCCTGCCGCGCCCGCGATCAGTGCATCAATGTTCGCCCACCCTTCGCTATCCAGTTCCAGACCAATGGCTTCTGGTTGATGGCGCAGAACGTAGCTCAGAAATTTACTGACTTCATTATGTGTTTTTTTCATTATTGTCTGCCTTGCAAGTCGTTTGCGTGGCGTACTTATAAGCAAACGGTTGGCGGTTGTAAATCGCTCAGTTTGACATCCGGGAATGGATGATGAAAGGGTGAGGGGAGGGATAACTCATAAAACGGGACAGCTGCTCTTCTTTGACGTAGAGGGGAATACCCGGATGGCGGCGTAAACGCCTGATCCGGGCTACGGTCTGGTAGCCCCGGCAAGTATCGCGCCGCCGGGGAGTGTCCCGGATGGCGGCGTAAACGCCTGATCCGGGCTACGTTCTGGTAGCTCCGGCAAGCGCCGCGCCGCCGGGGAGTGTCCCGGATGGCGGCGTAAACGCCTGATTCGGGCTACGTTCTGGTAGCCCCGGCAAGCGCCGCGCCGCCGGGGAGTGTCCCGGATGGCGGCGTAAACGCCTGATTCGGGCTACGTTCTGGTAGCCCCGGCAAGCGCCGCGCCGCCGGGGAGTGTCCCGGA
>NZ_JAKIVH010000009.1:0-92708 GCF_023613995.1 Citrobacter sp. MNAZ 1397
ACCACGTGGATGGTGGTGCGCAGGTCAAAGGTCTGCAGGCCACGGCCCGCGGCGTCGCGGTCAGCAAAGGCGCTGCGCACCCCGTTGAGGACGTTTTTGTAGGCGCCGAGGGTTTTGCCGACAATCAGCGGGGCGGCGTCTTCCAGGGTCTGGCGGATTTTTTCGCCGCCGGGGACTTCGCCGACGCCGGTATTACCGGCATTGTCGGTGATGATGACGATGTTACGGGTGAAGAACGGCGCATGCGCGCCGCTCAGGTTCATCAACATGCTGTCATGCCCGGCAACCGGGATGACTTTTACGGATGTTACGACTGGAGTTGAAGACTGGCCTGACATAATTCCTCCTGCGGATAGATGGTAACCGAATACAGACGTCATACACGGTTATCTGCCATCGATATAAAACGTGGCGCTGAATTGCGTGTTGCCAGGATTCTATGACTTTCATTTCAACAAAAATAGACTTACTGAGCGCTCATTTGATTCAATAATTGAATGAATAAAAATGAGGTAATGTGATAATTATTAAAGGGTTACATTTTTTTTGCACACTGTGTGGTGTCATTAAAACATGATTATGTACAGGCAGGCGAAGAACTGAAAATGAACGTAGTATAGGGGAGGAAATTTGCCGCAAAACATCGGCAAATTAACCAAATTATAGGTATTTTTATGCGTTTTTTCGCTGTGCTTTTGCCTGTTTTTCCCGCTGGAATAGAATTGTTTTTCTGTCATTTGCCCAGTGAGGTACGACGGTATTCACGAAAAACAACGCCGAAGTAACATTTGCGTTAAAACAGGCGCTGGCGAGCCCCTCAGATCTTCACAAATGCTCATTGATGAGTTTGGGTTATCTTCTTGATGAGAGTCTGAAAGCACGGCTTTTCCGTCGTGTACATGGTGGTAATAGCACGGCTTCTAAAAGCTGCCATTTTGGAAAACAAATGCGAAAGGAGTCACGAATTTTTCGTTTTGGGAGGCTGGTTGCCCGAACGGAACGGGTGGTAAAGGAGGGGAAAACGCACATCGGCGATCGCGTATTGTCGTGCATAAATGCCGTATTGTGGCAGTGTCCCTGTTTATCAATAGACAGGCACACGAGAAAAAGATTCAGTCGAAGCGTTTACTGTGCAGCAACATACACATTATCTTTTTTGAACCGGGGCTGCTTAAAAAGTATCCCACGTTTGTTCGACCACCTGTACAACTTGTCATTATTCCTGGCATGGGAATTTTCTTACGCCACCTTTTTAAAATAAGTCCTTCAATCACCCTTGTTTGCCTATTAAAAACGGAATAAGCGCCATTTTAATAAACGCCATATATAAATAGAGGAAAATTAGATCGATTTTATCAATAATTGATCGGTATTTAACCTTTTGCTTTTATTGGTGTTTTTTATGGATTTAGGAAAAGCGCCATGGATTATTACGCAATTATTATCTATTTTATATAAAACACTAAAGAAATTCCCGGGAAGGTCGATGAATATAAGAATGACCACGGATAATTGCACCCGGTATCGAGGAAACGATGAAAGCTGAATCGCAAAATCAAGGCCACCCTTTACATCTGGATCCGCTATCTGACAAAAATGTCCTGGTTCCGCCATTTGTGAAAACCATTGCGGTGCGGCTGTCCTGGGTCGCCGCTGGCGATGAGAGCGAGCTCTATCAACTTTTATCACGGCCTTATTACCAGGATGGGGTAAGCACTGAATATTTTGCCCGGCTTAGCGCGCGTCTGCCGTTTATCGCGCCGCAACAGGCACCCTTAGCGATGGCGGATTACACCATTCTGCTGGTGACGGTCTGGTTAGATATTGAAGAGTTGTACCATCGTGGAGTGGTATTACCGGAGCAGATTATGCAGGGGTTAATGGAAAAAACGACAACCATGCGGGCGCATGATTGTCGGGAAGAGAATCGGGAACACGGCGATATGTGTCAGCACCAATAATGCTGAAACTGTCCTGGCTACGCAATTACATTGAAATCGATAAAGTAGCGTTCCATGTAACGTGCAATCGCGTTGCGTAGTATTTCGTATTTCTTACGCATCGGATCGCTGCGATGAAAAATCATCACCACCTTGCGTTTTGGTTCCGGTGAGATACAGCGAATATATTTAATGTTCTCGTTATTGCCGTGCTGGGTGGACAGCAGCGGGAAGAAGGAGACGCCGCGGTTGAATGCCACACTGCGACGTAATGTCTCCAGATGCATTGCCACGAAGCGCGTATCGGGTTCCAGCTCAAATTGATAGCAATAACGCAGCACCTGGCTGTGCAGGCAGTTGCCGTCATCAATCATCAGAATTTTGCTGTTTTTCAGATGCCCCATATTAATATCATTAAGACGCGCCCAGGGGTGCTGGTGGCTGACACCTAACATCAAAGGTTCATCAAATAAGGGCAGTTCCACGTATTTGCTGGTGTCTTTATTGGACGTCATGATGGCGCATTTTATGGCGTCTGACTCCAGCATATTCAGCAATTGGTTGGTTTGCGCCTCATGAATTTCCAGTTCGATCTCCGGGAAACTCTCGTGGCACACTGCGTTCATGTGGGAAAACATGTAGGGTGCCAGGGTCGGAATAATGCCGACATCCAGTGTTTGTGACAGACTCTGCTGATAGCTGCTGCTGGCCATATTTTTTAGCGCTTCAATTTCCCGCAGAACAACTTGGGTCTGTTCGACAAGGCGTAATCCCGTCTGTGTGAAGCGGATTTTCCGGGTAGTGCGCTCCAGCAATTGCAGGCCCAGCTCGTTCTCCAGCTTACGCAATTGGGCACTCAACGTCGGTTGGCTGACATTACACGCTTCCGCTGCGCGTTGAAAATGGCGGTATTTTGCCAGCGCGACAAGATATTCAAGGTTACGGATGTTCATTGATTTCCCCGGCCCGCAGAATCCCACTCTGTTGGGGACGCACAAACACCCCTGTGATTTGCATATGACATCTTATTATTTTCAACTTTGCCATTAAGTCTCTCCCTCATGCCTGCACATGAGATGTGATTATTTTTATTATTCATTAGCGGTTGGCCTTCATCTTGCCACCCGGATCGCCACACAATGCATCGACCAGCACAGGCGCTTTTCTGGTCGATAAGTGTTTATTCTTCAAGGCGTCCTGCCAGAATGTCATGCTGCCCTCGTGCCTGTCGCGAGGGAGTGTGCGGCAAATTGCCAAAACAAGTTCAATACCCTTTTAATGACGCGGCGAATAACGAAAGCATATGCAGAGCGGATAAATAATAGCCTTCTCCCGGATGCAGGGATTTATCCATTCGCTGATAATCGCCCATCGTTAAATCACGCACCGCCAGAATACCACCGGACATGTCATAATTCGCCTGCCCGTCACCAGAAACATCCACCCAGGCGGGAGTCGCGTTGCGGCTGTAATTCGCCCAGAAATGCCGAAAGTTGTCCATTGAGTACTGATGCATCTCGCTCAAGCTTAAATAAAGCGGGATACGGATAGCATCATAACTGAATCGGGCGGGCCAGCTATCAGCAGGCTCGACTTCACCACCATTTTTGACAAAAATCCAGTCGCTGGGTAACTGCGTTTTTCCAAAGCGGGCTTTGTCGAGTAATGCAACGCTCGATTTACTGAGTTTCAACCAAATATCGTTGTGTCGTTGCTGCCAGAAACTTTCCCACGCCGGAAAGATAAAATAGGATGGATTAATCACGTAACCGTCATCGCGGGTAAACCCCGATAAGCCAGGCAAAAGTAATGTCTGGTTATCCTGCTCAATAATCAGGCAATTGATCAGCGCATCCTGAATATTCTCCGAGGCGGCGATATAGCTTTGATCGTGCCATTTTTTTCCGGCCAGTAATAATGCCCAGGCGATTAATGTATCGCCATCGCTGGCGTTATTTTCATCGGTCACTCTCTTTTCGATAGGGTCATAACGCCAGGCGAAAAGCCAAAGCGACGGTCGAAGCAGTGTGTTGCGCGTCCAGTGCCACATTTGTTCGAACGTCGCCGGGTCGTTATTCATCACCGCCAGTAACATGCCATAACCCTGCCCTTCAGAGTGGCTGATATCCCCATTCTCGTGATCAACAATGCGGCCATCTTCATTCAGATAATTATGCTTAAACAGCGTCCAGTTATTATCCTGCGCCTGTGTTGAAAATGACATAATGGCTAATGAAAGGGATAAACAGGTCATTAACCAGGCAGTTCTTAACATGAGATTTCCTGTCGTTGAATGAGGCAATCCGTGAAAGAAAAGATCTACGGCGTTACCGGTTGTGGAACGAATTACAGTGCGGCTTCGGCCTCAGCGGGGGCCAGCACAAGCTCATCACGCAGCCAATGGCGGAAAGTTTCGCCAGTCGCGCCATGTCGCAAACCGTACTCAACAAACGCTTTCATGTAGCCAATTTTATCGCCACAGTCATGGGATTTACCGGTAAGGCAATAAGCTTCTACCGGGGATTGCTCAAGCAGCATGGCAATCGCATCGGTTAACTGAATTTCACCGCCAGCTCCCACAGGGGTTTTGTGCAACAGTGGCCAAATCGCTTTCGACAGCACATAGCGTCCCACAACCGCCATATCCGATGGCGCATCCGCCATTTTCGGTTTTTCCACCATGCCACGCACAAGGCCAAAACCGCCTTCTGGCAGGTTGTGACCACCACAGTCGACCACGCCATAACGGGAGACATCTTCATGGGCCACGCGCTCAATCATCAGTTGGCTTGCGCCGGTGCTGGTGAAGCGGTTGATCATCGCGGCAAGATTGTCATGTGCAATGTTGCAACGGCTGTCGTCAATGAGGACATCCGGCAGGACTACGATAAAATCGTTGTCGCCTATCAGCGATTCAGCACACAGTACGGCGTGGCCCAGCCCTTTCGAATGCCCCTGACGGACGTGCATAATCTTCATACCTGCCGGGCAAATGGTTCGTACTTCTTCCAGCAGTTGGTTTTTCACACGTGATTCCAGCAGAGACTCCAGCTCAAAGGAGGTATCGAAATGGTTTTCGATAGCATTCTTTGAAGAGTGGGTCACCAGTACAATTTCCCGGATGCCGCTGGCATAGCATTCTTGCACGATATATTGGATCAGTGGCTTATCCACTACGGGTAACATCTCTTTGGGGATAGCTTTGGTGGCGGGCAGCATACGCGTACCGAGGCCTGCGACTGGAATGACAGCCTTTAACATTCTTATTTCCTCTGGAGACAATTTCTGATTTTTGTGTGTACTCAAATATCGGCACTTGTGGTGCTGATAATTCCGCCAGGCTCGGTTACTGCGATCACCTGATAATTAATAAAATCGTCACCACCTTGTGCTTTAACTTTATAAAGTGCGGTGTCGGCGGCTTTTAATACTGACGAAAAATTCGGTCCGTGTTCAGGATATCTGGCTACGCCAATACTGACGGATAACCCCACCGGCCGAGGCTGAGAGGTGATGGTCATGGGCTGACGAGTCTCTTCGACGATGTGCTGTAATAATTGTCGACCGTCGGGTTCATCAATACCTTCGATAAAGGTCAGGGCAAATTCATCCCCGCCAAGGCGACCTAACAGAGTGTCCTGCGAAATGCAGTTTTTCACCCGGCTAATAAAACAGCGCAGCACCTCATCGCCGGCAGCATGCCCCAGGTCATCATTGATATTTTTGAAATTATCCAGATCCAGAATCGCCACGAAGGTATGGGCGCCATGCGCTCTGGCGGCACGGATTTTTTTGCGGCTACGGATGAAATAGCCTTGTCGATTCAATGTCCTGGTTAAGGCGTCATTGTGTGCGCGATAGTGTAACTTCTCGCGTATGGTCATATGCCGTGTAATATCAAAGCCCAGCATCACGAAGGCGAACACTTCGCCGTGTTCGTCTTTGCGCGGCGTTAATCGGGCGTCAAGCCACAGTTGTTCGCCATTCTTTTTGGGCTGATAAATTTCACCGTGCCAGGTTTCACCAGTAAGCAAGATAATATTTATCGCCGAAAGTACCGACGAGCATAATGCTTCATCAGTGGCACGAAATAATACTTTGCCAGCAATCTCTTCGCTGCCAAATCCGCTTAACTGGCAGAAATAGCTATTGGCAAAAATAATACGCCCGGCGGTATCAAAGACCAGTGAAACAAAGGCATTATCCTCCATAAAGTGAACATCCTCGAGCTCGAGTTTTCTTCCAGCAACAATAATTTCATTCAACATAATGGTCACCTGACTGTCTCTGTTCAGGATGGAAATGCCTTTGCGGCGTTATTCGCTGATGGCGTAACGGAAAATCAATACATCTTCGGTGGCGTTGTCTTTCCAGCGAACCGGAACATGGTTACCCGCCCCCTGAGAAACCAGCCACTGCGAATAGGCCCCTTCGAGCACGGTAGCACTGGCGCGTCGCCAGCCCGCTTCATCGCGATGCTCCGGCGCGTGTGGCCAGGCGCAATGCATCAGAATGAGTTCACGCTGTGCCGGGGCCATTTTGACGAACCCCCAGTTAAACAGTTCCAGTACGCGGTTGATGCTGCTCTCCAGTTCGCTCACCGTAGTGGCGCGATCGATGGGGTACCACTGGGCCATCATCTGGCCGATACGTCTCAGCGCTTCGGGGTCTTTGTCCGACTGCCCGTCTGAAAACTCGTTGAAAAACAGATACACCAGGTCATGCCAGCCTGCCTGATAGTTACGTTGCAAATAGGTGTCTTGGTTACTAAACATCATTCATCCCACGGGTTATTTGTTTTGGTCGACAAAATATTTAAAATAAAACAATGCCTTACCTTCGTTATAACTGCCGAAAGTGTCATATCCCAGGTTGGCGCCGAGCGCCACGTTGTCGTTCAGGCGATAGCGTGCGTCGACGCCCAACGTATAGCCCACACCGTTTTTCGCGGAGGCTTTGTACACTGCATCCACGTTGTCGACGGTACTGGCCAGGCTATTCAGCTGTGACTGCAAACTGCTGTGGCCCGGGAAGTAGTCGCTCTGATCCTGTCGCCAGGACTGATACCCCACCGCGCCATTTAGCGTCAGGTCCCATTTATCCACCTTCCGTGTCAGGGTGACGGGCAGCGAGACCGCCATATAGTTCTGCGGACTGAAATAGCCGCCCTGACCGAGGGTGTAGTTACTCAGGTTGCGATCAAAGTCCATGTAGTTGACGTTGACGCCCATCTTGAGTTCGCTTTCTGTGGTGCGGAACAGGCGCAAATAGCTGCCCGCCAGCGCGTTTACCGAGTGGTTGGTTGGCACGTTTTCACCAATCCAGGTATCGAAGCCCAGACGGGCATACAAGCCCACAAGATCGTTATCCCACGCGTACTGGGCCGAAACGCCGTTACGTGTGACCGCCCCCCAGCTTTCGCCGGTGGTTTTATCTTTCGCCCCGACATACGAGAGCAGGCTATCGGTGACCGCGCGGCGTTCGGCTTTCAAATCGAGTGAGCTGTTGCGCGACAGTTTCGGCATCCACTCGACGCCACCGACCAGACGGGTGAACTGACCACCGGTCGGCGTATTGCCGATATCCAGTTTGTAGCTATCGCCGGTCAGGCTCAGGTTGGCCTCCACGCCGTTCGCCTGCTGGCCGCTCTGGGCATCCGCATTGGTTGACGTGGTAGTCGTGGTGGTACTTGCTGCGGCGGCAGCCAGTCTGGTGGCATGGGTAAGCTGGCCCGAACCAAAGCGATTTGCCGAATTGCTGGACATCTCTCCGGCGTTCAGTGAGACCGGCGAAACGTTCAGACTCAGACGCGCGCTGTCGGTAATGGTGCCGGAAATCGTCAGCGGCGCTTTCACCTCATCCAGGGCGCCAAGGCCAGACTCACCGTTACGGCTTCGCAGCGACACTCCGCCACCGGTCCAGGTCGCGGTCTTGTCCTGCAAATCCTGCATCATGTTGTTGATGCTGGTGAGGGCGGTCTGCTGTGCCTGCTGCGTGGGCGAGGGGAGGGAGACCACGTCGCTTATCACGTCGCCCTCATCTTCCTCGGTACCCTGTTGCAGACGCCACTGTGCGGTACGCAACAGCGACATTGCCCGCTGGCTTTCGCCGTTGGCAGCCGCTACGCGTGCGGCCAGCATCATGTAATCCGCATCCTGCGATGGCTCCAGCGCGCTAAACGCACGGCGGGCGGCATCGTGGTCATTACGTGCCAGCGCCAGGTTGACGATCCCCGTCAATGCCTGCTTATCGCGTGGTGATTTGCGTAACACGAATGTGTAAATCTCATCGGCTTTATCGTCCATATGATCGGACTGATAGACACGCGCCATTGCCAGTAACAAATCGGTATTGGCCGGGTTGGCGCGCAGAGCGGGCATCACCAGGTTCCAGGCGGCATCCGATTTGCCTTTTTCACGCAACTGGTCGGCGCGGGCAATGACGCTGGCGATACGGATATTGTCGATCTCTTGCTGGCTGGCGCTGTTTTGCAGCACTGGCGAGTTGAGCACACTTTCCGCTTCGGCGAAGCGCCCGGCCTGGTTCAGCACGCGGATTTGCCCGGCATAATCCGCAAGGGTGCCATGTAGCCCCTGGGCCTGGTTTTCACGAACCAGTTGCAGGGCGAGAGGCGAGTCTCCGGCCTGCATCATCAACTGGGCGTAACGGCCAAGATCGACGGGCGTTTGCGGCGGCGTACGTTCCAGCGAACGCAGGGAGTTGCGGGCGGCCTGTGTATTCCCCTGTCGCAGATAGTTCTGGGCGATATCCATCTGCAGGTTGCTCTGTACACGGCTGTTGAGCGCAGTCATGTCAGCGCTGAATGTCGTGCGTGGGACCTGCGAAAGCAGGCTCTGGCTTTTTGACCAGTCGTTATCCTCGGCTGCATACACGGCGGCGGCGTACAGCGCTTCGTTACGCTTGTCGGTGCGCTGCGCCACGCCTGCCATTAGCGTCGCGGCCTGCTGTTTCTGCCCGGCTTTACGTAACTGATGGGCATAGTCCAGCTGTAGCCAGACGTTTTGCGGGT
Organism: Citrobacter sp. MNAZ 1397; assembly: GCF_023613995.1. Classification (NCBI taxonomy): domain Bacteria; kingdom Pseudomonadati; phylum Pseudomonadota; class Gammaproteobacteria; order Enterobacterales; family Enterobacteriaceae; genus Citrobacter; species Citrobacter sp. MNAZ 1397. The sequence goes on from NZ_JAKIVH010000009.1 coordinate 8,971, forward strand.
ATTTGCTGGATGCCGCCTGCAGGATCTGCATGGCTCTCGATGCATTGCCCGACTGCAACGCAGACTGCGCGGCTTTACGCTCATTATCACCGTTATCGCCAAAAGTGGCGTAGCGGGTACGCAGATTGGCGGGCAGCGTGCGCAGGATCTGATCCGCTTCGGTCTGTTTGTTTTGCTGGCGCAGTACCCACATCAGGCCGGTGCGAACATCGGTATTTTGCGGGTTATCTGCCAGCAACTGGCGATAGACCTGCTCCGATTCCGCCGGTTTGCCCTGACGGCGCAAAATGTCAGCGCGCAGCATATCCGCTGCCTGACGCTGTCGAGAATCGCTGCTGGTGCTGGAATCCAGGCTGGCGAGCGCGTCGGCGTAGCGTCCTTTCTGCGTCAGGCTGCGGGCCTGGTTCAGGGAGGCGTAGAAGCGTGCGTTGTCGGCATCTTTTGCCCACTGCAGGCTGTTCTCATTGTGAGTATCTTCCTGCGAGGCGCGACGCAGATACTTTTCCGCATCGGCAAAGCGGCTCTGGCGCAGCGCCACATAGCCCATCCCGGCCAGCGCGTTGCCGTTGCTGGCCTGCCCTTGTAAGGCCTGGGAGAATTTGTCCTTCGCCGAATCGAGATCGCCGCTGTTCAACGCATCAAAACCGGATTTGGTCGCATCCCCTTCCACGCTTTTGCGATAGTGGTCCATCGGGGCGTTATCTTCCGGGTGACGCTGAGCATAGCTGGTATAGACAGGCAGATCCGATGCTTTGGGTTCCAGCCACAGCAGCGCCTGTTGTAGCGCTTTGTCGGCGCTTTTGTCATCTGCCGCGAGCGCTGAGAGTTGTGCGATCCCTTCGCGACGTGTGTCTTGCTGCCAGGTCAGCGCCATCGCCAGCGCCTGTTTGCTGGCGTTATCATCCGGCATCATTTTCACACGCTGACGAAGGCCTGCTACCCCTTCTGACCATGTTGCGCTGTCGCCCGCCATCGTCTGGTAATACTCCAGCGCGAGATCGTCGGGCGGGTTGCCTTTAAACAACGCGCGATAGGCCGCAACCGCCTCTTTAGTTTGCCCGCGCTGTGCCAGAGTGCGCGCCGCATTGAGCTGAGAGGGGGAAATGGACTGCATTAAGTTGGCACTGTTCAGCGCCGACAGGCGCGGGTCCTGCGGAGCTATCTCAGCCATTTTCTTGCGCCAGATTTCTGCCTGCTGGGTGTTACCACGCTGGAGCTGATAGAGCGCCGTCAGGTACATCGCGTCGATGTTGTGTTCATCCACCGCGAGCACTTTTTGCAGCGCTTCGAGCGCCATATCGTCATGGGCTTTGCTGTGCCAGTAGCTTGCCTGGGTCAGCAGTTTTTTGACCGCCGCATCATTGGCGCCCTGGCTGGCATCCGGCGCGTCGGCGGCGGTTGCCGGGTGGCTTGAGCCAATCAGACACAGCAGGTAAAAGGCGTGCGTCAGTCGTTTGCCAATAATACGCTTATTCATGATCGGTCTTATCCTGCAGGCGTTGCTGAGCGTGTCGCTTCAACGTGCGGTACAACATGGGGCTGGCAATCGCGGCAATGAGGCATGCGAGAAATGACAGCCAGAAAATATGTTGGCTGGCGAACCACAAAATCATCAGATAACCCGGCAGATCGCCCCGGGTAAACTGCTCGCCAACGCGCCAGCTACGCACATCGCCAGCGCCCCCTGACGCCACAAAATCGCCGTTCGCATTGCTTTTAAATGCAGGTGTCGTCATATCCCCCGGCAGTTGCTGCAACTGGTGATCGTCGGTGCCGGTGGCAATCACCACCACCCGTCCGGTGTTCCAGGGCGAACGAACGCTCAACAGGCCACGCCACTGGCTGGTGTCGCTGAGATAACTTGCGGCATCGATATCTGTTCGTGCCTGCTCGCCGCTGAACAGCGATGTCAGGCGGCTGGCGAAGTCGGCGGTACTCACTTCAAGCGTATTTTCATTCAGTGAGAAGGCGCTGCCCTGTAACAGCGGTTTAAGCAGTTCACCATTACGCAGGCTGCCAATGGCGAGCACGTCGTTGCTGGCTAACTGCTGCTGCCCGTACTCCTGTTGTGGCATTCCGGTGAAGAGGTGCAGGTAATTGGCGCTAACACCCGTGTCGCGGCCGGATTTCGCCATCAGGTTTAGTAGCACAGCGGTCTCTTCCTGGTTCGGGTGCGCAGACATCAGAACACTGGTGTTCGCCAGGTCGGCATTACGAGTGAAGGGGAACATGGCATTGCTGAACCAGTTCAGGTTTGGCAACTGCCCAAAGTGCCACGAATGGGATAAATCCAGCGTTGAGTTGCCGTCAATACGGCTCTGAACGTTGTCATCGCCCAACGCATTGCAGGGGGCATTTTTCTGCGGTTTGATACCGAACCAAAAGCCCAGTTGGTTGCTGCCGAGGATGGCGCGCGGGTCGATATTTACCACCGCGCTTTGCTGGCGCTGAGTCAGCCCGAGCATATTCATGACCGGCGCGAAAATGCCGTCTTTGCTCACCGGCAGGCGCTTGAGGAACTCACCATTCAGGCTGACATTGAGGAACGAGCCGCTGTCATCGATCCAGGTTTTCTGCGCGAAGCTGTAAGTAAGACGCAGCGGTACGGCGCTGCCATCCCACATAAAGAGGTCCGGGGCAGTGGCGAAGGGGAGCTGGTTTTCCCCGTGCCAGACGCCGTGCGCCACCAGGCTACCATCGTCAGCCTGTAAGCTACGAAGCGTAACCGGATGGCTGGTGTTGACCCAGCGCGGGGCATCGTATTCGCCACGTTGCGTCATTTTTACCGCCGTAACTTGCAGGGTGTCGCTGTCTGGCAGGGCTGGCTGGATAAGACGCCAGGCCGCCTGGCGCAGTTCTGTCTCGTTGTGGCCGCTAATCACCAGCAGTTTGTAAGCCGGGTTCATCGGGTTATCTATCACCTGCAACGCCGACCCTGGGTTTTCGCCAAGGGTCACATCACCGATATGGTCGCCAGGTTTGCCGAATAAAATACCGTTACCCGCAGGCAGATTATTGTACTGCACGTCAAAACGGCTGGGTTTATCTGCACTGATCACGCCAAAGTGTGAGGCGACAATGGCGGCTGCGGTAAGGACATCCGCATCGGGGCTGGCGGAAAAGGCAATGCTCAGCGCCTGATCTTTGGTCTGTTTCGTATCAAAGAACGGACGTGGGAAGGTGCTGAGCGTTTTACGCACGTTCAGCCACAGCCCCTGGTAATTGAGCGTCGATGTCGGCGTCAACGTCACGCGGTAATCTTCCGGTAGTGTGCGCTGACAGCTCCAGACATTATTGATAATGTCGTCGCTGGTTTTTAACTGGAAACTCAGGTTATTACCCGAGGAAATCATTGATGCCGGAACATCCAGGTTCCAGAAGCCTTTCTCCTGCTGGACCTGATCGAGCGGAATGGCGCCCAGCGGTTGCCCGTTAAGCATCAGTTGCAGGTTTTCGCCGGGCACATCCGTGCGGTTCACTTCCACATTCAGACTGATATGCGCATCGGTAATCACCAGATCACCTGGCAGCGTAAAACTCACGCCATTCTGCAACTGCTGGCCGGAAAGCGTCAGGCCGCCTGCAGCCCCCATATCGCCAAAGCTCAACGAGCTGGTGATGTTCTGATTGCTGGCATTTGGCGCGGCGGCGACAGCCGCCACGGGTACTGCCTGAGCGCTCTTTGCGCCTTGCAGCGGCGGCAGTTCCGGCAAGGCATCATTGGTCGACTGCGCCGCCCTGGTGATACCGCTGGTACCCCACAACAAGGCCGTGACTAACAGCAGAGGATTACAGCGCATGTTTAACCTCTTCCTGCTTTTTCACCACGGTGGCCATGTTGCATTTCACCGTTGCACTGCTTTTTTTACGGCCAAAGAACAATTCCCAGACGCATTGTAAAATGTCTGCGAAAGACGCCAGCGGGCGGTCCGGGGCATGTGGCGGTTTGTACCAGGCATCGGCGCGGGAGAGCACTACACGCACCAGTTTGCGGCGTTCGTTGAGCGGCAGGTTGTCGAACTCTACACGAATATCGTTGTTTCCCACGCCAGCGGCACGCAGCGGCACATGGGCAATTTCATTCCCCAGCCCCAGTTCAATCTGAACCGGAACTTTGTAGCGGAGGTCTTCTCCTTTCTGTAGCGCCACGCGCGCGCCGCCCATGGAGATATCAACGGTGCGGGTGAGCATGTGTGAACCATCAGAAAAGAGCACTTTAGTCGGCAGACTGGCGTAGATGCGGATCGTTTTACGGATCTGCTTACTTTCTTTCGCCACGGCAATAGAGGCCAATAAAATGATGGTGCTAAAGCAACCCCAGGCGATGTTAAACAGGATGACGCGGGGGTCGATGCCGGCGTAGCCATTCATGTAATAACGCACGCCGACCCACATCATACTGCCGACCATCAGCAGCACGGTGATGATCAGCGGACGCACGGTGTAGGCGTCGAAGTAATCGCGATCGGTCAGATCGCCTTTATCCGTCACGTTAAATTTCCCAAGGCGCGGTGAGATAAGGCTGAGTAGCGTCGGGAGAATCAGGTGGAAGGCCATCACCGTCTCATAGATTTCCCCCCAGAACGCATAGCGATACCTGCCCGTGATGCGCGAGTTTACGAGGGTAGAAAGCACCAGGTGCGGCAACACATAGGAAAAAATCAGCGTCGCGGAGGAAGAAATAATGTTCAGGTTAAACAGCATAAAGACCAGCGGTGAAGTGAGGAACACCACCCGCGGCAACCCATACTGGAAGTGCAGCATCGCATTGAGATAGCACAAACGCTGTGTCAGCCTGAGGCCGCGCCCGAGCAGTGGATTATCGATACGGAAAATCTGCGTCATGCCGCGTGCCCAGCGAATACGCTGGTTAACATGCAGCGCCAGACGTTCTGTCGCCAGCCCTGCCGCCAGAGGAATATCGAGAAACGCCGTGTTCCAGCCGCGACGCTGCAATTTCAGCGCGGTATGGGCATCTTCGGTGACCGTTTCGACCGCAAAGCCGCCCACTTCTTCCAGCGCAGAGCGCCGAATAACGGCACAGGAACCGCAGAAGAAGGTCGCGTTCCAGTTGTCATTACCCTGTTGCACCGGGCCGTAGAAGAGTGCGCCTTCATGAGGCACTTTCTTCGCTGCCGTCAGGTTACGTTCAAACGGATCCGGTGAATAGAAGTGGTGTGGTGTCTGAATCAACGCCAGTTTGTCATCACGGAAGAATTCACCGACGGTCGCCTGAAGAAACACGCGGGTTGCCACGTGGTCGCAGTCGAATACGCAGATAAGCTCACCTTCGGTGAGGGTCATCGCGTGGTTGAGGTTACCGGCTTTCGCATGGCTGTTATCCGGGCGAGTCAGGTAGCCTACACCTGCTTCTGCGGCGAAATCGCGGAACTCATCCCGCTTGCCGTCGTCCAGAATATAGACTTTCATTTTATCCTGCGGATATTCGATGCACTGTGCCGCCAGCACCGTATCGCGAACCACGTCGAGGCTTTCATTATACGACGGCACATAGATATCAACGGTCGGCCAGGTGTTGTGATCTTTAGGCATCGGGGCAATGGGTCGCTCCAGCGGCCAGGCCATTTGGACATAGCCGAGCACCAGGATAGTCCAGGAATAGATTTCAGCCGCAAAAAGCAGGCCGCCGAGTACCATCTCCAGCGTGGAGTCGAAATGCAGCGTCGTCGTTGCTCGCCACCAGATATAACGTGTGGACATCAGCAGCGAAAACACCAACATAGCGAGGACCGATTTTTTGCTTTTGAATCGACCAAGAATAAAAACGGCCACAATCACTGACAGGCCGAAAAGGTATTGTTTATCGCTGCTCATTGGGGTGACTATCACCAACAACGACAATAAAAGCAGCGTCAGCGTGAGAATAATTCCGATGATTTTTTGCATGTTTAATAATCTGTACGGAAAACAGTAAGGTATACCGGTCTGTTTTCCGTTCCGGTAACCCTGTTAAAAATCATGACTTGTCAGACTGAACAGCCCCCGCCGAAAACCACGACGAGCGGCGCATTCCCTCACCTGGAGTCAGGACACGCTTATTAGAAAAACCTGGGCGCCAGCCCGGCAATTGGGCGGGGCTATCTGCCAATGACGGTAAATAACACGTCCAGACGTACCGGGTTGCGTTCACGAATTTCCGGTTCGGACGCCTGACGGGACAAGGCTGCGACACTTTCCAGAATGCCGCCGGTCGGAGAGGAAAACACATTTTGTACCAGTGCTGGCTTTGCTTTCGGCCAGGAGAGGGTATTGACGTTGGATGCCGGTTGAGGGCTTTCCTGGCAAATATCCGCAGACACGGTTTCAACAATGGCTTCTTTAACATCACCATTAACATCGGGCGTTGTGACTGTTACTGCTGTTTGCATCGTTGCACCATCTTCATCGTTTATTTTCTGGAAAGAGACACCGGACATCTTCAGTTTTGCAGTCAAAGAACTTAAATCGTCATACATAGTATTTGCCTGTCCTCGATGTGTTAAACACGCACTAAATTTAAGCAATGTTATCTGCCTCTTTCTCTATTACCGCTGGCTCCTTATTGCTGCGGAACGTATTACCATCAGTCATTGAATACGTTAAGTGGAACACCATTTATTGTTGATGGCCGCTTTAATTGAGAATTTCCTTATATACTGAGGTGGGCAGTGTGGCAGGTCAAGTGACGCTATCAATAAATTGAAATTCACTTATTTAAAATGTCTATTAATCTCTCTTTTATTCATTGACTTGTATGGCGAGAAGGCGCGTGCCATCAGGCCTGCGTGGTGGCAAGATGAAATAATGATGTATTTAGCGTAGACGATAGTTTTCAATAATAATTGTGGTGAATCTCAATCTCCTCAATTTTTTCATAATTGATTCATTTTTTTATTATTCACCACATCGGCATTTAGCGCTAAAACTTTATCAATAAATAATTGCCAACTTATTTAATTTCTCTATAAATGCCGTTTGCTGCCAATATCATTATTGGGTGATATTGAACCGGTGACCGCTTTCTATTACTATTGCCCCGACCTCCCTGGTATAGAAAAATTATCATGCCTTTTGACAATGATATTTTCGGCTCGCAGTCAATGCTTGCCGCGCTGGAATATGTTCATGATGCTGTTGTCCTTATCGACGGCGCGGAAAATGTTTTTTTCTTTAATAAAGCGGCGGAGACGCTATGGCGTTATTCGCGAAGTCAGGTGCTGGGCAGAAAAGCGGCGGAGATTCCCCTGTTCACCTCCCCGGAGGCGCCTGGCGAAGAAACGTCGCTCTCCATTGTGTCGGCAACCGGGGAAGAAACCACGCTTTCTGCAACAGTGCGCTATGACGGGGTAGCGCGTGCGGGGGCCCCCTGCATGGTGGTCGTGCATATCGATCAGCAAAAGATTACGCAACTGTCGACCTTTAATCTGCTGACCGGTCTGCCAAAGCGTAGCGCCCTGCATCGCCACATTGATGCGCTTTTTCAGCATGGCGTCCATGCGTGTGCCGCGCTCTTTTTCCTTGACCTCGACCATTTTAAAGATGTTAACGATGCTCTGGGCTATGCCGCCGGAGACAGCGTGCTGGCCGCCATTGCCCAGCGGCTGACGGCGGAGTTTTCCCGCCAGGCGTTTGTCAGCCATCCTGACAGCGACACCTTTGTTATGGTCTTCCCGGATTGCGATGCCGCGAAGGCAACCACAATTGCGCAGCGTATTCAGGCGTTATTCCGTCTGCCGTTTAATGTGGCAGATCTCGCACTCAACGTAACGGTAAGCACGGGGATCAGCCTCTATCCCGATCATGGGAGGTCGCGCGATGTATTGCTGAAACAGGCAAACCACGCCTCGCATCTGGCAAAAGGGGCGGCGTCGGGTGGCTATCTTTTTTTTAGTCGTGAAATGAATCAGGTGGATCAGGAACGGTTAAAGCTGGCGGCGGCGCTGAAACTCGCTATTGCCAGTAACCATTTACACCTGCACTACCAGCCGCAGATTTGGCTCAAAAATGGCGAGCTTTATGGGGTTGAGGCACTGGCGCGCTGGTCCGACCCGGTATTGGGCGATATTCCCCCAGGTAAATTTATCGCACTTGCTGAGGAGACCGGTGAAATCGAAGGCATTGGTCGCTGGACGCTACATGAAGCTTGCCGCCAGATGGCTGAATGGCGTAGTAACGACATTCATGTGCCCGTGGTATCGGTAAATCTCTCACCGATTAACTTTTATAACAGCAGTTTGCCGCAATATATTTCTTATTTGCTACGGCAATACCGCATCCCCGCACACTGCCTGACCATTGAGATTACCGAAGGCGTCATGATGGATAAGCGCCCGGAAACCATGGACGTTATTTGTGCGGTGCGTGAGTTGGGTGTGGGGCTGTCGATGGATGATTTTGGTACCGGGTTCTCCTGCTTGTCCCGGCTGGCGCATTTGCCAATGACCGAGTTGAAAATCGATCAAAGCTTTATGCGCGACCTGCGTGAAGGTAGCAAGATGAAAGCCATTGCCACAACGGTGGTGAGGATTGGCCAGAGCCTGCATCAAACTGTTGTGGCTGAAGGCGTCGAAACGGAACAGCAGCGTAATGAATTGCGGGAATTGCAGTGTGATATTGCCCAGGGGTATCTCTATTCGCGGGCGTTAAATGCCTCGGCGTTAGCAGGATGGGTGAAAAATCGTCCGCGTAGCGAAATTGTGCTTGAGTAAAAGCTTAGCATTTGCGCTCAGCCAGTTTTGCCTGTGAATATAAGCCACCAGGATATATCATCCGGTGGTTTATATTTTTGTGCCGTTACTAAACAGTATGTCAGCTGATATATTTCAGTATCAGTAATAGCAAGCAAAACCCCAGTACTCCCCAGGACATATGACGCCCCGAACGATATACAGGATTCGTGCTGGTGGTTTTACTTTGACTATTCTCGATACGCATTAGAGCCTTACTTTCAGGTTATCGCTAATTAATCGTAATCACCGCAAGGGCTTGCGGTGCGCCAAAAGGACGCAGCGGCATGTAAATCCGCCGTTGATACAGGGTGGGTTAATCAATAAAAAATTTCCGTTTAAATATTCATTGGAAAAATACAGATTGTTGACTAAACCTAAACTGGATGATAACCGATAAGTCTGGGTAATTCATGAGAAAAAACGAGTTGCTTTAAATTTATTTATATAAATAGACAGTATCTATGGTTAATTAAATGATAGGTGGCATTGTATAAATAAATGAAGGGCTGAACACGAGGGACAGTAAAGTAATAGCTGAATCTGCGGTGTTATTATTTTAAAAAAATGCGAGGGTAAATATTCATTTACCCTCGGGGTGCGAGCCATAACTCAGGAGCTATGAGTTTTCGCTGGATTTATGTGCCTGCGTCGGGTTTAGCGGTGGTTTTTTTCTTTCCAGATACATCACATGCTCGCTGTTGTTCATCATCTCCAGCAGGTTGCTGTGCCTGTCCGGGTCATACTCCACGATGCCGTAAGAATAGTGCAGGCGGAATTTTTTCATTGATTTTTCATTGAGATCATCAATTTTTGACTGCAGGCTGAACAGGAACGTATCCACATCGCGGTCGTCGTCATGGCCAAGCAGAAGGACGAACTTGCCCCCTTCCAGGCGTGCGGCAACATCATTCTTTTTCATGCAACGCAGGAGCGCTGAGGCAAATTTTTTGAGCGTGTTGTCACCTTCATTATGACCAAAGAATTCATTAATAGCGGTGATGTTTTCCACATCTAAGTAAATGAGGCTAAACGATCGTTTATTATCAGTTAACCATGAGAAGCGTTTCTCGCCCAGTTTGTAAAAACCACGCTTATTGGGCAACTCGGTCAGTGTATCCGTCATCGCCATGCTGATGATATGAAATTCGTCCTCAACAATGGCACCCAGATCGAGCAATGCGTTGATATTTTCCGGGGTGAAATCGCGCGGTTTGTCATCAATAATACATATCGTTCCGGCGATCGAGCCATCAGGGAGGCGCACCGGGCACCCTGCATAAAAACGTATATATGGTTCGCCAATAACGAACGGGTTATCGTGAAAACGCTCATCCACGCTGGTATCTTTCACAATAAAAATTCCCTGTGCCAGGATCGCATGCGCACAGAAAGATATATTGCGAGATGTCTCGCGGACTTTTACTTCTCCGCTGCACGAAACCAGCCATTGTCGGTCACGATCTAACAGGCTGATTATGCCTATTGGAACGTCAAAAGCCGTTTTTGCCAGACGAGTCAGGCGATCTAAGCGCTCGTCATCCTTTTTATCGAGCAGGTCCATCATATAAAGGGATTTAAGACGCTCGGTTTCGTTTTCTGGTATTTCAGGAAATTTCATAGTGAGGCCTCATTAGCTATAGATTTACTATATCAGAGGTTTTTTATTTAGGTAGCGACTCATCGCTCACCTTTACGTTGTATGAGAAATCTCCTCCTCATGCAGGACGGCACAGATTACGCTGTTGCCTCTGCCTGTGCCGTCCTACAATGTGTTCACTTATCACCCAGGAGGTATCCCATGTCTCAACCCACGCTTACTTATCGTCTTGGCGACCGCGAAGTCGGTCGTCTTGGCTATGGCGCAATGCAACTGGCCGGTCCGGGCGTTTTTGGGCCGCCAGCTGACGAAGCGAAGGCGATTCAGGTGCTTCGTGACGCCGTGTCGGCCGGTGTTAACCATATCGACACCAGCGACTTCTATGGTCCGCATATCACTAACCAGATAATCAAAAAAGCGCTGCACCCGTATCCGGCAGATCTGTGCATCGTGACTAAAGTGGGAGCACGTCGTGATGACAAAGCCAACTGGCTGCCTGCGTTTAGCGCCGAAGAACTGACGCGCGCGGTAGAAGATAACCTGCGTAATCTTGGCCTCGACACTATAGAAGTGGTCAACTTGCGCAGCATGCACGGTTTGCACGGACCAGCGGAAGGGGCGCTGGAAGCTGAACTGGAAACGTTGATCGCCTTAAAAGAGCGCGGGCTGATCCGTCATATCGGGCTGAGTAATGTGACGGCGAAGCAGGTTGCTGATGCGCAGTCGATGACGCCGATTGCCTGCGTACAGAATATGTATAACGTGGCTAACCGTGAAGATGATGCGCTGATTGATGTGCTGAACGCACAGGGCATTGCCTATGTGCCGTTCTTCCCGTTGGGTGGATTTACGCCGCTGCAATCCGGAGAACTGAACGCAGTAGCGCAACGTTTAAATGCCACGCCGATGCAGGTTGCGCTGGCATGGCTGCTGCAACGTTCGCCCAATATTCTGCTGATCCCGGGCACCTCGTCGCCGGCGCATCTACAGGAAAACCTGGCCAGCGCGCAGCTGACCCTGCCCGCCGATGTGCTGGAGATCCTCAACGGCATCGATAAGCGTTAAGCCGCATTTCCCCCTCACCCTAACCCTCTCCCTCCAGGGAGAGGGGACCGATCGAGCCAGTTTTTCTCCCTCTGCCTGAGGGAGAGGGGCAGACCGCAGCGTGCTTACGGTTATGACTGTCAGTAGCCCCGGAAAGCGCAGCGCCACCGGGGAAGGTCAATGCCGTTACGCCAGCGCCTGCTGCCAGTCGGCAATCAAATCGTCTACCCCTTCGATTCCCACGGATAAACGAATCAACTGCGGCGTAATGCCGTTAGCCAGCCGTTGCTCCAGCGGAATCGAGGCGTGCGTCATGCTGTAAGGCTGGCTCACCAGGCTTTCTACGCCCCCCAGACTTTCGGCGAGGGTAAACAGTTTTAGTTTACTGATTATCTGAGTGGCATAGTGGTCATCGCCTTTTACCACTACCGAAATCATGCCACCGGGCAGCGCCATCTGCTTACGCGCCAGTGCATGATGTGGGTGTGACGGTAGCCACGGGAACCACACTTTTTCGACCTGCGGCTGCTGCTCCAGCCACTGCGCCAGCGCCAGTGCGTTGCTGCTGTGGCGCTCAATACGCAGTGACAGCGTGCGGATACCGCGTAGCGTCAGGAAACTGCTGAACGGGTCAAGCACGCTGCCTGTGGCGTTTTGCAAATAGCCCAGTTTTTCTGCCAGCGCCGGGTTATCGCCTACGACCGCCAGTCCGGCCACCACGTCAGAGTGCCCGTTCAGGTATTTGGTGGCGGAGTGAACCACAATGTCGAAACCGAGCTCTATCGGGCGGTGGATAACCGGCGAGGCAAAGGTGTTGTCCGCCACGCTGAGGATCTTATGCCGTTGCGCGATCGTTGCGATCGCTTCCAGATCTGCCAGTTTAAGCAGCGGGTTGGTCGGGGTTTCAACCCAGATCATCCGCGTGTCCGGGCGGATGGCGGCTTCCAGCCCCGCCAGATCGTCGGGCTTCACCCAGCTCACTCGCAGGCCGGTGCTGCGCTTGCGTACATTTTCAATCAGGCGGTACGTTCCGCCGTAAACATCATCCACCGCGACAATATGGCTATCTTTATCCAGTAACTCCAGTACCGTGGAGATGGCCGCCAGCCCGGAAGCAAAGGCATAACCTCGCGTACCGCCTTCGAGTTCTGCGATCGCAGTTTCCAGCGCGTGACGAGTCGGGTTGCCGCTGCGGGAATATTCATAGCCGGTATGCTGACCAGGCGCAGGCTGCGCAAAAGTTGACGTGGCATAAATCGGCGGCATCACCGCGCCATGCTGGTCGGTGAATGTGCCGCTGTGCACGCTCAAAGTATTCAACGTTTTCATCTGTACTCCTTTATTGTTCCAGGCGGTTACGCCAGGTGGTCAGGACATCGCTGCGGGTAATCAGGCCGAGAAAGCGGTCATTGTCGGCAATCACTGCCACCAGGCCCCGGTCAAAAATGGCTTTCAGCGCACTTTCCGGCGCGTGCTTGTCGAGGGTTTCTACGTTGCGGGTCATTGCCTCTTTCACCGGTGATGAAAAACGCGCGCTGTCACCCTGGACGTGGCTTATCAGGTCCCATTCATCGACGATGCCAACGACACGGCCGTTTTCCAGTACAGGCAGTTGCGAGAAGTCATACAGCCGCATCCGTGCCAGTACGGCGGCCAGGGTGTCATCCGGCGCGGCGGTGACGGTGGCGCCTTCGTCATGGCGCAGGGCAATGAAATCGGTTAAATCACCGCGCGTTGGGCGGCTTAATAATCCCTGCTGGCGCATCCAGTCATCGTTAAACATTTTTGAGAGGTATTTGTTGCCGCTGTCACAGGCGAGCGTCACCACGCGTTTGGCGGTAGTCTGCGCCCGGCAATAACGCAGTGCGGCACTGAGCAGTGTGCCGGTGGAGGAGCCGGCCAGCACCCCTTCGGTTTGTAGCAGGGCGCGCGCGGCGGCGAACGCTTCGGCATCGGTCACACGGTAAGCCGTATGGACACCCTCGATATGGGCCAACGGTGGGATAAAATCCTCACCGATCCCTTCGACCAGCCAGGAGCCCGGCTCACCGTACTGTCCGGTTTCGACCTGATCGGCGAGGATCGAACCGGCCGGGTCGGCGAGGACAAATTCGGTTTTTGGCGAGTGTTCGGCAAACCATGCCTGCAATCCTCCCAGCGTCCCGCCAGAACCGACGCCAACGACAATGGCATCGATATCACCGTCAAGCTGGGCATAAATTTCCGGCGCGGTGGTACTAAAGTGCGCCAGCGGATTGGCTTCGTTATTGAACTGGTCGATGTAAAACGCCCCCGGCGTCTCCTGCGCCAGGCGGCGGGCATAATCCTGATAATAGGCCGGGTGACCTTTGTTGACGTCAGAGCGCGTTAATACCACTTTCGCCCCCAGCGCCCGCAGGTGGAAGATCTTCTCCCGGCTCATTTTGTCCGGCACCACCAGAATCAATGAATACCCTTTTTGCGCGGCAATCAGCGCCAGCCCAAGGCCAGTATTACCCGCCGTTGCCTCTATGATCGTTCCGCCGGGCTGTAAATGGCCCAGCCGTTCGGCTTCGTTAATCATCGACAGCGCAACGCGGTCTTTGATCGAGCCGCCTGGGTTCTGATTTTCCAGTTTCAGAAACAGGCTGCAGGGGCCAGTCTCCAGCTTATGGAGCTGGAGAAGCGGGGTCTGGCCGATAAGTTCACTAATCGAATGCAATACTGGCATGGTTAATCACCCACAGATAAACGCGATGAGCGGATGATAGGTCTGTCATTTTGCCTGTTTAAAGAACGTTTATCCGGCGATTAGAACGAAAAGAAATATGAAGTGCTATTTAGACATCAGGAGGGAAAGGTGGTTAGCCGTCCGGATGTGTCGATTGCCATAACCAGCCATTTTTGCTGTGTTTTTAGCCACTTTTTCACGGTTCTTCCTGTGGATTATGCGTTTAGCAGATAAACATTGCTGAATTTAATCATTAGACAGAAGAGTGAGAATCACCGCCGCTTAGCGTGAAAAGTTATATCTAATGTCCATTTAGTTATTTGAATTATATTCATGACTGATTATTATCGTTTGGACTTCCATACTGCTAAACCGCCAAACGGAAAAGTAACGCAATGATCGTTCTCAGGAATATTTCTAAGATTTTCGACCAGGGAAAGGCGTCGATTACCGCCGTGGACAGCGTCAATCTGTCGGTTGAGCAGGGGCAAATTTACGGGATTATCGGCTACAGCGGCGCCGGAAAAAGTACGCTGATTCGTTTGCTGAATGGTCTGGAAAAACCGACTTCCGGCAGCGTAGTGATAAACGGCCAGGACATCTCGGCGGCAAAAGGTGAGCAGTTGCGCCAGGCCCGGCTGAAAATCAGTATGGTCTTCCAGCATTTCAACCTGTTGTGGTCGCGTACGGTGGCGGAAAACATCGCCTTTTCTATGCAGATTGCCGGTGCGCCAAAAGCGAAAATTAAGGCGCGTGTGGCGGAACTGATCGAGCTGGTGGGGCTGACTGGACGCGAAAATGCTTACCCGTCGCAACTGAGCGGTGGGCAAAAGCAGCGTGTGGGGATTGCCCGTGCGCTGGCAAACAATCCGGATGTGCTGCTTTGCGATGAGGCGACTTCAGCGCTGGATCCGCAGACGACCGATCAAATTCTCGATCTGCTTCTGGATATTAACCGTCGTTTCAGGCTGACGATTGTGCTTATCACCCATGAAATGCATGTGGTGCGCAAAATCTGTGACCGCGTGGCGGTGATGGAAAACGGTAGCGTGGTGGAAGAGGGGGATGTGATTAGCGTTTTCACGCATCCGCAGCAGCCGATCACCCGTCAGTTTGTCCGCCAGATTAGCCAGTATGAGGAAGCTGAGTTTAATCCTGATCTGAACGCGGATCTCGACGGTACCGTGATCAAGCTGACTTTCACCGGGCACAACACGCATCAACCGGTGGTGGGTGAACTGACGCTGCGCTACGGCCTGCCGTTCAATATTTTGCATGGAAAAATGACCCAAACCGCGCATGGCGTGTTTGGGCAACTGTGGGTGCATGTCGTCGCCACAGAGGAACAGGTAAACAATATCCTCGCGGATTTACGCCATAGCGATATTGAAGGCGAGGTGATCACGCATGCTTGAGACAGTATTTCCGCATCTGAAACTGGCCCAGCTTTGGGCGGCAACGCAAGAGACGCTGTACATGACGGCACTCTCTGGCGCGGCAACCTTTGTATTAGGGATCATTCTGGGGCTGGCGCTGTTTTTAACCGCCCGCGGCGGGTTATTTCAAAACCGCGCGCTCTATAGCGTGATTTCGATTGTGGTGAACGTGTTCCGCTCTATTCCGTTCATCATCCTCATCGTTCTGTTGATTCCGTTCACCAAAACGATTGTCGGCACCATTCTCGGGGCGAACGCCGCGCTGCCCGCGCTGATTGTCGGAGCCGCGCCGTTTTACGCTCGCCTGGTGGAGATTGCCCTGCGTGAGGTGGATAAAGGGGTTATCGAGGCGACCCGTTCGATGGGGGCACGCCTTAGTACACTGATTTTTCGGGTTTTACTGCCTGAATCATCGCCTGCACTGGTTTCCGGTATCACGGTGACGCTGATTGCTCTGGTGAGCTACAGCGCCATGGCCGGGGTTATCGGTGCGGGTGGCTTAGGAAATCTGGCTTATCTGGAAGGATTCCAGCGCAACCACGGCGACGTCACGCTGGTGGCGACAGTGACCATCTTGATCATTGTCTTCATCATCCAGTTCTGCGGCGACGCAATAACTTCTCTGTTAGATAAACGCTAATTTACCCGTCGTACTTCAGGTTGCATGTGCGCTGGCAAAGTTTGTTCACCCCTGTCACTTACCTCAGTAAGCTCCAGGGGGGCACGCTCTTGCCCACTTCCTGCAACCAGAATTACTTAGGTTAAAACAATAATGGAAACCAACATCATGAAAAAAACACTGACACTGATTGCCGCCATGACTTTGGGTGCGATGAGCTTCTCCTCCTGGGCTGACAAACTGACCGTTGGCGCGTCCAACGTGCCGCACGCTGAAATTCTGGAGCAGGCGAAACCGATCCTGGCGAAGCAAGGCATCGATCTGGAGATCAAACCGTTCCAGGACTACATTCTGCCGAACACCGCGCTGGCTGGCCGTGAAATCGACGCTAACTATTTCCAGCACATTCCGTACCTGAACAGCGTACTGAAAGACCACGCGGGTGATAAAACGTATGATTTCGTCAGCGCAGGTGCGATTCATATTGAGCCGATTGGTATCTACTCCAAAAAATACAAATCGCTGAAAGATCTGCCGCAGGGCGGCAAAATCATCATGCGTGATGCGGTGTCTGAGGAAGGTCGTATTCTCTCTATCTTCGAAAAAGAGGGCGTTATCAAGCTGAAACCGGGCGTGGATAAAGTGTCTGCACGTATCAGCGATATCGTTGAGAACCCGAAAAAACTGCAATTCCAGCCGAATGTCGAAGCTGCGCTGCTGCCGCAGATGTATAACAACGATGAAGGTGACGCGGTCGTTATCAACGCCAACTACGCCATTGATGCTGGCCTGGATCCGGTACATGACCCGATTGCCGTAGAGAGCGGTGAAAACAACCCGTATGCCAACATCATTACCGTACACCGTGGCGATGAGAAGAAAAAAGACATCGTAGCGCTGGTTAACGTTCTGCATTCTAAAGAGATTCAGGACTGGATCCGCACCAAATACAAAGGTGCTGTTATTCCGGTAAACAACTGATTCTTGCTGTTTCGGTGCGGCGGGCTTGCCCGTCGCACCGCCTTCCCTCGACTCTGTTCCTGCCCCCCTGTGTGATGAATCTCACCAATTTTAAACAATTGCGATAATACTTGATAACAACGTACTACTATTGCCTGGGTCAATTTGCGCTGAGGTAGAAATGAAAGATGTCGTTATCGTGGCTGCGGTTCGCACGCCTATCGGCTGTTTTCAGGGGGCGCTATCGCACCATTCTGCCGTTGAACTGGGAAGTTATGTCGTTCAGGCGCTTCTTGATCGCAGCGGGATTCACCCCCAGACCGTTGATGAAGTTATTTTAGGCCAGGTGCTTACCGCCGGTGCCGGGCAAAACCCTGCCCGCCAGTCGGCGATTAAAGGCGGGCTGCCGATGACTGTCTCGGCTATCACTATTAATGATGTGTGTGGGTCCGGGCTTAAAGCGCTGCATCTGGCGTCGCAGGCGATTCAATGCGGTGAAGCCGATGTGGTGATTGCAGGCGGACAAGAGAACATGAGCCGGGCTCCCCATGTGCTGACCGACAGCCGAACCGGGGCGCGTCTGGGCAATAGCCAACTTATCGACAGCCTGGTCCACGATGGATTATGGGATGCCTTCAACGATTACCATATGGGCGTAACTGCAGAAAATCTGGCGCGGGAGTATGGCATCAGCCGTGCCCACCAGGACGACTGGGCGCTCCGCTCCCAGCAAAAGGCGCGCGCTGCTATCGATTCCGGGCGTTTTCGCGATGAAATCGTGCCGGTGAAAGCTGTGTCCAGCGACGGGCGGCCACTTTTGGTCGATACCGATGAGCAGCCGCGTACCGACGCCAGCGCAGAAGGGCTGGCCAGACTCTCCCCGGCTTTCGAATTGACGGGGTCTGTCACGGCGGGGAATGCCTCGTCCATTAATGACGGCGCCGCCGCCGTGATGATGATGAGCGAAGCCAAAGCGCAGGAATTGAATTTGCCGGTGATGGCGCGTATCCGTGCCTTTGCCAGCGTGGGCGTCGATCCCGCCCTGATGGGTATTGCGCCGGTGTATGCCACCCGACGTTGCCTTGAGCGCGTGGGCTGGCACCTGGATGACGTCGACCTGATTGAGGCTAATGAAGCCTACGCCGCACAGGCGCTGTCTGTCGGTAAAGTGCTGGAGTGGGATGAAAAGCGGGTCAATGTGAACGGCGGTGCGATTGCGCTCGGCCATCCTATCGGCGCATCCGGCTGCCGTATTCTGGTCTCTCTGGTGCATGAAATGAAAAAACGCAATGCCCGTAAAGGGCTGGCGACGTTATGTATCGGTGGCGGTCAGGGGGTGGCGCTGGCGATAGAACGTGACTGAGTCTTTCTTGCCGATAACGTCCCTTTCCTCCTAAAAAAAAGCCCTCCGTCAAGGAGGGCAAGGCCAGTTACAGAAACACTAACTCAAACGTCCCCGGGCAACGCGCTGCGCTACCCTGTTGTTTCTTTGTCGATACTTCCCTGGTGTATACGCATTCATTTTCACGCTGTTATACACGCCATCAACATTTCAAAAATTCGGTGTTAATTTATCAAAACATCGTTTTACTTTGTGTGACAGCCTGCGCAGTTTAAAAGAAAATGCAGCACATAGCACCCTAAAAAAATGATGGCGTAGCGATATGAAAAAAGATCTTAGATTTCACGCAGTAAAAATGCCGACAGGCTGTTAAAACGTCAAGATGGTATTAACTGTTTGTTTGATATAATTAAATTCTTTTCGCTCACCCCAGAAGTCGCCCACCTCATTCGCACCAATGTCAGGCGTTCGTGATCGCAACTACAGTTTTAGAAATATATTACGGAAAAAATGAAACGTTGTTTTATATAAGATTGAAAACGTGTTTTAGCCGGGATAAGATGTGCGCATACTGCAAAACGGAACGTTTTTTATCCGCTCCGTTACCTGCGATTTGAATGAAATATTGACTGCGGAGGTAAAGGTGGACGTAAGACAAAGCATCCACAGTGCGCATGCGAAAACGCTGGATACCCAGGGACTGCGCAATGAATTTCTGGTTGAGAAGGTATTTGTTAATGACGAATACACCATGGTGTACAGCCACATCGACCGTATCATCGTCGGAGGCATTAAGCCGGTAGCCAAAACCGTCTCTGTCGGCGGCGAAGTAGGCAAGCAACTGGGTGTCAGCTATTTTCTTGAACGCCGTGAGCTGGGCGTTATCAATATCGGTGGCCCCGGTACCATCACCGTTGATGGGCAGTGCTATGAAATCGGCCATCGCGATGCGCTGTATATCGGCAAAGGGGCGAAAGAGGTGGTTTTCGCCAGCGTCGATACCGCAACCCCCGCAAAGTTCTACTATAACTGCGCCCCGGCACATACGACTTACCCGACCAAAAAAGTGACGCCTGCGGATGTGTCTCCGGTCACGCTGGGTGACAACCTCACCAGCAACCGTCGCACCATCAACAAATACTTCGTACCGGACGTACTGGAAACCTGCCAGTTGAGCATGGGGTTGACTGAACTGGCGCCGGGTAATCTGTGGAACACCATGCCGTGCCATACCCATGAACGCCGTATGGAAGTTTACTTCTATTTCAATATGGATGAAGACGCGTGCGTGTTCCACATGATGGGGCAGCCGCAGGAGACTCGCCATATCGTGATGCACAACGAACAAGCGGTTATTTCGCCGAGCTGGTCAATCCACTCAGGCGTGGGGACGAAGGCGTATACCTTTATCTGGGGTATGGTCGGTGAAAACCAGGTCTTTGATGACATGGACCACGTCGCGGTTAAAGATCTGCGCTAAGCACCGAAGGCATAACGAAAATATGCCTGCGGCTGCAGGCGCTGAAAGATTAAGGAACAAACATGATTCTGGATGCATTCTCTCTTCAAGGTAAAGTGGCTGTCGTTTCCGGGTGTGATACCGGTCTGGGCCAGGGCATGGCGCTGGGTCTGGCGGAAGCGGGCTGCGATATCGTGGGCATCAACATTGTTGAACCGACCGAAACTATTGAGCGCGTCACCGCGCTGGGTCGTCGTTTCCTGAGCCTGACGGCTGATCTGCGTAAAATCGACGGCATCCCGGCGCTGCTGGATCGCGCGGTGGCCGAGTTCGGCAAAATTGACATTCTGGTCAACAACGCAGGCCTGATTCGTCGCGAAGACGCGATCAATTTTAGCGAGCAGGACTGGGATGACGTGATGAACCTGAACATCAAAAGCGTCTTCTTTATGTCCCAGGCGGCGGCGAAACACTTTATCGCTCAGGGCAATGGCGGCAAGATCATTAACATCGCCTCCATGCTCTCCTTCCAGGGCGGCATCCGCGTACCGTCTTACACCGCGTCCAAAAGCGGCGTAATGGGCGTGACCCGTCTGCTGGCGAACGAATGGGCGAAACACAACATCAACGTCAACGCCATCGCACCGGGCTATATGGCCACCAACAACACCCAGCAGCTGCGTGCTGACGAAGAGCGTAGCGCGGCTATCCTCGAGCGTATCCCGGCGGGCCGCTGGGGGCTGCCGAGCGACCTGATGGGGCCGATTGTGTTCCTGTCCTCCAGCGCATCTGACTACATCAATGGTTATACCGTTGCTGTCGACGGCGGCTGGCTGGCACGTTAATTTGCCCGATACCGTTCTTATTTGAACGGTAATAAAAAAACCAGTCAGTGATAATCTGACTGGCTTTTTATTTTGTTTCCCGTGTCATAAATACGGCTCAGGGCATCGGCGGCACATCCACCATTTCTGTATTTTCTGTTGGATCAGAGCTGACCGCCAAATAATGTATTATATTCAGCATTGTTTTTTTTGCTTATCACTCAGATATCAGTAATTCAAGGTTCCGGCAGTATAGGATCATGCTCGGATCGCCACGTATAATAATCCCCTTCTGATATATTATCTTTAATCTGTAGCGCAATCTTCAAACCTTTTTCTTTTTGTGCAGGGCTAAGCCCTTTTTCTTTGAGTTTGACACGTATAGTTTTATTAAAATGGTCGAAGATTTCTTCGTTTTCTGATTCAGAACGGTATTAGTCAGCGTATTTTTGTTGATAATTCCGATAGCTCATTTGAGCGATTAAAGACCATGCATATGCCTGTTCCAGATTCTGTTCTATACCAGCACCATAAAGATAAAATTCACTGATTCTTATCTGAGCATATTGTGAGCCATGGAGCGCGCTCATTTTATAGGCAGAAAAACTTTCCATCAGTTCTTCCTGGGATAAGTTAGTAACTCTGTCTTGCAGTGAATTTAGTTCGCTAAAGTAGCTGTTTTTGAATGCGAATCCGGATGGAAAAAGTATGTTATCCGCTAATGATGAATGTTCATGGTAACCTCCCTCAATAGCATATCGCATATACCGGATAAGCTTATTGCGGTTTTCATGCGTTAATGGATTAAATTTTGTGTAGGTTGTACCTGCTGTCCATTTAAGTCTTCCGGTAGCTAGTCTGGCAGCCAGGGGATAACGCCTTTCAGCCAGTGTGGTAATAAATTCGCTGTAATCCATATTAAATATATCAGGGCGTTTAAGACGATGCCCATAGCGATTAACGATACGGTGTGCATTTTGTTTGTAGAAGTCTTCCAGAAAAGCGTTGTCGTTAACGAGAAACTGAATACGTGCATATTGAATCATCGCATTTTTATCACCCTGCCAGGCATGTATAATAAGGTTTATCAAATTTTCATCACTTTCAATTATATGTGTTTCTGGCGTTATGGCGTTTCGTTGCATTATCCATGAATGTTTCACTGTCCATAATTCAGACCTGGGAAGGAGTGATGGTGTTATAGAACAAGCTATATCAATTGCACCATCATGTGCAGAGTTAATAAGTAGAGTTATAACCACCAGGAATAATGAGCGTGTTGATGTCATGGATTGCGGCCTGTTGTTGATTTTTCATTATATATAACGAGAATAGCCTTAATTCAGGGCATCGGCGGCACATCCTCCATTTCTTCTTCCCAGATGCGATAATCCACGTCGGAAAATCCAGGGTTAATTCTCCCGGCGAGAGATTCACCCAGCTTAATTTTCTCATCAGTTGCAGTGGACAATATTAACGGTTGCAGAACGGTTTTGTTATAGTTATTCAGGTGAGCTTGTCCACTGTTATATTTATAATAATCTTCGTTTCTTATTTTGATGAAATTCAGAAAGTTGTCTCTCGCGATTAATGACCAGGCCCAGGCCTGCGTAATGTCCTGGGATACGCTAATTCCATAGTAGTGGAACTCGGCCATTTTAATCTGGGCATAAAGTGAGCCTTGCAGGGCGCACTTTTTATATGCAAGGTAACTGTCCTCCAGCTCATTTGGCGATAAATTGGGGATCCTGTCCTGTAGGGTATGAATCTGTGTGTGATTACTGTCTTTATAGTCAAAGCCGCTGGCAAAAAGTATCGCACTGGCAAGTGATAAATGATAACGGAATCCGCCTTTAATGGCATAGCGGGTGTAGTGTATTAACTTTTCACGGTTTTCTGGTGTCAATGGATTATGAATTGCTCCTGTTTCTCCGGCACTCCACAGGAATCGTCCCAAAATAAACACTGCTGCCAGGGGATACTCCATATCTGCCAGTTTGAGAATAAGATCTCGGTAGTGTAAATCCAGTATATCCGGCCGTCTGAGAGGCCTGCCATGCTGGTCAACGATTTTATGCCTGTTTTCCCAGATAAAATCCTCCACAATGGGGTCACCAAAGAGCTCAAACTGAATCATCGCATAGTTGATCAGGGCGTTTTTATCCCACTGCCAGGCCTGGCGGATTAATGCCAGCATTGCATCGTCGTCATCAATACTGGGATGCTCTTGCGTAATGGCTTTGGCTGTTATCTTTTGAGAGTGTTTAACCGTCCACAAAGCCTCTTGCGGTAACATGGCGGTCTTAACGGAATAATCCCTGGGGCGGTTTTTATAGCAATAAAATGCGAGCAGTAAAATAACCGTTAGCCACACAATTGTCCGCAGGGAAAAAAAACGTTTCCGGCAATGACTCATCGTGTTATCTGAGCCTCCTTTCAGATAAAATTAAGATCATCATCATTAAACTGATCCTGTGCCACTTTTCTGTCAATTTTCTCTCCATTTCTGTATTTTCTGCAGGGCCAGAGTTGACCACCAAATAGTGTTTTATATTCAACGTCATTAGAAAAACGGTCTTTTATGGCATCCCCTGATTTATATCCCCATAACACAAGTTCGTTCATTCCCAACACGTCTATCGCGATTTTATCATTGACTGTGGCCCGGTATTTCCAGTCTTGTGGCTGCGGACCATAATTGAAGGAAGCATAAACCATCTGACCAATAACATAAGCTGATTGGCACCTGGAAAAGTCACGGGCAATGCACTCTTCACTGTTCCTCTCTGTTAATCTATCATTTTCAAAACGCCCTGAGCGGCAGCTGTGCAGGACCAGGTGTCCTAGTTCTGGGCTCCATCTCAGCTTTTCGAGAGACTGGATAACGGTTTTATTAATATGCTCCCCATCCCGGATTCTTATTTGATCAGGGTCGCTATGCGCAAAAATATGGATTTCATGCAGCTCATAGGTGTACATTCCCGATTTGTTACGTAATTGCAGGTCATTAAAGATACTTGTCCAGATATCTTTAAATTCCTGTTGGCTTCTGAATATTTTAGGTGTCGGAATCACACTCTCAGGGGCTTTCTCCAGAAGTCGTTTTCTTTTAAACTCTGCGGCTTTCAGCATTTCCGCGCCGCCGTGTCCGCCGTACGCAATCATCACATCATATCTTTTGGTTTGAGTGATTTTTACCTGATGCACATGCACTGCCCCGTTCGGATCCATCGGGCGAGTATTGGCATGGCTAATGTTGTCAATTTCAGGCATTTCATTATTCCTTAATGATGATAACTGTCCGGTGATCGGCTGCAGCCAGTGAATAAGCTAACCGATAATCGTGCCAGCTTAAGTGCGGATAAGGGTAGAAGCTGAAAAATCAGAATTCATAAAGTGAATTAACCTCTATATACGGTTTGCATCCGTCCCTCAAGATACCTTGAAACTCGCCCCTGAGTTTGCTTGACTGAGTGCTTACTCAGAGGGAGAGGCATAATGAAAACGATTGGACTGCTGGGCGGCATGAGCTGGGAATCCACCATTCCGTATTACCGCCTGATTAATGAAAGGGTGAAGGAGAAATTGGGTGGCCTGCACTCCGCCAGCCTGTTGCTCCACAGTGTGGATTTCCACGAGATTGAAGAGTGCCAGCGCAGCGGCGAATGGGAAAAGGCCGGGGATATTCTGGCGGATGCGGCTATTGGCCTGCAAAACGCCGGTGCGCAGGGCATCATGCTCTGTACGAACACCATGCATAAAATCGCCGGGCAGATTGAAGCGCGCATCGATGTGCCGTTTTTGCATATTGCCGATGCCACCGGGCGAGCAATTGTGGCGCAGAAACAGTCCAAAGTGGCGCTGCTGGGCACACGCTACACCATGGAGCAGGATTTTTACCGTGGCCGTCTGACCGAAGCGTTTGGCATCGAAACGCTGATCCCGGGGGAGTCAGATCGCGCGCGGGTCAATCAGATTATTTTTGACGAGCTGTGCCTGGGGACGTTTAGCGATGCGTCGCGCACCTATTATGTGAGTCTGATTACCCAACTGGCAGAGCAGGGGGCGCAGGGGGTGATTTTCGGTTGTACCGAAATTGGCCTGCTGGTTTCACAAGATCAGTCGCCAATCCCTGTCTTTGATACTGCCGCGTTGCACGCTGCCGATGCCGTGACCTTTATGCTCTCCTAAACGGCATTGAGTACCGCGTTCAGTGGGCCGGTAATCAGCGGCATCGCCTCCTGCAAATGGCGACTAAATGCGTCGACCAGCGCGGAAGAAGGGCGATGCAGCGGGCGAATCAGGCTTACCGTGAAAGGCACATCGATACTGAAACGACGCACCACCACGCCACTGGCGGCGTAATCGAGCGCGGTCAGTGGGTTGACTACTGAAATGCCGACGCCAGCGCGGACCATCGCGCAGACCGATGCCGCGCTGTGCGTTTCGAGTACCATACGGCGTTTTACCTGATGTTCACTGAACAAAGCATCCAGTAATTGCCGATAGCTGTCGGTACGCGACAGGCTGATGTAATTCTCACCCTGAAAATCCGCAGGGGTAAGCTGCGTTTTATGGGCCAGTCGGTGGTTTTGCGGCAGGACACACACTTCGTTAAAGGTCAGCAGCGGCGTACGCTCGGTACCGGCAGGCGTGCTGACGGTTTCCGTCAGGCCCAAATCATGACGCTGGGCGGAGAGCCACTCCTCCAGTAGCGGCGACTCTTGCGGCACGATATTCAGGCTTACGTCCGGGTAGCGGGCAAGAAAAGGCTGCAACAGCAGCGGTAAAAATGACTGGGAAAAGACCGGCAGGCAGGCGACCGACAGCTCGCCCTGACGAAATTCACGCAGGCTTTCGGCGGCGCTGACAATTCTGTCCAGTCCGTACCAGGATCGCTGTACCTCTTCAAACAGACGCAACCCCTGCACCGTGGGATGCAGGCGCCCGCGCGCGCGTTCAAACAATTTCAACCCCAGCACTTTTTCAAAGCGCGCCAGCTCACGGCTAACGGTAGGCTGCGAGGTATGCAGTAACTGAGCGGCTTCCGTCAGGTTACCGGTAGTCATCACGGCATGAAAAATTTCTATGTGGCGCAGGTTTACGGCGGGCATGGCGGCATCCTGGTAAGCGAATCCATATCATTTTTGCATAGACTCACGATAAAACGATATTTTTTATTCCTCTTTGCCTGTGGCGTAATCATAAAAAACACCGTTCCGGAGTCTCTTATGCCACGCCCACTGACACAAACCACCACTGACCTTAATGCCGCTAACCTGCTGCGGATGCCTGCTGAATTTGGCTGCCCGGTGTGGGTTTACGATGCGCAAATTATTCGCGACCAGATTGCCCGCCTGGCGCAGTTTGATGTGATTCGTTTCGCGCAGAAAGCCTGCTCGAACATTCATATCCTGCGCCTGATGCGTGAGCAGGGCGTGAAGGTGGACTCGGTGTCTTTAGGGGAAATTGAGCGTGCGCTGGCGGCAGGGTACGACCCGAAAAACCATCCGGACGATATTGTCTTTACGGCGGATGTGATTGATGAGGCGACGCTCGCCCGCGTGAGCGAGCTGGGTATCCCGGTTAACGCCGGGTCAGTGGATATGCTGGAACAACTGGGGCAGGTTTCGCCCGGTCACCCGGTCTGGCTGCGCGTTAACCCCGGTTTCGGTCACGGTCACAGCCAGAAAACCAACACCGGCGGCGAAAACAGCAAACACGGCATCTGGTATAGCGACCTGCCGGCCGCGCTGGAAGTGATGCAGCGTTACAACCTGCAACTGGTGGGCATCCATATGCATATCGGTTCCGGGGTCGATTATGGCCACCTTGAGCAGGTATGCGGCGCGATGGTGCGCCAGGTGATTGAATTCGGTCAGGATTTACAGGCTATTTCCGCCGGTGGCGGTCTCTCTATTCCTTATCATGAAGGGGAAGAGGGCGTGGACACGGATCACTATTACAGCCTGTGGAATGCCGCGCGTGAACAGGTGGCGAAACATCTGGGCCACCCGGTAAAACTGGAGATCGAACCGGGACGCTTCCTGGTGGCGGAATCCGGCGTACTGGTCGCTCAGGTACGCAGCGTGAAAGAGATGGGAAGCCGCCACTTTGTGCTGATCGATGCAGGATTTAACGATCTGATGCGCCCGTCCATGTACGGTAGCTATCACCACATCACCGCGCTGGCGGCTGACGGGCGCGATTTAACCACCGCGCCGCGTATCGATACCGTGGTGGCCGGACCGCTGTGTGAGTCTGGCGATGTGTTTACCCAGCAGGAAGGCGGCAAAGTGGAAACCCGCGCGCTGCCTGCCGTGAGGCCGGGGGATTATCTTGTGCTGCACGATACAGGCGCTTATGGTGCGTCCATGTCATCTAATTACAACAGCCGCCCGCTGCTGCCGGAAGTGCTGTTTGATAACGGCGTGGCGCGTCTCATTCGCCGCCGTCAGACAATTGAAGAGCTGCTGGCGCTGGAACAGGTATAAGGCCTGGTACTCTCTCCTGAGGAGCGAGGATATCAGTGATTCTCAAAAGAAGGTGCAGCCGCATCCGTTAATTCCCCGGTGGCACTAACGCTTACCGGGGCTACGGTTGATATGTTCGCTAGCCCGGATCAGGCGTCAGCTTTATCCGGGAAAAATGGCCCGGGGGCGACGGAATCACGCAGTACCAGGGTGCCGGTAAAAGGAGGGATCGCTTCGATCGCCTCTTTGTTGACCAGCCGGACAGCTTGATCGATGGCCGTGGTGATCATGCTCTCAATCGGTAGATAAACCGTCGACAGCCCCGGCTCCAGCCAACGGGCGCTGGGTGCGTCATCGAAACCAAACAGAGAAATGTCCTGCGGAATACGTAGCCCCGCCTGATGCAGCGCCTTTGAAGCCCCCAGTGCCATATCGTCGTTACAGGCAAACAGCGCGCTGACCTTAATGCCCTCGTGTAAGATCTCCTGGCACAGTTCATAACCGCGTGACATGGATGAGTCGCCGTATTTCACTTTGGCCGGATCCCAACAAATACCGTGTTTTTCCAGCGCTTTGCGATATCCCATCAGACGGGCTTTGCCGGTTGGCGTGTGGATGGGGGCGGTGATACAAGCAATATCGTGATGACCCTGGTTCACCAGATAATCCACCGCCTGAAACGCCGCGTCCTGCTGTTCAAAAAAAACGCATTTATCGTGAGCCTGAAACACCTCGCGGTTGATCACGATAAGCGGCATCGGGGTCGTATCAATTAGACGAATAATCTCCTTCTCGCTCATAAAGCGGGTGTAAAGAATGATGGCGTCGCAGCGTCTGTCGGCCAGCATCTGTACGGCCAGTTCTTCACGTTCCGGGGCATCGTGCCCGTCGGTCACAATCAGCTGTTTACCATAGGCTTCCGCCTGGCGTGATGCCTGTTGTAAAAGGCGACCAAAATAGAAACCGTTAAAAGTGGAAACCACCAGGCCAATGTTATTACTGGTGCGTGTTGCCAGCGACTGGGCCAGAAAATTAGGCCGATAACCCAGTTCTTCCATCGCCTGATAAACCCGTTTACGGGTGCTCTCTTTTACCTGACCTGTATCGTTCAACACGCGCGATACCGTAGCCTTGGAGACACCCGCGCGCAGTGAGACATCCAGCATTGTCGCCATGACCTGATCCTGTATCACATGAAGGTCGCTATTTTATCACATTCATCAAAGCGCAGCGGGACGGGGGAGAGACAATAACCGGATCGATCACGCTTTTCATGCAACCCGAAGAAATCCCTGATTTCTCTATGGTGGTATGCCAAATTTGCTGAAAATGGCAAATCTGGAATGCCAGATGCCGTGTTGCGACCTCAATCACAGAACTATTTTCTATCGATAGCTATTTTTGGTATGCCAAAAGGTATTGAGCTGTATACCTGACACGATAAAAGCCCTTTTACTGAGGTACCTCTGATGGCTCTACAGGAAAAGTTAATCGATTCTCTGGGTAGCTTCGCGACCAAATTCAACAGCTATCGCTATATCATGGCGATCAAGGCTTCGTTTATTACCCTGATGCCGGTCATTATCGTCGGCGCCTTCTCCGTGCTTATCTCCAATATGGTGCTGGATCCGAAAAACGGCCTCGCCAGCTTTGATGCGCTGTCGTTTCTGGCAGCGCTTAAGCCGATTACCAGCGCCATCAACTACGCCACGCTCAACTTTTTGAATATCGGTGCGGTATTCCTGATTGGTATTGAGCTTGGGCGTATTAACGGGATCAAAACCCTGTTCCCCGGTTTGCTGGCGGTTATCTGCTTTATCTGCGTGACGCCGACGACGGTGGAAATGCTGGTGGATGGCCAAATGCATGTGGTGAAAGATGTGCTGCTGCGCCAGTTCTCGGATACCCGTAGCCTGTTCCTCGGCATGTTTATCGCGATTCTCTCCGTTGAGATTTACTGCTGGCTGGAAAACCGTGAAGGGCTGAAAATCAAAATGCCGGATACGGTACCGCCTAACGTCTCGGCGTCGTTCTCTGCGTTGATCCCGGCCATTATTACTACCACGGTTATCGCGACATTGGGTTTTGTCTTTCATCAGCTCACTGGCATGTACCTCTATGATGCGGTTTATCAGGTGGTGCAACAGCCGCTGGAACGCGTGGTGCAAAGCCTGCCCGGCATCCTGCTATTGATGTTTGTCGCCCAGCTGTTTTGGGTGATCGGCATTCATGGCAACCAGATGATCAAGCCGATCCGCGAACCCCTGCTGCTTGGCGCGATCACGGTCAACATGAGTGCATTTGAGCAGGGCAAAGAAGTACCCAATATCATCACCATGCCTTTCTGGGATGTGTATATGAGTATTGGCGGTTCCGGTCTGACCATTGGCCTGCTGATCGCAGTGATGATTGCTACCAAACGCAAAGAGATGAAAGAGATCGCCAAGCTCTCCATCGGCCCAGGCATTTTCAATATCAACGAGCCGGTAATATTCGGCATGCCGATCATGCTCAATCCGATCCTCGCGATCCCCTTTATCATCACGCCGCTGGTGACCGGCTCAATCGGCTACTTTGCCACGGTTACCGGTTTCGCCGGCAAAGCCGTGGTGATGGTGCCCTGGACCACGCCGCCGCTGATTAACGCCTGGCTGTCCACCGCCGGTTCGATGGGCGCGGTGGTGACGCAACTGGTCTGCATCCTGGCTTCGATCCTTATTTATCTGCCTTTTGTGAAGATTGCCTCCCGCCGTGCGGAGCAAGCGCAGTTGCAGGCCGAATCCACTGAAATGGCGAAAAATGCGTAAAGGAGCCTGACGTGAGCACGAAAACACTCACCATCCCGCCGACGTTTATCCTTGGTGCGGCGGCGTCAGCCTGGCAAACCGAGGGCTGGAGCGGCAAAAAAGACGGGCAGGATTCATGGCCCGATCTTTGGTACAAAAACGACAGACAGGTCTGGCATGAGGGCTACGGCCCGGCGGTGGCGACTGACTTTTACCACCGTTTTCGTGAAGATGTGCAGCTGATGAAGCAGGCCGGGCTGACGCACTATCGCACCTCTATCAACTGGTCACGCTTTCTGACCGACTATGAAAAAGGTGTCGTGGATGAAGAGTATGCGGCGTATTACGACCAGCTCTTTGACGAGATGGCGCGTAACCGCATTGTGCCGATGATTTGCCTTGAACATTACGAATTGCCCGGTTATCTGCTGGAAACCTACGGCGGCTGGGCGTCGAAAAAAGTCGTTGAACTGTATCTGCTCTACGTCGAAAAGGTTTTTGAACGCTTTCACCAGAAGGTGACACGCTGGTTCACCTTTAACGAGCCCATTGTGGTGCAAACCAGGGTCTATCTGGATGCGTTGCGCTGGCCATATGAGCAGAACACCAGCACCTGGATGCAGTGGAATCACCATAAAAATCTTGCCACAGCGAAAGTGGTGAAGCTATTTCGCGAGAAGGGTTACGTGGGAACCGTGGGCTGCATTCTGAACCCGGAAGTCACCTATCCCCGCTCCCGTGCGCCGCACGACCTGCATGCGGCCGAGATGTACGATCTGTTCTATAACCGCGTGTTCCTCGACCCGATGGTGAAAGGCGCGTATCCGCCGGAACTGTTTGCGGTGCTGGAGAAGCATCAGGTGAGCTGGGACTACACCGAAGAAGAACTGGCGATCATTCGCGACAACACTGTCGATGAGCTCGGGATCAACCTCTATTACCCGCACCGGGTCAAAGCGCCTTCCCGCGCCTGGCATCCGGAGACGCCTTTCCATCCTGCTTATTACTACGAACCTTTTGAGCTGCCGGGCAGGCGCATGAATAAGTCGCGCGGCTGGGAAATCGGGCCGTTTATCATTTATGACATGGCCATGCGGATTAAAAACGAATACGGCAACATCCCGTGGTTTGTGGCGGAAAGCGGGATGGGGGTGGAGAACGAAGGGCAGTTCCGCAATGCCGACGGGGTGATTGAAGACGATTACCGTATTGCGTTTATTGCTGAGCACCTGTACCAGACGCTACGCGCGCGGGAGGATGGCGCCAACTGCCACGGTTATATGCTCTGGGCATTTACTGACAACGTATCGCCAATGAACGCTTTTAAAAATCGCTACGGGCTGGTGGAGATCGATTTGCAACACAACCGCGACAGACGGGCGAAAAAATCGCTCTCCTGGTATCGCCGGTTAAGCGACGAACGCCAGCTTACGGTCTCTTTTGATGATGAATGGAAATAAGGAGCTGTGATGAAACGTATTGTCCTGTGTTGTTCTGCCGGGATGTCTACATCACTGGTAGTCACCAAAATGGAAAAAAACGCCGCCGAGCGCGGTCTGGATCTGAAAATATATGCCATTGCTGAGCAGGCGCTGCGCGATGAATTAGACAGCCACAGCGGCGAGATCATCGCTGTTCTGTTGGGACCGCAGGTGCGCTTTAAGCTTGCGGAAAATAAGAAACTTACCGACCAATACGCTATCCCTATCGATGTGATCGATCCGGTTGCCTATGGCACCTTAAATGGCGCGAAAGTTCTCGATCAGGCACTAAATTTGGTAAGATAGCGCGCCGAAAGGCCGGGGGATCTCCGGCCTGAGCGTTAATCCATATTTATATACCCTGAATAGTTTGGGTTGCAGGAAGCCAACGCACCTTCAACGCGCAATATGATGGGTATAAGCAACAGGTGATATTGTGGAAAAAGCTGTTATCCCGCCGGAAAAAAAACAGTACCAGGAGATTGGCGAAGATTTACGCGCGCAAATAATCCAGGGGCATTACCCCGTGGGATCCCGCCTTCCGCCTGAGCGCAATATTGCCGAAAAGTATGGTGTCAGCCGCACGATAGTCCGCGAAGCGCTCTTAATGCTTGAACTGCAGGGAACCGTCGACATTCGTCAGGGGTCTGGCGTCTATGTGATGCGTATTCCTCAGGAGCATGAAAACGAAGAAGAGCGCTTTCTTAGCAGTGATGTCGGCCCGTTTGAAATATTACAGGCGCGTCAGTTGCTCGAAAGCAACATCGCCGCCTTTGCCGCCAAAATGGCGACGCGGGCGGATATCGATAACCTGCGCCGCATACTGGAACAGGAACAGCGTGCGATTGCCCTGAATGACACCAGCCAGGACAACAGCAAAATGTTTCATTTGGTGCTGGCAGGTGCCTCGCAAAATCAGATGCTGCTGGCAACGGTAGAAAGCGTCTGGCACCACATGGATAGCAGCCCGCTATGGCAGCAGTTCAATGTGCACATTACCAGTCGACCTTATCGCCTGAAATGGCTGGGCGACAGGCAGACGTTGCTCGCGGCGCTGCGCCGTCGCGATGTGATGGGCGCCTGGCAGGCTATGTGGCAGCATCTTGAAAACGTAAAAAAGAGTTTGCTGGAGCTCTCGGACGAAGATGCCCCGGATTTTGACGGCTATCTGTTTGAATCAGTTCCGATTTTTCAGGGGAAATTAATGTGAAAGTGATTCCGTTATACGACGCGCCGCAGCATGCCGAACAGGTGATCGAGTGGCTCTGGCGCGAGTTTGGCGACTCACTGCCGCGCGCGTTCTTCGAAAGCATCATTCAACACAGCCAGACGCCGGGTAGCCTGCCGCTGACCTTTGTGCTGGTGGATGGCGAAACGCTGCTTGGCACCGTCGGGCTGTGGCGTTGCGATTTGATAAGCCGCCAGGATCTGTTCCCGTGGCTGGCGGCGCTCTATGTGGCTGAATCTGCGCGCGGGCAGGGGCTGGCGCGCACATTACAGCAGCATGTGATTGCGTCTGCGCGGGAGATGGGGTTTAGCGAGCTTCATCTTTACTCGGCCTGCCGTGATTTTTATGAGCGCTTTGGCTGGCAGTATATCGGCGACGGCCTTGATTACCCGGACACGACCGTCCACCTCTATCGCTTTACCCTTTAGTTTTCCTGTGGCGTCACGACCGAGTGGCGCCTTACCAGCGTCGGGTTAAAGACATGTGTGACATCCGGAACCGGACGGTTTTCTGCCAGCGCCAGCGCCAGTTCCGCCGCCTGTGTCGCCATCGTCACGATGGGATAGCGCACCGTGGTCAGACGCGGGCGGACATAGCGTGACACCAGCACATCGTCAAAGCCAATCAGAGAGATCTCGTCTGGCACAGTAATGCCATTATCGTTGAGTACTCCCATTGCTCCCGCCGCCATCGAATCGTTATAACAGGCGATAGCCGTAAAATTCTTGCCGCGCCCGAGCAGTTCGGTCATCGCCTGTTCCCCGCCGCTCTCGTCCGGTTCACCGAAGGTGACCAGACGCTCATTACATGGCAGGCCGTTTTCTTTGAGGGCGTCGTAATAGCCCTGCAGACGGTCTTCCGCGTCAGAAATCGCGTGGTTGGAACACAAATAGCCTATCCGGGTATGGCCCTGTTGTATGAGGTGGCGCGTCGCCAGCCAGGCGCCGTAGCGGTCATCAAGCGACACACAGCGCTGTTCGAATCCCGGCAGAATGCGGTTAATCAATACCATTCCGGGGATCTGTTTCATTAACGCGATGAGTTCGGCATCCGGCACCATTTTGGCGTGGACAACCAGTGCCGCGCAGCGGTGGCGAATCAGTTGCTCAATCGCGTTACGTTCTTTTTGCTCATTATGGTAACCATTACCAATAAGCAGAAAATTACCGGTGCTGGAGGCGACCTGCTCAACGGCCTTAACCATCGCGCCAAAAAAAGGGTCAGAAACATCACCCACCACCAGACCGACCGTTTCCGTCGATTGTTGCGCCAGCGCGCGGGCGTTAGCGTTGGGGTGATAGTTCAGACTCTCCATTGCGGTCTGGACCGCCAGTCTTGACGCTTCGCTGGCTTTAGGTGAGTCGTTAATTACGCGCGAGACCGTAGCGACAGAGACACCTGCAAGCCGGGCTACATCTTTTATTGTCGCCATTGAGCACCTTCATTTAGGGGTAAGCGTTTACACACCCACTTATGTTACGGGAATGCGCTGGCTAATCAAGGTTGTCGCCAGCGCACTTTCCACAAACGTGAGCTGGCGCGGCGAAATGACGTGAAAACGTTACATGGAAAATATATCCGCAAATATACAGTTCGAACCTTTAGTTACACTTTGCGAAAGGCTGTTTCTATTGTCTGCTGGAGAAGTAATTGGCCAGATTGCTACAGTAGTTCTCCCAGAGGTATTGATAGGTGAAGTCAACCTGAGGGTTGAACACTTGAATTACACCAACCTGCGCAGATGTGCAGGTTTTTTTTTGCCATTAAGTCAATGTGTAACAAGCAGAATGATTAGAAACACCTCGTTGCACTTAGGCTCATTCGCTTGCTTTTTACCACTGGCGAGCTAACGCGCTGCCAGCCACAATCAAGATCCCAGAGGTATTGATTGGTGATTATTTCGGTACGCATTTCGTACTTAATTTCTTGCACCAACCTGCGCGGATGCGCAGGTTTTTTTTCGCCCGCGTTTTGCCACCCCCCACTTCTCGTGTAATCTGCCACAATTTATGCATAACCTGTCGAATTGACTAACAAAAGGAGTTGAAATGTTATTTGGCTTTTTTCGTGGCCTCTTTCGCGTCCTGTTCCGCGTGCAGCTCACGGGTAATACACAGGCGCTGCATGGCGAGCGCGTGCTGATTGTCCCCAACCATGTCTCCTTTATTGATGGAATTTTGCTGGCGCTCTTTCTTCCTGTTCGTCCGGTCTTTGCGGTTTATACCTCCATCAGCCAGCAGTGGTACATGCGCTGGCTTAAGCCGATCATCGACTTTGTGCCGCTGGATCCGACGAAGCCAATGTCCATCAAACATCTGGTTCGTTTGATTGGCGAAGGGCGGCCGGTAGTGATTTTCCCGGAAGGGCGCATTTCAGTCTCTGGATCGCTGATGAAAATTTACGACGGTGCGGGATTTGTGGCGGCTAAGTCGGCGGCAACGGTCGTGCCGGTCCGTATTGAAGGGGCGGAATTGACCTTTTTCAGCCGCCTGAAAGGACTGGTTAAACAGCGCTTTTTCCCGCGTATTCATCTGCATGTTCTGCCACCAACGCAACTGCCGATGCCGGAAGCGCCGCGTGCCCGCGATCGCCGTAAAATTGCCGGTGAGATGCTGCATCAGATTATGATGGAAGCCCGCATGGCGGTGCGTCCGCGTGAAACCTTATTCGACGCCTTCCTCGCCGCACAATATCGTTATGGCGCGGGAAAGCACTGTGTTGAAGATATCAATTTCACCCCTGACAGCTACCGTAAGCTGCTGACCAAAACGCTGTTTGTCGCCCGTATTCTCGATAAATACACTGCTCAGGGCGAGAAAATCGGCCTGATGTTGCCGAATGCCGGTATCAGCGCTGCGGTAATTTTTGGTGCCATCGCCCGCGGGCGTATTCCGGCGATGATGAATTACACAGCCGGGGTGAAAGGGCTGACCAGCGCCATCACCGCCGCGGAAATTAAAACGGTATTCACGTCGCGGACCTTTATGGACAAAGGGAAGCTCTGGCATCTGCCGGAACAGTTAACCCAGGTGCGCTGGGTCTATCTGGAGGATTTAAAAGGCAGCATCACGCTGGAAGATAAACTGTGGATCTTTAGCCGCGTGCTGATGCCGCATCTGGCGCAGGTGCCGCAAAAACCCGAAGATGCGGCGATCATTCTCTTTACTTCCGGCTCTGAGGGGAACCCGAAAGGGGTGGTCCACAGCCATAAAAGTATTCTGGCAAACGTCGAGCAAATCCGCACCATTGCGGATTTCACCGCCAATGACCGCTTTATGTCGGCGCTGCCGCTGTTCCACTCTTTTGGTCTGACGGTGGGGCTGTTTACGCCGTTGCTGACCGGGGCAGAAGTCTTCCTCTACCCAAGCCCGCTGCACTACCGCATTGTGCCGGAGCTGGTGTACGACCGGAACTGCACCGTGCTGTTCGGTACTTCGACGTTCCTTGGTAACTACGCCCGCTTCGCCAATCCGTATGACTTTTTCCGCCTGCGTTATGTGGTGGCAGGGGCAGAGAAGTTGCAGGACAGCACGCGTCAACTTTGGCAGGACAAATTTGGTCTGCGCATTCTGGAGGGTTACGGGGTAACCGAGTGCGCGCCGGTGGTGTCGATCAACGTGCCGATGGCGGCGAAGCCCGGTACGGTTGGGCGTATTCTGCCCGGAATGGACGCGCGCTTGCTCGAAGTGCCGGGGATTGATGACGGTGGGCGCCTGCAGTTGAAAGGGCCGAACATCATGAATGGCTATCTGCGCGTGGAGAAACCCGGTGTGCTGGAAGCCCCTGCGGCGGAAAATGCCCAGGGTGAGCTGGAAAACGGCTGGTACGACACAGGCGACATCGTGCGCTTTGATGAACAAGGCTATGTGCAAATTCAGGGGCGCGCCAAACGTTTCGCCAAGATTGCGGGTGAGATGATTTCTCTGGAGATGGTCGAGCAACTGGCGCTGGCGGTATCGCCCGAGAAGATGCACGCCACGGCGATCAAATCTGATGCCAGTAAAGGCGAGGCGCTGGTCCTGTTCACGACCGATGAGCAACTGACGCGCGAGAAACTCCAGCAGCAGGCGCGTGCGCAAGGCGTGCCGGAACTGGCGGTTCCGCGTGATATTCGCTTCCTCAAACAGTTGCCGTTACTGGGCAGCGGGAAGCCTGACTTTGTGACGTTAAAAGGCATGGTTGAAGAGGCGGAAACCCAAAATGCATGAGTCAGTACCCACTAACACTTCACTGTGGTCGAAGGGGATGAAAGCGGTCATTGCCGCCCAGTTCCTGTCGGCTTTTGGCGATAATGCGCTGCTCTTCGCCACCCTGGCGCTGTTGAAAGCGGAGTTTTACCCCGACTGGAGTCAACCGATCCTGCAGATGGTGTTTGTGGGCGCTTACATCGTCTTCGCCCCGTTTGTCGGGCAGATCGCCGACAGCTTTCCTAAAGGGCGCGTGATGATGGTTGCCAACGGCCTTAAGCTGCTGGGGGCGGCCAGTATTTGCGTCGGGATTAATCCTTTCATCGGCTATACGCTGGTGGGCATCGGCGCGGCGGCTTATTCGCCGGCGAAGTATGGCATCCTCGGCGAACTGACAACCGGCGACAAACTGGTTAAAGCAAACGGATTGATGGAATCCTCGACGATTGCCGCGATCCTGTTGGGCTCAGTGGCGGGCGGTATTCTGGCTGACTGGCACGTGCTGGCCTCGCTGGGCGTTTGTGCGCTGGTCTATGCGGGCGCGGTGGCAGCAAACCTGATGATCCCAAAACTGGCAGCCGCGCGTCCGGGGCAATCCTGGCGTTTCACCCCGATGACACGCAGTTTTTTCTCTGCCTGTTCTGTGCTGTGGCGCAATGGCGAGACGCGTTTTTCACTGGTCGGCACCAGCTTGTTTTGGGGGGCGGGCGTGACGCTGCGTTTCCTGCTGGTGTTGTGGGTACCGGTGGCTCTGGGCATTACGGATAACGCCACGCCGACCTATCTCAATGCCATGGTGGCGGTGGGGATTGTGGCGGGGGCCGGGCTTGCTGCCCGACTGGTCACGCTTGAGACGGTGGCGCGTTGTATGCCTGCCGGGATCCTGATTGGTGTGGCGGTGACCTTCTTTTCGTTACAACATGCTGTGTTACCGGCATACGGTATTCTGCTGCTTATTGGCATGCTGGGCGGCTTTTTCGTGGTGCCGCTTAATGCGCTGTTGCAGGAGCGCGGCAAGCGTTCTGTGGGCGCCGGTAACGCCATTGCGGTTCAAAATCTCGGTGAGAACACCGCCATGCTGCTGATGCTGGGCCTCTACTCCCTGGCGGTCAAAGTGGGGATACCGGTGGTCGGCGTAGGTGTCGGGTTCGGCGTACTGTTTGCGCTGGCAATCGCGGCACTGTGGATCTGGCAACGCCGCCGCTAAGATGCAGGCCGGGTAACCCGGCCTGATTCAGATTACGGTGCCGGGTAGGTATAGACCTGATGCACCGCTTCAATTTCTGCCAGCACCTCTTCGCTGAGGGTCAGATGCAGACTTTCCACATTCGTTTTCAGCTGTTCTAAGGTCGTTGCGCCCAGCAGGGTGCTGGCAACGAACGGCTGACGACGCACAAAGGCCAGCGCCATCTGCGCCGGGTCCAGATTGTGGCGTTTAGCGATATCCACGTAGGCGGCAACCGCTTTTTGCGCCTGTTCGCCGCTGTAGCGGGTAAAACGGCTGAACAGCGTATTGCGCGCACCGGCAGGTTTCGCCCCGTTCATGTACTTACCGGTTAAGGTGCCGAACGCCAGGCAGGAGTAGGCCAGCAGCTCAACCCCTTCATATTGCGTCACCTCAGCCAGACCGACTTCGTAGCTACGATTGAGCAGGCTGTAGGGGTTCTGAATAGTGACGATACGCGGTAATTCATGTTTTTCCGCCAGTTGCAGATAGCGCATCACGCCAAAGGCCGTTTCATTCGAGACGCCGATATAGCGGATTTTACCCGCACGCTGAAACTCAGTTAGCGCCTCCAGCGTTTCCAGCAGCGTGACGACAGGGGAGGATTCCGTCCATTTATAGCCCAGCGTACCAAAACAGTTGGTTGGGCGCTGTGGCCAGTGCACCTGGTAAAGATCAAGATGATCGGTTTGCAGGCGCT
The DNA here is from genome assembly GCF_023613995.1 of Citrobacter sp. MNAZ 1397. NCBI lineage: Bacteria > Pseudomonadati > Pseudomonadota > Gammaproteobacteria > Enterobacterales > Enterobacteriaceae > Citrobacter > Citrobacter sp. MNAZ 1397. The sequence goes on from NZ_JAKIVH010000009.1 coordinate 47,771, forward strand.
TGAGGCTGGCTTCAAGCGCGAGGCGGATATTTTTCCGATCCAGCGCCTGGTTTGGTCGAATACCGCTGTCATTATTGCGCGAGGGGCCGCTGACCTTCGAGGCCAGGACGAGTTTCTCACGATTGCCGCGCTTCGCCAGCCAGTTACCGACGTAGGTCTCGGTCAGTCCTTGCGTTTCTGGGCGCGGGGGGACGGGATACATTTCTGCGACATCAATCAGGTTGATCCCCTGGCTGATGGCGTAATCAAGCTGTGCATGGGCGTCGGCTTCGCTGTTCTGTTCACCAAACGTCATTGTGCCCAGCCCCAGGGTGCTTATTTCAAGTGAACTGTGGGGGATACGGTGATAATGCATAGCCGGCTTCCTTTACTTACTGTACTGCGTCAGTTGTCCTGACAAAGGAATATAAACATGGCAGAGGGCAGAACAAAGGGAAAGAGGGGAGGCCAAAAAAGGTCAGCAGGTCACTGACCTTTTTAAAGATTGTTAGCGCTCGAGGATCTGGGAAACGTCATCACGATTGATCTGCATTTTATTGCCTTGCTGGTCGTGATAACTGACCAGGCCGGTTTCATCGTCAATTTCTGGCTTGCCGTCAGTCAGGATCATCCTGCCATCTTTCGTTGCCATGACGTAATCACTACTGCAACCTGAAACCGCAAATGCCAATCCAACTGCAGAGATAATCACTGCCCATTTTTTCATCGTTCTGTCCTCATTTGGCCCGTGTCTCACATCATTCTAGTAATAACGTGATGTACCGGGAGAAAAAAGGGAGAAAATCTTAAAGTGTGGCGGCGGACGGAAAGGGAGGGGAAGAACGGCTTCCCCTTACGGGGAAGCGTTGTATTACAGGGGGTTTTTCTTGCCGCGCATTAAGTTGAGAGTCTCCACTGCGATAGAGAAAAACATCGCAAAGTAGATATACCCTTTCGGTACATGAATCGAGACGCTTTCCAGAATCAGGGTGAATCCCACCAGAATCAGGAAGGAGAGCGCCAGCATTTTGACCGAGGGGTGACGGTTTACAAACTCGCCGATAGGGCGTGCGGCAAACATCATTACGCCCACTGAAATCACTACCGCCGCCATCATAATAAACAGATGATCGGACAGGCCAACCGCGGTAATGACGGAATCGAGACTGAAAATAATGTCCAGCAGCATAATCTGTACGATTGCGCCAAAGAAGGAGTGGACATTGGTTTTCAGATCCTCTTCACCACCTTCGATCGTCTCGTGAATTTCTTTACTCGCCTTCCATATAAGGAACACACCACCACAAAACAGGATCAGATCGCGCGCAGATACCGCATGTTCGAATGCGGTAAAGAGCGGCGTGGTCAGTTTTGTTACCCAGGCGATTGAGGCCAGCAGCAGTAATCGCATCACCATCGCGGCAGCCAGACCGAGCCTTCTGGCGTGGTTACGCTGTGCGGTGGGCAACTTCGCTACCACCAGTGAGAGGAAAATAATGTTGTCGATTCCAAGCACAATTTCCAACAGCGTTAGCGTGCCAAGGGCAAGCCAGGCGTTGGGATCGGTAATCCATGCAAATAACATCTATAAAGTCCTGCCAAAAAAGAAAGGCTGATTATAAGCGCCAGCCGCGCGGAGGTAAAAATTAATCCCCGGGCACCAGGAAATGTCTGGCGAGCAAGGCTCCGGTGAAGTTCTTTTTCAGATAGAAACCGCGCGGCAGCGTCAGAATAGGCTCGCCATGCGTGCCGACGGCCTCAGTCAACGCTTTGCTGTTTGCCGCTTTCGGACGCAACTGCAATACCTCACCGTGCCGCGCTGTAATACGCTCAACCTGGCCCAGTACAATCAGATCCATTAACTCCTCCCAGTCCATACGCAACTGGTTCTCTTCCTCTTCATTTGGGCTCCACAGCAGCGGTGAGCCCACGCGTCGTTCGGCAAGGGGAATGTCGCGCGAACCTTCTATGGGAATCCATAACACACGGCGCAATTTATGACGTACATGGCTGGTTTCCCAGACCACCCCTGTATTACCCGTTAGCGGGGCGACGCAGACAAAAGTCGTTTCCAGCGGGCGACCCGCGCTGTCGATGGGGATCGTTTTTAGCTCTACGCCCAGCGCCGCGAAATCCTGCTCCGGTTTACTGCCGGCGCTGGCACCGAGCCACTGTTCCAGCAGGATCCCCGTCCAGCCTTTATCGCGTTTGAGATCGCGGGGAATGGGCAGCCCGGCAAGCAGAGCGAGCTCGCCCAGGGTATAGCCTGCGAGCGATTGTGCCTGGGTAAGCAACTGGATTTCGGACTCGGGAGACGATGTTAAAGGTTGTATGGCGGACATGCTAAAGCCTTGATTAAAAAATGAACTGCAATTATGCACACTATCGATGACTGCGATTTTTTTCCACCCGTCCTGATGAATGCACTGATTCTTAAGATAATTTTCCGTAAAAAAGGCGGCGTTGCGCAACACAATACGCGGTTGTTCAAATCTGGTCACTGACAATAAACAGGATCTTACACCATGTTATCCACAGAAAAATGGGATAACTGGGTAAAAGTGGCACTACTGTTTCGATTTACAGCCTTGACGTGCGACGAAAATCGAATTTCTGCACAAAATGTGCCTAACTTATTGGCATAATCTGTGGATAAAAACGACGTTGTTCGATCTTTCATCAGTACAAGGATCGCTATAGTGACGATCATCACATTATGGGATGTAAACAGAGAAATAAACATCTTAACTAAATGAATTTAAGATATTTATTCATTGAGCTGATTGCTAGTATATTCAGACTACTCCGGGTTTTCCAATGTTAAATCTCCGGTTCTTCACAAGTCTATCCACAGAAAAGGTGAATAAAACCCGACATGCGAGGGGATGTCTGTTTATAACTTTGCCGATAATTGTGAGTTATTCAAATGTTATCCGTTTGTTCCGTCGCAATTGAGTGGTTTACCGTTTTCCACGAGTGTGAAACAATCGATTAATTCAGGTTTATTTTGAGGTAGTCCGGTGATTGATGACGATGGCTACCGCCCAAATGTGGGTATCGTAATCTGTAATCGACAGGGCCAGGTCATGTGGGCCAGACGCTTCGGGCAGCACTCCTGGCAGTTTCCCCAGGGGGGAATCAACCCAGGCGAGTCTCCGGAGCAGGCGATGTACAGGGAACTGTTCGAAGAAGTAGGCTTAAATCGTAAAGATGTTCGAATCCTTGCTTCTACCCGTAACTGGTTGCGTTACAAGTTACCGAAACGTTTGGTGCGTTGGGATACAAAGCCGGTCTGTATCGGCCAGAAACAAAAATGGTTTCTTCTGCAATTGGTCAGCAGTGATGCTGATGTCAATATGCAAACCAGTAGTACCCCCGAGTTTGATGGCTGGCGCTGGGTGAGCTACTGGTATCCTGTTCGTCAGGTAGTGTCGTTCAAACGCGACGTCTATCGACGGGTGATGAAAGAGTTTGCAGGGGCCGTGATGGCGCTTCAGGAGATTCCGCCTAAGCCGCAAAGCGCACCTGCCTGGCGACGTAAAAGAGGTTAAGCCACGCACATTATGCTCACCCGCTTGCGAGAAATCGTTGAAAAAGTTGCCAGCGCGCCGCGACTGAACGAAGCGCTGGAAATACTGGTCACAGATATTTGCGAGGCGATGGAGACGGAAGTTTGCTCCGTCTACCTCGCAGACCATGACCGGCGTTGTTATTACTTAATGGCGACTCGCGGTTTAAAAAAGCCGCGCGGGCGTACGGTCACTCTCGCATTTGATCAAGGTATCGTCGGCCTGGTAGGCAGGCTGGCGGAACCTATTAACCTTGCTGATGCGCAAAAACACCCCAGTTTTAAATACATCCCTGCCGTAAAAGAAGAGCGTTTCCGCGCTTTCCTTGGTGTGCCGATTATTCAGCGTCGTCAGCTTCTTGGTGTTCTGGTTGTTCAGCAACGCGAACTGCGCCAGTACGATGAAAGTGAAGAGTCCTTTCTGGTAACGCTGGCCACCCAAATGGCGGCTATTCTCTCCCAGTCGCAATTAACCGCGTTGTTTGGTCAGTATCGCCAGACGCGTATTCGCGCGCTCCCGGCATCATCCGGCGTGGCGATCGCCGAAGGCTGGATGGATGAAACCCTGCCGTTGATGGAACAGGTCTATGAAGCCTCGACCCTTAACACAACCCTCGAACGTGAAAGGCTGACCAGCGCGCTGGAAGCGGCGGCCGGAGAGTTTCGCCGTTACAGCAAGCGCTTTTCTGCGGGGGCGCAAAAAGAGACGGCGGCGATTTTTGATCTTTACTCACACCTGCTTTCGGATGCGCGTCTGCGCCGTGAGCTGTTTGCCGAGGTGGATAAAGGTCTGGTCGCTGAATGGGCAGTCAAAACGGTCATTGAGCGTTTCGCCGAGCAGTTTGCGGCATTGAGTGACGGTTATCTGAAAGAGCGCTCTGGCGATTTGCGCACGCTCGGCCAGCGTTTACTGTTTCATCTGGATGATAATATTCAGGGTCCCAATACCTGGCCGGAACGCTTTATTCTTGTTGCCGATGAATTATCTGCGACGACGCTGGCTGAGCTGCCGCATGACAGGCTCGCGGGCGTCGTGGTGCGCGATGGTGCATCCAACTCCCATGCGGCGATCATGGTACGTGCGCTCGGGATCCCAACGGTCATGGGGGCGGATATTCAGCCTTCAGTGCTGCATCGTCGCACGCTGGTGGTGGACGGCTATCGTGGTGAGGTGCTGGTTGATCCTGAGCCGGTATTGTTGCAGGAATACCAGCGGCTTATCACCGAAGAGAATGAATTAACCCGCCTTGCGGAAGATGATGTGAACCTCGCCGCGCAGCTTAAAAGCGGCGAGCGCATTAGGGTGATGCTCAATGCGGGGCTAAGTCCAGAGCATGAAGAGAAGCTCGGCAGCCGAATCGACGGCATCGGGCTTTATCGCACCGAAATTCCCTTTATGCTGCAAAGTGGTTTCCCGTCGGAGGAAGAGCAGGTCGCGCAATATCAGGGCATGCTGCAATTGTTTAACGATAAATCCGTGACCCTGCGTACGCTGGATATCGGCGCGGATAAACAGTTGCCATATATGCCGATAAGCGAAGAGAACCCATGCCTGGGCTGGCGTGGCATCCGTATTACGCTCGATCAGCCAGAAATCTTCCTGGTGCAGGTGCGCGCAATGCTGCGTGCAAATGCTGCCACCGGTAATCTCAGCATCCTGTTGCCAATGATCACCAGTATTGATGAGGTGGATGAAGCAAAACGGCTGATTGAACGTGCCGGGCGTGAAGTCGAAGAGATGATTGGTTACGCCATACCGAAACCGCGTATTGGCGTGATGATTGAAGTGCCATCAATGGTGTTTATGATCTCGCATCTGGCTAATCGGGTCGATTTTATCTCTATTGGCACCAACGACCTTACCCAGTACATTCTGGCGGTAGATCGTAACAATACGCGCGTGGCCAGTATGTATGACAGCCTTCATCCTGCCGTGTTGCGCGCGCTGGCGATGATTGCCAGAGAAGCTGAGCGGGCGGGCATCGATCTGCGGTTGTGCGGTGAAATGGCGGGAGATCCCATGTGTGTGGCGGTGCTTATTGGCCTTGGCTTTAGCCATCTGTCAATGAATGGTAAATCGGTGGCGCGTATTAAATATCTACTGCGGCGTATTGATTTCGCCGAGGCGCAAACGCTGGCAAACCGTACACTTGATGCGCAACTGGCTACCGAAGTAAGGCATCAGGTCGCTGCTTTTATGGAGCGTCGTGGCCTGGGTGGCCTGATTCGCGGTGGGTTATAGACACAAGCTCCCGGGAGCATAGATGACTCTGTGACCGGGGCGCGCTGGAGAGGCCAACGCACCTGCGGCGCAAAGGATGACGGGTATACATATCTTTTACAACTTCGCCGCATCAAGCCTGCCCGCACTATGCTATTATTCGCGCCTTTGGAGCGCCCGCCAGAACGGGCGCGCATCTATACCGCTGTCCACTTTCGGCGGAATAACAACTTGTTGTGGTGACAGATGAATAGTGGCTATCTGCGTTTTCCTGAATTTGATCCGGTAATTTTTTCAATTGGGCCGGTTTCCCTCCACTGGTACGGGTTGATGTACCTCGTCGGGTTTGTGTTTGCTATGTGGCTCGCAACCCGTCGTGCCGGCCGTCCCGGCAGTGGCTGGACGAAAAATGAAGTTGAAAATCTGCTCTACGCAGGGTTTCTTGGGGTGTTCCTGGGCGGGCGTATTGGCTACGTTCTGTTTTACAACTTTCCGATCTTCCTCAATGACCCGCTGTATCTGTTCCGCGTCTGGGACGGCGGCATGTCTTTCCACGGTGGCTTGATCGGCGTTATTGTCGTGATGATCGTCTTTGCCAAACGTACTAAACGTAACTTCTTCCAGGTTGCTGATTTTATTGCGCCGCTGATTCCTTTTGGCCTTGGGGCCGGGCGTCTGGGCAACTTTATTAACGGCGAGTTGTGGGGTCGTGTCGATCCGAGCTTCCCGCTGGCAATGCTTTTCCCGGGTTCGCGCGCGGAAGACGCCGCATTGCTGCCGTCTCATCCGCAGTGGCAATCCATTTTTGATACCTACGGCGTGCTGCCGCGTCATCCTTCCCAACTGTATGAACTGGTGCTGGAAGGTATCGTGTTATTCATTATTCTGAATCTCTATATCCGTAAACCTCGTCCGATGGGAGCGGTGTCCGGCCTGTTCCTGATTGGCTATGGTGCGTTCCGTATCATCGTTGAGTTCTTCCGTCAGCCTGATGCACAGTTTACCGGTACGTGGGTGCAATACATCAGCATGGGGCAGATCCTCTCCATCCCGATGATTGTTGCGGGTATTATCATGATGGTTTGGGCGTATCGTCGTCGTGCGCCGCAACACGTTTCCTGAGGAACCATGAAACAGTATTTAGAACTGATGCAAAAGGTGCTCAATGAGGGCACCCCGAAAAACGATCGTACAGGGACAGGCACGCTCTCTATTTTTGGCCATCAGATGCGCTTTAATCTGCAGGACGGTTTTCCGCTGGTGACCACCAAGCGTTGCCATCTGCGCTCAATTATTCATGAGCTGCTGTGGTTCCTGCAGGGCGACACCAACATCGCATACCTGAAAGAGAATAATGTCTCTATCTGGGATGAATGGGCCGATGAGCAGGGCAACCTCGGGCCGGTTTATGGCAAACAGTGGCGTGCCTGGCCAACGCCGGATGGCCGTCATATTGACCAGATCTCGACCGTAGTGAACCAGCTGAAAACGGATCCGGACTCGCGCCGTATCATCGTGTCAGCCTGGAACGTGGGCGAACTGGATAAAATGGCTCTGGCGCCGTGCCATGCTTTTTTCCAGTTCTATGTCGCGGACGGCAAGCTCTCCTGCCAGCTCTACCAGCGCTCGTGCGATATCTTCCTTGGCCTGCCTTTCAATATCGCCAGCTACGCATTACTGGTGCATATGATGGCGCAACAGTGTGATCTGGCGCCGGGGGATTTTGTCTGGACCGGTGGCGATACCCATCTGTACAGCAACCATCTGGAGCAAACGCGCCTGCAACTGAGCCGCGAACCGCGCGCACTGCCAACGCTAAAAATCAAACGTAAGCCCGCATCGCTGTTTGATTATTGCTTCGATGATTTTGAAATCGAAGGTTACGATCCGCATCCGGCGATTAAAGCCCCGGTCGCTATCTGACCTGCAGCATCGCATAACCGGCGCCACAGAGCGCCGGTTTTTTTATCCTCATACGCATTCTTCGGCATATCTTCCATAGCGCTTGTAACCCGCTGCAACTCCGCCTGTTTGTTCCGTGACGTCTCGTAAAACGGCCACCTTCCGCTCGCCATGACTGCTGCGTCGCGCCAGACTGCCGTCATGAAAAACGAACATGGATTTACCCTGATTGAGACGATGGTTGCGGTGGCTCTGATTGTGATTCTGAGCGGCATCGGGCTTACCGGCTGGCGTAACTGGCAGGCCCAGCAGCGCTTATGGCAAACCGCGCTGCAGGTCAGGCATTTCCTGGAGATGCTGCGTGATGATGCCAACTGGCATAACCAGGAGCGGCTGATTCTGGCATCCCGTTCTGGAGATGTCTGGTGCCTGCATACCCAGGGGCTACAAACAGGATGCTCTGTCGATTCCCCGTATCTTATGCGCCCGGTGTGGCCCGAGGTTAACCTCGTGGAAATTACACCTTCATTAGGTTTTTATGGTCTGCGTAATACGGCATGGGGAGGGCATATCCGGGTCGGAAGCAGCGCAGGTGAGTGGCGAATCGTGGTGTCTGGCTGGGGGAGGATACGGATGTGTCAGTATATGGCGGATGAGTCATGTTAGCCCGACAGCAGGGGTTTTCCTTGCTTGAAACCTTACTGGCGATGGCGATAGGGAGCGTCATCCTGCTGGCGGCGGCACGCTTTCTTCCTGCGTTACAGTTTGCCGTGTTGCAACAGACCCTTCATCAGACGCTTGAGGATGAGCTCTGGCAGCGCCTGTATACGATTGCCAGACACATTCAGCGTGCCGGGTATTGCAATGGTGAATGTGCAGGACAACCCCTGTCGATCGGGCGTGATGGGAGTTGCGTGGTGGTGCAATGGGATGCTAACAGCAATGGACGATGGGAGACATCGCCTGCCAGTGATGCCGACCAGACGGGGTTTCGTCTGCAAAATGGCGTACTGGAAACCCTGCGCGGCGCGACGTCCTGCGAGGGAAAAGGCTGGGACAAAATGACGGATCCCAATACAGTGAATATCTCCCATTTTTCTCTTACCCGGCAGCAAACCACGGGTTTTGTCCCGGTTTTTATCATAAGTCTGGCGGGGCAAATTAAAGGCCGGGAAACACAGAACGTTTCTGCTGCCTTTAGTGTGAGTGGTTTTAACTTATGAACCGTCAGCGAGGGATCTCGTCACTGGCGCTGGTGCTGCTTATTCTGATACTCGGTAGCCTGATGCTTAATGGGCTAAGCCAGCAATTGAATACGCATATTCGCCGGGTGAGCACCGAGAGCGAACACCTTCGCCAGTATGCGCAAGTGCAGTCGGCGATGATGTGGGCGCAAAGGCTCACATGGCTCAGGGAACCCGCGTTGCAATGTCTGCGACACCCCAGTGAGCCCTGGCAGGCATGCCTGCGCGTGCTCAGCGACCAGACTGTGTTATTAACCGTCGGAAGTGGCAAACAACGTTTATGGCGAGGCGGACGCATTGCGCGTAACAATGTCGTGTTTTCCGCGCACGGCTGGAGTGATTTTTGCCCACATAAGGAAACGGAGCTGTGTCAGATCCCACAAAACAACGCGGATTGAGCCTGCCGGAAGTGCTGCTGGCTATGGTTTTACTGGTGATGGTGGTCACGGCGCTGGGAGGCTATCATCGTGCGCTCGCCGCCGGTTTTCACACATGGAGTCAGTACCGGCTTTTGTGGCGCCACGCCTGGCAACAGGCACAAATGTATCCGCCGCCGCTGCCAGCAGGGTGGCAGGTACAGAAGGAGCAGACAAGCGACCGGGGATGTGTCAGCATCAGGGTAATTATCATTTCGCCAGTGGGCAGAAAAGGGCAAATGACGCGAACATTTTGCCCGAACAGCCTGTAGTCAGGAGCACATATGCTAAGGGTTTATCACTCCAATCATTTGGATGTGCTGGAAGCATTGATGGAGTTTATCGTTGAGCGCGATCACCTCAGCGATCCTTTTGAACCCGAAGTGGTGCTGGTTCAGAGCACGGGTATGGCGCAATGGCTACAAATGACGCTGGCGCAAAAGTTTGGCATTGCCGCCAATATCGACTTTCCGCTTCCTGCCAGTTTTATCTGGGATATGTTTGTGCGTGTCCTCCCGGACATCCCAAAAGAGAGCGCATTTACGAAACAGAGCATGAGCTGGAAATTGATGTCGCTGCTGCCGGCTATGCTGGAGCAGGACGAATTTGCCATGCTGCGCCATTACCTCAGTGATGACGACGATAAGCGCAAGCTGTTCCAGCTTTCCTCCCGTATTGCGGATCTTTTTGACCAATACCTCGTCTATCGTCCGGAGTGGCTTACCCTATGGGAAGCCGGGGAAAAAGTGGATGGCCTTGATGAAGCGCAAATCTGGCAGGCGCCTCTATGGCGTCGTCTGGTGGAGTATACGGCCGAGCTTGGCCAGCCGCACTGGCATCGTGCCAATCTTTATCAGCGCTTTATCAATGTGCTTGAGTCAGCTGAGCAGTGCCCGCCAGGGTTACCGTCTCGCGTATTTATCTGTGGCATTTCCGCGCTGCCGCCCGTCTATCTGCAGGCGTTACAGGCGCTGGGTAAGCATATCGACGTACACCTTCTCTTTACCAACCCTTGTCGCTACTACTGGGGCGATATTAAAGATCCCGCTTTTTTAGCCAAACTGCTGACACGCCAGCGTCGACATCATCGCGATGAGCGAACGCTCCCTCTTTTTCGTGATGCGAGCGCTGTACAAGGCTTATTTAACAGCGATGGCGAGCAAAATTTACCAAACCCACTGCTTGCCTCGTGGGGCAAACTGGGGCGCGATTATGTGCACCTGCTTGCCGGTTTGGAGAATTACCAGGACCTGGACGCGTTTGTCGATGTTACGCCGGGGCATATTCTGCAGAACCTGCAATACGACATGCTGGAATTGCAAAATAGCGCTGTCGCAGGAGTGAACGCAGAAGAGTATGAGCGAAGCGATAAAAAGCGTCTGCTGGAGCCGGACGATCGTAGCGTGACGGTACATATCTGCCATAGCCCACAGCGGGAGGTAGAAGTATTACATGACAATTTACTGGCGATACTGGAAGCCGATCCGTCACTGACGCCGCGCGATATTGTGGTGATGGTGGCGGATATCGACAGCTACAGTCCATATATCCAGTCCGTTTTTGGTAGTGCTGTCGGTGAGCGTTACATTCCTTACGCCATTTCTGACCGCCGTGCACGTCAGGCGCATCCGGCGTTGCAGGCATTTATTAGTTTGTTGTCATTACCTGATAGCCGCTTTGTTTCGGAAGATGTACTGGCTCTGCTGGATGTCCCCGTGCTGGCAGCGCGTTTCAATATTGATGAAGAGGGGTTGCGTTACCTGCGCCAGTGGGTCAATGAATCGGGCATTCGCTGGGGTATGGATGACGATAATGTCCGCGAACTGGAACTCCCGGCGACCGGACAACATACGTGGCAATTTGGTCTAACCCGCATGCTGCTGGGATATGCTATGGAAAGTCGTCAGGGGGAATGGCAATCCATTCTGCCCTATGATGAATCCAGCGGGCTGATTGCCGAGCTGGTTGGTCATCTCGCCTCCTTGCTCATGCAGCTTAATACCTGGCGGCAGGGACTGGCGCAGGCGCGACCACTTGAAGAGTGGCTTCCGGTCTGCCGGGAGATGCTCAATGACTTTTTCCTGCCCGATCAGGACACCGAGGCCGCGCTGGCGCTTATCGAGCAGCAATGGCAGGCGATCATTGCGCAAGGGATTGATGCGGCGTATGGCGAAGAGATTCCGCTTTCCGTCCTGCGCGATGAGCTGGCGCTGCGTCTCGATCAGGAGCGTATCAGCCAGCGCTTCCTGGCCGGGCCGGTAAATATCTGTACCCTGATGCCAATGCGTTCCATCCCATTTAAGGTGGTATGCCTGCTGGGAATGAATGACGGTATCTACCCGCGAACCCTTGCGCCGCTTGGGTTTGACCTGATGAGCCATCAGTCCCAGCGCGGCGACCGCAGCCGCCGTGATGATGACCGTTACTTGTTCCTTGAAGCGTTGATATCCGCGCAGGAAAAACTCTATATCAGCTATATCGGTCGCTCGATTCAGGACAACAGCGAACGTTTCCCGTCGGTACTGGTGCAAGAACTGCTTGATTACATTGGTCAAAGCCACCGTCTGCCGGGTGATGAAGCGCTAAATTGCGATGAGAGTGAAAAGCGCGTTAAAGCGCATATCTGTTATTTACACCCCCGTATGCCGTTTGATGCTGCCAATTTCCGACCCGGCGAATGGCAAAGCTTTGCCAGTGACTGGTTGCCCGCGGCAAGCCAGCAGGGCACGGCCCACCCGGAATTTATTCAGCAACTTTCCCCTCTTGCGCTGGAATCGCTCACGCTTGAGCAACTCTTGCGTTTCTGGGCGCACCCGGTACGCGCTTTTTTCCAGATGCGTCTGAGGGTTAATTTCCGGCCGGAAGAGAGTGATATTCCCGATGCCGAACCTTTCATTCTTGAGGGATTAAGTCGCTATCAGCTCAACCAGGAATTGCTCAATACGCTGGTGGAGCAACAGGATGTTGAGAAGCTTTTCCGTCACTATCGCGCCGCAGGAGCATTGCCCTATGGCGCGTTTGGCGAGATTATCTGGGAAGCCCAACAGCTTGAAATGCAGGAGCTGGCAGACCGGGTTATCGCACAGCGCCAACCTGGTCAAAGCATGGAGGTCGATCTGGCGTGTGCGGGGGTGCATTTGAGCGGATGGCTTGCGCATGTGCAGCCTGATGGCCTGCTACGCTGGCGACCATCAAAACTCAGCGTCACCCAGGGTTTGCAACTTTGGCTGGAGCACCTTGTCTACTGTGCTAGCGGCGGCATTGGGGAAAGTCGGTTATTCGTCCGCAATGGTGGCGAATGGCGTTTCCCTGCGATGACGCCGGACGACGCATTGCAACATCTGGCGCTCATGATTGAAGGCTATCGCGAAGGGATGGCAAAACCTCTGCTGCTGCTGCCAGAAAGTGGCGGTGCATGGATAAAAGCCTGTTACGACGCGGCAAATGATGCCATGTTATCGGATGAGACAACGTTGCAAAAAGCGCAAAGTAAATTCCTGCAAGCGTATGAGGGCGGTATGTTTTCTACCGGCGAAGGTGAAGATATCTGGTATCAGAGGCTGTGGAGAACCCTTACACCTGAGCATTACCTGCAGATAACGACGCTGTCTCAGCGTTATTTGTTACCGCTGTATCGATTTAATCAGTCCAAATGACTGTATAAAAATTGCGCAAATAAGAACCATCCTTTATTATGCGCGACGGGTCACGGACTGATATACCAAGAGTTCGGCATGCTGCCGACGCACGTTTTGCCCTGAAAATTTCAGCATGGCTGGAAAGCGACGGGATTGTTAATGATGAGGTTCGTGAATGCCCCGCAGCACCTGGTTAAAAGCTTTCGTTGTGTTCTTTGCCCTCTGGGCATCATACAGTCAGGCAGACAATGGTTGGCAGCCGGTACAGGAAACTATCCGTAAGAGCGATAAAGATACCCGCCAGTATCAGGCGATTCGTCTCGACAACGGCATGGTGGTACTGCTGGTTTCTGATTCCCAGGCGGTGAAATCTCTTTCTGCACTCGTTGTCCCGGTGGGTTCCCTTGAAGACCCGGCCGCACATCCTGGCCTGGCTCATTATCTTGAGCATATGTCCCTGATGGGGTCGAAAAAATACCCGCAGCCGGACAGCCTCTCCGAATTTCTGAAAATGCACGGTGGTAGCCATAACGCGAGCACCGCCCCCTATCGCACCGCATTTTATCTGGAAGTGGAAAACAATGCGCTGGAAGGGGCCGTTGATCGACTGGCCGATGCGATAGCCGCACCGTTGCTTGATAAAAAATATGCCGATCGCGAGCGTAATGCTGTCAATGCAGAGCTAACCATGGCGCGTACGCGTGACGGCATGCGTATGGCGCAGGTGAGCGCGGAGACCATCAACCCGGCGCATCCTGGCGCACGCTTTTCCGGGGGCAATCTCGAAACGCTGAGCGATAAACCAGGCAGTCCGGTGCTCGAAGCGCTGCTCGCGTTTCACGAAAAATACTATTCTGCCAATCTGATGAAAGCGGTGATTTACAGTAATCGCCCTTTGCCGGAGCTGGCGAAAATTGCGGTTGAGACCTTTGGTCGGGTGCCGAATAAAAACATTGAACGTCCTGCCATCAATGTTCCGGTCGTCACCGATGCGCAAAAGGGCATCATTATTCACTACGTTCCGGCAGTGCCACGTAAGGTACTGCGTGTGGAATTTCGTATCGATAACAACACCGCGCAATTCCGTAGCAAAACGGATGAGCTGATCACCTATCTTATCGGCAACCGCAGTCCCGGAACGCTCTCTGACTGGCTGCAAAAACAGGGTCTGGCAGAAGGCATTCGTGCGGATTCTGACCCGGTCGTGAACGGCAATAGCGGTGTACTGGCTATCTCCGCCACCCTGACGGATAAAGGGCAGGCTAACCGCGATACGGTGGTGGCGGCCATTTTCAGCTATCTCACTATGCTGCGCGATAAAGGTGTGGATAAGCGTTATTTCGACGAACTGGCGCACATTCTGGATCTCGATTTCCGCTACCCGTCGATCACTCGTGATATGGGGTACGTTGAATGGCTGGCGGACACCATGATCCGCGTGCCGGTTGCCCACACGCTCGATTCGGTAAACATTGCCGATCGGTACGATGCCAAAGCCGTGCAGGCGCGTCTGGATGAAATGACACCGCAAAATGCCCGTATCTGGTATATCAGCCCTGACGAACCGCATGACAAAACGGCGTACTTTGTCGAAGCGCCCTATCAGGTGAACAAAATCACCCCGGAGCTGTTTACGCTCTGGCAGCAGAAGTCGGCGGATATCGCGCTGAAAACGCCTGAACTTAACCCGTATATTCCGGATGACTTTACGCTGATCAAACCGGCGAAAGAGTACACCCATCCGGAGCTGATCGTTGACGAGTCAAACCTGCGCGTAGTCTATATGCCGAGCCGCTACTTCGCGAACGAACCGAAAGCGGATGTTAGCGTTGTGCTGCGTAATCCAAAAGCGATGGATAGCGCGAAAAATCAGGTGCTGTTCGCCCTGAACGACTATCTGGCGGGGATCGCGCTGGACCAGTTAAGTAATCAGGCGGCAGCAGGCGGCATTAGTTTCTCGACGAATGCCAATAATGGCCTGATGCTCAACGCCAATGGTTATACCCAGCGTTTACCACAGTTGTTCCAGGCGTTACTGGCGGGATATTTCAGCTATACGCCGACTGCAGAGCAACTTGAACAGGCGAAATCCTGGTATGCGCAGATGATGGACTCCGCAGATAAAGGTAAAGCCTTTGATCAGGCTATCATGCCAGTACAGATGCTCTCTCAGGTACCTTATTTCCAGCGAGAAGACCGTCGTGCGCTACTGCCGTCAATTACGCTTGATGACATCCTTACTTATCGTGATGCACTGAAAACCAATGCGCGTCCTGAATTTCTGGTGGTGGGGAACCTTACCGAACAGCAGACCAAAGATCTGGCGCACGGCGTTCAGGATCAACTGGGAGCGAAAGGCAGCGAATGGTGTCGCAACAAAGACGTGCTGATCGACAAACCGCAGTCAGTGATGTTCGAAAAAGCGGGCAACAGTACTGATTCCGCCCTGGCCGCCGTGTTTGTTCCGTCTGGTTTCGATGAATTCACCAGTTCGGCTTACACTGCAATGCTTGGGCAGATCATTCAGCCGTGGTTTTATAACCAATTGCGTACCGAAGAGCAGCTTGGTTATGCGGTGTTCGCCTTCCCGATGAGCATTGGCCGTCAGTGGGGGATGGGCTTCTTATTACAGAGCAACGGCAAGCAGCCTGCCTGGCTGTGGGAGCGTTATAAGGCCTTCTTCCCCACTGCGGAAGCGAAGCTGCGTGCCATGAAGCCGGAAGAATTTGCGCAAATCCAACAAGGAGTTATTGCGCAAATCCAACAGGCACCGCAGACGCTGGGCGAAGAAGCCTCAAAACTCAGTAAAGATTTTGATCGGGGCAATATGCGCTTCGATTCACGTGATAAAGTAGTGGCTCAGATAAAACTGCTGACGCCGCAGAAACTTGCCGATTTCTTCCATCAGGCGGTGGTTGAGCCGCAGGGCATGGCGGTATTGTCACAGATTTCCGGAAGCCAAAGTGGGAAGGCGGAATATGCGCAGCCCGAAGGGTGGAAAGTCTGGGACAGCGTCAGCGCGTTGCAGCAATCCTTACCCTTGATGAGCGAGAAAAATGAGTGAAACCGCTGAGTCCCTTGATCCACTTCGCTTGCCGCTAACCGGCGAGCGACTGATTGAAGCCTCTGCGGGCACCGGTAAGACCTTCACCATCGCCGCACTTTACCTGCGGCTGTTGCTTGGTTTAGGCGGTAATGCCGCCTTTCCACGCCTTCTCAACGTCGAAGAGCTGTTGGTGGTGACCTTTACCGAGGCCGCCACCGAAGAGCTTCGCGGACGTATTCGCAGCAATATCCATGAACTTCGCATCGCCTGTTTGCGCGAGACAACCGACAACCCGTTGTATGCCAGCCTGTTGCATGAGATCACCGATAAGCAACAGGCCGCACAGTGGCTGATGCTTGCTGAACGGCAGATGGATGAAGCGGCTATTTTTACTATCCACGGCTTTTGCCAGCGCATGCTTAGCCTCAATGCCTTTGAATCCGGCATGCTGTTTGAACAGCAACTGATCGAAGATGAATCACTGCTGCGCTACCAGGCCTGTGCTGACTTCTGGCGTCGCCACTGTTACCCCTTGCCGCGTGATCTGGCACAGGTGGTTCATGAGTCGTGGAAAGGCCCCCATGATTTGCTCAAAGCCATCGATCGTTATTTGCAGGGTGAAGCGCCGCAAATCAAAGCCGCACCGCCAGCAGATGAAACGCTGGCGAGTCGCCATCAGAAAATCATTGCCCGGATCGATAGTGTCAAACAGCAATGGCTTGCGTCCGTGGACGAGTTGGGGCCGCTAATTGAAGGCTCCGGGATCATGCGGCAAAAATTCAATCGCACCAACCAGGCCCGCTGGATGGAAAAGATCAGCGCCTGGGCCGCTGAAACCACCTGCAGTTATCAGTTACCGGAAGCGCTGGAAAAGTTTGCTCAATCGTTCCTGCGTGAGCGAACCAAAGAGGGCGGCGTGGTACCGGAGCATGCCGTCTTCGACGCGATTGAAACCCTGTTGAATGCACCGCTGACGCTCAATGATTTGATGTTAACCAGCGCGATGCGTGAAATCCGTGAAGCGGTGGCCAGAGAAAAACGTCGCCGTGGCGAACTCGGTTTCGATGACATGTTGAGTCGCCTGGACAGTGCCCTGCAAAGTGCGAATGGCGAGGCGCTGGCAACGGCGATCCGCACTCGTTTCCCGGTCGCCATGATTGATGAATTTCAGGATACCGATCCTCAGCAGTACCGTATTTTCCGTCGTATCTGGCACCGCCAGCCGGAAAGCGGGTTGCTGCTGATTGGCGATCCGAAACAGGCTATTTACGCTTTCCGTGGCGCCGATATTTTTACCTACATGAAAGCGCGCGATGAAGTGAACGCCCGTTATACGCTCGATACCAACTGGCGTTCCGCCCCGGGAATGGTGGAGAGTGTTAATCAGCTTTTTAGCCAGACTGAAAACGCCTTTATGTTTCGGCAAATACCTTTTCAGCCAGTGAAGTCAGCGACGAAAAACCAGTCGTTGCGTTTTACGATAAAAGGTGAAAATCAGCCTGCGATGGCGATGTGGCTGATGAAAAGCGAGGGCGTTGGGGTTGGAGATTATCAGACCTTTATGGCCGAGCTATGCGCGGCGCAAATCCGTGACTGGTTGATCGCCGGGCAACAGGGGGAGGCGTTGCTGTATGAGGGTAAAACGGCTCGCCCTGTGAAAGCCTCTGACATTACTGTGCTGATCCGTAGCCGCCATGAAGCGTCACTGATTCGCGACGCGTTGGGTCTGCTTAATATCCCCTCGGTTTATCTTTCTAACCGTGACAGCGTGTTTGATACGCCGGAGGCCCAGGAGCTTCTCTGGCTATTACAGGCGGTGCTTACGCCGGAACGTGAAAATACGTTACGCAGCGCGCTGGCGACCTCCATGCTGGGTTTGAGTGCGCTGGATATCGAAACGCTTAACCAGGACGAAGTCGCCTGGGATGCAATAGTGGAAGAGTTTGCCGGCTGGCGGGAGATGTGGCTTAAACGCGGCGTGATGCCAATGCTGCGTGCATTAATGAATGCACGCCACGTGGCGGAAAATCTACTGGCGACACCGGGTGGCGAACGCCGCCTGACGGACATTTTGCATCTGAGCGAATTACTGCAGGAGGCGGGCACGCAGGTAGAAAGTGAGCATGCGCTGGTGCGTTGGTTGGCACAGCATATCGCCGAACCGGACGCGAATGCGTCAAGTGAGCAGTTGCGCCTGGAAAGTGACAAACATCTGGTAAAAATTGTCACTATTCACAAATCGAAAGGGCTGGAGTATCCGCTGGTCTGGTTGCCCTTTATTGCCAATTTTCGCGTTCAGGATCAGGCGTTTTACCACGACCGCACCTCGTTTGCGCCCGTGCTGGACCTCAGCAAGGCTGAGGAGAGTATTGAGCTGGCGGAGACGGAGCGCCTGGCGGAAGATCTGCGTCTGCTTTACGTGGCGCTGACGCGTTCGGTCTGGCATTGCAGTCTGGGGATCGCCCCTATTTTTCGTCGTCGCGGCGAAAAAACGGGTGACAGCGATTTCCATCTCAACGCATTGGGGCGCCTTATCCAGCAGGGGCAGCCTCGCGATGCGCAGGGGCTTCGGGCCTGCATTGAGGCGCTGTGTGATGAGAATATCGCTCTTTTGATGCCTGATGCGCCGGACAACGTTCGCTGGCAGGCGCCGCAAGATATCGTGCAGGTGTTAACGGCCCGCCAGATGACACGAACCGTGCGTGATGACTGGCGCGTGACCAGTTACTCAGGGCTGCAACAGCGCGGGCATGGCATTGCGCAGGATTTATTGCCGCGCCTGGACCTTGATGCCGCCGGGGAGCGAGACCTGCTGGCCGAGCCGATGCTCACGCCGCATCAGTTCCCACGCGGCGCATCGCCGGGGACATTCTTACATAGCCTGTTTGAAGATCTGGATTTCACCCAGCCGATTGCCCCTGACTGGGTGGCAGAGAAACTCCAGCGCGGCGGTTTTGAAGAGCACTGGCAGCCGGTTATCAGCGAATGGATCGACACGATCCTTCACGTTCCCCTTGCCGATACGGGGGCATCGTTGCATCAGTTAACGGCAAAGGAAAAGCAGGTAGAGATGGAGTTCTATATCCCGATTGCACAAAATTTGCGTGCCGGGGCGCTTGATGCGTTGATTCGCCGCTACGATCCGTTGTCTGCTGAATGTCCGCCGCTGGATTTCCGCGAGGTGCGCGGCATGCTGAAAGGGTTTATTGATCTGGTGTTTCGCCATGAAGGGCGTTACTACCTGCTGGATTACAAATCTAACTGGCTGGGAGAATCCGCCGAGGCTTATACCCATGAGGCGATGGCTGCCGCTATGCAATCTCACCGTTACGATTTGCAGTATCAACTTTATACACTCGCCCTTCATCGTTACCTGCGCCACCGCATTGCCGATTACGATTATGAGCGCCATTTTGGTGGCGTTATTTACCTGTTCCTGCGTGGTGTCGAGCCCGGTAATCCGCAGCAGGGGATTTTTACCACCCGGCCTGACGCGGCACTGATAAGCCAGATGGATGCCCTGTTTGCCGGGGAAACACTGGAGGTGGCGCAATGAAACTGCGTACGTTATTGCAGCAGGCCGCAGCGCTAAAAATATTACGCCCTCTGGATGTGCAGTTCGCCCTGACCGTGGCCAGCGATGATGAACCTGCGGTGATGCTGGCGGCGGCGATGCTGAGCTTTGACGCCGGAGAAGGGCATGTCTGCTTACCGCTTTCCCGTTTAGCGCCGGAAAACCTGCCTGCCAGAGCGCATCCGTTACTGGCCTCTCTTTATGAAGAGGTTGGTCATCCTGCGGACTGGCGAAAGACGTTACTGGCCTCGCCTGCCGTTAGTGAGGGGGAGGCGGCAACGCCGATGATCCTCGTGGGTGAGCGGCTCTACCTCAATCGTATGTGGTGCAATGAATGCAGTATTGCCGCCTTTTTTGCTAAGGTTAATCACCCCCTGGCGGTAGATGAAAACCGCTTGCGGCAGGCGCTGGATAACCTGTTTCAGCCTTCGGATGATATCAATTGGCAGAAGGTGGCGGCGGCGGTTGCACTGACTCGCCGCGTGTCGGTGATTTCTGGTGGGCCGGGTACCGGGAAAACCACGACGGTGGCGAAGCTGCTTGCCGCGCTGGTGCAAATGGCCGATGGTTCACGCTGTCGCATTTGTCTTGCCGCACCAACAGGGAAGGCAGCCGCTCGTCTGACGGAATCATTAGGTGCAGCGCTTCGTCAGTTGCCGTTGACTGACAAACAAAAGGCGACGCTGCCTGACGAAGCCAGTACCCTGCATCGTCTTCTGGGCGCGCTACCCGGTAGCCAGCGCCTGCGTTATCACGCGGGCAATCCGTTGCATCTGGATGTGCTGGTGGTGGATGAAGCCTCCATGATTGACCTGCCGATGATGTCACGGCTGATTGATGCACTACCGCAACATGCGCGGGTCATTTTCCTCGGAGACCGCGACCAGTTAGCCTCAGTGGAGGCTGGGGCGGTACTCGGAGATATTTGCGCCTGGGTCAATAAAGGGTTTACTCCAGAGCGCGCTGCACAGTTGTCGCGCATAACAGGAACGACCGTACCCGCTGGAGAAGGCGCTTCGGCCAGTGCGCTACGTGACAGCCTGTGCTTGCTGCAAAAAAGCTATCGCTTTGGCAGCGATTCGGGCATCGGGCAACTGGCGGCGGCGGTTAATCGTGGCGATAAAGCGGCGGCAAGCGCGGTGCTGGGCCAGGGCTTTAGCGATATCGAAAATAAACACCTGCAAAGTACAGAAGATTATCAGAGCATGATTGATGATGCGCTGGCAGGCTATGGACGTTTTCTCGGGCTGGTTCGCGATGGCGCGCAGCCGCAAGAGGTCCTCACCGCTTTTGGTGAATATCAGTTGCTGTGTGCGTTGCGTGAAGGGCCATTTGGCGTAAGTGGGCTAAACGATCGTATCGAGCAGGCACTGGTCCGGCAGCGGCGGATTTCACGCCCTGCACATGCGCGCTGGTATCACGGCAGGCCGGTCATGATCACGCGTAATGACGCATCGCTGGGGCTGTTTAATGGCGATATTGGTATTGCGCTCGATCAGGGGCAGAGCATCCGTGTCTGGTTCCCGTTACCTGACGGCAGCCTGAAATCCGTACAGCCCAGCCGCTTACCGGAGCATGACACCGCCTGGGCGATGACGGTACATAAATCGCAGGGATCGGAGTTTGATCATGCGGCCCTGATTTTGCCGGGCCAGATTGTGCCAGTGGTGACAAGAGAACTGGTCTATACCGCGATTACCCGTGCGAAAAAGCGGCTCTCGCTGTATGCCGATGAACGTATTCTGGCGCAGGCCATTGCCACGCGTACCGAACGGCGAAGCGGACTGAATGCCATTTTTGAAACGATGTAGAACATAGCCCTCACCCGGCGGTAAGGGCTATCGGTCAACCTACCCCAAATCTGCCATCAGCACTTTTGACCGTCGCTGATAGTTGTACATCTCTTTTTTACTTTCCGGCAGGGAGTCGATATCCACCGGGGTAAAGCCGCGCTCCTGGAACCAGTGGATACTGCGGGTGGTGAGGACAAACAGTTTGCTCAAACCCATTTGTTTCGCCTGGGCTGCAATGCGCTCAAGCAATACTTCGCCGCGTGATGAACTGCGGTAGTCCGGATGGACCGCGACGCAGGCCATTTCGCCGATTTTTTCTTCCAGGAACGGATAGAGCGCCGCGCAGGCGATAGTCAGGTTATCGCGCTGAATGATGGTGAATTTATCGATCTCCATCTCCAGCTGCTCGCGTGAACGACGTACCAGAATACCTTGCTGCTCCAGGGGGCGAATCAGTTCGAGAATGCCGCCGATATCATTAATGGTGGCACGGCGGATCTGTTCCGCACTCTCCATCACAATCTGCGTACCGATACCGTCACGGGAAAACAGCTCCTGCAATAAGGCGCCATCTTCCTGATAACTGATCAGATGGCTGCGACGTACGCCACTTCGACAGGCTTTCATTGCGCCGCGCAGGAAACGCACTGTACCGGAGTGATAATCGCCTTGCTCTTCCAGCGATTCGACCCGGGACTGGGCTTCGTTCGGGAACATCTCGGAGACAATCTGCCCATCTTCGTTGTAGACGCCCTGTGATGAACAAAAGCCGATCATCTTTTCCGCTTTCAGTTTGATGGCCAGTTGTGTCGCAATCTCTTCTGAGGTGAGGTTGAAGCTTTCGCCCGTGACTGACACCGCAACGGGGCCGAGCAACACGATAGCGCCGCTGTCTAACTGACGGTGAATGGCTTCTTCATCGATACGACGGATACGCCCGCTATGGCAATAATCCACGCCATCATCCACGCCCAGTGGTTGGGCGATAATGAAGTTGCCGCTGACGACGTTAATGTGCGCGCCCTGCAATGGCGTATTGTTCAGACTCATAGAGAGGCGTGCGGTAATGTCCAGTTGCAGCAAGCCAGCGGCCTGTTTTACCAGTTCAAGCGTTTTGGCATCTGTCACGCGGGTGTGTTTGTGATACACCGGTTCGTGGTTATGCGCGGCAAGATTTGCATCAATCTGCGGACGTGCGCCATACACCACCACCAGGCGAATGCCCAGGCTGTGAAGTAAGCCTATGTCGCTGACAATGCTGGAAAAGTTTTCATGTTCAATGGCTTCGCCACCCAGCATGATGACAAACGTTTTTCCCCGATGGGTATTTATATAGGGAACAGAATGGCGAAATCCCTGTACCAGTTCGGTTCTGCGTTCCTTTACCACGGTCAACCCTCACTGCATGATTATTCGTAAATTGTGTATTTTTATTCTTTTATGGCGCCGGGTGCAAGCCATAAATTAGCCTTGGACAAAGAATAATTCCTGCGTGCTCTTGCATGGATTGTGTATGTTTACCCTTTTATAGATGACAGTTTATGCGTCATTCGTTAAAGTTTTCGGTCAAATCTGACGTTTACTTAGTATTTCATCTTTTTTGCTCGGGAGAAGCATGTCGGGAAGTCAATCAAGGTTGAGCCGCCGCAGATTGTTACAAGGGGCGGGCGCTATGTGGTTATTGAGCGTGAGTCAGGTCGGTCTTGCCGCCGTCAGTCAGGTGGTGGCGGTGCGCGTCTGGCCTGCGTCAACCTATACTCGCGTGACCGTTGAGTCTAACCGTGTGCTTAAATATCGCCAGTTTGCGCTCAGCAATCCGGATCGGCTGGTTGTTGATATTGAAGACGTAAACCTGAACTCCGTTTTGAAAGGGATGGGGGCACAAATTCGCGGCGATGATCCCTTTATCAAATCTGCGCGCGTTGGGCAGTTTGATCCAAAAACGGTGCGTATGGTGTTCGAGCTTAAGCAGGATATTAAGCCGCAGCTCTTTGCCCTTGCGCCGGTAGCGGGGTTTAAAGAACGTCTGGTGATGGATCTTTATCCGGCGAACGCGAAAGATGTCCAGGATCCGCTGCTCGCGCTTCTGGAAGAATACAACCAGGGCGATCTGGAAAAACAGGTACCGCCTGCGCAAAGCGGGCCGCAGCCGGGGAAAGCGGGACGGGATCGACCGATCGTTATTATGCTTGATCCGGGCCATGGCGGTGAGGATCCGGGCGCCATTGGTAAATACCGGACCCGTGAAAAAGATGTGGTGCTGCAAATTGCCCGTCGCCTGCGCGCGTTGATTGAGCAGGAAGGCAATATGAAAGCCTACATGACGCGCAATGAGGATGTGTTTATCCCGCTGAAGGTACGTGTCGCGAAAGCGCAGAAGCAGCGCGCCGACCTGTTTGTTTCAATTCATGCGGACGCCTTTAGCAGTCGCCAGCCGAGCGGTTCGTCGGTCTTTGCCCTCTCAACCAAAGGGGCGACCAGTACTGCGGCGAAATATCTGGCGGAAACGCAGAATGCCTCCGACTTGATTGGTGGGGTGAGCAAAAGCGGCGATCGCTATCTCGACCACACGATGTTCGATATGGTGCAGTCGCTCACTATCAATGACAGCCTTAAATTTGGCAAAGCGGTGCTCAATAAGCTGGGCAATATTAATAACCTGCATAAAAACAGTGTCGAACAGGCCGGTTTCGCGGTACTGAAAGCGCCGGATATTCCGTCGATTCTTGTTGAAACGGCGTTTATCAGTAACGTGGAAGAAGAGCGTAAGCTTAAGACGGCGAAGTTCCAGCAAGAGGTGGCGGAGTCGATTCTGGCAGGGATTAAGGCGTACTTTGCCGATGGCGCAACGCTGGCGAGAAGAGGCTAGTTTTTAGGCATATTTTTATTCGCGGCGGCAACACAATGAATCCCCGGGAGCGTACAACGGTACGTGACGGGGGGAATGAGGGCAGTCAACAAAGGTGCAGCAAGAAGGGCAAAGAATAAAAACAAAAAAACACCCATAAGGGTGTCTGTTGTATTGGTTGCGGGGGCCGGATTTGAACCGACGACCTTCGGGTTATGAGCCCGACGAGCTACCAGGCTGCTCCACCCCGCGTCCGTCTTTACTCTTCATCGAGTAAATGTGCATCAGATTGTTATTGGTTGCGGGGGCCGGATTTGAACCGACGACCTTCGGGTTATGAGCCCGACGAGCTACCAGGCTGCTCCACCCCGCGTCCGCGTTTACTCTTCCATCGAGTAAATTTACTTCTTATTTTAATTGGTTGCGGGGGCCGGATTTGAACCGACGACCTTCGGGTTATGAGCCCGACGAGCTACCAGGCTGCTCCACCCCGCGTCCGTGGATGCGCACTATACTCCGCTAACATTATGATGCAACCCTTTTTTAACGGAATGGCGGATTAGCGTGACATTTGTATAAAAACAGTACGATAAGATTGTTTTTTGTACTGCATTTGCGTCAGGTTGCGCAATCGCATTTCATTAGCAGGGGCGGTTTGTTATCTTCATCACGCTCCGGATTAACCAGAAGATGAGAGAAATGAAAGGACGTTGGGCAAAATATCTACTCGCAGGCGCAATGGCAGCACTTCTCGCCGCCTGTACTTCAAAGCCGACCGATCGCGGTCAACAATATAAGGACGGGAAATTCTCCCAGCCTTTCTCTCTGGTAAACCAGCCTGATGCGACTGGCGCACCGATTAACGCGGGCGACTTTGCCGAGCAGGTGAATCAAATCCGCACCGCTTCTCCACGCCTCTATTCAGGACAGAGCAACGTTTATAATGCGGTACAGCAGTGGCTGCGTTCGGGGGGCGATACCCGCACGATGCGTCAGTACGGTATCGATGCCTGGCAGATGGAAGGGGCAGATAACTACGGTAACGTTCAGTTCACCGGTTACTACACACCGGTCATACAGGCACGCCACACCCGCCAGGGCGAGTTCCAGTATCCGATTTACCGCATGCCGCCCAAACGAGGGCGTCTGCCTTCCCGCGCCGAGATTTACGCAGGCGCATTAAGCGACAGCTATGTGCTGGCGTATAGCAATTCGCTGATGGATAACTTCATCATGGATGTTCAGGGCAGCGGCTATATTGATTTTGGCGATGGCAGCCCGCTTAACTTCTTTAGCTATGCTGGCAAAAATGGCCATGCCTATCGCAGCATCGGGAAAGTACTGATCGACCGTGGCGAGTATAAAAAAGAAGATATGTCGATGCAGGCTATCCGCCACTGGGGTGAAACCCACAGCGAAGCGGAAGTGCGCGCGCTGCTGGAAGAGAACCCGTCATTCGTCTTCTTTAAACCCCAATCTTATGCGCCGGTGAAAGGGGCGAGTGCAGTTCCGCTGATTGGTCGCGCCTCCGTGGCCTCCGATCGCAGCATTATCCCGGCGGGGACCACGCTGCTGGCAGAAGTGCCGTTGCTGGATG
Organism: Citrobacter sp. MNAZ 1397; assembly: GCF_023613995.1. Taxonomy (NCBI): domain Bacteria; kingdom Pseudomonadati; phylum Pseudomonadota; class Gammaproteobacteria; order Enterobacterales; family Enterobacteriaceae; genus Citrobacter; species Citrobacter sp. MNAZ 1397. Next base: position 73,597 of record NZ_JAKIVH010000009.1, read on the forward strand.
TGAATGGCAAATTTACCGGTCAGTATGAATTACGGCTGATGGTGGCGCTGGATGTCGGCGGTGCAATCAAAGGCCAGCACTTTGATATTTATCAGGGCATTGGCCCGGATGCGGGTCACCGCGCCGGGTGGTACAACCATTATGGCCGCGTGTGGGTGCTGAAAACCGCGCCGGGGGCGGGTAACGTCTTTAGCGGCTGAGTGTGATACGCTAAAATTGGTTTTTAAAAATAATGGATTTATGGAGTGGTGTCGCCCCGGATGGCGGCGCAAGCGCCTAATTCGGGCTACGGTCCTGTAGCCCCGGTAAGCGCAGCGCCACCGGGGAGAGTCCCGGATGGCGGCGCAAGCGCTTAATTCGGGCTACGGTCCTGTAGCCCCGGTAAGCGCAGCGCCACCGGGGAGAGTCCCGGATGGCGGCGCAAGCGCTTAATTTGGGCTACGGTCCTGTAGCCCCGGTAAGCGTAGCGCCACCGGGGAATTCCCCTAATTTCATCGCTCCAGGGTTGTCAGCAACATCATGGGTGAGGGAGAAACCTCACCCGTTTTACATCTGAGGTCTTATGTCTGTGGTAATTAGCGATGCCTGGCGTCAACGTTTTGGCGGCACGGCGCGTTTATACGGTGAAAAAGCGCTGCAACTGTTTGCCGATTCACATATCTGCGTCGTTGGTATCGGCGGGGTCGGTTCATGGGTTGCTGAGGCGCTGGCGCGAACGGGAATTGGCGCTATTACCTTGATCGATATGGATGATGTTTGCGTGACCAATACCAACCGGCAAATTCATGCCCTGCGCGATAATGTCGGACTGGCGAAAGCGGAAGTAATGGCGCAGCGCATTTCACTGATCAACCCGGAGTGCCGCGTCACTGTGATTGATGATTTCGTGACGGCCGATAACGTCGCCCAGTATATAGGGGCCGGTTACAGCTACGTGATTGATGCCATCGATAGCGTGCGCCCTAAAGCGGCGCTGATCGCCTGGTGCCGTCGCAATAAAATTCCGTTGGTGACAACCGGCGGTGCGGGTGGACAGATCGATCCGACGCAAATCCAGGTGGCCGATCTGGCGAAGACTATTCAGGATCCGCTGGCAGCGAAACTGCGCGAGCGCCTCAAAAGCGATTTTGGCGTGGTCAAAAACAGCAAAGGCAAACTGGGTGTGGATTGTGTTTTTTCCACCGAAGCGCTGGTTTACCCGCAGGCAGATGGTTCAGTGTGCGCCATGAAAAGCACGGCAGAAGGGCCGAAACGGATGGATTGTGCATCAGGTTTTGGCGCCGCGACCATGGTGACCGCCACCTTTGGTTTTGTGGCGGTGTCCCATGCACTGAAAAAAATGATGGCAAAAGCGGAGCGTCAGGCAAGCGCCTGACGTGCAGCATCCTGCACGGCGGCGGCCAGGGCCGCCAGCCCCTGATTACGTGAAGCGCTAAGCTCGGTGCGTAATCCCAGTTCGTCAAAGAGCGCCAGCGGATCGCCCGCCAGCAATGCCTGCGGCAGTTTGCCTTCAATGGCGGTCAGCAGCACGGCCAACATACCGCGTACGATCCGACCTTCGCTGTCGCCAAAAAAATGCAGCGTGCCGTTTTTTGCTAGTGTATATCCCAGCCAGACACGGTTTTCACAGCCAGCAATCTCACGCGCCTGCGCTTTGAGTTCATCGGAAAGCGAGGGTAACTGTTTGCCCAGCAAAATCAGCTGGCGGTATTTGTCTTCCCACTGTTTGAGGGGAAGAAAGGTCTGGCGTAGCGTCTCTTCGGTAATGGTGTGACCAAAGGGATGCCCGGCAAATGCGACGTTAATCATCAATCCACCAGTAAATCTAAGGCGCGGTCAACGGCGTCAACCAGCGCGTCCACATCATGTTGAGTATTATAAGGCGCGAAAGAGGCGCGAAGCGTCCCTTTTACCCCAAGCGCTGCCAATAGGGGTTGCGCGCAATGTTGCCCAGCTCGCAGGGCGATGCCATAACCCGACAGCAGAGTAACCATATCGCTGTGATGTACGCCGTCAAAATCGAAGGCCAGCAGGCTGGAATCCTGGCAGCGGAAAGAGCGAAAGCCTGCGCGTTTAGCAAGCGCGTCTTCAGCAAGCGTCGCCAGCCCACGGCTGTAGCTTTCCGCCTGGGCGATATCAACACCATCAAGCCACTCCAGCGCCGCGCCCAGACCAATCACCCCGGCCACATTTGGCGTCCCGGCCTCAAGTTTGTACGGTACAGGCTGCGTCTGAAAACCCTCAAATGTCACCTCGGTAATCATTTTGCCGCCGCCTAACCATGGTGACATGGCCTCCAGCAGATGCGATTTACCGTACAGCACGCCGACGCCCGTTGGGCCATAGAGCTTGTGACCAGAAAAGGCATAAAAGTCGATGTCCAGACGCTGAACGTCTGCCGGGAAGTGCACGACCCCCTGTGCGCCATCCACCACCACGACCATGCCTGCCTCGTGAGCAATAGCGATAGCCTGCTCCAGGTTCGGGCAACCACCAGTGACGTTCGACATCTGCCCCAGGGCGAGAATGCGGCTGCGTGGGGTGATAAGCTGCGGTAATTGACTGATATCAGGAAGGTTATCTGCTCCCAGCGGCAGCTTGATCACCCGTGCGCCGGTCTGTTCAGCAACCATCAGCCACGGTACCAAATTAGCGTGGTGCTCGGCTTCGCTGACGATGATTTCATCGCCGGTATTCAGACGAGGACGTGCATAACTTTGCGCAACCATATTGATGGCTTCGGTGGTACCGCGCGTCCAGACGATGTTCTTGCCCGACGGGGCATTGAGCAGCGTCGCCACCCGATCGCGGGCGGACTCGTAACGCGCTGTCAGTTTTTGCGCTTCGGCGAACTGGCTGCGGTGTACATTACCGGCGCTCAGGCTATAAAACTGCTGCGTTGCATCGATGACCGCCTGCGGTTTTAGCGCTGTGGCTGCGCTGTCCAGATAAATACCGGCATCGGCGAGCGCGGGAAACTGGGCGCGAAACTGCGCCGGGTTGAAAGCGTTCATGGTATTCCTCGTATCAATCTGTTGATCGTCGCGCAAATTTCTCCCCGGAGCAAGGAGGTTGATAACCATCGGAATTGTCTGTTTGTCCATGCAACCTTCTGTAAGCAGGTTATGCTATTTAGTGTTAGATGGATGTTTAAGCCTGTCAGTTATTGAGGTTTATTTAGCATTAATTGCTATGAGGAGAAGAAGATGAAAAAGACTGCTGCAATTATTTCTGCCTGTTTATTTACTTTTGCACTGAGCGCCTGTTCCGGTCCTAACTACGCCTTACACACCAATGACGGGCGTACGATCGTCTCCGACGGGAAACCGAAGACTGATGATCAAACCGGTATGATTTCGTATAAAGATGCCAACGGCAACGAACAGCAAATCAACCGTAGCGATGTGAAAGAGATGGTTGCGCTGGAGAAGAAATAACGCCGTTTTTAGGGCAAAAAAAAGCACCGCAATCTTGCGGTGCTACATTAATCACTATGGACAGACAGGGTAAATGTACAGGAAGTGAAAAAGGGTAGTCTCGCTACCGTGGCCTGAATTTCAGACCAATTGCAAACACAACAACACAACATCACAACCGTAAGCCAAAAGCCCTTCAGAACACGCATTCCAAAAAAAGCTTCTCGTTCCGGCTCAGGAAGTGCCGCCACTATAGGTATTTGCTGGTAGAAGCTCAACGGACAAATTATAATGGCTCAGATAAAAAAAACTAATAGGTTACATGTTGTTTCCTGTTTGTTAAAACGCCTTAACATCTAAGCCTGATAACCATGTCCAAGCGATTACCACCCCTTAATGCATTACGTGTTTTTGATGCTGCAGCACGCCATTTAAGTTTCACGCGCGCGGCAGATGAGCTATTTGTGACGCAGGCCGCAGTAAGCCACCAAATCAAGTCTCTCGAGGATTTTCTGGGGCTCAAATTGTTTCGTCGGCGTAATCGTTCTCTGCTATTAACCGAGGAAGGGCAGAGTTATTTTCAGGATATTAAAGAGATATTTTCCCAACTGACCGAAGCCACGCGTAAACTCCAGGCTCGCAGTGCGAAAGGGGCGTTAACGGTCAGTTTGCTGCCCAGTTTTGCCATTCAATGGATGGTGCCCCGCCTCTCTAGCTTTAACTCAGCTTATCCGGGAATCGACGTTCGAATTCAGGCCGTAGATCGTCAGGAAGACAAACTGGCGGATGATGTTGATGTGGCCATTTTTTATGGTCGCGGCAACTGGCCGGGGCTGCGTGTTGAAAAATTGTACGCGGAATACCTGCTGCCGGTCTGCTCACCGTTATTATTAACCGGCGATAAGCCTTTGAAAACGCCGGCAGATCTTGCGCAGCACACGCTGTTGCACGATGCGTCTCGTCGGGACTGGCAAACTTATACGCGGCAATTGGGTCTTAGTCTTAACGTTCAGCAGGGACCTATTTTTAGCCATAGCGCGATGGTGCTACAGGCAGCAATCCATGGACAGGGGATCGCACTGGCCAACAATGTGATGGCACAGTCCGAAATTGAAGCAGGCCGTCTGGTCTGCCCATTTAATGATGTTCTGGTCAGTAAGAACGCGTTTTATCTGGTTTGTCATGACAGCCAGGCAGAACTGGGTAAAATAGCCGCCTTTCGACAGTGGATCCTGGCAAAAGCGGCAAGCGAACAGGAAAAATTCCGTTTCCGCTACGAACAATAATTGTACGCGCGGTAAGCGCATGACTTTAGGGTACGCACATGACCAGCCGTTTCATGTTGATTTTCGCCGCTGTGAGCGGTTTTGTTTATGTCGCGCTGGGAGCATTCGGCGCGCATGTTTTAAGTAAATCGATGGGTGTTGTTGAGATGGGCTGGATCCAGACCGGCCTTAACTACCAGGCATTCCATACGCTGGCGGTTTTGGGACTGGCGGTGGCGATGCAGCGTCGTATCAGCATCTGGTTTTACTGGAGTAGTGTATTTCTGGCCCTGGGCACGGTGTTATTTAGCGGCAGTCTGTATTGTCTGGCGCTTTCACATCTGCGTTTGTGGGCCTTTGTCACCCCTGTTGGCGGCGTCTGCTTCCTGGCAGGGTGGGTGTTAATGTTTATTGGTGCAATCCGTCTGAAACGTAAGGGCGTTGTTCATGAATAAAGTTGTTTTACTGTGCCGCCCTGGTTTCGAGAAAGAGTGTGCCGCAGAGATTACCGACAAAGCCGGACGCCGTGAGGTGTTTGGTTTTGCCCGCGTTAAAGAGAACGCGGGTTATGTCATTTTTGAATGTTATCAGCCTGATGACGCGGACAAACTGGCGCGTGAACTGCCGTTCAGTTCGCTGATCTTCGCCCGTCAGATGTTCGTGGTAGGCGAGCTGTTACAGAATCTGCCGCCGGAAGACCGCATCACTCCGATCGTGGGGATGTTGCAGGGTGTCGTGGAAAAAGGCGGTGACTTACGCGTTGAAGTGGCAGACACCAACGAAAGCAAAGAGCTGATGAAGTTCTGCCGCAAATTCACCGTGCCGCTGCGTGCGGCGCTGCGTGAGGCGGGTATTCTGGTTAACTACGAGACGCCGAAGCGTCCGGTGGTGCATGTGTTCTTTATTGCGCCAGGCTGCTGCTATACCGGCTACTCTTACACCACCAACAATTCACCGTTTTATATGGGTATTCCGCGTCTCAAGTTTCCTGCCGATGCGCCGAGCCGCTCAACGCTGAAACTGGAAGAGGCGTTCCATGTGTTTATCCCGGCCGATGAATGGGACGAGCGTCTGGCGAACGGTATGTACGCGGTGGATCTGGGCGCCTGTCCTGGCGGCTGGACCTATCAACTGGTGAAGCGCAACATGTGGGTTTTTTCGGTTGATAATGGCCCGATGGCGCAAAGCCTGATGGATACCGGGCAAGTAACCTGGCTGCGCGAAGATGGCTTCCGCTATCGTCCGAACCGTAACAACATTTCATGGATGGTCTGCGATATGGTGGAAAAACCCGCCAAAGTCGCCGCGCTGATGGCGCAGTGGCTGGTTAATGGCTGGTGTCGAGAGACCATTTTCAACCTCAAGTTGCCGATGAAAAAGCGCTATGAAGAGGTTTCTCAGAATCTGGCGTATATTCAGGAACAGCTAAAAGAACATGGCATTAATGCCGAAATCCAGGCGCGCCAGCTTTACCATGATCGCGAAGAAGTGACAGTCCACGTCCGTCGCTGGTGGGCTGCGGTGGGGGGACGTCGCGACGAGCGCTAAGCCTCTCCTGTCAAACTGACCTGCCTGGCAGGTCAGTTTGCTCGCCAGCTTTTACAGACTACATGCCGGTGTGATCCCTTTCTTTACTACTACATTGCCGATGAGCTCTCTCCGGCCTGGGTATGACGTTACCCGTAGGCTGGTTACCGAGAAAGACGCAGTTGCTGCAAATTACCGTCAATATGGATATCCGTTTGCAGGCGTGAGATATCGCGGCATACAAAGGCCATCTCCTTATGCTCAGCAAGCTTTTTGCGCCACTTTTCCGGCACCTCGTCCAGACGGGCATAAATACCCTCCAGATCCTGAAAGTCGGTCAGCAATTGCGCCGCGCTTTTCGGGCCTATCCCTGCGACCCCCGGTATTTTTGAACTGCTGATGCCCGCAAGACCCCAGTAGTCGGGGAGTTGCCGCGGCGAAACGCCAAATTCGCTGGCGATAAAGGGAGTATCCAGCCAGCGCTTTTGAAAATAGTCGCGAATGCGGATGCCCGGCTCCAGAAGCTGACAATAGCCTTTATCTGTCGAGATAATGGTGGCCTGATGTCCTGCTGTTGCCACTTTACAGGCTAGCGTGGCGGCCAGATCGTCAGCTTCGTTGCCCGGCGATACCCAGCTTTGTACGCCGCGCTGCGCAAATGCAGCACGCAGGTCCGGCATCTCATCATGCAGGGTTTCCGGCATCGGCGGTCTTCCTGCTTTGTAATCGGGCAACCTCTGGTGTCGCCAGCTTTGGTTGCGGGCCTCATCGTCAAATACGGCGACCGCATGGGTGGGTTGGCTGTGGAGAATCAGCTGATCCAGCGCGTGCTGGCAGGTGGTGACGCAGGGCGACCCCTGAACTGCATGAATACGTCGAATAAGGTTGAGCGCGTCAACAATGAGCAGATGGATAGCCACCGTTCCCTCCAGGCCATGATACAGGCGCTCAGGGTAACATTGACGGAGCCAGGAGACTATCCGCAGCAGGGGATTCGGGAAGACGCCTCGTAAAACGAGGCGTCGGATGATTAATCGCAGGCCACGATTTTCATCGCCAGCCCACCGCGAGAGGTTTCGCGGTATTTGGCGTTCATATCCTTGCCCGTTTCGTACATGGTCTCGATAACTTTATCCAGGCAAACGCGCGGCTCGCTGGTCCGGCGTAGCGCCATCCGCGCGGCGTTCACCGCTTTTACCGAGGCGATGGCGTTTCGTTCGATACAGGGTACCTGTACCTGCCCGGCCACCGGGTCGCAGGTCAGGCCAAGATTATGCTCCATGCCGATTTCTGCGGCAATGCACACTTGAGCCGGGCTGCCACCGAGCAGTTCAGCCAGCCCGGCGGCGGCCATAGAGCAGGCGACACCGACTTCACCCTGGCAACCCACTTCCGCGCCGGAAATCGAGGCGTTCATCTTATAGAGCGAGCCAATAGCGCTGGCAGTGAGCAGATAGCGCGCCAGCGAGTTAGCGTTGACCTCACGGATAAACTTGTCGTAGTAGGCCAACACTGCCGGCACAATGCCGCAGGCGCCGTTGGTCGGGGCTGTCACCACACGACCGCCCGCCGCGTTTTCTTCATTGACGGCCAGCGCGAACATATTAATCCAGTCGACCACTGCCATCGGATCGCTGGTGGTTTTATCGCTGCTCACCAGCAGGCGCCGCAACGCCGCCGCCCGGCGCGGAACGCGCAGTTTGCCCGGCAGTACGCCTTCGGTGGTGATACCGCGTTCGATTCCACTGCGCATGACATCCCATACGGCGGAAAGATGCGCCTCCAGTTCTGCCTTACTGTGCAGCGCCAGTTCGTTTTGCATCATCAGGCCGGAAAGGGAGAGTCCGCTTTCACGGCAGTTCTGCTGCAACTCCGCCGCGGATTTGTACGGATAAGGAACGGCGACAGGGGCGTCATTGCTCTGGCCAAAGTGAGCTTCATCAACAATAAAGCCACCGCCGATAGAGTAATAAGTCTGGCTATACAGAACTTTTTCACCGTTCAGGGCGGTGATGCGCATCCCGTTTTCATGCAGCGATAAATTATCTGCATGGAAATTCATGCACTTATCGACCGGAAACTCCACTTCATGGGCGCCATTTGCCAGCAGCAGCCGCCCGTGGGTATTAACGTCCTGAATAAAATCAGGAATGGCGTCGATATCCACCGTGTCCGGCAGGTTTCCTGCTAGCCCCATAATGATGGCGATATCGGTATGGTGACCTTTCCCGGTCAGTGAGAGGGAACCGTAAACGTCAACCACAACGCGGGTGACGTTTTGCAGCATGTCGCGTGCGATCAGGTCGTCCGTGAACTGCTTACCGGCTTTCATTGGCCCAACGGTGTGAGAACTGGAAGGGCCAATACCGATTTTAAAAATATCGAATACGCTGATCATGATGCAGTATCCATAGCTAAGAAGATCAGAGGAAAAGCGCCGTCGTGCTGACGGCGCTAAGGGGTTAGCTGAACAGAGAGAAGAAGATAGCGGAGATAGCAATAAGACCCATCACAACCACGAAAAGGTTGCTGATATGGCCGCTGTATTTACGCATAGCCGGTACTTTATGAATGGCGTACATCGGCATCAGGAACAGAATCATCGCGATAATCGGGCCGCCCAGGGTTTCGATCATCCCAAGAATGCTCGGGTTCAGCGTCGCAACGGCCCAGGTGGTCACCAGCATAAACAGCGCGGTGATTTTGTTCAGTTTATTGATTTCAATTGATTTTCCTTTGCCGCGCAGAGATTTAATCACCATGCCGTTAAAGCCTTCGCGCGCACCAAGATAGTGGCCGAGGAAGGATTTGGTAATGGCAATAATCGCGATAATCGGCGCCATCCAGGCGATAACTGGCGCGTTAAAGTGGTTTGCCAGGTACGACAAGATGGAGATGTTCTGTGCTTTTGCCGCGGCCAGGTCTGCCGGGGAGAGGCTCAGTACACAACTGAACACAAAGAACATCACGGTCAGTACCATCATGATGTGCGCGTAAGAGAGAATGCGCGCACATTTACGTTCGGCCTCGACGCCGTATTCTTCGCGTTTTGCGACAGCGAAAGAGGAGATAATCGGTGAATGGTTAAAGGAGAACACCATCACCGGAATCGCCAGCCATAGCGTCATCCACAGACCATTGCCTGTCGCATTTGCATTGCTCAAAGAGAGGGTATCCAGTGCGCTGGTACTCCACTGCGGAACCAGATACAGCGCCAGCATCATCAGTGCGACCACAAACGGGAATACCAGAATACTCATCGCTTTGACGATCATTTGCTCGCCAAAACGAACGATGGTCATCATGCCGACAATCAGAATCAGCGACAGGATAGCGCGCGGCGGCGGGGTCAGGGCCAACTGGTGGGTCATAAAGCTTTCCACCGTATTGGTAATCGCCACGCTATAGACCAGCAGGATCGGATAGATAGCAAAGAAATAGAGCAGGGTAATCAGCTTGCCAGCGCCTTTACCGAAGTGTTCTTCTACGACTTCGGTGATATCTTCCCCTGGGTTTTTACCAGAAAGGACGAAACGGGTCAGGCCGCGGTGGGCGAAGAACGTCATGGGGAAAGCGAGAATCGCCATAATAATCAGGGGGATCATCCCACCAACACCCGCGTTAATGGGCAGGAACAGAACCCCTGCGCCAATGGCGGTGCCATACAGTCCGAGCATCCACATGGTGTCCGTTTTACGCCATGCGCTTCGCGTCTCAATTGAAGCAACGGTGCCGGTTTGAGTCGTTTCCATCTAATATCTCCAGGGAAGTAAATGCCGTTTTTTGGTCAAATCCAATGCCAAAGAACACGGCGGTAATACGAAATTCTGCGCTTTTACGGTTTTCTTATAATTTCTTCTCGTAACTATTGGCGGGCGGCACGATACATTTATGTTATGAATGGATCAGTGATCCCGATCGCAAATGCAATAATCCACTTTTTATATGGTTAATGTTGGGGTAAAGCTCTGCTAACTGATCGCCGCATGAAATTTATGGGCGCGAAGGCTATCATTAGCGGAATTCACAAGCAAAGTGTGTAAGTTAAAACGCGATAAAAGAGCTGCCTGATTTGCGTGTTTTAGCGTTTTATCAGCATTAATATCGGTTTTGTGAATGTTTATTTGTTACGTCAGGGCGACGCAAACGATTGGCTGGCGCGATAATCCAAAGGGCGGCATAGGCCGCCCTTATGGTTCAGGTGCAAATTTCGTAGCAAGGAATGTAGGCCGAGCCCGGGAGCTTCATACGGTGCTGAGCGACGAAGCCTTGTAGTAAATCATCCATGCGACGCATCATGTCGCGGTCACCATGGATTTTATACGGGCCGTATTTTTCAATGGCCCGGATACCCATTTCCTTCACGTTACCGGTGACGATACCCGAGAAGGCCCGACGCAAATCGGCTGCCAGAACTTCTACGGGTTGGTCAGGATAAAGTTTCAGGTTGGCCATGTTTTCATGCGTCGGTTCGAACGGTACCTGGAGATCCGGCGCAATGCGGATTGACCAGTTAAAGCTATAGGCATCGCCCGTTTCGCGACGGTTCTCTTTCACCAGTGGCATGGCTTTTTTCATCAGGCGGGCCACTTCGGCAGCGTCGTTAATGACAATGCGATAGTGGCGACGTGCGCTAACCCCCAGCGTATTGACGATAAACTCATCCAGCACGCGGAAGTAATCGGCACTCTCTTTCGGCCCGGTCAGAATCAGCGGCAATACCTGATCTTTGTTGGCCGGATTCATCAAAATGCCCAGCAGATAGAGTAGCTCTTCTGCCGTACCCACACCGCCCGGGAAGATGATGATGCCATGGGCGATACGGACAAAGGCTTCCAGACGTTTTTCAATATCCGGCATGATGATCAATTCATTGACCAGCGGGTTAGGCGGCTCAGCGGCAATGATAGAAGGTTCGGTCATACCGATGAAACGACCGTCTTTATAACGCTGCTGTGCATGTCCCACTGCCGCGCCTTTCATTGGCGCTTCCATCGCACCTGGACCGCAACCGGTGCAGATGTTCAGTTCGCGCAGGCCCAACTGGGTGCCGACGCGGCGCGCATACAGGTATTCCGTTTCGTTAATGGAGTGACCGCCCCAGCAGACGACCATGTTCGGCGCTTCACCAACGTGAAGCGCACGGGCATTGCGCAAAATAGAGAAGACCAGGTTGGTGATATGAATAGAGTCTTCAAGATTCAGATGCTGGAGTCGCCCGGCGCTGTGAATTTGTCCATTCACAAATAAAATATCGCGCAGGACGGCGAAGAGGTTTGCCTGCAGAGAGCGAATAATACGCCCGTCGACAAACGCCTCTTCCGGCGGGTTGATAAGCTCCAGTTTTACGCCGCGTTCACGGCGTAACACATTGATATCAAAGCTTTCATAACGAGATAACAGTTCTTTACTGTTATCTGTCAGACTTCCGGAGTTAAGTACTGCGAGTGAACAGTTACGAAACAGTTGATACAGGTCGCTACTGGCCGTGCGTTTCAGCATGTCGACTTCCAGTTGCGACAACATATCCATCGAGCCAAGCGGGCTAATATGTGTAATCAAGTGAACTCCTTACGGGATGAAAATTGTATCTTCCCTGATGATTACAATAGCCTCGGGTTATGACGTTTAACAACCTGCTGCGATGAATCTCCCTCGCAGATAGCAAAAAATAGTGCCTTTACTGACGAACCAGGCGCCCGGTTGCGGGAATAAACGGGGTGTTAGTGCGCCACGGGTTGATATCCAGCCCACCGCGTCGGGTATAGCGGGCGTAAACACTTAAGCTCTCCGGCTGACAAAAACGCTGAATATCGGTAAAGATGCGCTCGACGCACTGCTCATGGAATTCGTTGTGATGGCGGAATGAGACCAGATAACGCAGCAGTTTTTCCCGGTCAATTTTCGGACCACGATACTGGATTTGCACAGAGCCCCAGTCAGGCTGGTGGGTAATCAGACAGTTGGATTTCAGCAGATGGCTGACCAGCGTCTCTTCTATCACTTTGCCGCTTGCCGCGTCGGTAAGCAGATTGGCATCGAAGGCGTAGTTATCAATGACGATATCCTGATCATCAATGCAACTGCCGTGGAAGTGGGCAATCGGCTGGCCTTCAATTTCATCGAGTCGGTACAGGGCAACCGTCACAGCGCCTTGCGCGCAGGCGCTCAGATCGCGCTCAAGTGTGTCACGCACCTCGTCCCAGCTTGCGAAGCGGGTCTGGTTGAAGCTGTTGAGGTAGAGCTTAAAGCTTTTGGATTCCACCAGATTGATACTGGCGTAGTTCAGCTCTACATGACCGACTGCTACCTGCGGCAGACCCCTGGCATTAAGCCAGGACAGCTCATACAACGTCCAGATATCTGCGCCATGGAAGGGCAGACTCTCTGCTTTTAATCCCAGCGGATCGCGGTTCAGGCTGCGGGGAACGCCTTGCAGCAGGCTGGCGTCGTAGCGATCGCGGTAGTCGGTGGTTTTGCCAAGCGTCAGGCCAGAAAGCGCCTGGTGGTTATCATAGGAAGACATGTTTCATCGCCATATTTACGGGTACACTAATAGGCAAAGTGTATCCTGGCTTAGATAGAGAGAGAAAGCGGTGGAAAAAGAGATAGCCCTTGCCCTGAAAGCGTTTACTAAACGCTATTGCGATGCATGGCAGCAGTCGTACGGTACCTGGCCGCAGAGTGAAGAGTTGTATGGCGTGCCCTCACCGTGCATTATCTCGTCGACCGATACCCTCGTCACGTGGCAGCCACAGCCCTTTTTACCAGAGCAAAATGTAAACGCGATTGAACGTGCGATGGATATTATGGTACAACCTGCGCTTCGCGCGTTTTATGCCACACAATTTGCCGGGGATATGCAAGCGACGTTCCGTGGGGAAACGCTTACACTACTGCAAACCTGGAGCGCTGACGACTTCCAGCGAGTGCAGGAGAACCTGATTGGCCACCTGGTGACCCAGAAAAGACTCAAGCTTTCGCCTACACTTTTTATTGCTACGCTGGACAGCGACATTGATGTGATTTCGCTGTGCAATCTAACTGGCGAGGTGATTAAAGAGACATTGGGCACTCGCAAGCGTACGGTCCTTTCCTCAGATCTTGCGGACTTCCTCAATCAACTTGAGCCTGTTCTGTAATCTTTATTGCTACTCATCTTGTGAGAGATCTCTTACAAAGCTTGTGAGAGATCACCTGCACGCTTCAGCGTCATTTGCTCGCGCTTATTTTATTTATTCACTAAAATCAATAGGTTAGTAAAAATAACCTTAGTTAATTTATAGTCAACAGGGAAAATATTTGCCTTAGGCGCACTTGTAAGACGAAGAGGAATGGGTAATTCTATCTACGTCGACACGGAGTCGCACACTGAAACGAACATCAGGATGATGTTGTTTCGAGACGGGATACACCAGGATGGTGCTTCACGGACAGGCTTCTGGATAAAGTAAAAGGGAAAATGCAGGAACGCATTAAAGGACACCTCCAGGAGGGAGAATGAGAGCCGGTCGGGATGTTCGGCGGATCAGGAAGATCAAGGACACGCTTTACGGATGAGGCTAATCCACATCGGGGTGGTGTGGGCAGGATGCGCTAGTTTAAGGATGAACAAGGGTCAGGAGACCCGCAGGAAAAGTTGTCAAGGATGAGCAGGGAGCACGAAAAGTAGCTGGATTGCTGCGAAACGAACCGGGAGCACTGTTTTTACAGTGCTCCCTTTTTTTATTTCTCGCCACAGATGCTATCCTGCGCGCCAGTCTGTTTGTTATCGAGGTTTTCATGACGCTTCCTTCCCGCGTGCGCCAGCAATTACAGCTTATTGAGGCGCTGTTACGTGAGCACAACCAATGGCAGTCCGTCGCGCCGGACGCCAGCGTATTCAACAGTACTCAACCTTTCTGTATGGATACCCTCGAGCCGTTCGAGTGGCTGCAATGGGTATTGATTCCCCGCATGCACGCCTTGCTGGACGGTGAACATCCGCTGCCCGAATCCTTCGCTATTGCGCCTTACTACGAAATTGCGCTCGACTCGACGCATCCCGCGCGCGATGTCATTCTTGTGCAGCTGCAAAAACTCGATGCGCTCTTCTCAGATGACGATGCCTGATGCTTGAAATTATCTATCAGGACGAATGGCTGGTTGCGGTGAATAAACCGTCAGGCTGGCTGGTACACCGAAGCTGGCTCGATCGCGATGAAAAAGTGGTGGTGATGCAAACCGTCCGCGACCAGATTGGTCAGCATGTTTTTACTGCGCATCGTCTCGACAGACCCACCTCCGGCGTACTGCTGATGGGGTTATCGAGTGAGGCGGGACGCCTTCTGGCGCAGCAATTTGAGCAGCACCAAATACAGAAGCGTTACCACGCCATTGTGCGCGGCTGGTTGATGGATGAAGCGGTACTGGATTATCCGCTGGTTGAAGAGCTGGATAAAATCGCAGACAAATTTGCCCGCGAAGATAAAGGCCCGCAGCCAGCATTGACGCACTATCGCGGTATGGCGACGACCGAAATGCCGGTGGCGACCAGTAAATTTCCTACCACGCGTTACGGCCTTGTCGAACTGCTCCCACAAACCGGGCGTAAGCACCAGCTCCGTCGCCATCTCGCCCATTTACGCCACCCGATTATCGGTGACAGTAAACATGGCGATTTGCGTCAGAACCGCAGCGCGGCAGAGCACTTTGGCTGTAACCGCCTGATGCTCCATGCCAGTCAGTTAACGCTCACTCACCCGTTTACTGGCGAACCGCTGACGCTACATGCCGGGCTGGATAATGTCTGGATGCGGGCGTTGTCGCAATTTGGCTGGCAGGGACTTCTCCCTGATAATGAAAGGGTTGAGTTTGTCTCGCCGTGCGGTCAGGATGGCGAGATTCACATTTAACGCAAGGAGTGAGCACCATGGCGGAAGTCGGAATTTTTGTTGGCACGATGTACGGCAATGCGTTGCTGGTTGCCGAAGAGGCGCAAACGATTCTGAACGAACAGGGGCACAGCGCGACGGTATTTGAAGATCCGGAACCTGCAGACTGGGATGCATATAAAGATAAATATGCGCTGGTGGTGACATCGACGACCGGGCAGGGAGATTTACCGGACAGTATTGTGCCGTTGTTTCAGTACATTCGTGACAAGATCGGGTACCAGCCAGCGCTGCGTTATTGTGTGATTGCCCTGGGCGACAGCACATATTCACATTTCTGCGGCGGCGGGAAACAGTTTGACGCGTTATTGCAGGAACAACGTGCACAGCGCGTGGGAGAGGTTTTGCTGATCGATGCCAGTGAGGATCCTGAGCCTGAGTCGGTTTCTAACCCGTGGGTGGAGAATTGGGCGACACTGTTAAAATAAGGTTTTGCCCTCCCCCTACAGGAGGGCTACCCACTTATTTGGCCGTAAGCGGTAAAATAGCGACGTGGCACATTATGCGGTAACTGAATCGAGTAAGCTTTGGGCGTTTGCCTGCAAAAACACCCTTCTTCCCGCGAGCTAAAAGGGCATTTACACTGCGTCAAGCGATACGTTTCACATTATTCAAAACAGGCTGACTTTTAACCAAATGTTAGCGCCCCAACTTTTCATTTCCGTGAGTTAGTCCCCATCCCCCTGGGCTTTTGCAAGAAACCTTCATGCCGTGACCGGACAATGTTGTGTTGTTGCACGGTGAGAGTTCAGGTACCCCTTTTTATACTTTTCCCGCAAGTTAAAAAAACGCAGTACGCAGGGAATAGCGACCCGGCAGTAAAACTGCAAAAAACACAGATACATCATTCGGTTCACCCCTACAGGTTGTCCTGTTCCGGATGAATGTACATGAACATTTATGCTTCGGGAGTACAACAATGAGTACATTAAGCCAAGCAGCGAGCAGCGCTGAAAAGCGTACCAATGCTCGCTACTGGATAGTGGTGATGTTGTTTATCGTCACATCCTTCAACTACGGTGACCGGGCCACGCTGTCAATCGCCGGTTCAGAAATGGCCAAAGATATTGGCCTTGATCCCATCGGTATGGGCTATGTTTTCTCCGCGTTTTCCTGGGCCTATGTAATCGGGCAGATTCCAGGCGGCTGGCTGCTTGACCGCTTTGGTTCCAAACGTGTTTATTTCTGGTCCATATTTATCTGGTCCCTGTTTACCCTGTTGCAAGGGTTTGTCGATATTTTCAGTGGCTTCGGCATCATCGTTGCCCTGTTCACCCTGCGCTTCCTGGTGGGGCTGGCTGAATCACCCTCTTTTCCTGGCAACAGTCGCATCGTTGCGGCCTGGTTCCCGGCCCAGGAAAGGGGCACGGCAGTGGCGATTTTCAACTCCGCACAGTACTTCGCAACGGTCATTTTCGCACCGATTATGGGGTGGTTAACGCATGAGGTGGGCTGGTCGCACGTGTTCTTCTTCATGGGTGGTCTGGGGATCGTTATTAGCTTCATTTGGCTGAAGGTGATTTACGAGCCGAACCAGCATCCTAAAGTGAATAAGAAAGAGCTCGAATACATCGCAGAAGGCGGCGCACTGATCAACATGGATCAGAAAAGCGACAAAGCGAAAGTACCATTCAGCGAAAAATGGGGACAGATCAAGCAACTGCTTGGCTCCCGTATGATGATTGGCGTTTATCTCGGTCAGTATTGCATCAACGCCCTGACATACTTCTTTATTACCTGGTTCCCGGTTTACCTGGTTCAGGCTCGCGGTATGTCTATTTTGAAAGCCGGCTTTATCGCGTCCATCCCGGCAATTTGTGGTTTTGCGGGTGGTGTGCTCGGCGGGATTATCTCTGACTGGTTAATGCGTCGTACAGGCTCTCTGAACATTGCACGTAAAACACCCATCGTGCTTGGTATGTTGCTCTCCATGGTGATGGTGTTCTGTAACTATACCGACGTCGAATGGATGATTATCGGCTTCATGTCCATGGCCTTCTTCGGTAAAGGCATCGGTGCGTTGGGTTGGGCGGTTATGGCCGACACGGCGCCGAAGGAAATCAGCGGTCTGAGCGGTGGCCTGTTCAATATGTTCGGTAACATCTCCGGTATCGTTACCCCGATTGCTATCGGTTACATCGTTGGGACTACAGGGTCATTTAACGGCGCGCTGATCTACGTTGGTATCCATGCTCTGGTGGCAGTATTGAGCTACCTGGTATTGGTGGGTGATATCAAACGTATCGAACTGAAACCTGTCACAGGACGATAATTATGAGTACGCAAGCAAGCCCCGTCATTACAGACATGAAAGTCATTCCGGTTGCCGGGCATGACAGCATGCTAATGAACATTGGCGGCGCGCATAACGCTTATTTCACACGTAACATCGTAGTACTGACAGACAACGCCGGTAACACCGGCGTTGGCGAAGCACCGGGTGGGGAAGTGATTTACCAGACGCTGGTGGATGCTATCCCGATGGTGCTGGGGCAGGAAGTCGCGCGACTGAACAAAGTGGTTCAGCGTGTTCACAAAGGTAACCAGGCGAGCGATTTCGACAATTTTGGCAAAGGCGCATGGACCTTTGAACTGCGTGTTAATGCCGTGGCCGCGCTTGAAGCCGCCCTGCTTGACCTGTTAGGTAAAGCGCTGAACGTGCCGGTCTGCGAACTGCTGGGGCCGGGCAAACAGCGTGATGCAGTCACCGTGCTGGGCTATCTGTTCTATATTGGCGACCGCACCAAAACCGATCTGCCCTACCTCGATAAAACCGACGGCAACCACGACTGGTACCGTCTGCGTCACCAGGAAGCAATGAACAGCGACGCGGTTGTGCGTCTGGCCGAGGCATCTCAGGACCGCTATGGTTTCAAAGACTTCAAACTGAAAGGCGGCGTGCTGCCTGGCGAGAAAGAAATTGATACGGCCCGCGCCCTGAAAAAACGGTTCCCGGACGCGCGTATCACCGTGGACCCGAACGGCGCCTGGCTGCTTGATGAAGCGATCGAACTGTGTAAAGGCCTCCAGGATGTATTGACCTACGCAGAAGATCCGTGTGGCGCTGAGCAGGGTTTTTCCGGGCGTGAAGTGATGGCGGAATTTCGTCGTGCCACCGGTTTGCCTGTCGCCACCAACATGATAGCGACCAACTGGCGCGAAATGGGCCACTCGGTCATGCTGAATGCGGTAGACATCCCGCTGGCAGATCCGCACTTCTGGACGCTGTCGGGTGCGGTACGCGTGGCGCAATTGTGCGATGACTGGGGCCTGACCTGGGGTTGCCACTCCAACAACCATTTCGATATCTCGCTGGCAATGTTCACCCACGTTGGGGCGGCGGCACCGGGTAATCCGACGGCCATCGACACCCACTGGATCTGGCAGGAGGGCGAAGCGCGCCTGACGAAACAGCCGCTGGAAATCAAGCGCGGGCAGATTGCCGTGCCGGAGGCGCCGGGTCTGGGCGTGGAGATTGACTGGGCGCAGATTGAAAAAGCCCATGCCATCTACAAAAGCCTGCCAGGTGGTGCGCGTAACGACGCGGGTCCGATGCAGTACCTGATCCCCGGCTGGAAATTTGACAGAAAACGCCCGGTATTTGGACGTCAGTAACAGACAAAAGGATCCACGATGAGCACGCAAAGTTCGACGCCTGTTGTTACCTCCGTAAAAGTCATCCCGGTTGCCGGGCATGACAGCATGTTGATGAACCTGAGCGGCGCGCATGCGCCGTTCTTCACCCGTAACATCGTCATCATCACCGACAATGCCGGCAATACCGGCGTCGGCGAAGTCCCCGGCGGCGAAAAAATCCGCCAGACCCTGGAAGACGCCGCCCCGCTGATTGTCGGCAAAATCCTCGGCGCCTACAAAAACGTCCTCAACGGGGTGCGCAGCGCCTTTGCTGACCGCGACGCCGCGGGCCGTGGCCTGCAGACCTTTGACCTGCGCACCACCATCCACGTGGT
>NZ_JAKIVH010000010.1:0-92579 GCF_023613995.1 Citrobacter sp. MNAZ 1397
AGCAGTGCCGCTTCGTTTTTCGCTGCGGCGCGGGGTGTGCATATTACGCTTTCCCGCTGCAGAGTCAAGTATTTATTTTTACTTTTCTCTGCGGGCTTCTCACCGGCATTCACCTGAGAATCCTGCTGACCCGGCGGCTTGCTTGCCGTTGTTCCGTGTCAGTGGAGGCGCATTATAGGGAGTTCTTGTGAAGTGACAAGCATAAAATTCAAAAAAAATATCGTTCGCTCACATTTCATTCATAGCGACGATTAAACCGGCGCCTTGCTGTTTAATTGAGCGATTTTGCGCGCAAATTCCGTCACCTGCTGCCAGTCGGTGTAGACCACTTCCTTACTGGTATCCGTTTCCCCTCCCGTCATTTTCATGATGAGTCGAATCATCAGGCGATCAAACCAGCGATAACGTGGGTAGCGCAGCGCCCCGGCAAACACCACGCACTCATCAGGACGCCATGGTGAACGCAGCAAAAACTTGCGGGTATAGTTGTTGGTCTGTGGAGTACGTTTCTCTGGCTTGCGCGCGACAAGGTTGACGGAGAAGAACGCGCTGGGTAGCGCATTCAGGTTTTTCTGGTACTGCTTTACGAAACTGTCCAGCGCCGGATTGAAATGACCATAACGGATAGACGCGCCGATAATGACGCGCTCATAGGCTGACCAGTCAATCGCCCCAACGCGATTGAGGTTGAGCACATCGGTACTCACCCCCAGTTCGCTTAATTGCGAGGCCAGATAAGCGGCAATCTCGCGCGTTTGTCCATCACGGGTAGAAAACAAAATTAGCGTTTTCATGTATAGCTCCCTTATTCGCGCCAGAAGGTCGGCGTAAACAGTACCAATAAGGTAAAGACCTCAAGACGACCAAACAGCATATTGGCAATCAGGATCCATTTCGCAATTGGGTTCATGCTGGCGAAGTTATCCGCCACTACGCCAAGTCCCGGCCCCAGGTTATTGAGCGTCGCCACGACAGAAGCGAATGCGGAAAAGTCATCCACGCCGGTCGCAATGATCGCCAGCATGCTGACAATAAACACCAGGGCATAGGCGGAGAAAAAGCCCCATACCGCTTCAAGGATACGCTCCGGCAGCGCGCGATTCCCCAGTTTGATGCTATATACCGCATTGGGGTGCACCAGACGTTTTAGCTCACGGTTACCCTGTTTAAATAGCAGCAGTATACGAATGACTTTCAGGCCGCCCCCCGTGGAGCCCGCACAGCCCCCAATAAAGGCTGAGCAGAGCAATAATACCGGCAGGAATAATGGCCAGCGAGAGATACTGTCGGTCGTAAAGCCTGCGGTTGTCGCCATCGACACCACCTGGAAGAAAGCCTGGTTGAGCGTCGTCATCGCCGAACTGTAGACATTATGGAACCACAGCACCACGGTGCAGATCACAACCAGCGTCAGCTGCACGCCAATGAACATACGAAATTCAGGATCGCGCCAGTACACTTTCAAGCTGCGACCGCTGAGTAAAGAGAAGTGCAGACCATAGTTACAGCCGGAGATCAGCAGGAAGATGGCAATAATGGTATTAATCGTCGGGCTATCGAAGTAACCCAAACTGGCATCATGCGTCGAAAAACCGCCAATCGCGATGGTTGAGAAGCTGTGCCCAATCGCATCGAAAGCGGGCATACCGGCAAACCACAACGCCAGCGCACAGGCGATAGTCAGTAATACATAAATGAGCCAGAGCGTCTTCGCCGTTTCGGCAATACGTGGGCGCATTTTATTATCTTTTAAGGGCCCTGGCATTTCAGCGCGATAGAGCTGCATCCCCCCGACGCCCAGAATAGGCAGGATAGCCACCGCCAGCACAATGATTCCCATGCCGCCAAACCACTGCAGCATCTGGCGATAAAAGAGAATTGCGTGAGGCAACGAGTCCAGCCCCACCAGCGTGGTGGCCCCCGTCGTCGTTAAACCGGAGAACGATTCGAAAAAGGCATCCGTTACCGTCAGGTTTGGACTTTCAGAGAAGATAAAGGGCAGCGCCCCCACACTCCCCAGCACGGTCCAGAACAGCACAACGATCAGAAAGCCCTCGCGCGATTTCAGCTCACTCTTTTCACGGCGGTTAGGCCACCACAGCAGGGAGCCTATCGCCAACGCGACAAAGAATGTCTGTGTGAATGCCCTTCCTGCGCCATCACGATAGATAAGTGCAACCAGCCCTGGCAGAATCATCGTCCCGGAAAAGAGAATGATCAGAAGTCCAACAATTCGGGTTATGGCACGAAAATGCATCTCTGCCGCTTCCTTAGGTACGCAAAAATTAGGTGGGGATTATTCTTCAATCTTGTGTAATTGCAACGCACCACGACTGAAATCAGCAAGTTTTGTTGAAAACGCGGCCTGTTCAGATTGGGGAAGCGCCACCCGAAGTCGAACAGACGCCTCGTATTCACTCGCCACAATCTTGCCGGAAAACTGCCCAAGCAATGTTTCAATTCCGGTTAACTGCCCATATTCACACTGCAAAGTATATTCGGTTAATGGCGTCTTGCGCAGCGTCGTCATCTGCGCAAGTGCCTGGCTTACGCCACCACCGTAAGCTTTAACCAGACCGCCAGTTCCCAGCAGCACGCCACCGTAATAACGCACCACCACAGCGGTCACCTCGCCAACTCCGCTCCCCATGAGCTGAGCGAGCATCGGTTTACCTGCCGTGCCCGCCGGTTCACCATCATCAGAGAAACCCAGTTGCTGCGAATCATTCGGCGGCCCGGCTACCCAGGCCACACAGTGGTGCCGCGCATCCGGGTGCTCCGCGCGCACTGACTCGACAAACGCCTTCGCCGCTTCCACACCCTCAGTATGCGCAAGGCAGGTGATAAAACGGCTTTTCTTGATCTCTTCAATGAAGGTGACCGGCGCTGCCGGTATCAGCCAGCTATCCATTACGCCAGTTTCAAATCACGCGTCATGTTTTCGATGCTGTTTTCATGAATAACCACGTTGTCTTCGATACGAATGCCGCCGAACGGTTTAAGCGCCTCGATTTTCTGCCAGTTGAAATGTTTGCTGAACGGGCCTTCACGCCACGGTGCCAGCAGGGATTCGATAAAATAGATCCCCGGTTCAATCGTCAGCACCATACGCGGCTCCAGAATACGGGTGCAGCGCAGGTAAGGATATTTGGACGGCGCCGCCAGATGCGTGCCACTGTCATCCTGCATGAAACCCGCGACATCATGTACCTGTAGACCCAACGGGTGACCAATACCGTGCGGCATAAACGGCCCGGTCAGGTCATTTTCCACCATCGCCTCTTCGCTCATATCATTCACTATTTGATGTTTGCGCAGCAGCTTCGCGATACGTTGGTGGAACTGGAGGTGATACTCGGTGTAGTTAACACCTGCTTTCATCGTGGCGATCAGCGCCAGTTGTTCATCGTTAACGTCTTTCACCAGATGGGCATAGTCGTTATCACTGTGCGCCGCCCAGGTACGCGTCAGGTCTGCGGCATAGCCGTTGTATTCAGCCCCTGCATCCAACAGAAAACTGCGCAGTTCCGCCGGCGCCCGATGATCCAGTTTGGTGTAATGGAGTACAGCAGCATGCTCATTGAGCGCCACGATATTGCTGTAAGGCACATCGGTGTCGCGGTGCCCGGTCGCTGTCAGATAGGCCAGGTTGATATCGAACTCGCTCATCCCGGAACGGAATGCCTCTTCCGCCGCGCGATGGCCCATCACCGCCGTTTTCTGCGCTTCGCGCATACACGCCAGCTCATAATCGGTTTTATAGGCGCGGTAATAGTGCAAGTAATCGATCACCCCCTTCGGGTTGATGTTACTGGCGGCGAAATCCAGTGAAAGCGCACGTTCTGGCACCGGGCCGATATACCCAATATTGCCACGAGCAGCAGGCAACAGGCTGCCAATGCCGTCGGCTTTTGGCAGGGCAATGACGTCAACTTCTTCGGTCCAGAAGGACGTGGGCAGTGGTTCCACGTTGTGCCAGTAATCCACCGGCAAATAAAACCACAGCTTCGGTTTATTTACGCCATCCACCAGCAACCAGCAATTTGGAACCTGTGTCACCGGCACCCAGGCTTTAAACTGCGGATTGACTTTGAAAGGGTACGGATGGTCGTCGAGAAAGACATTGAACAGTTCACCGGAGTGAATTAACAGCGCATCCAGTTTAAAGCGGGCCAGGACGTCCCGGGTACGTTCCTGCAGCGTAACAATATGATTTTTATAAAGCGCAGCCAGTGAGTCCATCATTCTTCCTTCTGTTTTTTTGAGCTCAAGTTTTTGCATCTTAGCACACCTGATCCCGGCAGGGTGATTTCGACTGAGCGTGATCAAACTAGCAATTTCTTAAAGATAAATTTGCAATTTATTAACATAAAAACCACACTCCGCTTCATCTGGTATGACCAGATCCCTTGCTGGATTCAGGAGACTGACATGCTCTACAAAGGCGATACCCTATATCTTAACTGGCTGGAAGATGGCATTGCCGAACTGGTGTTCGATGCCCCCGGGTCGGTGAATAAATTAGACACAGCAACCGTCGCCAGCCTCGGCCAGGCGCTGGATGTGCTGGAGAAACAAGCGGATTTGAAAGGCCTGCTGCTGCGTTCAGAAAAAGCGGCGTTCATTGTCGGTGCCGATATTACCGAATTCCTCTCTCTGTTCCTGGTTCCGGCAGAACAACTGAGTACCTGGCTGCACTTTGCCAACAGCGTGTTCAATCGCCTGGAAGATTTGCCGGTACCGACGATTTCTGCCGTCAACGGCTATGCTCTGGGCGGTGGCTGCGAATGCGTCCTGGCAACTGACTACCGTCTCGCGACGCCGGATCTGCGCATTGGTCTGCCGGAAACAAAGCTGGGCATCATGCCAGGTTTTGGCGGATCCGTCCGAATGCCACGTTTGCTGGGTGCAGACAGTGCGCTGGAAATCATTGCTGCCGGGAAAGATGTCGGTGCCGAAGAGGCGCTGAAAATCGGCCTGGTTGATGGCGTAGTTCAGCCGGAAAAATTAAAAGCGGGTGCGGTGGCGATTTTACGCCAGGCGATTAACGGCGATCTCGACTGGAAAGCCAGGCGCCAGCCGAAGCTGGAGCCGCTGCACTTAAGTAAAATTGAAGCCACCATGAGCTTCACCATTGCCAAAGGCATGGTCGCGCAGACAGCAGGTAAACATTACCCCGCCCCCATAACAGCGGTTAAAACCATTGAAGCGGCTGCTCGCTTTGGTCGTGAAGAAGCCCTGAGGCTTGAAAATCAAAGTTTCGTTCCCCTGGCGCACAGTAAAGAAGCCCGCGCACTGGTTGGTATCTTCCTCAACGATCAGTACGTGAAAGGCAAAGCGAAAAAACTGACCCGTGATGTTGAGACGCCAAAACAGGCCGCCGTGCTGGGTGCCGGGATCATGGGCGGTGGCATCGCTTACCAGTCAGCCTGGAAAGGCGTGCCGGTCATCATGAAAGATATCAATGACAAATCGCTGACGCTGGGTATGAGTGAAGCGGGTAAGCTGCTCAATAAACAGCTTGAGCGCGGCAAGATCGACGGTCTGAAACTGGCAGGCGTGATTTCCACGATTCACCCGACCCTCGACTATGCCGGATTTGAGCGCGTCGACGTCGTGGTTGAAGCGGTTGTTGAAAACCCGAAAGTTAAAAAAGCTGTACTGGCGGAAACCGAAGACAAAGTACGCCCGGATACCGTCCTGGCTTCAAATACCTCCACCATTCCCATTTCCGAGCTGGCAAGCGTACTCAAGCGCCCGGAAAACTTCTGTGGGATGCACTTCTTCAACCCGGTACACCGTATGCCGCTGGTTGAAGTGATTCGCGGAGAAAAAACCTCCGACGCAACCATTGCCAAAGTGGTGGCGTGGGCCAGCAAAATGGGCAAAACGCCGATTGTAGTGAACGACTGCCCCGGTTTCTTCGTCAACCGCGTGCTGTTCCCCTACTTTGCAGGTTTCAGTCAGTTGCTGCGCGACGGCGCGGATTTCCGCAAAGTCGATAAAGTCATGGAGAAAGTTTTTGGCTGGCCGATGGGTCCGGCCTATTTGCTGGATGTGGTCGGTATCGACACGGCACATCACGCTCAGGCCGTCATGGCGGCGGGCTTTCCCCAGCGGATGCAGAAAGATTATCGCGATGCTATCGACGCGCTGTTCGATGCCGGTCGCTTCGGGCAGAAAAATGGTCTTGGCTTCTGGCGCTATAAAGAAGACAGCAAAGGTAAACCGAAGAAAGAAGACGATACCGAGGTGAATGGCCTGCTGGCAGAGGTTAGCCAGCCGAAGCGCGACGTTAGCGACGATGAGATCATCGCCCGCATGATGATCCCGATGGTCAACGAAGTAGTGCGCTGCCTGGAAGAGGGCATTATCGCCAGTCCGGCAGAAGCCGATATGGCGCTGGTCTACGGTCTCGGTTTCCCTCCGTTCCACGGCGGGGCATTCCGCTGGCTCGACACGCTTGGCAGCGCAAAATATCTCGATATGGCGCATCAGTTCCAGCACCTTGGCCCGCTCTATGAAGTCCCGGCCGGGCTGCGCGAGAAAGCGCGCCAGAACGAGGCGTATTATCCCCCGGTTGAACCTGCTCGTCCGGCAGGCGAACTGAAAACGGCTTAAGGAGTCACAATGGAACAGGTTGTCATTGTCGATGCAATTCGCACCCCGATGGGCCGTTCAAAAGGCGGCGCATTTCGCAACGTGCGCGCGGAAGATCTCTCCGCGCACCTGATGCGCAGCCTGCTGGCGCGTAACCCGGCGCTGGACGCCTCTGCGATTGACGATATCTACTGGGGCTGCGTACAGCAGACTCTGGAGCAGGGTTTCAATATTGCCCGCAATGCGTCGCTGCTGGCGGAGATCCCCCATTCGGTTCCGGCAGTCACCGTTAACCGCCTGTGTGGTTCTTCAATGCAGGCGTTACACGATGCTGCCCGCATGATCATGACCGGCGATGCGCAGGTGTGCCTTGTTGGCGGCGTGGAGCATATGGGCCATGTTCCCATGAGCCACGGCGTGGATTTTCATCCGGGCATGAGCCGTAATGTGGCAAAAGCCGCGGGAATGATGGGGCTTACCGCCGAGATGCTCTCACGGATGCACGGCATTAGCCGTGAAATGCAAGACGCATTTGGCGCGCGTTCTCATGCCCGCGCCTGGGCCGCCACGCAGTCCGGGGCATTTAAAAATGAAATCATCCCCACCGGCGGCCATGATGCCGATGGCGTGTTAAAGCAATTTAATTATGACGAAGTTATCCGCCCGGAAACCACCGTTGAGGCGCTCTCGGCCTTAAGACCGGCGTTCGATCCGGTTAGCGGCACGGTGACCGCAGGAACCTCTTCCGCCCTTTCCGACGGCGCATCGGCAATGCTGGTCATGAGTGAAAGCCGTGCCCGCGAGTTGGGTCTGAAACCACGTGCGCGCGTACGCTCCATGGCTGTCGTCGGGTGCGATCCGTCCATTATGGGTTATGGCCCGGTTCCGGCATCGAAACTGGCGCTGAAAAAAGCGGGTCTGACCACCAGCGACATCGACCTGTTCGAGATGAACGAAGCGTTTGCCGCGCAGATCCTGCCATGCATTAAAGATCTGGGGCTAATGGAGCAGATTGACGAGAAGATCAACCTTAACGGCGGCGCGATCGCGCTCGGTCACCCGTTGGGTTGTTCCGGTACGCGTATCAGCACCACCCTGCTCAATCTGATGGAACGCAAAGACGCCCAGTTTGGTCTGGCGACCATGTGCATCGGTCTGGGTCAGGGTATCGCGACGGTATTTGAGCGAGTTTAATCACGATAACGTCCCTGAATAATTCGCGCTGCATCATGGCGGCAACGGAGCACATCCCCGGACACACAGATAACGCTGTGACCGGGGTAAGGTCCGGCCATCCGCCGCCAACAAAAAAAGCAGTGTGAATGATGTCGGGGTAAATTTAGTTGCCGTTTTCCCGCCTGTCAGGGGCGGGCTTTTTATTTCTTATCCTTCACACAATCCCTTACACTCCCCATGGAAATAACACTCCATCAATAAGGGAATACATGATGAATATTATTCTGCCGTTATCCTGCCTGATTGCTCTGGCACCTACGCTCACACTGGCCAATAAAGACGTCAGCCAGGAACAGGTGATGGCGCAACGCTGCCAGACGTTTGGGCTCAACAAGCTCAAGGCCGACGATCAGGGATTATATGCGAAACTACAAACCGCCAGACCGAACGCCAGCACCGCGGTTATTGAGCGTTTCGATGAAAACATCGGTAGCCAGCATGTTGCGACCAGGGTGACGGCAAGCCTCGAAACAAAGCAAGGCACGACAGGAGAGATGATGTGTCTGTTAGAAAACGATAAGCCGCTGTTTGTTTATTTCTATAGCGTGGATGAGTGATTGCTGAACACCACCCCCGGGAAGGGGTGGTTTTCGGAAAGGCTTAAATAAATGCGAATGCGTCGCCAAACAGGCGGTCTTCACGCGCGCCACGTTCATTGCAGAACAGGTCACGGGCGATTTTCGCCATCTCAAAACGCCCGGCAATATAAATATCGTGCTCTGCCAGCGTACCGAAATCCTGCAATACGGCGGTCAGTACGGTTCCGCTGCGGCCACGCCAGTTCTCTTCCGGCTGCTCAACGACCGGCACCACGCGCAGGTTCGGGTGATCAACGGACAGCGCTTCCAGCTCAGACAGATCGTACAGGTGCTTCTCTTCGCGTCCGCCCCAGTAAATGGTGATATCACGGTTTGGGTTTTGCTCAAGCGCCGTCAGCAGAATAGAACGCGCGTAGGAGAAACCGGTCCCCCCGGCAATTAACACCAGCGGACGTTCTTCATCGTCACGCAGCCAGGCGTCACCGTGCGGAAGATCAACCACAATTTCCCGGTCTTTCAGGATGCGGTCCATCACCGCCATGGCGTAGAGATTTAATTCGGATGCGCCAATGTGCAGCTCGATAAAATCATGCTGGCTCGGCGTGGAGGCCAGAGAGAAGGGGCGTTTGTCTCGTTCATCCATCACTACCATTAAGTACTGGCCAGCGCGAAAAGAAAAAGCCGCTTCCGGCACTAAACGGACGCGATATACGGTATCGGTGATGGCGTCTACCGAGGTCACTTTACAGCTTAAGGTTGTCATGCGCTCCCTCTGTCGGGTTCATACTCGTTGTCGTAATGTCTGGCGAAAAACGGTGGCGCGTCAGGCACCTTTACCGTCACTAAAAATGGCCAGCTCATCCCAGATGGCGTCGATACGCGCCGTCACGTCAGGATCTTTCCTGATAGGGCGTCCCCACTCTCGTTCGGTTTCGCCAGGCCATTTATTGGTGGCATCCAGGCCCATTTTTGAGCCAAGTCCGGATACCGGCGAGGCAAAATCCAGGTAATCAATTGGCGTGTTCTCCACCAGTACCGTGTCCCGCGCCGGGTCCATACGGGTGGTGATCGCCCAAATAACATCGTTCCAGTCACGCGCATTGACATCATCGTCACAGACAATCACGAACTTGGTGTACATAAACTGGCGCAAGAACGACCAGACACCCATCATGACGCGTTTTGCATGACCTGCGTACTGTTTCTTGATAGTGACGACCGCAAGGCGATAAGAACAGCCCTCCGGCGGCAGATAAAAATCGACGATTTCCGGGAACTGCTTTTGCAGAATCGGAACGAACACTTCATTGAGTGCCACACCCAACACGGCAGGTTCATCCGGTGGGCGTCCGGTGTAGGTCGAATGGTAAATCGCATCTTCACGCTGAGTAATGTGCGTGACGGTGAAGACCGGGAAGTTATCGACCTCGTTATAGTAACCCGTATGGTCACCATACGGCCCCTCGGGCGCCATCTCTCCAGGCTCAATATAGCCCTCCAGTACTATTTCCGCACTGGCCGGGACTTCTAAATCATTGGAAAGACATTTGACGACTTCGGTTTTGGTGCCGCGCAGTAACCCGGCGAAGGCATATTCCGACAGGGTATCCGGAACAGGCGTCACCGCCCCCAGAATGGTCGCCGGGTCGGCGCCCAGGGCGACAGAGACCGGGAAACGTTCACCCGGATGCGCCGCACACCACTCCTGATAATCAAGTGCGCCGCCGCGATGGGACAACCAACGCATGATCAGCTTATTTTTTCCAATCAGTTGCTGGCGATAAATGCCTAAATTCTGGCGCTCTTTTTGTGGCCCGCGCGTAACGGTTAACCCCCAGGTAATCAGCGGCGCGACATCATCAGGCCAGCACTGCATGATAGGGATTTTGGTGAGATCGACATCGTCGCCCTGCACCACCTTTTGCTGGCAAGGCGCACCGCGCAGCCGTTTAGTCGGCATGTTCAACACTTGTTTAAACTGGGGGAGCTTATCAAAGAGGTCGCGGAAGCCTTTTGGCGGCTCCGGCTCTTTCAGAAAGGCCAGTAATTTTCCCACTTCTCGCAGGGCGCTTACCTCTTCCTGCCCCATACCCAACGCAACCCGACGTGGTGTACCGAATAAATTGCATAGCACCGGCATCGTGTAACCTTTTGGGTTTTCGAACAGTAACGCCGGCCCCCCCGCGCGCAGGGTGCGGTCAGCAATTTCCGTCATCTCCAGATGGGGATCAACCGGTAACGTAATGCGTTTTAATTCGCCCTGCCGTTCAAGCAGCGTCAGAAAATCACGTAGGTCATGGTATTTCATGGGGTTTATAATGGCCTCTTGCTAAGCGCTCTATTATACGGTGTTCATCTTCACGTTGCTGTAATTTTGTTAAATCAAGGTGAAAGAGGACGGTAAGTATTGTCGCCAGTTATAATCAACTTCGCCATCGCCTTAGGCTTTTGGTATGCTTGCTCACCGAACTTTCGGAAAAGAACATTATGCAATCCTGGTATTTACTTTACTGCAAACGAGGCCAGCTCCAGCGCGCCCAGGAACATCTTCAACGCCAGGCGGTAAACTGCCTGACGCCAATGATCTCGCTGGAAAAAATGGTCCGTGGTAAACGTACCATGGTGAGTGAACCGCTATTCCCAAACTATCTGTTTGTCGAGTTCGATCCCGAGGTGATTCACACCACGACGATTAATGCTACCCGTGGCGTTAGCCACTTTGTCCGTTTCGGCGCGAGTCCGGCGCAGGTTCCTTCGACGGTCATTCACCAGCTTTCCCTGTATAAACCCGAAGGGGTTACCGACCCTGAAACGCCGTACCCCGGCGATAGCGTGATCATTACCGAAGGCGCGCTCGAAGGTCTACAGGCTATCTTTAAAGAGCCGGATGGCGAAGCCCGCTCTATGTTGCTGCTTAACCTGTTAAATAAACAGGTACTGCAGAGCATCAAAAACACCGACTTCCGTAAAGTCTGATCCCACGTTAAAGCCGGATGCCAAACAGCGTCTGCACGTTTTGGTTAGTCACGTCGCTAAGCCATTGGGCATCTTCGCCGCGCAACTGAGCGACACAGGCCAGAATATGCCCCAGATGCGCGGGTTCGTTGCGCCTTGATGCCGGTTTCGGCGACAAATCCCGTGGCAGTAAATACGGCGCATCGGTTTCAACAAACAGACGGTCAGCGGGGATATGCGGCACCACGTCGCGCAATTCCAGTCCACGTCGTTCATCACACACCCAGCCGGTAATACCCAGATAGATACCCCGAGCCAGGCACGCCTGCGCTTCGTGTAACGTGCCGGTAAAACAGTGCAGCACCGCGCCGGGCAAGCGAGGAAGCCACGGATCCAGTAGCGTCAGAAAACGATCATGGGCATCGCGGCAGTGTAAAAAAACGGGCATCGCAAATTCTGCCGCCAGCGCCAGCTGCGCGGTAAAAGCCCGTTCCTGCTCTTCGGGGGTAGAGAAATTACGGTTGAAATCGAGCCCACACTCCCCTATTGCCACCACCTCTGGCTGTTCGGCGAGTTGCCGGAGGGTATTTGCCGTTTCCTGTGTCCAGCTACTGCTGTCGTGCGGGTGTACGCCGGCGGTGGACCAACAGCGCGGGTAGTGTTTGGCCAGTTGCTGTGCCTGCAGACTTTCCTGCAGGTTGGTGCCGGTAAGCAGCATGCCGCTGACACCCGCCGCCTGCGCACGGGCCATCACATCATCACGATCTTTGGCAAACTGGGAACTGGTGAGATTCACACCGATATCAAACATACAGCGCTCCAGACAACAACCGCCCTGACGGGCGGCTGAATTTACTCTTCTGTAGTGGTTTCTTCTTCGCCTTCGTCACCCTGACGACGCTTACCCGTGTAGAAGCGCGCGAAAAAGACGCCCACCTCAAACAGACAGTACATGGGTATAGCCAATAGCGTCTGGGAGAAAACATCCGGCGGCGTCAACAGCATGCCCACCACAAATGCCCCTACCAGTACATACGGTCGTTTCTGGCGCAGCGATTGCGGCGTAGTGACGCCCATCCAGCACAACAGCACAATAGCGACGGGCACTTCAAACGCGACGCCAAAGGCCATAAACAGCCCCATGACGAAATTCAAATAGCTCGCAATATCGGTCGAGACAAGTACCCCCTCCGGTGCCGTATGCGTCAGGAAGCCAAACGCCAGCGGGAATACCACAAAGTAGGCGAAGGCCATACCGATATAGAACAGCAGCGAACTGGAAACCAGCAAGGGGATGATCAGACGGCGCTCATGTTTATAGAGCGCCGGCGCCACAAACGCCCACACCTGATAGAGAATGACCGGCGCCGAGAGGATCAGCGACACCATGAAGGTCAATTTGATCGGCGTGAAGAAGGGCGAAGCCACATCGGTTGCGATCATTGTCGCGCCCAGCGGCATCTGTTTAATCAATGGCGCTGAGACTATCTGATAGATGTCATTGGCAAAATAAACCAACGCCAGAAAAATCACGATAACTGCAATGATGCAGTTTAACAGGCGCTTACGTAGCTCAATCAAATGCGTGATGAGCGGTTGAGTATCATCGACAGCCATGTTCAGGATTTATCACTTGAAGAAGGGGTCGCCTCAGAAGCTGTTTTCGCTTCTGCAGCCTGAGTTACCGTTTTTTTCGCCTCGGGCACATCCTGAATATCAGGAACCTGTTCCGGTGCGCTGGCCTGCGCTTCCGCCGTTGCCGGCGTGACGCCTTCGTGCTGCGCTTCGTTGCCTTTCACCACCGGGTTATGGATAGTGTGCGCTTCATCGCTGGCCTTTTCCGGATCGTTGACGGTATAAGAACGTTTCATCGACTCGGCCGCCTGACGCAATTCATCCATTGAAGCCTTCAGTTCCGGCGTCAGGTTTTCCAGGCTGGCTTTCTCAACTTTCTTCAGGCTGTCCTGAAACTCCTGCAGCTTGAGCTCCTGAGTCAGTTCATTTTGCACCGTCGTCGCCAGCGAGCGCAGCGCGCGGATCCAGCCCACAATCGTACGCACCGCAACGGGTAAACGCTGCGGCCCCAGTACGACCAGGCCGATGACGAAGACTAATAACAGTTCGCTAAAACCAATATCAAACACGAATTACACCTGTTCTTTGTCGTGACGCTTTTCATCTTTCTTCGCGTCCTCTTGCTTATCAGCAAGCGATTTAGCAGTGAAATCCGCATCCTCTGCAGATTTGTCTTTGTCTTGCTTGTCATCGTCGCTCATGGCCTTTTTAAAGCCTTTGATCGATGCCCCCAAATCGGAACCGATAGAACCGAGTTTTTTCGTTCCAAACAGCAGCACGACGATAACCGCAATAATCAACAACTGCCAAATACTGATACCACCCATACATAGTCCTCTGTAGGAGATGATGAAAACAAGCCACAGTATACGTTACCGTGCCTCCCAGGGGCGATGTGAAAATCAGCGAGATTTGCGCCAACCGACAATCCAGGCTAACAAACCGATAGCCATTAACCAACCTGGCGAGAAACCCCATTCCGGACGGTTAATCAGCAACAGGGTCCCACTCAACATCAGCGTCGCACCGATGCCAAACAGATAACGGGATTGCCCCTGACGCACATGGTTTGTCTGCAACTCGCTGGCGATCCTGTCAACGCTATGCTGCAATTGCTTACCCTGCCGCAAGCTGTTGTACACCAGTTCAGGAAGTTCTGGCATCTTCTCGATCCAGAAGGGGCCTTTCTCTTTCACCGCTTTCAACAGCGCCGGAATACCCACCTGATCTTTAATCCAGGATTCAAGGAACGGCTTCGCCGTTTTCCATAAATCAAGCTGTGGGTAAAGCTGACGTCCCACACCTTCAATATAAAGCAAGGTCTTTTGCAACAGCACCAGCTGCGGCTGGACTTCCATATTGAAGCGGCGCGCGGTGTTAAACAGGTTCAGCAGCACATGGCCAAACGATATTTCCGCCAGCGGCTTTTCAAAAATCGGTTCGCACACGGTACGAATGGCAAACTCAAAATCTTCAACGTTAGTATCCGGCGGCACCCAACCGGAATCGACATGCAGCTCAGCCACCTTACGGTAGTCACGATTGAAGAAGGCGATAAAGTTTTCCGCAAGATAGCGCTTATCTTCTTTGTTCAGCGACCCGACGATACCGCAGTCGATACCGATATACTGTGGATTTTCCGGGTGTTCAAAGCTGACAAAAATATTGCCAGGATGCATATCTGCATGGAAGAAACTGTCGCGGAAGACCTGGGTGAAGAACACCTGAACGCCTCGTTCAGCCAACAATTTCATGTTGGTACCGTTTTTCTCCAGTGCCGCCACATCGGAAACCGGAATGCCGTAGATGCGCTCCATCACCATCATGTTCTGACTACAGTAGTCCGGATACACTTCGGGGATATAGAGCATCGGGCTATCGTCGAAATTACGTCGCAGCTGGATAGCGTTCGCCGACTCACGAAGCAAATCGAGTTCGTCAATCAACGTTTTTTCGTACTCGCGCACCACTTCTTGCGGACGCAGACGCCGCCCGTCAGGCAGCAAGCGCGGCACCCAGCCGGCCAGACGGTAAATCAATTTTAAGTCCGCTTTGATAATCGGCAGAATGTCCGGGCGGATAACTTTAATGACCACCTCTTTGCCGTTCTCTTTCAACCGCGCGGTATGAACCTGAGCAATGGAGGCAGACGCCAGCGGTTCAATCTCAAAATCATCAAACCATGCATCCACAGGCAGACCGCCCATCGCTTTTTCAATCTGTTGTTTAGCAAGTACGCCATCGAAAGGAGCCACTTTGTCCTGCAACATGGCCAGTTGATCGGCAATGTGCGGCGGAAAGAGATCGCGTCGGGTAGAGAGCATTTGCCCGAATTTAATCCATACCGGACCTAACTCCTGTAACGCCAGGCGTAAGCGTACCCCAAGCGCTTTCTCTTTATGCCGGTTGGGCATCCAGAATAGCGTGCGCCGCCAGAGTCGCAGCGGCAACGTAATGCGCATGACGGGGATAAGCTCATCAAGGCCGTAACTCAAAAAGGTCTGGATGATGAAATAGAGGCGCCGTATTTCTCCTGGCGTCATTTGCCCTCCAGTTTATCCAGGCGTTGACTAAATGCGTCAACCGCACGTTCCATTGCGGCCGTTTCTTCCGCAAACCAGGCCACTTCCAGTGCCCCTGGAGCCAGACGCCATTCTTCGGTAAGCACTTCTGCCACATAGCGCTGCTGACGCTCAAAGACGTGGCGCGCCAGAAACACGCCATTACGCAGCGCCTTGCCAATCCCCTCAGCAGCAACATCGCCGGTATAAGGGGCCAGCAGTTCCGCGACATCGAATTCGGCCAGATCCATGAGCGCAACAAGATTTTGCACCACCTGGATATCGCCCTGTACTTCCAGCTCGCCCGAGCGAATCAGCGCAGTTAACTGTTTTCTGTCGCGCAGCCCAGGCAAAACGCGAAGCTGGGTCATCACCGTACAGTCCGCCTCGCCTTCCCATTCGCCCAGCACATCGACCTGGCGTTCACTAAAGGCCAGCACCAGTGGCGAAGCAAACTCTTTTAGCGCAATGCGCAACACTTTTCCCTGTAACCGCTGACGGGCAGGTTTAAGCGCCCGCTCGCGATAAAAAAAGGTATTCAGCATACGCTCAACACCCGCAGTCACCAGTGGCTTAAAAGGCATGTGAACTCCTGTCAGAACTTGTAGCCACGATGCAGCGCAACAATGCCTGCGGTCATGTTGTAGTAATCGACGTTTTCAAAACCCGCGCTCTGCATCATCGCTTTCAGGGTTTCCTGATCCGGATGCATGCGGATGGATTCCGCCAGATAGCGGTAACTTTCCGCATCGCTGGCGACCAGTTGCCCGATGCGCGGCAGCACGTGGAAAGAGTAGGCGTCATATACCTTGCTCAGTGGTTCAATGATCGGTTTGGAAAACTCCAGCACCAGCAGGCGTCCACCCGGTTTAAGCACGCGGTACATGGAACGCAGAGCGCTCTCTTTTTCGGTGACGTTACGCAGACCAAAAGAGATGGTGATGCAGTCAAAGGTGTTATCCGGGAACGGCAGCGCTTCGGCATTCGCCTGGACATATTCGACGTTGCCGATAACACCAATATTGCGCAGTTTTTCGCGGCCCATTTTGAGCATGGACTCGTTAATGTCTGCCAGCACAACCTGACCTGTTTCGCCGACCAGACGAGAGAATTTAGCCGTCAGGTCGCCGGTTCCGCCGGCCAAATCGAGAACTTTTTGCCCGCGACGCACGCCGCTACAGTCGATCGTAAAACGTTTCCACAAACGGTGAATGCCCATCGACATTAAGTCGTTCATGACATCGTATTTTGCGGCAACCGAGTGGAACACATGCGCCACCATCTCGGCTTTCTGATCTTTGGCGACGGTCTGAAAACCAAAGTGCGTCGTCTCTTTTGAATCTTCCGCCATCTTAGTGCCTGCTATTGAAGAAAATGTTCGTGAAGTGTAACAGATTGGGCGAGATTGCCCTACGTTTCAACCCTCCGCTGAACAGTTCATTAAGCCCGTGTTCGGAAAGCGTCGAGGTCGAATCGGTTGTTTTTATTGTGAACCGCAAGCGTGGCAGGTGGGCGAAATACGGATTAATCCCGCCCCGGGAAACAACAGATAAGCAAAAGGCCGGACATGCCGGCCTTTATACGAAAGGAAACAATTACAGCAGACGGCGCGCGGCTTCCACTACAATTTTCACCGCATGGCTTTCCGTTTGCTTCATGGTCTCAGCGTTTGGAATTTCCTGCTGGGTACGGTTAACGATAACGCCCGCTACCATCCCGGCGCGTAGGCCCTGGCTTGCGCACATGGTCAGCAAGGTTGCGGATTCCATTTCGTAGTTCATCACGCCCATGGACTGCCACTCTTCCATAGACCCCTTGAAACGGCTTACCACACGGCCGGAGAAGGTGTCATAACGTTCCTGGCCTGGGTAGAAAGTATCGGATGAGGCGGTCACGCCGATATGGGTGGTTGCCCCAACCTCTTTCGCCGCCGCCACCAGCGCGGTGGTGCACTCGAAGTCAGCCACAGCCGGGTATTCCATCGGCGCAAAATGCAGGCTTGCGCCGTCCAGACGTACGGACGCGGTCGTCACCAGTACATCACCAACGTTAATGTTTGGCTGAATAGCACCTGTCGTACCGACGCGCAGGAAGGTGCGGATACCCAGTTGGGCCAGTTCTTCCACAGCGATAGAGGTCGACGGGCCGCCGATACCGGTGGAGCAGACAATGACAGCTTTGCCATCCAGTTCTGCGCGCCAGGAGGTGAACTCGCGGTGAGATGCCAGCTTAACCGGCTTATCCATCAGCGCGGCGATCTTTTCCACACGCTCTGGATCGCCCGGAACGATAGCAAGCGTAGCCCCTTGTAAATCGTTCTTGGTGAGGCCGAGATGAAAAACATCAGACTTGGACATAAAAACTCCTCTGTGATCAGGGTTAGTCAGAAGAAGCAAAACGGTACTTTACAGAAGGCATGCGCGCAATTTCGTGACTGAGATCTCCATGATGTAATTTGTTTGCATAACATTTCCATAAAATAGTGATATCAATCACACTAACACATTCAGCCGCCTCGCCCTGCTCCAAAGATAGCCTTTTTCGCACAGGATGATTTGCGTTCTGTCGGACTATAGTTAATGGAGCGCTAAATAAAGGGTATGGAGAAAGCCATGACAACAAATACATTACCGGGCTTCGCACCGGCGGCATCACCTCACGCGTCCACTACACTGCACACTCCGGAAGACGCCATCATCGCTGGCGAAACCACGATCCCAAGCCAGGGCGACAGCATGCCGGCGTATCACGCACGACCAAAAGACGCCAGTGGCCCTTTGCCAGTGGTACTGGTGATTCAGGAAATCTTTGGCGTACATGAACATATTCGCGATCTTTGTCGCCGCCTTGCCCTCGAAGGGTATCTGGCCGTGGCGCCGGAACTCTATTTTCGTCAGGGCGATCCGAATGATTTCGCCGATATTCAGACCCTCTTTGATGGACTGGTCATGAAAGTGCCCGATGCGCAGGTACTGGCCGATCTCGATCATGTTGCCAACTGGGCGGCACGTAACGGTGGTGATGCCCATCGCCTGCTGGCGACCGGTTTTTGCTGGGGAGGACGGATTGCCTGGCTGTACGCGGCGCATAACCCGCAACTGAAAGCGGCGGTCGCCTGGTATGGAAAACTGGTGGGACAAAAATCATTGAATTCACCGAAACATCCGGTGGATATCGCCACAGACCTTAATGCACCGGTACTTGGTCTGTATGGCGCACAGGATACAGGGATCCCTCTGGAAACTGTCGACACCATGCGTCAGGCGTTACGCGCCGCCAACGCACACGCCGAGATCGTAGTTTACCCTGACGCCGGGCATGCGTTTAACGCCGATTATCGTCCCAGCTACCATGAAGAATCGGCCAAAGATGGCTGGCGCCGGATGCTGGACTGGTTCGCCCAGTATGGCGGCGTCGCACGCTAATACTGCCCATGCGGCGCGACGCAGGAGAATATGACCTGTGTTGCCCGCAGCACTTCTTACATCTCGTGCCGCTTAACCACGTTCCGCCAGCGGCATGATCTGCCACTCTTGCGGCGTTTCGCCAGGCGAGATCCACATAGGCACCGCGTTGCCCACCCGATCGCCATAAGGCGTGCCGAAGGCGTGGTAACGGATCACACGGTAAACACCAGAATGCGCCACAATCAACGGCGTATCGTATTGTTCCAGCAGGCTATTAAGCGCATCCGTCACGCGGGTGCAGAACGTCTCCCAGCTTTCGCCGCCAGGCGGCGTGTTTTCATAGGGGGTTAACTCGGCCAGCGGACGGTTTTCCAGCTCGCCCCAGTCACGCTCACATAAATCCGGCATAACAACATGGGCCGCGCCAGGCAGCGCCAGTTCGAGGGTACGCTGAGCCCGCTTGAGCGAACTCACCGCCACCCCATTCCAGTCATAGCGGCCCAGAATGGGTGCAGCGGAACGTGCCTGCTGCTCCCCTTCGTCGGTCAGCGGCACATCCGTGCTCCCGCCAATCACTTTATCGCGGTTAAGCGGCGTCTCGCCGTGACGAACAAAAACAAAGGGTTTGCATATCAGTGGCATAAATCCACCCTCAACATATTCTGCGTAACGATGTGACATCCAGGCGCGAACTGCCAGTCCTGGATGTCCTCTACATGAGTAAACATCGGCACCAGCCTGCTGCACTTTAGCATCGACACTAACAACATTAAGGTTTTGAGAGTTGGATGCACATTCCAGCGACAAAAATCCACTTCCCCGGCCAGCCATTGTTGATGGTTAAGGCGATTCATATGACCCGTAAACAACGTGCGGTGATGGAAATCTTTGCGTCGACGCAGTTCCCCCGCCATCCCACTTTGCCCATCAGGATCCGCTGCCAGGATCAGCGATGACTGAGCGGAAAAGGCCGGAAGCGTGCGTAAAAGCTGTTGCAGCTCAGCCTCCACATCCTGGTGCAAACTGCCGTCATTATGCGCCGCCATTTGCCTGAGCATCTCCTGGCAAGGCGCATCAAGCGCGATGTCGGTACGTCCCTCACGCGCTAATAGCAGCGCCAGTTCCACCGCCCGGCCCGACGGCGGCACCGGACACAGCGCAGGAAGCGTCAAGCGAGCGCGCAATTTATCCCACTGCTGGCGTTGCGAAACGTTATAGAGCCCGTATGACGCATCCACCAGCGCAAGCCCGGCAGGCGGGGGGACATCAAAGCGAAATAATGCCGACTCCATACTGATATCGCCGCTATAAAACAGGCCATCGGCCACATCCAGATGAAACCACACCCCACCCCAGGCGTGTCCGCAACTGCCCGTCGTCACCGTAATGTCGCCCAACTGGAATTGCCCACGCACCGCAATCGGGTGGACGTTACGCCCTGCGGGTAAAGATTGCGCCGTGGTCTGCGTACAATAGACCGGGATGTGCGGCGCAAGACGATGCAGGCCGCCGATATGATCAACATGATCGTGACTTAGCAGGATCGCATCGATCTTTTCCGGTACAGGCCAGAGTTCCGCATGCGGATCCAGCGCGCCGCCTGCATCGAGCAAAATACGTTGCCGGGGCGTGGAAACCAGAATCGCTGCGGGGGCTTTATGTCCCGCCCCGCTGATAATCTCAATTTGTACCGTCACGCCGCCTCCAGGCACCATCCCTGCATCAGACGCACACGAGTGCTCTGCTGTTCACGCAATGGCAAAGAATGGAAAGCACTTAAGTGCTGTCCGTCCGGCAGACGCAGCTCCAGCAGATAGCGTTCCCCCTGGAAAATACAGCTTTCCACCATTGCCGGCAGCCCGTTATCCCCCACCATGACATGTTCCGGACGAACCAGTACCTGCTGGCGCGGTTGGGTATTTTCGGGCGCGAGACCTTCATGCAGTTGCTGACTCTCTAACTGCGATGCCGGATGCCGGGCCGCCAGCGACAGAATGCTGCCTTTGCCGATAAACCTTGCCACCCAGGCATTTTGCGGATGCTGATACAGCGTCTGCGGCGCGCCCCACTGCATTAATTCCCCCTGATGCATCACTGCAATGTGGCTGGCCAGCGCCATTGCCTCAGCCTGATCGTGCGTGACATAGACGAATGTCGCCCCGGTACGACGGTGAAATTCGCGAAACGTCTGTTCCATGGTGGCGCGCAGATGGCGATCGAGATTCGCCAGCGGTTCATCCAGCAATACCACTTCCGGCTCCGACACCAGGCAGCGGGCCAGCGCCACGCGCTGGCGTTGACCGCCGCTGAGCGCCTGCGGCGAGCGCCCGGCATACGCGCCCAGCTCCACCACATCCAGCGCTTCCATCACCTGCTTCTGGCGCGCAGCGCCATTCACTTTGCGCAATTTCAGCGGATAACCGACGTTTTCTGCCACGGTCATATGCGGCCAGAGGGCATAAGACTGAAACACCATCCCCATATCACGGGTCTCCGGTGGCATATGCACCCGCGCATCCGCCAGCAGGCGATCCCCCAGCAACAAACGCCCGGAAGAGAGGTGTTCAAGTCCGGCAAGGATGCGCAGCGTAGTGGTTTTGCCACAGCCGCTCGGCCCCAGCAGCGCGGTGAACGCCCCTTCGGGAATGGTCAGATTCAGATCCCGCACCACGGCCTGTTCACCAAACACCTTGTTCAGCCGTTCCAGTATTAGCTCTGCCACGGGATAACTCCTTTGGGTAAATATTTGCCGAGAGTACTCAGCAGCAACATGACGCAGGCCACCAACCCCACGACTAACACAGAGATCGCCGAGGCCAACACTTTGTTACCGCTTTCGTCGAGATTAAAAATCACTACGCCGAGCGTCTCTTTACCCGCGCTCCACAGCAGCGCGGAGACAGTCAGCTCATTGACGGCGGTCAGAAAGACCAGCAGCGCCCCGGCAAATGCGGCGGGAGCTAGCAGCGGCAGCACAATATGACGCAGGCGCTGAGAGAAGTTAGCGCCTGCCAGACTGGCCGCCTCTTCCATCGCCGGGTCGAGCTGCAGCATGCTGTTATGCACCGGCTTTAAGCAGACCGTCAGGAAACGGGCAAGATAGGCGAGGAAAATGATAGTCAGCGTGCCACTCAGGCTGATCCCCACCAGCGGCAGCGGGCGGGCAAAAAGTAAAATAAAGGCAATCGCCAGCACCACCCCCGGCAGGGTGTAAGGAATATCGATAACGTTATACAACCATCGCAGCGGACGACTGGGAAAACGCACCAGTAGCCAGGCCAGCGGCAGGCACAGCAGCAGCAGAACCAGTGAGGCGCTCACGGAAAGCGTGATGCTGTTGGTGAGCGCACGCCAGGTGGCGCTCTGGTTATCAAACATCGCTCGCCAGGCGGCAAAGGTCAGCGTATCGGCATTCAGCGGCACGCCCAGCGTCGGCACTAGCGATGTCGCAATCAGCGCCAGCAGCGGTGCCAGCAGAATGGCGCACAGCACCATGCCCAGCAGCACTTCGGTCGCCAGTCGCCATTTGCCTAGCTGAAAGCTCAGTGCCCGCCCGGCCATTCCGATAAGCGGCAGCGCATGGCGACGTTGCATCACTCCCTGTAAAGTCACGATGCCGATGGCGAGAACACCCATCAGCACGGACAGGGCCGCGACGTCGTTTAACATCGACGGACCAAAGCTGGAGAGCGTCTGGTAAATCTGAATCGGCAAAACAAAATAGGAAATGGGTATCCCGAGCATGGCGGGAATACCGAAGTTACCCAGTGCGGAGACAAACGCAATTGCCGCGCCGGCCCACAGCGCAGTGCGGCACAGCGGCAACACGATATCGATAAAGACCCGCCACAACGACGCGCCATTCAGACGCGCGGCTTCAATTTGCTCCTTTGGCAGGCACTGTAGCTGCGTGCGCAGCGCCAGAAACACCAGCGGCGCATGCTGGATACCCAACAACAGCGCGATCCCTTCCGGCGAGTAAAGGGGATTGGTACTGCCGAACCCTGGCGCAAGCCCGATACTGTTGAGCAAAATGCTGCTGGGGCCAAACAATTGTAACCAGCTCAGGGCAGTGACCTGCGGAGGGATCATCATCGGCAACATGAACAGGAAGACCCAAATCTGCTTACCGCGAATATTGGTCAGGGCCAGGCAAAAGGCGAAAAAACTGCCCAACAACAGCGACAGTATCGTGCCCAGGCCGCTGGTATACAGGCTGTTATAGAGCGCAACCCAGGTGGATTCATTGCTCAACACGCGCCACAGGCTACTGTTGCTGCCTTGTTGCCAGTCAAAGAGCGCGGAAATAAGCAGTCGCAGGCTGGGCAGCAGGCTCAGCAAGGCGATCAGTGCGAGTAAAAGCCATAGCAGCCCTTTCGGCGGGCTGCTGGCGGCGGGTTGACGCAGTGTCATATCTGCCATGACTTAGCGGTTTCCGAACAGATCAGCAAAGCGCTTTTTGTTGGCTTCGGTATCAGCCAGCGCTTTTGCCGGGTCGTATGGCATCAGTTTAATGGTGTCACGCGCCGGGAAACCCTGCGGTACTGGCAAGCTGGCGTCCGCGGTCAGGTAGCCCTGTTTGAGCACCAGCTTCTGTCCGTCTGCGGAGAGAACAAAATCAATGAAGGCTTTCGCACCCTCAGGGTTTTTCGCCCCTTTCATCATGGCGACCGGTTCGGTCACGATACTGACGCCCTCTTTCGGGAAGACAAACTCAATCGGTGCGCCTTTGGCTTTCTCGCGGATCGCCATGTAATCCACCAGTACGCCGTAGGCTTTGCTGCCGGAGGTAATAGCGCTCATCACGCCGCCATTACCGCTCTGCGGCATCGCGCCGTTTTCTTTCAGTTTCTCGTAATACTGCCAGCCTAGCTGCGGGTCATTCATTAACGTCGCCATATGGATCTGCGCGGCGCCGGAATAGAGCGGGCTTGGCAACGTAGTCATGTTTTTCAGCTCAGGCTTGAGCAGATCCTGCCAGGATTCCGGCTTTACCGGGGCTTTGCTGTGATAGGCAATGCCCGTGGTGATAAGTTTCGTTCCGTAGTAGTAACCGTCTTTATCGTAGAGCTGCGCATCGTAGCGGCTGGCCTGCGGTGATTTGTAAGCCGCCAGCAGATTTTGCTGTTTCAGGGACTCCATCGACACGCTGTCGGCAATGAGTAAGACATCCGGGCTGGCGCCGCCAGCGGAAATTTCAGCCTGCATACGGGCAATCAGCTTTGCGGTTCCATCGCGAATCCATTTTACTTCGACATCCGGGTGCGCCTGTTCAAACGCGCTCACCGTCATTTGCGCATCTTCGGTTGGCTGGCTGGTGTAGAGCGTCAGAGTGGATTTCGCGAAAGCAGTACCACTCATGAAAGCCAGCAAAGCCGCTGCCAGCGCAATTTTCTTACTCATGGTTTCGTCCCCTTGGTTTTCGTTGTGACGATTAAAACAAGGGAATCTGACAGAAATATGACCCGTTTTTTTCGTAGTAATAATTTCATATTCGCCGGATAGCATGAGCGCAAATCCCCTCAGCCGGACGCAAATATGACTCCTGAAGCACGTCGCAGCGCGATTGTCGCCATCGTGACAGAGCACGGTGAGAGCAGCATTGAACAACTGGCGCACTATTTCGGCGTCTCGCTGCAAACGGTGCGCAGCGATTTGCGTGAACTCACCGCGCAAGGGCTGTTATTACGCCGTCATGGCATGGTCGCCCCTTTCGCCCGCGAAAATATCGGTTATCAGCAGCGCGAGATCGTCAACGTCATCGGTAAGCGCTGGATTGGCGAGCGAGTCGCGCAGCTGCTCAGCGAGGCGCAAAGCTGCTTTCTTGGAACCGGCACCACCGTGGAAATGGTGGCGCGCGCCCTGCCGGACGATATCCATCTGGCGGTGTGTACCAATAATCTGCACGCCGCCACGCCGCTCAGCCTGCTCCCTGGCTGCGAACTGACCGTCGCGGGTGGCCGCGTGCGTAAGCGCGATCTGGATGTGATTGGCAGCGACGCCCTGACCTTCTTTCGCCGCTATCGCGTGGATATCGGCGTGGTGTCCGTCGGCGGCATTGGTGAAGAAGGCGAGTTGTACGATTTCAATGACGAAGAGGTGGTGGCGCGCCAGGCGCTGGTCGCCAGTGCAGAAGTCAATGTCCTGGTGGTCGACAGCACCAAGTTTGGCCGCCGGGCGATGTGCCGCAACGGTGATATCGGCGATTTCCATTATGTGGTGAGCGACAGAGCCCCTACCGGCCCCCAAAGCGACCTGCTGGCACAGCGCCGCACGCAATGGCTGTGTCGGGAAGAATAAAATAGCATATTCAATGTACGTACCCTGAAAATAAAGAGATCACATAATTCGTGATCTCTGTGGGTCGTAAATCAAATCAATTGCATATATAAAACACATCTCAGCCAATCATTAAATAACGTCAGGATGACGTTTACTCTCATCACGTCAATACGATTAAAGGATTAATAATGCCCACCTATACCGTAAGCACCCAAATTCGTTCTAACGTCAAACCTGATGATATTCTTTATGACCTATTAATTTATCGAATGGATTCACAGCGTAATAAACATATTATTGTCGAGGTGACACAACAACAAATACTGAGTAATTATGAAACACAACGACATATTACTCAGGAAACTGCCGATCCGCTCTCAACGATGTATATCATGGAAGTCACCCTTTACCGAAAACGTATGCTGGGTGCATCGCGGGTTCACGACACGCCTTTTACCAAAATGTATTCCTTAGGGGAATTTGGTTCCGGGCGTGCATGGTCTGCAATTAAACGCGAGAATCCGTGTTTTTTCGTGACAACAGGACAAACGCGCCTGGTAAAATCCGGTGAGGAAAACATACAGGTCGTTAAGATATCAAGGCCCGAACGTCCCTTTATTGCTAAGGAGTATCCTATTGGCCATGACCTCGATCCCTTCGAACGCAGTACCATTCAAGAGCAGATAACCACGAGATTCAATCAGCTGGATTATCCAGATCAGGGCGATA
The DNA here is from genome assembly GCF_023613995.1 of Citrobacter sp. MNAZ 1397. NCBI lineage: Bacteria > Pseudomonadati > Pseudomonadota > Gammaproteobacteria > Enterobacterales > Enterobacteriaceae > Citrobacter > Citrobacter sp. MNAZ 1397. The sequence goes on from NZ_JAKIVH010000010.1 coordinate 25,885, forward strand.
GCAGCTTATGCGGCCCAGCCGCTTTTTTCTACTGCCTGCAAATGGACAGACCCGATGTCTACGCGCAGGCAGCACGTGAACTCTGGTGCTGGGGTAAAACCAAAATTGGCGAGTTGGAAATTGTGCCGGGAGAGGGGTGTAGACATCCATCAGGGGCATTTTACAATCACACCTTGCCCCCAAGAGCCACTATTTCTGGTATCGACTGGATAACCCTCGCCAGCCTCAGAGATTCGGAAAATACGGTGCTCAGCTACGACGCCGTCGATTGCCCTGCCGCCGGGGTCACCATGTGGCAGACCCTGACAGAGTGGTTCCAGAAGGCGGGCTATGAACTTGTATTCTGCAATGCAGGCATCACGCGGGGTAGCGTGGAAGACATTCGTCTCTTTAATGATTACGTCAACAGAGGGTACAAAGTCGTTACGCTTGTCGCCGGAGGATTGCTAGAAGGTAACGATTCAATTTTCACTGTGCCAAATCACTGGATCGTTTGGGATGGTATGTTAACGGAAGATGTTCATAGAAATCTCGATCTGAAGCTTTTTTCATGGGGTGAAATAGACAATTTAGTTAAACAAGATCAAGGTATTAAATTTTTTCAGAACAGATTTTTTGGGGGGTTGGTTTTCAAACCATTAATATGAAAACATTTAAGATGCTACTAATTGTTATCATTTTTACATGTACGGCATGTACCCCACATATAAGATTTCTACCTGAAAAGTCCGTACTCAATGATGCCGTATTACATCAACCCTATTCAGCCAAAATCAATATTATTGGCAGACCCGTCATCAGCAAGAGTTTTGGTAGTGACTTTTATCCTTCAGATAGCGGCCTGTATCTTGAGCCATGTGGTGGAACTGCGCTTACAAAGTTCAATTGTGTCCTGATTAAAGGAATACCAGTTAAACCAGGCCTCGTAACACTTCGAATCGTAGGGTCGGGTTATATTGCTATGTTCGAAAAAGCTCCACATTTCGACAAAACCTACACCATTAATGTTCTGGACCATTAACATACATATTCAGAAGATGAATAGCATCACTATTCGCTATAGGTATAACTCAAGGATAAATTAACACATGGATAAAATCTTTATACTGATGATGACAATATGTTTGACATCATGTAGCCAACATTTTTCTTTCTTACCAGAAAACCCCAAGTTACATGATGCCGTAGTACATCAGCCTTATTCGGCGAAAATCACTATTTTCGGCGCCCCTGTTATTAGTCCCGGTATAGAATTACGTCTTGCTCCAGAAAATACGGGTCTTACCATCAAATATTGCCAGATCCCAGAGTGGCGAATGTCAGACAAAACAACAGATACCCGTGATCTGAATTGCATACAGGTGCAAGCACCCCCGTCAAAACAGGGGGTTGTCACCTTCCTGGTTGCAGGAGGTGGTTACGCACATATGTTTGAAAGTTAAAAGGAATTTGAAAAAACCTTCACCATCAACACTCTGGCTTCAGAAGACAAGTAAATAAAGCGATCGCCTGGCGATCGCTTTTCATTATGAGCCACCAGCTTCTTACGCCTGACGCAGGTTCTGCGCCGCTTTCACCATATTCGCCAGGGCGCTTCGGGTTTCTGGCCAGCCGCGGGTTTTCAGGCCGCAGTCCGGGTTTACCCACAGGCGCTCTGCCGGGATACGCTGGGCGGCTTTGGTCAGTAACGCCTCGATCCATGCCACGCTCGGTACGTTCGGCGAGTGAATGTCATACACACCGGGCCCGATTTCGTTCGGGTATTCAAACTCTTCGAACGACTCCAGCAGTTCCATATCCGAGCGCGACGTCTCAATGGTGATCACGTCTGCATCCAGCGCGGCGATGGAATCCATAATGTCGTTAAACTCGCAATAACACATGTGGGTATGGATCTGGGTGTCATCCCTCGCCACGGCCGCACTGATGCGGAAAGCCTCTACGCCCCACGCCAGATAGGCATCCCAGTCGCGGCGGCGCAGCGGCAGGCCTTCACGCAGGGCCGGTTCGTCAATCTGGATGATGCCGATACCGGCGGCTTCCAGATCCGCCACCTCATCGCGCAGCGCCAGGGCAATTTGTTTAGCGATGGTTTCACGGCTCACGTCTTCACGCGGGAAGGACCAGCACAGAATCGTCACCGGCCCTGTCAGCATGCCTTTTACCGGCTTGTTGGTCAGGGACTGCGCATACTTCGCCCACTCCACAGTGATCGCTTCCGGACGGCTGATATCGCCAATCACCACCGGCGGCTTCACGCAGCGGGAGCCGTAGCTCTGCACCCAGCCGTTCTGGGTAAAGACAAAACCGTCGAGATGCTCGCCAAAGTATTCCACCATGTCGTTACGCTCGGCCTCACCGTGGACCAGCACGTCCAGCCCTAAACGCTCCTGCTCCACAATTGCCTGCTTAATGTGTTCAGCGATACCGGAACGGTAGTTGTGCGCGTCCAGATTGCCCTTTTTGAAGTCCAGGCGCAGACCACGGATCTCAGTGGTCTGCGGGAAGGAACCGATGGTCGTGGTCGGCCATGCGGGCAGGTTAAAGCGAGCGCGCTGTGCTTTGGCGCGGTCTTCATAGGTACTGGTGCGCTGGCTGTCTTCTGCCGTGATGGCCGCCAGACGCTGCGAAACGGCGGTATTGTGCACACGGGTTGAGTGGCGACGCGCATGAATCGGGGCGCTCCAGGCCTCAATTGCAGCAGTATCACCGCTGTTCAGCGCATCGCGTAAAAGTGCCAACTCTTCACATTTTTGCAGGGCGAAGGCAAACCAACTCTTCACTTCCGCATCCAGACGCGTCTCTATGTTCAGATCAATCGGGCTATGCAGCAGGGAACACGAAGAGGCCACCCACAGCGGGCGCTGCCCTACTACCTCTTTAATCTGCGCATATTTTGCGCTCAGGTCGGTACGCCAGACGTTACGACCATTCACCAGCCCTGCCGAGAACAGCCAGTCAGCGGGCAGACGTGTGTGCAGTTCGGCAACGTTATCTTTACCGTGGACAAGGTCAACGTGCAACCCCTGTACCGGTAGCGTGATGAGGGTGTCGAGATTTGGTGTTACGCCTTCAAACCAGGTGGTCAGCAGCAGTTTCACCTGGCCTGCGAGTACGTCATAAGCCGGTTTGAAGGCATCCAGCCAGTCTTGCGGCAACTCCAGTACCAGCGCGGGCTCGTCGATTTGTACCCACTCGACGCCGCGTTTCGCCAGTTCAGCCAGCACCTGTTTGTAGACGGGCAGAATGTCATTAAGCAGGCTTAGTCGATCAAACTGTTCACCTTTCACTTTGCCCAGCCACAGATATGTCACTGGCCCCAGCAGGACAGGCTTCACGTTGTGCCCCAGCGCCAGCGCTTCGTCGACTTCTTCCAGCAGTTGCGTCCAGGTGAGTTTGAACGACTGCCCTTTCACGAACTCCGGCACTATGTAATGGTAATTGGTGTTAAACCATTTGGTCATTTCCGCCGCTGCCGCCGGTTCACCGGTCGGCGCACGGCCACGACCAATGCGAAACAGGGTATCGATATCGACGGAGCCGTCACTGTTCTGATGACGAGCCGGAATGTTGCCGAGCAGCAGGCTGGTGGTCAGAACATGGTCGTACCAGGCGAAATCCCCCACCGGCAGCAGGTCGATACCCGCCGCTTTTTGCTGATCCCAGTGGCGAGCGCGCAGTTCGCGCCCTGTCGCCAGTAGCGCTTCACGGGAGGAGTTACCCGCCCAGTAACTTTCTTGCGCTTTTTTCAGCTCGCGACGCAGGCCAATGCGAGGGAAACCGAGGGTGTGGTTTAAAACTGTCATATGTGCTTCCTCTAATTAATTGTAAATCCAATGGATTTTGAATTTAGGGAAGGCGGCAAGTTTGCTTATCTCCGGGAGCTTACTGGAGTAAGTGACCGGGGTAAGTAAACGCAGCCAACGCACCATAAATTTAAAAGACGAAGGATTTTAGCCGTCCAGATGTTTACACATCCATAATTGACAGTTACTGTATCCTCCTCAAGCGCAAATTTGTCATGCCGAAGTGAAGGACTTTCATGATCGAAATTAAACATCTGAAAACGCTACAGGCGTTACGGAACTGCGGGTCGCTGGCTGCCGCGGCGGCGGCATTGCATCAGACGCAATCCGCACTTTCCCACCAGTTCAGCGATCTGGAACAGCGCCTCGGCTTTCGGCTATTTGTGCGCAAAAGCCAGCCGTTACGCTTTACGCCGCAAGGAGAGATCCTGCTCCAGCTGGCCAATCAGGTGCTGCCGCAAATCAGCAGCGCATTACTGGCCTGCAATGAACCGCAGCAAACCCGCCTGCGCATCGCGATTGAATGCCATAGCTGTATTCAGTGGCTGACACCGGCGCTGGAGAGTTTTCGCACCCAATGGCCGCATGTAGAGATGGATTTTAAATCGGGGGTCACCTTCGACCCGCAGCCCGCGCTCCAGCAAGGTGAGCTGGATCTGGTGATGACCTCGGACATTCTGCCGCGCAGTGGTTTGCACTATTCGCCGATGTTTGATTTTGAAGTGCGGCTGGTACTCTCCCCGGATCACCCGCTGGCCTCACGCACGCGGATCATCCCGGAAGATATCGCCACCGAGACACTGTTGATTTATCCGGTGCAGCGTAGCCGCCTGGATATCTGGCGTCACTTCCTGCAGCCGGCAGGCATCAGCCCTCAGCTTAAAAGCGTGGACAATACGCTGCTGCTGATTCAGATGGTGGCGGCGCGGATGGGCATTGCCGCCCTGCCGCACTGGGTGGTGGAAAGTTTTGAACGCCAGGGGCTGGTGGTGACAAAAACCCTGGGCGAGGGATTATGGAGCCGGCTGTACGCTGCCGTGCGCGATGGCGAGCAGCGCCAGCCGGTGACCGAGGCATTTATTCGCTCAGCGAGGAACCACGCGTGCGACCATCTGCCGTTTGTGCGGAGCGCGGAGCGACCCAGCGCCGATGCACCCACAGCGAGGCCAGTATCACCGTCCCACCAATGATAAAACTCGGCCAGTGCGGCTGCTCCTGCCAGATGGCAAGGTTAACCAGCAGCCCGGCCGGGACATGCACGTTATTCATGATGCCAAGCGTACCGGCATCCACCTGCGTCGCCCCGTAGTTCCACATAAAGTAACCCAGCCCGGACGCCACGACGCCCAGCCACACCAGGATGCCCCATTGCAGGCTGGTGGTCGGCAGTTTTTGCGGATTCCCCAGCAGGAACCAGGCGATAACAGCCACAATCGCGGCGCCAAGGTAAAACCAGGCAAAGGCGTTGTGCTGCGGCATCGGGCGTGTTTCCATCAGGCGCTTATACCCCACCATGCCGATGGCGAAACTGAGGTTGGCGAGTTGCACAAACATCAGGCCCGTCCAGAAGTGGTCGCTGACTTTGTCGTAACGGATAATCGCCGCACCCACCACCGCCAGTAGCGCACTCAGGGCATAGCCCCAGCGTAAGCGCCGTTTGCTGAGAAGATCATAAATCAGCGTGATATAAAGCGGCGTCAAAACGGTGAACAGCAGGAACTCCGAGACGCTCAAATAGAGGTACGCGCGGAAACTGAACAGGTACATGATGCCAAGTTGCATCGCCCCCACCAGCATGTAGAGCAGGATCGTTGTTAGCGTTTGCCCACGGGTACGCAGGAATGGTAAGAAAACCAGAGCCGCCAGGCCCACGCGCATCAGGACCGAAAAATAGCTGTCGACGTGCCCGGCAAGGTACTCGCCAATCAGGCTAAAGGAAAAGGCCCACAGGATCGTGGTGATGATGAGTAACGCCACAATGAATGTCTCACAGAATAAGGAGCACCCATTGTAGCGGAGTCTTCGGTTGACAACTGGTCAATAAACGACCAAAAAATCAGCTCAGATAGAGTTTACGCAGGTAATTTGGCACGGCGTTGTCGGCGTTAGTGCCAATGACTTCCAGCTCCGGATGCAAATCCTTCAGACGCTGGTGGGCGTTGCCCATAATGCACCCTTTACCGGCCATCGAGAGCATTTCGGCATCGTTCATGCCATCGCCGAACGCGATGCACTCTTTCAGACTGTAACCGAGCGCCTTCGAAACGGCTTCCAGCGCGTGCCCTTTCGACACCCCGCCAGCCATGACTTCCAGGCATGTCAGCGTCGAAAAACTGACGTTCACGCGATCGCCCCAGCGGGCATTAATCGCCTGCTCCAGCGGAAGCAGTTGTTCATGTTTTTCGCAGGTAAAGAAGACCTTGCTGATACCCTCAGGTTCCAGCATGCCTGGCTCATAGAGGGAATACTGGAAAATCGCCTCTTTGAAGAAACGCATTTCGTCCGGGCGGTGGCGGTTCATAAACCACTCATCATCGCGATACACATTGGTGATGATGTCCGGGTTGTTATGCACTACGCCAAACAGATCGCTGGCAATATCCCGATCCAGATTATGAGTGAAGACCAGATTGCCATCGGTATCGTGAACGCGCGCGCCATTAGAGGTGATCATATACGCCTTGATCCCCAGATTATCGCGGATTTGCCCGACATCCACGTGGTGGCGGCCCGTGGCGAAAACGAAATTCACTCCGCGCTCGGTGAGCAGCTTCAACGTTTCTTTCGCGTAAGGGGAGAGTGTGTGGTCGGGGGAGAGCAATGTGCCGTCTAAATCTGACGCAACAACCTGATACATAGGAAACGTTAACCTCAATAATTCATTTAGTTATATCGATCGAAAAAATCGACGATAGCGTTGAGCGCGACTGAGCGCATAGCGTCCTCTTCAAAGAGGATCTCATGGTACGCGCCCTTGATGACAAGCGGCTTCCCCCCTTCGCAGGGATGGCCCGCCGCGGCGCGCATTTCACAAAAGCGATCGTGCATGCGGTTATCGACAACGCGCTCTTCTTCTGCCTGAATAATTAACATGGGCGATGTGTCTGAGGCGGCTCCCGCCAGTACCTCTTCACCGGCCAGGATACCTTCCCGCACCCAGTGCCAGGTGGGCCCGCCCACGCGGAGTTCAGGCTCGTCGGCGTAGAAACGCAGGTTCCGCCGATAACGTTCGCGACTGTGGGTCAACGTGTTCATGGCAAAGGGCAACGCATGCCAGCGACCAGTGCCAATGGCATAATTCTCGCGAATACGCGGGTAGCCTTCCGCCCAGTCCAGCAGCGGACGCACCATCCAGTCCGGCAGGTGAATAATAATGCCGAACATCGGCGCGCAAAGGGCAATGGCATCACAGTTGGCTTGTGGGTGGCGTTGCACAAAGAGCGTGGCAATCGCGCCCCCCATCGAATGGGCCAGAATATAACGCTTACGCCACGGGCCGGGCATCACTTCCTGCTCCCAGAACGCCGTGAGATCATCAACATAATCACTGAAATTGACCACATGGCCGCGATGAGAATCTTCCAGCAAGCGACCGGAACGCCCCTGACCGCGGTGGTCGATGATGAGCACATCAAAGCCGAGATGGAACAGGTCATACGCCAGCTCAGCATACTTCACATAGCTTTCAATTCGACCAGGGCAAACCACGATAACCCTGTCATGTCTGGCGGCATGGAAACGGACAAAGCGCACCGGGATATTATCCACACCGGTAAATTCTGCCTCTTCCCGTTGCCGCCAGAAGTCGGTTAACGGGCCAGTGGCAAAGGCAGCAAACGCGCTTTCTCTGGTTTCCCACTCCTTGTTTTGCCGGAACATTGGCTACGCCCTCACTTGCGCGACAAAAACGTTTTTGTGACCTGTAGCTAATTCCGCTAACAATAGCGTATTGTGGCATAAAAACAGACAATCAGGGAGTTTCTCATGACCTTCGAGTGGTGGTTCGCTTATCTGCTGACATCGATCATTCTCAGCCTGTCGCCCGGCTCCGGCGCGATTAATACCATGACCACCTCGATAAGCCACGGTTATCGCGGCGCGGCGGCGTCCATTGCCGGGCTACAAACCGGCTTAGGCATTCATATTGTGCTGGTCGGCGTGGGTCTGGGCACCCTTTTCTCCCGCTCAATACTGGCGTTTGAGGTGTTGAAATGGGCCGGTGCCGCGTACCTGATTTGGCTGGGCATTCAGCAATGGCGCGCTGCGGGTGCGATAGACCTCAACACCCTTGCGCATACGCAATCGCGGACACGTCTGTTTAAACGCGCGGTTTTCGTCAATCTGACGAACCCCAAAAGCATCGTTTTTCTCGCCGCGTTGTTCCCGCAATTTATTGCGCCCAATCAGCCGCAGGTGATGCAGTACGTGGTACTCGGCGTCACCACTATCGTCGTGGATATTATCGTGATGATTGGCTATGCGACGCTGGCGCAACGTATTGCCGCATGGATTAAAGGCCCGCGTCAGTTGAAAGCGCTGAACAAGGTGTTTGGTTCGTTGTTTATGCTGGTGGGGGCGCTACTGGCATCGGCAAGACATGCCTGAGTTTTGGCGGTCATGTCGTCCCGGATGCGGCGCGAGCGCCTTATCCGGGCTACGGGTTCGGTGCCCGATCGTAGAGGGGAGAGGGATCCCGACAAAAATGCGAGCTCGATCGGTTCCCTCTCCCTGAGGGAGAGGGCCAGGGTGAGGGGGAAAATGCGGCTCGGGAGGTGGGTTCCGTTCACAGTATCTACCAACAATCAAGACATGCGTGAATTCGCCCGAAAACAATCAACGCGAAATGATCAGATGGATACCGAAACCTGCAAACAGCGCACCGGCAAAACCATCAATCCACTTCGCCAGACGCTGATAGCCGCGACGCATCGCCGGTAAAGCAAACAAACTTGCCACCACGGTAAACCAGGCGAAGGTTTCCAGGGTGATCAGCAGAAAGATGCCCCAGCGCGCACCTGCGCCCACGCTGTCGCCGACAAACAGTGAAAACACCGAACCGAAATAGATAATCGCTTTTGGATTCGCAAGGTTCGTCAAAAGCCCCTTCATAAAGCTTCGACCACTGCTGGTTGCCAGTTCAACCTCCGGCGCATCGGCTTTTTTCTCTTCTTTTTTCAGCGCACCGCGCAGCATCTGATAGCCCATCCAGCACAGGTACAGGCCACCGCCAACCATGATAATGCTGTGCAGCCAGGCCATTTTTTCGAGGATCAGGTTAAGACCGAGCAGTGCAACACCTGCCCACACCATCACGCCTGTGGTAATGCCGAGCACGCCCATCATCGCCTCTTTGCGGGAGCGGCTGACGGCAGTTTGCGACACAAAGAAGAAATCAGGACCGGGGCTCATCAGGGCAACAATGTGCACCAGGGCGACGGTGAAAAACAGTATTAGCATGATCAACTCGCGGGAAAATAATAAAGGGGATGACTATCCTGGCACTTTTCGTTCGTGCTGACTACTCATCATCACCGTCAACATGGGCACGAATCAGCGCCATAAACTCCTGGCCAAAGCGCTCAAGTTTGCGGACGCCAACACCGTTAACGCCGAGCATTTCGCCTGGCGTAATGGGCATCTGTTCGGCCATTTCAATCAGCGTTGCGTCATTGAAAACCACGTACGGCGGCACGTTATTTTCATCGGCAATCGCTTTACGCAACTTGCGTAGCTTCGCAAAGAGTTTGCGGTCATAGTTGCCGACCGCCGCCTTTTGCATCACGCGGGATTTCAGGGCGACCATGCGCGGTACAGCCAACTGGAGCGGTACTTCGGCGCGCAGCACCGGGCGGGCGGCTTCGGTCAGTTGTAAGGCGGAGTGCTGGGCGATGTTTTGCGTGACCAGACCTAAATGAATAAGCTGGCGGATGACGCTCACCCAATGTTCATGGCTCTGCTCACGGCCAATACCGTAGACCGGCAGTTTGTCATGCCCCAGGTCGCGGATACGCTGGCTGTTGGCGCCACGCAGCACTTCTACCACATAGCCCATACCGAAACGCTGATTCACCCGATAGATAGCCGAAAGCGCCTTCTGTGCATCTTTCAGCCCGTCATACTGGCGTGGCGGATCAAGGCAAATATCGCAGTTACCGCAGGCTTCCTGGCGCCCTTCGCCAAAGTAATTGAGCAAGACCAGGCGGCGGCAGGTTTGCGCTTCGGCAAACGCCCCCATTGCATTGAGCTTGTGGCGCTCAATATCCTGCAACTGTCCGGGGGGTTTTTCTTCAAGACAACGGCGCAGCCAGGCCATGTCTTCCGGCGCGTAGAACAACATCGCCTCAGCGGGCAGGCCATCACGCCCGGCGCGACCCGTTTCCTGATAGTAAGACTCGATATTACGTGGAATGTCGAAGTGAACCACAAATCGCACGTTGGGTTTGTTAATCCCCATACCGAACGCAACAGTCGCGACCACGATTTGCAGATCGTCGCGCTGGAATTTCTCCTGCACGCTGGCGCGCACCTCGTGTTCCAGCCCGGCATGATACGCCGCAGCGCTAAAGCCCCGGCTTTGCAGGCGAGCGGCGGTGTCTTCCACCTTCGCCCGGCTGTTGCAGTAAATAATTCCGGACTTGCCGCGCTGGTCGTGTACATAGCGGAGAAGCTGATCGAGCGGTTTGAATTTCTCCATCAGCATATAGCGGATATTGGGGCGGTCAAAACTGCTGATCTGAATCAGCGGATCGTTCAATCCCAGCAGACGTTCAATATCTCGACGTGTGGTGTCATCCGCCGTGGCGGTCAATGCCATAAAAGGCACAGATGGCAGATACTGACGAAGCTGACCGAGTGCGGCATATTCAGGACGGAAGTCATGGCCCCATTGGGAGATACAGTGCGCTTCATCGACCGCCAGCAGTACCGGGTTCCAGTGCGTCAGTTGCTCAAGGAAGTTATCAAGCATCAGCCGCTCGGGAGCGATATACAGCAGACGGATTTGCCCGGTGCGGCAGCCAGCCATCACCTCAAGCTGTTGTTCACGACTTTGCGTTGAGTTCAGACAGGCCGCAGCAACGCCGTTAGCGAGTAACTGATCAACCTGATCTTTCATCAGTGAGATCAGTGGCGATACCACCACCGTAAGACCAGGCAAAATCAGTGCCGGAATTTGATAACAGAGCGATTTGCCGCCACCGGTAGGCATGACAACCAGACAGTCGCGGCCGCCGAGCACGGTATCAATGATATGTTGCTGACCCGGACGGAACTGCTGGTAGCCGAAGGTTTCCCGTAAAACTTCCAGGGCTGTCGATTCCAGATTCAATACTTCCGCCTGCGCCACATTTACTCCACTCGACAAAATAAAACAGGCGCTATTTTCAGCGCCTGCTCATGAAACTGCAATGCTTAAAACAGATCGTTAAGCATTACACCGACACCGACACGCGTCTGATTGAAATTGTAGTCAATTAACGACTCGCCATAACCGCTGTACACCTGGGTGTAGAAACGGACATGTTTGGTAATCGGATAGCTTACACCGACCTCTGCGCCACCGTAGCCAGTGTGCCAGTTGTACTGCCCTTTGACGCTGAAAATGGCATCACCATACTGGTAGCCTACACGCAGTTGATAGTGACCGAGATATTTGGTGATATCCGGGTTATCGTCGGTGTTTCCTACAACATACCAGGGTTTTACTTCCACCAGCCAGTTGCCATTTTGCGCCATCAAACGCGTATAGAGGCGATTCCAGCTACGCGATGTGGGATCAGAACGGCCATTGGAGTCATGGTTAAAGCCAAACTCAATATCGCGTAACGTCCAGCCCGCAAAGCTGTAATCGGTGGCGAAGCCGAGGAACATTTGTGGTTCATAGTTGGTTTCGCGAAATGGCGAAGAAGCCGGTTCCTTGGTATTAGAAAGCTGCCACCACGATTTTTGCGTGTAGGAAGCGCCCAACACGGAATTCGGACCGAGTATGCCGCGCCACAGCGGGAATGCCAGGCTGAGCTGGAATTTTACTTCATCCTTACGCGCTTCATCAGACCAGCTGTATGAACGAATGGCTTCTTTATTCATGTCGCTAGTGTAGGTATAAAGCAGGTAGTTCGACTCGTACGGATAGAGCGTGAACGGATTATCATGCTCCTGCAGCATATTCGCGATAATACTACCGCGCACAGCAGGCGCATCATGAACTTCTTTTACTGTCGCTTCCTGCGCAAAAGCCGCAAAAGGCAGCGCACACAATGCCACAAACCAACCCAGAAACGTCCGCATCGGTTTTCTTCCCCTGAACAATGTTGATGAACTGAATATTTTTACAACATCTATTCTACATATTTATTGAGACGCTGCGCAGGTATCCTGTCTTAAACTGGAATTCAACAATTTAGAGGCATAAAATCAACATTTCATTAACCTAACGGAAGTGTCACTATGTCTGCCGTCCTCACAGCAGAATCCGCATTAAAACTCGTGGGCGAGATTTTCGTCTACCACATGCCTTTCAATCGTGCGCTGGGGCTGGAGCTTACCCGCTACGAGAAGGATTTCGCCCAGCTCAGCTTCAATAACCAACCTATGATGGTGGGAAACTGGGCGCAGAGCATTTTGCACGGCGGGGTGATTGCCTCCGCACTGGATGTCGCCGCAGGTCTGGTGTGCGTTGGCAGCACGCTGACGCGCCATGACACCATTACCGAAGAGGAGTTGCGCGCTCGCCTGTCGCGAATGGGCACCATTGATTTGCGCGTCGACTATTTACGCCCGGGTCGTGGCAATCGCTTCACCGCCACCAGTACGCTACTGCGTGCGGGAAACAAGGTTGCGGTCGCTCGTGTCGAGTTACATAACGAAGAGCAGCTCTATATCGCCAGTGCGACGGCAACCTATATGGTGGGTTGAGCAGCAAAAATCAGGTAAAATATTGTTACTTTTTAGCAACGAGTTTTCCTGATGGATGCAAAACAGACGCGGTTAGGGGTAATACTTGCTCTGGCCGCTTATTTTATTTGGGGTATCGCGCCGGCCTATTTCAAAGTCATCTGGTTTGTTCCCGCCGATGAAATTCTGACTCACCGCATTATCTGGTCCTTCTTCTTCATGATCGCCCTGATAAGCGTTAGTCGTCAGTGGTCGCAGGTGAAACAGCTTTTACATACGCCAAAGAAAATCTTGCTGCTGGCGGTGTCCGCCGTGCTCGTCGGGGGTAACTGGCTGCTCTTTATCTGGTCGGTGAACAATCACCATCTGCTGGAAGCAAGCCTGGGCTATTTTATTAACCCACTGGTGAATATTCTGCTGGGGATGGTGTTCCTTGGTGAACGTTTCCGCCGCATGCAGTGGCTGGCGGTAATACTGGCTGCCAGTGGCGTACTGGTACAGTTGTGGGCCTTCGGCTCCTTGCCGATTATCTCACTGGGCCTGGCTTTTAGCTTCGCCTTCTACGGACTGCTGCGTAAAAAAATCGCCGTCGACGCGCAAACCGGCATGCTGGTGGAAACGCTGTGGTTGCTGCCCGTGGCGGCTATCTGGCTGTTTGGGATTGCCGACAGCGCCACCAGCCATATGACGCAAAACAGCTGGTCGCTTAATTTGCTCTTGATGGCCGCCGGGGTGGTCACCACGGTTCCTCTGCTGTGCTTTACCGGGGCGGCGATGCGTCTGCGCCTGTCAACACTGGGTTTCTTCCAGTACATTGGCCCAACGCTGATGTTCCTGCTGGCAGTGACGTTTTATGACGAGCATCCGGGCGCAGACAAAATGGTGACATTCGGGTTTATTTGGGTCGCGCTCGCCATCTTCGTAATGGATGCGCTGTATACCCAACGCAGGGGTCGATAATTCCCGGCATCAGGATCCCGTACCGCTGATGTCGCTGCGTCTTAAATCAGCCGGAGCAGGTGAAGGAAGCCACGCGCAATAAGATCCGTAAAGAAAGGTTCAGCAGAATTGCTGAACCTTTTTGTTTTAGATTTACAGCCAGTTACGACGTTTGAAGTAGAGATATGGCGCCAGCCCGGCGAGGATCATAAAGACAATCGCGCCTGGGTAGCCAAAACTCCAGTGCAGCTCAGGCATAAACTCAAAGTTCATCCCGTAACTGGAGGCCACCAGTGTCGGCGGCAGGAAGACAACGGAAACGACCGAGAAGATCTTGATGATCCGGTTCTGCTCAATATTGATAAAGCCCATTGCCGCCTGCATCAGAAAGTTCACTTTCTGGAACAGGGATTCATTGTGCGGCAGCAGAGATTCGATATCGCGCAGGATTTCGCGGGCCTGCTCCAGCTGACCGCCAGGCAAACGCGCTTTACGCACCAGGAAGTTCAGCGCGCGCTGGGTATCCATCAGGCACAGACGCACTTTCCAGCCGATATCTTCCAGCTCCGCCAGCGTCGAGAGCGCTTCGTCATATTCATCACCCTGATGACCTTCCATGATCACACGGCTGAGTTTTTCCAGATCGCTGTAGATGTTTTCGATTTCATCTGCGAGTTGTTCGATTTTGGTCTCGAAGAGGTCGAGCAGTAACTCATAGGCGTTGCCATCAACCATTGCCTGGCTACGGGCGCGCATGCGATAGAGACGAAATGCTGGTAACTCGCGCTCACGCAGGGTGAACAGGCGGCCTTCGCGGATAGTAAATGCCACAGTAGAGTTGCCTGCGTGGTCTTCCGCATCTTCAAAGAAGAAGAAGGAGTGGATGTGCAAGCCGTCTTCATCTTCAAAAAAACGCGCAGACGCTTCGATGTCTTCCAGTTCCGGGCGTGTCGCCAGGTTCTGACCCAATTCAGACTGCACACGGGTTCGCTCGTCATCGTCCGGCTCGACCAGATCAACCCAGACGGAACTGGCGAGGTGCTTTATTTCGTCAGCTTCGAGACGGGTTAAACGATTATTTTCCAGTTGAAATGCGCTCAGCATAGCCGGGACTCCCAATGCAAAAATGACTGGACAGTTCGGTTGGGCACACAAGAAACATTTGGCGTTTCAGACCATTAAACAGCCTGACTCAGCGCGACGGGAATACAGCAGGTCGCTGACAACCACTAAGGCCATCAGCATGAGGAGATAGCCTTAGGAGTTGTTCCTGGATGACAGGGAATTGAGCCAGTATCTACTGGGTGTGTCCAAGGCGAATGTCCTCTTAGCGTGATCGTGCGCGCATGTTACGCCAGCAAAAATGAGGCGTCAACACGCAACGAAACGCTAAAGGGTAATATTTCCCCCTTAGCGTATAAGGCTAGCAGAATATTACAAAATAATGATATTTTTCTGAAAGTTACACTGTTTCAAGGCGTGCATAGGCAGCCACCAGCCATTTAATGCCCTGCCCCTGGAATGCGACCTGCAAACGGCTGTGTTCACCGCTGCCTTCCAGATTCACGATTGTCCCTTCGCCGAACTTCGGATGACGCACTCGCTGGCCCAGTTTATAACCCGTATCGTTCTCTGAAATCGGCGCGCCAAGGCGTTGATGACTGACCGGACGACTAACGGTAGCGCGCAGACGTACCTCTTCCACACAGTTTTCCGGCAGCTCGCCGATAAAGCGAGACGGACGGTGATAGGCTTCTTTGCCATACAGACGGCGGGTTTCGGCATAAGTCAGCGTCAGCTTCTGCATCGCACGGGTCACGCCGACATAGGCCAGGCGACGCTCCTCTTCCAGACGCCCCCCCTCATCCAGCGACATCTGGCTGGGGAACATCCCCTCTTCCATCCCGACAATAAACACCTGCGGGAACTCAAGCCCCTTGGCGGAATGCAATGTCATCAGTTGTACCGCGTCCTGCCAGGTATCCGCCTGCCCTTCGCCCGCTTCCAGCGCGGCATGGGAGAGGAATGCCTGCAATGGCATCAAATCTTCGTCTTCTTCGTTGTAGCTGAACTGGCGCGTCGCCGTCACCAGTTCCTCTAAGTTCTCAATACGCGTCTGGCCTTTCTCGCCTTTCTCCTGCTCGTACATCATCCACAGACCGGAATCTTTCACCACCCGGTCCGTTTGGACGTGTAGCGGCATGTCAGCCGTCTCCTGAGCCAACGCGTCAATGAGCTCCATAAAGCGCTGTAATGCACTTGCCGCGCGACCAGCCAGTACTTTCTCCTGCAACAATTCGCGTGTCGCCTGCCACAACGTTAACTGGCGATCGCGCGAAGTCTGGCGCACAACGTCCAGTGTTCTGTCACCAATCCCACGCGTCGGCGTATTCACCACGCGTTCAAAGGCGGCATCGTCATTGCGGTTTGCAATCAGGCGCAAATAAGAGAGCGCGTCTTTAATTTCCTGACGTTCAAAGAAGCGCATCCCGCCGTAAATACGATACGGCATGCTGGCCTGTAACAACGCCTCTTCCAGTACGCGTGACTGGGCATTACTGCGATAGAGAATGGCGCAGTGCTCCAGCGCACCGCCGCTCTCCTGCCAGGTTTTGATGCGGTTAACAACAAAACGCGCTTCGTCCAGTTCGTTAAAAGCACAGTAGAGCGAAATCGGCTCGCCATCGGCGCCGTCAGTCCACAGGTTTTTACCCAGACGACCGTTATTGTTTTCGATCAGGGCGTTCGCCGCGCTGAGGATATTGCTGGTTGAGCGGTAGTTCTGCTCCAGGCGAATTGTCTGCGCGCCGGGGAAATCGTTAAGGAAGCGCTGAATATTTTCCACCTGCGCCCCACGCCAGCCGTAAATAGACTGGTCATCGTCGCCAACAATCATCACTTTGCCGGTATCGCCTGCCAGCAGGCGGATCCAGGCATACTGGATGTTGTTGGTATCCTGGAATTCATCCACCAGGATATTGGTGAAACGCTCACGGTAGTGCTGCAGGATATGCGGCTTATTGAGCCACAGTTCGTGCGCGCGCAACAGCAGTTCGGCGAAATCCACCAGCCCGGCGCGATCGCAGGCTTCCTGGTAAGCCTGGTAAACCTTCTGCCAGGTCTGCTCGACCGGGTTACCGTAGCTTTGAATATGATGTGGGCGAATGCCTTCGTCTTTCTGACCGTTGATGTACCACATGGCCTGGCGCGGCGGCCACTGCTTCTCATCCAGGTTCATCGCTTTAATCAGACGCTTAAGCAAACGCAACTGGTCTTCGCTGTCGAGGATCTGGAAATCCTGCGGCAGGTTAGCATCCATATGGTGCGCACGCAGCAGGCGGTGCGCCAGCCCGTGGAAAGTACCAACCCACATACCGCCCTGGCTGGTTCCCATAAGCTGGCCAATACGGTGGCGCATTTCCGCCGCCGCTTTGTTGGTAAACGTCACCGCCATAATGGAATAGGGCGAGCAGTTTTCCACGGTCATCAGCCAGGCGATGCGGTGCACCAGCACACGCGTTTTACCACTGCCTGCCCCGGCCAGCACCAGCATGTTGCTACGCGACGCGGCAACCGCATCACGCTGTTTGTCATTAAGGCTGTCGAGCAGGTAAGAAACGTCCATTGGCACCGCCGGGTTAGTATGAAGCCGTTGCGCTATATCATTGGGTTTGCAGGAAGGCGGCAAGCACATGACTTCCCAGGAGCATAGATTAACTATGTAACCGGGATGAGTGAATTCAGCCAACGCACCTGTAGACCACAGGATGAAGCGCAACAACCCCTGGGAATTTATACAGAGCTTGTGGTGATTATATCAGCGTGGTGAGGGATGCCAACCGTGAAATCTCCAGATGCGGCAGCAAGCGGCTATCAGTCGCCGTCAGCAGGTCAGCCCCTTCCGGTTTGATCCAGCAGGCCTGCATACCACAGCGAATGGCACCAGCGACATCGGTCGTCAGATCATCCCCGACGTGCAGAATTTCCCCCAGCGGCATGTTCAGGCGTTGAGCCGCAAGGTGATACATATCGTTAAACGGCTTCGCACGCCCGTCAGGGCCAGCGCGCAGCACAAACTCAAAGTAATCGGCCAGTCCGAACAACGCCGGTTGCGCGTTGCCGTTAGTGATCGCCACCAGCGGCCATTTTTCAGCAAGCTTCGCCAGGGTTTCGTGAGTCTCTTGTGGCACATCAACACGGCTACGCCATTTCGCAAAGTGCTGCATTGCGGCTTGCGCCCCTTCTGCCGCCTCATCCGCCGTTAACCCCGCCTCCAGCATGGCGCGTTCAACCGCACGACGGCGCCATTCGGTCACATCGTGGTAGATCTCCGGTTCTGTGAGAAGCAGCGACTGACGAATGCGTTTTAAATCCGTGTTTTCCAGCGCATTCAGAGAAGGGTGATATTGTTGTACAAACGAAAGGGATTCTTGTTCAGTTCGCAGAATAACCGGACGGTTATCGTAAAGCGTGTCGTCGAGATCGAAAGTGATGGCCGAGATAAGGCCCACAGGCCGGTAAAATCGCATTATTTCCCCCGTTTGGCGCGTGGATGCGCTGCGTCATACACCGAGGCAAGGTGTTGAAAATCAAGATGGGTATAAATTTGTGTGGTGGCAAGGTTAGCATGCCCCAGGAGTTCCTGCACGCCGCGCAGATCGCCGCTCGACTCCAGCATATGGGTAGCAAAAGAGTGACGCAGTTTATGCGGGTGCACGTGGCTGTTCAGCCCTTGTTTGATTCCCCACTCGGCAAAACGTTTTTGTACATTGCGCGCGGAAATACGTTTCCCCAATTTCGAGAGAAACAGCGCCTCTTCTTCGGCGCCAAATAACCCGCGCAGATCCAGCCAGTGCTCAATCCAGATAACCGCATTACGCCCAACAGGTAAACGGCGCTCCTTGCTGCCTTTACCCATCACCCAGACTTCACCGCTTTCCAAATCCAGGTGTTTGATATCCAGACCCACCAGTTCGGATAAACGCAACCCGGCACCGTACATCACCTCCAGCATCGCCCTGTCGCGTACGGCCAGCGGATCGTTAAGATCGATATCCAGCAGACGATTGACGTCGTCCACGTCGATATTTTTTGGCAGGTGACGCGGCGTTTTCGGGGCTGAAACGCCCTTCGCGGGATTGGCCGGAAGCTCGCCCTGGCTCACCAGCCAGTCAAAGAAGCTGCGTAAAGCCGAAAGGCGTAGCGCCAGGCTGGCAGCCCCCAACCCTTTACGACGACTACGTACGGCGAAAGCCCGTACTGCGGCGGCGTCACATTGTTGCCAGCGCTGCAGGCCGATTTCCCCGGCAAGCGCAATGATGGCATCAAGCTGACGCTGATAATTGAGGAGCGTGATGGGGCTTAACTGACGTTCCACACCCAGATAGCGCAGGAAACGCGTGACAGCCTGGTGCAGGGGTGAATCGGTCATACGCGCTCGATCCAGCGCTCCAGCAGGTCCGGTAACATCATGGCGATCTCTTCCAGCAGTTGCGTGCCCTGTCCATGCTGGTAGTGATGCGGGTCGCGACTACTGAACAGGACCACGCCCAGATCGGCGTCTGGCCCCATCATTGTTACCGCCACAGAACCGATCGCTTTCGCTTCTGGCAAGAGTAAAAGCAACTCCGGTCCGTTCAGGGAACCGAGATAGTGCTGTTGTTGACCCAGACGCTGAATACGCAGTGGCTCAAAGGCCTGACGAGAGAGTGCAAGGTGGGTAAAACCGGACGGTGCGCCAAGACGCCAGCGGTCCGGGAACAGGCGGACGGTCGCACCCGCCAGCCCCAAATCTCTGGCCCACCGCTGGAAGCGATTCAACATTTCCTCAAGGCTTTTTGCCGAAGCCAGTTTGCCCTGCAGACGCAGCAGACGATAGAACAGGCCTTCATTGGCGCTGGCCTGCTCCATCAGCAACGTCATGTTCTCTTCCAGCACGTTGATATGGTTACGTGCCCGCACCATGTGCCACTCGACTAACGAAATCGAACCGCGTACGGGATGAGGGACACGAATAGCTTCAACAGCGTGTGCATTACGGATAAAAAACTCAGGGTTACGCAACAGATAATCGACGACAGCGTGGTCATCCAGTTCTGTAAACGTTTCCTGCAGTTCTTCCCCTGGTTGCTTCATAGATGAATAAATCCGTCGTAGACATGTGCCGCCGGGCCAGTCATAAACAACGGTTGGCCCGGTCCTTTCCATGCGATATCCAGCCGACCGCCTGGGAGTTCCACACGTACTTCTTCTGCCAGCAAACCTTGCTGGATGCCGACAGCTACCGCCGCGCAAGCGCCACTTCCGCAGGCCTGCGTTTCGCCCGCACCGCGTTCATACACGCGCAGTCGGATGTGATCGCGTTTGACCACTTGCATGAAACCAATGTTGGCGCGCTCAGGAAAGCGTTCGTGGCTTTCCATTACCGGCCCCAGCGTTTCTACCGGAGCGGTATCGACATCATCGACCTGGATAACGCAGTGCGGATTGCCCATTGAGACAACGCCGCACAATATTGTTTGTTCCGCCGCCCGCATAATATAGGTCTTTTCCGCTTTGTTCGCCCGGAACGGGACCTGTGATGGCTCGAAATTGGGCTCACCCATATTCACACGCACCAGCTCATCATCCGTCACGGTTAATACCATGCGGCCATTTGCGGTACTGACGCGAATATCACGTTTATTGGTCAACCCTTTCAAGCGCACAAAACGGGCAAAACAGCGGGCGCCGTTTCCGCACTGAGAGACTTCGCTGCCGTCAGCATTAAAGATACGATAGTGGAAATCGAGTTCGGGATCGTAGGGCGGCTCGACCACCAGCAGTTGATCGAATCCCACCCCGAGATGCCTGTCAGCCATCCGACGGATCAGATCAGGGGAAAAAAAGACATTCTGCGTTACCGCGTCGACGACCATAAAATCGTTGCCAAGGCCATGCATTTTAGAGAACTGCATCATCTACTCCATATACGCGGATACAACACGGGAACGTTAGTAATTCACCTGCGTTGGGCCATCATTATCGCCACGATCGTTACGATCCGGGGTCGTTGTCTGAATGGTGCTTTCGGTTTTTTTCGTAGGCGGCGGCGCATTTTTGTCAGCCGGCGGGAAATAGAGCGGCCCTTTCAGACCACAGCCCGTCAGGCTAAATAAGGTTAATAATACAGCCAGGGTTCGACACACGTCTTTCATTGTAGGTTGCCTGTTGGTTCATTCTTTCTGCTTTCTATCATCGCAGGAGAAGACACAAAAGCAAGAGTTTGCACTCTCCCTGCAGCGGGAAATGTTTCGCGTTATACTGCCGCCATCACGTAAAACGGGAAACGACAATGAACGACAGTGAATTTCATCGCCTTGCTGACACCCTGTGGATGACCATTGAAGAGCGTCTGGACGACTGGGATGGCGACAGCGATATCGACTGCGAAATCAACGGTGGCATATTGACCATCACCTTTGAAAACGGCAGTAAAATCATCATCAACCGCCAGGAGCCCCTGCATCAGGTGTGGCTGGCAGCCAAACAAGGCGGTTACCATTTCGATCTGAAAGGTGACGAGTGGGTTTGCGACCGTTCAGGCGAAACCTTCTGGGATCTGCTGGAACAGGCGGCATCGCAACAGGCGGGCGAAAAGGTGAGCTTTCGCGGCTAACACGTAGCAGGAATAAGACATTAAACCGCATCCGGGCGTCCCGGATGCGCTGCGCTTACCCGGGCTACCCGCAAAAAACGTCAGGAGAAGTACTGCTGCAACAGCGGCGCGTCGTTATCCTGATTGGCAGGTGCAACGGGCGTGATAGCCTGATTGCGGAACGGAATCACCTGCGCCCGGCCATCAACGTTCACGATTTGATAGAACTGCGGCAAATTGAAGTTGATAAAGCTTGAGCCATAAGTAAATCGGTCATGCGACGATGAATAGAAGCGGCTAACGTCACGCACCAGCTCCTCTTTGCTACCCTCGCAGTGGTGATACACTTCCGCACGGTTGCTTTCATCCAGAATATAAATATTAAAACCGTCATCGCCGGTCTCTTCGAAGAAGAACTGGATAATCCCTTCGCTGGCAAACCCGTCCACCACCTGCGGCAGTTTGACATGGTTCGTTTCGACCTGAACCGACAACCCGTGCAGTTTGTTATGTGAAATCGCGCCATAAAACTCAATCGCGTTTTCCAGTTTTTGCACTGACACATTCAGACGCTCGAAGAAGAGACCCCAGGTCTGTCCGGCTACACGTAACGCTTTGAAACGTCCGGTTTCCTGACGGGTACTGGAGAGGCGCAGCTCAATGCATTCAGAAACCAGTTGCTGAACACGCGTACGGATCAAACCGCGCAGGTGCTGGCTATAACAGAACACTTCAACGCTATCCGGTGGCGCGGCATCCTGATGCATTTTTCCTAAAATGGTTTTCAATGCTTCAATCATCGCCTGCTCACCGTTGAAATGCAGTGTACGCACTTCATTCCAGGAGTTGCGATAAAGCAGGTCGACGCTGCCAACCAGGCAGTTTTGCTGCTCGCCAAAGCTGAAAACATCAAGCTTACGGAAATCGAAATGCACGACCTGGTTACGGAATGCCGCAGTTGGGTCATATTCCAGGTTGACAATAATGGCCAGATGACGGATTTCGCAGGGGCTATATAGCGCTTTTGGCGTTGGCGCAGGCAGACGCAGCGGGAAGTGATGGGACACGTTTGCCACCATCTCCTGCAGTTTTGCCAAATCGACAATCCCATTACCTTTAATAAACAGTCGTGTACGTGAAGTCAGCAAGCCATTGAACCACGCCCACGCCACCAATTTGTTCAGGTAACGGTTATATTCCAGCGGCTGATGGCTAACGATAGAATCCATGTTTGGGGCGCGGTTGTACAGGTACCAACCCGTACGATTAGCACGGCCCGGCGGCACATAGATAAAGGTTAAATTGGGTTCGGAGAGATCCGGAGAAATCTGCGGATTCACCAGGGTGACCTTACCCGGCAATGCTTCAAAAGCGGCGTATAACTTACGGGTCAGCACTCCGATGTCCTGCGGACTGGCGGATACGCTCAGGTTGTTGCGGCGCGCAAAGCGAATCAGATTACGATAGCTCTGCATCATGGCATCAAGCAACTCGTTATGCGCTTCACGCACCTGGTCGATTTTCCAGTTTGCCCGGTTATCCAGCATGGTGAGACGCGCCTCGTCCCAACCCCACTCTTTCACTAGCTGACTGACGACTTCACGCCGCCAGCCCACACAAGCACGCTCACGGCTCAGTTTCTCACATACTTTTAAATAGAAACATCGACGCACAAGATCGAGACGGGTGAAATCTTCAATAGCGGTCAAATAATGCGTGACGCGCTCCAGCATCATGCAGTAGTGATCAAGACCGAACGAAACGATTTCGCCATCGTGCAGACGCTGTTTAATGTCTTTCGCCAACAGGCGGGTATTCGGATACTCCCAGGAATACGCTTCCAGCAGCAGGGTTTTCAGCACTGCCTTATAAGGGGAGTCGATACTTTTATAAAGTTGCCACAGGCTGGCACCGAAGTACTCTTCGGCAGACAGGGAGCTGAGGCCACCCAGGTCCAGCCATTCATTTGGCGTCAATACCCCCTGTGCATAGAGCGTCATGACGTAATCGTCATAGTGCTCTTCTTCATCGCCCGGCACCATATTCCACAGAATACGCTTACCGGCCAGACGCACGGCGGTACGATAGAATTCATCAAGTAACAAAATATGCTGCGTCGAGCCGCAGTCTTCACCACCCAGACTGCCGCTTTCATTATGGCGGAAACGGTTTTCATCAATTAAGAAGAAGCTAACTTCCACACCCAGCGATGCGGCCCAGCTCTCAAGCAGGCTGCATTTACGTTGCAACAGCTGGCGTTCTTCGTTATCGAGCCACGACTGGTGGCAAACCCAGATATCCAGGTCAGAAGAACAGCTTTGTCCTACCGATGAAGTACTGCCCATGGAGTAGACGCCGGTTATCGGCAACTCGCCTTTTGGCGATTCCTGCGGGGGCATTCCACGGTAGAGCTCAAGCTCGTTGAGGTAGTGGCGTTGGGTTTCATCAGGCGTGTAAAGACAGATGCCTTTTGGAACGTTACCTTCGAGGTAGCCCGGCATCAACGGATGATGATAGTGCAAAAGCGTGGGCAGCAGGCTGTAAACCTGCTGGAAAGCAGGGCCCATGGCCGCTAGCGCGCGATCCACACGCAATTGGTTGATGGCATCCAGCCTCTGTTTCAGAGTCTCAATATAGAGGTACAAGACGTATCGCCTGATGTTTACAGAAAGTCCAAAATCGCCGTCACCTTTTTTCGCCCTTGTCTTTATGGTGGTACAGACGAAAAAATGGTCTAAAACGTGATCAATTTAACACCTTGCTGATTGACCGTAAAGAAAGATGCGCTACATACCAGTTTAGCACCATTTACAATCTGTAAATTCCCAATTACGGCTGAGGGTGTGTCTCGTATTGACGGGACCGTGCTCACCTTACCTATGCAATCACCACGAACACTGACACCCTAAGACAAGAATGTTAGGATGGTCGATGGATGATAATGACGGTAACAAGCATGTTAGACAATGTTCTGAGAATTGCCACACGGCAAAGTCCCCTTGCACTTTGGCAGGCACAATATGTTAAGCAGCGTCTTGAGGCACTCCACCCAGGTCTGACGGTCGAACTGGTGCCTATGGTCACGCGTGGCGATGTCATTCTGGATACCCCCCTGGCGAAGGTTGGCGGTAAGGGCCTGTTTGTGAAGGAACTTGAGCTGGCATTGCTTGAAAACCGCGCCGATATCGCCGTGCACTCAATGAAAGATGTCCCCGTTGAGTTCCCGGAAGGGCTGGGGCTGGTGACGATTTGTGAGCGTGAAGATCCGCGCGATGCCTTCGTCTCTAATCACTACAGCGATATTGACGCGTTGCCTGCGGGCAGCATAGTTGGTACATCAAGTTTACGCCGACAATGCCAGTTGGCAGCACGCCGTCCGGACCTGGTGATTCGCTCTTTGCGTGGCAACGTCGGCACCCGTCTGTCAAAACTCGATAGCGGCGATTATGACGCCATCATCCTGGCGGTGGCCGGTCTGAAACGTCTGGGGCTCGAATCGCGTATTCGCGTCGCGCTGCCGGCAGAACTGTCTCTTCCGGCAGTCGGTCAGGGCGCCGTTGGCATTGAGTGCCGTCTTGCAGACGAACGTACCCGTATGCTGCTTGCCCCACTTAACCATCACGACACCACCGTGCGGGTTGCCGCAGAGCGTGCCATGAATACGCGCCTCGAAGGTGGCTGCCAGGTGCCGATTGGCAGCTATGCTGAATTACATGACGGAGAACTGTGGCTACGCGCGCTGGTAGGCGCGCCGGACGGTTCAAAAATGGTGCGCGGCGAACGTCGCGGCCACCCGGACGATGCCATCCAGCTAGGTATCTCGCTTGCAGAGGAACTGCTGGATAACGGCGCACGAGAAATTCTGGCAGACGTCTACAACGGAGATGCACCCGCATGAATATCCTTGTCACCCGCCCATCCCCGGCAGGGGAAATGTTAGTGAGCCGACTGCGCGCACTGGGACAGGTGGCATGGAGCTTTCCGTTGATTGAATTCACCCCGGGCAGGGAACTGAACGTGCTGCCCGAACGTCTGTCGGTACTGGGCCAAGACGATATGGTTTTTGCTTTATCTCAGCATGCCGTGACTTTTGCCCATGCCCATTTACAACAAACTCACACTCACTGGCCTTTACAGCCTGCCTACTTTGCTATTGGTCGCACAACCGCGCTGGCGTTACATACTGCAAGCGGTATTGAGGTACGCTATCCGCTCGACCAGGAAATCAGTGAAGTCTTACTACAATTGCCTGAATTACAAAACATTCAGGGCAAACGTGCGCTAATCTTACGGGGAAACGGTGGACGCGAGTTATTAGGTGAAACGCTGGTGGCTCGTGGTGCTCAGGTTGAGTTTTGCGAATGTTATCAACGTGCTGGAAAAGTTTACGACGGGGCGCAAGAGGCTATGCGCTGGCATACGCGCGGTGTGGATACGCTAGTGGTCACCAGCGGTGAGATGCTGCGACAGCTTTTTACGCTTATTCCACGCTGGTATCGCGAAAATTGGTTACTACGCTGTCGGCTGTTGGTCGTCAGCGAGCGTCTGGCGCACCTCGCCCGGGAACTGGGCTGGCACGATATTCAGGTCGCTGAAAACGCAGACAACGATGCGCTGCTTCGCGCATTACAATAACACTCATAATGGGAAGCCATAATGACGGAACAACAACACTCCTCTGCCGTGGTTGAAGAAACCAAACAGGCTGATGGCTACACGCCGCCGCCGAAAAACGCCGAGAAGAACAACCGCGCAGGCAAGACAAGTCTTGCACTTAGCGTGATTGCTATTGCGATTGCGCTGGCAGCAGGCGTCGGTCTTTATGGCTGGGTAAAACAGCAAACAACTGTACTGCGCACAACAAATGATGAGCTGGCGAACCAGGTCATCGCGATGCAACAAGCGCAGGACAAACAAAAAGCCGCGCTGGAAGGCGTCATTAAACAGCAAGCCACGCAACTTGATGAGGCCAAACGCCAGCAAGATGCGCTCGCCAGGCAGTTAAATGAGGTACAGCAAAAAGTCGCCACGATTTCCGGCACCGATGCGAAAACCTGGCTGCTGGCGCAGGCTGATTTTCTGGTTAAACTGGCCGGGCGTAAGCTGTGGAGCGACCAGGACGTCACCACCGCCGCCGCGCTGCTGAAAAGCGCAGATGCCAGCCTGGCAGACATGAACGATCCCAGCCTTATCACCGCGCGTCGCGCTATTACAGATGATGTCGCCAGCCTCTCTGCGATTTCCCAGGTGGACTATGATGGCATCATCCTGAAAGTGAACCAACTCTCGAACCAGATTGATAACCTGCGTCTGGCGGATAACAACGACGACGACTCCCCCATGGATTCAGATAGCAGCGAGCTGTCGAGTTCCCTTAGCGAATGGCGCGTGAATCTGCAAAAAAGCTGGCAGAATTTTATGGACAGCTTCATCACGATTCGCCGTCGCGATGAAACCGCGGTGCCGCTGTTAGCCCCGAATCAGGACATCTATCTGCGCGAAAATATCCGCTCCAGACTGTTAGTTGCGGCGCAGGCCGTCCCTCGCCATCAGGAAGAGACCTACAAGCAGGCGCTGGATAACGTCTCCACCTGGATTCGCGCCTACTACGATACGGATGACTCCGCCACCAAAGCGTTTCTTGAGGAAATTGACAAGCTTGAGCAGCAGTCCATCGCCATGGCAGTACCTGAGTCGCTGAAAAGCCAGCCGATTCTGGAGAAACTGATGCAGACCCGTGTGCGTAATCTTCTGGCGCAGCCAGGCGTTGCCCCGGATCCAAATGCGCCCGCTCAAGCGCCTCAGGGAGAATAATCATGCTGAAAGTATTATTACTCTTTGCGCTGTTAATCGCCGGTATCGTGTTAGGTCCGATGATTGCGGGTCATCAGGGCTATGTGCTTATCCAGACTGACAATTACAACATTGAAACCAGCGTCACTGGCCTGGTCATCATTCTGGTACTGGCGCTGGTGGTGCTTTTTGCCCTCGAATGGCTGCTACGCCGTATTTTCCGCACCGGCGCGCATACACGTGGCTGGTTCGTTGGTCGTAAACGTCGCCGTGCACGTAAGCAGACAGAACTGGCGCTCATCAAGCTGGCAGAAGGCGATTATCAGCAGGTTGAGAAGCTGATGGCGAAAAATGCCGATCATGCGCAACAACCCATGGTGAACTACTTACTGGCGGCCGAAGCGGCACAACAGCGTGGCGATGAAGTGCGTGCGAATCAGCACCTTGAGCGTGCCGCAGAGCTGTCGGAAAACGATCCGATTCCGGTCGAAATTACCCGCGTCCGTCTGCAACTGGCACGCAATGAAAATCATGCCGCGCGCCATGGCGTTGACCGACTGCTGGAAATTACCCCGCGCCATCCGGAAGTATTGCGTCTGGCGGAACAGGCTTACATCCGCACCGGCGCATGGAGTTCACTGCTGGATATCATTCCGTCGATGGCAAAAGCGGACGTTGGCGATGAGGCGCATCGCGAAGCACTCCAGCAACAAGCCTGGATCGGACAAATGGATCAGGCGCGTGCGGATTTGGGAAGCGAGGGGCTACGAAGCTGGTGGAAAAACCAGAGTCGTAAAACCCGTCATCAGATCCCCTTGCAGGTGGCAATCGCCGAACACCTTATTGAATGTGACGATCATGATACTGCCCAGGCAATCCTTCTGGATGGGCTGAAACGACAGTATGACGACCGACTGGTTCTGGTGATCCCGCGCCTGAAAACGAACAATCCTGAGCAGGTAGAAAAAGTTTTGCGCCAGCAAATCAAAACCCAGGGCGACCGTCCGATGCTCTGGAGTACGCTGGGACAATCGCTGATGAAACACGGCGAGTGGAAAGAAGCCTGCCTGGCGTTTCGTGCCGCACTGAAACAACGCCCGGATGCCTTTGATTACGCCTGGCTTGCTGACTGCCTCGATCGGCTGCACCAGCCGGAAGAAGCAGCAGAGATGCGTCGAGATGGTTTGCTGCTCACGTTGCAGAACAACCCACCATCCTGACCGACTATCGGGGTCGCAAGACCCCGATTTTTTTGCCTGGCTGACATTTCTGACTATCCTGTGCTAGAGTTTTCCCGTCTCTGTTAACGGAACGCCTCTACCAATGTAACGATCTTCCCGAGTTAACCCTTTTCTGACGATGCAGCGTTTGCTGCAGGAAATAACTCGCTTTGGGAAATCGTTATCATGAACACCCTTTTATTCGTGCTCATCCGCGCGCTGCGCACGCACAGCTGGCTACGGCTGCTCCTCTGCGCATTTGTCTTATCTTCACTGGGTAATGGCCTGACTCAGGTGCTGGTCTTCGGTCAGTTATTACGCTGGCACGCTTCACCTTCAACACTCACTCTCGCTTATCTGCTGGCAACATTACCGGGCTTTGTTGGTAGCCTGGCGGGAGAAAAGCTCTGTCGACGCTTATCGCCCGTGTCTCTTTTAATCTTTGCAGAGCTGTTGGGTATGATCGCCCTCGTCCTTCCCCTGACTGGGCTCATATACCACAACATCCCCGCGTTGCTGATGGTTCAGTCGACAGAGGCGTTTCTTGGCGGGATGTCCTGGCCTGCACTGGCATTGGTATTCAAGCGTGGGCTTACACATGATGAGCTGCCCGCGGCCACAGGAATGGAGAGCGTTATTTTTGCCTCTCAGGTATTGCTGGGAACAGGTGCCGGCGTGCTGTTGTTCGACCATGTTGCCCCGCTAATGCTGCTGAGCATTGATGCACTGAGTTTTCTGGCATCGGCGATGCTACTCATGCTGACACGGACACATTATTGTGCCCATGACATCGGCAATAGTGATAACGGCCAACCGACACTCACTGTCGTATGGTCTTCACTGACAACCGCACAAAAGCGCAGCCTGTTGATCCTGCCTGCCCTTGCCGCGGTTGGCTCGCCAGCCATGGCGTTATTACCCGCGTTGGCGCAGCAGATACGCCCGGACGACGCTAGCGGGCTGGCATTGCCGCTACTGTTCGCCCGTAGTCTGGGGCAGCTTTGTGGCCCGCTGCTGCTGAATGGTGACAAGCTGCCGCACTATGCCCGGCGCAATTATCTGTTGCTGCTGTGCCTGGCCATTTTTCTGGGGGCATACGGTCTTCTGCCGTTGCTCTCAGGTGAGAAGATTGCGGCGCTGGGGCTTATTTTTATCGCCCATCTGGCTTCGAATGTCGTGTTTGCTGTCGGTACGTTTAGTTTGCTTGCCGGGTTTAGCGGCGATGAGATCCCGGCAGCCAGCGCAAAAGCGTGGCGCTGGCAAACGTTAACCGCCACCCTGATGACGACCATTGCTGCCTTTCTTGCCAGCAAATGGGGCGCAGCGCAGGCGCTCTATAGTGTATCGCTAAGCGCATTGCTTCTGATGAGTGTTGTAATGGTGCGCTACCGACAATAAAGCATAAAAAAACGCCTGCTCGAAAGCAGGCGTTAAAACAGGTCTGTTTGACAACATAAATGGGTGCTTCACTCAACGTAATGTCCATGGTGTTTGATGAGGCCGAAGCGACATCTGTCTGTGGACGATAAGCACCGTAAACGGCTCTGCATCATTCCGGAGTTTATGAGGCCAGAAGGCGAACATAAGAGGTGGAATGAGCATCTACACATATATTATTGCACATAGTGTGCCAGGTTCGCATTAGCAAAACAGCACGCTTAAGTTCTTTTCAGATAACAGGAAATCCGGGCTCTGCGTCGGCAATCGCCTCTCTTTAGCCGGGTGACAGACGCGTTATTGTCTCCATCAGGAGACAACTACAGTGCCATATAGTCTGGTTCTTATAAAACAAAGGATTACGTGTCACCCATCGGCGACAAAAGAGCACTGGAATGTCGCTGATACGCAACACCGTAAAAGGAGAGGTTTTCCGGAATGGAAAAAACAAAAAACCCCGCTTTATTCAAGCGGGGTTCAAAAGTGGTCGGCGAGAGAGGATTCGAACCTCCGACCCACTGGTCCCAAACCAGTTGCGCTACCAAGCTGCGCTACTCGCCGATGTACTGCTTTTTGAATTTTTTGTTCAATACAAGTTGTGGTGCGAGGGGGGGGACTCGAACCCCCACATCCTAAGGACACTAACACCTGAAGCTAGCGCGTCTACCAATTCCGCCACCTTCGCATTCCACGAAACTTTTACTGCTAAATAATGGGGTGGCTAATGGGACTCGAACCCACGACAACTGGAATCACAATCCAGGGCTCTACCAACTGAGCTATAGCCACCACTACAAATTTTTTTCACGCGGCCCTGCAAGTTTCACAGGCCACCGCAGCTCAAGCGCCGAATTTAATGGCGCGCCCGACAGGATTCGAACCTGAGACCTCTGCCTCCGGAGGGCAGCGCTCTATCCAGCTGAGCTACGGGCGCTTAGCGCCGTTGCGGGGGTGGATAATACGGACTTCCCCCCCCTCTGTCTAGTGCCTTTTTAAATAAAATGCGCGTTTGGTTATGCTTTGCGCATTTTGCTGATTATTCCCCCACTCGCTGCCTAACAGCGTGGCGGTTTAACCCCAGCACTTTATAAATAACGCTCACCGCTGCCATGAAGATGATGCCGACAAACAGCGACATACGCGTATCTTCATTGAAGGCCATACCAATCAGTACGCACACCAGAAATGCCATGGTCGCGTAGTTCGCCCACGGGAA
The DNA here is from genome assembly GCF_023613995.1 of Citrobacter sp. MNAZ 1397. Classification (NCBI taxonomy): domain Bacteria; kingdom Pseudomonadati; phylum Pseudomonadota; class Gammaproteobacteria; order Enterobacterales; family Enterobacteriaceae; genus Citrobacter; species Citrobacter sp. MNAZ 1397. The sequence continues at coordinate 56,824 of NZ_JAKIVH010000010.1, forward strand.
CATCACTGAGCGGAACGGATGGCTGGCAATCGCCTGACGATGCGCATGGCGGAATCGCAGTTGGCTAATCAGAATCACGAACCACGGTACCATGCCGGGTAATACGCTGGCGCTGTAGACATAGACAAACACGCGCTGCGGATTAGGAATGATGTAGTTCAGGCAGGAACCAATCAGCAGGATAATGATAGAAATGGCCACGCCAGCAACGGGAACCCCGTTTTTCGACACTTTCGCCACACCCGCCGGTAACTGGCGGTTTTTCGCCAGTGCGTAGAGCATACGTCCACAGCTGTACATACCGCTGTTACAGCCAGACAACGCAGCCGTCAGGACAACAAAGTTGATGATACCTGCCGCTGCGGTAATGCCGATTTTGGCGAAAGTCAGAACAAACGGGCTACCGTTAGTGCCGATCTCATTCCACGGGAAGATAGTCACGATAACGAAAATCGCGCCCACATAAAAAATCAGGATACGCCACAGCACTTTGCTTACCGCGCTGCGCAGAGTTACCTGCGGGTTTTTCGCTTCACCGGCGGTGATCCCAATAAGTTCTACGCCCTGGTATGACGCCACGACGATACACAGCGCCGTCAGGAAACCCTTCCAGCCGCCGGCAAAGAAGCCGCCATGTTCGGTCAGGTTGCTAAAGCCAATTGCGTGGCCGCCATTACCAAAACCAAAGAAGATGACGCCCAGTCCGACGATAATCATCACGATAATGGTGGTGACTTTGATCATTGCGAACCAGAATTCAATTTCACCGTACAGGCGCACCGCCGCCAGGTTGGCGACTGCGACCAGCCCAACGGCAATCAGCGCGGGTATCCACTGCGCCAGGTCCGGGAACCAAAATTGGACATAAACGCCAATGGCCGTGATTTCGGAGATACCCACCGCCATCCACATAAACCAGTAGGACCAGGCGGTAAGATAGCCAAAGAAGGGGCTCATATAACGGTGCGCGTAAACAGCGAAGGAACCGGTAACCGGCTCCAGGAAGAGCATCTCGCCCATTGAGCGCATGATAAAGAAGACGAAAAGACCGGCGATAATGTACGCCAGTAGCACGGAAGGGCCCGCCCATTTCAATGTGCTTGCGGCCCCCATAAAGAGCCCCACGCCTATCGTGCCGCCCAGGGCGATCAATTCAATGTGACGAGACTCCAGGCCGCGCTGGAGCTCGGGTTTGTGTTCAGCCATATAACCTCTGTCGTGTTTGCAACTTTCCCGCTGTGCGGGTTGTTTTTATGAGAATAACGTGCGTCAAAGCTCACCCAGAGGCGATAACCGCGCAAAATATACCGGGATGATGCATTGAGTGAGCGAATGGTTTCTTAAAATGACGAAAATGGCAAATGATGTGTAAAAAAAATCTGGGTATCGCACAATAAAAAAGCGAATGCCCCGCATCAACGGGGCATGGCAGGAGAAAATTACAGGTTGCCGCGATAATGCCAGGACAAATAACGCAGCAGACGCAGCTGCCGGGTAACGCGGCTTGGCTGCGAAAGCAGGCGATAGAGCCACTCAAGCCCAAGCCGCTGCCAGATGCCTGGCGCCCGTTTTACATAACCGGTGAAAACATCATAGGTGCCCCCGACTCCCATATAGAGAGCATGCGCGTAGACTTCACGGCAGTCGCGCATCAATATCTCCTGGCGCGGTGAACCCATCGCAACGGTCACGATCTTCGCCCCGCTTGCGCGGATCCGCTCAAACAGCCCCTGTCGGTCTTCGGCACGGAAATAACCGTCCTGGCTGCCAACGATATTGACCTGCCACTGTTTACGCAGCTTATCTTCCGTTTGCTCCAGTACTTCTGGTTTTCCCCCCAACAAAAACACCGGCGTTCCTTCGCGCCCCGCTCTTTCCATCAGCGCTTCCCAGAGGTCGGCCCCCGCAACACGTTCAACGCGTGCCTGGGGAAATTTCTTGCGAATGGACCTCACCACGCTGATACCATCGGCATATTTGAATTCAGCCGCCTCAATCAGCGACCTCACCTGCGGGTTGTCCTCAATCGTGAGCATTTTCTCAGCATTGATGGCGACCAGGGTTCCTTCCTTAAGCGCGCCATCGGCATATAAATAGTCCAGTGCATGTTGCATATCACGCCAGCCAATCAGTTTCAGCCCACGCAGCTCATACACCGGAGCCACAGTGTTGTCAGTCATTCGTATCCTTAGTCAGACCCGCGACAAAGAGGTGCCGCGCTTGTTAATCAACCCGGCACTATCAAAAAGCCAGTACAACAGTTTCGCCATCAGCAGGCAGGCGCCAAAGATGACGAGGAAAAAAACCACTCGAGAAGCAAATGCATCCAGCCCTTCACGCGCCAGCACGATCATGTTGAAGATGGCACCAAAACAGAAACTGTGCAAAATGGCGGCCTTGTAGCGGTTGGTCTCCCGATTGCCAAGGGTATACAACCAGTCAAACCACTTGATAATCAGCCCAACCACGACCGCGCCCAGCGGAATAAACCAGACACCGCCCATCACCACCAGTGAGCCAATCAGGGTGGGGGAAATCGCCAGACCCGAATGGTTATTCAACACTTCCCACGTAAAATAGTTCGCCGAATTCAAAACAATACCCGGACGTGAAGGCCACAGCCAGGTGGGGATAAAGACATAAAAATCACGGACGATTGGGGCTAATCCCTGGAAATCGATCTTGTCGTAATTTTGTAGCAGCAACGACAGATTTTCCCAGGGCGAGAAGGTGTCGCGGGTGAGATACAAGAAGGTATAAAACGCCTCATCACCGCTCACATTGAGCCCGTAACGCTTAAGCGCCAGCCAGAACATGCCGACAATACCCATCACCCCTGCTGCTGCCAGCATCCACAGCGAAATCCAGCCGCGAATAATCCCGATAAATAAGAAGATCGCAAAAGCGATGATGATGTTAGCGCGCGTCCCGCCGACAATCATGTAGGTCAGCAGGCCAAACGCCACGGTACTGACCAGGAAAAACAGCCACGCCCGCCCATCCTGACGCAGAAAATAGACCACCAGCATGGCGGGAATAAAGAAATAGAAAAACCGCTTGAGCGCGACACCGGAGACTTCGCTGGAAAATATCTGGCTGTAAGAATGCAGGCGAAACAGTAAAAAACCGTTATGCATGAAAAAGATACCGACACTCACCAGCGCAATAATCATCAGCATCGCGCAGGTCAAATGCGTTTCTACCCGGTTTACGGTAAACAGAGGGCGGCGCTCGTCCATGCGGGATGACGTACGCAACCGCGTTTTATACGTCACGTAGTAAACACCGTAGAAACAGGCTGCAGCCAGCAAGGACTGTAGCATAATACCAGGCGGCGCCACGCCAACATCGAAGCGAAACACCAGGATGCTGGTTAATGGAAAACCGAAGAAAAAGGTTAGCAAAAACAGCAATGAAAAGAAGACATTGAAATTAAAGCGCACGCGGCGAAACTCAAACCACGTCAGCGTGGCGATAAACAGCGTCGCCAGCAGCCAGATGATCAGCAACCCACTGAATTCTAGCGGAGTCATCATGCCTCCCCTGCGGCAATACGCAGCGCCTGATGCCAGGGTGTAATAAAATTCGGGCTAAAGAAGGTAATCGCGTCTTTATCCACCGCCAGCAACTGACGCTGTGCTTCACGAATGACCGCTTCGCTGAGCGTATCATCGGTAAACAGCACCGGAATGCCCTCTTCGACCATATCCCGCCAGAACGGATTCTTGCGATTGAGCACACAGGGCACACCCGCCTGAATCAACAGGCAAAGCGTACCAATACCCTGCTGGCGCGCGAAGATGAAATAGCCCAAATCGCACTGGCTAAGCAGCGTGAGGTAGTCATCGAACGCCATCTTCTCGCTCAGGAGACGCAAATTATCCGGGCTAAACAGCGCCAGCCCGGCCTGACGAACCTGCTCAATATAGATCTCGTTATTGGCCGGATACCCCATGGGCACAATAATATTTACCGTATCGCCAAACTGGCGATGAATCGCTTTTAAGGCGGCGATATGTTCATTGCTCGGATCGCCGGAATTCCCTACCAACAGCGTCAGCTTGCCCGCGCGCTGCATTTCATAACCCAGGGTGTTGAGTGCCGGGTCCATACGCGTCGGGAAATACAGTAACTCACCGCGCACATCAGGGTGTCGGTCTGCAAACCAGGCCAGATCGCCACGGGTCGCGAAGATAGTGCCAACCTTTCCCTGCGCCAGACGCCGCAACGGGTAAAACAGGCGGAATTTCAGGCTACGGGATACCTCGTACAGATCGGCACCCCACGCGTGCCAGTGAAATTGCTGGCGCTTAATCGCCCCGCGCAACAGTGCCAGCCAGATACCGGTGTTGAATTGACCATGGAAAAAGAAACGTTGCTGCCTGTTGCCCTGCGCTTTGGCAATAACAGCCTTCGCCAGCGCCTGCTTACTGCCATAAAAATGCAGATGCAGGTTCGGGTAAGCGTCACTCATGCCGTCATCCTGCCCGGCGAGCATAAATTCACGGGCATGAATGCCCGTTGCCGCGAGATGTTCATCAAAGAAACGCAGCACGGTGTGATTATGATGAGGGATATCCGATCCCAGTACGTGTATGAGTGCCGTCATGCCCGTCTACGCCAGAGTAAAAACACGCCACAACAGAGGGCGAAATAAATAATGTAGGTTGCCATATAGGCCTGTGCCGCGCCTGCCGCACCATGGGTCGGAATCAAGAGACGGGAAAAAAGCGTCAGCAAGGTAAACTGGCTCACCTCCGCCAGGATATAAAACCGTAGCGAGGCTTTCGCGATAACCAGATAACCAAAAACGTAAGCGCCCACTTTCAATACGTCCCCCACCAGTTGCCAGGCAAACAGGTCACGCATTGCCGTAAATTTGTCAGAAAACAGCAGCCAGATCGCCACGTCGCGCAGCAACCAGACACAGAAACTCACGGCTGCTACCGCTGGCAATACGAAGCGCAGCGATTTCACGACCTCGCGGGTGATCTCCTGTTTTGTAGCGAGCCTCGAAAGAGTAGGAAGCAGATAGACGCTAAACGAGGCGGTAATAAATTGTAGATAAGCATCGGAGATACTGCTTACTCCTTGCCAGATTCCCACATCATCCCAGCTATAATGTGCAGCCAGCAGATTTCGCATCATCACATAGGCCAGCGGGATCGTGACCGAGGTGATAAGCGCCATCAGGGTGAATTTGCTGAGTTGTCCGGCCAGTCCGTTATCCCAGCGCGGGCGAAAATAGCTTAACGGGAGGTGACTGCGGCGTGCCAGCAACAGCATCGCCGGGAACACCACCAGCGCAGGTACCAGCGCCATACCGAGCAACGCCCCCTGATAATCACCCAACTTATAGCAAAAATACCAGGCGGCCACCCCCACCACGCTGCCAATAATCAGTGACAGCGCGTTACCCGCCGCATCGCGAAAACCTTTCATCACCGCCAGCAGCAGGTTCGCCCAGGCAATTCCCATTTGCACCAGCGCCACCAGCCGCACCAGCCCCTGATAATCAGCATGGCCGAACAAACCGCGACTGATAGGGGCCGCCGCCAGTAAAAAGATCAGCGCCAGCAGAATTGAAAAGCCCAGCACCATGGCTGAAGACGTGCCGACTACCTCACGCAACCGCGAGGGGTCGTCATGGTGTTGGGAGACAAATTTCGTCACGCCATTAAAGATACCGGCACCTGCAAGCACGCCCAGCACAATGATTAACTGACGAAAATTACCCGCCTGCCCAACCCCGGAAGGACCATAGGCCAGCGCCAGCAGTTTGACCACCAGTAACCCGGCGCCAATCTTGACGAGAGTACTTGCCGCCGTCCAGACAGAAGCTTTTGCCAGCGACATGTTAGCGGAAGTAGCTCAGTAACGTGTTAATCACGGTACGCTGGTTAACAGGGGCAAGGTTGTAGAACAGAGGCAGACGAAGCAAGCGCTCACTTTCCTGCGTCGTATAACGATCCTCGCCATGGAACTCACCAAATTTCGCCCCGGCAGGTGATGCATGCAGCGGAATATAATGGAATACGGAGAGGATCTCAGCCTCTTTGAGGAAGGCGATGAGTTTGCTGCGATCCTCTTCATCACGCAGTTTGATATAAAACATATGGGCGTTATGGCCGCACTCTTCGGGAATCGACGGCAGCGTAATCCGCCCGGCGCGTGCCAGCGGCGACAATGCGTCGAAATAGGTTTGCCACAGGGACAAACGTTGCTGATTGATACGATCTGCCGCTTCGAGCTGCGCCCATAAATAAGCCGCCTGCAAATCCGCCATCAGATAGCTTGAGCCAATATCGCGCCAGGTGTATTTATCCACCTGCCCACGGAAGAACTGACTGCGGTTAGTCCCTTTTTCGCGGATGATTTCCGCACGTTCAACCAGCGCGCGATCGTTAATCAGCGTCGCGCCGCCCTCACCACCCGCAGTATAGTTTTTGGTTTCATGGAAGCTAAAGCAGCCAATATGTCCGATAGTACCCAACGCCCGGCCTTTATAGGTGGACATCACACCCTGCGCGGCATCTTCCACCACAAACAGATCATGCCGTTTGGCAATCGCCATAATGGTGTCCATTTCACAGGCCACGCCGGCATAGTGAACCGGCACAATGGCGCGGGTATTTTCGGTGATGGCCTCTTCAATACGGGTTTCGTCGATATTCAGCGTATCCGGTCGGATATCCACAAAGACGATTTTCGCGCCACGCAGTACGAAAGCATTAGCCGTAGAAACAAAGGTGTAGCTTGGCATGATCACTTCATCGCCAGGCTGAATATCCAGCAGTAGCGCCGCCATCTCCAGCGATGCCGTACAGGAGGGGGTCAGTAGCACTTTCGGGCTATGGAAACGCTGCTCCATCCACTGCTGGCAGCGACGGGTAAAACCACCATCACCGCACAGTTTGCCGCTGCCCATCGCCGACTGCATGTAGTCGAGTTCCGTTCCCACCACAGGAGGTGCATTAAAAGGGATCATAGAGTCACCTGTATAACCAGTAGGCGGTGCTTTCCATTATCGCACCGCTGCGAGTGTAGCGTCTGATTGCCGCAAGGTTGCCCATCTGAGTCGCTACACGAATTGTCTTAAGCTGCCGCTGCTGAGCCCAATAACAGGCCGCCTGCATCAGTTTTTCGCCCGCGCCGCGTCCGCCCAGCAAACCAATCCGGGCTTCCTGTGCATCGAGTTGACGCATCGAGACAAAAGCCTCGATATCGCCATTTTCTCCGCGAAACAGCAGGCATTCATGGTCAAATACGCCTTTCACCGCGTTTTCAATCCACTGCGCATAAAAACGCCCGCTGGCATCTTCGGGATACCAGGGCGCGCGGAATCGGCTCTGGCTGAACATCATCGCCGCCATCTGGCGCAACGCCGCAATATCGCCTGTTACTGCCGTCTCTGCCTGCGGATCGACATTCTGTACCGGAACCGATAATGCAAAATCCGCTTCGCCTTCGACCAGACGAAAGCCAAAATGTTGCAGAGCATCAAGCTGTTGCGTATTAGATGCGGAAATTTTCGCCTGTAGGCGCGGCCAACTGTCGAAAGCAGAAGCATCAAGCGCCGGGCCATCGTCCCGCAAACGCACGATGGCGCTGCTCAGGCCAAAGAATTCACTTTCCCACGCCAGTTCGTCGATGGTGCCGTGTAGCGTCATGGGAAGTGACCTCAGCGCCATACGCCTTTGGTATCAATAACGTATTGCTGGCGCACATTGTCGCCCGCGATAGCTTTGAACTCGTTGTGATCGACCAGCATGACCAGCACATCAGCCTGCGCCATTGCGTCCTCAAGGCTGACCAGCTTACTTTGCCCTGCCAGACGCGCAGGCAATTGATGAATATTCGGCTCTACGACCAGCGTTTCACCGCTATGCCACTCGGCAATACTGTGGGCAATTTCCATCGCCGGGCTTTCACGCAGGTCGTCAATATTGGGTTTAAATGCCAGACCGAAACAGGCAATTTTAACCTCGCTGGCACGCTTATCATTTGCGGCCAGGCAATCGGCGACGGTGGCTTTAACCTGGTTCAGTACCCAATGCGGTTTACTGTCGTTCACTTCGCGCGCGGTACGAATCAAGCGAGCCTGCTGGGGGTTTTGTGCCACAATAAACCACGGATCGACGGCAATACAGTGACCGCCTACGCCGGGGCCTGGCTGCAGAATATTCACACGCGGGTGGCGATTTGCCAGGCGAATCAGTTCCCAGACATTGATGCCCTGGTCAGCACAAATGAGCGATAATTCATTGGCAAACGCGATGTTGACGTCGCGAAAGCTATTCTCCGTCAGTTTGCACATTTCAGCGGTTCGGGAGTTTGTCACCACACACTCGCCTTCGAGAAAAATGTTATACAGCTCGCTGGCGCGTGCCGAGCATACGGGCGTCATACCGCCAATGACCCGGTCATTCTTGATAAGCTCAACCATGACCTGCCCTGGCAAAACGCGCTCCGGGCAATAGGCAATATTGATATCTGCCTGTTCTCCTGCCTGCTGCGGGAAAGTCAAGTCCGGGCGAGCCGCGGCCAGCCAGTCTGCCATTTGCTCCGTCGCCCCCACGGGCGATGTCGATTCAAGGATAACCAGCGATCCTTTTTTCAGCACAGGCGCAATGGATTTTGCCGCCGCTTCGACAAAGGTCATATCCGGCTCATGTTCGCCTTTAAAAGGGGTCGGAACGGCAATCAAATAGGCATCCGCGGCCACAGGTGTCGTGCTGGCGCGCAGCCAGCCGCCCTCGACAGCGGTCTTGACGACCTTGTCCAGCTCAGGCTCAACAATATGAATCTTCCCGCGATTAATGGTCTCCACGGCATGGGGATTGATATCAATCCCTACCACCTCTTTTTGCCGTGAGGCGAAAGCCGCCGCAGTTGGCAGTCCAATATAGCCAAGGCCAATGACGGAAATCGTTTCGAAACTCATAGTGTTACCCGATAGTTTTTTAGTGCATGCAAAATTCGACCACAGGCCTGCCCGTCTCCGTACGGATTGTGCGCGCGGCTCATGGCCTGCCAGGCATCATTGTCATAAAGCAGGCGTGATACTTCCTCAACGATACGCAGGCTGTCTGTTCCAATTAACCTGACGGTTCCGGCTTCAATGGCTTCCGGGCGTTCGGTGGTGTCACGCATCACCAGAACGGGCTTACCCAGTGAAGGGGCTTCTTCCTGAATACCACCGGAGTCAGTGAGAATCAGCCAGGCGCGATTCATTAACCACAGGAAAGGTAAATAGTCTTGCGGCTCTATCAGCGTGACATTTTCCACATGACCGAGGATACGGTTCACAGGTTCGCTGACATTAGGATTAAGGTGTACCGGATAAACAATCTGCACATCGTCATGCCCGGAAGCGATTTCCGCCAGCGCATGGCAAATATGTTCAAAGCCGAGACCGAAGCTCTCACGGCGGTGCCCGGTAACCAGAATCAGTTTTTTATTGCTGTCGAGGAAGGGATAACGTGATGCCAGTTCTTCTTCAAGTGAAGGGTTGTTAAGCACGGTATCACGCACCCAAAACAGCGCATCAATAACGGTATTGCCGGTAACAAAAATATGTTTATCCGCGACGTTTTCCCGCAGCAAATTATGGCGGGAGTTTTCCGTCGGCGCGAAATGGTACAGCGCCAGATGACCGGTTAACGTGCGATTAGCCTCTTCCGGCCATGGCGATGACAGATCTCCCGTGCGCAATCCTGCCTCCACATGCCCGACAGGAATGCGTTGGTAAAACGCAGCCAGACTTGCAGCGATAGTGGTCGTCGTGTCGCCGTGAACCAGTACGACATCAGGACGGAAAGATTCCAGGATAGGTTTAAGTCCTTCCAGAATACGACAGGTAATTTCTGTCAGTCCTTGCCCGGGCTGCATAATATTCAGGTCGTAATCCGGAACAATAGAAAAAAGATTCAATACCTGATCGAGCATTTCCCGATGCTGCGCAGTGACGCATACCTTCGCGTCGAAATCAGGATCCCTTGCCAGCGCGTGTACCAGAGGCGCCATCTTGATGGCTTCTGGTCGTGTGCCAAATACGGTCAGTACTTTCACAACGATTCTCTTCGATTAGGTAATGAAGGCACGAAGCCTTCATCTTAGGCTGCGTGTCAAAATGATCGACGACGCGTTAATGCAACACCAGCTCCGATGAGTGCCCCCACCACACCCCACATGATCATCAGGAAGGCACGACGCGGGCTGTCGCGTTTTACCGGTTCTTCAGGTGTGCGCAAATATCGATAAGTCTGAAAGCGGGGATCAAGAGTCGGGCCCACATTCAGCGTATTAAGCATGGCTCGGTTTTGGAAGTAGTCCAGATCGTACTCAGGCCCTACCGCACGCAAATTTTCAAGGCGCGCCTGCAACATCGGGCGGCCTAACAAAAACATTTCCGAATCCGGCAGCTCATCCACCGGCACTTCTGTTTCACTGCGGGAGATATTGTGTTCTTCTGCCACCTTCAGCGCCTGCTCGACGTTGCTCACGCGGCGAGTGAAAAGGGTATTGGCCACCTCTTCCTGCCGTTTCACCTGCGCTTTCATTTGAATAGTACGAGCCGCCCACGCACCTTTAAGCTCATCATTCAGATGGCGCGCAGCGCGCTGGCTGGCAAACGCCACATACTGACGCAGTAAATTGTTAGCATCAGGCGCAGTTTCAGCCGTCAGTTTGACATTGTCGTTAAGGTTGCGCGTAACATCCCCCGGCGTGTACTGGATGTAATTGATTAAATCATCCAGCATGGCGGCATCCGCTTTGCTGTTACCGACTTTCCGCTGCTTGAAATAGTCCGTCTGCATCCAGAAGTCACGCCGTGTATCCCATGACGCCAGTTGCATCACAAACTCTTTATACGCTTCATCCATGACAGAAATCTGGTCTACAGGTGCGAGATTCGCCTTAACGTCCAGGTTACGCAGAAATTGTTGCTGTGAATAAAACCCACCCAACATATTTACCGTGGGCCGATCGGTGATGGCGGTTGCTCCCCACTCCTGACGAGCAAAGAAGGTCCACGTTAAGGCGATTAACGCAAACAGTAGCGCAATCCCGCAAATCCATAATTTTCCGGCCCATAAAGTACGAAACAGACCACGAATATCCAGCTCGTTTTCCGTACCCGCTGTAGGTGTTCCCGACAATGGTTGAGTCATCGCTTTCCCAGATTTACTTGGTTAAGGTTGGTTTGTGACCGCTGTTACGGCGCATTCTGCGCTTCACACGCTTTATCAACCGCGCCACTTTCCATGCGCGCTTGATGCAGTAGCCATATAAGAAAAAGGATAGCAAAAATAATGCCAACATCACCCATTCAGGAATGAAGTGAAGGTACTCGGTTAACACACCCACTGACGCCAGTAGCGCCGCCGCCAGCGTGATCAACACAAAGGCCTGCCGCGAGGTAAATCCGGCACGCATAATAAGGTGGTGAATATGCTGGCGGTCCGCTGAGAACGGGCTCATTCCTTTGCGCAAGCGACGATACATGATCGCCACCATATCCATTAATGGGATTGCGATAATCCACAATGCGGTAACCGGGCTAATAGGATGGGTCTTACCCTGCGTAGTCTCGAGCAAAATCCAGATAAGGGTGAAACCGATAAAGGTACTGCCGGCATCACCCATAAAGACTTTATAGCGACGTCCCAGTACCCCGAGGTTTAACATTATGTATGGCAGGATCGCGGCAATCATGGCAAAACACCACATCGCCAGGCTGATTTGACCATCAAACCATAAGATGATGCCGATGGCGGCAAAGGAGACGCAGGACAACCCCCCCAGCAACCCATCAATACCATCAACCATGTTGAAAGCGTTGATGGCAGCCCAGACGGCAAAGAGCGTCAGCAGATAGCCAAACGGCCCCAGCACCATTTCCCAGGTACCAAAGATGTAGCCCAGACTACTGAGATAAAGTTTGCCGACCGACATCATAACGATCGCGACAAGTGCCTGAATCATTGCGCGAATTTTGACACTGATGTCGTAGCGGTCATCAAGCGCGCCCACGAACACCAGAATCCCGGCGCAGAACAGATACAACACCGCATGGGGAATGTAGTAATCAGCAATACCGAAGGTGAAGCAGATACCTGCGAACACTGAGATACCCCCAACCAGCGGAATCAAACCCTGATGCCGTTTACGGAAGTTGGGCTTATCCACCAGACCGACGCGCTTCGCCATTTTTCGGGCAAAGAATAAAAATGCGGTCGTGAATAAGAAAATACTGAATAATTCAGTAAACGCAGTGAGTAAATTCACAATGCATGCTCTCAGCGAATGTTAATCCTGGCAGTATAACGACGATGCCTCGCTCCAAAAAGAAGAAAGCAGGTCATTCACAGGCGTTTTAGTATGTTTCTTAAGCAAGCAGAATATTGATTGCTTAGGTATTTGTGTTGAGCTGGCCTGTAGCGGACGGTGCCTGTCCCAATGCATATAGCGTATAGTCCATAAATGAAAAACGCCACGTAAAAACGTGGCGTTTCCTGGCTTTATTTCTATTAAGAGCGCTTCATCATGTCGAAGAATTCATCATTCGTCTTCGTCATTGCCAGTTTATTAATGAGGAACTCCATTGCGTCGATTTCACCCATCGGATGGATGATTTTACGCAGGATCCACATTTTCTGTAGCTCTTCTTGCGTGGTAAGCAGCTCTTCCTTACGGGTACCGGAACGGTTGTAGTCGATAGCCGGGAAGACGCGTTTTTCAGCAATCTTACGGGAGAGATGCAGCTCCATGTTACCGGTGCCTTTAAACTCTTCGTAGATAACTTCGTCCATTTTGGAACCGGTATCGATAAGCGCCGTTGCGATAATAGTCAGGCTACCGCCCTCTTCCACGTTACGCGCAGCACCGAAGAAACGCTTCGGACGATGCAGGGCGTTGGCATCCACACCACCGGTCAATACTTTACCGGAAGCGGGAACCACGGTGTTGTAGGCACGCGCCAGACGGGTGATGGAGTCAAGCAGAATGATAACGTCTTTCTTGTGCTCAACCAGGCGTTTCGCCTTCTCAATCACCATTTCCGCAACCTGAACGTGACGAGATGCCGGTTCGTCAAAAGTGGAAGCGACAACTTCACCTTTCACCAGACGCTGCATCTCGGTCACTTCTTCCGGACGTTCGTCGATGAGCAGAACCATCAGTACGCAATCCGGGTGGTTGTAGGCAATGCTCTGGGCAATATTCTGCAGCAGCATCGTTTTACCGGCTTTCGGCGGTGCAACAATCAGACCGCGCTGGCCGCGACCAATTGGCGAAGCCAGGTCCAGGACACGTGCCGTTAAATCTTCGGTAGAACCGTTACCCCGTTCCATGCGCAGGCGAGAGTTCGCGTGCAGCGGCGTTAAGTTCTCGAACAGAATCTTATTACGCGCGTTCTCCGGCTTGTCGTAGTTAACCTCGTTAACTTTCAACAATGCAAAGTAACGTTCACCCTCTTTTGGAGGACGAATCTTACCAGAAATGGTGTCACCAGTGCGGAGGTTGAAACGACGGATTTGGCTGGGGGATACGTAGATGTCATCAGGACCGGCGAGGTAGGAGCTGTCTGCGGAGCGGAGGAAACCAAATCCATCCTGCAGAATCTCCAGCACACCGTCGCCAAAGATATCTTCGCCACTCTTTGCGTGCTGCTTCAGGATGGCAAAAATAATGTCCTGTTTGCGCATACGGGCCAGGTTTTCCAGCCCCATATTTTCGCCGAGAGTGATCAGCTCAGAAACCGGCGTATTCTTTAATTCGGTAAGATTCATAGTGGTGTGGGTTCTTAAACTCGGGGTAAAACTCGAACTTAATGTTGTGAATGGTATGGCAGGGTCATCCATGCCTGTTAACGGCCATCACTTATGTCCAATCGCTGCCTGGTCAAAGGTAAATACGCAGAACTGAAACGACAAGACGGAAAAGTGACAAGCCCGGAATCTATCCGCTTCTCTCGCAAGGCTAAGCTCAACGGGAAGCATCGGGTAACACAAGATTCAAACTACAAGGTATGTTTACAACGAAGTCAAAACTAAATTAGCACGACTGAAGCCGGGCGTCCAGCGATCCACATAATTTAGAAGGCTGGCGCACCGGCTGAGATTCGAGGAGTTACGCCAGATTAGCGTCCAGGAACTCTTTCAGTTGCCCTTTGGACAGCGCACCCACTTTGGTCGCAGCCACTTCGCCGTTTTTGAACAGCAGCAGGGTCGGAATACCACGGATACCGTACTTCGGCGCAGTACCTGGATTCTGGTCGATATTCAGCTTCGCGACGGTCAGTTTACCTTCGTATTCGCTAGCGACTTCATCCAGGATCGGGGCGATCATTTTGCACGGACCGCACCACTCTGCCCAGAAATCGACGAGAACCAGCCCGTCCGCTTTGAGTACATCCGTGTCAAAACTATCGTCAGTCAGGTGAATAATTTTATCGCTCATATATAACTCCACAGGAATAAGCCTGGTGTGTTGGTGTAGCATAAAACAACAACGTGTTGATGCCACATTAACCAACTAAAGGTTGACTTTATTTCACCGGATACGCTTTCGTAAAGCAATAGTAAGCTGATATTCTACCACACTATGAGCAAAACACATTTAACTGAACAGAAGTTTTCCGACTTCGCCCTGCACCCTAAGGTGATTGAAGCCCTTGAAACTAAAGGGTTTCATAATTGTACGCCCATACAGGCACTGGCTCTCCCGCTGACGCTGGAAGGTCGTGATGTTGCAGGGCAGGCGCAAACCGGTACTGGCAAAACGATGGCGTTTTTAACGTCAACGTTTCATTATCTTCTTTCTCATCCGGCGATTGATGATCGCAAGGTGAATCAGCCGCGCGCGCTTATCATGGCGCCAACCCGTGAATTGGCTGTACAAATCCATGCTGATGCTGAACCGCTGGCGCAATCCACTGGTATGAAGCTGGGCCTGGCCTATGGCGGCGACGGTTACGACAAGCAGTTAAAAGTGCTTGAAAGCGGCGTCGATATCCTTATCGGCACCACCGGTCGCCTTATCGATTATGCAAAACAGAACCATATTAACCTGGGCGCGATTCAGGTCGTGGTTCTCGATGAAGCCGATCGCATGTACGATCTGGGCTTTATCAAAGATATCCGCTGGTTGTTCCGCCGCATGCCGCCGGCAACTGCGCGTCTGAATATGCTTTTCTCCGCAACGCTCTCTTACCGTGTACGTGAACTGGCTTTCGAGCAGATGAACAACGCCGAGTACGTTGAAGTGGAACCAGAGCAGAAAACAGGCCACCGTATTAAAGAGGAGCTCTTCTACCCTTCTAATGAAGAGAAGATGCGTCTGCTACAAACCTTAATCGAAGAAGAGTGGCCGGATCGCGCTATCGTCTTTGCCAACACCAAACACCGTTGTGAAGATATCTGGGGCAGCCTTGCCGCAGACGGTCATCGTGTTGGTTTGCTGACGGGCGATGTCGCACAGAAAAAGCGCCTGCGTATTCTTGATGAATTCACTCGCGGCGATCTGGATATTCTGGTCGCGACTGACGTTGCGGCGCGCGGTCTGCATATCCCTGCGGTGACGCACGTATTTAACTACGATCTGCCGGACGACTGTGAAGACTACGTCCACCGTATTGGCCGTACCGGCCGTGCTGGTGCCAGCGGTCACTCTATCAGCCTGGCGTGTGAAGAATACGCACTGAACCTGCCGGCGATTGAAACCTACATTGGGCACTCTATTCCGGTGAGCAAGTACAATCCGGATGCCCTGTTAAGTGATCTGCCACCCGCGAAACGCCTGACGCGTACACGCTCCGGCAATGGTCCGCGCCGCAGCGGTGCGCCACGTAATCGTCGTCGTTCAGGTTAAAGATATGCTCGCTTCCGCCTCGCTCTATGCGGCTATTGATTTAGGCTCAAACAGTTTTCATATGCTGGTTGTGCGCGAGGTGGCTGGAAGCATCCAGACGCTTACCCGCATCAAACGTAAGGTTCGCCTGGCTGCGGGCCTGAGTCAGGAAAACGTGCTTTCACAGGAAGCAATGGAGCGCGGCTGGCAGTGTCTGCGCCTTTTTTCAGAACGGCTTCAGGATATTCCTCCGGCGCAAATTCGTGTCGTCGCCACAGCGACGCTTCGTCTGGCAGTCAATGCCGGTGAATTCATCAGCAGAGCGCAGGAGATCCTCGGCTGCCCGGTGCAGGTCATCAGCGGAGAAGAAGAAGCACGTCTTATTTATCAGGGCGTTGCGCATACAACAGGCGGCTCCGATCAGCGACTCGTGGTCGATATTGGCGGCGCCAGCACAGAGCTTGTTACCGGAACAGGTGCCCAGGCTACATCACTATTCAGCCTGTCCATGGGTTGCGTAACCTGGCTTGAACGGTTTTTCACCGATCGGAACCTTGGCCAGGAAAATTTCGACGCTGCGGAAAAAGCCGCGCGCGATGTTTTACGCCCGGTTGCCGATGCGCTTCGTCATCACGGCTGGCAGGTCTGCGTCGGCGCTTCTGGTACCGTACAGGCATTGCAGGAAATCATGATGGCGCAGGGGATGGATGAACGTATCACCCTCCCCAAACTCCAGCAGTTAAAACAGCGCGCCATCCAGTGCGGACGCCTTGAAGAACTGGAAATCGAAGGCCTCACGCTGGAACGTGCCCTGGTATTTCCAAGTGGACTGGCTATTCTCATCGCTATTTTCACCGAGATGAATATCCAGAGTATGACACTGGCCGGCGGCGCGCTGCGTGAAGGACTGGTCTATGGCATGCTGCATCTGACTGTTGATCAAGATATCCGCCGCCGCACGCTGCGTAATATCCAGCGCCGTTTTATCATCGACACCGACCAGGCGAAACGGGTTTCTACCCTGGCGACACAGTTTGCCAGCGCGGTCGCTAATGAGTGGGATTTAGATGCCTACAGCATCGAAATTCTGCAAGTTGCCAGTGAATTGCATGAAATTGGTCTAAGCATTGAGTTCAAGCAGGCACCGCTGCACGCGGCCTGGCTGGTACGCAATCTGGACTTACCTGGGTTTACGCCAGCGCAGAAAAAGCTGCTCGCAACGCTGTTATTAAACCAGACGAACCCGGTCGATCTCTCTTCTTTGCATCAACAAAATGCTGTTCCGCCGCGCGTTGCGGAACATCTCTGTCGCTTACTGCGCCTGGCGATTATTTTTGCCAGCCGCCGCCGCGACGATCTCCTGCCTAAGATCGATATTTCTGCCAACGGAGAGGCATTAACCCTGGCATTACCGCACGGCTGGCTGGAAAGTCATCCGTTAGGCGCAGAAGTTATCGAGCAGGAAAGTCAGTGGCAAAGTTACGTTCACTGGCCGCTTGAGTTGAAATAAACCGTTTCTGCCTCTCACAGACGGAGAGAGGCAGGGATTTCATTTCTCTTTCGCTTTTGCCATCATCGCCCGTATATTGGCGATACTGGCCTGCCCCTTTTGCATCCTTTCTTCTGCAGTAATGACCTTACGCTCTTGCTCCCAGATCACATCATCTTGCGGCAATTCGAGCAAAAATCGGCTCGGTTCAGGACGCACCAGTTCCCCATACTGACGGCGTTCTTTGCATAAGGTGAAGATAAGTTCTTTCTGCGCGCGGGTAATGCCCACGTAGGCAAGGCGGCGCTCTTCATCAATGTTATCTTCGTCAATACTGCTCTGATGCGGCAGGAAGCCCTCTTCCATCCCCACCATAAAGACATACGGAAACTCCAGCCCTTTTGAGGCGTGTAGCGTCATCAGTTGTACTTGATCCAACTCTTCATCACTTTCACCGCGCTCCATCATGTCACGTAGAGTAAAGCGGGTAACAACCTGATCCAGCGTCATCGCCTCGTTAAGTTCATCCCCTTCCAGCATTTCTGTCATCCAGGTAAAGAGCGTGTTGACGTTTTTCATCCGCATTTCAGCCGCTTTTGGACTGGGGGAGGTCTCAAACAGCCAGGATTCATAATCGATACCATGAATCAAATCGCGCACGGCAGCGATCGGCTCCCGCTCTGCCAGACGCTGGATCCCACCAAGCCAGTGGGTAAAGCGGGTCAGTGATTCATAGCCGCGCCCGGTCAGGGTCTGTGTGAGTCCCATATCAAAGCTGGCGGCAAACAAGCTTTTGTTGCGTGTTGTCGCCCATTCCCCCAGCTTTTGTAATGTTGCAGGGCCAATTTCGCGCTTCGGCGTATTCACGATACGCAGGAATGCGCTGTCATCATCCTGATTAGTGAGTATGCGTAAGTAAGCCAGCAGATCCTTGATCTCGGGGCGTGAGAAAAAGGATGTGCCCCCCGAAATACGATACGGAATGCGGTTTTGCATCAGGAATTTTTCGAACACACGCGACTGGTGGTTGCCGCGATAGAGGATGGCGTAATCCTTATATTCGGTCTTGTTGATAAAGTGATGAGCAATCAATTCACCGGTTACACGCTCTGCTTCATGTTCCTCATTATTCGCCGTCAGAACCTTAAGCTCAGCACCGTATCCCAGTTCAGAAAAAAGGCGTTTTTCAAACACATGAGGATTATTCGCAATCAGGATGTTCGCGGCTTTCAGAATGCGTCCCGATGAGCGGTAATTTTGCTCAAGCTTTATCACCCGCAGTGCCGGAAAATCTTCGTTCAGCAGCACAAGGTTTTGGGGACGCGCGCCGCGCCAGGAATAGATGGACTGGTCATCATCCCCCACAACGGTAAAGCGCGCTCGCTGCCCTACCAGCAGCCTGACCAGCTCATATTGGCTGGTGTTGGTGTCTTGATACTCATCCACCAGCAGGTAGCGGATTTTGTTCTGCCAGCGCTCGCGCACCTCTTCATTACGCTGTAGCAGGAGTGTTGGTAACAGAATCAGATCATCGAAGTCGAGGACATTGCACGCTTTCAGATGTGCATCGTAAAGACCGTAGCAGTGGGCAAAAATACGATCCCGTTCGCCTGTCGCTTTTGCCGCTGCCTGGGAGGGTGTCAGCAGATCATTTTTCCAGTTGGAGATCGTCGAGATCAGCTGTTGCAGCACCACTTTGTCATCGTCGATCAACCCTTCGGTCAGCTCTTTGAGCAGCGCCACTTGATCGGTATCGTCAAAGAGGGAGAAATTGGATTTCATCCCCAGCGCGGCAAACTCCCGCTTAATAATATCCAGGCCCAACGTGTGAAATGTTGAAATCATCAGCCCACGCGCTTCTTTACGCCCAAGCGTCTGCGCCACGCGTTCTTTCATTTCGCGCGCGGCTTTGTTCGTGAAGGTAACCGCCGCAATATGCCGAGCCTGATAGCCGCACTCTCGAATTAAATGGGCAATTTTATTGGTGATCACACGGGTTTTACCCGAGCCAGCTCCCGCCAGCACCAGGCAGGGTCCGGTAACAAATTCGACAGCTTGTTGTTGGCCAGGATTTAAACGCATGGAGGTATTGCTCAATCTTCGAACGGGGGAAGGATTGTAGCAGAAAGCCTGCCAGAGATTTACCCGCCAATGGTAAAGTGTGGAGACTTCTCTTAACTACGGAACGTGAACATGGCGAAGACAGCGGCAGCGCTGCATATTCTGGTGAAAACTGAAAAACTGGCGCAGGAAATTATGGCTAAGCTGGAAAAAGGATCGAGTTTCGACCATCTGGCAAAGCGCTATTCCACCTGCCCTTCGGCACGTAACGGCGGCGATCTGGGCGAATTCAAACAGGGCGTGATGGTAGGACCATTCGATAAAGCCGTGTTCAGTTGCCCACTGCTCACCCCTTTTGGCCCGGTTAAGACGAAGTTCGGTTATCACATCATCAAGGTGCTGTATCGCCGCTAACGCGTGCTACTATTGCGCCCGCATTTATATAAACCTCATCAAGGCGCAATCATGGCAAAAACAGCGGCAGCAATGCATATTCTGGTGAAAGAAGAGAAACTGGCACTCGATCTTCTGGAACAGCTTAAAAATGGCGGCGATTTCGAGAAACTGGCAAAAAAACACTCGACTTGCCCTTCCGGCAAGAAAGGTGGTCATTTAGGCGAGTTTAAGCAGGGTCAGATGGTGCCGGCTTTCGATAAAGTGGTCTTCTCCTGCCCTGAGCTGGAGCCAACTGGCCCGCTGCATACCCAGTTCGGTTACCACATCATTAAGGTGCTGTACCGGAAATAATTCGGCAATAAAGCCTCTCTGTTCATGAGAGGCTGGCTTGTTTTATTTATCGGATTGCAGCGTCTTTTGCGCTTCGAATTTCATCACGTGCGTGCTGACTGCCGCCTGGAATACCTTGAACATCAATCCATTAATCAGCGTTGTCAGGGTAATGGTGATAAACGCCGTCATCACCCAGTCAATCAGCGCAAAGCCGCTATGCAGCAACGCCGGGCGATAAACCAGCATCCCGCCAAATACCACCCAATGACTCAGACAATAAAAGCAATGGAAAAGGTGCCCTAACATTGCATTCTTTTTGGTTGTCCATTCCCGAAATGCGGCGAACAGTTCTGTTTGCGTTACCGTCATTGAGATGCTACTGGCTGCCAGTGCAATCATCAGGCAGGTCGTCAGCTCAGTCATTAATGTGGAAATCATGGTTATGGCCTTTTTCATTGAAGTAACTGATAAATTCTGCCCCCACGTCCTGCAGCGTCAGGTTTTTAAAACGCTCCAGAATCAGCGACTGCGCATCAGCCAGCGTGGATGACATTACCCGGTTAACCCCTTGTTCAACCAGACACTGGGGATTCTCGCTACGATTTCCCAGCGCAAACAGCGCCGGAGAACCCAAAGCGATATAGATATCGTGGAGTGTGACCTCGCTGGCGGGACGACAAAGCCGCCAGCCACCGTGGTGACCTTTTGTTGCACACACAATCTGATTCTCCCGAAGCCCGGCAAGAAGCTTGCGAATAAATGCCGGATTGCCGTCGATATAAGCGGCCATCTGTTCCGATGTCATCGGTTTATCCGCCTGCTCCATATGCAGCAGGATGTGGAGTGTCGCTGAGAATGAGTTATTTATTTTCATGTAACTTACGATATTACATAAAATTAATTTCAACAATCGACTCACGGTAAAAAACATCGCAAGACCAATCAACCAATTGATTTTAATGCAATTAAATTATTTAATTATGAAATATTGACGTGATGGCATCTTATGTTACTTTGTTTATTACATGAAATTCATCACTCTGAGAGGCGTCAATGCACCACCTTGATCAAACACCTGTCGAGTTCTGGGAGAGCCACTACGACGCAATGTCACCACGCTCAAACGGTATTCCCGGAAAGATACTGGTACGTTTTGTCGATAGCCTTGCTCCCGCCAGTGCCCTGGAATTAGGCTGTGGGCGCGGGGATGATGCGGTCTGGCTGGCTAAAAAGGGCTGGCAGGTTACAGCTGTTGATTTGTCTTACAGAGCGCTGGAGTATGCCGCCGCAAACGCACAGCGATCTGGTGTTAGCAAGCAGCTAGTCTTTGCTCAATACGATCTGACATACTCTTTTCCAGCAGGACGTTACGATCTGATTGTGGCATCGTTTCTCGAATCGCCGCTGTCGTTCGATCGCTTTACGATTTTCCGCACTGCGCTCACTCATGTTGCACCTGGCGGAATGCTGCTCATTACCTCACACGCGAAGCCACCATCATGGTCTCAACAGGCGGACAGACCTTTCCAGTCGGCCAAAGAGGCGATAGTTGCACTGGAGCCGCTCTCTGCAGAATGGGAAATTCTCTTCTGCGATGATGTCGCGAGGATAATGCGTGGGCCGGATGGACAAGAAGGAGAAGTGTCAGATTCGGTCATTGCCCTGCGCCGCAAAGAATAAACCCGGCAGCGCGGACGCTTACCGGGTCTGTATTCTGAAACACATTTCCCTAAGATTTCGGCTTGCCGGAAGGCGGCAATTACGTACATCCCCAGTAGCATAGATAACGATGTGACTGGGGCGTACGCATAAAGCCAGGGCATCAGCGAGCCGAAAGACGACGAGGAATTAGCCTGCGACCGCGATACGTTTCATATCGGTCATATAGCCACGCAATTTCTTACCAACCGCTTCAATCGGGTGAGACTGAATGGCTTCGTTAACATCGCGCAACTGTGCGTTATCTACGGAACCTTCTGCAATAGCCTGACCCAGATCGCCCGTCTGCAGGGTAGTCATAAACTCTTTCAACAGCGGTACACAAGCGTAAGAGAACAGGTAGTTACCGTATTCTGCGGTATCGGAGATAACTACGTTCATTTCGTACAGACGCTTACGAGCGATGGTGTTCGCGATCAGCGGCAACTCGTGCAGCGATTCGTAGTAAGCGGATTCTTCGATGATGCCGGAATCCACCATGGTTTCAAACGCCAGCTCAACGCCCGCTTTCACCATTGCGATCATCAGAACGCCTTTGTCGAAGTACTCCTGCTCGCCAATTTTACCTTCAAACTGCGGTGCGGTTTCGAACGCAGTTTTACCGGTCTCTTCACGCCAGGTCAGCAGTTTCTTATCGTCGTTGGCCCAGTCCGCCATCATGCCAGAAGAGAATTCACCAGAGATGATGTCATCCATATGTTTCTGGAACAGCGGTGCCATGATCTCTTTGAGCTGTTCGGACAGCGCGTAAGCACGCAGTTTTGCCGGGTTAGACAGACGGTCCATCATCAGGGTAATACCGCCTTGTTTCAGCGCTTCGGTGATGGTTTCCCAGCCGAACTGAATCAGTTTTTCTGCGTATGCCGGGTCGGTACCTTCTGCCACCAGCTTGTCGAAGCACAGCAGAGAACCCGCCTGCAGCATGCCGCACAGGATGGTCTGTTCACCCATCAGGTCAGATTTCACTTCTGCCACGAAGGAGGATTCCAGCACGCCCGCACGGTGACCGCCGGTGGCCGCAGCCCAGGCTTTAGCGATGGCCATACCTTCGCCTTTCGGATCGTTTTCCGGGTGAACCGCAATCAGGGTCGGCACGCCGAAACCACGTTTGTACTCTTCACGCACTTCGGTACCCGGGCATTTCGGCGCCACCATCACGACGGTGATGTCTTTACGGATCTGCTCGCCGACTTCCACGATGTTGAAGCCGTGGGAGTAACCCAGCGCTGCGCCATCTTTCATCAGCGGCTGTACGGAACGCACAACGTCAGAGTGCTGTTTGTCCGGCGTCAGGTTAACCACCAGATCCGCCTGCGGGATCAGTTCTTCGTAAGTCCCCACTTTGAAACCGTTCTCGGTTGCTTTGCGCCAGGACGCGCGTTTTTCCGCAATCGCTTCTGCGCGCAGCGCATAGGAGATATCCAGACCGGAGTCACGCATATTCAGACCCTGGTTCAGGCCTTGCGCACCACAACCGACAATGACCACTTTTTTACCCTGCAGGTAGCTTGCGCCATCGGCGAATTCGTCGCGCGCCATAAAGCGGCATTTACCCAGTTGCGCCAGCTGCTGGCGCAGGTTCAGTGTATTAAAGTAGTTAGCCATGGTGATTCCTCGTCGATGTGTCGTGCTTTTGTTATTAGGTTCGCTGTAGTGCGAGAATGTACCCACATTACAACAGGAAATGTGTTGCTTAAATTGATATATTAACAATGTGACATTGCAATTTATGCAACGTAAAAATGTGGAGTCTGTCTCATGGATTTACGCGACCTGAAAACCTTCCTGCATCTGGCGGAGAGCCGCCACTTCGGCCGCAGTGCACGCGCCATGCACGTCAGTCCTTCCACACTTTCAAGACAGATTCAGCGTCTGGAAGAAGATCTTGGTCAGGCGCTTTTTGTCCGTGATAACCGCACCGTTACGCTCACCGAAGCGGGCGAAGAGTTGCGGGCATTTGCTCATCAAACTTTATTGCAGTATCAGCAACTGCGCCACGCCATCGATCAGAAAGGCCCGTCGTTGTCAGGTGAGTTGCATATCTTCTGTTCGGTCACGGCCGCCTACAGCCATCTGCCACCGATTCTCGATCGCTTCCGCGCCGCGCATCCTTCGGTAGAAATCAAGCTCACCACCGGTGACGCCGCCGATGCGATGGAAAAAGTGGTTACGGGAGAAGCCGACCTGGCGATTGCCGGGAAACCGGAAACGTTGCCTGGCGCAGTGGCGTTTTCTATGCTGGAGAATCTGGCAGTGGTATTGATTGCCCCAGCGCTGCCTTGTCCTGTTCGCAATCAGGTCTCTGTGGAAAGTCCTGACTGGGCCACAGTGCCGTTTATCATGGCCGATCAGGGCCCCGTACGCCGCCGTATTGAACTCTGGTTTCGTCGCCATAAAATCAGTAATCCATCAATTTACGCAACAGTAGGCGGCCATGAGGCGATGGTTTCCATGGTGGCGCTCGGCTGTGGCGTGGCGCTAATCCCAGAAGTAGTGCTGGAAAATAGCCCTGAACCCGTACGCAACCGTGTCATGATTCTGGAGCGCAGTGATGAAAAAACCCCCTTCGAACTGGGCGTTTGTGCGCCGAAGAAGCGGCTGCATGAGCCACTGATTAATGCATTCTGGGAAATTGTTCAGGCTAAATAAGGAGAAAATGATGCGTATACAGGTCCTGTTATTAACTGTAGCCCTTGCGGCATGCTGTACTGCCCAGGCTAAACCAAAGGACGTTACGGTACAGGATGTAAAACATCTGGCCCTGAAACAATGCCTGGTGGCGAATTACCAGGCCCGGACGCCAGAGGGCACAAAATCAGCCCCCTCGCAGGATGCATCATTCCTTGTCGAGAGCTACGCATTAGACAATGCCGGCGTCTGGAAGGAATTTCAGAAATTCGTCGCTAAAGAGACGGAAAATTTCAACAAGCTAACCATGTCATTACATCCTGATCATGCGCAAACGGCTAATAACGTGCTGGCGCAATGCGTCAGCTTTTATGAATCGGATAAGCTGGATAAGTATGTACGAGGGACGGTGATGAAGTGACACAAGGCATGTCCCTTCTCGCTTATCCTTGCGGTGTGGATTTATAAATCATCGGGATCGATTTGTTTCATCGTTTCCACTGTCATCAGCCATTGATACAACGGTTCCAGTTGACGAAACCCCTCTGCCAGCAGATTAACTAACCCGGCGTGGAACAGCTTTTCCACGTCGTTATCGGTCACCATGACCGCGAACGTTTTGCACTGATACCAGTTGGCCATCGCCGGATCGAGATCTTTCACGAGCGGCCGCTTATAACGCTCAGCCTCCAGCGCAAACGGCGGCTGGCAGCATTCGTCAGCTATCGTCAGAAACTGCGCCGGTCGTTGCTTCAACGTATGGCGAAAAAGGTCCATCGTCGATTTGCTGGCGCTGTAATACCCCAGGCCGTAGCGCAGGGTGTCCGGACTGATTTCGAAAAAGTAAACCGGCGCATCCGTCCAGTTCTTTGCCGGGCGTTTGAAGGTCAGCCACATTCGGCTGCGATAAAGAGATTTGTCGTGAGAAAAACGGGTATCGCGATGAATACGCGACAGGGTCTTGCCGATCGCCGGGCGTGTTTCCAGCAGTGAATCAATTTCCAGCATCGCGGGTGCTAAGTCATCCACCAGCGCACGAAAAGGGGTGAGGACACTACGGTCATAGATAAAACGATGCTCTTCAAACCAGGTCTTATCGTTCTCGATACGGACTTGCTGGAGGAAGTCGAGCCCTTCCTGCGCAAACCCCTGAAAGCGTCCTGCCATGTGCTTCACCTGTTTTAGCGGAAATGTTCTGGCGCATTATGCCGCCGTGCCCGCCAGACAAACAAGGCACGAAATATCGTGCCTTGTTTTTTTTCAGCCTGACGCTAGCCCGCAAGGAAAAAGCGAAATGCCGGGTTATTGGTCTCGTCATGGCAGTCGTAGCCAAGCTCATTGAGGCGGGTTTCAAAATCCGGCTCATGGTCGCCCAGCTCGAACGCCGCCAGTACGCGACCGTAGTCAGTACCGTGGCTGCGGTAGTGAAACAGCGAAATATTCCAGTGTGTACCCAGCGTGTGCAGGAATTTCAGCAGCGCGCCGGGTGATTCCGGAAACTCGAAGCTGAAAAGTCTCTCGGTAAGTGGTTTCGAGGGACGGCCACCGACCATATAGCGCACATGCAGCTTCGCCATTTCGTCATCGGACAGATCCACCACGCTGTAACCGCCTTCGTTCAGCAGTTGCAGAATCTCTTTACGTTCTTCCAGCCCGCGGCTTAACCGTACGCCGACGAAAATGCAGGCATCTTTCGCATCGGCAAAGCGGTAGTTGAACTCCGTGACCGAGCGACCGCCTAACAGCTGACAGAATTTCAGGAAGCTCCCCTTCTCTTCCGGAATCGTCACCGCCAGCAGCGCTTCGCGTTGTTCACCCAGCTCACAGCGTTCGGAAACATAACGCAGACCGTGGAAATTCACGTTAGCGCCGGACAGTACATGCGCCAGACGTTCACCGCGGATCTTGTGCTGAGCGACATACTTCTTCATCCCCGCCAGCGCCAGTGCGCCGGACGGTTCAGCCACTGCGCGAACGTCTTCAAACAGGTCTTTCATAGCCGCGCAGATGGCGTCACTGTCGACCGTCACGATGTCATCGAGGTATTCCTGACACAGACGGAAAGTCTCATCGCCAATACGTTTGACGGCAACACCTTCGGCAAACAGCCCCACACGCGGCAGATCCACCGGATGCCCGGCATCCAGCGCCGCTTTCAGGCAGGCTGAATCTTCGGCTTCAACGGCAATGACTTTGATTTGCGGCATCAGCTGTTTGATCAGCACGGCTACGCCCGCCGCCAGACCGCCTCCGCCAACCGGCACAAAAACGCGATCGATATGGGCATCCTGCTGCAACAGTTCCAGCGCCAGAGTACCTTGCCCGGCAATCACCATCGGATGATCAAACGGCGGCACCCAGGTGAAGCCCTGCTGCTGAGAGAGCTCAAGCGCTTTGGCTTTCGCCTCATCAAAATTGGCCCCGTGGAGCAGCACTTCGCCGCCAAAACCCCGCACCGCATCCACTTTGATCTCCGCGGTTGCGGTTGGCATCACGATCAAGGCTTTGACGCCAAGGCGCGCGGAAGAATAGGCCACGCCCTGTGCATGGTTGCCTGCCGATGCGGTGATCACACCGCGGGCTTTCTGTTCGGCGGTTAGTCCCGCCATCATGGCGTAAGCGCCACGAAGCTTAAAGCTATGTACCGGCTGACGATCTTCACGCTTCACCAGCACAATGTTGTCGAGGCGCGAAGAGAGTTTTTCCATTTTTTGCAGGGGGGTAACCTGCACCGCTTCATACACGGGTGCACGCAGCACCGCGCGTAGATACTCGGCCCCCTCAGGGGAGCCGGATAGGGGTTGTGAATCTGCCATGATTAGCCACCCAGTTTGGATTTATCGCGTACTGCGCCTTTGTCTGCACTGGTAGCGAGGCTGGCGTATGCACGCAACGCGAAGGAAACCTGACGTTCGCGAGATTTCGGCGTCCAGGCCTGGGCGCCACGGGCTTCCTGCGCTTCACGGCGTGCCGCAATTTCAGCATCGCTCAGTTGCAGTTGAATACCGCGATTTGGGATATCGATAGCAATCATGTCGCCATCCTCAATGATGGCAATATTGCCGCCGCTCGCCGCTTCCGGAGACACGTGACCAATGGAGAGACCAGAGGTACCGCCCGAGAAACGACCATCAGTTACCAGCGCACAAGCTTTACCCAGGCCCATGGATTTCAGGAAGGTCGTCGGATACAGCATCTCCTGCATGCCCGGCCCACCTTTTGGCCCTTCGTAACGGATAACCACAACATCACCCGCCACAACCTTACCGCCGAGGATCGCTTCAACCGCGTCATCCTGGCTTTCGTACACTTTTGCCGGACCAGTGAATTGCAGGATACTGTCATCCACGCCTGCGGTTTTTACGATGCAGCCGTTTTCGGCGAAGTTACCGTACAGAACGGCCAGGCCGCCGTCTTTGCTGTAGGCATGTTCCAGAGAACGGATGCAGCCATCAGCGCGATCATCATCCAGCGAATCCCAACGGCAATCCTGCGAGAAGGCCTGCGTTGTGCGGATACCCGCAGGACCAGCGCGGAACATTTTTTTCACCGCCTCATCCTGGGTTACCGTGATGTCGTACTGCTCCAGCGTCTGCGGCAGCGTCAAACCGAGCACGTTTTTCACGTCGCGGTTCAACAGACCTGCTCTGTCCAGCTCGCCGAGGATCCCCAGTACGCCACCGGCACGATGAACATCTTCCATATGGTATTTCTGCGTGCTCGGCGCAACCTTACACAGCTGCGGCACTTTACGGGACAGCTTGTCGATATCGCTCATGGTGAAGTCGATTTCTGCTTCTTGCGCCGCCGCCAGCAAATGCAGAACGGTATTGGTTGAACCACCCATGGCGATATCCAGGGTCATTGCGTTCTCAAATGCCGCTTTGCTGGCAATGTTGCGTGGCAGCGCGGAAGCATCGT
Organism: Citrobacter sp. MNAZ 1397; assembly: GCF_023613995.1. NCBI lineage: Bacteria > Pseudomonadati > Pseudomonadota > Gammaproteobacteria > Enterobacterales > Enterobacteriaceae > Citrobacter > Citrobacter sp. MNAZ 1397. The sequence continues at coordinate 85,223 of NZ_JAKIVH010000010.1, forward strand.
TCTGCTCGTAGTAGCGTTTGGTCAGTTCAACGATGCGCTGGCCTGCGGTGAGGAACAGATCTTTACGATCGGCATGGGTCGCCAGCAGCGAACCATTACCCGGCTGAGACAGGCCCAGCGCTTCGGTCAGACAGTTCATTGAGTTAGCGGTGAACATACCGGAGCAGGAGCCGCAGGTCGGACAGGCAGAGCGTTCTACCTGTTCGCTCTGCGAATCAGACACTTTCGGGTCCGCACCCTGAATCATCGCATCGACCAGGTCGAGCTTGATGATTTTGTCGGACAGCTTGGTTTTACCGGCTTCCATCGGGCCGCCGGAAACGAAGATGACCGGAATGTTCAGGCGCAGTGACGCCATCAGCATCCCCGGGGTGATTTTGTCACAGTTGGAGATACACACCATGGCATCGGCGCAGTGGGCATTCACCATGTATTCAACGGAGTCCGCGATCAGTTCGCGCGATGGCAGTGAATAAAGCATGCCGCCGTGACCCATGGCGATACCGTCATCCACGGCAATGGTATTAAACTCTTTCGCCACACCGCCGGAGGCTTCAATTTGCTCAGCAACCAGCTTACCGAGATCGCGCAAATGCACGTGCCCGGGCACGAACTGGGTAAACGAGTTCACGACGGCAATGATCGGTTTACCGAAATCGGCGTCTGTCATCCCGGTGGCGCGCCACAGCGCGCGGGCACCCGCCATATTACGCCCGTGGGTGGTGGTGGCGGAACGGTACTTAGGCATGCTTTAGTTACTCCCAGTTTCTGTTAAATGGGGCGTTGCGTGCCGCCCCATCTTTTATACTTAGTTATTAACCTGATCCAACCAGCCCCATTTATCTTCGGTTTCACCGGTAAACAGGCCAAAGAATGCTTGCTGAATACGTTTGGTGACCGGGCCACAGCGGCCTTCGCCTACCTGGATACCATCCACGCTGCGAACCGGCGTGATTTCGGCTGCGGTACCGGACATGAACACTTCATCGGCCAGGTACAGCGATTCGCGGGACAGGGTCTGCTCGCGAACTTCAATACCGAGGTCTTTCGCCAGCTTGATGATGGCGTCACGGGTGATACCCGGCAGCGCGGAAGAGGTAAACGGCGGAGTGAACAGGATGCCATCTTTCACTTCAAACAGGTTTTCACCCGCACCTTCAGAAATATAGCCATTCACATCCAGCGCAATACCTTCCTGATAACCATGACGACGTGCTTCACTGCCAACCAGCAGAGAAGAAAGGTAGTTACCACCGGCTTTTGCCGCCGTCGGGATGGTATTCGGTGCAACGCGGTTCCAGGAGGAAACCATCGCGTCGATTCCCTGATCCAACGCTTCTGCGCCGAGGTATGCCCCCCAGGGAAAAGCTGCGATGATCACATCAGTGGTGTAACCATCCGGCGGGTTAACGCCCATACCTACGTCACCAACGAACACCAACGGACGAATATAGGCGCTGGTCAGGTTGTTTTTGCGAATCACCTGACGGCAAGCTTCCATCAGTTCATCAATGCTTTGAGAAACCGGGAAGCGATAAATTTTGGCTGAATCACGCAGACGCTGCATGTGCTCACGATGACGGAACACCACCGGCCCTTTGTGCGAGTTATAGCAACGGATACCTTCGAACACGGAAGTACCGTAATGCAGAGCGTGGGACATCACATGAACCTTTGCTTCTCCCCACGGAACCATCTCGCCATTGAACCAAATGTAATCAGCTTTTTTCGTCGTCATTTTAATTCCTTTGCGCTCAGGCGCGGATCTGTTGTGATGATGTTGTACATTGCTGGATATCAACCCGGGCGACATCGACCAGTTTGCTTAGCTGGCTAAACAGTAATTCGACGGGGCGCGGGCTGGCAACGGTCAATTCAATATTTATATTCTGCGCGTCGGTGGCCGCTTCCATGTTCATTGAACAAACCTGAAAGCCACGGTGGCGTACCACACGTAATACACGTTCTAACGTTTCGGGGTTGAAGCGGGCCTGCACGGCGACCTGATGTTGCATCATGATAATTTCTCCAGCATTTCTGCATTACTGGCACCTGGCGGTACCAACGGCCAGACATTCTCAAGCTCGTCGATTGAGACATGAAGCAGGTATGGCCCCTCACAGGACAGCATGGTGTCGAGAGCCGCTTCAACCTGGTCTTTACGGGTGATGTGCTGGCCGGGAATGCCGAAGGCGCTGGCCAGAACGAGGAAATCGGGGTTATCGGTAAGTGTTGTTTCGCTATAACGTTCGTTGAAGAATAACTGCTGCCACTGGCGAACCATCCCTAAACGCTGATTATCCAGTAACACGATTTTCAGCGGTAACTGTTTGCGTTTTACGGTGCCGAGTTCCTGAACATTCATCATGAAGGAACCGTCACCGGAGATACAGATTACCGTATCATTCGGACGGGCCACCTGTGCCCCCACGGCGGCTGGCAAGCCAAAGCCCATTGTGCCTAATCCACTGGAGGTAATGAAATTTTCTGGACGGGTGTAAGTCATGTGCTGTGCAGACCACATTTGATGCTGACCCACATCGGTGGTCACCACGCAGTCGGCAGGTTTGCGATCTGACAATTGTTTTAACAACAGCGGCGCATAGATCGCGTCACCTGGATGGTCATAACGCCAGGCGAACTCTCTACGCATGTCGGCATTAAACTGGCGCCATTCGTTAATCTCCAGCTCCTGTTGCAATGCTGGCAGTAACGCATTCAAATCGCCTTGCAAGCTGACATGTGCCTGACGCAATTTATTCATTTCTGCCGGATCGATATCCATATGGATAACTTTGGCATTTGGCGCAAAGGTGTTCAGTTTGCCGGTGACGCGATCGTCAAAGCGTGCCCCCACAGCGATTAGCAGGTCACACTCCTGCACCGCCAAATTCGCGGCTTTGGTGCCGTGCATCCCCAGCATGCCGAGATACCATGGATAGCTATCTTCAACCGCACCAAGGCCTTTCAGCGTACAGGTGACTGGCATTTGAGTCACGGCGAGGAACTCGCGCAGCGCCGGAACAGCCTGCGCCATCCCTACGCCACCACCTACGTACAGCATCGGCTTTTTGGCCTGAGCCAGCATTTGGCAGGCCTGCGCCACGTCTTCATGTGGGAAGGTGAACTCATCTCCAACGGTGGAAAAATGCGGTTCCAGATCACCGGAGGCTAACTGGATGTCTTTAGGGATATCAACGAGAACCGGGCCAGGACGGCCTGAGTTTGCCACCTGGAACGCTTCGGCAATCACGCGCGGCAGCTCCTCCAGAGACTGCACCAGAAAACTATGTTTAGTGCAGGCCAGCGACAAACCGAGAACGTCCACTTCCTGGAAGGCATCGGTACCAATGAATGGCGCGGCAACCTGACCGGTGATAGCAACGACAGGAACGGAATCCAGCAGCGCATCCGCCAGCCCGGTGATCAGATTAGTTGCTCCCGGACCGGACGTGGCGATACACACACCCGTTTTACCTGTCGAGCGTGCATAACCGATAGCCGCCATTGCCGCCCCCTGCTCATGCCGGCACAACAAGTGTTCCACGCCGCCGTCATACAATGCATCGTAAACCGGCATAATTGCGCCGCCGGGATACCCAAAGACTGTATCAACCTGCTGTGCCCGCAACGCATGTACTACCCACTGTGCGCCATTCATAGTTAGTTCCCCGCCGTAAATCGGTAGAAACAGAATTTTGTGCTACTACTCATTCTCTGCTCCTCGTTTATGTTTTTAGGTCATAAAAAAACCCCCGGACCTTTCGGTGCGGGGGTCTTAGTTCGTTAAGGCTTGATTTTTAAGCCTTTCCTCGTCCAAGTGCAGCCCCGCACGGTGGGATAATAATCACCACCACGCTAATCACAATCAGGCTAATCACTCGTAGAAGGGCTGTCATTTTCTGTACTTTCTGGCTTCATGTTCGAAGGAATACCTAAAGAGTTATCACAGATATGAGATATGACACAAGATTTTTTTATGACGGTTTTTTTCGTTAGCAAAACAATATCAATAAAAATCCTTGTTTTTTATAAAGAAAAATTGAAATGAAATAATTTCATTTTTTTCAACACTAAAAGGGCTTTTAGGCACCAGGCCGTAACATGCGAGGAGAATTCCAGAAAAAAATAGATCGTCTGCAACCGCCGAAAAAAGTGTGGAAGCCTGTGCGCAAACCTTCTTTTTTTCGGGAAGGTAAAGTCTATTTGCCCCGCATACTTACCTTCCACAAGGAGGTGTTATGACGTTGTCGGTTATTTACACGCGTGCAGCGCTGGGGGTTTGTGCGCCGTTAATCACCGTTGAGGTGCACATCAGCAACGGTCTTCCCGGTTTGACGATGGTGGGCCTACCGGAGACAACGGTGAAGGAAGCCCGGGATCGCGTGCGTAGCGCGATCATCAATAGCGGCTACGAATTCCCCGCGAAAAAGATCACGATCAACCTGGCACCGGCAGACCTTCCCAAAGAGGGAGGGCGATATGATTTACCTATCGCAATTGCGCTTCTCGCCGCTTCTGAGCAATTGCAGACTAGCCATCTTCATCGGTTTGAGTTCGTCGGCGAATTGGCCCTTACAGGAGCGCTACGCGGCGTTCCCGGGGCGGTATCCAGTGCCATGGAGGCAATCAAGGCTGGCCGGTCCATCATTGTCGCCGCAGAGAACGAAGCCGAGGTAAGCCTGACAGGAACGAAAGATTGTTACATCGCTGAGCATCTGCAGGCGGTGTGTGCTTTTCTTGAAGGTAAACATGAGTTATCTCCACCATCTCCCCATTTCATCAGCAGTAACCCGAATACAGCGCAACATGACTTAAGCGACGTCATCGGGCAGGAGCAAGGTAAGCGTGCACTGGAGATTACGGCGGCCGGCGGGCATAACTTGCTCCTGATCGGCCCACCGGGCACGGGAAAAACAATGCTTGCCAGCAGGCTTGGGGCATTGTTGCCACCGCTGAGCAACCAGGAAGCGCTGGAAAGCGCGGCCATCCTGAGTCTGGTCAATACCTCAGGATTGATACGTCAATGGCGACAGAGACCTTTTCGCGCACCGCATCATAGTGCCTCACTTACGGCTATGGTCGGCGGCGGCGCAATACCTGGCCCCGGAGAAATATCGCTGGCCCATAACGGCGTGTTATTCCTCGATGAGCTCCCTGAATTTGAGCGACGGGTGCTGGACGCGTTGCGCGAACCCATCGAGTCAGGGCAGATCCATATTTCCCGTACGCGGGCGAAAGTCACATACCCTGCCCGTTTTCAACTTATTGCCGCCATGAATCCCAGCCCAACGGGGCATTATCAAGGGAACCATAACCGCAGCACGCCGGAACAGACATTGCGCTACCTTGGGCGCCTTTCTGGGCCATTTCTAGACCGCTTCGACCTGTCGCTTGAGATCCCACTCCTGCCGCCCGGTATGTTGAGCCACAACCAACACGGCAGTGAAAAGAGTAGTGTCGTGCGTGCACGGGTTATCGCTGCACAGGAACGGCAGTATCAGCGACAAGGGAAGCTTAACGCGTTACTGGAAAACAGCGAAATGAGGGATTTTTGCGTGCTCACGCAAGCTGATGGAGAGTGGCTGGAACAAACACTGGTACGGCTTGGTCTGTCAGTACGAGCCTGGCAACGTTTGTTGAAAGTCGGGAGAACCATTGCCGATCTGGAAGGTGCAGAAAATATTCAGCGCGATCATCTACAGGAAGCGCTCAGCTATCGCGCTATCGACAGGCTACTCATTCATTTGCAGAAAATGTTGGGATAAAAAAGGGGCCGTAGCCCCTTTTTTTAGTCTTCAGAATCCGTGTAGTCTTCGTTCCCTTCCATCTGCGGTTTGCCACCTGACAGGGTATGAAAACGCTTTGGACGCTTAATGCGTGACATATACTTAGACCAGACGCGTTCTGCTTCGGTATCTGGCTCGCGTTCGCCGCGACATACTGCGACGAAACGGATTTCTTCTTCTGTGGTCGGTTCGCGCTTACCGAGATCCAGCTCGTTGAAAGCATAACCATGACGCTCAAGCAACTGAGCTTCTTTGATGGTGAAATCACCATGACGGGAAAACCCGCGCGGATAATGTTTGTTGTCAAAAAAACGATTAGTCGTCGTAAAGCTTTCCGCCATCCTGCACGCTCCTAATTCTTTGGCCGAGCTATTTATGGCGCGGAGTATTAGTTACGCTTGACAGAGTGTAAAACAAAACATTTAAATCATTACGACAAATAATTTTGCGGAGAAACCTGTGGATACGGAATTGCTAAAAACTTTCCTGGAAGTCAGCCGAACTCGCCACTTCGGGCGTGCAGCTGAAGCACTCTATTTGACCCAGTCAGCCGTGAGCTTTCGTATTCGTCAGTTAGAAAACCAGCTTGGCGTAAATCTTTTCACGCGCCATCGCAACAATATCCGCCTGACGGCGGCCGGGGAAAAACTTCTCCCCTATGCCGAAACGCTGATGAATACCTGGCAGGCGGCACGCAAAGAGGTTGCGCATACATCGAGACACAATCAATTTTCTATCGGTGCAAGTGCCTCGCTATGGGAATGTATGCTTAGCGACTGGCTTGGAAGGTTGTACCAGCTAGAGGAAAGCCTGCAATTTGAAGCACGAATTGCACAGCGACAATCGTTGGTGAAACAGCTACATGAGCGCCAACTTGATCTCCTGATCACAACAGAAACACCCAAAATGGACGAATTTAGCAGCCAGTTATTAGGACATTTTACACTTGGCCTCTATTGCTCGACGCCCGAAAAGACGAAGTCACAATTGAATTATTTGCGTCTGGAATGGGGGCCGGATTTTCAGCAACATGAGTCCGAATTGATTGGCAGCGACGATGTCCCAACATTAACTACCAGTTCAGCAGAGGTCGCTCATCAGCAACTGACGCTATTAAATGGGTGTGCGTGGCTACCCGTCTCCTGGGCGCAGCAAAGGAGTGGCCTGCATATGGTGGTTGATAGCACGACACTATCCCGTCCACTTTATGCTATCTGGTTACAAAATAGCGATAAACAAAACCAGATTCGGGAGTTATTGAAAATAAAGGTAATGGAATGAAAGCGGCGCATCCATTACGGGTGCGTCTGAATTGTTTTACCAGAAAGAAGCAAAAAAAAATCCTTTGCCTGAGCAAAGGATTTTTTCTTTTTCTGGCAGGGGCGGAGAGACTCGAACTCCCAACACCCGGTTTTGGAGACCGGTGCTCTACCAATTGAACTACGCCCCTAAATAGGGTGGCGGAACGGACGGGACTCGAACCCGCGACCCCCTGCGTGACAGGCAGGTATTCTAACCGACTGAACTACCGCTCCACCGAATACTTCTTTCATCACCGGATTAATGCA
>NZ_JAKIVH010000011.1:0-40638 GCF_023613995.1 Citrobacter sp. MNAZ 1397
AGTGCAACGCGGCTTTCGCTCACCGTTGCGAGGTGGCGTATATTACGCTTTCCTCTTTCAGAGTCAACCCGTTATTTCAGGATTTTTCTCTTCAACCGAACCGGCTGTTTGTGTGAAGTGATTCACATCTGCCGTGTCGATGGAGGCGCATTATAGGGAGTTCCCGCGCATCCGCAATAGAAAAATTGCAGAAAAATGACTGACTGCTGCATTCCACAGCAAAAGCCCGCCTTATACCCTTTTGCACACAGACTTATCCACAATGCTGCGAAAAAGTGAAAATTCGCGAGCGTTGCGCAAACGTTTTCGTTAAAATGCCCCCGCTAAAACAAGGATGCCCCGTTAGGGGCGTTAGCTGAGTTTTTTGATGAAAATTCAGCTAACGCTCTCTGTAATCGTCAAATCCAGGGGATTTACCATGCAACAACGTCGTCCAATCCGCCGCGCGCTGCTCAGCGTTTCTGACAAAGCCGGTATCGTCGAATTCGCCCAGGCACTTTCTGCACGCGGTGTAGAACTGCTATCTACAGGGGGCACTGCCCGTCTGTTAGCTGATAAAGGCCTGCCGGTTACCGAAGTGTCCGATTACACCGGTTTCCCGGAAATGATGGATGGACGCGTTAAGACTCTGCATCCGAAAGTCCATGGCGGTATTCTTGGCCGTCGCGGCCAGGATGACGCCATTATGGCCGAGCACAACATCTCTCCTATTGATATGGTGGTTGTTAACCTTTATCCGTTTGCCCAGACCGTTGCCCGCGAAGGCTGTTCTCTGGAAGATGCGGTCGAGAATATCGATATCGGCGGCCCGACCATGGTGCGCTCTGCGGCGAAGAACCATAAAGACGTGGCCATCGTCGTAAAGAGCAGCGACTACAACACTATTATTGAAGAGATGGATGCCAACGAAGGCTCGCTTCTGCTGGCAACCCGCTTCGACCTCGCGATTAAAGCATTCGAACATACCGCCGCTTACGACAGCATGATCGCCAACTACTTCGGCAGCATGGTTCCGGCTTATCACGGCGAGACAAAAGAAGCGGCTGGCCGCTTCCCGCGTACACTGAATCTGAACTTCATTAAGAAGCAGGATATGCGCTACGGCGAAAACAGCCACCAGCAGGCAGCCTTCTATATAGAAGAAGAGATCAAAGAAGCCTCTGTTGCGACTGCGCAGCAGGTACAGGGCAAAGCGCTTTCCTATAACAATATCGCCGATACCGATGCGGCGCTGGAATGCGTGAAAGAGTTCAGCGAACCGGCCTGCGTTATCGTTAAACACGCTAACCCGTGCGGCGTGGCGGTCAGTTCCTCTATTCTGGATGCTTACGATCGTGCTTACAAAACCGACCCGACCTCCGCGTTCGGCGGCATCATCGCTTTTAACCGCGAGCTGGATGCGCAAACCGCGCAGGCTATTATCTCCCGCCAGTTTGTGGAAGTGATCATCGCCCCCTCAGCCACAGAAGAGGCGCTGAAAATCACCGCCGCGAAGCAGAACGTCCGCGTACTGACCTGCGGCGAGTGGACCGCACGTGTTCCGGGCCTCGATTTCAAACGCGTGAACGGCGGCCTGCTGGTTCAGGATCGCGACCTCGGTATGGTAAGTGAAGGCGAACTGCGCGTCGTGTCCAAACGCCAGCCAACCGAACAGGAACTGCGTGATGCACTGTTCTGCTGGAAAGTAGCGAAGTTCGTGAAATCCAACGCTATCGTGTATGCCAAAGAGAACATGACCATTGGCATAGGCGCAGGCCAGATGAGCCGCGTCTACTCCGCGAAAATCGCCGGGATCAAAGCCGGTGATGAAGGGCTGGAAGTGAAAGGTTCCGCGATGGCGTCTGATGCGTTCTTCCCGTTCCGTGATGGTATTGATGCCGCTGCCGCCGTTGGCGTGAGTTGTGTAATCCAGCCTGGCGGTTCTATCCGCGATGACGAAGTGATTGCCGCCGCCGACGAACACGGCATTGCGATGATCTTCACCGACATGCGTCATTTCCGCCATTAATTCCCGGAGCAAAGAATGAAAGTATTAGTGATTGGTAACGGCGGGCGCGAGCACGCGCTGGCGTGGAAAGCGGCACAGTCACCGCTGGTCGACACCGTTTTCGTCGCGCCGGGTAATGCGGGCACCGCGCTGGAACCGACGCTGCAAAACGTGGCGATCGGCGTGACCGATATTCCGGCCCTGCTGGATTTTGCCCGAAACGAGAAAATCGATCTGACCATCGTTGGCCCGGAAGCGCCGCTGGTGATTGGCGTGGTTGACGCCTTCCGCGCGGCAGGTCTGAAAATCTTCGGCCCAACCGAAGGCGCCGCGCAGCTTGAAGGCTCCAAAGCCTTCACCAAGGATTTTCTGGCGCGTCATAACATTCCGACTGCGGAATACCAGAACTTCACCGAAGTGGATCCCGCGCTGGCTTACCTGCGCGAAAAAGGCGCGCCGATCGTCATTAAAGCCGACGGTCTGGCTGCCGGTAAAGGCGTTATCGTCGCAATGACGCTTGAGGAAGCCGAAGCCGCCGTCAACGATATGCTGGCGGGCAATGCGTTTGGTGACGCGGGCCATCGCATCGTGATCGAGGAATTCCTCGACGGTGAAGAGGCCAGCTTTATTGTGATGGTCGATGGCGAGCATGTGCTGCCGATGGCGACCAGCCAGGATCATAAGCGTGTCGGCGATGGCGATACCGGCCCAAATACGGGCGGTATGGGAGCCTACTCCCCTGCCCCTGTAGTGACGGATGAAGTCCACCAGCGCACCATGGAACGTATCATTTGGCCGACCGTGAAAGGGATGGCCGCCGAAGGGAACACCTATACCGGCTTCCTGTACGCCGGCCTGATGATCGACAAACAGGGTAACCCGAAGGTTATCGAGTTCAACTGCCGCTTTGGCGATCCGGAAACGCAACCGATCATGCTGCGCATGAAATCCGATCTGGTGGATCTGTGTCTCGCCGCCTGCGATGGCAAGCTCGATGAGAAAACCTCCGACTGGGATGAACGCGCGTCTCTCGGCGTCGTTATCGCGGCGGGGGGTTATCCGGGCAATTACAACACCGGTGATGAGATCCACGGTTTACCGCTGGAAGAGGTGGACGGCGCGAAGGTCTTCCACGCCGGGACGAAGCTGGCCGATGATGATCGCGTTCTCACCAATGGTGGTCGTGTGTTGTGCGCCACTGCGCTGGGTCATACCGTTGCCGACGCCCAGAAGCGTGCCTATGCATTAATGGAAAATATTCAGTGGGAAGGCAGCTTTAGCCGTAAAGATATCGGTTATCGTGCGATTGCCCGCGAGCAAAACTAACGCGAAAGTTTTGCGAGCAGTGTTTTACGGGTGATCCCTAACTGACGGGCGGCTTCGGTTTTGTTCCCGCCCGTTTTTTCAAGTGCCGCCAGGATCGCTTCCTTCTCTACTTCTACCAGTGGCTGAATCAGGTTACCGTCGAGTGGCCTGCCTGAAACTGGCGTACCGACAATCGCAAGCGGCAGCTCACGCTCAGAAATATACTCCCCGGTCAGCAAGACCACCGCCCGCTCCACCGCATTCTCCAGCTCACGAATATTGCCCGGCCATTCGTAGTGAATCAGCATGTCCATCGCCTGTGGCGTAAATCCCAGTACCGTTTTGCGGTTACGCTCGGCGTAACGTTGCAGAAAATAGCGCGCCAGCGGAGGGATATCTTCCCTGCGTTGACGCAACGGCGGCATGTCGATAGTCACCACGTTCAGACGGTAGTAAAGATCCTGCCGAAAACGCCCGGCGCTGACTTCTTCGGCTAATTGCCGATGGGTGGCGGCAATCAGCCGCACATCGACCGAAAGGGTCTGGTTGCTGCCCACGCGTTGTACTTCGCGCTCCTGAATCGCTCGTAGCAGACGCACCTGCATCAGCGGCGAAATATCGCCAATCTCATCCAGAAATAGCGTGCCGCCGTCCGCCTCAACAAAACGTCCTTCCCGACGTTTGTCCGCGCCGGTAAACGCACCTTTCTCATGGCCAAACAGCTCCGACTCCAGCAACGACTCGTTAAGCGCCGCACAGTTGAGGGTAATCAGCGGCCTGTGGCTGCGACCACTGCTGGCATGCAGCGCCCGCGCGACCAGTTCTTTCCCGGTTCCCGACTCGCCGTGAATTAATACCGTCGCATCAGATGGCGCAACCAGGGCAATATTGTTCAGCAAAGTTCGCATCGCCGGGCTATCGCCAACCATACCAAACTGCGCGGCGGGAGTGTCTGCTACGGGGGACTCACTCAGACGCGTGTGCGCCAGCGCCTGAGACAATGTTTGCTGCAACTTGTCAAAGTCCAGCGGCTTGATGAGGTAGTCCAGCGCTCCGGATTTCAGCGCTTCCACTGCGGTATCAACGCTGGAGTACGCAGTCATGATTAATACCGGAATCGACGGATTCAAGGTTTTGATCTCTTTCAGCGTTTCGATACCGTCCATCTCTGCCATGCGGATATCGCAAAGTACCAGATCAAATACATGCTGACGCACCTGTTCCAGCGCCTGCATGCCGTTATGGGCCGACTCAACACGATATCCCCAGCCCTGTAACAGGGCCTGTAAAATAGTGCAATGGCTGATGTCATCGTCCACCACCAGAATATCGACCTGCCTGCCATTCATCCTTGTTCATCCTTCTGTTGCCCGTTGATCGGCAAAAAGATAATAAATGCCGCCCCCTTGCCGGGAATGCTCTCGACTTGAATCATTCCACCGTGCTGCTCAATAATGTTTTGCACCACCGCTAAACCCAGCCCGGTGCCGTCGGCCCTGGTGGTGAAATACGGGGTGAAGATGGCCTGTAACTGCTCCGCCGTCATCCCCTTACCGCTGTCCGCAACGCTTACCTTAACTCGTCCGTCGCCACATTCACTCGCTGCAACTGTAATGACACCATCATGCTCAATGGCATGGATAGCATTGAGGTAGAGGTTCAGCAACACCTGCTTCAAACGATCCGGATCGGCCTGAATACGGCATAACTCTGGCTGCGGGCTGAAATTGAGCATAATCGCCCGGCTTGCGGCATCCTGGCTCACCAACCGAAGCGAGTGTCTAATCACTTCATTCAGATCAACTGACTGGTAGGTTAAATGGGCCGGACGCACCAGTTCCAGTAGCTCGCTGACGACCCTGTTCAGACGATCGGCCTCCTTCGCCATCACCTGAGCCAGTTGATGCGCTTCTCCATCAGGCGGAGCGCGTTCGGCAAAATACCTTGCCAGCCCTTTGATGGAAGACAACGGATTGCGGATCTCATGCGCGACACCCGCAGCCAGATGCCCAAGCGCCACCAGCTTTTCTTTGCGCGCCATCGCCTCCTGCAATTGTTTACGCGAACGCTGATAACGGCGAAACCAGAACTGGCTCAACACGGTTGCAATCATGACGACCCCTGCAGCGCAGATCATAATGACCATATTGCGCAGGCCACGAACCCTGGCAGCATCCAGTTCGCGCGTATCAAAAGCGATGAAAATGACCTGCGGTAGCTCGGCACGCTGAACAGCAGATTCGCGGGATAGCATCATACGCATATGATGGCCGCCACCGCTGTTAAGCGGGCGAAATTGACGATAAATCTCCAGTGCCGGTTCCGGCTGTTCGAGCCGCCGCCAGCGTTCTTCCCGGCCAATCTTCAGTTCGTGCATCGTATTGGCGGAGTACAGTGTCCCACCAACCTGCTGTGGATCACTATGGGCGAGAATTTTGCCGTTCTCATCCGTCACCGCAAACCACAACACACCGGGCTGCCAGGCCATTTCCTCCAGCAGCGCCTGCAGTTGCGTATGATGCATACGCATACCTAAGCCCACGCGGGTTCCGGACTCAAGGGCGCGAATTAACACGCTGCCTTTCTCCTGAATGGTTTGCCGCGCGGCATCGTTCTCCCGGTCATAGTCACGCACGATAAGCGCGGAGAACAGGCACACCAGTAGCACAATAAAACCAGTCAATAGCCAGCTCAGACCAACGGCGACGGAATCCTTCGACAACCGCATCATGTTTATTACGACTCCCTTTCTTTCTGCTCCCGATCACTCAGCAGAAATCATGCCATTTTTCTGCCGCGGTAAACCTGCCCGCGGCCATAAACCCGCAAGGAGAACGAGTAAAAATGACCCACCTTACTCTTTACCGTGAGTCATTTTTACTCGCCGCCATCGGCCTGTGCCCCTGTAGCACCCTATATCTGCTGGTCTCTCATCCTGGCATGGAAGATGCAAAACACTGAATAACTACCACCCAGGAGAATAAACGATGAAACGGAACCAAAAAATAACAGTGACACTCATTACCCTTGCCGCACTGACCTTAGGTAGCAGCTCAGCATGGGCAAGGCACCACGGGAATAACGGAAACGGAATGGGCCCGCAGGGTTACAGCCAACTGAGCACTGAACAACAGGCCACTGCCCAGAAGCTACATAATGATTTTTATGAACAAACCCGTGCGTTACGCCAGCAACTCACCTCAAAACGCTATGAATACAATGCGTTATTAACCGCCGATAAGCCGGACAGCACAAAAATTGAGTCCGCAGCCCAGGAGATGGAAACACTGAGACAAAAACTGGACCAGCAGCGAGTCAAGTTTGATATCGCCTTAGCACAGGCAGGTATTCCTCGCAGCGAAGGCATGGGACGCGGAAGTTGCGGCGGAGGTCGCGAACATATGGGAATGAATCACTGGTAAGACTTAGAAGCTTTTCTCAGTTGGCTGCCAGGTACAAAAATCCTCATTGGCCACCAGCAGCAACTGAGAACCCTCTGGCCCTTCCAGCCACGCAACGCTCACTTCCGCCGATGAATGATTCTGCCGACGCTCTATATGGCTGATAGCCAGAGAATCGAGGTCGGGTTTGATAGTTTGGCCTTCGCATGTTGTCACGGAACCATTGGCATGCCAGCGGCCCTGGCGGAGCACCACACGCCCAAGACGCAATGCGTCGCTGGTCTGCCGTAGTTGGTTCGCGCGATAACGGTAGAGCGCTATCTGATCGCTGGAAAGCTGCTGTTTCTGACCGTTGACTTCACGCTGCATGAAACTCAGCTCGCCGTGATCATCAAAGCGCACACGGATATGTTCCGGAGTTTTACCATAGATATTGAGTTCAATAAGCTGGAGTTCATCGCCCTGCCAGCGGTATTCGCTCAGAGAGGTATTCCCGTTGTGCCACGGGCTAAAGGCGGCGAGAAGATGGGTCTCGCTGTCGGAATCTTTGCGCCAAAGGCGCTCTGCGCCCTGGTCCCCGGCGTAGCCGCTGGCGGTGAAGGGGGGAAGTGAGGCGTTGTGGCTACAGGCAGTTAAGAACAGCACGCCCGCCAGCACCCGTGATCGGCGCCAGAAAGACAAAAGGGGCCGCAAAGCCCCTTCGATAAAACTGTTCACTGCCACGCCTGTCTTACTTAACAGAGTCTTTCAGTGCTTTACCAGAAACAAACGCCGGTACATTAGCTGCGGCGATTTTGATTTCTTTACCGGTCTGCGGGTTGCGGCCAGTACGCTCAGCGCGGTGGTTCACTTTGAAGGTACCGAAACCAACCAGTTGTACAGCATCGCCTTCTTTCAGAGACTCAGTAATCGCAGCCAGGGTGGATTCAAGAGCAGCTTTCGCTTGCGCTTTAGACAGATCAGCCTTGTCTGCAATTACATCAATCAGTTGAGTCTTGTTCATAAGTTATCCTTTCAATGTGTTTATCGCTTGCTAAGCATCGAGTGCGACGGAAATGCCTCAAAAGCACTCTCCTGCATACACGCACCGATAGCCACGTTTTTTCGCCCCCCAAATGTAGACCAGACGGGGGTGCGAAGGGAAGCCTCCCAGGACGACAAAACAGGCGTTAAATCACGTTTTGTTGTCTCATTGCTGCAAATTTATACCGATATTACTGTCTCCGGCCTCACGCAGGTCTGCGCGAAGGCCTTTGATCAGCTCAATATCGCGTTCTTCGCAGGCAGCCAAAAGGCGGAAAATCTCCCACTGAATGTCCCATTCCTGCTCAACTGCCGGATTCTCTTTCAGCTCTTCGTCGGTCATTTCGCGACCTTCCTGGGTCATTTCCAGCATCGCAACGGTGGTAATAGACGTCTTACTCACCTCAACCGCGTACTCCATCGATTCACCGCTCAGCAGAGCATGAATAAGATCACTAAGCGCCACACACGCATCAATCGCCGGGTAGACACCGTACATATCGTAGTCGTCAGCCGAGGGAATTGCCTCTTCCAGCTTCTCAAGCTGATTATCGAAATTCACCTTCGCATCTTTTACCGTCAGCGTTTCCCACACCAAATCGAGAATGCGGCGATAAAGCTGCGGGTCGCCAAACTCCGTTTCCTGGCAGAACATGGCGTAATTGGGATACATGCGCTCGCAAAGAGAGGCCATAAAGGTGACGTGCTGCCACGTTGCCAGCTTCTCCAGACGCAGGTGAATCGGGTTTTGTAACATGATAGGTTCTCTGATGCAGAAATTAGCGGCAGTGTACCTGAATCAACGCTGAATTTCCTGCCAACGCGCGAATGCAGGGCGACCCGATGCCACTGCATCGGCCCACCGGGTCGGTTCAGGCAGGCGATAGCCTTTCATGCAGCGCTGTACCCATGCCAACGCGGTATCCACGCTTACACGATGCCCTGTCGCCACGAAAAGAGGATTACAGCGCGCTTTGCTGCGCCAGACCCATGCCAGTTGTTCGCCTTTGTCCATTAGCGGCGCCAGAGCGCCCGGTTCGTCAGAGAGGGGCTCAAATTTCCCGCACAGCCGTTTTTTAGCCACGCCAATGGTCGGTACATCTACCAGTAGGCCAAAGTGGCTGGCGACCCCCAGACGGCGGGGATGCGATATTCCATGCCCGTCGACAAAGAGCAGATCCGGTTTTTGCGAGAGCAGCTCCCACGCCGCAAGCAGCGCGGGATATTCACGGAAAGAGAGAAAGCCGGGGATATAAGGCATCGTGGTCGCAATACGCGCCACTTTATACTCAACCAGTTCCAGTTCAGGCCAGGTCAACAGCACCATTGCGGCACGCGTCACTTCGCCGCCTTGCTCAAACCCCACATCCGCACCGCCGATCAGGGAAGGCGGATCTTTTTCCAGACGATCCTCACGGGAAACAGAAGCGGCAAGTTCAATTTGTTGAGCGCGTAGCGACGCAAGATCCATAACGACTCCTTACTGGTGATACGGGGCTGAGAGCCTGTGCACCGCCTCCACAAATACGCCAGCGTGTTCTGGCGGCACATCCTGGTGGATGCCGTGACCGAGGTTAAACACATGCCCTTCACCTTGTCCGAAACCAGCAAGTATAGACGCCACTTCGTCTTCAATGCGGGCAGGTGCGGCATAAAGCATCGAGGGATCCATGTTGCCCTGCAGTGCCACTTTATGGCCGACGCGGCGGCGTGCATCGCTGATATCCGTCGTCCAGTCAAGGCCCAGCGCATCACAGCCCGTCTCCGCCATCGCTTCCAGCCACTGTCCACCGCCTTTGGTAAACAGCGTCACGGGCACACGCTTGCCGTCGTTTTCACGCAGCAGGCCGTCAACAATCTTATGCATGTAATAGAGCGAGAATTGCTGATAATCGCGCCCGGTCAGCACACCGCCCCAGGTGTCGAAAATCATCACGGATTGGGCACCCGCTTTGATCTGCGCATTAAGGTACAGAGTGACGCTGCTGGCCAGCTTATCGAGCAGTAAATGCAGCGTTTGCGGTTCGGCGTACATCATCTTTTTAATGACGGTAAAGGCTTTGCTGCTGCCCCCTTCCACCATATAGGTAGCCAGCGTCCACGGGCTACCCGAGAAACCAATCAGCGGCACTTCGCCTTTAAGCTCACGGCGGATCGTGCGCACGGCGTTCATGACGTAACCCAGTTCCTGTTCCGGATCGGGCACGGGCAGTTTTTCCACGTCCGCATGGCAGGTAATGGGAGAGGTAAAACGAGGACCTTCGCCCGCCTCGAAATAGAGTCCTAACCCCATCGCGTCCGGGATGGTCAGGATATCGGAAAACAGAATGGCCGCGTCGAGGTTATAGCGACGTAAAGGCTGAAGGGTGACTTCACACGCCAGCTCGGCATTTTTGCACAGCGACATAAAATCACCTGCCTGTGCGCGCGTCGCTTTGTACTCCGGGAGATAGCGACCAGCCTGACGCATCATCCATACTGGCGTCACATCCACCGGCTGGCGCAAAAGTGCGCGAAGGTAGCGATCGTTTTTTAATTCGGTCATGTTTACATTCCTTTAGCGTCTGGCCGCCAGTTTATACACAAAGTCATTTACGTGGCATCGCCGCAGTCACTGAGCGAACCCCGGGAGCTTACTCAGGTCAGTGGCCGAGGCAAGCAAAAGCAGCCAACAATGAGGCCAATTGAAGGACGAAGTGTATCATGTCACTCGTAGTCTGCCCGACACTGCGCTACCGTATCTTCAATCAGACGACGGGCCACGGTACCCGGTGGCGGCAACAGCGGCAGATCGTCGTAGCGGTACCAGCCGGCATCTATCAACTCTTTGGGATCGATAACAATCTCCCCGCTGTCATATTCCGCCATAAAAGCTGTCATCAACGATTGCGGGAATGGCCAGGGCTGCGAGGTGATATAACGCAGGTTTTTCACTTTGATACCGCTCTCTTCCATCACTTCACGCGCGACGGCCTGTTCCAGCGTTTCGCCCACTTCGACAAAACCGGCCAGAACGGTATAAATACCATTACGATGACGGGTGTGCTGAGCCAGTAGAATTTTGTCGTCGCGGCGAATGGCAACGATAATGCAAGGCGCAATTTGCGGGTAATAACGTTCGCGACAATGGTCACATAGCATGGCCCACTCTGTCTTACTGGGGTGCATAGTATGCCCGCAATAACCACAAAACTTGTGTGAGCGGTAAAACTCAGCCAGTTGAACACCGCGCCCGGCCAGTTGAAACAATCCAGGATCCTGCTCAATGACCTGACGAACGGTTCCCATCTCCTGCCGACGATTCTGGCGGATCATCCACACAGGTTCGCCGTCCCATTCGCCTATCCGCAGTGCGCTTTGCCCCACAAGATCGAAATTTCCTGCATTACCGAGTGGTAATTCTCCCCCGGGCAACCATAATTTTTGTTCATGGCTTACGATCCACCAGCCATGATCTGATGACTCGATAATACGATGCATTTGTTTGCACTACCTTAGCTTTACTGGCATGTTGTTAACATTATTATTACATTCGAGCTTTTTTTAATCTTAATATTGCGGAGTCAATTATGCTAAACCAGTTAGCAACCCTGGCGGAACGAATTGGAGGAAGTAACGAACTGGTCGACAACTGGCTGTATAACCGAAAACAGCTACTGGTTCATTACTACAACCTGGTTGGCATAACACCTGGAAAAGGCTCGTACATGCAGCTGAATGAAAAAGCGCTGGACGAATTCTGTCATAACCTGGTTGAATACCTTTCCGCCGGTCATTTTAATATTTATGAACGGATTATCGGTGAAATGGAAGGGACCAGCCCACTTTTAGCCTCCACGCAGATTTATCCTCTCCTCGAAGCCAATACTCTGGAAATTATGGAGTATTACGACTCCAGCCTGGAAAACGCTATCGATGATGACAATTACGTTGAATTCCAGCAGGCGCTGTCTGATATCGGTGAAGCGCTGGCAGCCCGCTTCACGCTTGAGGATAAGTTGATCGTACTGGCATACGACAACAATCTTAAGGACGGCGCTAACGACGAAAGTGGAATGGCGCGTCCTGCTTGAGTTCTTTCTGATTAACGCGTAGTTTAAAAAACAGTCCCCCGTCTTTGGACGGGGTTTTTCTTGTCGGAGTGCCTATATTTCCACAGCAGCATTCGCGATGCCTTGAGGCGGCAGGTCAGTGAATTCCGGGAGCTTACATAAGTAAGTGACGGAGTTAGCAGACGTAGCCATCAAAGAGACAGCGCGAAGCATGAAGTGGAAAAGGCTGAGACCGTTAATTCGGGATCCGCGGAACCTGATCAGGTTAGAACCTGCGAAGGGAACAAGAGTAATCCATTCACATCAATCACCCTTGCGGTGATCTGTTGTTATTACTCCATCCGTCGTCTGACAAGCCATGTCCTTAACATCCGGAATGAGCTATGTCTGCAAATCAACTTACACGCCGTGAACAACGCGCCCAGGCGCAACATTTTATCGACACGCTGGAAGGCACCGCATTCCCGAACTCAAAACGCATCTACATCACCGGCTCCCAGCCTGATATTCGTATTCCGATGCGCGAAATCCAGCTTAGCCCGACGCTTATCGGCGGCTCGAAAGACAACCCCCAATACGAAGAAAATGAGGCGATTCCGGTCTATGACACCTCCGGTCCTTATGGCGACCCGAATGTGGCTATCGACGTACAGCAAGGGCTGGCAAAACTGCGTCAGCCGTGGATTGACGCCCGTGATGATACCGAAGAACTGCGCGATCGCAGTTCTGTGTACACCAGGGAGCGGCTTGCGGATGATGGCCTGAACGACCTGCGTTTTAGCGGTTTACTGACACCGAAACGGGCCAAAGCGGGCCAGTGTGTTACCCAACTGCATTATGCGCGCCAGGGGATTGTGACCCCGGAAATGGAGTTCATCGCCATTCGTGAAAACATGGGTCGCGAGCGTATCCGTGGCGAGGTGTTGCGCCAGCAGCATCCTGGCCACAGCTTTGGCGCTAACCTGCCAGAAAATATCACCGCGGAATTCGTGCGCGACGAAGTGGCAGCCGGACGCGCCATCATTCCCGCCAACATCAACCACCCGGAATCGGAACCAATGATTATCGGGCGCAATTTCCTGGTGAAGGTCAACGCCAACATCGGCAACTCGGCGGTCACCTCCTCCATCGAAGAAGAGGTCGAAAAGCTGGTGTGGTCCACGCGCTGGGGCGCGGATACGGTAATGGACCTCTCAACGGGCCGCTATATTCACGAAACCCGCGAATGGATCCTGCGTAACAGCCCGGTGCCGATTGGTACTGTGCCGATCTACCAGGCATTAGAGAAGGTGAACGGCATCGCCGAAAACCTGACCTGGGAAGCCTTCCGTGACACCCTGCTGGAGCAGGCTGAGCAAGGTGTCGACTACTTCACCATTCACGCCGGCGTGCTGCTGCGCTACGTGCCGATGACCGCCAAACGCCTGACCGGCATCGTCTCGCGCGGCGGTTCTATCATGGCGAAGTGGTGCCTGTCTCACCATCAGGAAAACTTCCTCTACGAACACTTCCGCGAAATCTGTGAAATCTGCGCCACCTATGATGTCTCGCTCTCTCTCGGCGATGGTCTGCGTCCAGGCTCGATTCAGGATGCCAACGACGCAGCGCAGTTTGCCGAACTGCATACGCTGGGCGAACTGACCAAAATTGCCTGGGAATACGATGTGCAGGTGATGATTGAAGGCCCTGGGCACGTACCGATGCAGATGATTCGCCGCAACATGACCGAAGAGCTTGAGCATTGTCATGAAGCGCCGTTCTACACGCTGGGGCCGTTGACGACCGATATCGCACCGGGTTATGACCACTTCACCTCCGGGATTGGCGCGGCAATGATCGGCTGGTTTGGCTGCGCCATGCTCTGCTATGTCACGCCAAAAGAGCATCTCGGCCTGCCAAACAAAGAGGATGTGAAACAAGGACTGATTACCTACAAGATCGCCGCCCACGCAGCGGATCTGGCGAAAGGCCATCCCGGTGCGCAGATCCGCGATAACGCCATGTCCAAAGCGCGTTTCGAATTCCGCTGGGAAGACCAGTTCAACCTGGCGCTTGACCCGTTCACCGCCCGTGCCTATCACGATGAAACCCTGCCGCAGGAGTCCGGTAAAGTCGCCCACTTCTGCTCCATGTGCGGACCGAAATTCTGCTCAATGAAGATCAGCCAGGAAGTGCGGGATTACGCCGCAGGCCAGACCATTGAAGTGGGGATGGCTGATATGTCTGAAACCTTCCGCGCCAAAGGCGGTGAGATCTATCTCAAAAAGGAGGAAGTCTGATGTACCAACCAGATTTCCCGCGGGTCCCCCTGCGTTTAGGCCTTTACCCGGTGGTCGATAGCGTGGCGTGGATTGAACGCCTGCTTGAAGCCGGTGTACGAACCATTCAGTTACGCATCAAAGAGAAGCGTGACGAAGAGGTTGAGCCCGACGTGGTTGCTGCCATTGCGCTGGGGCGTCGCTACAACGCCCGCCTGTTTATCAATGACTACTGGCGACTGGCGATAAAACATAACGCGTACGGCGTACATCTGGGCCAGGAAGACCTGGAAACCACCGACCTGAAAGCGATTCAGGCGGCGGGCCTGCGTCTCGGCGTATCGACTCACGACGATATGGAAATTGACGTGGCGCTCGCCGCACGCCCGTCCTATATCGCCCTTGGCCATGTCTTCCCGACGCAGACGAAACAGATGCCTTCGGCACCGCAGGGGCTGGAACAACTGGCACGCCATATCAAAAGGCTTGCCGATTATCCGACCGTCGCCATCGGCGGGATCAGCCTTGCACGCGCGCCCGAAGTGCTTGCGACCGGCACAGGCAGTATTGCGGTCGTCAGCGCTATTACGCAGGCGGCTGACTGGCGTAAGGCAACGGCGCAATTACTGGATCTGGCGGGGGTTGGCGATGAATGATCGTGACTTTATGCGTTATAGCCGCCAGATGTTGCTGGAAGATATCGCCATTGACGGGCAACAAAAACTGCTCGCCAGTCGGGTGCTGATTGTCGGATTAGGCGGGTTAGGCTCCCCCGCCGCGCTCTACCTGGCAGGTGCTGGCGTGGGAACGCTGGTGCTGGCCGACGACGACGACGTGCATCTGAGTAACCTGCAACGGCAGATTGTGTTTACCACTGACGATATCGCGCGGTCGAAATCACAGGTCGCCAGGCAGCGCCTGGGGCGGCTCAACCCGGAAATTTCACTGTTCGCCCTTGAGCAACGCCTTTCCGGCGAGGCGTTGCGCCACGCGGTGGACAATGCCGATCTGGTACTCGATTGCACCGACAATATGGCGACACGTCAGGCGATTAATGCCGCCTGCGTCAGCACCAGCACACCGTTGATTACCGCCAGCGCCGTGGGTTTCGGGGGGCAGTTGATGGTGCTCACACCGCCGTGGACCCATGGTTGCTATCGCTGTTTGTGGCCAGATGAACAGGAGCCCGAACGTAACTGTCGTACCGCCGGTGTGATCGGTCCGGTGGTTGGTGTAATGGGCACATTACAGGCGCTGGAAGCCATCAAGCTTTTGAGCGGGATAACTACCACCAGCGGGGAATTGCGCCTGTTCGACGCCCGCGCCAACAACTGGCGCAGCCTGGCATTACGCCGGGCCAGCGATTGCCCGGTTTGCGGAGGGCTACATGCACATCCAGTTCAATGACAGCCCAATGCAACTCGACGATGCGCTGAGCATCACGGCCCTTTTGCAGCAACTTGATCAGTTAAAACCCGGCGCCGCGTTGGCGCTTAATCAGCAAATTCTCCCGCGTGAGCGGTGGGAAGAGCATATCGTGCAGGACGGCGACCAGATCCTGCTTTTCCAGGTTATTGCAGGGGGCTGAGATGTTACGCATTGCAGACAAACAATTTGATTCACATTTGTTTACCGGCACCGGGAAATTTGCCAACGCAGCGCTGATGGTTGATGCCATTCGCGCTTCCGGCAGCCAGTTAGTCACACTGGCGATGAAACGCGTGGATTTACGTCAGCATAACGATGCCATCCTCGCGCCACTACTGGCAGCCGGCGTCACGCTGCTGCCTAACACATCAGGAGCGAAAACGGCGCAAGAAGCCATTTTTGCCGCGCAACTGGCACGCGAAGCACTGGGCACGCACTGGTTGAAACTGGAAATCCACCCGGATGCCCGCTGGCTTTTGCCGGACCCTATCGAGACGCTGAAAGCGGCAGAAGCGCTGGTGAAACAGGGATTTGTCGTGTTGCCTTACTGTGGCGCAGATCCGGTGTTATGTAAGCGTCTCGAAGAGGTCGGTTGTGCCGCCGTCATGCCTCTGGGCGCACCCATTGGTTCCAACCAGGGGCTGGAAACACGCGCGATGCTGGAGATCATCATCGAACAGGCGACCGTGCCGGTGGTGGTCGATGCCGGTATTGGCGTCCCCAGCCATGCAACGCAGGCGCTGGAAATGGGCGCTGATGCAGTTCTGGTGAATACGGCGATTGCCGTGGCTGACGATCCGGTAACAATGGCGCATGCGTTCCGTCTGGCGGTTGAGGCCGGCATGCTGGCACGGCGGGCGGTTCCCGGCGCGCGTCATTCGCATGCTGTTGCCACCAGCCCGCTTACCGGTTTTCTGGAGGCCAGCGTATGAAGACGTTTACCGATTACTGGCGCACGCTGAACTGGGATGATCTTCGGCTACGTATTAGCAGTAAAACGGCGGTCGATGTGGAGCGAGCCCTGAATGCCGCGCGCCCGACCCGCGATGACTTAATGGCCCTGCTCTCTCCTGCCGCCGGCGCTTATCTGGAGCCTCTGGCACAAAAAGCACAGCGTCTCACACGCCAGCGCTTTGGCAATACGGTGAGCTTTTACGTCCCGTTGTACCTCTCTAACTTATGCGCCAACGACTGTACCTACTGTGGCTTTTCGATGAGTAACCACATCAAGCGCAAGACGCTCGATGAATCTGATATCGCGCGCGAATGTGCAGCCATCCGTGAAATGGGGTTCGAACATTTGCTGCTGGTCACAGGCGAGCACCAGGGAAAAGTGGGAATGGACTATTTCCGCCGTCACCTGCCGACGATTCGTCGCCAGTTCGCCTCATTGCAGATGGAAGTACAGCCACTCTCCATGGAGGAATATGCCGAGCTGAAAACACTGGGGCTGGATGGCGTCATGGTGTATCAGGAAACCTGGCACGAAGCACAGTATGCCCGGCATCATCTGCGCGGCAAGAAACAGGATTTTTTCTGGCGCCTGGAGACGCCGGACAGGCTCGGCCAGGCGGGTATCGATAAAATCGGCCTTGGCGCGTTGATTGGCCTTTCTGACAGCTGGCGGGTGGACTGTTACATGATGGCGGAGCATTTGTTATGGCTACAGCAGCGCTACTGGCAAAGCCGTTTTTCTGTTTCGTTTCCCCGCTTACGCCCTTGCGCTGGCGGCATTGAGCCCGCGTCGATTATGGATGAGCGTCAGCTAGTGCAGACCATTTGCGCTTTTCGACTCTTTTCACCAGAAATCGAACTGTCACTCTCAACACGTGAATCCCCCTGGTTTCGTGATCATGTGGTGCCGCTGGCCATCAATAACGTCAGCGCATTTTCCAAAACACAACCCGGTGGTTATGCCGATAATCATCCGGAGCTGGAACAATTTTCACCGCATGATAACCGTCGGCCAGAACAGGTAGCCAGCGCGCTGGCAGCACGAGGTTTACAACCCGTGTGGAAAGACTGGGACAGTTGGTTGGGAAGAACGCCGCAAGAAAATGGCAACGTTGCAGTCACGCGCTGATATCTTTCGAGACGCCGCGCATCACGCCTATCGGGACGTTGAGGACGACGCCCCAATTTTCTACTCTGCGCCTGTCAGCAATGGATGCTGACCGGGGTGGACATATTTCTCGCTGCCACCCCGCCTCTTAAAATTATAATAAAACTATTTAATTGATATAAGTCAGCATAATACTCATTTAAAAAAGCACCATTACCACACAGTATGCTGATTGATGTAATATTGATCAGATAAACATAAAAATGCAGTATCGGTAATAGTTTTCCCCCTGTTCGCTACGCTTCCCTATACTTTTTCTGTTCACTGTCCATCACACCCGAAGATCATGAAAATACACAGCAAAAAGCTTTCCTTCACGATGCCTGTTCTGGTGAGCTTTATCGGTATCTTTGTCTGCTTTGTGGTGATCGCCGCTCTGGTGACACTGAGCCAGCGCAAAGATAATCTTGACGATTATCATAAAGTTAACCTAGCATTTACCCACAACATAGCGGCAAATTATACCGAGACGGTTCTGCAGGAGGATGAATTTATCCTTGACCGCGCCGCCAGCTATTTTGCCCATAATGACCGACTCAACACGATGGTAAACTCAGGGGCAGAGGAAGGCTTGCAGACATTAATGCAGATACTGTCGTTAATGCCTTCCGTTTCCTCTATCTCCCTTGCGGATCCACAAGGCCATCATCTGCGCGCGCCGGAAGTCCTCAACACCGAAGAGAGCCAGCGCTTTCAGCCGCAGACTCGACCGTGGTTTGTCCATCAAGCCGAAGCGCGGATGTTAAGTCAGTATACCGGTACCTACAGCGACTACTTTACCCATAAACCCACCATCACACTCTACAAACCGGTCATTTCACCGGAAGGTCGCTTAAAGGGGACGCTGGCGTTTCATCTTGATCTCGCCTCAATGAGTTTCGGCCTGCGAAAAATGCAGTCTCCTACCCAGGGGGAATTTTTCGTGGTCGATCGTGACGGGAAAATAATGATGCATCCTGACACAGGGATATTGTTCAATACAGCAATCCGCCCGGCGCTAACGGCGGAAATGACCAGCGGCGAAGGTATCCTCTATGATGAGCAATTCCATTGCTGGTATTACTACAGTTCACTGACCAACCCGGACTGGTTTGCGATTTTTAAAGTCACGGACACGACGATGGATAACCTGCTGCGCCATGAAAGTTTAACGGTCATCTGGGGCTTTGCTGCGGCGGCGATAATCATCATCCTGTTCGGTCTGTATTTACGCCATGCCTCACGCACGGTGTTGATGAATATCATTAATGCCATTGAAACAGGTGATGTTAAAAGCGCCCCGAAACTGGAGCTAATGCTCAGTAAGGCGATTTTGACCAATAAAGAACGAGAGCAAAACTGGGTGCGTCAGGCCACCATGGATGCGCTCACCAACTGTAAAAACCGGCGGGCGTTTGATGGCGATATTGCCTCACTCATGAACGAAAATAAGGAGTTTGCGCTGGCGCTGGTTGATATCGACAACTTTAAGTCCATCAACGATACCTGGGGGCACCTGAGCGGTGACATTGTGTTACGGAACGTCGCCAGGGAGGGACTACAGGTTTTACAACCTCAGCATATTTCCCTGTACCGTTATGGAGGCGAAGAGTTTGCCGTTATCTTCCCGGGTGAACATATGGCTAATGCGCACCCTCTCCTTGAACAGTGGCGCATCAATGTGGCCAATCGTGACTGGCGCGAAGAAGGCCTTAACGTAACCTTTAGCGCCGGGCTAGGCGAGTGGCAGATGGAGCCGCTGGAGCAACTGGTTAATAGCGTTGATGAGGCGCTTTACCGGGCGAAACAGCAGGGCAAAAACCAAATCGTGTCGTGCAGTAAGTCGCTTCCCTCCGATTCGTCAACCTCGTTGTAACCGGTTTCAGGCGGCGTAGTGAATGTTTGTGATGCTATACACACATTCATGGAAATGCGGTTGTTGAAGGGGCCGGCACGGGATAATTATCAATTATCCCATCCACATCGAGGCTGACTATGAAAAACATCGTTTTATGCTGTGCTGCGGGGATGTCCACCAGCATGCTGGTTCAACGCATGAAAGACGCAGCGCAGAAAAAAGGGGTAGAAGTTTCCATTAAAGCCGTTCCCGTCGCTGAGTTTAAAGACAATATCGCTACCGCTGATATTGTACTGCTCGGGCCGCAGGTGAAATATGAGCAGGCCAAGTTGCAGGCGCAGGCTGAACCGCTGGGCAAAAAGGTCGCGGTTATCGATATGATGGATTACGGCATGATGAAAGGTGATGTCGTTCTGGAAAAAGCCCTCAAGCTGATGGAGTAAGCGCGTGGAAGATTTAGAAACCATCATTATGGAGCTGTTAGTTAATGCAGGCGCAGCACGTAGCCAGGCGCTGACGGCGCTGCAACTGGCGCGTAAAGGCGATTTTTCCGGCGCGGAGCAGGCCATGGAAGAATCCCATGAGTTCGTTAAAAACGCGCATAAAATACAGACCCAGCTTATTGGTCTTGATGAGGGTACCGGAAAACTGCCGGTCAACTTGATTACCGTCCATTCTCAGGATCATCTGATGAATGCGATGGTCATCCAGGATTTGGCCGGAGACATGATTGAGCTCTACCGCCGCCTGCCGCCCGTTAATCAATAATCCCTCTTTTCAGTCATGCATGATGCCCGACAAGTCGGGCATTTTGCTATTTAGCCATTGCCAACGCGCATTCCTGGGTACGATACGGATGTTATTGTCATTAAGCGCGGAAACGCTTAGGACAAAAAGTCTTCACGTTGCGGCGTGAAGGTATCCAGCAACGTTCCCGCTTCCAGACAAACACAACCGTGCTCAACATGTGGCTTTTTGTAGAGAGTATCGCCAGCGCTGACCTCTTTCGTCACGCCATCAATCGTAAAGCTAAAGCGTCCGGACAACACATAAGTGAGCTGCTCATGCGGGTGGCTATGCATCGGTCCTACGGCACCTTTTGTAAAGTTAACCTCCACCGCCATCATCGTGCCACCATGGGCCAGAATTCTGCGATTGACACCGTTACCCAAATCTTCCAGCACCGTCTCATTTTTATAAATAAACATTCTTACACCTCGCTAAAACAGACTTTGCAGGCCTTATATATGGCCTGCAGTACTATTAATGAGCCAAACCAAACGTGTATTTAATAATGGCTGACAGGAATGTGAAATCAGGGTCAGCGAAGGTCACACTGTCAACACCCAGGTGGCTGAACAACGGCAGTACTAATGCAGGCAGAATGCACAGCAGCAGACCGTTTACGAAACTGGCGATCAATGCCCCCCGCAAGCCACCGGTCGCATTACCAAAAATAGCAGCACTACCGCCGGTAATAAAACTCGCCATGATGCCGGGAATAATCACTGGCAGGCCAATAAACGGGAACAGTGCAACGCAGCACAGCTCCGCCATAAAGCTCACCAGAAAACCAATGAGTACCGCGTTCGGGGACTTATCAAACAACACCATCGGATCCACCGCGGGAATAGAGCCAGGCGCAACAATTTGAGAAAAGCCTTTGAAAGCGGGCACGATTTCCTCGGTAAACATGACCACACCTTTCTTGGCTATATACAAACCACCAGCAAAGGTAGCTGATTTTTCTAATAACCAAACCAGATAAGGTTTACCCGCTAACATCTTATCGAGGAAAGCATGTTCAGCGAATATAGAAGAAATACCCAACAGACAAAACATAGTCAGAAAAGTGGCAACATCGGCATTCTTGAGAAAGCTGAATTTATCGCTAACTTTCACTTCTTCAACGTTAGTCGCTGTATTGCCAAACCATTTCCCTAAATAAGAGCCAATAATATAGGAACTGGATGCCGCATGGGCTATGCAATAATCATTATGGCCAATAATTTTACGGCTAAAGCGTGACAATATGGTAGGAAAAACGGCCATGTAAGTGCCAATGACCACAGAGCCAAAAATAATAGCAAATTGCTCACCATAGCCAAGGCCAATGAGGGCTGCGGTAACGGAAAATGACATAAAGACTATCAGATGCAGCGACAGGTATATCGCTTTAAAACGGGTATAGCGTGCCAGCAGGACGTTAATAATCATCGCAAAGAACAAAATAAATGCGGCAGGCCTGCCCAGCTTATCAATAGTCAATGCCATGATAGCTTCATTGCTTGGAACAACTCCCCGTAAGCCGAATGCATTAGTGAACAGATCACTGAACATCGTCAGAACACCACCAAGTATGCTGCCACCGGTTTTTATTAAAACAAAGCCAATAAAAGCAAGGAGCGTTCCTTTGATAATATTCGTAATGCTACTTTTTTGTAGAGCCAATCCCAGAAAAGCAATAAAAGCTATAATTATTGCTGGCGTACCTAATATTTTAATGACGTAATCCATAATAAACCCTTCCACCGTAAGCATTGATTATTAACTGATAATGATTTGTATCTTTTAGTTAGTATTTCAGTAATATTAAAACGAGCTGAGCCCTAAGAATAACTCTCAGAATTATTGTTATAATTTAGCAACCTAAACAGGATTGCATTATTTAATGCTATAGCGACGCGCTGGTTAAAATTAACCAGTCGTTATAAATCTGAACATAAGACTTACTATCAGGATTTGAAAATAAAGCCCCTTCTTTCTGGTCACGAAAATGGCCTGGGTAAAGGCATGCTAACGGGGCGTATTTTAACAAACAGAGGAAAAGAAATTGTGACGAAGACAACTAAAACACCATTTCATTTTAATTAATCCAGGATTTTACTTATTGAGAATGGTGGTGTGGTGAAGGTTTGACTGAAAAGGGGGGGAAGGAAAATCTGGCATGAAAAGGCAAAAAAAAACTGCACCCTATTCAGTTGGAACCCAACCTTTGGGGTGCAGCTTAACTTACATCAACGTGTCAGCAACGATTACTCGTTGTCGGAACCGCCCAGACCTGCGTTCAGCAGTTCTGCCAGGCTTGCAGAAGCATCTTCTGCAGTAACCTGCGGTGCAGCCGGCAGTTCGCCCGCTGCGCGACGGCGCATACGATCCTGGTGGTACGCATAACCGGTACCAGCCGGGATCAGACGACCCACGATAACGTTCTCTTTCAGGCCACGCAGTTCGTCGCGTTTGCCCGCAACGGCTGCTTCGGTCAGGACACGGGTAGTCTCCTGGAACGATGCCGCAGAGATGAACGATTCGGTTGCCAGAGACGCTTTGGTGATACCCAGCAGATCGCGCGAGAAGGTCGCACCGATTTTGCCGTTCGCTTCCAGATCGCGGTTAGCAATCTTGACGCGGGAGTATTCAACCTGCTCGCCTTCCAGGAAGTCGGAGCTACCTGCGCTTTCGATGGTGGCTTTACGCAGCATCTGACGAACGATAACTTCAATGTGTTTATCGTTAATCTTAACGCCCTGCAGACGGTATACGTCCTGAACTTCGTTAACGATGTAACGAGTCACAGCATGCACACCACGCAGACGCAGAATGTCGTGCGGCGCTTCCGGACCGTCGGAAACCACGTCACCACGTTCTACACGTTCACCTTCGAACACGTTGAGCTGACGCCATTTCGGAATCATCTCTTCGTATGGATCGCTACCGTCTACCGGGGTGATAACCAGACGACGTTTCCCTTTGGTCTCTTTACCGAAGGAAATAATACCGCTGATTTCAGCCAGGATAGCCGGCTCTTTCGGACGACGTGCTTCGAACAGGTCCGCAACGCGCGGCAGACCACCGGTGATATCCTTGGTACCGCCGGATTCCTGCGGAATACGCGCCAGGGTGTCACCAGAGCTGATCTGTACGCCATCTTCCAGTTGAACAATCGCTTTACCTGGCAGGAAGTACTGAGCAGGCATATCGGTACCTGGGATCAGAACATCGTTACCCTGGCCGTCAACGATTTTCAGTGCCGGACGCAGGTCTTTACCACCCGCGGTACGTTCAGCAGAATCCAGAACCACCAGAGAAGACAGACCGGTCAGTTCGTCGGTCTGACGCGTAATGGTCTGACCGTCGATCATGTCAGTGAAGCGGATGAAACCACTCACTTCGGTGATAACCGGCATGGTGTGCGGATCCCAGTTTGCTACGGTTTCACCGCCGGCAACCTGCTCACCATCGCCTTTCGCCATAACAGCACCGTAAGGCACTTTATAGCTCTCTTTGGTACGACCGAATTCGTCGATCAATTTCAGCTCGGTGTTACGGGAGGTCACCACCAGTTTACCGCTGGAGTTCACAACCGATTTCGCGTTGCTGAGCTTGATGCTACCTTTGTTTTTCACCTGGATGCTGGATTCAGCAGCCGCACGAGATGCCGCACCACCAATATGGAACGTACGCATCGTCAGCTGTGTACCTGGCTCACCGATGGACTGTGCTGCGATAACACCGATCGCTTCACCTTTGTTGATGATGTGGCCACGCGCCAGGTCACGACCATAGCAGTGCGCACAAACACCAAAGTCGGTGTCACAGGATACAACGGAGCGAACCTTAACGGAGTCAACGGAGTTCACTTCTAACAGGTCACACCATTGTTCGTTCAGCAGCGTGTTACGCGGAACCAGAATGTCTGCGGTACCCGGTTTGAGAACGTCTTCCGCAGTGACACGGCCCAGTACGCGATCGCGCAGCGGCTCTTTAACATCGCCACCCTCGATAACCGGGGTCATGGTGATGCCTTCCAGAGTGCCACAGTCATCTTCAGTGACGACCAGGTCCTGTGCCACGTCAACCAGACGACGGGTCAGGTAACCGGAGTTCGCTGTTTTCAGTGCGGTATCCGCCAGACCTTTACGCGCACCGTGCGTGGAGATGAAGTACTGGAGTACGTTCAGACCTTCACGGAAGTTCGCGGTGATTGGCGTTTCGATGATGGAGCCATCCGGCTTCGCCATCAGACCACGCATACCTGCCAGCTGACGAATCTGTGCTGCAGAACCACGCGCACCGGAGTCAGCCATCATGTAGATGCTGTTAAAGGAAACCTGCTGTTCTTCTTCACCTTTACGGTTAATAACCGTTTCAGTCTGCAGGTTATCCATCATCGCTTTGGATACGCGATCGTTCGCCGCGGCCCAGATATCGATAACTTTGTTATAGCGTTCGCCCGCTGTTACCAGACCGGACTGGAACTGTTCCTGAATCTCAGCAACTTCTGCTTCGGCTTCGGCGATGATCTCGGCTTTTTTCGCCGGGATAACCATATCGTCGATACCAACAGAGGCGCCAGAACGTGCTGCATACGCAAAACCGGTATACATGGTCTGGTCAGCAAAGATTACAGTCGGTTTCAGACCCAGAATGCGGTAACAGGTGTTCAGCATTTTGGAGATTGCTTTTTTGCCCAGCGGCTGGTTCACGATAGAGAACGGCAGACCTTTCGGCACAATCATCCACAGAATCGCACGACCTACCGTCGTATCGATCAGGCTGGTTTTAGACGTAAATTCGCCCTGAGCATTTTTTTCAAACTCAGTGATACGTACTTTAACGCGAGCATGCAGCTCAGCCTGGCCAGAACGGTACAGACGCTCCGCTTCTTTCGGGCCAGTCAACACCATGCCTTCGCCTTTGGCATTGATTTTGTCACGGGTCATATAGTACAGACCCAGTACAACGTCCTGAGACGGAACGATGATAGGTTCGCCGTTCGCCGGAGACAGGATGTTGTTGGTAGACATCATCAGCGCACGCGCTTCCAGCTGGGCTTCCAGCGTCAGCGGTACGTGGACAGCCATCTGGTCACCATCGAAGTCGGCGTTATACGCCGCACAAACCAGCGGGTGCAGCTGAATAGCTTTACCTTCGATCAGTACCGGTTCAAAGGCCTGGATACCCAGACGGTGCAGGGTTGGCGCACGGTTCAACAGTACCGGGTGTTCGCGGATCACTTCGTCCAGGATATCCCAAACGACAGCTTCTTCACGCTCAACCATTTTCTTAGCGGCTTTGATGGTGGTGGCGAGGCCACGCAGTTCCAGCTTGCCGTAGATGAACGGTTTGAACAGTTCCAGTGCCATTTTCTTCGGCAGACCGCACTGATGCAGACGCAGGTATGGACCTACGGTAATTACAGAACGACCGGAGTAGTCAACACGCTTACCGAGCAGGTTCTGACGGAAACGACCCTGTTTACCTTTGATCATATCGGCCAAAGATTTCAGAGGACGTTTGTTGGAACCGGTGATCGCACGACCGCGACGACCGTTATCCAGCAGGGCGTCAACCGCTTCCTGCAGCATACGTTTTTCGTTGCGTACGATGATGTCCGGCGCAGCCAGATCCAGCAGACGTTTCAGACGGTTGTTACGGTTGATCACGCGACGGTACAGATCGTTCAGATCCGACGTTGCGAAACGACCACCATCCAGCGGAACCAGCGGACGCAGATCTGGCGGCAGAACCGGCAGAACGGTCAGGATCATCCACTCTGGTTTGTTACCAGACTGAACGAACGCTTCCAACAGCTTGATACGCTTGGTCAGCTTTTTACGCTTGGTTTCGGAGTTGGTTTCGTTCAGCTCTTCACGCAGCTGCTCGCACTCTTGCTCCAGATCCATGCTTTTCAGCAGGGCCTGAATAGCTTCCGCACCCATTTTCGCGTCGAATTCGTCACCGAACTCTTCCAGCGCGTCCAGATACTGTTCTTCGGTAAGGATCTGGTTACGTTCCAGGTTCGTCATACCGCCTTCGATAACCACATAGGATTCGAAGTACAGAACACGTTCGATATCGCGCAGCGGCATATCCAGCAGCAGACCGATACGGGACGGCAGAGATTTCAGGAACCAGATGTGCGCAGTTGGAGATGCCAGTTCGATGTGGCCCATACGCTCACGGCGTACTTTAGTCTGGGTCACTTCAACGCCGCACTTCTCACAGATCACACCACGGTGTTTCAGGCGCTTGTACTTACCGCACAGGCACTCGTAGTCTTTTACTGGCCCGAAAATACGCGCACAGAAAAGGCCGTCACGCTCAGGCTTGAACGTACGGTAGTTGATGGTTTCCGGCTTTTTAACTTCACCGAAAGACCATGAACGGATCATGTCTGGCGAAGCCAGAGCAATTTTGATCGCATCAAACTCTTCGGTTTTAGTCTGCGCTTTCAGAAACTTTAATAAATCTTTCACGGATTTGCTCCCGTCGGAGTTAGCACAATCTGGTGTCGGGGGTTAACCCGACACCAGTGACCTGTTTGAGCGAGAATTACTCGTCTTCCAGTTCGATGTTGATACCCAGCGAACGAATCTCTTTCAACAGTACGTTGAAGGATTCCGGCATGCCCGGCTCCATCTGATGGTTGCCGTCCACGATGTTTTTATACATCTTGGTACGACCGTTCACGTCATCAGACTTAACGGTAAGCATTTCCTGCAGGGTGTATGCTGCGCCGTATGCTTCCAGCGCCCACACTTCCATCTCCCCGAAGCGCTGACCACCGAACTGCGCCTTACCACCCAGCGGCTGCTGAGTAACCAGGCTGTAAGAACCGGTAGAACGCGCGTGCATCTTGTCATCAACCAGGTGGTTCAGTTTCAGCATGTACATGTAGCCAACGGTAACCTGGCGCTCGAACTGCTCACCGGTACGACCGTCGAACAGTGTGATCTGACCGGAAGTCGGCAGGCCACCCAGCTGTAACAGTTCCTTGATTTCAGACTCTTTCGCACCGTCGAATACTGGCGTTGCGATCGGCATACCTTTTTTCAGGTTCTCAGCCAGACGCAGTACTTCTTCATCGCTGAAGGTGTTCAGGTCAACTTTCTGACGAACGTCGGCACCGAGGTCATACGCTTTCTGGATGAATTCGCGCAGTTTGGCGACTTCTTGCTGCTGTTTCAGCATGGCGTTGATCTTATCGCCGATACCTTTCGCAGCCATACCCAGGTGGGTTTCCAGAATCTGACCGATGTTCATACGAGACGGTACGCCCAGCGGGTTCAGTACGATATCTACCGGCGTACCGTTAGCATCGTGCGGCATATCTTCGATCGGGTTGATCTTAGAGATAACACCCTTGTTACCGTGACGACCTGCCATTTTGTCACCCGGTTGAATCTGACGTTTAACGGCCAGATAAACCTTAACGATTTTCAGCACGCCCGGTGCCAGATCATCGCCCTGAGTGATTTTGCGGCGTTTCGCTTCGAGTTTTTTCTCGAACTCGTGTTTCAGTTCGTCATACTGCTCAGCCAGTTGTTCCAGCTGATTTTGTTTATCTTCGTCGGTCAGGCCCAGTTCCAGCCAGCGGTCACGCGGCAGTTTGTCGAGCTTCTCAGCTTCAACACCACCGGAAACCAGCACCGCGTAGATACGACTGAACAGACCTGCTTCGAGGATCTGCAGTTCTTCAGACAGGTCTTTCTTCGCCTGTTTGAGCTGCATCTCTTCGATTTCCAGTGCACGTTTGTCTTTTTCTACGCCATCGCGGGTAAAGACCTGAACGTCGATAACGGTACCAGAGACACCGTTCGGTACACGCAGAGAAGAGTCTTTAACGTCAGACGCTTTCTCACCGAAGATCGCACGCAGCAGTTTTTCTTCTGGCGTCAGCTGGGTTTCACCTTTCGGCGTTACCTTACCAACCAGAATGTCGCCGCCGGTCACTTCCGCACCGATGTAAACGATACCGGATTCATCCAGTTTGGAGAGCGCAGCTTCACCCACGTTCGGGATGTCAGCAGTGATCTCTTCTGGCCCCAGCTTGGTGTCACGGGACACACATGCCAGTTCCTGGATGTGAATGGTGGTGAAACGGTCTTCCTGAACAACACGCTCGGATACGAGGATGGAGTCTTCGAAGTTGTAACCATTCCATGGCATGAATGCCACACGCATGTTCTGACCCAGCGCCAGCTCACCGAGGTCGGTGGACGGGCCATCTGCCAGCACGTCACCGCGCTCGATTGGTTCACCCAGGGACACACAAGGCATCTGGTTAATACAGGTGTTCTGGTTAGAACGGGTGTATTTGGTCAGGTTATAGATGTCGATACCGGCTTCGCCCGGGTACATCTCGTCTTCGTTAACTTTGATAACGATACGGGAGGCATCCACGTACTGAACCATACCGCCACGTTTAGCAACCGCAGTAACACCGGAGTCAACGGCAACAGCACGTTCCATACCAGTACCAACCAGCGGCTTATCAGCGCGCAGAGTTGGAACGGCCTGACGTTGCATGTTCGCACCCATCAATGCACGGTTGGCGTCATCGTGTTCCAGGAACGGGATCAGGGACGCACCGACAGAAACCACCTGCTGGGTGGAAACGTCCATGTAGTCAACCTGGTCGCGGCTGAACAAGCTGGATTCGCCTTTGCTACGGCAGGTAACCAGATCTTCTACAAAGTGGCCTTCGTCATCCAGGTTGGAGTTCGCCTGAGCGATAACGTAGTTGCCTTCTTCGATAGCAGACAGGTAATGGATTTCGTCGGTTACAACACCGTCAGTCACTTTACGGTACGGGGTCTCGAGGAAACCGTATTCGTTAGTCTGTGCATACACGGACAGGGAGTTGATCAGACCGATGTTCGGACCTTCAGGCGTTTCGATAGGACATACGCGACCGTAGTGAGTCGGGTGTACGTCTCGAACTTCAAAGCCTGCGCGTTCACGGGTCAGACCGCCAGGGCCGAGTGCGGAGATACGACGTTTGTGCGTAATCTCAGACAGCGGGTTGTTCTGGTCCATAAACTGAGACAGCTGGCTGGAACCAAAGAACTCTTTCACTGCCGCAGAAATCGGCTTGGCGTTGATCATATCCTGAGGCATCAGGGTATCCAGATCGCCCAGAGACAGACGCTCTTTCACCGCACGCTCTACGCGGACCAGACCAACACGGAACTGGTTTTCCGCCATTTCGCCAACGGAACGGATACGACGGTTGCCGAGGTGGTCGATATCGTCCACTTCGCCTTTACCGTTACGGATATCGATGAGCTTTTTCATCACTTCGATGATGTCTTCTTTGCTCAGGATACCGGAACCTTCGATCTCATCACGCAGCAGAGAACGGTTGAACTTCATACGACCGACCGCAGACAGATCATAACGGTCTTCGGAGAAGAACAGGTTCTCGAACAGGCTTTCAGCAGCTTCACGAGTCGGCGGCTCACCAGGGCGCATCATGCGATAGATTTCTACCAGCGCACTCAGGCGATCATTGGTTGGGTCGACGCGTACAGTTTCAGAGATGTACGGACCGTGGTCCAGATCGTTGGTGAACAGCGTTTCGATGCGCTTGTGACCGGACTGACTCAGTTTAGCCAGCAGATCCAGGCTCAGCTCCATGTTCGCCGGACAGATCAGCTCACCCGTAGACTCATCAACATAGTCTTTGGACGCGACTTTACCCGCGATGTACTCAACCGGTACTTCGATGTGTTGAATTTCGTCTTTTTCAAGCTGACGAATATGCCGCGCGGTAATGCGGCGGCCTTTTTCTACATAGACTTTACCGTTAGCTTCGATGTCGAAAGATGCGGTCTCGCCACGCAGGCGCTCCGGCACCAGTTCCATCTGCAGCTTGTTGTCGCGAATTTCGAAGACAACTTTTTCAAAGAACAGATCAAGAATCTGCTCAGTGGTGTAATCCAGTGCACGCAGAATAATGGTTGCAGGCAATTTACGACGACGGTCGATACGGACAAACAGGTTGTCTTTCGGATCGAATTCGAAGTCCAGCCAGGAACCACGGTAAGGGATGATGCGTGCGTTATACAGCACCTTACCAGAAGAGTGGGTTTTGCCTTTGTCACTGTCGAAGAAAACGCCAGGACTACGGTGCAACTGAGAAACGATAACGCGCTCAGTACCGTTGATGACAAAAGTACCGTTGTCGGTCATGAGCGGAATTTCGCCCATGTACACTTCTTGTTCTTTAATGTCTTTAACAGTGCCTTCCGGCGCTTCGCGCTCGTAGATCACCAGACGCAGTTTTACGCGCAGCGGTGCGGAATAGGTCACGCCACGGATTTGACATTCTTTAACGTCAAATACAGGTTCGCCAAGACGGTAGCTGACGTACTGCAGTTCAGAATTGCCGCTATAGCTGGCAATTGGGAACACGGAGCGGAAAGCCGCTTCCAGACCGTACTGCCCTTCAGGATCTTGCTCGATAAACTTCTGGAACGAGTCAAGCTGGATAGAAAGGAGATATGGAATGTCCAGAACTTGTGGACGTTTACCAAAATCCTTACGAATACGTTTTTTCTCGGTATAGGAGTAAACCATAGGGTTCCTCAGCTCGCTGACAAGTCGACCCACTCTGTCCATCGGAGGGACAGTTTATGCAACACCATTTTGTTGACCGGAAAATTGAATACTTTCCGCAATATCTGTTGCTATCACGCTTAAACCATTTCATTGCGATTTACACAGAGCGAGAACCCTGTCGCAGTATATTAAGTCGTCGATAGAAACAAACATTGTCAGGACTACCAGCAGTCAAACAGTGTGAAATGCTGCTGGCGCCTTACAGCGCAAAATGGCTGGTGACTAAAAAGTCACCAGCCATCGGCCTGATTTCTCAGGCTTCAACCAGAAAAGTTGGCTTATTTAACTTCAACTTCAGCGCCAGCTTCTTCCAGAGATTTTTTCAGTGCTTCGGCGTCGTCTTTGCTGATGCCTTCTTTCAGGGCAGCAGGTGCAGATTCTACCAGGTCTTTAGCTTCTTTCAGACCCAGGCCAGTTGCGCCACGTACTGCTTTGATAACAGCAACTTTGTTAGCGCCAGCAGCTTTCAGAATTACGTCGAATTCAGTTTTTTCTTCAGCAGCTTCAACCGGGCCAGCAGCTACAGCGACAGCAGCAGCAGCGGAAACACCGAATTTTTCTTCCATTGCAGAGATCAGCTCAACAACGTCCATTACGGACATAGCGGATACTGCTTCAATGATTTGATCTTTAGTGATAGACATTTAAATTGTTCCTGAATATCAGAATAAGTTTATACGTAAGCAGATGCTTTACAAAGATAACTGCGATTAAGCAGCTTCTTTCGCATCGCGTACAGCAGCCAGAGTACGAACCAGTTTGCCAGCCGAAGCTTCTTTCATGGTTGCCATCAGGCGTGCAATTGCTTCTTCGTAGGTCGGCAGAGTTGCCAGGCGATCGATCTGAGATGCCGGGATTAACTCACCTTCAAAGGCAGCGGCTTTGACCTCAAATTTTGCATTCGCTTTCGCGAACTCTTTGAACAGACGAGCAGCAGCGCCCGGGTGTTCCATAGAGTATGCAATCAGGGTCGGACCAACGAACGCGTCTTTCAGGCACTCAAACTGAGTACCTTCAACAACACGGCGCAGCAGGGTGTTACGAACAACACGCATGTATACGCCGGCTTCGCGACCTGCTTTACGCAGTTCGGTCATTTTGTCTACGGTCACGCCACGGGAATCCGCAACTACCGCAGACAGCGCGCCTTTGGCTACTTCGCTGACTTCAGCAACAATCGCTTGTTTGTCTTGAAGATTTAAAGCCATTAGCTTTGCTCCTGGATGTTTGCCAGAACAAAATGTTCTGGAACTCACTTCACTCTTCAAATGAAGAGCGTCTGAATACGGTGAGCAGAAACAAGCCAGAGTATCAAAAAAATAATCTTAGCGTTCTGTCACCGTCTACGCAGGGGATTAAGTTTCTTACGAAACACCTGCGGTCTTCGACGGAGGCCTGGATTAGGCCAGGCTCCAACGAACAAATCTTTTCTATTCGTCGTTATTCAGCCCGTGGCGGCGTTAGCTTCCCTCGTTCACACCAGTCACATAGTTATCTATGCTCCTGGCGATTCACTCGGTTGCTGCCTTGCCACAACCTGAATATCTCGAATATAAATCTGCTATTTGCAGAATCGTGGGGGTAAAATTGTAGACAAATTCACCGCCCACGTAAAGGCATTAGTTTGCAGAAGCGCTCAGGCCAGCCTGATCAACGGCAACGCCAGCACCCATGGTGGTGGAGATGCTGATTTTCTTGATGTACACGCCTTTCGCCTGAGTCGGTTTTGCTTTTTTCAGCGCAACCAGCAGAGCTTCCAGGTTTTCTTTCAGTTTGTCAGCGTCAAAATCCACTTTACCGATGGTGGTGTGAATGATGCCGTTTTTGTCGTTACGGTAACGAACCTGACCTGCTTTTGCGTTTTTAACCGCTTCAGCAACGTTCGGCGTTACAGTACCCACTTTCGGGTTTGGCATCAGGCCACGCGGACCCAGAACCTGGCCCAGTTGGCCAACAACGCGCATTGCATCCGGGGAAGCAATAACAACGTCAAAGTTCATTTCGCCTTTCTTGATCTGGTCAGCCAGATCTTCCATACCTACCAGCTCAGCGCCTGCAGCTTTAGCAGCTTCAGCGTTTGCGCCCTGAGTAAATACGGCAACGCGAACGGAACGGCCAGTACCGTGCGGCAGTACAGTTGCACCACGTACGTTCTGATCGGATTTACGCGCGTCGATGCCGAGGTTAACAGCAACGTCAACGCTTTCTACGAATTTAGCAGTGGCCAGCTCTTTCAGCAGAGAGATAGCTTCGTTGATGTCATACTGTTTGGTCGCATCAACTTTGTCACGGATCACGCGCATGCGCTTGGTCAGTTTAGCCATTTCTTAATCCTCCACTACCAGGCCCATGGAACGTGCAGTACCTTCAATGGAGCGAGTCATCGCTTCAATGTCGGCGCCAGTCATGTCGGCAGCTTTGGTCTGCGCGATTTCCTGCAGCTGAGCGCGGGAGATTTTACCCACTTTGTCTTTGTTCGGCTTGCCGGAACCAGACTTGATACCAGCCGCTTTCTTCAGCAGAACTGCTGCCGGAGGCGTTTTGGTAACGAAAGTGAAGGAACGGTCAGCGTAAACGGTAATAACAACCGGAATCGGCAGACCTTTTTCCATGGAATCAGTTTTCGCGTTGAACGCTTTACAGAATTCCATGATGTTAACACCCTGCTGACCCAGAGCCGGACCAACCGGTGGGCTCGGGTTTGCCATGCCAGCTGCAACCTGCAGCTTGACGTAGGCCTGGACTTTCTTAGCCATTGAAATTTCCTCGTTTGGGTTATAGCGCCCGGAAGGGCTCCCCGTGTTTAAATTCGTTTTACGGGTACTGGACCCATAAAATCAAAAGGCGCGAAATTGTATGCCAACTTCGCGCCTTGTGCAACATTTGATCGCCTTTTTTTAGGCTTTCTCTACCTGGCTAAAGTCCAGTTCCACCGGGGTCGCACGACCAAAAATGGAGACGGAAACTTTCAGGCGAGACTTTTCGTAGTCAACTTCTTCGACCACACCGTTAAAGTCAGCAAACGGACCATCGTTAACGCGGACCATTTCACCTGGTTCGAACAGCGTTTTCGGACGCGGCTTATCACCCACCTGCTGCAGGCGGTTCATAATCGCATCGACTTCTTTATCGCTGATCGGCGCCGGACGATCGGAAGTACCACCGATGAAGCCCATTACGCGCGGAACGCTGCGCACCAGGTGCCAGCTCGCGTCGTTCATGACCATCTGGACCAGTACGTAACCCGGGAAGAATTTGCGTTCGCTTTTGCGACGCTGGCCGCCACGGATTTCGACCACTTCTTCGGTCGGCACCATAACTTCGCCAAACAACTCTTCCATGTTGTGTAATTTGATGTGCTCACGCAGCGAAGTCGCTACGCGGCCTTCAAAACCGGAAAACGCCTGAACGACGTACCAGCGCTTTTTAGGAGCTTCAGACATCTCAGAACCTCAGGCCAGTGATAAAGGAAACGAGGCGAACCAGAATACCATCCAGTCCCCACAAAATAAGTGACATAACCGCAGTTACGGCAGCTACGATCAATGTGGTGTGCAATGTTTCCTGGCGAGTCGGCCAAATTACCTTACGGACTTCAGTTCTCGCTTCGCGGGCAAACGCAACGGTCGCTTTACCCTTCGTCGTCAACAGCGCGACACCACCTGCTGCAGCAATCAGAATCACAACGGCCAGCGCACGCAGCGGCAGCATCATGTCACGATAAAGGTAGTTGCCAACGATCGCTACGAGCAACAGAACAGCAACAACAACCCACTTCATCGCTTCCAGGCCGCGCCCGCTCCCTTGAGCTTCGGTATTCGCACTCATAAACCAACCTGTTACAAGAATCAGACAAACATTTTTGCCCCGCATAGGCGAGGCAACCAAACCGAAATGCTCTGGCGCGTTTCGGATTTAACGCCATCTACAGAGCCTGTCTCAGCAATGATTATGACAAAAAAAATCACTGATGAGCCAGGTTCTGATTCGAGAGCGTGCAAAAAGGGCATCAAATGATGCCCTTTTCTTACGCTTAGCGTCAAATGTTATCAGCGATTAGCCGAGAACTTTTGCTACAACGCCCGCGCCTACAGTACGGCCGCCTTCACGGATTGCAAAACGCAGACCGTCGTCCATCGCGATCGGGTGGATCAGGGTAACAACCATTTTGATGTTGTCGCCCGGCATTACCATCTCTACGCCTTCCGGCAGTTCGATGGTGCCAGTCACGTCAGTTGTACGGAAGTAGAACTGCGGACGGTAGCCTTTGAAGAACGGAGTGTGACGACCGCCTTCATCTTTGGACAGAATATACACTTCAGATTCGAACTTGGTGTGCGGCTTGATGGTACCCGGCTTAGCCAGTACCTGACCACGTTCGATTTCTTCACGTTTGATACCACGCAGCAGAACACCAACGTTCTCACCAGCACGGCCTTCGTCCAGCAGTTTGCGGAACATTTCAACGCCGGTACAGGTTGATTTCGCAGTATCTTTGATACCAACGATTTCAACTTCTTCACCTACTTTGATGATACCGCGCTCTACACGACCGGTAACAACGGTACCACGACCGGAGATGGAGAATACGTCTTCGATCGGCAGCAGGAACGGCTTGTCAATCGCACGCTCTGGTTCCGGGATATAGGTATCCAGGTGGCCAGCCAGTTCGATGATTTTCGCTTCCCACTCTGCGTCGCCTTCCAGCGCTTTCAGAGCAGAACCACGAACGATCGGCGTGTCGTCGCCCGGGAAATCGTACTGAGACAGAAGTTCACGAACTTCCATTTCAACCAGTTCCAGCAGCTCTTCGTCATCAACCATGTCGCATTTGTTCAGGAACACGATGATGTACGGAACGCCTACCTGACGACCCAGCAGGATGTGCTCACGAGTCTGCGGCATCGGGCCGTCAGTCGCAGCAACAACCAGGATCGCGCCGTCCATCTGCGCAGCACCGGTGATCATGTTTTTAACATAGTCGGCGTGGCCCGGGCAGTCTACGTGTGCGTAGTGACGGATCGCAGTATCGTATTCAACGTGAGAGGTGTTGATGGTGATACCACGTGCTTTTTCTTCCGGCGCGTTATCGATCTGGTCGAATGCGCGAGCCTGGCCACCGTAAGTTTTGGACAGAACGGTAGTGATGGCAGCGGTCAGCGTTGTTTTACCATGGTCAACGTGGCCGATAGTACCGACGTTAACGTGCGGTTTTGTACGTTCAAACTTTTCTTTAGACATCGATTGTCCCTCTAAGACACGGATAAATCGGTGATATCACCACATCAACCAGGCAACATGCCCGACTTGTTGAATGCAATAAACAGAGAGAAACAGGGGAGGAGAGATAAAGAAGTGGTGCTGATACCCAGAGTCGAACTGGGGACCTCACCCTTACCAAGGGTGCGCTCTACCAACTGAGCCATATCAGCACGTCTGGAGCGGGCAGCGGGAATCGAACCCGCATCATCAGCTTGGAAGGCTGAGGTAATAGCCATTATACGATGCCCGCATCCTAAAACTCGGCTACCCTATTCTTTCTGTGTTTCAGGAGAAGAAAACTCTCCCTTTGAGTTGATTCAGTTTTGACACCAACTCTGGTCAC
Source organism: Citrobacter sp. MNAZ 1397 (assembly GCF_023613995.1). Classification (NCBI taxonomy): domain Bacteria; kingdom Pseudomonadati; phylum Pseudomonadota; class Gammaproteobacteria; order Enterobacterales; family Enterobacteriaceae; genus Citrobacter; species Citrobacter sp. MNAZ 1397. Next base: position 36,425 of record NZ_JAKIVH010000011.1, read on the forward strand.
ACAAGGTGACCGAAAATGGTGGTGGGGGAAGGATTCGAACCTTCGAAGTCTGTGACGGCAGATTTACAGTCTGCTCCCTTTGGCCGCTCGGGAACCCCACCGGACTTGATGGTGCCGACTACCGGAATCGAACTGGTGACCTACTGATTACAAGTCAGTTGCTCTACCTACTGAGCTAAGTCGGCATCAAGTAGCGCGCATTCTAGGGAGACAGCGCGCTTGATGCAACTAAAAAATTGCACAAATTGTTCTATCGCTCACATTTTGCACGACAAGGCCGTTAAATGCTGCTATTTCAAGCAAATCAGCGGAAAAAACCAGTACCGGAACCGTGATTAACGGGCATCTCCCTTCAACTTTTATGCCAGGCGTATCTCACGTTTGCTTGCATAAGGTGCATTTGCCTTCTCGCCATAGGTCTTCTTAACCCATCAGTAAGAAATCCCGCGTTTAAGGAGGGAGAGATGGTCATTCCTCAACAGGCGGAATGCTGGCTGCGTTGATTTATAGCACCGTAAAGACGCCCGAATGCCCGACCATGCAACCATTAAGATGCATTGAGTCCATCGCCGGCCCCGCCGAGCGCTGTAGGTGATGCCTTATTAAGGCAATTGTGAAACGGGGTTATGCCGACAATACGACCTTCTCTCGGACCGGTTCGCACACAGAAGGTTTCAACCGTATATAGGGATAACGCCGGGCTGGTGAAATAGAAGATTACCTGGACTCAACAGATGGAAGCACACATTCAGCTGCGAATTATTTCCCGCGTTTATTCGAGGTAAGTCAGGTAACCTGCGCTATTGTCGGCGGTCTCTGAAACGTGATGCTTTCTCCGGAAAGCATCATGCAGACGCGATTTTTCATATTATTCCCTGTCATCTGGTGTTAACCTCCTGCCCATTGTCCTAACTTATATCAATAACGTCGCGCCATCGCATTACCTTAAAAGAAGGCTTCTCGCTCCGTGTCAGAAGCATACGTGGCGAGCCACCATGGCAGGCAGAAAAAGCTTATGAGTAAAAAAGAGCAAACGTTAATGACTCCGTACTTGCAGTTCAATCGTAGCCAGTGGGCTGCGCTTCGTGATTCAGTGCCGATGACGCTCACTGAGGGTGAAATCGCGCGGTTAAAAGGCATTAATGAAGATCTCTCTCTGGAAGAGGTCGCAGAAATCTATCTGCCGCTGTCGCGTTTGCTCAATTTTTATATCAGTTCGAATTTGCGTCGTCAGGCCGTGCTTGAACAATTCTTAGGCACGAATGGGCAAAGAATTCCTTATATTATCAGCATTGCAGGTAGCGTTGCCGTGGGTAAAAGCACGACGGCGCGCGTACTACAGGCGTTATTAAGCCGCTGGCCAGAGCATCGTCGCGTTGAATTAATCACCACCGATGGTTTTTTGCATCCTAATCAGGTTTTAAAAGATCGCGGCCTGATGAAGAAGAAAGGGTTTCCGCAGTCTTATGATATGCACCGTCTGGTAAAGTTTGTTTCCGATATTAAATCCGGCGTGCCAAACGTTACTGCGCCAGTATATTCACATTTAATTTACGATGTTATCCCGGACGGGGATAAAACAGTAACCCAGCCAGATATTTTGATACTTGAAGGACTCAATGTATTACAAAGCGGTATGGATTACCCGCATGATCCCCATCATGTATTTGTTTCTGACTTCGTCGACTTCTCTATTTATGTCGATGCGCCGGAAGAACTGTTGCAGAAATGGTATATCAATCGCTTCCTGAAATTTCGTGAAGGGGCTTTCGCCGACCCGGATTCTTATTTCCACAACTATGCGAAATTGACAGAAGAAGAAGCCATCAATATAGCTACATCTCTTTGGAAAGAAATTAACTGGCTAAATTTGAAAGAAAATATTCTTCCAACCCGTGAGCGTGCAAGCCTTGTCATGACCAAAAGCGCCAATCACGCGGTCGAGCAGGTACGCCTGCGAAAATAAAACAAGGGGAGCGAAATGCTCCCCTTGTTATTATTCGGCACTGCGTAAGGAAATTTCCCCACCCATCCAGGGTTTAATTACCCCATCCTGTTCAAGCAACAATGCGCCCTGTGCATCAATACCACGTGAGATGCCAAATATTTCTCTCTCGCCAATGATCAATTTCACCGGGCGATCAATAAAGTTATCCAGTTTCTTCCAGCGAGATAGCCAGGGGCTTAACCCTTCCTGTTCAAAGGACTGGAGCGCGGAACGTAATGCATTGATTAAACGCACTGCAAGCGTATTGCGATCAATGACGACTCCCGCTTCTTGCAGGTTCACCCAGCCTTGATTGATAACATCACTTTCCGCACGTCGCATAGAGAGGTTAATACCCGCCCCTATCACGATCTGCGCAGCATCGCCAGTTTTGCCTGTTAGTTCTACTAAGATGCCAGCAAGTTTACGGTCGCCCAGATAAAGATCATTAGGCCATTTAACCCGAACGTTTTCAGCGCCTAATTCCTGTAGTACTTCGGCCATAATGATACCAATGACCAGACTGAGTCCAATTGCCGCCGCTGGGCCTTGCTCAAGTCGCCAGTACATAGAAAGATAAAGATTAGCGCCAAAAGGAGAGAACCACTTACGACCACGGCGTCCCCGCCCCGCCTGTTGATATTCTGCGACACAGGCATCGCCGGATCGCAATTCGCTTATACGGTCCAGTAGATATTGATTAGTAGAATCAATAACCGGCAACACGGCCACTTTACCTGTTTGTACCTGCGCTACAATCTGCTCTTCATTCAGCAATTGGATGGGTTCAGGAAGACTGTAACCTTTACCTGGCACAGTAAATACATCCACTCCCCAGTCACGCAGGGTTTGAATATGCTTATTGATAGCTGCACGACTCATTCCCAACCGTTCACCGAGCTGTTCGCCAGAATGGAATTCGCCATCAGCAAGGATAGAAACCAGGGTTAACGGAATGGTGCTGTCTTTCATGCAATCACCTCCACGGCATTCACTTCGCCACGATGGCCGATAAAACGCACCTCCGGCTCCAGCCAGACATCAAACTTCGCCCCAACCTGTGCGCGTACATGGCGTGCCAGACGAACGACATCTTCACTGGTCGCGTGATCTTGATTAATTAGCACCAGAGCCTGTAGCGGATGAACTGCAGCGCCGCCAATGGATACGCCTTTTAACTGGCATTGATCGATAAGCCATCCGGCAGCGAGTTTTACTGTACCGTCAGGTTGAGGGTAAAGAGGAGCTTTCGGCGATTTTTCCAGTAGCGCGGCGGCCACTTCAGCGCTCACAACCGGATTTTTAAAGAAGCTACCAGCATTACCGTTTACTTTTGGGTCAGGCAACTTGCTGGTACGCATGCGGCAAACCTCTTCAAAAACGTTCTGCGGCGTTACCGTTGCTGGATCCAGGCGAATCAGATCGCCATAGGTCAGGACCGGCTGCCACTGCTTAGGTAAGCGCAGGCCGACCGCAACGATTGCGTAGCGATCCTGATACTCATGCTTGAAGATGCTATCACGATAACCAAAACGGCAAGCTTCAGCGGTTAATCGCCGGGTATCGCCGGTACTCAATTCGATACAATCGACATAGGCACAGACACGCTGCAATTCAATACCGTATGCGCCTATGTTCTGGATAGGCGATGAACCAACACAACCGGGGATTAACGCCAGGTTTTCCAGTCCGGGCATTCCGTGCGAGAGCGTATACTGTACGAGCTGATGCCAGTTTTCCCCGGCACCAACGTGGACATGCCAGGCTTCGGCGCTTTCCTCAGTTTCAATACCCAGGATACGGTTGATAATGATCGTACCTGCGAAATCTTCCAGGAAAAGAACATTGCTGCCCTCACCCAGCATCAACACAGGCTGTCCATTACTTACGGATTCCTGCCACGCTTCAAGCAATTGCTGCACACTTTCAGCACGTATTATTTTATTTGCATTGTGATCAATGCCGAAGGTATTCCAGGGCTTAAGGGAGTGGTTCATAGACGCTGTCCTGATGCAAAAACCCGGCTAGTTTACCGCATATGCAAGGTGAGCGCTTGTGGTTATATGGAAGGTTTCGGAAGGAATAAAAACGCAAAAAGCCCATCCGTCAGGATGGGCTCTTCACTTGTTTGATGCCTGGCAGTTCCCTACTCTCACATGGGGAGACCCCACACTACCATCGGCGCTACGGCGTTTCACTTCTGAGTTCGGCATGGGGTCAGGTGGGA
>NZ_JAKIVH010000012.1:0-2615 GCF_023613995.1 Citrobacter sp. MNAZ 1397
TGTGAGCTCGATGAGTAGGGCGGGACACGTGGTATCCTGTCTGAATATGGGGGGACCATCCTCCAAGGCTAAATACTCCTGACTGACCGATAGTGAACCAGTACCGTGAGGGAAAGGCGAAAAGAACCCCGGCGAGGGGAGTGAAAAAGAACCTGAAACCGTGTACGTACAAGCAGTGGGAGCACCTTCGTGGTGTGACTGCGTACCTTTTGTATAATGGGTCAGCGACTTATATTCTGTAGCAAGGTTAACCGAATAGGGGAGCCGAAGGGAAACCGAGTCTTAACTGGGCGTTAAGTTGCAGGGTATAGACCCGAAACCCGGTGATCTAGCCATGGGCAGGTTGAAGGTTGGGTAACACTAACTGGAGGACCGAACCGACTAATGTTGAAAAATTAGCGGATGACTTGTGGCTGGGGGTGAAAGGCCAATCAAACCGGGAGATAGCTGGTTCTCCCCGAAAGCTATTTAGGTAGCGCCTCGTGAATTCATCTCCGGGGGTAGAGCACTGTTTCGGCTAGGGGGCCATCCCGGCTTACCAACCCGATGCAAACTACGAATACCGGAGAATGTTATCACGGGAGACACACGGCGGGTGCTAACGTCCGTCGTGAAGAGGGAAACAACCCAGACCGCCAGCTAAGGTCCCAAAGTCATGGTTAAGTGGGAAACGATGTGGGAAGGCACAGACAGCCAGGATGTTGGCTTAGAAGCAGCCATCATTTAAAGAAAGCGTAATAGCTCACTGGTCGAGTCGGCCTGCGCGGAAGATGTAACGGGGCTAAACCATGCACCGAAGCTGCGGCAGCGACACTAAGTGTTGTTGGGTAGGGGAGCGTTCTGTAAGCCTGCGAAGGTGTGCTGTGAGGCATGCTGGAGGTATCAGAAGTGCGAATGCTGACATAAGTAACGATAAAGCGGGTGAAAAGCCCGCTCGCCGGAAGACCAAGGGTTCCTGTCCAACGTTAATCGGGGCAGGGTGAGTCGACCCCTAAGGCGAGGCCGAAAGGCGTAGTCGATGGGAAACAGGTTAATATTCCTGTACTTGGTGTTACTGCGAAGGGGGGACGGAGAAGGCTATGTTAGCCGGGCGACGGTTGTCCCGGTTTAAGCATGTAGGCTGATTATCCAGGCAAATCCGGATAATCAAGGCTGAGGTGTGATGACGAGTCACTACGGTGATGAAGTAACAAATGCCCTGCTTCCAGGAAAAGCCTCTAAGCATCAGGTAACATCAAATCGTACCCCAAACCGACACAGGTGGTCAGGTAGAGAATACCAAGGCGCTTGAGAGAACTCGGGTGAAGGAACTAGGCAAAATGGTGCCGTAACTTCGGGAGAAGGCACGCTGATATGTAGGTGAAGTCCCTGCGGACGGAGCTGAAATCAGTCGAAGATACCAGCTGGCTGCAACTGTTTATTAAAAACACAGCACTGTGCAAACACGAAAGTGGACGTATACGGTGTGACGCCTGCCCGGTGCCGGAAGGTTAATTGATGGGGTTATCCGTAAGGAGAAGCTCTTGATCGAAGCCCCGGTAAACGGCGGCCGTAACTATAACGGTCCTAAGGTAGCGAAATTCCTTGTCGGGTAAGTTCCGACCTGCACGAATGGCGTAATGATGGCCAGGCTGTCTCCACCCGAGACTCAGTGAAATTGAACTCGCTGTGAAGATGCAGTGTACCCGCGGCAAGACGGAAAGACCCCGTGAACCTTTACTATAGCTTGACACTGAACATTGAGCCTTGATGTGTAGGATAGGTGGGAGGCTTTGAAGTGTGGACGCCAGTCTGCATGGAGCCAACCTTGAAATACCACCCTTTAATGTTTGATGTTCTAACGTGGACCCGTGATCCGGGTTGCGGACAGTGTCTGGTGGGTAGTTTGACTGGGGCGGTCTCCTCCCAAAGAGTAACGGAGGAGCACGAAGGTTGGCTAATCCTGGTCGGACATCAGGAGGTTAGTGCAATGGCATAAGCCAGCTTGACTGCGAGCGTGACGGCGCGAGCAGGTGCGAAAGCAGGTCATAGTGATCCGGTGGTTCTGAATGGAAGGGCCATCGCTCAACGGATAAAAGGTACTCCGGGGATAACAGGCTGATACCGCCCAAGAGTTCATATCGACGGCGGTGTTTGGCACCTCGATGTCGGCTCATCACATCCTGGGGCTGAAGTAGGTCCCAAGGGTATGGCTGTTCGCCATTTAAAGTGGTACGCGAGCTGGGTTTAGAACGTCGTGAGACAGTTCGGTCCCTATCTGCCGTGGGCGCTGGAAGATTGAGGGGGGCTGCTCCTAGTACGAGAGGACCGGAGTGGACGCATCACTGGTGTTCGGGTTGTCATGCCAATGGCATTGCCCGGTAGCTACATGCGGAAGAGATAAGTGCTGAAAGCATCTAAGCACGAAACTTGCCCCGAGATGAGTCTTCCCTTGTCCTTTAAGGACACTAAAGGAACGTTGAAGACGACGACGTTGATAGGCCGGGTGTGTAAGCGCAGCGATGCGTTGAGCTAACCGGTACTAATGAACCGTGAGGCTTAACCTTACAACGCCGAAGATGTTTTGGCGGATTTGAGAGATTTTCAGCTTGGATTACAGATTACATCAGAACGCA
>NZ_JAKIVH010000017.1:0-596 GCF_023613995.1 Citrobacter sp. MNAZ 1397
AGTGCTCACACAGATTGTCTGATGAAATACAGCAGTAAAAAATCTCTGCAGGCTTGTAGCTCAGGTGGTTAGAGCGCACCCCTGATAAGGGTGAGGTCGGTGGTTCAAGTCCACTCAGGCCTACCAAATTCTTCCTGAATACTGCGTTGTGAAATAACCCGCATACCTGAGTATGCTTCGTTATTCCACGCCTTGTCTCAGAAAGAATTACGGTTAACGAGATTTGACCACGATGGGGCTATAGCTCAGCTGGGAGAGCGCCTGCTTTGCACGCAGGAGGTCTGCGGTTCGATCCCGCATAGCTCCACCATCATTTACTGCGAACACAAGAAAACTTCAGAGTGAACCTGAAAAGGTGCACTGCGAAGTTTTGCTCTTTAAAAATCTGGATCAAGCTGAAAATTGAAACGACACACAGTGTCTGTTCTCCGTAATAAGAACAGATAACGGTGTGTTCGAGTCTCTCAAATTTTTACAGCGCGAGAATGAATCGAAAGAAACATCTTCGGGTTGTGAGGTTAAGCGACTAAGCGTACACGGTGGATGCCCTGGCAGTCAGAGGCGATGAAGGACGTGCTAATCTGCGAAAAGCGCCG
>NZ_JAKIVH010000013.1:0-523 GCF_023613995.1 Citrobacter sp. MNAZ 1397
CGTCCAGCCGGGGATAAGGTACTGCATCCCCATGGCATCGTCGCGCGCGCCCAGACCGTGTTTCTGATACAGCTCGTGCGCCTTCATCACCTGCTCCATATCCAGCTCCACGCCCAGCCCCGGCGTCGTCGGCACCTGCACCATCCCGCCCTTGATTTCAAACGGCTCTCTGGTCAGACGCTGGTTGCCTTCCTGCCAGATCCAGTGGGTGTCGATAGCGGTGATTTTGCCCGGCGCGGCGGCTGCCACGTGGGTGAACATCGCCAGCGAGATGTCGAAGTGGTTGTTGGAGTGGGAACCCCAGGTCAGGCCGAACTCGTGGCACATCTGCGCCACGCGCACGGAACCCTGCATGGTCCAGAAGTGCGGGTCCGCCAGCGGGATATCCACCGACTGCAGGGACAGCGTGTGTCCCATCTGACGCCAGTCGGTGGCAATCATATTGGTCGCCGTCGGCAGGCCGGTGGCGCGACGGAACTCCGCCATCACTTCACGCCCGGAGAAGCCCTGCTCAGCGCCGCAC
>NZ_JAKIVH010000014.1:0-456 GCF_023613995.1 Citrobacter sp. MNAZ 1397
CCTCGGCGCCTACAAAAACGTCCTCAACGGGGTGCGCAGCGCCTTTGCTGACCGCGACGCCGCGGGCCGTGGCCTGCAGACCTTTGACCTGCGCACCACCATCCACGTGGTCACCGCCATTGAATCCGCCATGCTCGACCTGCTGGGCAAACACCTGGGCGTGAACGTCGCTTCCCTGCTCGGTGACGGCCAGCAGCGCAGCGAAGTGGAAATGCTCGGCTACCTGTTCTTTGTGGGTAACCGCAAAGCCACCCCGCTGCCGTACCAGAGCCAGCCGGACGACAAATGCGACTGGTATCGCCTGCGTCATGACGAGGCGATGACCCCGGATGCCGTGGTGCGCCTGGCCGAAGCCGCGTATGAAAAATACGGCTTTAACGACTTCAAACTCAAAGGCGGCGTGCTGGCCGGTGAAGAGGAAGCGGAATCCATTGTCGCCCTGGCGAAGCGCTTCCC